>JBEPUJ010000023.1:0-62042 GCA_041691575.1 Terriglobales bacterium
TCGATGGGCTGGTAAGGGTCGGTCGCGGTGCCGAGGGCGATCTCGTCGGCGGGGTCGATCCTGCGCAGCTCCTGTTCGAGCAGCCAGGCGGCGTTCTGCTTGAGGAAGATGAGGCGCTCGAAGGAGAGCGGGTCGCGCAACTCCATGAACTCGTGGGTGTAGCGGGCGTAGCAGTACTTGCAGCCGAACTCGCAGCCGCGGTAGGGGTTGATGCTCCAGGAGAGCCAGCGGAGGCGCTTCGAGGCGGACTTGTTGAGGATACTGCGCACGGCGAGGGATTTGAATTCGATGAGATGACCTTCGTCGGCGTGGGTGGCCTCGAAGGCCATGCGGGCGATGCCGGTGGGCTGGGGGAGGATGGGGAAGAGGGTATTTGGGGTGGTCTTTATATTCGCCATTTGTTCGCCTATTTAGGATGACGTTAGACCGGACGGGCGGGGGTGTCAAGTGGAAATTTTTAGGGGAGGATTGACGCCGGTTCCCTGGTAAGGAGCGCAATGCCATCGGCCGAAATGCAGTAAACTTCGCCCATGCGGGTCTTTGGGATCGATTGCGGCACGGAGTTCACCGGTTACGGCGTGGTCGAGGTGGATTGCGAGGCCCGGATGCCGCGGCTGGTGCATCTTGCTGCCGGGACCATCCGGCTCAATAAGAAAGAGAAGACGCCGCTGCGGCTGGCGCAGGTCTATAGCGAACTAACCGGGCTGATAGCGTTGCATGAGCCGGAGATTGTGGCTATTGAAGAGGTCTTCTTCTCGGCGAATGCGAAGTCCGCGCTGAAGCTGGGACAGGTGAGGGGAGTGGCGATGCTGGCTGCTGCGACCTGCGGGCTGCCGGTGGCGGAGTATGCTCCGCTGTCGATCAAAAGCTCGGTGGTCGGCTATGGGCTTGCGGCGAAGGAGCAGGTGCAGTTCATGGTGAAGCGGTTGCTCGAGATCGACTACGAACTGGATTCGGCGGACGCGGCGGACGCGCTGGCCATTGCCATCTGCCATATTCATACGGCGCAGACGCTGCTGTTGCAGGGCGGGCAACCGGTCATCGCTTCGGGCAGCCATACGGCGGCACGGCGGGGAGCGCATCGATGAGGCCTGGCACAGGAGTTGTGGCCGGATTGGTGATGGCGGGATGTTCAGTGCTCACTTTTGCTGCTCCGCCGACTGCTTCTTCAGCCGGACTGGCTAACGCCGCGGCAGCCGCTGAGGTTAGCTTCCAGTTTGAACGTCCCGGTATGCCGGTGCCGCGATTTACGCTTCGCGTGCGTGAAGATGGAACGGGGAGCTATCAGGCGGAGGAGGCCGAGGGGCCTCTCGATGGAGGGACAGCGCGTTTCGCGGCGGGCAAGCATATCGACCGCACCCTGAACCTGACCTCGGCGACGGTTGAGAAGGTGTTTAAGGCGGCGCGGAGTCTGAAGCACTTCGAGATAGATTGCGCCTCGAAGGCAAAGAACATTGCCGACACGGGCAAGAAGACCTTGAGCTATGCGGGAGCGGATGGCGCGGGCAGTTGCGTCTACAACTACTCCGAGAACAAGGAAGTTACGATGCTGACGAATACATTTGTCTCCATCGCCGACACGCTCGATGAAGGCCGCAGGCTGGAATACCTGCACCGCTACGACCGGCTGGGGCTGGATGCGGAGACGATTGCATTGTCACAGGCAGCGGCTTCGGGCCGGGCGACCGAGTTTGGCACGATCGCTCCGGTGCTGGCTTCGATCGCCGGCGATCCGGCCGTCATGGAGCGTGTACGATTGCGAGTGGCCAAGCTGCTGGAGCAGGCGGGCGGAAACAAGATATGAAGCCGCGGACGGCGATCAGCGTCTAATGCGATAGACGCCCGTCTCTGCATGAGCGCCTGTCGGGGCCGGAGGTAGTGATGACGAATTGTGCCTTGGTGCGTACACGGTATATGGGCTGGGTGGTTGCTCTGGCGGTGGGTTGCATGTTTTTTGCCGGGGTGAGTCGCAGTGCGCGAGCTGCCGATGCGCCGGCCCGTTCGGCGCGGCTCAGTTATGTGCAGGGCAGCGTTACGGTCGATCAGGTGGACAACACGGGCAGCGACCCGGCGCAGTTGAATATGCCGCTGGCGCAGGGCGTGCGGGTGTCGACGGGCCAGGATGGGCAGGCGGAGATCGAGTTCGAAGACGGCAGCTTGATACGGCTGACTCCGAACAGCTCGCTGGGGCTGACCGGCCTGACTGCCGATGGCGAGAACTTTCAGACCAGACTTACTCTGGGATATGGGCTGGCGTATGCGGAGCTGCGCGCGGCAGATAAGTTTTCTTATAGCGTGGACGCGGGCGGGGCGGTTGTTTCGCCGGTGACGAATGCGACCGTTCGCTTCGACCTCGATAAGCCGCCTGCCGCGATTTCGGTGCTGGATGGGGCGGTGCAGGTGCAACGCGACAGCTCCGACGGCGGTGAGGGCTATCGGACCAATGTCAATGCGGGCGAGACTTTGACCGGCGACACCTCCGACGCGGGACGCTACTCGCTGACGAAAGAGATTGCGAAGAACTCGTGGGACCAGTGGAACGACGACCGCGATCAGGCTGCGTCCCAGGAAGCCGCGAACCAAACCTCGGTGCGCGATAACTATGCCGGAGAGGCGGGCTACGGCTGGTCGGATCTGGATGCCAATGGAAGCTGGTACGACGTTCCCGGCGAGGGCGAGGTGTGGCAGCCGAACGTTGCGCTCGACCCGGGGTTTGACCCGTATGGCTACGGGAGCTGGGTGTCATATCCGGGCAGGGGATATGTGTGGGCTTCGGGTTATGGATGGGGCTGGACGCCGTTCCGGTGCGGCAACTGGTCGTATTGGGATGGATTCGGCTGGGGCTGGTTGCCGGGGAGCGGCTGCGGCTTTGGCGGTTGGGGCTTTGGCAGCGGTTACGGCGGCGGGTATGTCATCAACGTGACGCGGCCTCCGCTGAACTACCGCTTCCGTCCTATTCCGGTGCATAGCCCCGGCGGAGTGCATCCGATCCGGGTAGGACGTCCGGTGGTGGCGAACCCGGTGCAGATGCGGCCGGTGAGAGGGCCGCGCACGATTGCGGGCCGCACGGTCGAGCCGGTGCGCCCGGTTGCGAATGCGGGATCGGTGAGGGGCGCTCACCCGGCAGGAGGTGGAGGGGCGTTGCGGCGTGACTTCCCGGTAGACGGCGTCAGCCACAGGCCGATGCTAGGCAGGACGGGACCAGGCACGACGGGACCAGGCAGGACGGGACCGGAGGGTACATCTCCGGCGGCAGCTCCGAATACGAACGCGCATCCCATCGGGGTGCGTCCGGCAGCGCCTCGGGGTGGAATCGAGAGCAGGGAAGCTCCGATGAGGCCGGAGCCGTCGCCAACGGTGCAGCGTCCGATTCGGCCGCAGCAGGAGCAGAGGCCGGTGATGCCGCCACAGTCCGAGCCTCACAATATACCGGCGCCGCAACCGCGCTATACGCCTCCGGCTCAGCCGAGATACTCACCTCCGGCTCAGCCGCGGTACTCGCCTCCGCCACAACCGCGCTATTCGCCTCCGCCGTCGGCTCCGTCGCCGCGACCGGCTCCGAGTGCGCCGGCGCCGAGCAGGCCGTCATCGACCACGCAGAAGTAGGCTAGGCAGCTATTTATTGAGGGAAGGCCTGATTAAGTTTCCGAAGATTCCCTCAGCGGCTAAAGCTGCATTGCGGGCAAGTCACTTACGGCACGGCTGAAGCCGTGTCCTTAACAGAGCCTGACTTAATCAGAGGCTCCCTACGTGGGGAGCAGAGCGCGGTAGAGCGCAGCCATTGCCTCCAGCGGCAGCGATTCGGCGCGGGCCTGGGGGGAGATACTGTCGGGCCATGCGGCGGCGAGTTGTTCAAGTTGGGCTACGGTGTAGCCAGCGGCGCGGAGGTTGTTGTGCAGCGTTTTGCGCTTCTGGGCGAAGATCTGTTTGAGGAAGGCATCGAAACCGGCGGCATCCACGCCCAGTTCGGCGAAGCGAGGCGCGAAGTGGAGCCGCAGCACGGTGGAGTAGACGTCGGGCGGCGGCGAGAAGGCGGAGGGCGGCAGCGTAAAGAGATGTTCGACCTGCGCATTCATCTGCGCGGTGGCGGAGAGAAGCCCGTAGTCGCGAATGCCCGGCGCGGCGGAGACGCGGTCGGCGACCTCGCGCTGCATCATCAGAACGGCGCGGGCGATAACTCCGGAGCTGCCTGCGGCGAAGAGCTTCAACAGAATGTCCGAGGTGATGTAGTAGGGAAGATTTCCAATGACGTCGGCGGTTTCGCCTGCGGGCACAAGGGAGCGAAGATCTGTTTTGAGAATGTCGGCTTCGACGATTTGCACATGAGGCTGATTGCGGAAGTGGAAGGTCAACTCGGCGGCGAGAGCAGGGTCGAGTTCGAGCGCGATCAGGCGATGGCAGCGGCCGGCGAGGATTTCGGTGATGGAACCATGGCCGGGGCCGATCTCGATGACGGTACGGCTGCCGAGGTCGCCGAGGGCGTCGACGATGGCATGGCGGGCGGCGTCGTCGATGAGGAAGTTCTGGCCGAATTTGGGTTTGTGCTTCATGGCATCCTATATGCAGGTGTGTTCTGAACACGTGGTCTTGTATAGACTAACGTTTTGGTGGGGAAGATAAAGGACGGCGGAAATGCATATTGTATTTGCAGCATCGGAGTGTGCTCCCTGGGCCAAGACTGGCGGACTTGCCGACGTGGTCAGCGCATTGCCGCGGACACTGGTGAAGCTGGGACATAAGGTCAGCGTTTTTATTCCGTACTACCGGCAGGTCGCCAAGGCAATGCCCCATGCCAAGATCGTTCTGGAGAGCGTGACGATTCCGTATCCGTCGTATAACCGCTTTATCCGCATCCTCGATGGCGGCGTGCAGAACGGCGTGCAGATGTACTTTGTGGACTGCCCGGAGTTTTTCGACCGGGAGAGCTTTTATTCCACTCCTTCGGGGGACTATCCGGATAATGCGGAGCGCTTCGGCCTGCTGTGCCGCGCGGTGATCGAGGCATCGAAGATTCTGGGCGTGCCCGACGTCTTCCATGTGCATGACTGGCAGGCGGCGATGCTGGCGGTGCTGCTGCGCTCGACCTACTACTTCGATCCTGTGCTGCGGCATGTTCCGGCGGTGCTGACGATCCACAACGCTGGCTACCAGGGCTGGTTTCCGCCGCGAACGATGGAGACGCTGCTGCTGCCGTGGGATATGTTTACTTTCGAGAAGCTGGAGGAGAACGACAGGGTTAATTTTCTGAAGGGCGGCATCGTTTACGCCGATGCGCTGACGACGGTCAGCCGCACGTATGCGGAGGAGATCAAGACGCCGGAGTACGGCAATGGCCTGGAGGGAGTGCTGCGGCAGCGCAGCGACGATCTGTTCGGCATCCTCAACGGCGTCGATTATGACGAGTGGGATCCTGCCATCGATCCGCATATCGCCGGGCACTATACGGCGGACGATCTGGAGGGAAAGAAGGAGTGCCGGCGCGACCTGTTGCATGCTTTTGGGCTGAAGAATATCAGCGAGGAGACGGCGGTCATCGGCGTGGTCTCGCGGTTTGCGACGCAGAAGGGCTTCGACTTCATCGTCGAGATCATAGAGAGGCTGGTCGAGGAAGACGTGGCGCTGGTGATGCTCGGCAATGGCGAGGAGTATTACGAGCGCCTGCTGGTGGAGATGGCGGGGCGCTATCCGTCCAAGGTGAAGGTGCAGGTGAAGTACGACAATGTGATGGCGCACAAGGTCGAGGCGGGAGCGGATATGTTCCTGATGCCGTCGCGCTATGAGCCGTGCGGCCTGAACCAGATCTACAGCCTGAAGTACGGCACTATCCCGATTGTGCGCGCTACCGGCGGCCTCGAAGATACGATCGACGAGCAGCCGATGGGCCGAGGCAATGGCTTCAAGTTCTGGGGCTACGAGTCTGCCGCGCTGATGGATGCGCTGCTGCGCGCGCTGGAGGTCTTCCGCAACAAAGAGGTGTGGACCGAGATGATGCGGCGGGGGATGGCGCTGAACTTCGCGTGGGATGAGCCTGCAAAGGAGTATGTGCGCCTCTATGACCGGGTGATTCAAAATCGCAGCTAGGCGGTATCGATTCTAGAGCGGCTAAAAGATCAACCGTGAGGTAAGCACGAGTTGATGGTTGTAGGCGTGAAAGCCGGAGGTCGCAATCTGCATGCCTGCGCCGACGGCAAGCCCTAATCGTCTTCGCTCATCTTTGGGATGAAATTTGACCCTGCTGGTTGTGATTCCGGGAGTCACGAAGTTCTGTGATCTTCCGTCGTTTTTCCCGCCAATGAAATAGGTCGTGTTGGCTCCGATTTCAGGCCACAGATATTTGCCCAGATGGTATTGCAGGGTCGTGTTCCATGCGACGGAACGGCCGAGCTTCACGGTGTTGCCGGTGGGCAGGGTTCCTCCGAGCGAGGAGATGACATCGAATTTGCCAAACCCCTTGCCGGCAAGGAGGGTCGGCGAGATCGATGCGTCCGTGCTGCCGTTGGTGTAGCTGCCGGTCGGAATGGTTGCCACGACCTGCATACTCACGGCGTAGTTGCCCTGCTTTTGATTGGCGGAGAGAATACGGTATTTGTAGAGGAACCCGACGTCGCCGAACCCATCCCTGGCGTTGGCTGTGTTGCGCTGGAGATAGGGTGGGTTGTAGACGTCGAATTCGCTGTTGAATCCGGGGATCAGATTCAGACCGCGGCCCGCGCCATAATTCCAGGTCGAGGTGCCTGCCGGAGTAATCTGACGGGTCGCATCCATGCGAAAGACCTGGATCAGCATCGGATACGGCGCCATCAGCGGGACCGACCAGGACGGTTGTTCTGATTGCGCTTTTGTCGCCCGCGCCTGCCACTTCTGGAAAAAGCTGTCCTGCGCACGGAGAGAGCCGGTTGCCGTTAAAAGGCAGATGGCGATCGCAAATTTTCTGATCATATGTTTTGTAAGGATTACGGACAGCGTGACACAAAACAACCGCCTAAAGATTGAGATCAATCTCAATCTTTAGGCGGTTGGCCTGAATGCCTGCATCGCATGGAGCCCTGTCGCAGGGAGCTATCCGTCAAAGGCGGGCGTTAATCGAACTAACGCATGCCTAGCTTGCGCATATAGTCCGCATCGATCTTCAGCGATTCCATGGGGGGTACGTCAAACGCTTCCTGTTCGACGAAGCAATGTTTGATGTGCCCGGTCTTCGCCGCTTCTTTGAAGATCGGAGCATAGTCGATGGTGCCCTGTCCTAACTCCGACGGGACCGGGTGATGCGTACTCGACAGGGGAGTATCGGACTTCTTGAAATCCTTGACGTGCAGCATGCTAATGCGGGTGGGATATTTTCGGAGATACGCGATCGGGTCTCCGCCACCGACAGTGACCCATCCGCAGTCCAACTCCATCGTGACCTTGGAAGGATCGGTGAGGCGCAGCAGTTCGTCATAGGGCACGAGGCCATCGGTCTTGTGGAACTCCGTGATGTGGTTGTGGTATCCGAACTTCATGCCGGCGGCGCTTACTTTTTCGCCGAACGCATTGAATTCGTCCGCATTCCATTTCCAGTCGTCGAGCGTGAATGCGCCGGAGTTGCCCTGGGAAGGATTCTTGCGGCTGGGGGAAGAGCAGATAAGGTATTGGACGCCCAGCTCTTTATTGAACGCAACGATCTGATCGAATTGCTTATGCAGAGCGTCGGAAGAGTAATGCGCGCTCACCAACTTCAACTTGGCGTCCTGCAAGGCTTGTTTGACCTCTGCCGCGCTGTGGTTGTAGTAGCCGGCCGATTCGACTTCGCGATAGCCCAGGCCGCTCAGTTTTTTGAGCGTGCCGGCAAAATCGGTTGGCAGCAGCTCTCGCACCGAGTAGAGCTGAATCGCCAGCGGCAATTTCAACGTCTGCGCGTAGAGCTTTGTGCCCTGGAGCAGAGCAGAACCGTAGAGGAGCGATGCCGAGCCGGTTTTGAGAAAATCTCTTCGTGTGTGCTTCAAGATAAGACCTCTTTCTTTAGTCGTAAAACAGCTTGTTGGAGTCGGAGACCGCGTTCGATATCTTTCTGGCGCATCGGTTCGGCCAGGAGCCTGGGGCTCGCATGGCGGCGCCATCGACGATCATCAAATCTCTAAAATATCGTGACGCTGGCCCCACTGGTTCACCACGCCGGTCGCAGCTACAGCCACGATTGCTTTGACAGAATCACGACGTCGTATGGTTGTAATCGCTTTCCTCCGCAGGCCGAAATTCGATGGCTTTGGCAGAGCCCGAATCTCAGAATTGCACCCGATTGAAGAGCTTAAGAGCCTCCACCCGGAATTGCAAGTTTACTTTCGCAGACGGCGGGAAGGGCGAGAGCTGCATGGAGATGGATGGGGAGATTCTGCGTTCCGCTGGACAGCGGAACGCAGATGACATAACTTTTCTGCTGGTAGCGCAAAGTGAATAATCTAGTCGCGAAAAGAGATTGAGCTGATTATGCCGAGTCTGGATCGTAGAACGTTTCTTAAAGTCGCAGGTATCGCAGCTGCTGGATCGAGCCTGCATATGCTTGCTGAGGCCCCGCAGGGAGCCGGTCAAACCGTGTCGGCCAACGACCACATCCAACTTGCGCTGATCGGCGCGGGGATTCAGGGGCAGGGCGACACCAAGACTGCCATCCAGGTGCCGGGAGTGAAGCTGGTCGCGGTAGCGGATTGCTATGACGGGCGGCTGGCGCACGCGAAAGAGTTGTGGGGCAACGATGTCTTTACGACGCGCGATTACCGCGAGATCCTGGCGCGGAAGGACGTCGACGCTGTCCTGATCGCCACGCCGGACCACTGGCACAAGCAGGCCGCTGTGGATGCGATGAAGGCAGGCAAGGACGTCTATTGCGAGAAGCCGATGATCCATCTGTACTCGGACGGCCCGGAGATTATCGAGACGGCTCGTTCGACCAACCGCATCATTCAGATCGGCAGCCAGCGCGTCAGTTCGGCCATCTATGCGAAGGCGAAAGAGCTGCTTGCCTCGGGAGCGATTGGCGAACTGAACATGGTGACGGCGCAATGGGACCGCAACTCCTCGATTGGAGCGTGGAACTATTCGATTCCGCTCGACGCCAGCACGGAGACCTGCGACTGGCCGCGCTTCCTGGGGACTGCGCCGAAGATTCCCTTCAACCCCGAACACTTCTTCCAGTGGCGCAAGTGGAAGGCCTATGGCAGCGGTGTGGCAGGCGACCTGTTCGTCCACCTCTTCAGCGGGGCTCACTTCATTACCGGTTCGCACGGGCCGACACGGGCCATGGCTACGGGCGGGATACGCTTCTGGAAAGATGGCCGCGATGCTCCCGATGTGCTGCTGGCTCTCTTCGATTATGCGGAGGGCTTCAACCTGAGCCTGCGTGTGAACTTCGTCGATGGCGGAGCGGAGAGCGAAGGTCTGCTCTTTACCGGGTCGGAAGGAACGATGGAGATTGCCGGTAACACCGTCACGGTGAATCGCGTGCCGCGCGAGAAGGAGCCGGGCTACACCGTCAGCACTTTCACCGACGCGATGCAGAAGAGCTATCTCGAGCAGTATCGGCAGAAGTATCCGATCCCGCACCCGACCGGTGCGCCGCCGGTTGGCGTCGAGAAGTACGTTGCGGCCAAGGGATATAGCGACAGCTACGACCACTTCCACAACTTCTTCGACTCGGTGCGCTCGCGCAAGCCGGTGGTGGAAGATGCGGAATTCGGATTCCGCGCGGCCGGTGCTGCGCTGCTCAGCAACGTCAGCCTGGAAAAAGGAAACGTCGTTCACTGGAATCCGAACACGATGAAGATGGGGTAAGGGCAGAGTTTTCACTGCCTTTTAGCAAAGCTTAATCTCAAACTTCTCCAGGAAAGGCTCGGACAGATCTCTTATGAGAATCTCCGCTCTTTTGCTTGTTCTTCTCTTCGCGATGGGGGCAGGCGCCGCTGATGCGCAGGCTCCCAGTGCTGCCAGGGAGTTTCGCAAGCCCACTCCCGGCAACGGTCCCGAGGGCAGGCCGCGCATTACTTTTCTGGCGCATCGGCTGGGGACGGATCATGCCGAGGCCGTTACGACGCTCGATATGAACGGGGACGGCTTCGACGACTTGCTGAGCGGCGCTTACTGGTACGAGAACCCGGGCGCACACGGGGGAGAGTGGAAGCGGCATCAGTACCGGACCGTCGGGATTCATGAGGAGTTCGTCTCCGATTGCGGCGAATGGACGATTGACGTGAACCACGATGGCGCTCCCGATGTGGTGACCACCGGCTGGATCACGAACGGGCTCTGGTGGTACGAGAATCCGAAGAAGCCGGGGGTGATGTGGCAGAAGCACCTAATCGCTGATAGCTACGACACCGAAGGCGGGGTGATGGCCGACATCAATGGTGACGGCAAACCCGATGTCGCGGTGGCGCATTACAACCACTCGGGCATACTGTGGGCCGATTTTTCAGGCGCTCAGCCCAAGGTGCATCATGTCGGCGGCAGGGAGCAGGATGGGCATGGCATCGGCGTCGCCGATATCGACGGCGACGGCAAGGCGGATATTCTGACGCCCTATGGGTGGTTCCAGAACGTCGATGCGGATCATGACAAGTGGATATGGCACGCGGACTGGAATCTGGGGGACGCGGGATTTCCGATCCTTGGCTATGACGTCAACAAGGACGGCAAGCTCGACCTCATCTATGGGCAGGGACACGGCTATGGCCTCTACTGGCTGGAGCAGACGGGCACGGCTGCGCATCGGGTTTGGACGCGGCATACCATCGACGAATCTTTTTCGCAGTCGCATGCGCTGAAGCTGGTCGATCTCGATGGCGACGGCCAGCCTGAACTGGTGACGGGGAAGCGGTACCGCGGCCATTCGGGGGGCGATCCGGGGTCGTATGATCCGGTGGTGATCTATGCGTACAGGATCGATCGCAAGACGGGGACCTTTACGCGCACTGCGATCTCGGTGAACGGCACGGCAGGGATTGGGACGCAGATCGTGGCGGAAGACCTGGACCACGACGGCGACATCGACCTGGCTACCGCGGGCAAGATGGGCGTTCATTTTCTGGAGAACCTGAGGGTTAACAACAACGTTCCCAAAGCGACTCGCGAAGAGATGCAGCCGATCGAGCGCAATTGGCCGTTTCCCGATGAAGGCCAGACGGTGGAACAGGAGAACGGTCCGCGTTGACAGCGGAGTTGTCCCGGTTCCATTAGGCTGGAGGGATGCCTCTGTTCTGCGACGTTGCTCTGCCGGTTCCACTGGACCAGACGTTTACCTATGCGGTGAACGGCGCGGCTCCTGTGGTGGGGGCGCGGGTGCTGGTGCCGTTCAGCGGGCAGCGGCTGATGGGGGTTGTGGTCCGGGTGCATCAGGATGCGCCGACCGACGAATTTGAGATCAAGCCGGTGCAGCAGGTGCTCGATGATGCGGCTCTGCTGCCGGACGAGTTGATGCGGCTGGCGAGATGGATTGCGCAATACTATGTGGCTCCGCTGGGCGAGGTGCTGCGGGGGATGTTGCCGCTGGCGGCTGAGGTGAAGCGGCATTTTTTTTATCGGATCGCCGAGGCTGGGCGGCGCGTGCTGTATGAGGGGGCGGCGAAGGGATCTTCGCGGCGGTCGAAGCTGTCGCCTGAGGAGCAGAATCGCGAGTACGCGGTGCTGAACTATCTGGAGGGCGGGGAGCAGGCGAAGATGTCGGCGCTGCGATCGGCTACGGGAGCGAATAAGGCTCTGCTGGAGGGGATGGTCAGGAAGAAGTGGCTGGTGCGCGAGGCGGTGGCCGAGGAGCGCGATGCGCGGCGGCTGGAGAAGGTCGCGGTGCTGGTAGTGGACGCGAGGCTGCCGAAATTGAATGAGAATCAGACGGCGATTCTGGCCGAACTGGCCGCTGTCGGCGGGCGGATGCGGGTGAGGGATCTGCGGCGGACGTTGGCTGCGGTTCCGGAGTCGACGATGGGGACGCTGGTGAAGCGCGGGCTGGTGACAATTGAAGAGGTGGTTGAGGACTTTCACATGGGCGGGGTGGGCTCGGTCCATGGGAAGAAACACGCGCATGAGCATGCGCTCAACGAGGCGCAGATGGAGGCGGTGGGCACGATTGCGGCGGCGATGACGAAGGGCGGGTTTGCGCCGCATCTGCTCTATGGAGTGACGGGGTCGGGCAAGACAACGGTTTATTTTGCCGCGATGCAGCAGGCGCTCGATGCGGGGAAGTCTGCTCTGCTGCTGGTGCCGGAGATCGGCCTCACGCCCGCGATGACGGGGCAGATGGTGGCGGCGTTTGGAAGCGAGGTGGCGCTGCTGCACTCGCAGCTGACGCCCGATGAGCGGGCTGAGCAGTGGCACCGGATTCGCCGGGGCGAGGCGCGGATTGTGGTGGGGACGCGGTCGGCGGTGTTCGCGCCGATGGTGAAGCTGGGGCTGATCATCGTGGACGAAGAGCATGACAGCAGCTACAAGCAGGAGGAGACGCCGCGTTACCATGGCCGCGATGTAGCCGTGATGCGGGCGAAGTTCAACGACGCGGCGGTGGTGCTGGGGTCGGCCACGCCCTCGCTTGAGAGCTGGTCGAATGCGGAGAAGGGGCGCTATGCGCGGGTAGAGATGCGGGCGCGTGTGGCGGACCGTCCGCTGCCCGCGGTGGAGCTGGTGGACATGCGGACGGAGTTCCGGGAGACGGGGCAGGAACAGATCTTTTCGCGCAAGCTGATCGAAGAGACGCAGGCGACACTGGATCGGGGGGAGCAGGCGATCATTCTGCTGAACCGGCGCGGCTACTCGTTTGTGGTGATGTGCCGGAGCTGCGGCGAGAAGATCGAGTGCGAGAACTGCGCGATCTCGATGACGTATCACAAGCCGGTGACGGGCGATGTGGCCCAGCCGGGGCAGCGGCTGGAGTGCCACTACTGCGGCTTTCGGAGATCGGTGCCGAAGCTTTGTCCGAAGTGCGAGAGCGAGCACCTGTACTTTCTGGGCGCGGGGTCGCAGCAGGGCGAGGAGCGGTTGCAGGAGCTGTTTCCGGGGGCGCGGATCGGGCGGATGGACCGCGATACGGTGCGCGGACGCAGCGATATGGAGCGGCTGCTGTCGCGGCTTCATGCCGGGGAGATCAACCTGCTGGTGGGCACGCAGATGATCGCCAAGGGGCATGACATTCATGGAGTGACGCTGGTCGGCGTGGTGGGCGCGGACTTCGCGTTGGGGTTGCCGGATTTTCGCGCGGCGGAGCGGGTGTTTCAACTGCTGACTCAGGTCTCAGGCCGGGCGGGGCGGGGCGACCTGCCGGGCAAGGTGCTGGTGCAGACCTACCATCCGGACCACTATGCGATCCAGTTCGCCGCGCAGCATGACTATCCGGGGTTTGTGGCGAAGGAGATGAACTACCGGAGGTGGATGCACTATCCGCCCAACGCGGTGCTGGCGAATGTGGTGATCCAGAGCGAGAAGCTGGAGGAAGCTACGGCCTGGTCGGCGATGTTGGGGCGATGGTTTGAGCAGGCGCGTCTGGATAAGGTTCGCGTGCTGGGACCGGCGGCAGCGCCGATTGTGCGGCTGAAGCGGATCTACCGCTACCACTTTGTGCTGAAGGCGGAGCGTCGGCAGGCGTTGGGCCAGACCCTGCGGGCCATGCTGGCATTTGCTGAGGCGCAAGGAATATCTCGTCGAAACGTCGTCGTCGACGTGGATGCCGTGCATCTGATGTGATGCACGGTGCGGAGCGAGCGGGAGCGCGCTACTGGAGCAGATGAAGCTCTTTGCCGGGCTTGAAGCGGACGGCTTTTCCGGGGGCGATGGTGACTTCAGCACCTGTCCTTGGATTGCGTCCGATGCCGGTCTTTCGCGGCTTCACGGTGAAGACGCCGAAGCCGCGCAGTTCAATGCGGTCGCCGGCGATCAGGTTTTGTTTCATACTATCGAAGATGGCGTCGACGGCAGCCTCTGCTTTGGTCCTTGGCAGTCCGGTACGCTCAACAACCCTTTGTATAAGATCCTGCTTAATCATTTTGGGGCCGCCGTCCTTGGGCTGTAATTTTCACAAAATAAAAACTTATGACCGGGTTAGTACCGTGATGGTAGAAAGTCGAGGGGAGATTGTCAATGTAAGAACGCTCCCGTAAGATGAAGAATCTAATGAGACAACGGAAAGAGGCAGACAGAGGCCCTTTTGGTTGCCCCGTATGCTGCCATAGTATAGAGACTCTAATCGCACGATGAAGGGAAGCAGACCAGAGTGGCCATTAAAAGCGACCGCTGGATTCGCCAGCAGGCGACCGAGCACGGCATGATTTCTCCGTTCAGTGAAAAACAGGTCCGCGAAGGCGTGATTTCGTATGGGCTTTCGTCCTACGGATACGATCTGCGGGTCTCGGACGAGTTCAAGATCTTTACCAATGTAAACAGTGCAATTATCGACCCGAAGGCCTTCGATGAGCGGTCTTTCGTGAGCGTGCAGTCGGACAGCGTGATTGTGCCGCCGAACTCGTTTGCGTTGGCGCGATCGATCGAATACTTCAAGATTCCCCGGGATGTGCTGACGATCTGCGTGGGCAAATCGACCTATGCGCGCTGCGGAATCATCGTCAACGTCACCCCGTTTGAGCCGGAGTGGGAGGGGTATGTGACGCTGGAGATCTCGAACACCACGCCGCTGCCGGCCCGAATCTATGCCAACGAAGGGTTGTGCCAGATCCTGTTCTTCCAGTCCGACGAGGTGTGCGAGGTCAGCTACGCAGACCGCAAGGGCAAGTATCAGAATCAACAGGGGATTGTTCTGCCGAAACTCTAGTGCCGATGTGGACGATTTTTTCTAAATTGCTTCACTGATCTCATTTGATTGCAACACTAAGCCTGCCGATTAACGTTGAGTAACAAAGGCTTCAGGGCGATGAACGAAACAAGTGCAGGCGGACATCTACGCATGGGGCTGATCGCAACGGACCCACTGCGAATCCTCGGGTTACAGACGATCTTTTCCGGCCACAAGGCGGAGGTACTGCCGCTCTCCGTTCCCGGCGCGCTGGACTCCTCCGGCGTGTCGATCATCCTGATCGACGCCGGATGCACGGACCATCTGTTCGAGCTTCTGGCCACCTTTCACCGGACGCGTCCCCGTTTGCGGGTGATTGTCATCGGCGAACAGGAGGACCACGAGTATATCCAGCGGGTCATCGGGGCGGGCGCGAAGGGCTACTTGACTCATCGATCGAAAGAGAGCGAGATCAAGATGGCGATCGAGATCGTGCAGGACAACTCCTTATGGGCTCCGCGAAAGGTGCTCGCCCGTCTGCTGGAATCGTCGGCAGAGGGTGAACCCGGCCGCGTCGTCAGTGCTCCCCGATTTACAGACCGGGAGAGGCAGGTGCTTCGCCTGCTCGTCGCCGGCAGCCCAAACCGCGAGATCGGGCTCGCCCTGGGCATCGATGCAGTGACGGTAAAGGCCCATGTAGGGAGAATTATGCGCAAGGTGGGCGTGGAGAACCGGATTGCTCTTACGGTCGAAACTCTGAACCGGAAGCTGCTGGAGAACTGAATTGCATGGGCGGCTATGTGTTTACTTTTCAGTAAACACATAGCCGCTCAAAGGTATATAGACCTTCGTACCGTTGTGGTGCGAGGGGATGTGAGTCAGAGTGTGACAAGCAACACAGACCTGGGAGAGGGGTTGTAGAGAGCGTGTCAGGGGTGACCTTGGCGCTATCTCTACAACCCCCATTTTTTTTGTGTCTTCTCCGGGCATCTCTGCTAAGGTACAACTCGGCTTTGCTTCCACCCATCTCATCCAAGTGTTGCAAGCGGCCACTAAAATCAGGTTTGGAAAGCGAAAGGCATAAAAACTATGAAGCGGATATCAGTGATTGCATGTGGATTGGCCATTGTGGCGAGTTCCGTGGCGTATGGCGAAAGTGACAAAGCCAAGCTGACGGAACGATTGACGGCTGCCGATAATGTTGTGAAACAGATCATGGCAACACCGGATAAGGGAATACCGCAGAGCATTCTCGCAGGCGCCTCGTGCGTGGTCGTAGTTCCGAGCTATAAAAAGGCGGCATTCGTCGTTGGCGCGCAGTATGGCCAGGGTGTAGCCACCTGCCGCACGCCGAAGGGCTGGAGCGCGCCAGTATTTGTCCAGCTTGCCGGTGGCAGCTTCGGATTTCAGATCGGCGGACAGGCGACTGACCTGGTTCTCGTCGCCATGAATCAGCAGGGTCTCCAGGACATGTTGAAGAACAAGTTCAAGATCGGCGGAGATGCAGCGGCTTCGGCCGGGCCGGTGGGCAGAAATGCTCAGGCTGGCACCGACTGGAAGCTCAATGCTGAGTTCCTGACCTATTCGCGCAGCAAGGGCTTGTTTGCCGGCATCAACCTGGATGGCACTGTGCTTTCACAAAACCAGGACGATACGCGGACGATTTATGGCACGGATATTCCTTACGAGACGGTTCTCAAGGGCAATCAGGCGACGCCAGCGGTTGCGCGGCCATTTGTTCGGACAGTGGCCCACTACTTCGTCACCTCGAAGGCTGCACAGTAAATAAATCGGTGAGTAGGATTACACGGGGCGGCCATTGGGTCGCCCCATGTTTTTGGAGTTGAAATAGGTTTGGGCTAGGCCGCTTCCCAATGTGAGGTACTCCAAGAGAAAGCAGGTCCTCCGCCAACCCACCCCATCGAGCAAAAGACGCTCGCCGGGACCCCGGTGCGGCGAAGGATGACAATATTTGCGGGTATAGCTTTCTTTATTTATGGGTATAGCTGCTTTGGAATCGCTTTAGTAGACTGGACGCTTGAGCGAGGATGCACAGCAACAGTCGCGGCAGGATGCTGCCACTGCACGGGAGTGGGCCGAATTCTGCGTGGTTCGCGCTTTCGTTTTCCTGCTTGGGATTCTTCCGCGCAGACTGGCGCGGGCTGTGGGTTCGGCCATTGGCTGGCTCGCGTTTCAAGGTTTGGGGCGTCTGCGCAAGGTTGGACTGCGCAATCTGGAACTGGCGTTTCCAGCGAAGACGGCATTTGAGCGCGAGGCCATTCTGCGCGCGGTCTATCGCAATCTGGGACACTTGCTAGCGGAGTTCTGCCAGATGCCGGGCTATACGCCTGCCCGGGCCAGCCGCTTCATTCGCTACGAGGGGTTGGAGCACTACCTTGCGGCGCGGGAGCGGGGCAAGGGTGTGCTGGTGCTGACCGGGCATCTGGGAGCGTGGGAGTTGTCCAGCTTCTACCATTCGCTGATGAGGTATCCCATGGGAATGGTGATTCGGCGGCTGGACAATCCGCTGGTCGATGCGTTTGTGAATCGCATTCGCTGTCTGCATGGCAACCGCGTGGTGCATAAGGACGACTTTGCGCGGGGACTGATCTCCTCCATGCGCGCCGGGGAAACGGTAGGGATCCTGATGGACACAAACATGACGCCTCCGCAGGGGGTATTCGTTCCTTTCTTCGGCATTGAAGCCTGTACCGCTTCGGGGATGGCACGGATTGCGCTGAAGACCGGCGCGGCGGTGGTGCCCGGATTTCTGCTGTGGGAGGAAAGAGAGCAGCAATATGTCCTGCGTTTTGGGGAAGCCCTGGACCTGATTCATACCGCCGATTCTGAAGCGGACGCGACGGCGAATACAGCGCTCTTTACGGCGGTGATCGAGCGATATATACGGGATTATCCGGAGCAGTGGCTGTGGATGCATCGTCGATGGAAGACGCGGCCTCCGGGAGAGGCGGGGATCTATTAATGGCGAAGCTGGGGGAAGTGGCTGATTGGGTTGGGGCGAGTGCCCCTGCGGGGGACGGCGAGGTCACGCATGTTTCGAGCATCGCGTCGGCAACGAGGGAGTCGGTGGTCTTTGCGGTCGATTCTGCTTCTCTGGCGGCGGCCAGATCGTCGAAGGCGGGGGTGATTCTTGCCGGCAAATCGTTCAAAGCGGATGATCTGGGTGATGATTCGCGGATATGGCAGGTGGATGATCCTCGTTACGCCTTTGCGGTGGTTGCTAAACGGCTGAAAGGTAAGGGGTTTGAGGCGGGGATTCACGCTTCGGCGGTGGTAGGGCAGGGAGTGGAGGTCGGTGCAGGGACGAGGATCGGGCCAGGGGTGGTGCTGGGGGATGGAGTTCGTATTGGCAACGATTGCAATATCCTGGCGCGGGTGACGATCTATTCCGGAACGGTGATGGGCGACCGCGTGGTGGTGCAGGCGGGAGCGGTGCTGGGGTCTACGGGATTTGGCTATGCGCGCCATGCCGGGACCGGGGAATATCTGGCTTTTCCCCAACAGGGAACTTTGTATATCGAAGATGACGTTGAGGTTGGGGCTAACTCGACCATCGATCGCGGTGCTCTGGGAGAGACCAGAATCGGACGGGGAACGAAGATCGATAATCTGGTGCATATCGGACATAACTGCCTGATCGGGAAGAATGTCATCGTCGCCGCGCAGACGGGAATCTCGGGATCGAGCGTGGTCGAAGATGGGGCGATCCTGGGTGGGCAGGTCGGTATTGGCGAACACGCTACAGTAGGGGCAGGCGTGATTCTGGGCGGCGGGGCAGGGGTGTTGAGCGGAAAGAAGATGCGGGGGCCGGGGCAGGTCTTCTGGGGGCGTCCGGCACGGCCTCTGAAGGAGTATCTCCGCGATCTGGCTCGGTTGCGCAAGGGCTCGGCATCGAAAGACTGAGTGAAGACGATGGCGATTCTGGTGATTGGCGGGCACAGCCGGAACATCGGCAAGACGAGCGTGATGGCTGGACTGATCGCGGCGCTGCCGGAGAGGCGCTGGACGGCCTTCAAGATCACGCAGTTCGGCCATGGTGTCTGTTCGGCCAATGGAGAGCCCTGCGACTGCGAGACGGCGGACCACACCATTGCGATCAGCGAGGAGCGGGATCGGAATAGCGGGACCGATTCGGCTCGGTATCTGGCGGCGGGAGCGGTCCGGTCGTTCTGGGTGCGTACGCGGCAGGGCCAGTTGGCCGAGGCCATGCCGAGGATTCGCAAGGAGCTGGAGCAGGCGGAGAATGCGGTGATTGAATCGAACAGCATTCTGCGGTTTCTGCGGCCGGATGTTTATCTCAGCGTGCTCGATCCGGCGGTGGCGGACTTCAAGGAATCGGCACGGCTCTATCTGGACCGAGCTGATGCGGTGCTAGTGTCCGACGGAGTGTTGGGGCATCCGGAGTGGAAGGGGGTTTCGCTGAAGCTGGTGGCGGGGACTCCGGTGCTGGCGATGCTGCCTCCGCTTTATGTGACGGACGAGGTGGTGAGTTTTGTGGCAGCGCGGTTGGGGGCCGGAAGGGGCAAAGCTAAGGTTTGAATAGGCCGATTTATTTCTGAAAGATTCACGCCTGAAAGACTGTTGTGGGAGTCGTCGTGCTCCTGGGTAGTGGGTCAGTTTGAATTTTCGCTTAGGGCAGAAGGCGGACCTTGTGGCTTTACATTCTCCGTTGTTGGCCCCTGCTACGCCCAATTCGGTTTGGATCCCTAGCCGTGCAAAGTCTCACCGCGTTCAAGCATGGCAACAAAGCTTTCAATCTTACGTGCGCGCGTCTCAGCCTTTTTTGCGGCGCCTATGCGATACAACACCGCATAGCGGTTCGCTCCGGTCAATGTTGCGAAGAACCTAGCCGCTTTTATGTTTGCATCGAGAGCAGCTTGCAGATCAGGCGGCACAGTCGCTCGGCTGGCAGGAGCATAGGCGGCATCCCAACGCCCGTCGGCTTTGGCCGCTTCGATTTCCGCCAATCCTGCCGCAACCATCCTCCCGGCGCCGATAAGCTCGATCGCCCGTGTGCGATTAACCTCCGACCATTTGCTGCGAGCCTTGCGCGGCGTGAAGCGAATCAGCCAGCACTGAGTGTCAAATTTGCCGAGCTGACCATCGATCCAGCCGTGGCACAGCGCAACGTCGATTGCTTCGGCCTTGGTCAGACTAGGAATGCCCGACCCTTGCTTGGCAATTTTCAGCCACAAACCTGGCGTAGTCGTCGGTTGATTGCGGAGCCAGCTTGCGAAAGCTGCGGCATGGGAAAAGCCGAGAATAGGCAAGTTCGCTTTGGTTTCCATGGTGACGCCTTTTTATTGCACAGTATGAACTTCTCAGCCAGCCTTTTGATGACCTGAGCCGAACTTGAACTCAATTAGCGAGCGTCCCCTACGGCCCATAACCCCGACTTTCAAACTGACCCACCACCTGCTCCTGCTTTACGACTGTTCCCCGCTCTTGGCACGGTGCATCCATGCATCCACCGACCAGCCGTTATAGCGCAGCAGAAACAGGAGAGCCGCATAAACCAGCGCGTAGATCAGCTGCATGCCTACGACCGGCCAGTTCTCCACCAACGACGATCCAAATGTAAGCACCATAATCAGCAGGCTCGCCGCGATCAGCACTGCCCGCGTCCGCAGCCCGATCAGCAACAGCAGGCCCAGGAACGCTTCAATCGCGGGCAGGAACATGGCGAAGGCCCACACGCTTCCCGCCGGCAGCAGAGAATGCTCGAACTGCGTCACCGTCTTCGCCGCGAACGACGTCGGGCCCGCTGCGATGCGGCTCACTCCATGCATCAGCAGGTTCATCCCCGCCACCATCCGCAACAGAGCATACGCAAGCCGCTGATCGCGGCTATCCCATCCACTACCCATGATTCCTCCACGCTGCGGGAAAACATCTATCCTACAGACAAGATGCCACCTTTTCTTGAACTGGCCCACGTCAACGTAGCTCGCGGCGATAACCTCGTCCTCCACGACATCAATCTCAGCGTCAATACCGGCGAACATATCGTCATCCTCGGCCCCAATGGCTGCGGCAAATCCACTCTCATCAAGACCATTACCTGCGAGTGCTATCCAATCGTCCAGCCTGAAACCAGGGTCAGCATCTTTGGCCGTGAGCGTTGGGACCTCACCGAACTTAAGAAGCGGCTTGGCGTCGTCTCCGCTGAACTGCCTGGAAAACCTACGCTGCACACGACGGGCCGCGACGCTGTGCTTACGGGATTTTTTTCGAGCAGCACGCTCTGGCCCAACCTTACCGTCACACCAGCCATGCAGGCGCGGGCGGACGAGGTGCTCGAACAGATCGACGCCGTCAACCTGATCGACAAGCCGGTCGGCGAGATGTCCGCTGGGCAGCAGCGGCGCATCATGATCGGACGCGCGCTGGTCGGATCGTCGCAGATGCTGCTGCTCGACGAGCCTTCGAACGCCCTCGACCTGAACGCGCAGCGCGAACTCCGCGGCCTGCTGCGCAAGCTGGCCCAGCAGGGAACCGGCATCCTGCTGATCACGCATCATATTGCCGACATCATTCCCGAGATACACCGCATCCTGTTGCTGCGCGAAGGACGCATCATCGGTGACGGGCCCAAGGCCGACCTGCTTACTGAGGCAACCCTCAGCAATCTCTTTCAGACCGAGGTCCACCTGACGGAGAAAGACGGGTTCCACCACGCCTGGTAGATCGCCGACAGGAAGGGGGCAAACAAAAAAACATCGTTAAATAAACGACAAACAAACGATCTAAACAAACAAGCATCGTCGGCGTCTCACCATTTGGTATGCTTACCCCCACTCAGGCTTCCAGCGGAGGTGTTGGTTGAACCGAAACAGAAGAAGCGGACCGAAGCATTTGCTCGCCGCCCTTGTCCTTGTTTTTGTCCTCGTCCTTGCAGCCGGAACCACCCAGGCCCAGCCTGCGGACACGGTAAGCAGAGTCACCTTCAGCGGAACCATCGGCCAGAGCAGAATCGGGCTGACGTTGGTTGTCAATGCAGCCAAAGTCATCACCGGCGGCCATTACTTCTACGCAAAAGATCTGAAGGACATCCCCCTGAAGGCCGGGACGCAGGGCGTTGGAGTCATCCTCTACGAGCCCGATGGCGGCCAACTCGCCCTGGGTTTCAAAAGCAACGGGAGCAATAGCGGCCAGCCGCTCAGCTTCGAGAACAGCACCGGCATGGAAGGCAGATGGATGAAGGGGCCAAGCTCCTATCCTATCGATCTGCAGATGGAGGGCATCTCGGAAGGCCCTGCCGATGCCCGTTGGTACGAAGACGTCACCAGCGAGAGTGACGCCGCCTTCGAGACGCGCGTGCAGTGCTTCACGAAGTCCGTTCTTGCCGGAGATCGCACTGCCGCAGCCCGTTACGTCGATTTCCCGCTGCGCGTCAACCGCAACGGCAAGTCCAGCACCATCGCCTCGGCTGCCGGGTTGTCGGCTCAATGGAACCGTATCTTTACGCCAGCCTGCCTGGACGCGATCAGGAACGCCATGCCGCACGATATGTTCGTCCGCAACGGTCAGGCTATGCTGGGCGATGGCGTAGTTTGGTTTGGGCCGAAGGGTGCGCAGGCCATCAATGCGCCGTAAACAGACCAATCGGTCATCGCGGACTTGAAGTGGATGCTGAAAACGTCGGTGGCTGAAAGACGTACCTCAGCGGCTGAAGCCGTGCCCTTAAGCAGAACCTGATTTTCAGTGTCGACTTGAAGTTATGGACGGCTCAGGTTTGCAGCTTCGGCGAGGCTTAAATGTTGAGGCACGAGATGTATGTCGGTGCGAGTCACCTCCTGATCGCGCGTAATACTTTTAAGCAGGAGGATGCGACCGTCTACATGCACGCTGATGTGTACACTCTTCCAGTTCTTCGGGTCCACAGGTACGCGTTCCAACTCGAAATGTCCCCCGCTGTTCACCTTGCCCAGTAAGCCGAATCCGAACTCCACCGGCTGCGTGATTCTGGCTTCCAGTTTGCATAGCCGGTCTTCAGGCTCCTTGATCGAGACCGTGCCTTCGAGGACATGGATGACGCGCTCTTCATAGGTGGACGGTTGAAAGGCGGGATTAGGCTGAAAGGAAAACCGGATGCACCCGTTCTGCTCTCCAGCAGGTGAGATGAGAAAGGCTTTGGGGAGAATCTCCAGCAGCTGGGTAGCCTTTACCTCGTCATCATAGTGGCCCTGATTCAGTCTGCGGAAAGCTTCGGGATGAGCGATGATCTCTTCGATACGGCGCTCCTCCGCCTGAGACTGCGCCGCAGTCAGAGGCAGACCGTCCACCGCCAACAGCCGCCGAAGCACGCCGTCGGCCGCCTCTACAACCTTTTCCTTCCAGAGGTGACCACCCGTCCGAGTCGAGCGCTCTTCAGACAGGTACCAGAAGCGTTGTTCCTGTGCGCGCGCGGTCTTTTCATTGGCGGCCATCTGGATGATCGCATCGGCGTGTTGGGCTTTTGCCGGCATGGATGCCAGTGGAAGGCCGACCATGCCAACGAGACTCCACCGCAGACACGGCACGATCAGACGAAGCAGGCGGCATCGTTGAGACTCCGGTATAACTCCCCCTCTTTTGTCGCGCCGTCTCGACGATCAATGACAAACATCTATCTTAGTGCCAGATGCCTCCATGATCCTGTGTCTTGCTTAAGTCTTCCTTAAGAGCGGGGCGCAGATATCCTGTGCGGTCGATACATCTTCGAGATTGTCCGCAGGATTTCTGCCTTTAGAGCGGTTTCCGCGAAGGTATAGAGTCCAACCGTCAAGGGCCAACGGCCCGCTGCCATACCAGCATGGGGTGAAGCCCCATGTTCCTTGGCCATCGATGGAGCAAGGGCTGAAGGCCCGACCTATACACCATCGAGGAAACTGCTTTAGAGGATGCTGGAAAAGTCGGTGGCTGAGAGAAAGACGTACCTCGGCGGCTAAAGCCGCAATGCAGGCAGCGCGCTTACGGCACGGCTGAAGCCGTGCCCTTAAACGAAGCCTACTTTTCAGTATCCTGGAAAGCTTTTCGACCTTCGCAAGCCGCAGTCGGCGTCTTTCTATTTACAGCGCCACGACCCCTGCTGACTTGTAAATCTGTTGCATGTGCCGCATGTCGCGCAGCCCCTCTTCGCCCGGAGTCTTCGGCGTCTTGTTTTCGAGGATGCACTCGGTGAAGTGATCTGCCTCGCGGGTAAACTGCTTCGGGTCGCGCTCCGTGCTCAACTCGTCGAGCACAGTGGGCGGCGTGCCGCGCTCGCCGGTACGATAGTTGGCCTGGAGCCGCTGGCCTTGGTAGTTAAACGAGCCCACTTGTAGCCAGCCCTTCGAGCCGGAGACGCGATAATAACTGTTCAGATTTGCGCCGTAGCTCGTGCTGCAACTGGCTACGATTCCTGAGGGAAATTTTGTCGTCCACACCATATTCTCTTCCACCGAATCGAATCGACCGTCGTGGTCGATGGTGGAGACGGCCGCCGTAAAGCTCTCCGGCTCCTCGCCAGTCAGATAGCGGGTCGCATTCAGGCAGTAGATGCCGACGTCGAGCATCGGTCCGCCGCCGCTCATTGCCTTGTTCAGCCTCCACTCGCCCGCATTCTCGTAGAAGCCGTTGGAGCTCTCGATCACCTGCACCTTGCCCAGCGCGCCCTGTCGAATCAGCTCAATCGCGCGCAGATTGGTCGGCTCATACTGAAGCCGGTACGCGATCATCAACTTCACGTTCGCAGCCTTGCACGCGGCGATCATGTCTTCGGCGTCGCTCACCGAGGTCGACATCGGCTTCTCGCAGAAGACGTGCTTGCCCGCCTTCGCCGACCGGATCGTGTACTCCGCATGCATGCTGTTGGGCAGCGCGACATAGACCGCATCGATGCTCTTGTTGTCGCGCATCCGGTCCATGTCCTCGTAGCTGTAGATCGAGCTTTTGGGCACGCCCAGTCGCGCCGCGAACTTCTCCGCTTTATCCCGATGCCCACTCACCAGACCGGTGATGCGCGAGGTCGACGAGGCCTGAACCCCGCCGATAAAGTGGTCGGCAATCCGGCCCAGCCCAATCACGCAATAGCCGATCTTGCGGTTCGCATCCTGCGCTCCAGCCTGCGCCTCAGACATGGCCGACGGCAGAATCCCTGCTGCCAGCCCCATTGCACCCAGCTTCGAAAACTCCCGCCGCGAAAGCTTCATCTCAATCCCTCTCAATTGCAAAATCGTACTGCTAAATTGATTTAGAGAATCCTATACTGTCAGCCGCCGGTATGGGAAAGGACGCCGTTAAAACAGCGAGGGCCCCGGAGTGTTCCGGGGCCCTCGCTCTGCCAGAAGCAGCAGTTTTTAGTACATGCCGTCCATGCCGCCGCCGTGTCCGCCGCCTGCGGGAGCTTCCTTCTTCTCAGGAATCTCCGCGATCATGGCCTCGGTCGTCAGCATCAATCCGGCGATGGAAGCCGCGTTCTGCAGTGCAGTGCGCGTCACCTTCGTAGGATCGATGACGCCAGCCTTCACCAGGTCCTCGTAGGCGCCCGTTCCGGCGTTGTAGCCGTAGTTGTGCTCCTTCGACTCGTGGATCTTGCCGATTACCACAGCGCCCTCTTCGCCCGCATTGGCGACGATCATGCGCAAAGGCTCTTCAATCGCGCGCCGGATGATCGTTGCACCGATCTTCTCGTCGCCTTCGAGGCTCTTGATGACTTCCTCGACTGCCTTGGTGCAGCGAACCAGAGCTACGCCGCCGCCCGGGACGATACCTTCTTCGACTGCCGCGCGGGTTGCATGCATCGCATCCTCAACACGGGCCTTCTTTTCCTTCATCTCGGTCTCGGTAGCCGCGCCAACCTTGATGACTGCAACGCCGCCAACCAACTTGGCAAGGCGCTCCTGCAGCTTCTCACGGTCGTAGTCGGAGGTGGTCTTGTCGACCTGAGCGCGGATCTCCTTCACCCGGCCCTCGACTTCGCCATCCTTGCCGCCGCCATCGACGATGGTGGTGTTGTCCTTGTCGATGGTCACGCGCTTGGCGGTGCCGAGGTCTTCGACCTTGACGCCCTCGAGCTTGATGCCGAGGTCTTCGGTGATGGCCTTGCCGCCGGTCAGGATAGCGATATCCTGTAGCATCGCCTTGCGGCGATCGCCGAAGCCGGGAGCCTTAACCGCAGCGACATTCAACGTACCGCGCAGCTTGTTGACGACCAGGGTCGCCAGCGCCTCACCGTCCACGTCCTCGGCAATGATGACGAGGGGCTTGGCGGTGCGGGCAATCTGCTCCAGCAGGGGAAGAAGGTCCTTCATTGAAGAGATCTTCTTCTCATAGATGAGGATGTAGGGATTCTCGAGCGCGACTTCCATCCGCTCGGCATCGGTGACGAAGTAAGGCGAGAGATAGCCGCGGTCAAACTGCATGCCCTCGACGACATCAAGCTGAGTCTCCATGGTGCGCGACTCTTCAACGGTGATGACGCCGTCCTTGCCAACCTTCTTCATCGCTTCGGCGATGATCACGCCGATCTGCGAGTCTGAGTTTGCAGAGATGGTGCCGACCTGGGCGATCATGTCGCCGGTAACCGGCTTGGAGAGCTTGCTGAGTGCGCCGCCCTGGGGAACGCCATTCTCATCGCGCTTGCCGATGATGGCCTCGACTGCCTTGTCGATGCCGCGCTTGAGCGCCATCGGGTTTGCACCGGCGGCAACCGTCTTGACGCCTTCGCGGTAGATGGCCTGGGCCAGAACCGTGGCGGTCGTGGTGCCGTCGCCGGCGACGTCGGAGGTCTTCGAAGCAACTTCGCGGACCATCTGCGCGCCCATGTTCTCGAGCGAATCCCGCAGCTCGATCTCCTTGGCAACGGTTACGCCGTCCTTGGTGATCGTCGGCGAACCGAACTTCTTTTCGATGACGACATTGCGGCCCTTCGGGCCGAGGGTCACCTTCACCGCGTCGGCCAGAATGTTGACCCCACGCAGGATTGCCTGACGTGAATCTTCTCCATGCAGAATCTGTTTTGCCATTGTGTTGCTCCTGTTACCGGCTTGCACCGGTCAAAGTTTTTAGTGAGGCGCCCGAAGCGCCGATTAGGCGGCGAAGCCGCGGTATACAGCACGAAGTGCTACTTCTTGAGGATGCCGAGGACTTCTTCTTCGCGCATGATGAGCAGTTCTTCGCCGTCCAGCTTGATCTCCGTGCCGGAGTACTTGCCGAAGAGAATCTTGTCGCCCGCCTTTACATCGAGCGGGAAGACCTTGCCTTCGTCGTTCGACTTGCCCTTGCCAACGGAGAGGACTTCGCCCTCTTGCGGCTTCTCTTTTGCGGAGTCCGGAATGATGATGCCGCCACGGATGCTTTCGCCCTCTTCAACGCGGCGGACCAGAATACGATCGTGCAGCGGTGTAAATGATGTCTTTGACATTGCTTACATCTCCTAGTTGCAATTTAGTTACGATTTGGCGAGCGGCATGCCGTTCGCGGTTGTATTGCGCGAGATCCGCAGGGAAGCGTTCCCCCTGCGGATATCACGAAAATTGTTGGAAATTAGCCCTTGCCGGAGCGCGAACCGATCGTTAGCACTCTAGCCTTCCGATTGCTAACATAGGCCAGCGGCTGTACCCCTGTCAACCCGTCCCGGGTGAAATGTGAGTGAAAGTCACGCAAGCTTGAGCTGCCCGGTCCATGTCTCCTCGGAATCTGCCAGCCGGGCCTTAATCGTCGTAAAATAGCGCCATGTTGTCACGCCGCCCGATCTGGTTCCAATTCGTCCTTGTCCTAAGCATCGCGTTGCTCGCGTCTAGTCCGGCGTTCGGTCAGTATCGCGGCCGGAAGTATAAAGCTCCGCCCGCAACCTCGCGCATCGAGGTGCTGGTGACCAAGAAGTTCAACGGCAAGCCGATCCCTAATGCCGCTGTCGTCTTCAATCCGACGAAAGATGGCAAGGACCTGGGAAATCTTGAGGTCAAGACCGATCCTGAGGGCAAGGCCGTGGTCGATATCATCCCCACGGGCAGTACTGTTCGCGTGCAGGTCATCGCCAGCGGCTACTCCACCTTCGGTCAGGATTTTCTGATAGACGAGCCCACCAAGGAGATTGCGATCTCGATGGTGCGGCCCCAGGAGCAGATCTCCGCCTACGAAGACCATACCGGCAAGCCATCCGATCGAAAGCCTGGAGTGCAGGAGCCGATCCGGCCCAAGCCTCCGGTCCAGAATCCTCCTTCGTCCACTTCTGTGCCCCAGCCATAGACATGGATAAGCCTCTGGCAGGGAAGACCGTGCTCATCACCGGCGCGGCGAGACGTATCGGTCGCACCATCGCGCTTGCGCTCGCCGAAAGCGGAGCGAACGTCGCCATCACCTACCTCAGTTCGCAGCCGGAGGCCGAAGCCACCGTGCGTTCTCTAGCGGATTGGGATGTGGACGCGCTCGCGGTGCGATGCGATCTCCGCGATCCGGAGAGTATCGAGCAGACCGTAGCCGCGGTCGTCGAGGAGTTCGGCCAGATCGATGTGCTGGTCAATAACGCCGGGCGTTTCGAGTCCGAGGCGCTGGAAAAAATTTCGATCGAGCAATGGGACGCGATGTTTGCCACCAACACGCGCGCCCCTTTCCTGATGGCCAGGGCAGCGCATCCTCATCTGCGGGCGGCAAAGGGGCGCATCATCAACATCGGTTCGCTCGGCGGATTGCACCCCTGGGCCACGCATGGCCACTACTGCACCTCCAAGGCCGCCCTGCACATGCTCTCGAAGACCATGGCCAAGGCCTGGGCTCCGGAGATCAGCGTCAACTGCGTTGCTCCCGGCATGATCGTGCAGGGCGAGGTCGATGAGGCCTACGAGCACTTCGCCCGCAAGACTCCGATGCAGCGCAACGGTACTGCCGAGGACGTGGCTGCCGCAGCCAGGTTTTTTGCTACCGCTCCCCACTTCATTACCGGCCAACTGCTGGCAGTCGATGGTGGACTGGGACTCTAGACTGCTCGCCTTGAGCCGGGCGGTATCGACCTACGAGAGCGGTTTCCTCGATGATGTATAGGCCGGGCCTTCAGCCCTTGCTCCATCCATGTCCTAGGAACATGGGGCTTCACCCCATGCTGGTATGACGGTGGGCCGTTGGCCCTTGACGGCTCGACTCTATCTTTTTGCGGAAACTTCACAGCTAGAGCCTCTGATTACGTCAGGCTCTGTTAAGGGCACGGCTTCAGCCGTGTCGTAAGTGACTTGCCCGCAATGCGGCTTTAGCCGCTGAGGGAATCTCCGGAGACATACTCAGACCTTCCCTAAACTGCTCGCCTTGAACTAACGATTCACCAGTCTCTGCCACCAGCTCTTGTCCTTGAACTCGGCGTAGAGATTGAGCGGTTCGAGCTGTGGAGGTATGGGTTTTCCGGTAAATGCGGCAAGCGGATTGGAGACGCACAGAAGATGAGCGTAATCCGGTCCATACTTTTTCGCGACCGCTTCAAAAGCCTCGCGCATCAATGGTGGCCGTGAGGTCGTGTTGTGTGCGTCCGTGGCAAGAAAATGGACCCATCGATTTGCGAGAAGCTGATGCGCCATCTTCTCCGCCCGCTTGCCCATGCGACCTACAACGGACCCCGCAGTGACCTGGACGAGCACGCCTCCGCGCAGCCAGTCGTGCAACAGCGATTGGTCTGTCTGTAGCGTTCGATTGCGCTCGGGATGCGTCAGAATCGGGGTCAGCCTGGCTATTTGCATCTGGTAAAAGACTTCAGTCAGTCCGCGCGGCAAACCGTAGTCGGGAATCTCGACCAGCAGATACCCGAGCCCGTTGATGCTGTATCGCGCCGGATCGGCCTGGGCTTCCTGAATATTTTCATACGACATGTGGAAGTCGCATCCGCGTCCCAGCGTGAGCGAAATCCGTTCGCGGTCCAGAAGGCGCCGCAGCTCCGCGATCTTCGCGTCGATGACCGCAGGGACGTAGTCATACTGCCCGTTCGCATGGGGAGAGCAGACAATGTGCGTGATTCCATCGGCAGCAGCCATCTTCGCCATGGCGAGAGAGGTGTCAACGCTCGATGCACCATCGTCGAGGTCCCATAGAAGATGATGGTGAATATCAATCATCGCTCAGCTAGGTTACCATCGTGCCGATGGAACGGGTTACTGTGCAGTAGCCAGTGACTGGGATAGCGACTGGGCCATGGACTGGAAGAGCAGCAGGCCGTCCGCCGACCCGAGCAGACTCTCGCTCGACCGGTCCGGATGCGGCATCATGCCGAGGACATTGCGGCCTTCGCTCAGCACGCCCGCGATATTCTCGAGTGACCCATTCGGATTGGCCGCGGCGTTCACCGTTCCGTCAGCCGTAGCGTAGCGGAAGGCGATGCGATCCTGCTGCTTCAACTCCGCCAGCGTGTCGGCATCGCAGAAGTAGTTGCCTTCCATGTGGCCGATAGGCATCTGCAACACCCGGTCTTTGGAGAGGCCGTGGGTAAAGGGAGAGTCGGTCGTCTCTGTGCGCAGATAGGTCTGCTTGCAGATGTAGTGCTGGCTGGCGTTGCGCATCAGCGCTCCGGGCAGAAGACCGGCTTCGCACAGGATCTGGAAGCCGTTGCAGATGCCCAGCACTAGACCGCCGCTGCGTGCAAAGCGGCTCACGGCCTGCATCACGGGCGCGAAGCGGGCGATGGCTCCGGTGCGGAGGTAGTCGCCATAGGCGAAACCGCCGGGCACAAGAATGGCATCGCATCCCTGGAGGTCTTCGGACGCGTGCCATAGATAGGTAACGGGTTGTCGGGCAATCGCATCGACCACATGGTGCGTGTCGTGGTCGCAGTTGGACCCGGGGAAGACCAGAACGCCAAACTTCATGACTTAAGGATAGCATCTGGTTCGGCCGTTTTTGTGTCCGGTTAGACGGGGGCGTAGATGGCAAAACCGCGGGGTGGAGCGGGGAACTCGGCGTTGCCATCGTCATCGGTGGTGCGCTCGTTAGGATGCGCGGTGTCGTGGCCGTCCCAGGCAATGGGCGCGAACTTCTGATTCTTCCACTGGGTTTTGACTGACGTTCCCGACCATTGATTGCCTAAATTGTTGAGCACGTAAATCAAACCCGGCTGTTCGGTGCTGTCGTCCTTCCATCCGATGCGCTGCATGATGTAGAGATCGGGATCGGCGTGAAGGATCTGGGAGTCGCCACCGGCATACTTCAGGTGAGCCTGAATCAGGGCATCGATGCCGTTGGGCGTTCCCGACCGCGCGAGGCCGTTGTTGTAGTAGTCGTACCAGAAGATGCAGGGGTAGCCCTCGTGCACCATGATGAAGGAGTAGGCCATCATCTTGTCGTTGACGATGGCGTTGTCGCCCATGTCGTGGTTGTCGACGAAGGTGGCGGCGTGCATGGGGCGCTTCATCACGACCGCGCCGTCGTCGGTCAGGTTGCGGAGGTCGTAGTTGGGGGTATCGCAGACGTCTTTCAACTTGTACCGGAGCGGGAAGTCGAAGGCGGAGATCTGGTTGTCGGTCAGAGCGTTGACCTTGTCGATCCAGTTATTGACGTCTTCCGCGCCTGACCAGTACTCGCCGACGACGTAGGGCATGAACTCCTTGCCGTCCTTTTCGTAGCGATACTTCGAGAGGATTCCGATCATCCACGCGCCGAAGCCCTTGACGAAGTCGAAGCGGAAGCCGTCGAAGCCCAGTTCTTCGATCAGCATGCGCGCGTAGTCGAACATGGCGGTATAGACGACAGGATTACGGTGGCAGAGATGGGGGAAGCCGGCGTAGTTCTCCTCGTCCGGCATCATCACCCGCTCGTAACGGCTGGGATGGAAGCAGTTCCAGTCGCGGGGGAAGCGACCACTTTTGGGATTGAATTTGGTCCAGCGCTTTTGGCCGTCCAGAGGGTTGACCTCTTCTTCATCCGCGCCGGAGTTGTGGTTGATGACCATGTCGGCATAGAGGCCGATCTTGTGCTCGTGGGCTTTTGCGATGAGGGTTTCGAGTTCGGCCCGGTTGCCGAAGAGCGTCTTGACGCCGCCCTTCTGGTCGAAGTCGCCGAGATCGAAGTAGTCGTACGGATCGTAGCCCATCGACAAATTGCTAGAGGCTTTGGAGACCGGCGGCAGCCACAGGGCGTTGATGCCCGCTTTGCCCAGGTCTTCTACCTTTTCGGCGACGAAGTTCCACCACTCGCCTTCCTTCTTCTCGTGTTTTGGGGCATCCCAATAGAAAGCCTGCATCATTACAGCCATCGGTGTTTCTCCTTTGTGTTTTGCTCAATGGGAAGGGGGCGCGCAACGAACATTGCCTTCTTATTCCGGCGAGCCTGCGCTGTGTTCCGTTTCAACAGATCAGATGCATCATAGGAGGGTGAGGTTGGAATGGACCAACAGAGCTATAAGCCGGTTTCGCCGATAAGAACCGCAGGGGGAGCGCTGCTGAACTGGTGGCGGGCAGCCACGCTGGACGCGTTAATCGTCGGTGTGCTGTGGCTTGTCGGGCTGGAGTTGATCCATGTGCCTTATGCGCCGTTGTGGGCGATCCTGGGCGGGCTGTTGCAGATCATTCCAACGTTCGGCGGCATGATCGCGTTGATCGGGCCGGTGCTGGCCGTCGCCTTCAGCGGGCATGATGAATGGCGGCTGGGACTGGCTTTGGGACTTTACGGCATCATTGTGATTCTTGAAGGTCTGGTTATCGGACCTTATATCCTGCATCGGACGACGAAGGTGCCGTGGTGGGCAGCCTTCTTTGGGCCAATCGTGCTTGGCATCATCATTCCGTTCTGGGGAGTGTTGCTTGCGCCGCCGCTGCTGGCGGTTATCTACGCGTTCCGAAGGCCGGACGCGCAGGAACGATAGAGCGAGGCGCTAAGTGGGAAGGCAAGGCGCGGACGTGGGCGCAGGAATCTCATAACTCTGTGATGGAGCGATGATGCGGCTACAGTTGCGCCCGGCGTGCTTGGCCTCGTAAAGCGCGGCGTCGGCACGGGCGAGGAGAGTCTCTGCCTGTTCGAACGGGACCGCCTGGGTGATGCCGCTGCTGACCGTGAGCGGAAGGCCGGTTTTAGCGGTGGGGATAGAGCGGATCGCGTGCTCGATGCGTTCGATCACTCTCTGCGCATCCTGGCAGGAGGCCTGGGGAAGGATGACGAGGAACTCATCTCCGCCAAAGCGCCCGAGGAAGTCGTAGTTGCGCAGGTTAGAGGAGATGGCGAGCGAGACCTGGCGAAGAGCCTTGTCGCCGGTAGCGTGGCCTCGAGTATCGTTGATGGACTTGAAGTGGTCGATGTCGATGAGGGCGATGGATGGGCCGACGCCGCTGCGCTTGGCGCAACCGAGTTCGATGGCGAGTTTCTGCTCGATGCCGCGGCGATTGAGCGCGCCGGAGACAAGGTCTTCGAAGGACTGGTTCTCGAGCGCGGCCATGAGTTCGCCGCTCAACATGAGCAGGAAGAAGAGGCCCATCATGCAGACGAAGATGACGTTGAGGATCAGGGTCGGAGTCTGCAAGGCGTCCCGTTCCATGAAGGTTTCGGGATAGCCGTAGATGAAGATGAGAGGGATGCGGGTCAGGCCGAAGAGCGTGTAGGTTCCCATCAGGAAGGCGAAGCCCTTGATGAATGGCCGGCCAGCAGATTGGAGGTAGAGTTCGACCGTGATAAGAGCGCGGAAGAGCGCGAGGGTCAGCGCGGCGATAAGGAAGCGGGGAACAAGACTGTCGTCTACGACGGTGAAGTAGGCCTGGAGAAGAGTCGATACGGCGATGATGGGCCAGAGGAAATAGGTCTTGCGCGGGTTCTGGAAGAAGCGAAGGGTTCCAGAGTAAAGCAGGGCAAAGGTAGAGAAGACGAAGGCGTTTGCAAGGACGACCGAAGCCAGGTCGGAGATATGGCTGCGCGCGACAAGAAGCGCACAGCCGATCATGGCGAAGAAGAAGCCGAGCGCGAAGGTTCCGGCGCCGCGCAGCCTGGGGTACATGCGTTTCATGCCAAGGAAAACAAGGGCGAACACTCCACCAAGGAGGATCTGGCAGCCGAGGAGCGTGCGATTGTCAATCCATGAAATCGAAGACATATTTTGGAGCCTTTGCCGAAGTCTACCTCCAAGAAAGGAGCACACGGAAAGAACAAAAGTTGTAGGTGCAGATCCGGAGCGAGCGGGCCGCTTAGGACAGGGTGAGCCAGTCATATTGCGCGTCGGTGAGAGGGACGACGGAGAGGCGGAACTGGCGGAAGAGGATGGAGTCGGTGAAGACCGCGGCTTCCCGGATTTCGGCTAGAGACTTTTCCTGCTTCAGGCGCTTGACCGGTTTGATACGGACATTGGGATTTTTGGGATCGGTTGCCTCGACCGAGACCACCTTGGCGGTGCCGATGGCGGCCTTGCCGATGTTGGAGTGGTAGATGACCAGCTTCTCGCCCTTCTTCATGTTGCGGAGGTAGAGCAGGGCTTGATTGTTGGTGATGCCGTCCCAGGTCGTCTCGCCGTCGCGGAGGAGATCGTCGTAGGAGTATTTGTTGGGCTCGGTCTTCAGAAGGTAAGGCATGATGACTCCTGGGTTCGTGCTTGAGAATGAGGATTTGGAGGCGAGAGTACCCCCTCCTGTACTTAAAGTTCTAAAGTCTTGCAAATAAATAGGTTATTTGTAAATTATTACAGATAAGCGAGTTACCGGTAAAGTGTTATATCTAAATCGTTTAGATCGAACCCTTCACGGAGTTCGTCTTTGTTCTCTCTTTATTGCTTACTTTAATCGTAACGGATTGGCGGAAACTAAAGTGCCAAAGTTTGAGGGTTTATTTTATCAGGGTAAGTTATTGTTGATATTGATGTTATGAAGCGGATGAGCGGCTAAAAGATGTTTTGGGGGACTTGACAGCAAGGAAGCCTCAGTTTGCGGGTGCTACGTGCTCAAAAGTCAGACATCGGGGCACCGAATGGGAGATTCCGGAGAGAGTTGTGGCACTTCACCCACCTTAGCGACGATGAGACCGTCGCGAAGATGGGGCACCCGGTTTTAGGGAGCCTCTGATTAAGTCCGGCTCTGTTAAGGGCACGGCTTTAGCCGTGCCCTTAATAACTTGCCCGCAATGCGGCTTTAGCCGCTGAGGGAATCTTCAGAGACTTAATCAGAATTTCCTTAGAGGGGTTGCATAAAAGAATGTACCCCAAAGACAAAAGCGGATCCTCCGCCTTCGGCGAAGGATGACAATAATTTTGGAGGCCGGTCAGCCGCCCAGGTCGAGGAGGTGGACCTCGTTGAGGGGGTGGCCGAGGAAGCTGGTGCCGAGGCGCTGGAATTTTTCGATGGAGTCGGTTGCGTAGAAACGGCAGGTGGGAGGCGCGCCGGTGGGGTTGGCGGGGAAGTGCTCGGCGACGCGGGCGGCGGTGGCGGCGGCAGAGTCGATGATGGTCATGGGGTGGTTCATCTCGGCGAGGGTGCGCTCGATGAGCGGCTGGAGCAGAGGGTAGTGGGTGCAGCCGAGGAGCAGGGTCTGAGCTTCGGGAGCCTCGGTGAAGGCTTCGGTGAGATAGATGCGGAGGACTTCAGCAGTGACATGGTGGTCGATCCAGCCTTCTTCGACCAGAGGGACGAGCAGGGGGCAGGCCTTTTCGGTGGCGGTGAGGCCGAGGGCGTTGAGGGCCTGGGCGTAGGCGTGGGATTGGGTGGTGGCGGTGGTGGCGAGGACGAGGGCGTGGTTTCTTGTGGGAGGTGGTGGAGCTTCACCCACCTTAGCGACGATAATGCCGTCGCGAAGATGGGGCACCCGGCTTGTTGGCTTTTTGGGGGGGGAAGAGGACTGCAGGTCCTTCGACTCCGCTGCGCTGCGCTCGGGATGACAATTCTCTTTTGAATCAGACGCGAGATTTGAGGTGGCGAGGGCGGCCTGGGCTCCGGGTTGGATGACGCCGACGACAGGGATGGGGAGTGCCTGGATGATGTCCTCGAGGGCGAGGGCGCTGGCGGTGTTGCAGGCGACGCAGAGGAGGTCGGCACCCTGCTCTTCCAGAAACTTTGCGCTGGAGACGGCGTAGCGGGCGATGGTTTCGCGGGATTTGGAGCCGTAGGGGAGGCGAGCGGTGTCGCCGAGATAGATGTACTTTGCTCCGGGAATGAGGGGGAGCAGGGCACGGAGGACGGTGAGACCGCCGAAGCCGGAGTCGAAGACGCCGATGGTGGGATTGGGAGGAAGAATTGGGAGCTTCGCGGTCATGGCTCGGGGGTATCCGTTGGATCGGTTGAGAGGTTAGCCGATGTGTCGGCTGGGTTGGTTGTGGCTATTGGGGCATCGGCGGGATAGGAGCGCGTGAGGTCGGCGTGGCCGGCGAGGGTGTCGCGGGGCTGGCCATTGACGAGAAAACGGACTTCGGTGATCTGGGGGAAGGCCGCGTGGAGCGTTTCGATGATGGAGCGGAGGGTGAGGTCTTCGATCTGGATGCCGGAGGGATGGTCTTCGACGAAGGAGCCGTGGAGATTGACGACGGCCAATTGGCCAGTGGATTTAACGGAGCGGGAGGGGTGGGCCTTGTCCTGCTGGGGGAGGCCGGTGGTGGAACTGAGGGTGTTGATGGGGGTAGGCGTGGTGATGGGCAGGTTGAGGAAGAAGACATCGTCGACGGCGGGACCGCTCTGGAGGACGTGAGTGGAGGAGGGGAGAGAATATTCGGCGAGCAGGTGTTCGAGCAGGGCGCGGGCGCGGAGGGTGGGCTCCTGCGGCAGGGCGAGTTGCTGCTCGGTGGGAGCGATGGAGCCGTCGGCGTCGTTGGCGAGGTAGAGGGCGATCTCTTCGGTGCTGGCGGTGGTGGGAGCTGCGATGGGAGTGGCGTCGTTGAGCGCGGTGAGGCGCTGGTGAGCCTGGCGGCAGCCATGGATGAGGAAGCTGGCCATGAGGAAGATTCCGGCGATGAGGCTCCAGAAGAGGATGCGCTGATAGCGGGGGATCATCGGGCGGCTCCGGTGAGGGTGCTGGTGCGCCAGTCGGTGAGAGCGGTGGCGATGGCCTGGGCGGCACGCTGCTGGTAGGCGGGGTCAGAGGCGGGAGTGGATTTGGAGTCGGCGTTAGCCCCGGGATTGGACAAGGGCGCGAGTTCGATGGCGATGGCGGGGCAGGTGAGGTTGTCGAGCGGACGGACGGAGGTGCGGCTGGCGATGGCGGGGAGCTTGTCCTGGAGGAGAGCGGTGCGGATTGCGTCGGCGATGATGCGGCTGCCGGAGAGGAAGGGGAGTTGAGCGGTGTCCCAATGGAGGACGTGAGGCGGTCGGACTGCTGAGGGAGAGGTGAGGGCGGAGGTAAAGATATGGATGCCGGAGCCGCTGCTGGTGGCATGGAGGGTGAGGCAGACGGCGGCGCGGGCGTGGTTGGCGATCTCGGCGCGCTGGTCGGTGGTGAAGAGAGCGGCGGGATCGGCGGTGCGGGTGGAGATAACGGCGAAGTTGGCGGCGGAGAGCAGGGCGCGGAGGCGGTTGGCGAAGGCCAGGGTGATGTCTTTTTCGAGGAGATTGTTGCCGAGATGGGCTCCGGCGTCGGGGCCGCCGTGGGCGGGGTCGAGCAGGATGAGGGTGCGGGCGGGCGGGGGCGGTGCGGGTTTGGGTTGGGGGGTGAAGGGGACCATCAGCGGGGGCTTGGGAGTCTGCGGCTGGGTTGACGGGGCGGTTTGGGCGAGGGACGCGAAACTGCTGAGGAGGAGCAGGATGGCGGCGGCGAATTGCTTCCGGGGAGGAGTCAAGGGGATCGGTGTGGTAACGGGTTGATTGTAATTGGTGGGAGTCGTCGTTGGTGTTGGCTCCTAACTGATCGTGTTGGAGTAGAGGAAGAGAGAGCATACCCCAGGGGCTGAAGCCCCCGGTTTTATGGGAGAGCCTGAGAGGGCCAAGGCTGAAGCCTTGGCGTACCTAGAAGCGAGGGCAATAGCAGGCTGCTCCTTTTATTTGTGGCAGAGGACCTTATCTATGGCAGAAACCTTATCTACGGAAAAAATCTTAGTTGAGATAAGCAGAAAACCCACGTCCGAGAAGCTGGACGTGGGTTTTCAATTTCTATTGAGTAATGCTTGGGTTAGTGGTTGGGACTAGTCGAGGGCGTAGATGGCGAGGCCGCTCAGGAGTTTGGGGTAGAAGTCGGTGGACTTTTGCGGCATGACGTCCATGGAGAGCGAGACGTCCTTGAGCTGGGCCAGAGTGATGGGCTTGATGAGGAAGGCGATGTCAGCTTCGCCGTTGGCAACCAGACTGACCGCTTCGTCGGCCTCGCGGATGTAACGGATGTTGCCGAGTTTGGTGATGGAGTCGGTGGTGAGGCCGAGGATGCGCTCCAGCACGATGGAGTGGAGCTGGACGACATCGAGCTGGGCCTGGCGGGAGGGGATGTTGGCCAATTCCTTGGCGATAACTTCTTTTTTAGCGGTGAGGAGATAGTTGCCGTCTCCGGTCGCGGCGACGAAGGCTACGCCGGGAGTTTTGGCGAGGATGCCGATGTCGGGCGAGTCCAGCTCCTTGATGTCGAAGAAGGCGGAGGCGCTGGTGATGAAGTCGGGTGAGCTGAATCCCGGGATGCCGTAGACCACGCGGTGGGTGGGCAGGATGGTGATGCCGGGAGCCTCCATGTTGACGAAGGTCATCATCATGGCCGCCTCGGGGAAGGCGGGGGTGGGGAGATGGCTTTGGGCGAGCTTTGAGCCTTCACCCATGGGCGGGTAGGGCTGGTTGAGGGGGAGCTTGAGTTGCGCCGAGCGCTCCTTGGCGTAGGCAACCGAGGTCTCGTAGCGATGGTGGCCGTCGGCGATGATGAGCTTCTTGTCGGCCATGGCGGTGACGATGAGGTTGATCAGCGAGGGATCGGTGAGCTTCCAGACCTTGTGCATGACGCCGTATTCATCGGTGATGGCGAGGTCGGGGGGAGCGGCGTCGCCGACCTGGGTGCCGTCGTTACCGAAGATGAGCTTTTCGGCGGTGAAGGCGGGATCGGAGTAGAGCATGTAAATCTGCTCGCAGTAGGCGCGGGTGGCCTTGAAGAGCGACATGCGGTCGGACTTGTGCTTGGGGAAGGTCTGCTCGTGCCGGTAGATGACCTTGTCGGCGTAGTCGTAGAGGTGGCCGAGGGCGATGAAGCCCCGGCGCTCGCGGACCTCGTCGGTGTGGGGAACGGTGTAGGTCTGCGAGTAGCCGTAGAGAGCGGGCTCGCCTTCTTCGGCGAGGATGTGATCTTTGCGCCAGTTGCGAAGGGTTTCGGCGGCGCGGGTGTAGCAGTTCTCGTCGTCGGTGTCGGTGGGGAACTGCTTGCCGAGGATGACGCGGATGAGGTTGTAGGGGCTGGCTTCGTAGTAGCGCTGCTGCATGGCCGGGGTGATCTTGTCGTAAGGCTGGGTGACGACGTCCTCCATCTTGACGCGGGAGGTGTCGTAACGAAGGGCGCGGAAGGGGTAAATACGGGCCATGCTTTTTAGTTTCTCCAGACAATAAGGTATGCAGTAATTGTACGGGTGTTGAGGGAATTGGTGGTCACGAGGGGATTAACACCGATTTGCGCGGGAGACGGCGATTGTGGGGCAGGCAAGGGAAAGGCGAAATACAGGGATCTCTCCGCTGCGCCACGCGATGAAGCCGCGTGGCTTCGGTCGAGATGACGTTTTGCTGCGGTCGAAATGACGTTCTTTTTAGCTCTTTATAGGTTGCGGGGTAACGAATGATTTTGAAACAGCGTCTATATTCTTTGGGGGAGCGGCTGGCAGGGCTTTTGGTTGGATGAAGGAGTATGGTGGGAGATTCTTTCCTGGTCGCGGGGAGGATATGGGTACTCGTATGCGGAATGTGGGCAACAGGAAGGGATGGCGGCAGACGGGGCGGCGGCTTGCTGTTTTGATCTTGTGCGCGGCGGTGTGGGGCGGGGTGGCGAACGCACAGGAGAATCCGCTGGGCCAGGTGCAGACGCAGGCTCCGCCACCTTTCAAGAAGACGCCGGAGGATGCGAAACCGGTGATCGAGGGCGCGCCGAATGTGGCGGCTCACGCGACTTCGAATCGGAATTCGCGGATACGGGTGGACGTGAACCTGGTGCTGGTTCCAGCGACGGTGACCGATCCCATGAACCGGTTGGTGACAGGGCTGGAGAAGGAGAATTTTCAGGTCTTCGACAACAATACCGGGCAGATAATCAAGAGCTTTTCGATGGATGACGCTCCGGTGTCGATTGGGGTTGTCTTCGATCTGAGCGGGAGCATGACGTCGAAGTTCATGCGGGCGCAGAAGGCGCTGACGGAGTTTCTACGGACTTCGAATCCGCTGGACGAGTTTTTTGTGGTGGGGTTCAACGACCGGCCGGCGGTGATTGTGGACTATACGTCGGAGGTGGACGATGTCGAGGCGCGGATGGTGATGTTGAAGCCGGAGAAGCGGACGGCGCTGATCGACGCGGTTTATCTGGCGGTGGATAAGTTGAAGGAGGCGAAGTACGAGCGCAAGGCGTTGCTGATTATCTCGGACGGCGGCGACAACCGGAGCCGTTACACAGAGGGCGAGCTGCGGCGGGCGGTGCGGGAGAGCGATGTGCAGATCTATGCGATCGGGATCTTCGATATCTATGCGCCGACTCCCGAGGAGCAGACCGGGCCGCTCTTGCTGGCGGATATGTGCGACGCGACGGGCGGGCGGATGTTTCACGTGATGGATGTCACGGAGCTGGGCGATATCGCTACGCGGATCAGCGCGGAGCTGAGGAACGAGTATGTCATCGGGTACACGCCGTCGGAGATGAAGGCAAATGGGAACTGGCGTAAATTGAAGATACGATTGGTTCCACCGCCGGGGCTCCCCCCGCTGACGGTGCACAATCGCCAGGGGTACTATGCACCGTCGGAGTAAGGGTTTTTGGCCGCTGGCGTTGGCGGCGGGGATGTTGATGCAGGGGGCTTGCATGACGGGCGCGTGGGCTCAGCAGGTTGGGGTTGCGCAACACTCGGCTTCAACGCAGCGGACGTCGTCCATTCAGCCGCCGTCTTCAACCCAGCCGCCGGTGCTGACGGTGGACCGCGATCCGGTGCCGTCTCCGGACCCGGAGGTGCAGACCGCGCCTGCGACCGAGGCTCCGCAGGGACTGCCGCGAGGTGCCATTGAAAAGGGTTCGGGGGGCAAGTATACGCTGCGGGAAAATGCGTATGAGGTTCGGCTGAACGCGACGGTGATCGACAACAACGGGCGCTCGATCCAGACGCTGGCCAAGGATGCCTTTCATATATACGAGGACGGGGTTCCGCAGACGATCTCGTCGTTCCGGCATGAGGACCTGCCGGTTTCGTTGGGGATATTGATCGACAGCTCGGGCTCGATGTATGACAAGCGGCTGGCGGTGGAAGAGGCTTCGCTGGATCTGGTGAAGTTGTCGAACCCTCAGGATGAAGCGTTCGTGGTGGACTTCTCCTGGGAGGCATTCATCGATCAGGACTTTACCAGCGACATTAATAAACTGCAGAAGGGACTGGACTATATCAAGTCCAGCGGTGGGACGGCGCTCTATGACGCTCTGGTGGCGTCGGCCGACTACACGGCGAAGAATGCGAAGCATCCGAAACAGGTGCTGCTGGTGATTACGGACGGCGAGGACAATGCTTCGACGGCGACGCTGGAACAGACGATCCGCAGGATTCAGGATATCGATGGGCCGGTGATCTACAGCATCGGACTGCTGTTTGGGCAGGACACGGATAAGCGCGAGGCTCGTCATGCGCGCCAGGTGCTGGAGGCGCTGTCGCAGGAGACGGGCGGCGTGGCCTATTTCCCGAAGTCGGTGAAGGATGTCGGTGCGATTGCGGCGGAGGTCGCGAAGGATATCCGGACGCAGTACACGATTGCCTATCACTCGACCAAGTCTCCGGAACTGGGGGGATACAGGGAGGTGCACGTGGAGGCGAAGGTGAAAGGGATGGGGAAGATGTCGGTTCGGACGCGGGCGGGATACTTCCCGAAGGTGTCGAATGCCGATGCCGCGAAGACCGGCGGGGCGAGCCTGAACGATCCGGGGAAACGGCCTTAGTGATGCGTGTGGCGGATAACATTATCGATCTGGTGGGCCAGACGCCGATGGTGCGGCTGGGACGGTTGAGTCCGGCGGGCGGCGCAGAGATCTGGGCCAAGCTGGAGTTTCTCAATCCCGGCGGCAGCATCAAGGATCGGGCCGCGCTGGGTATTGTTCTCGACGCGGAACGGCGCGGAGTGTTGCGGGCCGGATCGACGATCGTCGAGGCGACGGCTGGAAATACCGGTGTGGGGCTGGCGTTGATTGGCGTCAATCGCGGCTACAAGGTGATGCTTTATGTGCCGGAGGGATTTGCGGAGGAGAAGTGCATCCTGATGCGGGGGCTGGGGGCTACGGTGGTGCGGACTCCCGAGGCCGAGGGTATCGCCGGCGCGATTCGGCGGGCGTTGCAGTTCGAGCGGGAGACTGAGGGCGCGTTTGCCGCACTGCAGTTCGAGAATCCGGCGAACCCGGACTTTCATGAGCAGACGACCGCAGCGGAGATTTGGGAGCAGATGGACGGGCGCGTCGACGCGTGGGTCGCGGGGGTGGGGTCTGCGGGAACTTTTACCGGGGTTGCGCGGTTTTTTAAGAAGCGGCTGCCGGGGGTGATGAGTGTTGCAGTGGAGACGCAGGGAAGCGTATTGCAGGGTGGCTCGCCGGGGCACCATAAGGTGGAGGGAATTGGGGTGTCGTTTGTGCCGGTCACCTTTGACCGGAGCGTGTGCGACAGGATTATCAAGGTGATGGACGACCCCGCGTTTGCGATGGTGAAACGGCTGGCCGGCGAAGAGGGAATCTTTGCGGGGTCGAGCGCCGGGGCGATGGTGTATGCCGCCGTGGAGATTGCCCGGGAGTTGGGGGCGGGGAAGAGGGTGGTGACGGTGATTCCGGATTCGGCGGAGAGATATTTGTCGAAGGGGATTTTGGGGTGAGTGTGATTTAGGCAAGAAGGCATACCCCAGGGACTAAAGCCCCGGTTTCTTAGCTGGTTGAGAGGGCCAAGGCTGAAGCCTTGGCGTACCTAGGTTGTATCGACATATAAGCCGATAAGAGTGGAAGGGGCACGGAAGCGGAAAATCGTGCAAAAGGTAGTGCCCTAAAGGCAAACCGCAGATCCTTCGACTGCGCCTCTCGCGATAAAGCTGCGAAAGGCTTCGCTCAGGATGACAATTTCTATAAAGACCAGTTACTTGCGCTCTACCTATATGTCGATACAGCCTAGCGAATAGTGGGTTGGTAGGGTTTGAAGCCGGCGTTGGTCATGCCGCGTTGGGCTTCAGGGTTCTTCATGAAGGTCTCCCAGACGAAGGCGGAGCGGGCGTTTTCGGCCATCAGCATGGTGATGCCAGTGTCGATGCCGACGACATCGGTGTCGTACCACTTTTTGAGCGGATTGAAGGCGTCGACGAAGCCGTAGCGGCACCAGGCCTGCGGGTAATTCTTCCTGATATTTCTAAGCACGCGCATGGTGGCGTCGGGTAGAAACGGCAGGGAGCCTCCGGTGGCGGCGGGGACGACGGTGCCGTCGATGGGCCCCATGGCCGGGGGGCCGCCCCAGATGACGTATCCCTTGTCGGAGTCAGACGCGGTGATGCCCCAGAGATCGTCGGTGTAGTCGGGGTAAATTTTTCCCAGCTCGATGCAGAAGCGGCGGTGGACGTCGGTGGCGATGGCGGAGTTCTGGAAGTAGTCGGCGTACTTGTCCTTCTTGCGCCGGAAGTCGAACCAGGCCTGCGAGTACTGGTGCACGAAGAGCGGGGCGAAGGAGCCGATGTAGCGCAGGCCGTCGTACTCGAAGGTGGTGCGCTTCCACGCCGACCAGGCCTCGGGGCGCAGCGGATGCGAAGAGGAGCCGAGGCCGAGCAGGTACATCATCATCAGTTCGCTGTAGTAGTCCCACTTATAGGGCAGGAAGCCGAACTCGGGGGTCCAGCCGTGGGGCAGCAGGGTCGTGTCTTCCGAGAGCCAGGTCCAGTCGACGCGGTTGAAGATCGCGCTGGAGAGGCCGTTGACGCCGGGATCGTTGAAGTGCTGGCGGCAGGTGAGGATGCCGCAGAGCAGGATGGCCGTATCGACGGAGGAGATTTCAGAGTCCCAGATGCGCTCGCCTGTGTTGATGTCGGCGAAGTGATAGAAGAAGCCGCGATGCGTGGGCAGCTTCTTCCAGATGAACTGGAGCGTATTGACGACGCGCAGCCGCGCTTCGTTGCGCGAAATGAAGCCGCGCTTCTCCGCGATGCAGATTGCGGTGAGGCCGAAGCCGGTGGAGGCGATGCTGGCGACGATGGTGGTGTCCTTGGTGCGGACGTTGGCGCGGTCCTTGATGAGTCCGGTCTGCGGGTTGGCTTGTTCCCAGAAGAAGAGGAAGCTGGCCTGTTCGAGCTCATTGAGAAACTGATCGTCTTCGGCAGAGAGGGCGCTGGGGGCAGGGGGCGGCGGCGGAGCAGGGGCGGCATGAGGCTTGCCGGGCTGCTCTGGCTGTTGCTGCTGCGTCGGAGCCGGGTGTTGCGCCTGCGGCGGGGCTTTCGGCAGCTGTTGCGCGGTGGCCTGGGCCAGCAGTGGAAGCGCGCTCCATTGGGCGAGGGGCAGGCCGAGCGAGACGCCGGCCATCTGGCGAAGCAGCTTTCTTCGGGAGTTGGGAAGGTTACGCGCGCCAAGCATTCTGGAAAGACGCGCTCGGTTTATTTCGTCGTTTTCATCCACACTCACATCTCTTTCGTTTTCGTTCAGACGATTTTGATGCCGAACGATGCCTGCGTGAATTAGATGCAGGTCGTGAGCAATAATAATCTCCGGGCAGCGCAGGTTACAGATTGCGCGTCCAATTCAGTTACCGGTGAGCAATGAAGCGTAGAACGCTTGTCTGGACGATCATCGCAATCGCAGTGGCACTGGGGGCCATGGCGCTGGTGCGCCTGTACGTGAAGAAGCCGGCGTCGATTCGGCGATCCATCCCGGTCGAAGGCGCGGTGATTCGGCGCGACCCGGATACCAGGAAGGAACTGCCGATCGAGGACGTCGCTGTTACGGCGACCGATGGCGTTGTGAGCGCGTCGGCCCGGTCCGACGCTTCGGGATACTTCAAGGTCATTCTCGAAAGACAGGTGTGGTCGGGACAGCCGATTGTGGTCCATTTCGAGCATGCAGAGTATGAGCCGTCCGAGTTTCAACTGCCTGCCGCCAGATTGATGATCGACGACAAGCTGCATGTCGTGTCCATGATTCCGATTGATGTGCCGGTCGCGCCGGGTCCGAGCCGTAAGGAGTCTGTGGTCTCGAATATCCGGGTGAGATATACGATCAACTCGCGGACGGAGTCGAATGTGGGCAGCGCGGTGAAGACGTTTCAGGTCTTCAATAAGGGCAACGTCCCCTGCGTTAAGGACGAGCTGTGTTCGCCGGATAAGAAGTGGAAGGCGGCGACAGGGTCGGCGTCGCTCGATGCGGGGCAGGACAACTCGTTCGGCAATGTAAGGGCTTCGTGCATCGCGGGACCGTGCCCGTTTACGAAGATCGATGCGAGCGGCTTTGAGCATGGCGGGCGGAACATCAGCGTCTCCGCGCTGAACTGGTCGGATACGGCGACGTTTTTGCTGGAGGCGGAGGTATTTCATACGGCGATCAGCTCGAATGTCCGGCAGTCCTACCCCGTAGTGTTTGGCCGGACGCTGAACTTTACGTTGCCGCCGACGCAGGAGGGCGTGAGCCTGGAGGCGGAGCTGGATGGCGCACCGATGGTCTTTCCGCTGGGGCCGAACCTCTATCTGAGCTGGGCCACGTGTACTGCCCGGACCAACCCGGACAAGGAGAAGACCACGGTCTACCGCTGCCTGCTGAAGCCGGGATACCGGTTCTGATCTAATGAATCTGTTTAGGAGCTGAAGGTTTAGAGCAGATTGCACCGGCCAGGAACAGACAGAAGCAAGAACAAAGACGGAAATACAGGGGTCTCTCCACTTCGCCGCGCGATGCGCGGCTCCGGTCGAGATGACGTGGTTGAAGTTTGCTTAATAAATTCTAAGAACGTAAGCGGGGGCGTCGAATGGCTCGGATAGCGATTATTGGAGTAGGTGCGATTGGCGGCGTGATCGCCGCGTTGCTGCAACAGGCGGGCGGGCACGAGCTGGTGTTGTGCGTGCGGCGTCCGCTGGATGGGCTTACAGTGGAGACGCCGGATGGGGTGGTGCGCGTCGAGGCCGCTGTGGCGACTGATCCGGCTCAGGTAGCGGCCGACTGGGTTGCCGACTGGGTGATTGTCGCGACCAAGGCTTATGATGTCGCGGGCGCGGCGAAGTGGCTGGAGCGGCTTCGCGCCTCAGGTGCGCCGGTGGCGGTTCTGCAGAATGGTGTGGAGCATCGCGAGCGGTTTGCGCCGTATGTGCCGATGGATTCGATTCTGCCTGTGGTTGTCGATTGTCCCGCGGAGCGGCAGGCTCCGGATAGAGTGCGGCAGCGGGGCGTGATGCATCTGAAGGCTCCCGAGGGTGAGCTGGGGCAGGCCTTCGCGGAACTATTTGCCGGGACGGCGGCGGATGCGGCGGTGACGCCAGACTTCGTCACCGTTGCGTGGAGGAAGCTGTGCCACAACGCTGCTGGAGTGCTGCCGGCGCTGCTGTTACAGCCTGCGGGTGTGCTGCGCGGCGAGGCGGTGGGCGAGGTGGCGCTGGAGATTGTTCGCGAGTGCGCGGCGGTGGGCCGGGCAGAGGGTGCGCGGTTGGACGATGATGTTGCCGAGGCGGTGTTGCGGGCCTATCGCGCTGCTGCTGCCGACGGGATCAATTCATTGCACGCCGACCGGCTGGCGGGGAGGCCGATGGAGATTGCTGCGCGTAACGGGGTGATTGTGCGGTTGGGCAAGAAGCATGGGATTCCGACGCCGTGTAATCAGATGGCGGTGGTTCTGCTGGAGACGACGGGGCAGAAGCCAATCTCGGGCTAGCGACGCGCAAGAAATTGGGTGCCCCACGTCCCGCTTCCTTCCCTCTACTTTGACTTGTCATCCTTCGCCGAACCGGGTCCCCGGCGGGCGCTTTTGCCCGTTGGGGTGGGATGGCGGAGGACCTGCTTTTGTCTCTGTGGCATCATGTCTGCCCCCGCTCTAATACCCGGCGAACTCTTCGGTGCGGATGTCGTCTTCATCGACCGATGCGGTAATGAGCATCTGGCGCATGGCGGCGACCATCGCGGGCGGACCGGCGATGTAATAGATGGGGCCTTGCAGGCTGGGAAGGCTTTTGGTGAGCAGGTCGCCGTCGATCACGCCGGTTTCGCCGGTCCATTTCTGCTGAGACTTCTCCATCCCCGTCATGGTGGGGATAAAGTGAAAGTTCAGGTTGGCCTTCTGCAACTCGCCGAGTGTATCGAGAAAGGGCGCGTCCTCGGGGCGGCGGTTGGCGTAAAAGAGGTAGAGCTGGTGGGGGAGTTTGTCGTGTGCCGCCTGGCTGAGGATGCTCATAAACGGCGTGATGCCGATGCCTCCGGCGAGGAAGACGCCGGGCTTGGAGGAGTTCTTGTGCAGGGTCAGCGAGCCGCCGGGGTTTTCGACCTTGACCTCGGTGCCCAGGGACACGGTCTTGAGCACGCGCTTGAAGGCGGTGTCGCGCATCCGGGTCGCAACCGTCAGATGATCTTCAAACGGAGCGCTGACGATGGAGAAGGTGCGGATGTTCCCCTCGCCGTCGGTCTCCGGAGGATCGAGCAAAGTGACGTCCATGGCCTGCCCGGCGCGGAACTCGAAGCCCGCGGGCTTGTCGAAGTAAAAGGCCATGGTGCCTTCGGCGACCTGCTTGCGCTCGTTCAACTTCACCGTTTGGGCTGTGGAACTGGCTGTGGAACTGGCTGCGGAACTGTCAGTGGAACTGTCAGTGGACATGAAACCTCCTGCTCTTCATTAGATGCCGTGGCAGCGCGAGTGTTACACCGCGTCCGCAATCGAAGCGGAGAAAGATCACACTATGCCGTTGTCTTTGGGAGCGTCAATTGCGCGACGTGGTGGATTTGGCCAAAATTACAGTACGGCAAAGAGCTAGCGCATCACCCGGTAGTAGTTCATTCTGAATCCATAGGAGGTGCAATGGCGATCCTCATCACTCCTTAGAGAGTCATGCCAAAGCGGCTAGATAACGATGTAATTCGAGGCTCACCGCAGCGTGATTTGCTTTCTGGGCTCGTTGAAAAAAATGCAATGTCTTTGGGTTAACATGCTTCTCGCAATATCCGGTTTTGACACGTCGCAGTGTTCGGATATCCAGGAACCAGTCCTATCGGAATACTGAACTCGAAAAAGGAAGTAGATTTTACTGCTGCCGGATAAAATATCAGAAATTTCATTCGGAGTGAAACCACTAAAGTCGAAATTATCTGCCCTAGGGGGATCCCCAATCCCCAATACTTTACCGGGAGTCTTTGATCTCTTAACTTGTTCCCATGATTTTTCGAATTGAGGAATGACAACGCTTTTGGCTATGGATTCATCTGAAGACGCGACATAAATTCGTCCCATCTTCCAAATATCTAGCGCCTTGTCTTTTCCCAAGTTCTTGTAGAAAAAGTTCATGCCAATCGGACGTGATGCCGACAAAGTGAGAGGATTGAGCGGATCTTCTACATACCTATCAAACTCCACGTCTGCGTATGGTCTCGTTTGATTGAAGGTGTTTGTCTCAGTTGACAGAGTTTGGTTAAGCTTTTCCATCGTTTTGTTGAACTGCGTTTGACTAGTGGCTATAGAAGCCGTGATTCCTCCCGCAACTTCCTTGAATCCTTCAAGTTGCAGGCACTGAACCCGTGCCTGATCTCTATCGTGTTGGTGACCATCGAGCCTTATAGACCGCAGCTCTAAGAAAACCAATAAAAGCATAAGAATCGACCAAGCTATCTTCTCTTTTTGGTTTGCCTTTTCTCCCCTGAACAAGGACACGACAACCCCTAGCCCGCCAAGAATTGTTATGAAAGTACCTACATACGGATACCAATACCACCACGGCTGGACAATTTCAGGACAGGGATTCATTGGTGAATGGTCTCATCGCGCACTGCTATGCGTCGATACTGTTGCAACTTCGCTGCCCCTCGGGCATTTCTTGACGATGGATTGAAATTCGGTCTACTCTCTACCAACCTAATCTCTTGACGCTGCCGGGTTCTTCCGGCATACTTATAAGAGTGCCTCAACACCCAGTTGAGGCCAGTCGAGAACCACGCCCGGAGGGAGCATCTCCAGAGGGGTGGGAGACGAGGGAAAATGGCAAGGAAGATCTCCAAGAATTTGACGAAGGCGCGCGCGCTTGTTGAGCCACGTTCTTACGTTCTGGCGGACGCAGTTCCGCTCCTGCAAAAGGCAAAGTACGCGAAGTTCGACGAGACCGTCGATCTGACCATGCGTTTGGGCGTTGACCCCAAGCATGCCGACCAGATGGTTCGCGGCACCGTTGTTCTGCCGCACGGCCTGGGCAAGACCAAGATCGTCGCCGTCATCGCCTCGGGCGACAAGATTCGCGATGCTGAGGCTGCCGGCGCTGAGTTCTTCGGCGGCGAAGAGCTGGTCGAGAAGATTCAGAAAGAAGGCTGGACCGCCTTCGACGCCCTGATCGCCACGCCGGACATGATGAAGTCTGTCGGTCGTCTCGGCAAGGTGCTCGGCCCCAAGGGTCTGATGCCTAACCCGAAGACCGGCACCGTCACCACCGATGTTGTGTCGGCGATCAAAGAGATCAAGGCCGGTAAGGTCGAGTTCCGCACCGACAAGACCGCGCTGGTTCACGTTCCGGTCGGCAAGCTGTCGTTCGATCCGCAGAAGCTGGTCGACAATGCCATGACCGTGATTATGAGTGTGGTCAAAGCGAAGCCTTCGGCGGCCAAGGGCAAGTACATCAAGGCGGTCACGCTCAGCTCGACGATGGGCCCCGGCATCCAGCTCGACTACGCCGCTGCTGAGGCAGCCGGCAAGGCATAAGGGCAGCCTCCAGCTATTAGCTCCTGGCTATTAGCTGGTATGGTTTTGAGTTTTCAGTCGCAATGGCGACGTAATTTTACAGCTAGCAGCTAAAAGCTAGCAGCTAAAGGCTAGGTTTTCCAATGGCATTGACCAGAGCAGTCAAGACGGACAAGGTTAAAAAGCTGGCGAGCGATCTCGAAGGCTCCACCTCGGCGATCATCGGCACATTTTCCGGTCTTACCGCATCGAAGGATTTTGAACTGCGCAAGGCGGTTCGCAGCGCAGGCGGCAACTATCACGTCGTCAAGAACAAGCTGGCCGCGCGTGCGGCTGAAGGAACGAAGATCGAGGCCGCGTTGCAGGGTCTCAAGGGCGTGTCGTCGGTAGCTTATACCTCCGGCGATCCGGTGGCGCTGGCGAAGGCGCTCTCCACCTGGGTCAAGGACAACGCCGAGTTCACCTTCAAGCTGGGCATCATCGACGGCAAGGTGATCGACGTTCGCGAGATCGCCGAACTGGCAACCATGCCGGGCAAGGAAGAGCTCTTCTCGAAGCTCCTCTTCCTGATTCAGTCTCCCGCGCAGCGTCTGGCCACGGTCATCAACGCAACCGGCCGCGACCTCGCTATCGTCATCAATCAGGGCGTCGAGAAGGAAAAGTTCGCTGCTTCCGATGTTCCGGCAGTAGAGGCAGCTCCGGCACCAGAGGCAGCCCCGGCACCAGTCGCGGCAGCTCCTGAGGCAGAGGCTTCCGCAGCAGAGCCCGCAGCGCCAGAGGCCGATAAGATCGCCGAGGCGCACGAGGTTGAGTCGGCGGCAGGCGAGCAGCCGTCCGGAGCAGAGCAGCCGGAAAACTTCACCGCATCGCAGGGTGGGGAAGCGGCGACCACGGACCCCGTCGAAGGATAGGCAGGATAAGCGGGATAACAAGTTTCGCCTGGTCTTCAAGGGTGCGCTGGTCTGGGCGCAACGGAAACCCAAGAGGGCATAGGCAACCGGAACGCAGTCGGGTTTCGGAGATGTAATCGGCAGCAGGCACTACTAAAAGTTCAGATTTATATTGGAGAAATAAAATGGCAGACATCCAGCAGTTGGAAGATTCAATCGTTAGCCTCAGCCTCCTCGAGGCGTCGGCTCTGGTCAAGAAGCTCGAAGAGCGTCTCGGCGTTTCGGCAGCAGCAGCAGTTGCGGCAGCCCCTGCGGGCGGCGGCGCGGCAGCAGCGGCACCGGCAGAAGAGAAGACCGAATTCACCGTCATTCTGAAGGATGCCGGCGCGAATAAGATCAATACCATCAAGGCTGTACGCGAAGTCACCGCCCTTGGCCTGAAGGAAGCCAAGGATCTGGTCGACGGCGCTCCGAAGCCCTTGAAGGAGAATGTTTCGAAGGATGAGGCAGCAGCCGTCGCCAAGAAGTTCGAAGGCGTTGCCACCGTCGAAATCAAGTAATTGGCCACCAACTTGCATGCTGGGGCAGAACGCGATATTCTCTTGTATGGAGAAGGTTCGTTCCGCCTTGGCATGCTGTTTGGCGGAAGATAGTATTCGGCAAAGTCAGCGGTAATCCGGCTCATCCTGCGCAAACGCAGGCTAAGGAGCCGGCCATTATGAGCTTCGAGCGGCAGAAGCACATAGTGCAATGGGTCAAGCGAGCGCAGCAACTTTGGGGCAGGCGAGCCTCAAACGGCGGCAGGCATCAACACCACATCGAGAGAAACAGTGCACAAGTCGACCTTTGCGCTCATGGGACACGCTGTCCCTTCGAGCGCTTTGCCGCGTTTATCGGTGTTTCCGCTTTTCACGGAGCACTGGAAACATTAGCACGCGTTCTTTATAGCAGTTCCTGACATCGGCGAATAGTGAAAGTTTCTTGAGTTTCGAGTTCGAATCAGTGCCGAAGGTTGTATAGGACAAGACATTCTGCGCACGGAACCTGCGGCAATCGAGGGCAGCGGGGGCCGAAAAGACATCCGTAATTGCGCAAGCAGAACCAAACCCGGAGGGCCGTACCCAACCCTCCCCTCGCCAGAGTTGACCAGCCTTCGGTGCGGCGGTCAAAACGAGCGAGGCCTCGAAGGTAAGTTTCAGGAGAGAGCATGTCCAGCGAAATGCGCGCGATCCGTAGCCGTCTTGATTTTTCAAAAATCCCAACCGCCATCCAGATTCCCAACCTCATCGAGGTGCAGCGCCGCAGCTATGAGCGCTTCCTGCAGATGGACAAGCTGCCCCAGGAACGCGAGGACAATGGCCTGCAATCGGTCTTTACCTCGGTCTTCCCGATCACCGACTTCCGCAACGTGTCGGAGCTGGAGTTCGTCGACTTCTCGATCGGCAACTGGGAGTGCAAGTGCGGCTACCTCAAGGGTCTCAACCACCTGCGCACCGCCTGCTCGCATTGCGGTCACATGGTTATCACTGACCCCTTCCATCCGGGCGATGTGCTCTGCAACTTCTGCGGAACCTACAATAAGAACACCCCTGACTTCTGCACCAAGTGCGGCGACCCCGTCGGCCTGCAACTGAAGTATGACCAGGCAGAGTGCGAAGAGCGCGGCATGACCTACTCTGCACCGCTCAAGGTCACCATCCGCCTGAAGATCTACGACAAGGATCCCGAGACCGGCGTCAAGAGCCTGCGCGACATGAAGGAGCAGGAAGTCTTCTTCGGCGACATTCCGCTGATGAGCCAGAACGGCACCTTCATCGTCAACGGGACCGAGCGGGTTATCGTCTCGCAGCTCCACCGTTCGCCCGGCGTCTTCTTTGAGACGGCGAACAACCGTACCTACTTCCTCGGCAAGATCATTCCGTACCGCGGCAGCTGGGTCGAGTTCGAGTACGACCAGAAGAACACGCTCTACGTCCGCATCGACCGCAAGCGCAAGTTCCTCGGCACGATCTTCCTGCGCGCCCTCGGCCTGCGCACGGACGAGGAGATTCTCAAGACCTTCTACACGGTAGACACCATCAACGTGAAGGAAGGCAAGCTGAGCTGGAAGGTCGCCCCGGAAGGGACGCCAACCAATCTGCAGGGAACGCGTCCTGCCACTGCGATCACCGTCAAGGGTGAGGAAGTGGCCGTTGCCACCCGCAAGATCTCGGCCCACACCCTCAAGGGTCTGCGAAGCCACAAGATCGAGCAGGTCGAAGTTGAGACCAGCGAGTTCGATGGCGCGATGACCGCCGCCGACGTCGTCGATATGACCACGGGCGAGCTGCTCTACGAGGCCAATCAGGAGCTCACGGCAGACAAGCTGCACAAGATTATCCAGTCCGGCGTGGCCAGCCTCGAGGTCTTCTTTCCCGAGCGCGACGACGTGGGCAACATCATCACCAACACGTTGCGCCGCGACTCCGTGCGCAAGCCTGAGGAAGCTCTCATCGAGATCTACCGCAAGCTGCGTCCCGGCGACCCGCCGACGCTCGACACCGCGACTGCGCTCTTCGAAGGCATGTTCTTCGATGCGCGTAAGTACGACTTCTCGCGCGTGGGCCGTCTGAAATTCAATATCAAGCTTTATGAAAATCAAGACCCCACCGGTCTCGACAAGCGCACGCTGACCCCGGAGGACTTCTACGGGACGATCCGCTATCTCTTGAAGCTGCGCAAGAACATCGGCAACGTCGATGACATCGATCACCTTGGCAACCGCCGCGTTCGCGCAGTCGGCGAACTGATGGAGAACCAGTTCCGCATCGGCCTCGTCCGTATGGAACGCGCCATCAAGGAGAAGATGTCGGTGTATCAGGAGATGTCGACGGCGATGCCGCACGACCTCATCAACGCCAAGCCTGTGATGGCTGCGATTCGCGAGTTCTTCGGATCGTCGCAGCTCTCGCAGTTCATGGACCAGACCAACCCGCTCTCGGAGATCACGCACAAGCGCCGTCTGTCGGCCCTTGGGCCTGGTGGTCTGTCACGTGAGCGCGCCGGGTTTGAAGTCCGCGACGTGCACCCCACTCACTACGGCCGCATCTGCCCGATTGAGACGCCGGAAGGCCCGAACATCGGCCTGATCTCGTCGCTCTCCTGCTTTGCGCGCATCAACGAGTACGGCTTCATCGAGAGCCCCTACCGCCGCGTCAAGGATGGCCGCGCGCTCGATTACGTCGCAGTTGTCAACGCCGGCGAGTCCGGTCTGCGCCAGGGCGATTACCTCGAAATCGAGGAGTCGCGCAAGCTGAACGAGCAGTTGAAGAAGGACAAGAAGCGCACGATGGATCTTGCTCCCTTCAGCTTCTATCTTTCGGCCTGGGAAGAGGACCGGCACACGATCGCGCAGGCCAACATCGAGCTCGATGAGAAGTTGAACATCGTTCAGGACGTCGTCGATGCCCGCCGCCAGGGCAACTTCGTTCTCGTCAACAAGTCCGAGGTGGACTACGTCGACGTTTCGCCGAAGCAGCTGGTTTCGGTTGCGGCCTCGCTGGTTCCATTCCTCGAGCACGACGACGCCAACCGCGCTCTGATGGGCGCGAACATGCAGCGGCAGTCCGTGCCTCTGTTGGTTGCTGAGGCTCCGTTTGTCGGAACCGGAATGGAGGGCGTCACCGCCCGCGACTCCGGCGCTGTCATTCTGGCCAAGCGCAACGGCATCATCGATTCGGTCGACTCCGAACGCATCATCGTGCGCGTCGAAGGCGAGCACCATCCTACGCAGCTCTCGCGTGAGGTCGGCTCCGACATCTATCAGCTCACGAAGTTCAAGCGCTCCAACCAGAACACCTGCATCAATCAGAAGCCGATCGTCCGCAAGGGCGACCGCGTGGTGAAGGGTCAGGTCATCGCCGACGGTCCATGCACGGAGCAGGGCGAACTCGGCCTTGGTCGTAACGTGCTGGTAGCCTTCATGCCGTGGCGCGGTTATAACTTCGAGGACGCGATCCTCATCTCGGAGAAGCTGGTCCGCGAGGACTACTACACCTCGATCCATATCGAGGAGTTCGAGATCGAAGCGCGCGACACGAAGCTCGGGCCGGAAGAGATCACGCGCGATATTCCCAACGTCAGCGAGCATGCCCTGCGTGACCTCGACGAGTCGGGCATCATCCGCATCGGCGCGAAGATCGGGCACAACGACATTCTCGTCGGCAAGGTCACGCCCAAGGGCGAGACCCAGTTGACGCCGGAAGAGAAGCTGCTTCGCGCCATCTTCGGCGAGAAGGCCGGCGACGTTCGCGACGCTTCTCTCACTTGCCCTCCGGGCATCGAGGGCACCGTCGTCGACGTCCGCATCTTCTCCCGCAAGGGGCAGGAGAAGGACGAGCGCGCCAAGCAGATCGAGCAGGAGATGATCGAGAAGCTCGAGCGCAACCTCGCCGACGAGATTCGCATTTTGACGGACGAGCGCCTCAAGCGTCTGGAAGCGATTCTCGGCGCGAAGGAAGTTCTTGCCGACCTGCACGACGAACGCACCAACAAGAAGCTGCTCAACAAGGGCGACATCCTTGACCGCGACACCATCGAGCTGATCTCGACCCGCAATCTCAAGCGCATCCGCTACGCCGACAAGGACCCTCGCGTCAACGAGCAGATCGATGAGATCGAGGAGATGACCTCGCGCCAGATCGATGTTCTGCGCAAGATCACCAACGAGAAGATCGGCAAGATGCAGAAGGGCGACGAGCTTTCGCCTGGCGTCATCAAGATGGTCAAGGTCTACATCGCCATGAAGCGCAAGCTGTCAGTCGGCGACAAGATGGCCGGTCGCCACGGGAACAAGGGTGTGATCGCACGCATTCTGCCGGAAGAGGATATGCCGTACCTCCCCGATGGAACACCGGTCGAGATCGTTCTCAACCCGCTCGGCGTGCCTTCGCGTATGAACGTCGGTCAGATCCTCGAGACGCACCTTGGCTGGGCAGCGTACGAACTTGGCAAGCAGATCGCCGAGATCGCCGCCACCTACGAGAAGGCGAGCGAGGTTCGCGAGTTGTTCAAGGCGCGCTTCGCCGGAACTGCCGCTCTCAACCAGCTTCTTGACCTCGACGACGAGCAGACGATGCGTGTTGCCGCCGGTATGAAGCGTGGCATCTGGTTCGGCACGGCGGTATTTGACGGTGCGCGCGAGACTGAGATCAAGGCGCTGCTGAAGTCGGCAGGCCTGCCCAGCTCCGGCAAGACGCAGTTGCACGATGGCATGACTGGCGAAGAGTTCGAACAGCCTGCCACCGTCGGCTACATCTATATGTTGAAGCTGTCTCACCTTGTCGACGATAAGATCCACGCTCGCTCGATCGGGCCGTACTCGCTGATCACCCAGCAACCGCTGGGCGGCAAGGCGCAGTTCGGCGGACAGCGCTTCGGCGAGATGGAGGTCTGGGCGCTCGAAGCATACGGCGCGGCCTACATTCTGCAGGAACTGCTCACCGCAAAGTCCGACGACGTCTTCGGCCGTACCAAGATCTACGAGGCCATCGTCAAGGGCGAAGCAGCCATCGAGCCGGGTGTGCCCGAGTCGTTCAACGTACTCATCCGCGAGTTGCAATCGCTTTGCCTGGATGTGGAACTCATCAAGCAGGCCGACCAGAAGAAGAAGCCGCTGCCTGAGATCGCAGCGGCAGACTAACGCACCAAAGCCTGGGGAGACGACTCAGCTCACCTCCTCAGGCTGCCACATTCGAGTGGCAAGACAATCGAAAGACGAGCAACAGCACCAGAACTACCGGCAACGCGATGCGCCACAAGTCATCGCAAACAGATTGAACAACCGCAGCACACTCGCTGCCACCACGGAGAGCAAAATATGTTTCGCTCCAGCCCCTTTGAACTGACCGGTCCCATCGCCGATTTCGACGCCATCAAGATTCAGCTCGCCAGCCCCGAGAAGATCCGCAGCTGGTCGCATGGCGAGGTCACCAAGCCCGAGACTATCAACTACCGTACCTTCAAGCCGGAGCGCGACGGACTCTTCTGCGCCCGCATCTTCGGACCTATCACCGACTGGGAATGCCTCTGCGGCAAGTACAAGCGCATGAAGCACCGCGGCGTCATCTGCGACAAGTGCGGCGTCGAAGTCACCCTCTCGAAGGTTCGCCGCGAACGCCTCGGCCACATCGAGCTGGCCAGCCCCTGCTCGCACGTCTGGTTCTTCAAGGGACTACCCTCGCGTATCGGCCACCTGCTCGACATCAGCCTGCGCGAGCTTGAGGCCGTTCTCTACTTTGAGTCCTACGTCGTCGTCGATCCAGGCGATGCGCCCGTCAAGGAGCGCGAAGTCATCAAGGACGAGACCAAGTTCCGCGAACTCGATGCCCAGTACCGCCCCTCCGGCTTCAAGGCGATGATGGGCGCCGAGGCCATCAAGGAACTCCTCAAGCGCGTCGAAATCGTCGAACTCTCGATCGAACTGCGCGAGCGCATGAAGACCGAGACCTCGCTGCAGAAGAAGCTCAAGTACTCCAAGCGCCTCAAGATCGTCGAGGCCTTCCGCAAGTCCGACAACCTGCCGCAGTGGATGATCCTCGACGTGATCCCGGTCATTCCGCCCGAGCTTCGCCCGCTGGTTCCGCTCGACGGCGGACGTTTCGCCACGTCCGACCTCAACGACCTCTATCGCCGCGTCATCAACCGCAACAACCGCCTCAAGAAGCTGATGGACCTGCACGCTCCTGAGGTCATCGTCCGTAACGAAAAGCGCATGTTGCAGGAGGCCGTCGACGCTCTGTTCGACAACGGCCGCCGTGGCCGCGTGCTGCGTGGCGCGAACAACCGTCCGCTCAAGTCGCTCTCCGACACCCTCAAGGGCAAGCAGGGCCGCTTCCGCCAGAATCTGCTGGGCAAGCGCGTCGACTACTCCGGCCGTTCGGTCATCGTCGTCGGCCCCGAACTGAAGCTGCACCAGTGCGGCCTGCCCAAGAAGATGGCGCTCGAACTCTTCAAGCCCTTCATCTATCACCGTCTCGAACAGACCGGCCACTGCACCACCATCAAGCAGGCCAAAGAGATGGTCGAGATGCAGGAGCCCATCGTCTGGGACATCCTCGAAGAGGTCATCAAGGATCACCCTGTCCTGCTGAACCGCGCCCCGACCCTCCACCGCCTTGGTATCCAGGCGTTTGAGCCGGTGCTCGTCGAAGGCAAGGCGATCAAGATCCATCCGCTCGTCTGCACCGCCTTCAACGCGGACTTCGACGGCGACCAGATGGCCGTCCACATCCCGCTCTCGCCCGAGGCGCAGATCGAAGCCAGCGTGCTGATGCTTGCTTCGCACAACATCCTCTCGCCCGCCAGCGGCCAGCCGATCACGGTGCCCACGCAGGACCTCGTGCTTGGCATCTACTACCTCACCAAGGCGAAGATCAACGCCAAGGGTGAAGGCCGCGTCTTCGCCAACATCGAAGAGGTGCTGATGGCGCTCGAAGCCAAGCAGGTCGAGACGCTGACGCCGATTCGTCTGCGCTACACCGGCCCTGTGCTCGACATGACCACGGCGTATGACGATCAGGACCTGACACACACCGAGCCGGTCGAGTTCAACAAGCAGTTCATCTCGACCACGGTCGGCCGCGCCATCCTCAACGATGCGCTGCCGGAGGCGATGCCTTATGTCAACGGCCTGCTCAAGAAGAAGGGAATGGGGCAGCTCATCAACTACTGCTACCTGAACCTCGGCCTTGAAGTCACGGTCAAGACGCTCGACAAGATTAAGGACCTGGGCTTCAAGTACGCCACCCAGTCCGGCCTCTCCGTCGGCCTCGACGACATGGTCATCCCGGACTCGAAGTACACCATTGTCCATGAGGCCGAAAAGCAGGTCATCAACGTTCAGAAGCAGTATCTGGACGGTGCCATCACCAACGGTGAGCGTAACAACAAGGTCATCCAGATGTGGTCCACCGTGACCGAGCGCGTCGCTGACGACATGTTCAACAACATGAAGCAGATGGACAAAGACGGCATCATGAACCCGATCTACATCATGGCCGACTCCGGCGCCCGCGGTTCCAAACAGCAGATCCGCCAACTCTCCGGCATGCGCGGCCTGATGGCCAAGCCCTCGGGCGAAATCATCGAAACCCCCATCACGGCGAACTTCCGCGAAGGCCTCACCGTTCTCCAGTACTTCATCTCGACCCACGGAGCACGTAAGGGTCTCGCCGATACCGCGCTCAAGACTGCGGACTCGGGCTACCTCACCCGCCGTCTCGTCGACGTTGCGCAGGATGTCATCATCTCGCACAACGACTGCGGCACGGTCGAAGGCATCTACGTCACTCCGATCATCGAAGCCGGCGAGACCATCGAGCCGCTGCGCGACCGCATCATCGGCCGCGTCTCGCTCGAAAAGCTGAAGGACTTCGAAGGCAAGACCATCGTCGAAGTCAATCAGGAGATCGACGAAGACCTCGCCTCCGCGATTCAGGCGGCCGGCATCGAGAAGGTCAAGATCCGCTCCGTGCTTACCTGCGAGTCCAAGCGCGGCGTCTGCATCCTCTGCTATGGCCGTAACCTCGGCTCTGGCAAGATGGTGGAGATGGGCGAAGCCGTCGGCGTCATCGCGGCGCAGTCGATCGGTGAGCCCGGCACCCAGCTCACCATGCGTACCTTCCACATCGGCGGAACGGCCAGCCGCGTCTCCGACGCCTCGCACCTCGAGGCCAAGAACACCGGCACCGTGCGCTTCATCAACCTGGTCACGGTTCGCGCCAAATCGGGCGACCTGGTCGCGATGAACCGCAACGGTTCGGTTGCTATCATCGACGACAAGGGCCGCGAGAAAGAGCGTTACGCCATCGTCTACGGCGCCAAGCTCAAGGTCGAAGAGGGCGGCAAGGTCACCCAGGGCTCTATCCTCGGCGAATGGGACCCCTACACCTTCTCGCTGCTCACCGAGATCGCCGGCACCGTCCAGTTCAAGGACCTGCAGGAAGGCGTCACCCTCAACGAAGAAGTCGACGAAGTCACCGGCCTCAGCCGTCTGGTCGTCGCCGACTCTCCCGACGAGAAGCGCCAGCCCGCGATCATCATCAAGTCGGCATCCGGCAACAAGCGTTACCTCATGCCCTCGCGTGCTCACCTTATGGTGGCCGACGGCGACGAGCTCTACCCCGGCGACATCCTTGCCAAGATCCCGCGCGAAACCACGCGCACCAAGGACATCACCGGCGGTCTGCCGCGCGTCGTCGAACTCTTCGAGGCCCGCAAGCCGCGCGACCCGGCGATCATCAGCAAGATCGATGGCGTCGTCCGCTTCGGCGAAGTCTCCAAGGGCCAGCGCAAGGTCTACGTCACGGCGGATAACGGTCAGGAAGAGGAGTACAGCGTTCCCCGCGGTGTCTACGTCAACGTGCAGGAAGGCGAACGCCTTCGTGCCGGTGACGCGCTCATCGACGGGCCCCGCAATCCGCACGACATTCTGGAAGTTCTTGGCGAGCGCGCTTTGCAGCAGTACCTCGTCAACGAGATTCAGGAAGTCTACCGGTTGCAGGGCGTGGCCATCTCCGACAAGCACATCGAAACCATCGTTCGTCAGATGCTTCGCTGGGTCAAGATCGAAGAGGTCGGCGACACCACGTTCCTCGTCGATCAGCAGACGGACCGCTTCCGCTTCAACGCGGAGAACCAGCGCGTCCTCATGGAAGGTGGCCGTCCCGCCATCGGCCGCTCGCTGCTGCTCGGCATCACCAAGGCGTCGCTCTCGACCGACAGCTTCATCTCGGCCGCCAGCTTCCAGGAGACCACCCGCGTCCTGACCGAAGCCAGCATCAACGGCTCCATCGACACGCTCCGTGGCCTCAAGGAAAACGTCATCGTAGGCCGCCTCATCCCCGCCGGCACCGGCATGGAGTACTACCGCAACGTCCAGCTCTCACCCGAGCTTGAGGAAGCGGCAGCCCAGGTCCAGGCCGAGGTTCAGGAAGCCCACGACGCCGAAGAGCGCGAACTCGAACAGATGCGCATGGAAGGCGAACAGGAAGAAATGGCCGCCGAATAGGCATTGCATGCAGCAGACGCGCTTCGCGCAAAAACCAAACGGGCGGACTCGAAAGAGTCCGCCCGTTTGGTTTTGATAGTGCGTAAACAATCACTATTCTTGTCAATACTTAAGATAGACTCACGTGATGCATGAAATTAAGCGAAAGAGGAATACATGCGTACGATGGCCCACTTTTGTGTTTTTTATCTTACTGCTTCCTAGAATGCAGTCACAAGAAATGCCCGATAGCAGATGGGGAACTTGTGCCATATTTTTATCCAACGACGGAAATCTCGCCTTAGTTATAGATAGTGCGTTGACTACAGCGATTGGTGATGTTCGGGTCAAAAGCGGCGAGTTGACTTGCAAAGTTTGGTTACCTGCTCCAACTATTGTGGCCGCCACCTCGGGCCTTTTTAGTGCAGGTCCTTTTATCACGGGTTGGAATGCTAACTTTACAGGGCGTAGATGGCTCAAAACACTACCTAAAAACCCAACCGAAAGCCAAGTTGATGTTGCCTTACGTGGATGGGGTCAGCAACTAATTAATTTCTCAGTAAGAAATCCGAAAGCTATCCAGTCGAATGATGGGGAAGTTGCAAGTCTCATCGTTGCATTCAAATCAAATGGAACCCCATATTTTTTCCGAGAGAGGATAGTGAGATACCGGGGTGAGGTCATAAGAGATGATGCCGATTCCATTCGTCAACCTCTTGAAGCCGTTCACTCAACTATTTTCTATTCTGGAAGTTGTCGCAATTTTGTAGCCGTGCACGGGCATCGCACTGTAGAAGTCACGGATAGTGAAGCTGCTTCTCTCAGTCGTATAGGAATTGAGGCGCGAAGCGGAGATATCTCTTCAGCGCAACACCTCGGGGATATTGCGATGAAACTTGAATTGCAGTTATCAAAAATCAACAAAGAACACGCATCGGATATCGTTGCCCTTGACGATATCGGCCCTCCTTATCAACAAGCAATACTTCCAAAAGATTCAACTGAATGGATCACGAAGTTTACAGATCCATGTAAATAAGTGCCGCCAGGTACCCACCCTTGTACGGCCAAAATGATTGGTGCCCCATCCTTCGCGCATTTGCGAAGGGTGGGAGTGTAAGCAGTTGGAGTTACGGTGTTTATTCTCCGCAGAAGGCGTCTGCATTACCTTTTATTCTGTTTATTATTCTTTAATTTCCTTTACAATCGACGCTACATCGTCTGCCTGAGCTGTGGCGCCTCCGCGACACCGCACCATCTCGAACAGAACACTGATGATTCGCACATCGAGGAGCGTAATGGTGAAATCCTTTCTTTGTTTGATCCTTCTGGCAGCATCGGCAGGTCTGCAACAGGCTGACGCGCAGAGGGACACCGTCGTAGTTCGCCCCAAACAGATCCCTGATGTGCTGGTGAACCCCGGTATGGGCATCACCACCTTCCAGCGCTTCAACGGGCAGGCATTGAATCCGCCGTTGA
>JBEPUJ010000024.1:0-60470 GCA_041691575.1 Terriglobales bacterium
CGCAAAAAAACCGCCCTCTTGCGAGGACGGCTTTTTTTGATTGGTTGCGGGAGCCCACAACCACCTATACCGAACTTACCTCGCCCTGCCAGCCAAGCCAGTACCAGGCGCCAATAAGAAGCGCCAATAAAAGCCAACAGGTTATTGAGGACATAGCCGTGTTTAGTGCCTGGGGTCGGTCAATTCAGGCCAAATACAGCGCGATCGCCGCGGCCAGGCTCATTGATAAACTGGGCACCGCTGCGGACACCACCAATTGAAGACCTGCCGTTCTCCAGCCGAGTGGAATGCGTGAGCAAGCTTCAATGGAACACAAAAAACAATGGTGGTCGCGTTGGTTGAGAATCGCTCGCAGGCGGTGTAGGTTAGATGGACTTCCGCTGTCTACGAGGTTCCCATGGCCCGCCGTAACTGGTGGCCGCGGAGACTGCTAAAGCGGATTAGGAGGATCGGCGATCTAATCGGAGCTCTTCGCCAACTGGTGAAACAGCTCAGTCTCTTGCTGGCCGCGTTGAGTTTTCTACTCGTACAAGCGTATACATTATTCCGCCTTACCGTCTTTCTTCTAAGCATGAGCTATCGCTAGGCACCGAGCACATCTACCGAAAAAACCCGACCCTCGCCGATCCCGAGGGTTTTTTCTTGCCCAAAAATCGGCATCGCATGGAGGGCGGCCTATTGGGTTCGTTCGAAGCGGCCGGTTACCTCGCGCGGTGCCGAAGCTGAACATCAACGCCGGTCATGCGCAGCCGCCATTCGCAGAGCGCTACGCTTACGCCAAACATTTTAGCGATGTCGCCAGAGGACCGACCGCCAGAGCGATAGTAAATCAGGGCATTACGCGGAAGGAGCATAGCGCCCGCATACCAGTCGGCTTCCTGCTCCTGATCGTCTGAGTAGTCGCTCAGAAGAATTATCCCGGTCTCCGAAATTTCGACTCGCGCCGGCGTATGACTGAGTTCGATATGAGCCAACTCATGCATCAGATCGTTTGCCTGTCGTGTCGAAGCGTGCGCTGGATTTAGAACGATTGCCTTGGTGCCGTTGTACTCAAGCGTCATGGCCGACCAGCTGCCTTCATCCGTAACAGTGAGCTGCCGTACGCTGCGGTCTGAGAGGCCCAGGGCGTGAAAGTCGAGAATGGCGACATTCAGGTGCCCAGCGTATGCCCGCGGATCAAGCTTGCCGATCGGGCTACTAATGCCCAGCACTTTGCGGGCCTCGACGGCCGAGTTTTCGGCCTGCGTCTTAAAGCCCCGCCTCAAGTGCTAGCGGCCGATCAGGTCATCACGCGCGCGGATCGCACGTTGGGCTGCCAATATTAATTCTCCGAGGGCCTTGGCCGTCTCAGGCTTCACTGTTTTCTTCTTCTTGAAGTGAACCACAGCCTTTGGTGTGGAGATGTCACCTTTTCCATTTTCGAGGCCGAGAAATTCGGAAGGATCTTTGCCTAGCCAACCGCACAATTTGGCGAAGGTATCCAGATCGGGCATATGCCCATTCTCAACTCTGGAGTAGGTAGCAGAGCTGACTTCGGCCTCCGCCGCGACCGCCCTAACCCCGCGCTTCGCTCGCTTCGCTGCAAGCAACCGCCCGAACCCGGCAATATCCAAACCCATCAATCCTCCATGCACGGCCGCAACAGGGCGGCGCTTGACGCGCAACCTTCGTGCAGTTACGCTGTCTCATTGATAAGACAGTTCGTACCGCTCATAAGACGTCTCATGAGCGAGACGCACGGAATCATGGGCTGCGTAGCTCGTCAAGGAGTTAAGGAAATGGAACTGGAAAAGGTTGCTCCGAATTGCCTTCCTGACGGCCACGGTGGCGAACACGAGGTCTTCCTCCACGCCAAGGGCGCAGAGCCCAGGATCGGCAAAGGCGAGCCGCATGAGACGCTGCGCGAGGTCTTGATCCGCTTCGGCATGATCGAGGACGGCGCTGGGGATATCTTCGTCTTCGTCGGCGAGTGCGACGAGGCGTTGCGCGAGCCAGACGAGATCGAGGACGGCATCGACAAGCACGAACCCGTCGACATCCGCTTGACGCTCGAAGTGCTGGAACTGCACCGGCACCGCCACGTGCACTGCCACAAGTGCCGCCATATCGCGGTCGAAATCAACTTCGGCGGCAAGACCAAGCGGCACCGCTTCTCACCAGCGACGACGATCACCGTGGGGACGGAGTGGGCGCGCCGCAAGTTCAAGCTCGATCCCTCGTCGGCGTCGGAGTACGTGCTGCAAATCTGCGGTACGACGACCCAGCCGCGCTCGGACGAACATCTGGGCAAGCTGGTAGACGCGCCGGTTTGCTCGCTCTGCTTCGACCTCGTCAAAGAAGTCTCGCCACAGGGGTAATCGGCCATGTCGTCGCCGGACCAACGTCTGTTCGAGTCCGATCTGCAAGGCGCGCCCTATCGCATCGGCGCGACGAAGCGGCGCTGGGGGCTCGCTGAAACTGAGGCCGCGTCCGAAAGCACGGCCTGGCCGAAGGCCTACCTCTGGATAGCGGCGGCTTCACGAGAGAACGCGCCGGACCGTTACTACGTCGAGCTCGATCTTTCCGGCTATCGGTCGGTGCCGCCGACGGGCCCCTTCTGGGACCCCGTGAAGCGACAGCGGCTCGAGCACGGGAAATGGCCGAAAGGCAAGCTGGGGAGCAGGTTCGCCCAGGTTTTCCGGCTGGACGGCTTCACTGGCGCTGGCTCCGCCTTCTATCACCCCTACGACCGGGTGGCCCGCCTCAATCACAACCAGTGGCCATCCGAACAGCCGCACCTGATCTGGACCGAGAAGCACACCATCGTCGACTACCTCGAAGAATTCCAAAGCATGCTGATGTCAGGGGATTACGTTGGCGTCTGACGCGGCACCGGCCGCCATTCACATTTCTTTTTGGCTGTGGGCGCGGCTCCTCGCCGACCTCAAGCGCAAAGGCGCTGGCAGGGGCGAAAGCGGCGCGTTTCTACTCGGCCGCGAGAGCGCGGCGCCGCAGCTGGTCTCCTCCTACATTTGCTACGACGACATCGATCCGCGTGCCCAGCAGGACGGGGCTATTGCCTTCCACGCCGAGGGATACGCGGCCCTTTGGCAGCACTGCAAGGGCAAGGCGGTACAGGTGATCGGCGATGTGCACACCCACCCAGGGCCGAACGTGCGCCAAAGCTCAATCGACCAGCGGCATCCCATGCTTCCGGTCGTCGGGCATACCGCGATGATCGTTCCGAACTTCGGGCGCTCGGCATGGTGGTCGCTGAAGGACGTCGGCGTCTACGAATATCTCGGGTCCTTCAAGTGGCGCGATCATCCGCCCGCGAAGGTCCGTCGCGTCAAACTTTCGTTGTGGTGACGGACATGGACCATTCGGAGATCGGCGTGTCTCGCATTTCGAAGCTGCTCATCGACCGCGACCAGTCAGACGCGGGCGACGTGCTGGCGCGGCGCCAACGTTTTACCGTCACGCTGCTGTGCGGCGGCGATGTCAGCAAATCATATGTGTTGCAGCTCGCCGTGCTGACGGCGGCGAACATCGCCAGCCGGTGCTTCCCCGGAGCGGTACGGGCAGCGCTGCCGCCGGGATTGGCAGCTGCGCCCCTGCTGGTCTGGCCTTGGCGGAAGCTCGCCTTCGGCGCGGCTCTCGCTGAGATTTTGGGGGCGGAGGCAATCATTCCGCCGGACAAGGCGAGCGGGAATGGCCACTGCCTCGTGTTTGGGAATGGTCCCGACGTTCAAGGCGCGCTCCGGGTTACCTTTGATGGTTGGGTCGCGAAAGTTGGACCTGTAAGCAAGACGCGGCGACTACCGGAACGCGAATACTGCTCGTTGGCCGGAACAATGGCGGCGGCTCTTGGCGTGTCGGAACTCTTCCTGGCTTTTGCGGGGCTCAGCATCGAGGCGGCGCGGCGGCGTTTGGGCCTGTCCTTATGGCGGCCTGATCTCGACATTGCCGACTCGGCCGCGCTCGGCGAGCCGGTCGCACATCTGCCAAGTGAGCTTTGGGTCTTGGGTCTCGGCCATCTCGGCAATGCTTATCTGTGGTCGCTTGCGACCCTGCCCTACGCCGCGCCAGACAGCGTTGAATTCGCGCTGATGGACTTCGACAAAGTCGAAGCGGCGAACATCGAGACAGGGCTGCTCTTCAAGGCCGGGGACAAGGGCCGGAAGACTCAGGTGTGCGGCCGATGGCTGGAGAATCTTGATTTCTCGAAGAGGTTAGTCGAGCGGCGGTTCGATGCCACATTCCGCCGCCAGACGATCGGCCCGGAAGACAGCGAGCCTGGCCTCGCTTTGTGCGGCTTCGACTCGAATCCCGCGCGGCGGGATCTGGCGACGGCGCAATTTCTCCGTGTCGTCGAAAGCGGCCTCGGCGGTACCGCGAAGAATTTCGACACGATCAGTTTGCACGCGCTGCCGAATACGCGGAAGCCGGAAGAGCTTTGGCCCGATCTCAGCCTCGCAGATCAAAAGAGGACAAAGCAGGAGCAGGAGAAAATTGCGCGGAACAATCCAGGGTACGCGAAGCTCGGCAAGGACGAGTGCGGGCGCATCGAGCTCGCTGGCAAGCCGGTCGCCGTGCCGTTCGTCGGAGTGGCAGCCTCATGCCTTGTCGTCGCTGAAGTTCTCCGCCTGGCGCACGGCGGTCCGGCGTTCACGGATGTGCGACTCAGCCTCGGCATTCCGGCGCGGCGCTGGGCTCGTCACGACGGAAACTACTCCGCCGAAGCACTAGCAGGACTGCGTTTCGTCGAGGCGAGATCTTTGTTGACCGGGTAACTGTTCCTTGGAGGAGAATCGATATGACGAAGAAGTGCCATCCCGGACTTGATGATCGGTGCCGCGACCGCGACGGCGAAATCCGCCGCAAGAACGGCTCAACACGCGTCGGGACATTGCGTGAAACCTACGGGGAGAGGTTCGCTCCCGGCGTGCGCAGCGACATGAAGCTGGACACGCTGCTGGACAGGCGCGACGCTTCCTCGCTGAGCGAGTTGCTCAAGAAGCGGTAGAGTGAGTTGCTGATGTCCCTGCCCCTGTCCTCCGAAGAGCAACTTATCGCTGATCTCAGCGAGCGACGGGACCGCGCCTTGCAGCATTGGCGTGATCGGGTGAGAACCCGGACGGAGTATTTCGCCAGATGCCCGGCTATGACGCCCGAGGGTTCGGCAGCCCTCGAGGGCGTTGACGATGCTGAGCGAACCTACCGCGACCTCCACGAGCAATGGCTTCAGGCCCAACAGCGGCTCTGGAATTCTCGATAAAAGACATGGAACCCCGGCACTTCTAACAGCTTTAGACTCGTTCGTGCTTCCTTCGCGCGCGCCTTTCGTTAGAATCAGCGCCAGCAAGAGTATTTTTGATGCAATTGGCACTAACACGAGATCGTGGCCCAATCGCCGCTCCCATATCACCACGGCTTGAGATGGGCGCATATGAAGCACTGTGGCTACGCGATGGCGCTTGGTTCGCCAATATTGCCGAGAAATTCGCCGAGCAACCTGATGCACTACCTTCAGACTTCGTCTCGCCGACAGAGGCAAGCCGGTGCGCAAGCGAAGTCCTACGAATTTTTAAGGAAGAAGGGATCGGTCGCTTTGGCATCAGAATTAATCATGCTGGCGACTACCCGGCGAAATTGCGTCACGCCCAACATCCTGTCGAACTCCTATATTACCAGGGTGCATGGGAGCTGACCGAAACGCGGTGCGTTGCCGTAGTTGGAGCGAGGAAGCCGTCGGATGACGGCATCGCGCGGGCTCGGAAACTCGCTAGGGCGCTCGCCGAACGGGGTTTTACCGTGGTGTCTGGACTGGCAACCGGCATCGATCGGGCAGCGCATGAGGCAACGCTGGAAGCCGGGGGGCCGACAATCGGAGTCATTGGCACTCCGCTAAGCGATCACTATCCGAAAGAAAATCGGGCGCTCCAAGAGCGAATCGCACAGGAATACCTCCTGATTTCCCAAGTGCCGGTACTACGCTATCGGCAGCAAAAGCCGCCCCAGAATCGATTCTTCTTTCCTGAGCGCAACGCCACGATGAGCGCGCTCACCGAGGCGACGATCATTGTGGAGGCGAGCGATACCTCCGGGACCCTCACGCAAGCGCGCGCAGCTCTGCATCAAGGTCGAAAGCTATTCATTTTGAACTCATGCTTTGAGCGGCCAGGCCTCTCCTGGCCTGCCCGCTTTGAAAAGCAGGGCGCAATTCGGGTGCGCGAATTAGACGATTTGTGGAGCGCGCTTGGTTGACGCGCCTCGGTTTCGACGCATCGACGCGACGAACATAGGCGATCATGCTCACCTAACGCCGTCGGACGAGTGCTACTTCATGTTCGAGTATACCTCGGGCAAGAAGTATGATTACAGCGCCACCAACAGTCTGATTTCGAACCTCAAAAAGAAGCCCGGCTCTTCCAGCTTCGCTGAGCTGCGGTACAAAGCCGGCGCTATTCAGCGATGCGCGGCATCTATCTCGTCAGCGGTTAATTTGGACGCGCTGCCAAACTGGACGATTGTTCCGGTACCTCCGTCAAAGCATAGGACCGATTCTGCTTATGATGATCGGATGCTACGAATCTGCAACCTGATCCGAGCCAAGAGCCCGCTCGATATTCGCGAACTCGTAGTTCAGTCAGCCTCGACAGTTGCGGCCCACGAAGTAGGAACTGGCCAGCGCCTGGCGGTCGGCGACCTCACGCAACTGTACAGCATTGATGAATCGATCGCGCAGCCCACTCCGAAGAGCATCATAATTGTGGATGATGTGCTGACAGCAGGCACTCACTATCGCGCGATGCACACTGTATTGTCGCAGCGCTTCCCCGGAGTGCCAATACACGCAATTTTTGTCGCCAGGAGGGTCTTCCCTCCTGATGCTGCCGTTACTGCATTTGGGGTCGTGTCGTAGGCGGAAGTCCGAAGGAAAAGACCCACCGAGAGCCCGCTTTATTCTTTGAGTATCGAGTCAATCAACTGAAGAGACTCAGACAATACTTCGCGCGCAGCAACCAAACTAGCCTTCCCTAGTACTGCTCGCCGATCCGCAAGTAGCAACACCGCAATTAAAACGCCGTCGCTGTTCCTCAGCAGCGCAATGAGGTGATCGAGGCCAGGAGCATTTTGAGCGGCGAACCAGGTCTTCACAGTCCGCTCGTTGGCGCCAGTCCATCGCGCCACGATCTTAACGGCCTGATGAGTGTCGCCCAGCTCCGCTCTCAATGATTCAGCGACGACGTCGAGGCAGGCGGATGAGGGGCCTACAGCGCTCGGCAGCTTTAGAAAAACTTTGCCCTTTTTCGGAAACATATTTCCAGCACTCCCGATCTACACTTGTGACCGCTGAGGCGGAGCGACCGGCATCGGCCAAACCGGCCTAGGCAATCCAAGCTGTAGCGCTCTCTTTAGAAGCGCTGCGAGGTATGGAAAGGATCAGCGTAAGTGGCGCACTGGAGCCGACATAGTGGCCGACAAGGCGGTGAGATGCTCCCCAACAGAGGGCGGGCAGCCGAGTACGTCCGTATGTCGACTGAACACCAGAAGTACTCGACGGAGAATCAGGCAGACGCCATTCGCCAATACGCCGAGAAGCGGGGACTTGAGATTGTCCGAACCTATGCCGACGAGGGAAAAAGCGGCTTACGGATCGACGGGCGCGATGCTCTTAAGCAGCTCATTAGCGATGTACAAAATGGCCAGGCCGATTTCGAAGCCATCCTCGTCTACGACATAAGCCGCTGGGGAAGGTTTCAGGATGCCGATGAGAGCGCCTACTACGAATATATATGCAAGCGCGCTGGCATCATCGTTCAATACTGCGCCGAGCAATTCGACAATGATGGCAGTCCCGTCTCCACTATCGTGAAGGGCGTCAAACGCGCGATGGCCGGCGAGTACAGTCGCGAGCTGTCGGGCAAAGTGTTTACTGGCCAATGCCGGCTGATCGAATTGGGATTCCGGCAGGGCGGACCGCCAGGATACGGCCTTCGGCGAAGGCTCATTGACCAAACAGGGGCAGTGAAGGCGCAGCTCGAACGGGGCGAGCAGAAGAGTATCCAGACAGACCGGGTAGTCCTAGTGCCTGGGCCGACCGACGAAGTCGAGATGGTGCGCTCGATATACAGGTACTTCGTCGAGGACGGTCGGTCGGAAAAGGAAATTGCGGCGACCTTGAACGCCAGAGGCATTGCCACAGACCTGGGCCGCGCTTGGACGCGCGGCACGGTTCATCAAATCCTTATCAATGAGAAGTATGTAGGTAATAACGTCTGGAACCGGATCTCCTACAAGCTTAAGAAAAAGCGTGTCTGGAACGGACCGGACATGTTGATCCGCGCGGATAATGTGTTCGAGCCAATCGTCGATCGCCTGCTTTTCGATGCCGCTCAGGTGATAATACGAGAGCGCTCTCGCCGGCTCAGTGATGATGAAATGTTGGAGGCGCTGGGTAATCTATTTCGGGAACGAGGATATCTCTCAGGGTTGATCATCGACGAAGTTGACGATTTACCGTCAAGCAGCGCCTACCAAGGACGTTTTGGCAGTCTCCTGCGCGCCTATCAGCTGATCGGGTTCTCGCCGGATCGAGACTATAGCTACGTTGAAATAAATCGCTCTTTGCGCGCGCTCTATCCGAATGTCGTCGCGGCGACCATTGCAGGGATTCAACATGCCGGAGGGCGGGTTGAGCGCAACGCCTCAACAGACCTGCTTACAATCAATGGCGAATTCACCGCTTCGATAGTGATCGTGCGCTGTCAAGAGACGGAGGCCGGGTCGCTGAGATGGCATGTCCGCTTCGATACCGGTCTCTCACCGGACATCACGATCGCCGTGCGCATGGATGCCGAGAATAAAGCCGCGCGCGATCATTATCTCTTACCCAAACTCGACATGACGGCGGCGCGCGTCCGACTTGCTGAGAATAACGGCGTCTCATTCGACGCCTATCGGTTCCAGAACCTGGACGCGCTGTTTGGAATGGCTGCACGCATTGGACTAATGGAGGCCGCTTAATGACGCAGAAACTCACTCAAGCCGTCGAAATGATCCCCATCGAACTGATCGACGTGGTGAACCCTCGCACTCGCAACAAGAAGGTGTTTCGGGAAATCACCGAGAGTATCGCCCAAGTCGGACTCAAAAAGCCGATTACAGTCAGCCGACGACAACATGCTGATGGTGACCGATACGACCTGGTTTGCGGCCAGGGTCGATTGGAAGCATTTCAATCGCTCGGGCAGCGTGAAATCCCCGCTCTTGTGATAGTCGCTGAGGGCGATGACTGCCTGGTCATGAGCCTGGTCGAGAACATTGCCCGCCGCCAGCATCGGTCGATCGACCTTTTGCAGGACATAGAGGGATTGAAGAAGCGGGGTTACACCGAGACCGAAATTTCTGAGAAGACGGGCCTCACGTTGGAATACACCAAGGGCGTCATTCGCCTCCTTGAAACACGCGAGCACCGGCTGCTGCGCGCCGTCGAAACCGGTCAAATCCCGGTCAGCACCGCAGTCAAGATAGCAGAATCGGATGACGCCAGCGTTCAGCGCGTCCTGCAAGAAGCCTATGAGAACAACGACCTACGTGGCCGGAAGCTGCTGGCAGCGAAGCGTCTCATCGAGCAACGGCGCCGAAAAGGAAAGAATCTTCGGACTACCGAACCTAGGCGAGAGCGTGCGCTGTCAGTTAACGGACTATTGCGAACTTATCGCGAGAGCACCGACAAAAAACATTCACTTGTTCGCAAAGCTGATGCGACCCGCGAACGGCTTGTGTTCGTGACCGAAGCGCTTCGAAGCCTCGTGGCCGACGAGAATTTCACCACCCTCTTGCGAGCGGAGAACCTGGATACCCTTCCCCGTAATCTCGGCGACCGTATCCACGCCTCGACTCCCGGCTGACCATGGCGCGCAGGTCCTCCACACCAACGGTTAAAGCGGCGTTTGAAGGCAGCTCGAAGACGCTCGCCATAGCGGACATCCACCCCCTGCGGCTTGTCACGCCTATGGTCAAAGGCTCGGTCAAGTACGCCCAGATCATCGCGTCGATTCGCGAGATTGGCATTATCGAGCCACCCGTCGTGGCCCGCGACCGATCTACGCCGGGCAAGTACCTGCTTCTTGATGGACATCTCCGCATAGAGGTCTTGAAGGACCTGGGGATTGCGGATGCGACTTGCCTCGTCTCGACCGACGACGAGGCCTTCACGTTCAATAGACGGGTTAACCGCCTTGCGATCATTCAAGAGCATAGAATGATCCTGAAGGCCATTGAGCGAGGAGCGTCGGAAGAACGCATTGCGAAGTCGCTTCATATCGACGTGAAGACACTCCAGCACAAGAAGCGCTTGCTATCAGGTATCTGCTCGGAGGCAGTGGAACTGCTCAAAGACCGTCATGTCCCCGTCGCTGTGTTCTGGGTTCTTAGAAGGATGATTCCGATCAGGCAGATCGAAGCAGCTGAACTGATGATCGCAATCAACAAATTTACCTCGAGCTACGGGCGCTCTCTGCTCGCGGCCACTCCGCAAGATCAGCTGATCGAGAAGCCAAAATCCAAGGTGGTCAAAGGTCTTACGCCCGAACAAATGTCTCTAATGGAGCGCGAGTCCGCGAATCTCGATCGGGAATTCAAGATGGCTGAGCAGTCCTATGGCACCGATCATCTCGATCTGGTCTTGGCCAAGGGCTACCTCGCCAAGCTTTTGGGCAACGCGCGGGTCGTTCGATACTTGGCGCAGCACCACCAGGAGATTTTGTCGGAATTTCAGAAGGTCGCAGAGATGGAGCATGCGACCCCCTAAAAGGCGAAGGGCTGTCTTTCCGCGCAGCCGGTGCGCGGCATTCGACGGGGACCCGGACCCGATAAGCGCGGGGGCCGCAGGAGAAGCCGCACGGTGGGGCGGATCAAGTGCGGTGGTGGGAATGGCGGCGACCCCGTTCGGAGCCCACTAAGCCGGCCGACATAGGGCCGGCTCGATGATCCATCGGTACGCGATCGGTCATTATGCTGAGGGCGTGTCGTAGTGATGGCGAAACCGGCTTATACGCCGACTACTGCACGTCCTCGCCAGTAATATTGCTGCTCTTAGCTCTCATATCCTAGACCGAATTTCGCTGAGGTATTGCTTCTTCGTCCATCCGAAGTGATGCAGCAAAGTGCGAAATACCGTCAGACTGAGCGGATCACGAACTGGGACGGGAAATATTCGGCCATCCGGTCCGCGCCAGACTTCATGGCTGCCTTTGCCACGTTCGGGCAACGCTTTGTAGCCATAGAGAGAGAGTACCCGAAGCACTTCACGACGAGACGGTGAGGAGAAGTACGCGTCCGCCACAACGCCACGACCGACAAAATGCAATGGCACGTCGTCAACACGGAGATCGATAACTTGCGCGGAGCGAAGAAGACTCTCGAAAGGTAGTTGATCGCGCTTACGGCCCTGACTGGACGGGACGCCCGTCCGCAGTTCACTTGCCAAGTCCCGCCACGTATTGTGATCGTTGCCTTTTCGCCAATGCGAGTATCCAGGAGGTGAAAGGTCGAGCCAGTCCTCGATTACTCGTTCGACACCGGCTACGTCCCAAATCAATCCCCTGAACTTCCAGTCCGGGGCCGCTTCAAGAAACCATCGACGGGCACACCAATTCGCTAACGCTTCTTCGAGCCAGTTCTCAGTCAGGCGACACGCCTGATAAACAGCCTTGTTGTAGGGCAGATAGCGTTTGCGGCGCGCGTCCAGCTCTAGCCAGGTCGCTGCAAATTCGACACGGGCATGGAAAAGCTCGTGTGCAGTCGCCAGCCTCATAAACAGTCGGGCTGAAAGCTCATGGGGTTGCGACGAATACCTGCGAAGATCATAGCCGAAGTCTTTGACTGCCACGTCCAGACGCGCAGCGTCGAAGTATATGCCCCAAGACTCGTCGACGTAGTTGTGAAAGGCCTGGTACCAAGCAATCGCCTCAAATCCACCCGAGCGAAGGAGGTCTTTGCCTTCTCCAGTTGCCCCCGGAAGTGATTCGAACAAGGCCTCTTGATTGAGATCCTCAGCGTCGTCGATCGAGGTCTCGCTTCGCGTCGTCGATTGCTCAACTTCACCATCAATTTTCTCGGGTGGTACAACAGCATGCACCCGAGGCTTTGAGAACGCGGAAGAAAAGACTGCCTCTGCAGCTGCCTTGAGTTCAAGCGCCGGCGTGTACTCGGTACGAGGTTCCCAGCGCACCACCGCACACCATGATCCATCGAAACTCCGATATCTCTCGCATGCGTATCTGCCTGCGCGAGACAACGGTCGGCCGGCACCCAACACCACGTCGGTTATGATTTTCTCAGCGAGGCGATTGCTCTTGGGTAAACGCGGAGCATATGTGACTGGTTCGAGCTCAACCTGAAGTTCGCTAAATCGCGCCTGAGGCCGTGGCGTCGGAAATCGGTCGTAGTCCGCCAGCAATGCATTCCTGTAATCGGGGGCCAGACTCGCGTTGTCGCGAATCGCTTTTTTCCGGTCTTCCTCTTCTTTCTTGGCTTGGCGGTCTTTGCGACGGTATTCCAATGCAAGCCGGATCGCCGCGTGTCTCAGCCCCTGGGGTACCTTGCGGATTGCTGGCCGCCCCTGCCCGAGAATTACGAGAAGGCGCGATTCAGGAAGAGCGAAGATATCGTGAAGATAAAAAGTAACACTCTTCCCAGCCGACATTGCCAGAAAGCCGGCACTGGCCACTAAACATGCACCAGTGGTTGACCGTGAGCCGCTTAAAAGCGCAGCCATAGGCTTCGCCAAGCGCTTTTTGACAACGGAAACTGAAAGTAGGCCTGCCGCAACAATTTGGACCAGATCGACATCATCGGCATCAGCAACACAGGCAAACGTCTCTTCGTACTCCGACCAGTCGAAACGCGGCTTAATCCACGACAATTCTGAAATGTTCTTTTTCACGGTCATTTCACAATCGTGGACACGTGCTGGATTCAAACGCCTCGTTCAGAAACCTCCCCAGTCTCAACCCGGCTAGTCCCAGCTGCTTGTCGAGAATAGGTTGAACCGCCTGATAGTAGCCATCGTCGAGGACATGGTTCGAGGGCAGCAGGTTCCAGGCGGTCTGCGCTGCTTTGTGCGTTCCTTCAGCCCACTCGACGTACGTTCCACCGTCGGCGCCGTTCGCATCAGTGGACTTCAGCCACCCCTCTTCCAGCCGGTCCACATAGGCGCCCCAGCTCCAAGTCGTCTTGGTGATCAGGACAGTGTCCCAGACCCGATGGAAATTCGTCCGCGATGTCGTGACGGCGCAGGGCCCTCCTTTACACATGAGCGCGCCCCGCATCTTGGTCTCAACACTGATGCCGTTGCCCCCGGCCGCTTCCAACACGGTGTGCAGAGGCTGGTGGATGTCGCCAATAAAGTGAACGGCAAACCGCAGAGCGTCGCGCCTTTGCGCGTCCGAGGGTGCGCAGCGCACCTCACCTCTCAGCCGGGTCAGTTCGGCAATGATGCAGTCGCCCTTCTTGTCGTCCGGCACACACTGCGATGCTGCATGGTAGTGATCGGAACTGATCGGCAGATCGACAAAGTGCCAGTTGTAGGTCTCTGGCCGGTCATCGCGCACATCGTCGGCCCAGCTGCCGGTGGCGGCCAGCGAATGGTTGGCGCCCAGCAGCCGCGCCACCTCGGCCGTGGCCTGGGGCAAGAGCCGGCGCTGCGCGATCTCGGCGATGATCGAATGACCTTCCTGGCCCCAGGCCCAGGCGCTGCTGGCGGACAGCGCCAAAAGGCAAAGAGATACGAGTACCCGCTGCAATGCCGTCTCCCCCCAACTGCTGCGGGCCAGCTTTGCTGGGGCGCCGAACAATTGCAACCCGGGGTCTTTACCCAGTAGGAAAGCTAACTTTTGTACTGAGTAGGGATTTCTCGCCATACAACCCGAAGTATTCCAGGCTTGGCTAGGACGCGGGCTATGCCGCGGTGCCACCAATGCTCATCCTAACGCCGTCCTGCCGCCCGCCCGCCAAAGGCGCCACCACGAATGCACAGACGCTCTTAGACGGCACAGCCCGGGCGCTTGCGCTGAGAGCCGCCGCTATCCGTCGATGGCCCGCAGACCTCAGATCTCGAGAGCTGCCTTAACATAGACGTCGCGTATGCTCTTGCCGTCCCACACATAGCCCAAGTGCCTCTCTTGTCGGCAATTGGACAAGACACGCGGCCGAAAGACCGCGGCGCACTCGCCGCCTTCTCGACGCACACTGGAATAAACAATCCCCGTCGAGCCTGCGTTTCGAAGCGTCCGCGCGAAATGCTGCGACGCCCCATAGTTTTGCGCATGATAAACAAGCGGCAGCTCGGCCTGCTGTCCACGGATGTCGTGAAGCTCGGCATCCAAATCCGTCAAATAGACGCGCATATCGAGGTGAATGGGCTCCTCGTTGGTTTCGCGCATAAAGCGTTCGCGATGGTGTCTGGTCTCCGCAATCGCCGTTTCGAGGTTGGGCGATGTGTAAAACACGCCGTAATTCCCATCTGTGAAGCGACTGCCAGCGGGATTGAGATGCGTGAAGGCGGCCATGATGACACTGGTGCCGGGGCCGCTGATGCGCTCTTCGACCGGAATTAAGCTGATGTCGCCGGCCTCCTGCCTCAGCCTGGGATTGGTCAGCAACTCCAGCTCAATGAGAGTTTCCCAATCCTCGGGATTGGCCACGCGTTCAAAGAGATGGATGGGCGGAAAGCGACTAGGGATGATACGCCAACTGGGCTTCCACTCGATTCTTACGACAGGAGGAGTCACGCCCAGCCGCCGCGCTGCGCATCCAAGTACTGACGGACCGTAAAGAGATCAGCGACCTGGCCCGACAACATGCGATCGAGCGCCGACTTCCCGCCGAACAGCGGATTTGTATTGGGGCGCTTGATCCACCCATCTGCCGCCTTGTCATTAGGCAGCAAGATCTGCAGGGCGGTGTAGATGCCGAGGATGTAGGAAATCCGCTCCAACGTATCCTTAGGCACGCTAACCTCCGGATCCTTCTGCCAATTGAAGAAGGTTGAGCGTGTGGTCAGCCCCAATAGCTTCATTTGCTCGTCGACCGTCAGCTTCCAGAGATCGGCGATCCGAAAGAACGCCCGCAGCGCGACCGGAGACTGCTTCCGTCGATCGAGTTTGGGGACTGGGGTAGCCGCTAGGGGTGTCATGGCTTTTGCCTTTCGTTGAATGATAGTTAGTCTAACTTTGCACTAAGAACAAGGTGACAGTCCAAATATGTATTTACCATCCGCACGGTATATGTGAATTAGTGCTTTGATATTGCTGGGAAAAACCCGAAGCTTGGCAGACTGGGTACTGGGGGCAGGCAAAACGGCTTTGAAAACACTATCCAAATCCAAGCTTCTGGCCTTCCGCCAGTGCCATCGACGTCTGTGGCTCGAAATCCATCGCCCCGAGCTTCGCAACGATTCGGCCGGCACGAAGGCTCGGTTCGCCGTCGGCAATACCCTCGGCGATGTTGCTCGGCGGCTCTACGACTCCAAGCAGACAGGTGTACTGCTCAATGCTCAGACCGAGAGCTTCGACACGGTCTTTGCGCGCAGCAAGCAGTTGCTCGAAACGCCGACGCCGATATTTGAAGTGGGGTTCCGCGCCGACAACACTGTTGCATTTGCCGATGTAATGCTGCCGACGAAGCGGACGGGCCAGCTGGCGCATGGTCGAAGTCAAATCCTCAACGAGTGTGAAAGACTACCACCGAGAAGACGCCGCTACGTTGCGCTCGTACGCCTTTGGCAAGTCTTCTCAGGAGCTAAAACTCAAAACGAGACGCTAACTCAGGGGTAGAGACTACGACCGATGGCAAAAATGATTCCCTCATCAGTAAGGGACTTCCATGGCAGCAGAGGCGAGGAAGTTGCTTTTCAGTCACTTCGATCCTTGGACGATGGGATTACGGTACTTCACTCCTTCCGCTGGCTCCATCCCGGAAAACATCGAGGAGTCACAGCAAAGGTCGGCTCTCAAGGCGAAGGTGATTTCGTCCTATTTGATCCAAGTCAGGGGATCTTGGTCATCGAAGTAAAAGGTGGGGATGTCTGGTGCGAACGTGGCGAGTGGCGTCAACGAAATCGCAAGACAGGATCGATTGCCCACATCGCTCCCGAAGAGCAGGCACGTAACACTGTACACCGCATTAGAGAGGAAGTGCGGTCTCGAATCCCAGAAGCGGATTCCCTACTTTTTTGCCATGCCATTTGGTTCCCCGAGGGAATGCCAGATCGGGGTAGTCTTCCGATGTATTGCCCCACGGAGATTGTCTTTGACGAGGAGGATATCGGTCGTCCGGGAGAGTCGATCAATCGTGCATTTGCCTATTGGCGTCGGGCTCTCCCCGGTCGCGGCGGTATCAAAAGCGAATACGCCTCCAAGGTGTTAGATGTTTTGGCGCCAACCTTGTCATTGGTGCCGTCCGTTAGGAGATCGCTCGATGAACGCGAGGCACAACTAACACAGCTCACATTCGAACAAGCCAAGATTGTTCATTTTTTAGACGAACAGCGTCACGCCGCTGTTCATGGTGCAGCTGGCACTGGAAAGACGATGATCGCTCTAGAAAAGGCGCGTCGCCTTTCCTCGCCTTCAGAACCCGTACTCTTTCTTTGCTTCAACGCGGCTCTGCGCGCTTCGCTCGAACGACTCCATGCACATCCAAATGTCCGCTATCTCACGTTTCACGGCTTTGCCCGCGAATTGATCGGCCCAGCCGGAACTCTCGAAGAAGCGGAACAAGCACTTCTTGAACACCTTATTTCTGATAGGCCAATTCCCTACTCCCATTTAATTGTTGATGAGGCACAGGACTTTAAACCCGAATGGCTTGAGTATCTTGGCCATCGCTTCCGTGACTCGACCTACTACGTGTTCTACGACAGATACCAACTAGTTCAGGGAGACGATCTTGCTTGGCTCGAAGCCGTTCCATGCCGGCTTGTACTGAGTCGGAACTGCCGCAACACGGACGAAATTGCTCGCACGGCATATCGAGCGGCCGGGCTGCCCATCTCGCCAACCCTAGGATTGAGCGGTCCACGGCCCCAGCTTCATCTGGCCTCAACATCGGCAGAGGCTGCGGCAATCACCGAGCGTATTCTCAATGCTGCTTGTACCAACATAAAGTCGGCACCTCAGGATCTCGCAGTATTGACCTTAGAAACACTCGCTGAGAGCAGCCCCCTTAATGGCATAAAGGTACACGGGGCCCAAATTGCCTCGGCTCCTACTATCGGAGCTGTAACGCTAACGACCGCTCGCCGCTTCAAGGGACTAGAGGCGAGTCTCGTTATCGTACCTGATGTCGATTTTCGTCAAGCCGGCAGTGCAGATTGGCGCCGACGACTCTATGTTGCGTGCTCGAGAGCACGCCAAGCCGTGCATTTGATTACAACCACGAGTGAATCCGATCTAGGATCGGTGGTCCGCACTTTTGCCGACTCCGAAAAGGCGCGCGCCACGTGGCAATCGCTTTGCAGACACTTAGGTATTCACCTAACAGAGAGAGTCGCAGATGATCCTTTCGAAATCCCGAAAAGATGAGGTCGACCCCATTGAGTTTACCCTTGTTCGCGACCTCTCACACATCGCAACAGTCTGGGTCGAGATCGAGCGCAGGCTCCCGCAATATTGGCAGGCATTTGTCAAACGAGAAGCTGAGAAGAATCCAGCCGGTAAGCTAGCGTCTCATTTCGGCGCAAAGGTAACGGGCACCAAGGATGTATCGGTGGCCTCTCAATCGTTCTCTAAAGCAGTTCAGCAATACGAGAAGGTTGCCGCCAAGTATCGGGACTTCTTCGACCCCGAGGCGATGGAAGAATTTGCCGATGATCCAAACTCCTTCAAGAGTCATCTGGCGAAGGAGGTACCTGTTATTGCTGGTACCCTAAATCAGCGGCGCCCCGAACTGCAGGAGTGGCAGAGTGACTTCAGAGCGTCAAAGGGACGAGATCTACTGGAAGTATTTTCCAACGTTCTAGACTTTCGTAGCACTTGGGCGAAAGCACAGTCTGAGAAGACCTACGTAAATTGCGATGAGCCTGCCGCGTTTGCCTTGGATCCCCTTGATAGCGACGAAAGCATGTCACTGACCAGCGTCATAGGCATGGGCATCAAAAGTATCGTGCTCTATCACTTGGATGCACGGATCCTTCCGCAGCGTACGCGGCTTGACCTTTATGGCCTGTACTTCTTGTCTGGGATGAGCGACTTCAAGCTGCCCAGCAAGTCATCCGAGTTCCTCATGATCAATGATCTTGAGCCAGTGAGTGGCAGCTTCATCATGGAGCATAATTTTTGGTACCCGTATGGGGTCTACTCCGTCTACGTCTCGCGCATTTTTCGCTGGCTCGATCAAAAGGCGCGCGAAGCCGGTGGCGCCTTGGATACCCATGTCCGCTATGTCTACGTGAGCCACTTTCTCCAAGCGGTTTGCTCTGAACACGCTGAAGACATGAAGATCATGCGAGTGCACGATCGCTTCGGGGTTCCGGCTTGACCGGATTGGCCAAGGCACCCCAGGCAGCCCTTGCTAAGTGGTTTCCCAACTTTAAGGGCTTTCGCGATCGACAGCAGGAAGCCATAGAGCGCCTCTCCACTGGCTCTTCCACACTACTGCTAATGCCAACGGGCAGCGGCAAGTCGCTTGTCTATCAGTTGCCGGTACTCGCCAGCAACGGCGTGGGCCTTATCGTCTCTCCCCTTATCGCGCTCATGCGCGAGCAAACCGATCGACTTAACGCAATGGGCGTACATGCCCTGTCACTCGGGGGACTTGAACCACGAGTAGCTCAAGAGCATCTCCGTGCATTTCCATGGAAGGATGGGCCGGGCTTTATCTTCACGTCGCCCGAGCGCACGGAGACGGATGGCTTTCTTGAGTACGTGCTACGCTTGAACAGAAAGCGAATTTCGTTGGTAGCCATTGACGAAGCGCATTGCATTTCGCAGTGGGGACACGATTTTCGCCCGCCCTACAAAGCGCTCCCAGGATTTCTCGATCGAGTTTTCGGTCGCGGGACTTGGCCAACGCTACTCTGCCTAACCGCCACGTTAGATCAACACAGCCAAGCTGAGGTCCTGAACGATTTTGGCATGGACTCGTCGAATCTCGTGCGCAGCTCTCAAATGCTTCGCGACAACTTGGGACTTTCTTTTCAACGATATGAGGATACTGAACAAAAGATCGCCGGCCTTACCGAACTTCTCGACGTGCACCGCGGCAAGAAGATCATCGTCTACACACATCTAAAGCAAAATCGACAAGCGGGTACGAGAGCAATAGCGTCTCGTCTTAGTGCACTGTCACACAAGGCGGCAGCATTCGACGCCGATATGCCTCTGGCAGAGCGCGATAAAGTGATGTCAGATTTTAGAAGTGGCGCGACTGAGATTGTCTGTGCCACGGGGGCGTTCGGAATGGGAATTGATATCGAAGATATTCGCGGTGTCGTTCACTTCTTGCTGCCTGAGTCGCTTGAGCAATATTACCAGGAGGTAGGACGCGCTGGCCGTGACGGGATCCCCGCCTTTGGAGTGCTGCTCTACACTGCCAAGAATGCCAAGGTGCGCAAAGACATGATCAAAGCCAAGCGCACTACCGCTGAGGCTGTTCAAGAGGTCTGGTCTGATCTGATTACCGCTGCCCGCACTGAGTTCAAAAGTCTCGACCCCACCGTTGCCTTTGATGAGGATGAGTACGCCTTGTTTCATGCCTTTCGACGGCTTGGTGCCGTTGATGTAGTGGCGCGCGGTCCCTCTCGGCTCGCGTCCTTTGAGCCTCGAGGACCTGACGGTATGGAATTTTTGAACCGGATGAGAGCGAATACCAAGACGGGCGGATTTCTCGCTGCCTTCAGGAAATTGGGCATTAACCCATCAGACGGCTATCAGCAATGTTTCGAGCTCTATAGGCGCGACCAAATTAAGCTGATCCAAGCTCCAAACAATATTTTGGTATTTCGCGCTAGCGACCTCTTGGCCGCACAAGCTCACCAAATCGCAAATGATATCAATGAGAAAATTGAAAAGCGGCTCAGCGAGTTTGAAAATCTAAAACTCTTAGTAGAAACCGCAGATCGTCCAGACGAAGCGTTGAAGCAACACTTCGGAGCATAAGGGCCGTCATGACTGCCGGAGTTACTTTAGGCTTTGACCCTGGTGGTGAAGAGTCCTTTGGCGTTGCTATCCTGTCTGGGCCTCGGGCAACAGCAGCAACGGTCAGTAGCGTCGGTGAAGCAATTGCTTGGACCAAAGCGCAGTGCTGCAATACGGTTCCGCCCGCCGCCGGTATAGATACACTCTTACACTGGAGCCAAGCACCTGGGGGCTGGCGCCCCGCGGACAAGTATCTGCGCGCTACCTATCCGACCGCGAAATCGAGCATTATAAGTCCCAACGGATTGTTCGGGTCGATGGCCATCGGCGGAATGGCCCTAGCGCTTCGATTGAGAGAATGCTGGCCAGAAATAGCTCTGAACGAGACGCATCCGAAGATTCTGTTTCATGCGCTCTCCGGCCATCGCTACCAAAAAGACAAGCTTCCAATCGCCATCGAATGGTTCTTCAAACACTCAGGTATCTTCCCCATTCCACTGCGGAATGACCATGAGCTTGATGCAGTGATTTCGGCTTGGGCAACGCAAGTTGGACTAAGGGAAAGCTGGTCAAACCTTGTTCACGACGATGGCTCTTTACTATTTCCCGCGGGCCCGGCCAAATACCTCTGGCCGTCTTGTGAACGAGGGGCGATTCGGGAGCCCATTAAGTCAGTATAAAAAACGTATTTTGTACTGAGTTGACCTCGCCGAGATGCTGATTTCATCCTCCAAACCACGAGCTGACGGCTAAGCACCCCAAGCAACGATCAATTGCCAAACAAAGGCGTTCCACTTCAACGGCACTCTGGCTCCGACTTGAAAAGCAACTTCTGCGCGAATAGCGTGCCTGTGCAGCGACAAGCTACACAAGGCAAATGGATCAGTTCACCTTTCTTCACGCGTCCGATATTCATCTGGACAGTCCTCTTCTCTCCCTCGCTCTTGTGGAGCCGGGCCAGGTAGAGCGTGTTCGACGCGCCTGCCGAGATGCTTTCGAGAATCTGGTCTCGACTGCCATTGAACGCAAAGTCGCCTTCGTCATCCTGGCCGGCGATCTATACGATGGCGATACCCAGAATATGCAGGTGGCCGTCTTCCTGCGCAACCAGCTGGCACGGCTCGACAAGCACAACATTCGTGTCGTCATCATCAAGGGCAATCATGACGCGGCCAACCGCATTACCAGTGGTCTGGCGCTGCCTGATAACACCCGCGTGTTGAGTGAGGCAGAACCCGAAACCGTATCGTATGACCACCTGCCGGTCCCCGTCGCCATTCATGGACAGAGTTTCAAACCCGGGCCAGTCACCGAAAATCTCGCGGCCAACTACCCGCCGCCCGTCGCGAACGCCTTGAACGTCGGCGTGCTGCACACGTCGCTCGCCGGCAATCCGCTTCACGATCCCTACGCGCCCTGCAAGATCGAAGACCTGACGACGAAGGGCTATGGCTACTGGGCACTTGGCCATATCCACAAGGGTGCCGTGCTGTCTCGGGACCCATGGATCGTCTATCCCGGCAATCTGCAAGGACGAGATGCTAGGGAAACAGGCCCTAAAGGCTGCGTCTTGGCGACTGTCGCAGATGGCCGCGTTCGGGACGTCGAACATCTAGACCTCGCAGTCGTGCGCTGGCATGTCTCCAACATTGACCTGGCCGGCGCACATCGGGAACCCGACCTAGTCGAAAGATTAAGACAGGGACTGGCCATGGCCGCGAACGGCGCGGACGGGCGTCCTACGGCGGTGCGCATCCGGCTGCACGGTGCGACGACACTTTTCGATCTGATCGAAGGTCGGCCGCAGCGTCTGCTGCAAACTGCGCTCGAACTGGCGGGCGAGATCGCGGGCGAAGACCTGTGGCTCGAGAAGATCGTCAACGAAACAGTGACCGTAGAGGCCGAACCCGCTGCCTTAACCGACACGATCACGGATCTCTTTCCCATTCTGGACGAGATTGCAGCAAAGCCCAGTGCGCTCGCCGAAACATTGCGAGCGGAACTGGCGGCGCTCAGAACCAAGCTACCCGAGCACCTGAAGAACATCGACGCATTCAAGCCGCTCGATGATGCGACCGCCTTGGATGAGGCGCTGCTCAAGCTGAAGCCCCGACTGCGGGTACGCCTAGCTGGCGGTGACGGCACGTGAGGATCGTTGCGCTTCACCTTCTTGCCTATGGCCCGTTCACGAACCGCTCGCTCGAATTCGGTGCGGAGCCCGGCTTTCATCTAATCTACGGCGACAATGAAGCGGGCAAGAGCACGACGTTACGCGCCCTCTCCAGCGTCCTATTCGGCTATCCTCATGAGGTAGTGGATGGCCACAAGCACGACGCCAAAGACATCACCCTCGCAGCAGATCTGATCGGCTATAATGGCGATTCGTTGTCGTTTCAGCGCCGCCGCCGCGGCCGGAATGCACTTGCCCTCACGAACGGGAACCCGCTCGAGGAGAGGACGATTGCGCAGATGCTCGGTGGCACATCGCGCGAGGTCTTCGAGACGGTTTTCGCCCTGGATCACCACCGTTTACGGGAGCATGCCCAAGAGCTTCTCTCAGGCGGGGGGTCACTCGGCGTCGCATTAGCGGCAGCAGGTGCAGGGCTGGCCGGCCTGAAGGCATCGCTCGACCGGCTGAAAGCGGAGCGTGCGGCGCTCTTCTTGCCCGCGGGCTCGAAACCGGCGTTGAATCAGCGGCTCTCGCAATTGCTCGAACTGCGAAAGGAGGCGCGCAGGCGCCAAGTTTCTCTGCCGGAATACAAAAAGCGCCAGAAGGAGATCGATGACGTCGAAGCAGCCCTAACTGATGCCCGCGATACCGACCGGCGGCTCAAGGTCGAACTCGCCAAGCTCGAGCGCATCGTCCGTATCCTCCCCTTGCGCGCCCGGCATGCTGCAGCATTGGCGCAACTGCGGGAACTAGTCTCGGTCCCGTCGCTTTCCGCCGATGCCGGCGAAAAACGTATCAAGGCCGAAAGCGAGTGCGAGTCGGCGGAAGCGGACATCACGCAGGCGGAAGAGGAGATTGCAACACTCACAGAAGCCACTTCGAAAATCGTGGTGGACCAGGCTGTTCTAGACAATAGAACGGCGCTCGAGGCGCTGTCCCAAGTTCGCAGCAGCGTTGAAAGCGCCGATGCATCGGTGCCGCGGCGCGACGCCGAACGCACGGTGCACTACGAGACCGTCCGCGAATTGCTTGCCAAGGCAGAGATCGTAGGCGAGCCGACCGAACTCGCATCCCTACTTCCCTCGTTGGTGAGGCGTCGGCAGGTCCTTTCCCTGGCCGAAAAAGGACGAGAACTCGATACGCGAAGTACGACGGCGACAGAGCAGGTTGGCAAAGCAGAGAAGGCGCTGCAGCTCGCCAAGAACAGACTTGCCGCGACAAGCGAACCCCGGGACATGCGGGCTTTGAGCGGAGCGTTACAGGCCGCTGACATGTTGGGCGATATCGGCACCGATATTCTCGATCGGAGGCGGGCGCTTTCAGACAAAAGAAGGGTGACACAAGAGGACATCGCGGGGCTGGGCCTCGTCTCGGAGGGCGCTTCGCGCTTACGTGCTCTTTCCGTACCTTCTGATGAGACCGTGACACGCTTTCGGGGGCGTTTCACCGCAATGGATACCGACGAAAATGCCCTGGCGGCCAGCACCGCGGAGCTGAGTAAGCAGGTGCAGGACATCGAAAGGCGAATTGCGGAACTTGCCCTGGGTGTCGGCGCGGTCACCCGAGAACAGCTGCAGGCAACGCGCGAGGCGCGCGAGGCGGTGTGGACAGTGCTGCGCGGGATCTATGTCGACAAAAGAGGCGGCCTCGCTGACCAGGCCGACGCGCTTGCCAGCGATGGCGATCTTGCTGGTACGCTCGAGCACAGGACGGCGGAAGCCGACCGCACGGCGGATGCCATCATCGCCCACAGCAAAGAGGCGGCTGAACTCTCGCTAAGCTTCAGTCGGCGCTCCGAGCTCGAAAACTCTCTTGCCCAAGGCCAATCAAAGAGTGACGACTTCCAGATTCGGCGCGCGGTACTTGAAACGGAGTGGAGAGCACTGTGGCCACCTGATATCGCTCTGATACACCCCCCGGCAGAGATGGTCAGCTGGCTAAGGCGCCGTGAAGCAGTGTTGCGCGAGGACCTGGAGCTTCAGAACGAGGCGGCCGCGATTGCCAGTCTCGAGGCCAAGGAGGAGGCCGCCCGCGCCGCACTCATCGATGCCCTGGCGTCCGTGACATCTACTAAATCAACCTCAAACCTCTCAGAGTTGCGTACTCTGGCACGCGGTCTTGTGAATATCGCGGCTACGGAGGCGACCCAGCACGCCAAGGCACTCGAGGCCCGGGACATTGCGGAAGGGCATGTGCAAGACGCCGATGTAGCGCATGTGCATGTGCGGAACGAGACCGCGAGCTGGTCAACCAATTGGCAGTCCGCATTGCGCAAAGCTAACCTGGATGACGGCCTCAAGGTCGATTCAGCGGTGACGATTCTCGAAATCATGACGGAACTCGACGCATTGAAACCGCAGATCGATCAACTCACTCGCCGGATCGAGACTATGTCAAACGAGGTGCAAGCATACAAAACGGCAGTCATGGCGCTGGAACCGTTAGTCGCCGACTACCCGGCCCTATCAGCAATCGAAATCAGCCGACAGCTCGATGACCGGCTCAAGGCGGCAAAGGAGAACGAAATCAAGCTACGGAACCTTGAGGCGGAGGGGAAACTACATGATAACGCCAAACGCAAGGCCGCGGATAGGATTCGCCGCAGCAATTTGGCGCTGGATGCACTCTGCGCTGCCGCAGGGTGCAAAGACGCGAGCATGCTGGCCGAGATCGAACAGCGCGCTGGCCTTAAGCAACAGAGCCAACGTAACCGAGAAGAGTTCGAGGCTCGAATAATCGATCAAGGATCGGGATTGTCGCTCGACGCCCTTTTAGCCGAGTGCGACGGCATCGACGGTGATGCCCTTCCCAGCGCAATTGCCGATAGAAAGGCCGAACGGTCTCACCTTGCCGAAACAATCGAACCCTTGATGAGGCAACAGGCTGAGCTGCGGGCCGCCTTCGATGGCCTGTTCGGACAAAGCGAGTCCGCTGAAAGCAGGCAGGACGCAGCCAATGTCGAGGCAGATATAACAAGCCTAGCGGAGCGCTACGCCGACCTTGCTCTGCAGGAGATTGTACTGCGACAGGCGATCGACCTGTATCGGGAACGCAACCAAGGTCCAATCCTGGGCCGGGCTAAGGCTCTATTTACCCAACTGACCAACGAAGCTTATTCCGGCCTACGCGCTGACGTCGACGAAAAAAGCGAAGCCATCCTGATTGCCGAACACCCCGCCCGAGGCAGCCTGGAAGTCGGAGCACTCAGCGATGGCACCGTGGATCCACTCTATCTCGCCCTGCGCCTCGCCGCTGTGCAGGAACACAACGCGACCCGAGAGCCGCTTCCCTTCGTGGCGGACGACCTATTGCTCAACCTCGACAATAGGCGCGCGCAGGCGGCCCTGCGCGTTCTGGGACGCGTAGCGGAGAAGTCCCAAGTCCTGTTTTTTACTCATCACGAACACATGGTCACGCTAGCGCGCACGAACCTGCCGGCTACATCGCTGACTGAGCACCGACTGTGAAGTCGGCAAGTTGGCGAGTCGTTTGGGACCGGAAAGATGTAGGCGAGCAGCGCCAGTAATCTTTCGATGTCGAAGCTCGCATTTACGTTCGATTGCACTCCTAAGTGCCGACTCAGTAGATTTCGTCCTTTTTGTACTGAGTTGCCGGCCACTGCCCACACTGCTTATCGGATTAGATGCCGATACCGCCGCTCGAATGCGAGCATCTGTCCATTCAAATCTCGATATCTCTGGTTCAGCACGTGGCTAGACTCACTCTCGTCGAACTCTAACCATTTCTGCAGACGTTCGGGCAGCATTAGATCGATTGTCTCGGCGAGCGGCAGGAGAAGTCGTTTATACCTAAGCGACGACCGGAGCTGAAAGGCTGCGTGCCGCGCTTGGTGGTACTCATCGATCAGGGAGAAATATTCATGACGGCGAGGTCCCTTGCAATCTTCCCTCAGGAGCATCGTTCCTTTAGACGGCGCGCCATTTTGAAGATGTGCTGGGCGCTTGAGCGGTTTTGTCCAACCAAACAGTCCCGCCGAACCGCCCCCTTTTGTATCCAAGAACTGTGAGCACTTCCGGGCTTCCCCTTGCCAGTCACCCTCCACCATCTCCAATCGGGTCTGAAGCGCAGACTCGTCGCGTGTCCATTCAATCCGGATATGGGGATCTTTCCCTTGAGGATGCAGACCAAAGCCCAGCTCCCCGCCATCGTGGGGAACGATGACGCGGAGCCACGCGATTCCTAGCTCGGCCTTATCGGGGACCCATCCTTTCCGCGTGAGGCGTCGAGAGCGGTGAGCCTTGAGCAATAGAGTGCTCAACCAATTCTCCCAGCCATCGTCGCCAGCACTCTCCTGCCACGACTTTCTGGGTTCAGAAATGATTTGAGGGCTCGGCATCGCAAACGCGGCAGGTATTGGGAGGGCCGTCCCGACCGCCCCGGCTATAATAAGGGCCCTTCTACCCAGTACTTTCTCGCTGGACTTAGGTTCATCCATTTGGCTGCTCCCTCTCCGCTCGATAAACTCGAAAGATAGGGCTTTGAGCGACAGACTGTGTCGCAGGCGTTGAACCATCCAATGTCTGGGTGGGCTACTAGAGGTCCCTAGCTCCCACCTCGCTTATGCACCAAAGGAGGCAAACACTAGCGACACAGATTGTCGTAAGTAGACGTAAGCTCCACGCACGATAGGAGCTTGAAATGCCAAGGACATTGCGCTTGCGCGCCTCACCGACCGACCCGTCCGACGAAACGTCGCTCATCGTACAGCTATGGGTTTCTCGCCTGCTGCTTGACCTGCGCGGCCATCGTCAACTGATCACCAGCGGCTGCTTTTCTGATGACGATGTCGCCAGAAACATATCGCTTGGCAAATGGATTGATTCTCCGCGACGGGAGTTCAATCGCCGGACCGCCCTTAAGGATCTCCAGACTTGGGGGCGCTCTATCGAACGGAAAGCGCGGAAGGCCCAGATCCCCAGTCCGTTGAAGGAGAATGTCTCTAGGCTCGCTGTTCAAGCCGGCCTCTCAGCAGCTGACCAGCGGATTTTGGAATTTGTCGTGATGCTACAAACACAGCAATTTCTGGCCGATGCTGGAGCGCAAGTTGGCAGCCTGACTAACAAGCGAGTAAATCACCTCCTGAGCGTCGTACTCGGACTGCCTCCCGCCGAGATTACTCAATCCCTCCATCGCACCGGGGTCCTCGTCTCAAGCGGATTGATCGAGATCAAGGCTACGACCTCATCGCTCTCAGAAAAGCTGGAGACCGTAACGTCAGAGTTTGCCGCCCAGATCAGCACAAGCATCTCCGACCCTATCGATTTACTAAGAGACGTTGTCGGTCCAAGCCTGCCCGCAACACTCAAAATGGAAGCCTTCGACCATATCGCCTCGGCATTGGCTGTCGTCCTACCCTTGCTCCGTCACGCCCTTGTCACCAAGCGAGCAGGAGTAAACGTTTTCATCTACGGACGCTCAGGGACCGGAAAGAGTGAGTTGGCCCGGTCACTCGCGGAGGCAGTCAATGCGCTTTTATACGAGGTGTCGTCGGAGGATCGCCAAGGCGTTTCCGTCTCCGGAAACGTGCGGCTAAATTCTTTTGGTGCCGCGCAATGCTTTCTGAGAAAGAGCAAAGCGATTGTCCTATTTGATGAGGCCGAAGACGTCTTTGGCACCAACGATGGCCTCTTCTCCCTGTTCCAACCGCCCAGCGCGGCGCTCGAGCGGAAGGCCTGGATCAATCGCCTCCTTGAGACCAATCCAGTCCCTGCGATTTGGCTTTCAAATTCGGCAAGTGGGTTAGACCCTGCTTTTGTCCGTCGGTTCGACGTTGTGTTTGAACTTCCAGTTCCGCCCCTTCGCCGTCGAGCGCAGATAATTGAAGGTCTCTGCGCTGATCTAATCGACAAGGACATGGTTGCTCGACTAGCCGAGTCGGAGGTACTTGCGCCGGCAGTAGTTGCTCGGGCAGTGGAAGTCGTGCGGACGGTCCGTAATGACTTGAAAAAGAGCGACGTGCCGGCGGCCGTCGAACTTCTCATCAGCAACACCCTTGAAGCGCAGGGACACGCGCCGATCCACGCACGTGCCCTTTCTTCGACCGGTGGCTTGTACGACCCGCGCTATACGACCGCGGACGCCGATCTTATCGAAATTACAGAAGGACTGCGGCGCGCCCGTCAGGGCCGGATCTGCTTGTATGGGCCTCCAGGGACCGGAAAGACTGCATTTGGCCAGTGGCTGGCCGTTCAGCTTGAAATGCCTCTCGAGACGAAGCGAGCATCCGACCTGATGTCGAAATACGTGGGCGACAACGAAAAGAATGTCGCGCGCGCTTTTAGTGGGGCTCGGCGCCGCCGCTCTATCTTAATGATCGATGAGGTCGATGGCTTTCTGCAGGATCGCCGGCGGAGTAGCACCAGTTGGGGGCTCAGCCTCGTCAATGAGATGCTGACGCAGATCGAGGCATTTCCTGGAATCTTTATTGGCACCACGAACCTGATCGACAGCCTAGACCAGGCATCGCTTCGGCGCTTCGACCTCAAAGTGCACTTTGACTACCTCACTCAAGGCCAGGCCGGCTCTTTGCTCGAGAGCCATTGTGCGGGCCTCGGCCTTACCGCCCCTTTGGCAGCCGAGAAGCAGCAGCTCTCCATGCTGCAGGTCCTTACACCTGGCGATTTCGCGACGGTTGCCCGGCAGAGCAGAATGCGCCCCATCGGCAACACCGCCGCGTTCATCAGCCGACTAGAAACGGAATGCAACCTCAAGGAGGGGTTCGCACGAAGGATAGGTTTCTAGCCAAGAGCTGTGTAGGATCTGTGGGGTGGGGAATATGAAGTCGCTCTCAAAGTCCAAATTAATTGCCTTTAGGCAATGTCCCAAGCGTCTCTGGCTTGAACTTTACAAACCAGAGTTGCGGGAAGACTCTTCTGCGACAAAGGCACGCTTTAGGGTCGGCAACCAGGTGGGCGATATCGCGCAACGCCTCTATGACCCGAAGAGCACAGGGGCCGTGGTAAATGCCCAGACCGAGGGCTACCCCGAAGCATTTGCGCGCTCCACAGATTTGATGGGTAAGAGCCAACCCGTGTTCGAGGCGGGTTTCTCCGCAGACGGCGCCTTTGCCTTCGCTGATGTAATGCTCCCCGTCCGAAGTGGCGGCCGACAAGAGTGGCGAATGATCGAGGTTAAATCGTCTGCTAGCGTTAAGGATTACCATCGGGATGACGCTTCTATTCAAGCCTTCGTTGCTAGAGCGGCCGGGGTATCTTTGGCCGCAGTCGCTGTCGCATTTATCGATAGCAAGTGGGTCTATCCTGGTGACGGCAATTACAAAGGTCTGCTGAAAGAGAACGATTTGACGGAGGAGACGTCCGGGCGTGCTGCAGAAGTGAAGCAGTGGATTGCTGACGCGCATGTCGTGGCAAAGCGCACGAAAGAGCCCAAGCAGAAAACAGGCGGCCACTGTAGCAGTCCATTTGAGTGTGGATTTTCCGAGTACTGCAAGGCGCAAGAGCCGCAACCCAAGCACTCAGCCGACGTGCTGCCCCGAATGTCGCCGAAACTTCGCGCGTACATCGAAGCGAAGAAGATCACCGAGCTCAAAGACGTGCCCGATGAGTTGCTCAGCCCCATAGCGCTCCGGGTTAAGCAACACACACTCCAGAACAAACCGTTCTTCGACGCCAAAGGCGCCGCCACAGCGATGGCACAGCATAAGCTTCCAGCCGTCTTTTTGGATTTTGAGACAACGTCCATGCCAGTGCCAATTTGGGCGGGCGCGCGCCCCTTTCAGCAGATACCTTTCCAATTCAGCGCGCATTTGTTGGGGCGCACAGGCAAGCTGGTCCATAAGGGCCATCTCGATTTGTCTGGTGCGGACCCTTCCAAGGATTTCGCTTCCGCTCTTATCGAAGCTTGCGGAAATTCGGGACCGATATTCGTCTACAACGCGAGCTTCGAACGTGCGCGTATCACTGACCTCGCTTCGCGCTTTAGGCCGCACAAAGCGGCACTCCTAGCGCTGAATGACCGACTCGTTGATCTACTTCCAATCGCACGGGAGCATTACTATCACCCCTCACAAAAGGGGAGCTGGTCAATCAAGGACGTATTGCCCGCCGTTGTTCCGACACTGGGCTACGATGGCTTAGATGGCATAAAAGATGGCGGAATGGCTGCAGAGGGCTATCTGGAGGCGATTCACAAAGACACTTCGCCGGAGCGTCGCGAACAGATCCGTAAGCAGCTCACCGAATACTGCCGACTGGATACCTACGCGATGGTCCGTCTGTGGCAAGTGTTTGCCAGCCGCAAGGATCTAGAGATCTAAAGATGCCGAAGCGTCCGGATGCACTGGAGACAGTACGTATTGTACTTGAGTTACTTAAGAGAATTCCGCGAAGTCAGCGAGTTTCGGCGATCGATCTCCACCAACAATTGCAGGATGCCGGATTTGGTCGAGATTTGCGCACTATTCAGCGCCTGCTGGAAACAATCTGCGAGCACTTTGAGGTAGACCGGGACGATCGGAGCAAGCCATATCTTTACCGGTGGAAGGAAAAAGCTAGCGGTTTCTCCATACCCGGTCTCAACCGGCAAGAAGCATTGCTGCTTGCGCTAGCAGAACGGCAGCTTGGCGTACTCTTGCCGCAGAAGTTAGCGAAGTCTCTATCCGCCTATTATAAGCAGGCCCGCACAGACATAGGTCAGAAAACCGACGCGCGCCTCGAGAAAGAATGGCTGACCAAGGTACGCGTTATCAGCCAGACCCAACCTCTTCTTCCTCCGACGCTTCAGTCTGGCGTACTCGAGGCAGTAAGTGACGCCCTGTACGGCAACTGCTGGCTTAAGCTTAGCTACAAGAATGCAACAGGCCGTAGAAGCGACGCCGAAGTCATGCCGCTAGGCTTAGCACAACAAGGTGTTCGACTTTATCTAGTATGTCGCTTTCGCGGTTACGACGATGATCGCAACCTTGCTCTGAACAGAGTACAAGTCGCGCGTTGCACGACAATCGCGTTCGAGCGGCCGAAAGATTTTGACCTTCAGAAATTTGATGATGATGGTCAATTTGGCTTCGGCGACGGAACTCGCGTCCGCTTGTCTTTTAAGATCTCCAAGGAGGCCGGCCATCATCTGACCGAAACGCCACTCTCCGCCGATCAGACGATAAGAGCTTCGGCTGACCATTACGCAATCAGCGCTACGTTGACCAACAGCAAGCAGCTTGAATGGTGGCTAAGGAGCTTTGGGCCAGACGTTTACGATATCCGGCGACGGCGACTCGAACGAAGTTCGCGGCCACGAGTGCGTAGCGCGAAGTGACTTTTACTCTCATCATTAAACGCGCTGATATGCATGAAGACTTCGTGTAGGCGTGGATCGGCTCGGTCATGCAATCAACGGGAGCGGTTCATCGTGGCTTCTGCTTAAGCCGGATCAAATGGATGTGTCTTTTGCGGCGATCGTAGCGTGATTTACGAAAAGTCTACCCGCGATGTGAGTTAGGCGTACCAGCGGCTCATCAGTCGATTTGATAATATGGAGGAAGGAGCTGGCTAGCATCTCGATCCCGGTCTTCTTTTTCCACGCTCCCTTAGCACGGCATTGATAGCGTTTTCTTTTTGTGCGTCCGCGGGTGAACTCCAGCATCAATCCCGTTGTTACGGCATAAAGTTTCACTTTGGCTCGCGAGCGAAATTCATTCGGTAACGTCTTGAGTTTTGCTTTCAGATATTTGGCATCGATTGAAACATCACAATCGGCACCGACTTTCTTCCTGGCTAAATATCTTCGCACTGGGCGATGCTGACTAAGACGAGCATTGTTTAAAATCCGCAATTGGCCTGTTTTTGAATCTCTTACTTGTTCTTGAATGGGCTTGCCCTGGGCTACGAGCCGAATTGTGTTTTCGGCTTCCTCTAAAACCCGTTGAAAGTCGGCCCATCCCGAACTTGGATGGCTCTCGTCACCCTCTAACAGGATGTCCTCGGGACTATCGTAACCTTCGAAATCGGCCCAACGATAAAATCGGTCTCCGATCTTCTCGAAGGACAGGAGATTGTCTCCGACTAGACCTTCCGCTTCGCCTGGCAGCAGTTCGATGAACATTTCCAGGAGTTCACCGTCGTCGGTGCGACGCGCCGAAAGGAACCCGATGCAATGTGGTTCGCCTTCGGGATTCTCCTTAGACTCTCTGAGAATGTAGGCTTCTGACTCTAAAGGTTTGTGGACTTGGGTCATTGGGGCGCCTTGCTTCAGTGCCTGCTGGTTGGGTCGGCGTCTCTATATAGGAGCTTTTCTCTGCATATTTTGTGCTGAGTGGCAGCTCTTCTGGGCAACATATCTCGCCGGATGGACACTTCGGAACAGCGGCAGTGCAGCGTTGGGTGCTCTGCTTTCTGTTAGGAGTTCAAACGCCACCCATTATCCGTGAAGGAAATGACCTCTCCTACACTCAAGTAGGCTCTCGCAGAGATAAAAGCGGTTGAGAGCGAGGGATTCTCCCTATGCGCTTTGACCACACCATCCTTGGAAAGCCGAGGCTTTTGCAGAAAGACGCGTAGGGTAGCAAGCTCAAGGGCCGAATCGGCGATACCACCCGGATGCTGTTCTAGCGCCATGGCAATGCTCTCCATCAAGGGGTTAACCGTGGAGCTTTGCGGGCTTTGCAAGAGCGCGACCCTCCGCGCAATGACTGCGCGATTGTAGGCTTCCATTCCGAACCGCCCCATCTCCCGTCCCGCAATACCTTGCAAACACTGCAGCTTAAGATCTGTGGCAATCGCCTCTAGCGCAGTTGTTACGCCGAGCAGGCTATGAGTAGTTAATCCATGCTTTGAGAGTGCAGACTCCAAGGCCCGGCGTACGTCCTCCAGGATGCGAGCGCCGTCGAAATACCGATTCATCTGCGTCCTCATCCCAATCGTAATCGTGATTTGGTGGCCTAGCTGCCCTAGATCCGACTCAGTGCCTTTCCGCACTTTTACACTGAGTCTTACTTTCAGCCTTCTTCGGCAGACGCACACGTCCAGCTGCTGAAGGTAATTACCGTTCAGGTACCACTACCTCGTATCGGGCACGCAGCCGGCCAATATGCGCTGTTAGCCACTTTGCTTTGGTTTGCGCCACCCAAAGGCGCCAAAGCTCCGGATAGGACATGGCAACAAAGGTCGGGCCGCCTCCGGCAATCGCAGCCGCAAATTGCGCCACCTCCTTCCGATGTTCAGCAAAGAATGGGAATGCGTCGGGGTTGGCCGGCTCCCAAAACAGATACAAGAGCGTTGTCGGGCGGCCCCGGAACGTGTGCGCAATGCCGAATGCATGCTTCACAAGTTGGGCCGCATCTAACCATTGATACGCCTTGGGCGCCTCAATAAGACGCTGCATCTCCTGGAACCAACCGCTTTGTCGGCGGTCGTCTTTGATCCGTTTATCATATGACGGCGAGAACTTTGCCGTATGCCTCGACAATGGCTCCAGTAGCTTGGACTCAACCCCAACAACACCTTTCTGACTCTCGACAAGGAGGTCTAAAAACGGCGCGAACTCACTAACACCGTTTGGGCACTTTCTCTCGAATTTTAACTCTTCAAAAGTTTCACCGCCGGGAAGCAACAGATCCTCGCGATGGGCCTTGAAGGGAGCGAATGTGTTAACCGCCAGGGCTGACGAGGAGCGAACAGCGCGAAATTTCCCCCTCAGTTCATCGCCGCCCCCTTGCTGAAGATCTGCCTCAAAGTCCTCAAGACTTATCCCTTCAACAAGATTCTGGATGGCATCAGCGACGTAGCCGTTTTCGGTCAGCGCAACGTGCGGCGATAGTGTCCGAAAGCGTTTGATAAGTTCAGATAGACAGGCAGCCAGCGGCGAGCGGATTGCTGCACTGGCGGATTGTTCAATTCCCATTCGGCCGAGTGTATCGCGCCCCTCTCCCCCTGCACCATTCCACTCAGGGCTTTTCGACAATATTGCACCGGGTCGATTGAGACCAGGCTACCGACCCATCAGCAGGTGATCGAAGAACGCCTTGGCCTGAGCCTCTGCGTCGCGCGTCGCCGCCGCGCGCCCGTGTTGCCCAAAATGTTCGACGCCTGCGGGTGGCCGCAGGCCTCTCGCAGGAGGGTTTTGCAGTCGATGTCGGGACTGACCGGACCTATGTGAGCCGGATCGAACGCGGGCTAGAGAACCCGACGACGGCCGTTCTGGAGAAGATCGCCAAGGTGCCTAAGGTCGATATCGTGGACATCGTATCCGCGCCTTCGAGCCGAGGCCGGATTGCTTCGCTCAAGCCCGGCCGTAAGCCCGGCAAGAGCCGCTAGTATTCCTCAGCAAGCATCAGCGTGAGGACACGTGTGGTTTGCGCAGGATCGGCGGGGTTCTCTGAGCCCTGTTCGCAGCGGCGATCGTAGTAGTCAATTTTCCAGAAGAATTTCTGGCTGCTTTCAACAAATGATCCGAAGTCGTGCTCACCGTACGGATCGTTGTCTTCGTTGAAGGCGTCGAACGACCGCACCATGCGCAGTAGGCCAAGCAGCCGATGCGGGCCCAAAGCCTGGACGCCAGCGGTGATGACCATCCGCCCCCCCTGAAGGCTCTGCCGGAATTGATCGTTTAGTACGCGAATAGCGGATGTAGAACGTGCATCGTTGCCCATATTGAAGTTCCTTGAAGGCAGGCGCGATCATCCCGCGAACTCGGGACTCGCATTGCCGGTGATGGCTTGGGTGGCCCCAAAGGGGCCGGTTTAGATCAGCGTCCGAGGGCGCGCTGTGTGCACTCGAAGACGAGGCAATCGGCCTTGCGCAGGCTGGGCGGTGCGTTGACCACCCTCGCGATTTGCAAAGCGATCAACCGGGTGGCGGCATCGAGAGCCGGATCTCCACCTTCGTTAGCTACCTCAGCGCAGGCCCGAATCAAGGCCTGGGCGAGCAGTGTCGGTTCGTAGATACCGGGATCGATGATCCAGAGGGCTGCCTCAAACCTGGCCGGCCCCATAGCACCCAAACCCTCTCGCAGAGCTGTTATGGGCCTCTGTTGAGCCTGGGCATCCCAGAAGGCCCGGTGGGCATGGAAGAGTTCCTCCAAGTCGGGCGGCGGGCCATCCTCAGACCAGCATTTCGCTAATTCGATTGTGACTCCCAGCAGATGGAGAAGGGCTGAGCGAGGAGTTGATCCCGTCATAGGCCTTCTCCCACGATCTGGAGGGTCGGTGGGGGCGTGAACAGTCTGAGCAAACCTTTGCTGGATCGGGTTTCGACCATCAGAGCAGCTATAGGCGCAAGCCGATGGGCGAGACGGCCGGTTCCAGCGAAGATGTGTTCATGCTCCACGCCGTGGGCAGCGAGTGTGGAGGCGTTGGTGGTCGGAAGACGGCTCTCGAAATGGGCCGCACCGACCACCAGCGCCCCACCGAGGGAAGCGCTCGCCCGTGCTACCCCGTGCCTTTGCCAATAGCCATCGCGGCCGGGCGCCTCGAACCCGTGAATGGCTACGAGAGCCACGTCGGGTTCCTGCTTCCGGAGCATCGTATGCCAGCGCTCGACGCTGACACGACGAGTAATGGTGAAGGATGTATCGTCTGCAGTCAGTGATCCCTGCTGCGTAAGCAAGCGGCGGATTGCCGACCGACGGCTTGCTGAACCGCCCTCCAAATCTGCAGTCCCGAACAGGTCGTAGCAGGAATGGAGGGCGGCCAGGCTTCCGTTGGCCAGGCCAATGAAACGTCGCGTGCTGGCGAAATCCTCGACGTAAGGGCTGACGAAGCGGCAGTCCCGAGTATCTTTGTGCGTAGGTGTGATTTTCCTTGAGATCGCGAGTGGGCCGGCAGTACCAAAGGCGAGACACGCCTGTTCCGTGCGCTCCGTGGGATCCGTCGATGACGCGAGTACCCCGGTAACGATGCGGATGCCGGGACTACGTCTCTGGAGGCGCCGAACCGCAGCTTGAAGGGCGAGTGCGAACCCTTTGTACCGAAGCGCTTCTCGACGGTCAGCGAAAGACGTAGCTCCGAATGCCTTGCGCATACGGAAGAAGCCGCCGGGCAAGACAATCGCGTCGATCGGATGCCAGTCCGATGCAAGCACGACCTGGACCAGCTGCCGCAGCAGCGAAATCCGCCAGACGTTATTGCGGGGGTGTTTAACCGTCTCGCCGAGGACGCAAAGCGCCGCGACACGAGGCGGCCTTTTAAGCCGTCGCATGGTATCTCCTGAATCAATGGTGTTAGCTAAGGGCCGCCTGAATGATCGCTGCCCCTGCCCAGTGGCGGTGTACTGGGACGGACGTCGCTTAGATCAGAGCGACAAGGCGGCGTTGGGCGAGGCTGTCGCCCTCTATATATTTTTGCGTGGTGGCAAGATCTCGGTGTCCGGCAAGCATTTGGACATCGCGAAGGGAACCGCCTGCTTTTGCAAGCTTACGAGCGGAATAGGTGATGAAGGAGCGCCGGCCGCTATGGCTAGAACACCCTTGCAGGTTGAGGTCCGCGTAGAGCTCGCGAAACCAGTTCACAACACTCGAAGCGCGAAACCGTTCGCCTCTTTCTGACTTGATCACATGCCCCTCGCTGCCTCCTTGCCTCCGGAGGCGTAACAGTGTGGAGCGGAGGTCCGGATGCAGGGGGACCGAACGGCCTGAACCTTTCTTGCAGATGCTGTTCTCCAAGGCGATGTGTTTGGCCAGTGTGCCTGAGGAGGTGAGCATCATAGACCAAGTGAGCCCTGCTATCTCCGAAGCCCTGAGGCCTGCTTTGTGAGATAGCAGCAGCATGATCTGATCGCGTGTCGGGTAGCGCCCGACACGCACTCGTTTCAGCGCCGCACGCAATTGCGTGGGCGTCATGACCTTGGCCTGACGGCCTGCCATTTTGGCCTCCAATTTTAGCTTACAGTTTTGGGTGAACTACAGGAACGGATGCCCGTATAAGTAGTAGCGTAGCACTGCTATTAAACTCGTCAACCAGCCTCCTTAAAGTTATGCACCTAGCAGAGCTCTGATGAGTTCTACACTTTGTATTTGATGGGATTGCGCGGCGCCTACTCCGCGGGCGGCGTTTGCACGAACATCTCCAATTCCCGATGGCGACCGCAAGCAAGCGATGCGCCTCAGGATTGTCCGTTGGATTGATAGTGTCCGCGACGACCCGCAGTTTTATGTGCAGCTGCGTCGGCGTGCTGGCGAGAAGACCGATGAACTGCGCGTAACAGACACGCCGTTCTTCCTCGAGCACGGCAAGCTGGGCCTCGATTTCATAAAGGCCCGCGGCCGCCGGGAGTGCCTCGCGTTCATCGTCTGCAAGTTCTGCCCATTCAAAGAGCCGCAACAGCCGATATCTCCGACCAGCGAGCGTGGAGGCATTCCTCTGCTCTAAGTGTGGCCAGCCAGCGCTGGGCAAAAGCTGCAATAGGATCTGATGCCAACGCCGCTCCACCGGGACTACTGGCCAGAGGAAGCCCAATTACAAGCGTGGCTCCCAGCACGGTCCGTCGTGTCAGAGATGCTGGGTTCTCCTTAGTATTCTTTTTGACCAAGCCGGCTTCTCACTTCACATGGGCTCGACGCCTCGCGAAGTGAGACTACCCATCCCCCAGTTGATAATGCCAGCCAGCAAGGGATCACCGAATGACTGCGTCGTCCGGAAGATTGAGCAGTTCGCCGCCGAACTCGGTGACAAGTCTCTTCCGGTCGAGGAACGAACTCTCGCATTAATGTTTCTGCTGCATTTTGTCGGAGATGTGCATCAACCGCTTCATGCCGCTGAGCGGCAGCATGATCAGGGTGGCAACAAGGTCCAAGTCATCGTCGAAGGACGAGATATAGGCGAGAACCTTCACAGCTATTGGGACGGCAGTGCCGTTAAGAGCTTGGGATCGACGGCGGAAGTGATTGCGAGCCGGCTAATCGGCGAGATCACCCCAGAAGATATTGCTGCCTGGACTAAGCAGGACACTGGGAAGAGCGCGGCTCGCGATTGGGCACTGGAATCATGGTCAGTGGCAAAAATGGTAGTCTACAAAATTCCCGACGGGACTATCGCTTGTCAGGTCCGGGCGTTCGGGAGGCCTCCCGTCGATGGACAATGCCATGTCCTAACGATGAGCTACGTGAGCGCGGCGTCCGATCAGGCGCGCAATCAAATCAAGAGAGCCAGTGTCAGGTTGGCAAAGCTGCTGAACGACGCCCTTCGATAACCCTCGGCAACAACACATGGTTGGATTGAGGCTGGCGAGGCCTACTCAGTGCAAAATATGAGATTTGTACTGAGTTTGGGAACAGGCGGCTGAAAAGTTGTGCGAGACGAAGCAGTCACGGGAGCTTGGGCTACTTAAAGACAGGGTTGTTGTGGTGGTCGAGAATCGGACCATGTTCCGACGCGACGCATCCACACAAACGCGGCTGGCTCTCAACCTCCATTACGTAGGAACGGCCAGTCCCATTTCCGCCAAGAAACGAGAAGGTGACTTCGAGTAACCCCGATACCTTCCGGCGCAGCTGAGGATCAAGCGCTCCTTGGCTCTTGTAATCGCGACGAAGCAATTTCGCCGCTCCTCCTCCATCTCTGGACTGTTGGCACCTTTCTGCTTGCTCTGAAATGACGGCATCACGTCCTCCGCCAAACCAATCACATACACTGTATCGAACTCTCTACCCTTCGCCGCGTGAACTGTCGTCAGAGTCACGGTGTCGGGTCGGGGCATCGGCTCCTTCGAGCGCATCTGTAGCTCTTGGAGGAACTCATCGAGCGACCCATCGCGTCCGACATGCATAGCAATATCCGCAGTGAGTTCGCGCCAAGCTTTCGAATCCTCTCCGAAATCCGAATCAGCCTCGGCTTTGCGATCTACCACCTGCAATTGCTTGATAATGTCATCGGCGGCGGCCCGTACACCTGCCGCATTGGTTGGCAACGTATTCAGTGCTGCAATCGCGCGCTTGTACTCTTCGCGTATTGAGAGCTGGCTGATGAGCGCCATCCAGTGGGCCATCAAGGTGATATTGCTGGCCTCCGCCTCCGAGATAATCTGATCGGAGGACGTTTTGGTCCCTACCATTCGGTCGAAGGAGCCACATAGTGTTCCGAAGTTCCGTCGATCTAGTGGCCGTGCTACCTGGTGGAGCGCAGCGGCTAGCCAGCGAAATTCGGGAGCGAGGAAATCGTCGCGCCGCTGCGCAATGACGGACGGTACACCGGTGGCGGTAAGAGATTTCTGCATTCGCTCCAGAAGCGCCCGGGTGCGTGCGAGTACAGCCACGGCTCCCCAAGAGGTCTTGCCGAGCGCGGCAATTTCCGTAGCGATGCTAGTGGCTTCAGCTTCCTCGGAGTCGAACTTCCGAAGTTGCAATTGTTCTGCCTCTGGATATTGCATGAGCGTTTTGCCGGCCTCTAACGGACGCTTCGAGGCTGTGCGAAGGGCGTTGTAGGCGACAAGTTGGTTCGCCGCTTGAACTACGATGGGTGGGCAACGGTAGTTCGTCGGAAGCTGCAACGTTGCGGCGCCAAAGTCCTGTATGAATGATTGAATGCGTCGATAGCTGGCGCCGTTCCACTGATAGATGATCTGATCGTCGTCGGCGACAGCGAAGACGTTGCGGAAGTCCCCAGCGAGCGCGTGAATCAACCGGTACTGAGCAAGGTTCGTATCTTGGAACTCGTCAATCAGCCAATACGGATGGGACACTCGATAGCGGCCGGCCAGGAGAGGAAATTTCGTGGCGAGGCGAAAGGCTTCCAAAATCAGGCCGTTGAAGTCCATGGCGTTACTGCGTCGCAGCTCGTCTTCGTAAAGGCGGTACGTTATGGCAGCAGCATCTCGGCTCTCATACTCGCGAAGTGCAGCGACTGCGTCATTGGGCTCGACCAAGCGCGCCTTCAGTCGATCAATAAGAGGGAGGAAATCGACAAAGGTATTCGATACTGCTGCGCTGGATTTCGCCGCTTCCCTGAGCGCGTCTCCGAGCAGTGACTTCCTGTCTTCGTCTCGCGAATAAATTGCAAAGTCGGGATTAATGCCGAGATGCACGCCATGTTGGCGCAGCATTTGGCCACAGAAGCTATGAAACGTGCCGATGTTAGCCCGCTGCTCAAGATCTGGAACGAAACTCGCGACGCGCTGCTTCATCTCGTCGGCTGCCTTCGTGGTAAAGGTGAGGCCGAGCACACGGAAGTTCTTTCCTCTGGAGTTTTCGAGGAGCTGCGCGATGCGTGTAGTCAGTACCTGTGTCTTTCCCGAGCCGGGGCCCGCTAGAAGAAGAAGCGCTCCCTCGGTGTGTGCGGCAGCTTCTCGCTGAATCTCGGTGAGTTTCGTAAGGGCAGCTTCCAAGGCGAGAGTCATTAGGTCAGCCCTCGCAAAGATGCGATCGCGTTACGGAAGGCTTCGGGCATTCGTGCCGCCAAGTCGGGGGTTGTGCCCATGCGAGCCGCCAACTCCGCGCAATACGCCGTCTTGGCCTTTTCGAGCCGAGTTTGGAGCGTTGGTTCGTCGATCGTCAACGCGTCCGCTTGGCCAATAGCTATCAACGAAGCGCGTAGGTCTGCATCCAGCCCATCGGCTAAGAGTTGTTGCTCCAAGTGCCCTCTAGGAAGTGTCGCGCAGCGTTGTTGCACCTCGGCAGCTGGAAAATCGCGCCCTTGAATCGCTGTGCAATACCCAAGCCCTGCGGGGTCGCCATCGAATACGGCCATCCAGGGAATCGAAAGAGCTCTCGCGAGGGCCGCAAAGATCGCGGGGTGGCCGTTGTTCATGGCGTCGATGACCGAGACTCCGTGCTCGTCCAAGTCGTACCCAAGCGCCTTTCCAATGCCGTGCACCAGCAGGTACTCGGCTTGTCCTTCGACGATGAGCCAACGCTGCGCAAAGAAGATCTCGCCGCGAATACGGCGCGCAAAGGTTTCAAGCGACTTCAATTCTTCATCGCCGATGTAGAGAAGTGCTCGATCCCGCAAATCTCTAAGGACGCCAATGACCACTGCCCGATCTGGATGTGAGCCATAGACCGTTAACAGAGCTCGATAGGCGTTCCGCTCGAACTGGCCTCGCACGATCAGAGTCTGGGTGGGGAGATCATATGACAGCAAATCAGGCACGGACGCGACGACGGCGTCGAGGCCCGGCGCGTGCGGAATCCTTGCGGAGAAGCTCGAAGGAAGTGAGGAAACTTGTGTGCCGTTGGCAGTTAAACGCACAAGACGAAGGTCTCGGAACGGCACACTCTGCACGAAATAAGGTGAGTGGGTAGTAATAACCTTTTGACCAGGCAGGGACTGCACATGGCTCCATAGTGTTCGCGCGGCCTGAGGATGTAGATGTGTCTCAGGTTCTTCAAGCGCCAACACCGGCACGCTCTCTTGCTGATATAGTTCAGCAAGGAGGTGCTGGACGAATGCGTTGAACAGGAAGATTACGGAAAGGCTTTGAATACCTTGCCCGTGCTTCTGCAATGGGAGCCATGGCCAGTCGGGCTCGTTGCGAAGGATAATCTCCGCCTTTGAAAGGAGATCCCACGACTTCAGAGGCACAACCCTAAGGTCAACCGCCCCCGCCCGGTCACGCGACGCGATCTGAGTGGTCCCCGAAAGAGTGCTCGCGATTTGCGCCAAGCGAGGATCTGCAGCAAGCAGCTTCTTGTTAAGGATGTTGAGGATTCGCTGGACTCGTCCCTCAAGCTGCGAAGGAATGACCATCGCCTTGAGCAAGCGCCCCCAGAACTGTGAGCGTGGGGAGAACTCATCGGCGGCATCACGTAACGCTCCTAGGTAGAAAGCAGGCAAGTACTCCCAGAAGCGCTCAAGGTTGAGCCGGCGCGCACCGCCAGAGACGAGCGGCTGCCGCGCCGCATTAAGAAACCCCCAAGACGGCTCAAAGGCATTGGTTATTGCGTTCCAAGCGCACGTGGCCCTAAGGGTGATGGAGTTAATCCCGGTGTGCGGATCGGTTTGGATTAGCTCATCCAGGGCCTGTTCAAGGTCATCACTCCACTCGCCGGCGACCTTCTCCTCAACCCGCAACTCGATAGCAACTCCGGGCGAAGCTTTCGGATCGGTGCCATCGGTTGCTAGATGAATATCGTACTCGGTGAAGCCCGTACCGCGCTGGCCCCAACGCCGCGTCAGCGCGATGCGTAGCGCGTCGAGAATTGCTGTCTTGCCCGCATTGTTCGGGCCAATGAATACGGTCGTGTCTCCTAACTCCACGTCAAGGCTGCGAATGGAGCGGAAGTTTTCAATGTGGAGGCGCGAGATTTTCATCTTAATGCGGCCAAGTTTAATTGTCCCATCGCCAGTTTAACCGATCCTGTTTCTTGAAATGCACGCGTTCGCCGGGGTGGTTACTTACCCTCGCAGATTTCAAAGTTCTTAATATCGCTAGGTCTTGATCCCTTTGATGGGATGGATGGAAGATTACCATGTCTGACTTGTCCATCAGCAGTCGATAGGACTCCGCGCTCCCTGGCGCCATATCTCCCTAGAGCGGCCCAAGGTCGACCTTCAACCTAGCCGAGCTGGTCCCGCCGCCAAGGGCGCCAAACTGTGGAAGCTCATGCAGGCCTATATAGAAAGATCTTGCAAAATGCAGGAGTAGAGTACAGATCAACCACAGGTAGTTGGGGCAATACGAGACAGGCGAGAAGCGGGGCCGCCATGTGGCGTGATAGCGAGAGCAGCGAAGATTTCCTAAATTTCACGGAGATCGCCGACCAGATCGCGACACTCGCGACCAGTCCCGACCTATTGCCCGTCTCGATTGGCGTCTTCGGAACGTGGGGGACGGGCAAGTCTAACGACCCAGCCGTCCTCATGCGAGGTATCCAGCTGGGGCTACCCACGTTGGCGGCCCTCTGAAAGTCAGTTAAATGGCTTTTCTTGCTTGTCTTGCGGGCATAATTGGCGGGAACACATACGGTTCTTCTTGGTCTGGAACTAAGCTGATAAACTTTGTGCTACTGCACGTGGCTAGCGAATGACGGTCGACTTAGGCCCTTGAAATCGCGGTCCGTTTTTCACGAGCCAGGGGGCGCGCCGACATGTCACTTCCCGTCTTAACTCTTCGTCCGGAATTTCGAGGTGCTGCCCTAAAGGGCACTGCAATCGAACTCGCCACGAAGCAAAAAACGGGCGCAACACAGGTCCCGGCCGAGACGTTCCTCGAAATCACTTATCCAAGCCATGACTTGCTGAAGGCCATGGAAGCTATCGGGCCGCACCAAGTACGCCCGGTGGTTCTGATCGGCGAGCGTGGCATTGGCAAGTCTCACGTCATGGCCGCTCTATACCACGCTGGTGCTAATCCGGTCGCTACAAAGGCTTGGCTGGACCACTGGGCCACAACGCTCAACCGGCCAGACATCGCGGCTATCGCATTACGCCCAAGTATGAAAGTTATCGGCGAGAAGCTAACGAGTAATGCCTACAAATTTCTTTGGGATTTGCTGTTCGACAACCATCCTAAGGGTGAGTTTATTCGCGGAAAATGGCAGGCCGATGGCAAGCGGCAGACAAACGTCCCATCTGACGAACTTATCTTGGAGCTGTTTGAGCACCAGCCAGTCATGCTCCTGCTCGACGAATTCCAGACTTGGTTTGATGGCCAAATCGAAACGCCGTCTAAGCCGCAACGCACATGGGCATTCAATTTCATCCAATCACTTTCCGAAATCGCAAAGAACCGACCAGATTTGTTGGCGTTGGTGATTTCAGTTCGTAACGGCAAGACCGACGCCTATCAGCAGGTGCGTCGAGTCGCTCCGTTGGAGGTCGATTTTAAATCAGTGCAGTCAAAAGCCGATCGCCGGCGCCTACTGCTGCATCGCTTGTTCGAGAATCGCATAAACATTCCTGCGAAGGATATCGAACCGGCGATCTCAGCCAATCTATCCGAATATCTTCGGCTTAACGAGATTGCGCCTGTCGAATCCAGCCGTTGGCAGCGGGACTATCTGGAATGCTGGCCATTTGCGCCCCAACTTATCCAGTTGCTCGAAGATCAAATCCTCGTCGCGACTCAGGCGCAGGACACGCGCGACCTCATTCGTGTTCTTGCGAGCCTGTTCAAGGCGCGCGGCAAGAAGGCGTCCATTCTAACAGCGGCCGACTTCGACATCGAGGATGACGCTTCAGGAATCGGTGCATTGATCGACAGCGTTGCGAATGATCAGCATAAGACCCTGCGAGCGAAAGCGGCCCGCAATCTCGAGGCGGTACGTGGCGCGGTGGCCAACCATACTAGCGAGCTGCCGCACTTAGACGAGATCATGGCAGCGCTATGGGTTCGATCCATTTCGGATAGCAATCAACCCGGCGCAGATGCCCGAATGCTTCAGGTCGATTGCACCCACGCTGATCCGGTAGACGATAATTTGTTAGCTGCCGAGCTGCCCATCATCGTCGAGAATAGTTTTAACATTCACCAGCAGGGTCAAGTCTATCAGTTCAAGCAAGAAGAAAATCCGCGCGCGCGACTCATGGCTACTGCACGCAACGATCGCCAGTTCACTGACGGCCGCGACCTCCAGCACCTCGCCAAGGAAATTCGTTACGTTTTTGCCGGCAGCGATCAAGTCGTGAAGAGTTGGCGCATTGTTGCTTTGCCACTCAATTGGGATTCCGACCCTTGGTCGAGTCTGGAACCTAACGAGCAACCGTCGGAGTGGAAGGATGGCCGCCTGCCGATTCTTGTTTTGCCGGAGCAACCGACCGACCTAAATGCCAAGCTCGGTGCTTGGTTGAAGGCGCATCTTACTGAGCGGCGCAACATCCCACGCTACCTTCTTCCGCGTGCCGAGGATGGAAATATCTTCCTTGACCAGAGCCTAGTGGTACTCGCGCGCGCAGTCCTAACAGCCTCGAGCTGGAAGAGTGACGGCTCTGAGTATGGCAAGCTGGAAAGGGAATTCCGCGGCCAATTGCACGAGGCGATCCGTAAGCGCTACGACCGATTCGCTGTCCTGCATCGATGGAATTTTGGCATTCCGAGTGATGCGATTTTTAACATTGAGGGCCTGAAAGTTCAGGGCGACAAAGTGCCCGAGGCCATAGAAAGGGCGATCCGAGACGACCTGTTCGAGCCGGAGGCGTTTCGCGACTTGGTCCTACGCCAGGCAAACGACAGCGCATCTGTCGCCAAAATCCTAAGAGAGTGTCAGGAGGCGCGCCCGGCGGGCGAAGATTGCATTCCTTGGCTTGGCGAAACACATATGGTGGAGAAGATCGTCCGTCTCTGTGCGCAGGGTCGAATCGCCATCGACAATCGCGGCCTCGAACTTTTGCAGGCGAAGCACGGCGAAAGCGAAGAGCAAGCTTGGGCGCGCATGAAGAGCAAGCTAGGCACCGGCGCTCACCTGAATGAAACCTTGGTCACTCTCCCGCATAGCGCTCCAGCGACACATGGAGCTGGTGCGGCCGCTACGCCGCCGGCAGGCGAATCATTCCAGAATCAACCCGGGCTTTTTCCCAAGGATGGCGAGTCGGGTGAAACCAGTGCCGGTGGCTCCAACGATGGTGCCCCGCCACCGCCTGTTCAGCCCAATGGCGGATCAGCTGGCGGACAGCAGTCAGGTGACGGCGTAGGTGGCGGTATTTTCGCGGGCGAAGGCGTTCGGAAAACGTACCAGTCGGAGAAGCCGACTTCGGCCCTCAATCTTTTGTCGCAGATCGAGAAATGGGGCGTGAACGCAGGTGCGAAGGTCTCCAGCGTCAGCCTTACCGTCAATGTCAATACCGGCGCGCAGCTACAGGCGCTGATCAAGAAGCTCCCGACTGACGGCGTGTTGTGGGACATTCATTTGGAGAAGGAGGAATAGGGCTATGACCCTGACCTCCGACCGTCTCGACGCGATTTTGACCCTACCTCCTCAGGCGGCATGGGAAACGATTGTGGGCGAGGCGCTTGCAATATGCGGCCCGCCACTGAAAGTGGACAAGGTCGAGGCGGAGATCGCGCGGCGCGACCGCGCTATGGCCGATCTCGACCAGGTGCTGGCCACCGCGGGTTGGGATTTGTGGAGGGTATTTCACGCCCATGTCCCCCGTACATCCGATCGGCTCGCAGCTTGGTGGCAGCAGCCGTTCGGCGGCAAAGCGGTGCTGGTTCTCGATGGCCTAAGCTTGCGCGAGCTGCCGTGGCTCAGCGAAGGGGCGAAGGAGCGCGGCTTTATCATTCATGAAACTTCGACCTCAGCTTCGGAGCTGCCTGCTGCGACTACCGAATTTGCCAAAGCGCTCGGGTTCGCGCAGCGTTCGGCGCTAGAGAATAATGGCGCAGGCAACAGCCACCGATTGTTGGGCGCGCGCACCGAATGCAGCAGCGCCCCCTGGACCGACATCGTAGGATTAGTGGGCGCAGAGCCGCGATGGTGTTTTTGGCACACTTGGCCAGACGATCTGGTGCATGATCTCAGTAAGCCAGGTGCAAGCCACGCCGAGTTGGCACGGCGTGCCGCCGAGCAGCTGACCGGCGAGGCATTCTGGGCCTTTGTCCGCAAGCTTGCCCAGGGCCGGCGGTTGATCGTCACGTCCGACCATGGTTATGCCGCCATCGGCCCTTTTGCCGACACGGCGGGCGAGCAAGGCAAATGGCTGGCGGACACCTTCAAGGGCCAGCGCATCGGGGCGGACGGAGATTGTGGACCATGGTCGCCGCCTCTCGCGCTTGCGTTATCCGGCGTGATGGGCCGGCACCGCTTGGCGCTGGGCCGGCGCAAGTGGAAGGTCGCGGGCGGCTATCCCACTCTGGCGCATGGCGGGCTAACCCTTCTCGAGACGTTATCCCCCTGGGTCGAACTGTCATTCAAGGAATCATGATGGCCGAAGGCAGAGTCTACAACCTGACCAAGACCGAGCAGATCGCGGGCCAAGTGGGAAAGGCCATTGGTGCTGGTCGTGCCGTGGCAGTGGAGACGGTCGATTTCAATGACCCGAATCGGCCGAAGACGTGTCTGGAAGTCGATTTCCCGATCTTGCCGGTGAACCGCGTCGCGCAGATCGAGGGGAACGCCGGCAAGCCGATCTACCAGATGTCGAAATGGTGGGCTCGGCGGCGCTCCAGCGTGTTCCGTTCGTTATTGCTCGCCAGCGCGATGAAAGCACCTGACGACCCTGCTCTTGCCGCCAAAGCGGTCTGGGATGTGTACTACGCCAATCACCAGAAAAAGGGCGCGCTGAAGCATCTCAAGGTGGCAGATATCTTCATGGGCGGCGGCACGACCTTGGTCGAAGGCTCGCGCCTTGGCATGCAGATGTACGGCAATGACCTCAATCCCGTCGCTTGGTTCGTCGTGCAAAACGAATTTGCCAAGGTAACAAGGGAAGAAGTGCAAGCGTTGCTCGACGACATCGAGGCGGAGGTGAAGCCTCAGCTGATGCCCTTCTACGCTTGCAACGGCCCGAACGGCGAGAAGGGAACGTGGACGCTGCTATCCGACGGGCGTGTGATGGGCGAAGCCTTCAATCCTCTCACGCTAAAGCCCCATGATCGGAAGCTCTATAAGTATGAAGGCCCGGAGATGGTCTACACTTTTTGGGCGAAGCATGGCCCCTGCCAAGTCACGGGCTGCGGTCATCGGACACCAATCATGACGTCGCCGGTCATGGCGGTGAAGACAATCACGATCAAGGCTTGGGGCGACCGTGCATGCCCGAAATGCAAGGGCCGATTCGATCTCGAACCGTACGCCGTGCGTATGGCTCCGGATGTGCCGCTTGTAGTGGCCGAGGATGAAGCACCTTTCGCCGTTCTGCACGACGACGGCAGCACACAATGTCCCCGGTGCGGTCACAAGCACCAACGCGCGGGGTTGGGAAAGCCGACGAAAAAGAAAAAGGTCGAGCTTACGTTACTGGTGCATCCAGAGTGGTTGAACGGCTCACCTAGCGTGGCGCCTGACGGCGCGCTGTACGGCGGTGCAAGTCAAGACGATGCGGCCAGCACAGCGCAATGGAACCGGGAACGGACGAGTCATCTGCGACTCCTTGAGGTACGCGGTGCAATTCCTGATGAAGTGACGTGCCCCGAAACGGGCGTGAAATTTCGGACAGACAAGAAAGGCGGTACTGTACCCAAGCGTTCGACCTTTACCTGCGCCCGCTGTGGAACTGCCCAAGATGTACTTCAGTCAATCAAGTCGACTGGCAAGACTGGCGCTTGGGCTAGTTATGCAATCCAAGGGTTTTCGCCGCGTCGTGCGCAGGGTGATGCGCCCTATGGTGGTCGCTTCTTCGCACTCAATGACGACTGGATGACGATTGATGCCGCGTTCCGTGAGTGGGAGACGCGACGCAATACAGATCTAAAGGACTACTGGCCTCGGCAGGCTTTGCCTTTCGGCTTCATGACGCACCATCAGCAGGGGGGAGTCCCAAATCATGGGTTTACCCACTGGTGGACCATGTTCAATTCGCGCCAGCTTCTGACTCTGGCTCTTTTACTTAAGGCAATTAAGGAAACCGGCACTCATCGATGGGAGGTGCGTGAATATGTGTTGGGCGCATTTCAACAATACACTCGCAACCAAAATATGTTTTGCATTTGGGACATAAGCCGCGATGGCCTCGCCCCGCTCATGAGCAACAATAATTTCCACCCCAAGAGCAATGTTGTCGAAAATTCTGTTTTCGGATCGCTAGGTAGAGGTACCTGGAATTCCTGCGCTGAAGGCATCCTTGAAGGAATAGAATGGGCAAAATCTCCGTGGGAGACCGCGCACGTCGGGGAATTGAAGTCCGGCCGTCGGGAGCTGGACTCCTTGCTTGGATCGACCAAAGCTAAGGGACTAAAGATCCCGACTTGCGATCCACTTGCTCAAGCGAGCATTGAATGCCGATCAGCAACGGACCTTGGACAATATGATGATGCCTCATTTGATCTCGTCATTACCGATCCGCCGTTTGGAGGCCTACTTCACTACTCGGAATTAGCTGATTTCTTCCTGGTTTGGCTTAGGTTGGGTCTGCGGACACGTTATCCTTCGCTTTTTGATCCAGACGAATCGCCCAAGGCGTTGGAAGCAGTTGCAAATAGCGCGCGAGAGCCAGATGACCCTGATGGGTTTTATCAACGTCTCCTTACGCAGTGCTGGCGCGAAGCAAATCGCGCACTTAAGGCCGGGGGCATTCTCGCGTTTACCTTCCATCATAGTGAGGACGAACCCTGGGTCGCGGTCCTAGAATCTCTCTTCGATGCGGGGTTTTACCTCGAAGCCACATATCCGATCCGCTCGGATGAAACCAAAGGCGAGGGCGCGAAGCCCGGAACGTTCGGCTCTCAATTAATCGAGTACGACATTATCCATGTTTGCCGAAAACGACAGGAGGCCCCGACGCGCGTGAGCTGGGCGAAGATGCGAAGAGAAGTGATGCAGGATGTACGGCAGCTTCAACAGCTTCTCGAGCATCATCGCAAAGAAGGCCTGCCGGCTGCAGACCTGCAGGTCATCCGGCGTGGCAAAGCTTTGGAATATTTCTCGCGGCACTACGGGCAAGTCTATGTAAATGACGAACGACCAATCTCCGTAAAGGAAGCGCTGGTCGGCATCAACGAACTGATCGACGAAGATTCTGGCGCGGGCAAAGAACCACTGCCTGGTAATGCGGAGCCGCTAACGCGCCAGTTTCTTCGAATTTTTGATGGCAAGGCCGAAGAGAAGCGTGACCAGGTGCAGAAATACTTGCGGGGCACGGGCATGACGCCGGACGAATACGTGAGCCTGGGTTGGTGCGAAGAAGAAGACAAAGTGTTCCGACCGGTTCCGCCAATACGATTTGCGCAAGCTTGGCATGGGCGGCATAGACGCAATCTTGTCCGTGACTACGATCAAGCGTGGGTGCTGATCGGCGCTTGCTTCGAGAATAGTGGTATCAACGCCGCCGATACGGTGAGAAATGACAATTTCGATCCGCGCCCGTCGCTTAAGGCGCTCTTAGATTGGTTCGCCCGTCGCGGCAACGGAGCTGCGCTCCGTACCGCCGCTGCTCGAGCGTTGGCAATCTACCAAAGCTGGGAAAAGACGAACGAAGCTAAGGCGCGTCAACTTTCACTTTTCGAAGAGGAATAAACTGTGCCCCCTCTTCTTGCAGATATTTGGACTAGGCGCGGCCTCAGTCTGCTGTGGGGCGCTACAGCGTTGAAAAGCGTGGCGCCTGAGGAGATTGTCTCACTTCGCACTCTGTTTCGACTGGCTGATGCTGGCTTCCCCGATCCGCTGCCGAGCAATGGCGGCAAGCTTTTGATTGCTACTGGTTTAGAAGGGGCCCTCGACGCGCTTGCGCCAGACGAGGCCGAAAACTGGACTATGGATCGCATTCGGCCTGTTCTAGAGAGATTTCAGGAGACGTGGGACGGTGAGGGTGCCCTGGCCTTTTGGGTGCCGTCCGGCCAAGCGCGATTTGTCTCGCGCCCTGCCAGCGCAACCTACGATTGGCGATTACCGGCTGGGCATGGAGGGAAAACGCTGCCGTTGAGTGGATTGATTTTCGCCGGCGCGCACAGCGATTTGCAGCCAATATTGGATAGCAATGCGGAACCTGCCGTTGCGTGGATCGGCCTCTATCATCCGCGCATATCGTGACAGGCAGTGTGACATTCAATCCGGGTGATCAGGTTTCCCATGCGGAGTTCGGCGCAGGCGTTGTCCTAGAAGCGTCGCGCGAGGGTTTCGTGCGCGCTTTCTTCAGCTTGGGCGAACGCCGCATTCCGATTCATGCCTTGCGCCGCGAACGCAGTCGCACCGAGCGCGTTCTCGCTGGGGTATCCGCCGATTCGGCTCGGCCAGCTGTAGCATGGGCTGTTTGGCAGGCCCATGCATTGCCATTACTGGAAAGCGCTGCCGCTCTGACATCGGCCAAGATTGACCTTCTGCCGCACCAAGTTGTGCTAACCCACCGTGTCGCCACTGCGGCGCCGCGCCGCTTTCTGATCGCCGACGAAGTTGGCCTCGGTAAGACCATAGAAACCGCACTGATCCTGCGAGAGTTGGCAAGTCGGGGTGAGTTGACTCGTGCGCTCATGATCGTCCCGGCAGGTCTCGTCAACAATTGGCATCGCGAACTGAACGAGGTGTTTAATCTTGATTTCGAGGTGTTTGGTAGCGAAGGCGACGTAACGGACCGTAAGTCCAACACTTTCGCTAAGCATGACCGACTGATTGCTAGCATCGACACACTGAAGCGCCCGGCGCGCGTGCGCCGCCTGCTCGAAGCACCCAAATGGGACTTGATTGTGTTCGATGAAGCGCACCACCTGACCGCCGCAAGGGCCGGGGCGCGTGTACGCAAAACCGAGAACTACAAGCTTGCCGAGGCAATGGGCGGGCATACTCGCGATGTGCTCTTGCTGTCAGCCACGCCGCACCAAGGCGACCACTTCCCGTTTTGGATGTTGATCCAGCTCCTCAATCCAACACTGTTCAACAGTCCTGAGGAAATGGTCGATCAGCGTCACCGACTGAATACAGTGATCTTCCGGCGGACCAAGGCGGACGCATGCAAGCCTGACGGCTCACCGCTCTTCGCTCGTCGCTTGGTTCACACCGAGAGCTTCATCATGAGTGACGGTGAGCGTAATTTCTACGAGCGCTTGCAAAGCTATCTCCAAGACGGCTTTGACCTCGCGAAGCGCCAGGGTGGCAAGGGGCAGGCGCTTGGCTTTCTTATGGCAATTTTTCAGAAGATTGCTGCGTCCAGTTTCGCCGCGGTACGCCGCACGCTTCGCCGACGACTGCTGGCCCTTACCATTCATGAGGGGTTACTGCGCGATGGGGAACTTGATGTGGATGGCCGTGAGCGGCTTTTTGCGGAGGCACGTTCCCTAATACACGAGGATTCTGGACTCCCCGAGGACTCCATGGGGCGTGGGGAGGTAGATCGCCTTTTCGCTGACCTGAAGTATCGAGTGTTACGTAAGATCGATGAGGGTGAGCTGGCGTCAATCGGCGATCCAGATGCTTCAGAGGTTAACGCCGATTCGGGAGAAGACTTCGCTGGCGCATTGGTGAAGGTGCATTTGCCGGAGGAGCGGCAGCGCATCCGCGACCTGTTGCGCGTTTTCCCTACCACGCGCGAGACCAAGGTGGAGAAACTACTCGCTGCGCTTGGTACTCTCTGGCAACGCAATCCGCAGGAGAAGGTGGTGATCTTTGCCACCTATTTGGGAACCGTCGATCTTATCTCCGCAGAAATAGAGGCGGCATATCCTGGCCAGGGCGTGGTGGTGCTGCGTGGTGGTGACCATGGTGCGAAGCTTGCTGCCGAGAGGCGCTTTCGACGAGCCGATGGCCCGCGCGTGCTTGTTTGTACGGCTGCCGGGCGCGAGGGTATCAACCTACAATTTGCCCGCATTCTGTTTAATTTCGATCTGCCTTGGAACCCGATGGATGTGGAGCAACGCATTGGACGCATCCATCGCTATGGCCAGAGGGACACGGCGCAAGTTTACAATCTGATCCTATCTGACACCATCGAAGGGCGAATCTTCCTCCTTCTCGACGAGAAGCTCACGGCCATCGCCGGTGCACTTGGCAAGGTGGACGAGCGCGGCAAAGTGGCGGAAGACCTTCGCACCCAGATTCTCGGCCAACTCGCCGAGAAGCTGAACTACGAACGTCTCTATCAGCAAGCGCTCGCCGACCCGGAACTGAAGCGTACCAAAGTTGAGTTGGAGGCAGCGCTTGCTAATGCAAGCGAGGCACGTCAGGTCGTCTTTCAGCTCTTCCAAGACCTGGAGGGTTTCAGCCTCGAGGATTATCGTCCGTTCGCCGACGTTACCGCCGGTCTAGGCGCCCTGCGCGCTTTCCTGCAGGTGACACTACCGGCCCGAGGCATGACTCTTATAGAGAGTACTGGTGGCCTTTTTGAAGTGCGCAACGAGAGCGGGGGGATTGTGACGCGCTTCACCATCGACCGAGACGCTGCGAATACCGAGGGTGGCCCAGACTTGCTCGGCCTTGATCATCCGATCGTTGCGGACTTATTGGCGGTCCATCGCGCGATGCCGCCAGAGAGCATAGGCCTTGCGGTGGAGAGTGGTAAAGCCACAGCACGCGGCATATTAACTTGCTGGCTAGTAAACGCCCGGATGCCGAAAGGCGAGCAACGCGTGTTTCTCCAACCAATCGCTGTTCGCGATGATGGGCAGCGAATGCCACTTTGGGAACGCCAACTCGATCACTATCTGCATCGTATCCCGACGACGTCGAGCTTAGGTGAAGCTGAACGCTTCTCTCGCCTTCATGACCATATTGAGCCAGCGTTGGGCCGCGAACTAGGCCAGAGGGGCGTATTGAACGGTGACGGCGCCTACACGGCGGAACTTGTGAGTTGGGTCGAGCTAACCTGACAGCAACACTATCTGGCGATCTTCTCTCTAATTCGATCGATGGTCGAATTAGAGCGCGCTCGGTAGGAAGAGGCCATTCTTCGCCGTGCTGTGTAGGCCTAGGAATATTGCTACTCAGTATAAACTTGTTGAATCACCTCAACTACTCGCTTTGGTTGAAGAATATATTTGTTAGCAAGAATGCCCGGGAATCCGTTGTCTCGCCTACGAATGCAGGGCGCCTTCAACTAAAATTGCGAAAAGCACGGCGGCTACTGCCAGCATAAGGTGGCTCGCGAGCGTGATGTGGTGAAAAACTTTGTATTGAGATTCTACTTTCTTTAGAAATTTCTCAGTCTCTTCATAGCCATTTCCGTACTTGCCGGTGTTCTTCTTCATGCGTCGAGTGAAAGACTCAACTAAAAGGACTTGGTTCCTATAAGGATTCGTTTCTATCGCAAATATGACGGCCAGAAGAGCGAAGAAAATGCCGGCAACTGTGAGAGGAATAGTGGAGTCGTACGCTTGTGAAAACTTCCAAGCGATTAAACCGACCACTACTACGATGAGCCAATAGCAACCGACGGAAAGGAGCGCATATACTACTATTCTACTTTTTGGCGGGGACGTGAGGCCGGCTCGCTCCTGTAAGCGACGCAAGGATCTTAGAAACAACAGCCAATCAACGACGGCTGCCGCCTTAGTCGCAATCTTGGACAAAAACATTGAAGCGCTCCGAGGTACTGGTGGGCTACGATACTCAGCGGGCCTGCCAAGCCAAGAGTGTCAACCGCGTAACGGTGTGGATGGCAGCGTCCATCGCTTAGCATATGCTATCTTTTCTGATGTATATCATAAGACTCGTACAACCGGGTGCGAAAGAAATATAATGGGCGTTGCGCAGTGCGAGGAGCGTGCGATGGCGATCTGGGAACCGTTGACGGATGGCGCGAAGATGTTGCGGGAGATGGTCGGCTTTGCAGAGGATGCGGTGCGTTTTGCCGGCACTTTGAAAACGAAGGCAGACAAGAAGAGGTTTTCAGTCATCGCAACTTCAATCGCCCATATTCACTTTCAGCATGACGGCATGCCGGCGGAATTGCTTAAAGTAATTGCGGACGGTGATGTGGCCGCTCAGACACGAGCGCTTGAGAATATCCGGTCAAGACTGGACAAAACAGATGAACAGGTCGCACAGGCGATGGGGCACCTCCTAAATCTTCAGCAATTCCTCCAATTTCATCTCGGCCTCGAGTATTCCTCGGATCTCCTTTCCCATGCAAAGACGCGGCTGCGTGATGGACTCCAGAAACTGGAAAGCTTGAGCAGCCCCGAGCGGCGCTCAGAAGCAACGTTCATCTTGGAGAGCATATTGGCATTCAACAAAGCAATGGCGGCTCTTCACCGCCGTGTTTCAGAGCTGGCAAAAGCGTAGGAGTGGCGGGCGCTTTGGACGGGTTCTGCTATTGCTTGAGCTCCCCAATAAAGCGGCAACTCAGTACAAAATTGTTGTTTTGCACTGAGTGCGCTGGATGGCGACCAAAACTGCGCTGGGCGGCGGGACAAGAGCATCTAAGTGCATGCAATTGAAACGCAGGAGCGACTCTGTCCCTGAAAAATGGCAGCGCGGCCATGCCTGGAACCAACGTACCAGCAGGACGCTCCCTAGAGCAGCCGGGCTATTGCCGCTCGACGGGTTTATTAGCCGCGTCGCTTGGCAAGTGACCGGGCCGCTCGGGGACTTCGCGCCAAGGTGTAGGATTCCGATACGAGCGTGTTTGCGCGTCGCACCCTCCATCCAAAGCCACGGCGCGAGAGTTCCGGTTGTCCTGTCAAAGAGTGGCCAATTCAAATTAGCGCCAACAGCAGCAAACAATGCCTTCATCTGCTCTGGCACTCAGTTCAGCTAATGAGTGAAGCCGAACCAATCCCATATTGCTGCTTGCGATCAATCAGTTCAGCATGCCGCGAAACACGTTGTTAAGACCGATGAGCGAATCTGACCGAGCTGACGATCCCATTCAACTACCAGCCTTGCGCCTTCCATACCGATACGCAGGGCTAAGGATTGTACTTAGCGATCACTCGCGGACTGTCCTCGAGGAGCGCATCGGCAACTTCGTATCCCACGCCAGGTTTCGCGATCTGATCGACGAGGCGGAGCGCCTCCTTACAATCTACGCGTACAGCGTAAGCCACTATCTTGACCAGGCGACCCTGAACTATCGGATTTGGGTGGTTACCACGACATATGAAAATCTGGCTTTCCACATCCGCAACATGACGCCGCACGTGGCGACGCGCTTTGTCCTCCACAGTAACCAGTCCAATCCCAGGGCCGGACTCGAAGAGTATGAGCGCCATATCAAGGGCGCCATCGAGGCGCTCGCGGACACTCGAGACCAAACGAGGGAGACTGGCCGCATCGCTATCAAGAAGCTAAATCGCTGGCTGGTATCGGCGCTCATCTGGAAGTGGGGCGTTGATCAGATTAGGGCCAGCAATGGTAGGTTGCCCGGAAGGGTCAAGGATCCGGAGGATGCGGGCCGAGCGTACGTCGTATCCGTACTCAGCCGGGCGTCGAAAGATGCCAGCCACCTTGATATCGACAAATTCCCCAAGGAACGCGAGGCGCTCCTGAAGCTAAAGGACAATCCTAGCGCAAAAACGATTCAGCGACTGATCGAGGATCCCGATCCGCTGCCAAAGCGAGAGCCGCAAAAAGGCAGGGACGCCTCAGGCGGGCGAAGGCCGTCGCACACAATTCGACAGGAGCATCTGGATAAGTTCCATCGAAACATAAAATCGGCTGTCGACCAGCTGCACAAGAAGTCACGAGTCAATGATCAATGATCTCAAGCCAGGCTTCGAAACTTCGGCCGAAACCGAGTGAGCTTCCTTGGTTCTACAAGGTCAAGATCAGACCCGAGTACGACCCCGCAATACTAGTCACTCGCATTAAGGAACCTAGACGGCGCATCAAGTACGCATTCGAGACCGAGGAGCAGGCCCGCCGCGACACGAGGCTGGTGCAGGCTTATCTAGAAACGGCGCCAACTATCGGTCGCACCTATCTCTTACCGAAGCTTCGCGACTGCAAGCCCCCTGACAGACCATGCGGCATGACCATCTGCCGTGTCTGCATTCGCCAGTACCGGAGGGCACTAGTCTCGGAGACCCTACCCCATCTGCATCGAAAATTGGACCAGGGCTATCGGGCCTTTCACGCCACCTTCGTCTATTCACAACGTCGACTCAGGTTTGAAGGGCAACAACTAAAGGTCCTAAATCAACTTCTAAAGCTCCCACATAACCTTCGCGTGTGGCTTAGCAACAATGGCCTCGGCGCTCTTATGATCTCGGGCAACATCGAATTCGATTGGAACAAAGCGGAAGCAGTATGGGAACCGCATTGCCACTTAATCATCATGTCCGAGAACAAGCAGAAGCTCTCTCGGGCATTCCGTAAATACTTTGCGAGCCAGAAACAGGTCACCAAGACACGCGCTGCAATAAAACAAGGGCAGAGGATTAGCGAAGTCGAACTAGTGAACCTACCTCGCGCCCTCGCCTATACTGCAAAGTTCACGCCTAAACTTCGGAAGAGCCGTAAGCGCGGTGAAGTCCGACTCAGGAAGCGACCTGAGCTGGAGGATCGCGAAAAGTACACGGCGCTCAAATGGTTAGGGATCCTTGCCCCCGACGATCTGGCGGTCCGTCGCAAGCTCCACCTGATCGGCTCAGCGGGACGGAACCCGAGAATTGTAGCGGCTGACGATTGAAATCTTCCGAGATGGGCCGTGCGACTTGAGGCTGACGCGGTTTGGGATCGCCGCAAGTTAACGCTGTCCCTGCCCCGCTTCGTTCCGGGATCTCCACCAAGCATGCATGACGGAATCTTAGGAGGGTTACCCTTCTGTCTTCTCAAAGGTGCCTATTGAGGCCTCTAGCTACCCTGTAGATCAATGGAATTGATGGAAGTTGGTCGGCTGCTCTACAAGCTACAAGCTACGACGACGTGATTTCGGTAAGCAAATCTAGAACCCGCCAAAGCCAGATGTCGAGAATCGCGAAGTCGTGCATTTGGGTCCGTACGAGCTCTTTGTCGGCGTTAGCATTATTCCCTCGAACAGGTTGCGCACAATATTTACAAGTTGAATTAGCGTCACCCGAAATCGTTCGGGACGCTCCTAACGGCGCCTTTGGACCCTCTGGAGCCCTTGCTCGCGCGGACTGCCGCGTCGGCTTCTGTCCCCGGACTTACTCGCCACCAGCAGACTCCACTTTCCATGCCCGCTTCGGCTGCCCTCTAACTCGCGCGTACGCGTAGGCACAATGGGTACGCCTACGCACGACCGTCCCTGACGCGGACCCACGTGTGGGCCGCATGTGCGCCCGCCATCACAACAATCACCGCACCATGGCTCGTTCGAGCCTGTCGAGCATGGTCATTCCCAGTCTTACACTTTCGAGTGCTTTGACCATTCGAGGGGACTTATCGCTGGCCATCCAAAGACAACGCAAGGATGGGCTATGGACCGTAAAACGAAGGATCAAAATCGGCCGGCGAAGCCACGGGCGAGGAAGTACCGGACCTTTCTGGTCCGCATCGTGTTGGTAACACCCAACGGCCTAGTGTTTCGGCGCGGGGGCCGTGAACACACAATTGAAGCTCGTCACATCGTCGGTTACCTCGACTGCGGAACATATTGGCTACTCAAACTCCAACTTTGGAAAGTTCTCGAACTCGGTTTGACGTTCCGTATCGCTGTCGTAATAAGCCGGGAAGTGCCCGGCGATGACGTCAACACGCCGCTGCAGCTGACCGCTTCAACTCCGAGGCCCGCGGTAGTCGTACAAGATAACCAGCCAGCTGCCGGATATGCGCTGGTCGCGCAGCGTACCGGCCAAACTGCGCAGCCATGCCCAGTGCCACATATGGTCACCAGCGCCAGCGATTCGGGACCGCCGCGGCTACCGCTTCGCCTGGACCGCCGGCGATAGGCGAGCGTTAATGGGCGAGGATCCGGCACAATTGCGGGTTTCCCGCCACAGGCTCGACCTTGGTCGAGCCTGTGGCGGGAGCACGCCCACCGCCATCCTCGCCCTTGCGGCTTGGTTAGGTCGAGAGGAGGCTCGGCGGTGGCTGGAAACGACGGCCGACAAAGTACCCGTTGGCTCTAGCGAGCAAGGTGGAGAGAAGAAGTGAAGGATGTTGGACACTTTGCTGATCGGCGCAAGGTGGCGATCTATGCTCGTTACTCGAGCGATCTTCAGCGACAGTCATCGATAGACGATCAAGTTCGCATCTGCACCGCCCTCGCGGTTCGACAAGGCTGGGACGTTGTCCGTATCTATGCCGACGAAGCCACCAGCGGAGCTACGCTCATTAGGCCGCAAGTACAAAAGCTACTGGAAGACAGTCGCAGCAAGATATTCGACGCTGTTGTGACAGAGGCGCTCGACCGGTTGTCGCGCGATCAGGAAGACATCGCCGGTATATATAAAAGACTTCGCTTCCGTAGCGTGATTTTGATGACCTGTGCAGAGGGCGAAATCAACGAGCTTCACGTCGGCCTCAAGGGGACGATGAATGCTCTCTTCCTAAAAGACTTGGCTGCGAAGACACATCGAGGACTGGAGGGCGTGGTCCGTCAGGGAAGGTCCGCGGGCGGACTTACCTTCGGATATGACGCAATCCGTGATGGTGAAATTCGTGGCGGCCGGCGAGTAAATGAAGGCCAGGCCGAAATCGTGAATCGCATTTTTGAGGGGTACGCAGCCGGGCGAAGCCCGATTGCTATGGCGCGACACCTTAATGAGGAGGGTGTCGGGGGACCAGGAGGTCGGCCTTGGCTTGACACAACGATTCGTGGCCATGCGGAGAGGGGAACCGGAGTTCTCAGAAACGAGCTCTACATCGGGCAGCTCATTTGGAATCGGTTGAGCTATTTTAAAGATCCCGAGACGGGTCGGCGTCAATCGCGGATGAATCCATCTTCAGAATGGGTGCGGACAGAGGTCGAAGACCTTCGAATTGTCCCACAAAAGCTTTGGGATCAAGTCGCCACACAACTATCAGATCGTCGAGCAAAATCTCCTCTGGTTGGAAGACCCAAGGCAGCGCTGTGGCATTGCAGGCGACCCAAAAACTTTACCACGGGACTCATCATGTGTGGGCTCTGCGGTAAGGCCATGGCTATCGTTGGCAAGGACTACCTTGCCTGCAACTATGCACGCCGCCGGGCAACGTGCACCAATCGAGGGCTGGTTCGACGATCTGCTATTGAATCCGCGGTTCTTGACGGTTTGAAGAACGGGCTTATGGCGCCGGATGCGACGGAAGCCTTTGTCTGTGCTTTCAACGATGAGGTGAGCCGCCAACAAACGGAAGGCAATTCGTTGCGGAAAGGCCAGGAGCGCGAGCTTGCTGCCGCCCGAGATCGTGTCAAAAAGCTGATGGAGACGATCATCAGCGGACTACGCACCCCTTCGATCGTCCGAGCGTTTGAAGAAGCAGAGGCACGCAAAGAGCAGATTGAGAACGCCTTGAACGCGCCCAACAGCCCTGCGATCGAACTTCCGTCGAATTTGGCTACGCGGTATCGGAGCCGAGTCGCCTACTTCTCTGACGCACTAGCCACCTCCGCAAATAGAATGGAAGCTGTTCAGGTCATTCGCTCATTGATCGAACGCATAGTGGTACGCGCAACGAGCAAGAACTCTGAAATTGAGCTAATCGGCGATATCGCGCGAATAATCGCATTTGCACGAGCCGCCGGTGGCCCGGACAACAAAAAAGCCGCCCAAGAGGGGGCGGCTTTATCTGCTACCGAAATCGGTTCGGCATTAGTGGTTGCGGGAGCTGGATTTGAACCAACGACCTTCAGGTTATGAGCCTGACGA
>JBEPUJ010000025.1:0-57623 GCA_041691575.1 Terriglobales bacterium
CAGCAGAGCCCCGCTCGATGACAACAACCTCTTGACTCATCACACCTAGAAGCAAGTGCTAAAGCTTGGTGTACCTGGAAACCATTGCTGAAGCTTTGGCGTGTCGGGAGCACAGTACTGAGCGTGGCGTATCGGGAGCAGGTGCTGAAGCTTGGCGTAGCGGGAAGCGGATATGGATTTGCCAGAAGAAGCGTGGAGGTAAGGGGAATATATGTGGCCTAAAGTGATTGCACAGTTGTTCGAACTGCTTCCGCATATTGCGCGCGTCGTGCCGATGGCGGATAAGTATTTTTCGTCCAAGGCAAATACGGAAAAAGCTACGGAGACGGCCATGGTGGCGATGGCCGAGGGCTTGCGCGGCGATCTGGGGCAGGTAACAAAGGCCCATGCGGGACTGTATCTGAAGCTGGAGGAGCAGAGCGCGCAGATCGTCGAAGTGGGAGACGAAGTGAAGCGGCTGGCGACGGCGCTGGAGGGTGTGGCGGTGTTGGAGTCGCGAGTGACGGTGCTGGGTCGATGGGTGAAGCTGGGTGTTTCGCTGATTGTACTGCTGCTGGTGGCGGTGATCGTGCTGCTGGTGCGCGGCAGATAAACCCACCTTAGCCGCGATGAAGCCGCGCCGAAGATGGGGCACCCGGATCTGTGATGTGTCTGCATCGTAGAATTGCAGAATGGGGATTAGCCGGGAACAAGCTCTGGATTGCTTCAATAGCGACGATTTGATTGGGATTGGGATGGAAGCCGATGCGGTGCGGCGCGGGCTGCACCCCGAGGGCGTGGCCAGCTATGCGATTGAGCGGAAGATCGATTGCGCGGCTTCGACGTTCGAGGTCATCTGCGAGCAGATTCGCGACACTGTAGAGCGGGGTGGAACCGGGGTGACGCTGCGCGGCGCCGTGAACTCGGAACGGAAGATCGATTGGTATGAGGAGTTGCTTGCGGGGGTCAGAGCGCAGTTCCCTGCTGTGTGGCTGCATTGCTTTTCGGCGAGCGAGATTCTGTCGATTGCGGAAGATTCGGGGCTGACGGTGCGGGATACGATCTCGCGGTTGCGAGAAGCGGGTCTGGGGTCGATTCCGGGGGACGATGCGGGGATTCTGGACGATGCAGTGCAGCAAGAGCCCATGGGCAAATGGTCGGTGGCAGGCTGGGTTACGGTGCATCGCACGGCGCACGAGTTGGGGATGCGGACGACCGCAGCCATGAAGTTTGGCTCGGGCGAGAGCTTCGAGCAGCGGCTGAACCATCTGGAGATCGTGCGGCAACTCCAGGAGGAGACGGGCGGGTTCACCGCGTTTACTCCGGTGAGCTTTCAACCTCGGAAGGCCGGGGTGAGCGGGTTCGAGGAGGCGACAGCGGTGGAGTACCTGAAGACGCTGGCGGTATCGCGCATGGTTCTGGATAACATTGAAAACATACAGGCGGACCTGGAAACGCAAGGGCTGAAGGTATTGCAGATGGGGCTGCGGTTCGGCGGCAACGATGTGGGATCGGTGCTGCCGGATGGGGCAGGTGACACGACCGAGGAGGACCTGCGGAGGGTGATTCGGGGCGCGGGGTTCAAGCCGGTGCAGCGCGACACGCTGTACCGAACGATGTTCCTGAATTAGAAACGCTCCAATGCGAGCCATTACGTTCGCGTAGAATCGTCGGAAGACGCTACGCGGAGTTGTACCCCTGCCTGATCACTTACAAATGATGACGAATTCGCTCGCCATGCTGGTGGCTCCGCATGGTCTGGGCCATTATTGGAAGACGCACTACGCCGACAAGACGTTCGAACACCTGTACCGGTGGAACACGTTCGATACGTGCATGCTAATTCCCTACTTCATCGTGATGCTGATTCTGGCGTTCTATGGGATTCACCGGTATCAACTGGTGTGGCTGTACTACAAGAACAAGAAGAACCAGCCCAAGTGGGATGAGCCGCCGGCGCGGTTTGCCGAGGGCGAACTGCCATTTGTAACTATCCAACTGCCGATCTTCAATGAGCAGTTTGTGATCGATCGTCTGATGGAGGCGGTCTGCAATCTCGACTATCCGCGCGACCGGTTTGAGATTCAGGTGCTGGACGACTCGACCGACGAGACCAAGACAGTGGCCCGCGAGATGGTGGAGCGGTATGCGTCAGGCGCGATGGGGATGCCGCCGCAGCCGATTGTGTATCTCCATCGGACCAATCGGCATGGGTACAAGGCCGGAGCGTTGGACAAGGGTCTGGATGTGGCAAAGGGCGAGCTGGTCGCGATCTTCGATGCGGACTTTGTGCCTCCGCCGCAGTGGGTGATGCAGGTGATCCATCATTTTGCCGAGCCGGAGATTGGCATGGTTCAGACGCGCTGGACTCACCTGAACCGGAACTACAGCTTTCTGACCCAGGTAGAGGCGATTTTGCTGGACGGGCACTTCGTCCTGGAACACGGCGGACGCAGCCGGGCGGGAGTGTTTTTCAACTTCAATGGGACGGCGGGGATGTGGCGGCGGAAGGCAATCGGCGAAGCGGGCGGATGGCAGCACGACACGCTCACCGAGGACACCGATCTCAGCTACCGGGCGCAGTTAGTCGGATGGAAGTTCAAATATTTGCAGGATGTCGAATGCCCGGCAGAGCTGCCGATTGAGATGACCGCGTTCAAGACCCAGCAGGCGCGCTGGGCGAAGGGGCTGATCCAGACGGCGAAGAAGATTTTGCCGCAGGTCATGAAGAGCGATATCGGCTGGCATAAAAAGCTCGAAGCCTGGTATCACCTGACGGCGAACATCAGCTATCCGCTGATGATCGTGCTCAGCGTGCTGCTGATGCCGGCGATGATTATCCGAAGCTGGCAGGGCTATCTCCAGATGATGCTGATCGACTTTCCGTTGTTCATGGCGAGCACGATGTCGGTCTCGACGTTCTACCTGGTGAGCCAGAAGGAGCTGTTTCCTCATGCCTGGTACAAGAAGATCTTTTACGTGCCGTTTCTGCTGGCGCTGGGCGGCATCGGGCTGACGATTACCAATACCAAGGCCGTGATGGAGGCGCTGTTCGGAGTGCAGAGCGCGTTTGCGCGGACTCCGAAGTACAAGGTGCTGAAGAAGGGCGAGAAGTCGCAGGCGAAGGTCTACCGGAAGCGGCTGGGGATTATTCCCTGGATCGAGCTGGGGCTGGGAGCTTATTTTGCGTGGACGATCTGGTATGCCGTGTCCACGGAGAACTTCTTTACCGTGCCATTTCTGCTGCTGTTTGTGTTCGGGTACTGGTATACGGCGCTGCTGAGCCTGCTGCAAGGGCGGTTTGAACGGGGCGGGAACACCGGGCAGGAGATGCACGAGAAGCCTTATCCGATTGGGATCTGAAGCTGGCGGTAATTAGAGCGCTTCCAAATAGGATGTACCCCAAGAAAAAAGCAGGTCCTCCGCCCTACGGCGAAGGATGACAATATTTTGGGGAATAGCTTTCTTTTTGGGGCATAGCTTTTCTTTATTTGCGGGGTATAGCTGCTTGGAACCGCTCTAAATAGAGATGCCCGGCGGATCGCCGGGCATCTCTGCATTGCGGTAGTTAATTGCTATTACCAGCGGAAGCCGAAGGTCACCGGGATATAGCTGGTGCGGTTGCTGTTGGCGGGATAGACGTTGAAGTAGTTCGGATTCTGGCTGGTTCCAGTCGTGCTATAGGGACGAGGCTGATTGTCGACCCAAACATAGCGCGCTTCAGCATAGAACTTGCCTGAACTAAACCGCGAGAACTTGCGAGTAAAACCCAGGCCGCCACTGAAGCCAGGGGCATTGCTGGTGTAGCTATCGATGGGCACATTCGCCCGATACTGATAGCAATAGCCGTAATAGGGATCGCAGTAGGTACCGGTGCCGGGAAGAGTGAAGGTAGCGATTTTGTGATAGAAGCCGGCACCTCCAATGGCATAAGCGCCCCAGGTGTCCGAGGTGTAGTAGTTCACGATGGGGTTAATGCTGAAAGACCATACATGGCTACTACCGCCGAGACCGGAAGCGTCCGTGTACTGGTTATAAATAACCTGCTGGTTTCTCAGCGTTGAGCCCTGAAAGCCGAAGTTGGCCCAGTCGAACTGCGCAAGCACGCCGAAGGTCTTGTTGAAGTTGCGGCCAGCGCCCACCTGAAAGTTATAGCTGGGGCTGAGGTACTTGTGCGTGTCGCCGGCGGGGAGAGTGAGACCGCCGCCCAGGGCAAAGGTGTACTTGGGAGAGCCATCCTGATTGGTGTGGCTGTCGGTGTAGTTCGGGCGGCGATAGCGGCGGCGCGGGGGAGGCTGGGACGCTTCGCTGCTGAAGCTGAAGCGCTCTGTTGCCGGAGCGGCGTCCGACGAGCTTGAGGAACTTGAACTCGATGAAGAGAGTTCGAGCGGCGCCATAAGGCTCGTCTGAAGATTGACGAGCGGCTGCGCTGGCGCGGCGGCAGGCTGCTCGGCCTGGAGGCCAAGCGTGGCGGCGGCGGTGAAGATGCCGAGGGCCGCGGTGCGGGTGAGGATGGTAGAAAGGCGATTCTTGCTGATCGTCATGTGCATCTTGAAGGCTCCCTTTGGTTCTACTGCTGCTGTTGGTTCTGCGAGTTCTTTCTGATATTTCAACCCGGCTGTAACGCTCTTGTTGTGTAGGACGCTTAAAAAGTCGTTTTGGATGACAAAAGATAGTTACGGGCATCCTGCAATTGCAGGATGCCCGTGGATTGGATGAAACAGGCGCTCTAGTGGATGTCGAATTGCTCGGGGTGGAGGCTGGGGTCGGATTTGACGAGGATGGTCTTGCCGACCATCTCTTCCATCTCCTGCAACCACTTCGTTGAAGACTTGAGCTGTTTGACGACATCGGGGTGGACGCGGAGCATGACGTCGCCGCGATCGAGGTGCTTCTGCATCTTGCGCATCTCGACATAGATGTCGTTGCAGACGGTGACCGGCGACTTGACCATGCCGGTCCCGACGCAGACGTCGCAGGTGGTCGAGAGGGTGCGTTCGAGCGACTGCTTGACGCGCTTGCGGGTGATGGCTACCAAACCGAAATCGTTGAACTGGAGAACCTTCGATGGGGCACGGTCGCTCTTGAGCTCTTCTTCGAGGGCGGCCATGACCTTGTTGCGGTTCTTGCGCTCGTCCATGTCGATGAAGTCGATGATGATGATGCCGCCAAGGTCGCGCAGACGAATCTGACGGACGATCTCGGGGATGGCGTCGAGGTTGGTCTTGACGATGGTGTCTTCGAGGCGGGCGGTCTTGCCGACGAACTTGCCGGTGTTGATGTCGATCGCGACGAGGGCTTCGGTCTGGTTGATGACGATCGAGCCGCCGGACTTGAGCCAGACCTTCGAGCGGAGGGCCTTGTTGATCTCTTCGGTGATGCCGAACTGCTCGAAGAGTGGGACCTCCTTGGTGTAGAGCTTGACGCGGCGGATCAGCGAGGGCTGGAAGCGCTGCAGGAAGCGCAGGACGCGCTCGTACTCGGTCTCGGTATCGACCCAGATAGCGGAGAAGTTGTCGGTCACCTGATCGCGGAGGATGCGTTCGACCAGATTGAGATCGTGATAGATGAGGGCAGGCGACTTCGATGACTCGGAGCGCTGCTTGATGTCGGCCCAGAGGTTGAGCAGGAAGCGCAGGTCGCTGCGCAGCTCCTCTTCGCTGGCACCCGAAGCTGCGGTGCGGACGATGAAGCCGCCGGAGGCTTCGCCCTTTTCGCTGAGCAGTATCTCTTTCAGGCGGCGGCGCTCGCCGTCGGACTCGATCTTGCGCGAGACGCCGGTGTGATTGACGGTCGGCATGAAGACAAGGAAGCGTCCGGGAAGGGCGATGTGCGATGTGATGCGCGCGCCCTTCTTGGCGATGGGCTCCTTGGCGATCTGGACGAGGACTTCCTGACCGGGCTTGAGCAACTCGCTGATGGCGGGAAGATCGGTCGTCTGCATGGAGTTGCGACCACCACGGCGATCACGACCTCCACTGCGCTCGCGGTCGCCTGAGCCGCCGGTGTGACGGGCGCGGTCTCCACGGCCACCGCGATCTCCGCGACGGTCGCCACGGCGGCCATCGCGGCGGCTGCGGCCACGGTCACCTTCGCGGGAGCGGTCGGCGCCGGGTGCAGCGGCCTGCGAGTGATCGGATCCGTTGGGGGGAGCAAGTTCGCTGCCTTCGGAGTCCTCGGACTCGTCGTGGCTCAGGCCATCTTCGTCTTCAGTGTCTTCGTCGGAATCGGAATCTTCTTCGTCGTCTTCCTCGTCGTGGGTGCCGTCGTCGAAGGAGTCTTCTTCTTCGAGATCGTCGTCAAGGTCCTCTTGGTTGGGACCCTCTCCGGTGCCGGAGCCCGTGATCTCGTCGATGGACATCTCGCGGATCATGGTGCCGAGGTCTGCTGCTCCTTCCAGAGTCTCTTCTTCGTCGAGGTCATCCATCTCTTCTATCGAGCTGGCGTGCAGAGTCGTGGCAAAATCCTCATCGTCGATGAGCTCTTCTTCGAGTTCACCGGCGCCGGGCGCGAAGTGCTGCGGAACGATTTCGCTGCCATCTTCGACGGCATTTTCGGCCGGGTTGGAGATGGCGGTCTCGTGCTGAAGGGGAGAGGCCGGCTCGGTAGCCGGCTCGGGGGTGAAGGCTGCGACAGGAGGTTCGGTGGCCATCTCGCCGGTGGCGTGGATGGCGGTGAACTCGTGGGCTGCGGGTTCCTCTTCGTGCTGCTCTATGTGTTGCTCGATGTGCTCTTCCGTTACGTGCTCGACCGGCAGCTCTACAGGCGACTCAACTGGCGGCGCGCTGTGGCGGAACTCGCTCGGTGCGACGGGATCGACGCGATAGGAGGCGGAGGCGTCGGTGGGCTCGTACTCGGCGGGAGGAATTGGCTCGTGAGTCTGGACGACAGATGCCTGCTCAATGGGCTCGGCCTCAGCGGCTTCGGGAGCTTCGGAGACGCTGGGAGCGATGGACTGCTGCGGTTCGGCGTTGTCGTTGCGCAGTGGAGTCTGGAAGGTGGAGCGATGTTCGGCGCGAGGCTCGTGCTGGGATTCGCGAGATCCGCGCGATTCAGAGCGGCGATGACGGGATAGGGTTTCGCCGGGGAGCGTGGCTCCGCCGTCCCATCCGGTAGGAATTTCATAGCCCACAGGGGTGGGAAGAACGATGGTCGACTCGGGTGCTTTGGACGCCGCCTCGGGCTGCTCGCCGTCCTTGCGGTACTTCGAGAGCGACTCGCCAGGAAGGACAATCGGCTCGGGTGCGGGACCATCGGACTCGGTGCCAGCCGGGAATTCTCCGGTATCGTCTACGCCGTAGAGAGAGGTCTTGGGGGCGAAGCCACGAGGAACGCGGCGCTCGCCACGGTCGCGTCCGCCACGGTCACTGCGGCCTCCGCGGTCGTTGCTGCGGTCGCTGCGGCTACCACGATCTCCTCTGTCATTGCGATCACGACGGCCGGTGTTCTCCTGCGCGGCATCGGCTGCGGGATAAGCGGCAGGGATTGGCGCGGAGTTGCGTGGAGCGGGCTGCTCGGCAGCGCCTTCGAGATCGAGGGTGGAATCGTACTGATCGTCGCTTATCGCATCGGGGGATAAGCCGGATTGCGCGTCCGGTTGAGCGTCTGGGCTGGAGACCTGCGCGGAGTCGTCACGCTGGCCGGGACGGCCACGGCGGCGGCCACGACGGCCACGCCAACGGCGGCTGCCATCCGCACCGGGAGCGCCTTCGCCGATCTCGGAGTTGTCGCGGGATTCGGTGCTTTCTGGACTTGGGGTAAAGTCGCCTGCCTGATTGAAGTCGGCAACGATGGCGTCGGGATTGTCCTCGGGATTGCTCTCGGAATTGCTCACCGGCTGGGGGTTTTCGAGGCTGGGCTGGCGATCGCGATTACCGCTGCGGTTGCGGCGGCCACGGCCACCACGATCCCGGCCACGCTCGCCGCGGTCATTCCGGTCGCCACGCTCGGGGCGAGGAGCGGAGTCCTCGGCGAGAGCGGCGGTTGTGCCTTCGAGGGTGACGGGCGCTTCGCGATTGCCGTTGCGGCGGTTGTCGGAACGGGCACCGCGCTGTCCGTGATCGCCGCTGGTATCGAAGTCGGCGGAGTCGCCAGCTTCTTCCATGAAGTCGGTGATGTAGAGGAAGGCATCGCGCTCGAGGCCGATGTCCACGAAGCTGGACTGCATGCCCGGGAGGACGCGGGTGACGCGACCGTTGTAGATGGAGCCGGCGAGGGTGTATTCGTTCTCGCGCTCGTAATAAATTTCGGTGAGGTCGTCGTTTTCGACGATGGCGAGCCGCGTCTCGTGCGGCGTGCTGGAGATGTAAATTTCTTTCGACATGTTCTGCTCTTTCTGCCCGCCCTGATTAAGGTGCGAGCGGCAGACGAGGCAGAGAGCGAGATCGGGAGTGCGCCTGGCCGTGGGCTAGGTGCAGTTCACCGTGGTTGCGGACAGGATGCGGGGTGCAGAAGCGCGTGAAGTAAAACCGAAGACCGGTGCGAGATGAGTAAACAGCTCTGCCACAACCGTGTTTCGAAACGACACGGCTGGGGCGGCACGATGGAGATCGGTGACACGAGGGGATGCTTCGAACGAGCGAGGACATGCGGACTTTGTGACCAAAACAACCTCAAAGCGTAAAGCCTGAGGCGGGGCCGTTTGCCATCCGGATGCAATCATTTTCCCTGAAACCTGTCCGGCCAACGGAATCGATCGTCTCTCGCCTGGCCGGCCTTTTCTTCTAAAAGTCTTGTTACCGCTGCCGGCGCCTTGCGCCAAAGGGAGCGGGTGGTTTTGCTGCCCGGCATCTGGCCGGACAGGTGTTGCAGATAGTATTGCACCAAATCTGCTGCAAGAGCGGAGATGGGTGCTACTTTCGGTCCGGAAAATTGTAACCGATTCCTAAACTAGTTCACGAACCGGCGCATGCGGACGTTCATAACGATCCCGAGCGCGAGGAAGGTGAAGAGAATCGACGATCCGCCATAGCTCATCAGCGGCAGAGGAATTCCCGTGACCGGCATCAGGCCGACCACCATGCCTATGTTGACCGCAATCTGGAAGATGATGACGGCGACGACCCCCATGATGATGAAGGTGCCGGGCAGATCTGAAGCTGTTTGAGCGTTCTGAATCAAACGCATCAATATAAGAAAGTATAACAGCAGGACGCCAATGGCACCGATGAAACCATGCTCCTCACAGAAGGCGGCGAAGATGAAATCGGTGTAGGGGATGGGGAGAAAATCGCCTTGGGTTTGAGTTCCTTTGTTGGCTCCCTTGCCCCATATACCGCCGGAACCGACCGCGATCAGGGACTGGCGAATCTGGTAGCCGGAGCCGCGAGGGTCGGTGTCGGGGTTTATGAAGCTGGTGAGGCGGGCCTTCTGGTAGGGCTTGAGGAGCTTGCCGGTCTTCCATGCGCCTCCGATGAGAAGCGCAAGGCCGAGAATAATGATCGCCCCCTGCTTGAAGCGGAGGCCTCCCAGATAGAGACCGCAGGCGAGGATGGGGAGATAGGTGAGCGAGGTGCCGAGGTCCGGCTGCTTGAGCACCATCAGCATGGGAACGCCAACCAGGGCGAAGGCCTTGCCAATGTCCTTCCACGTCAGTTCCCTGCCTGCGAGACCCCAGAAGTAGCGGGCCACAGCGACGATCAGGACAAGCTTGATCCACTCCGAGGGCTGAAAGTGGCCGCCGGGAACCCTGATCCAGCGGCGCGCGCCGAGAACCTTCGTGCCGACGGCAAAGACGGCGATCAGAGACAGGATGCTGATTCCGTAGGCCCAGTGAACGATGTCGAGGAGGCGATGATAGTCGATCATCGACATCAGAAACATAAGGACGATGCCGACAGCGAGGAAGACCATCTGCTTTTGCTCGAAGCCATGGAACTTGGTGTGGACGGTCGCAGATTCAATCTCGAGGACGGAGATGAGCGAGAGCAGAAGGACGAAGCCGAGCAGGACCCAGTCGAAGTCGCGGAAGGAGGAGAGGCGGCGCATGTGCTGAAGCTATTGTAGACAGGTGAATGGTCTGTGGCTGAGGCGATCTGCTGCGCACCTTAACTAGTTCGTCGCGGGCTCGGTCTCCGCCGCCGCCGCCGGGGCAGGAATCGCCGGGGTGGGAGTGGCCGGTAGGGGGATGGGAGCCTTGGGAACTTCGGCGATGCGCACGTTGTTGGCGCGCTTGCGCTGTTTATTGACGAAGACGTCGATAATCTGGGCGGCTAGCTTGGCGGAGTTATTGCCCCAGTAGCCGTGCTCCCAGAGAACCGCTACGACGATGTCAGGATTGCGGCGGGGAGTCATGCCTACAAACCAGGCGTTGGGGATGGTGTCTTTATTGGTGCTGTGTTTCGTGCGTCCGCTGACAACGTCGGCGGTGCCGGTCTTGCCTGCGAAGTCGATGCCGTCGAGATGCGCAGCATAGGCGGTGCCGATGGGGCTGCTGGTGACGTTGGCCATGGCGTCGGTGATGATCTGCCAGTTCTCCGGACTCAACGGAATGGTCTTTTCGCCGGAGCCGGGGAAGGTCTCGTGAATGGCTTCGAGGTCCTGCGGGGAGACTTCATCTGGGAAGACGACGTGGGGGCGGTGAAGGACGCCGCCGGAGGCGATGCCGCCAATGGCGCGGGCAAGTTGAAGCGGGGTCGCGGTGACAGCTCCCTGCCCGATGCCGACCGAGATGGTCTCACCGACATACCACTGCTGATGGAAGTTGCGGAGCTTCCATGTCGTGGAAGGCATGGTTCCGGTGACTTCATCGGGGAGGTCGATGCCGGTGCGCTGGCTGAAGCCGAGCGAGGTGGCATATTTCGCGATGGTGTCGATGCCGAGCTTGTTGGCGAGAGTGTAGTAGAAGGTGTCGCAGGAGTAAGGGATGGCGTTATGGATGTCGACCATTCCATGATGTGCATCGCAGGCATAGAAGTGGCCGTAGAAGGTGGCGCCGCCGGGGCAGTTGACGCGCATGTCCTGAGCCACGCCCTCCTCAAGACCGGCAACCGACATGATGATCTTGAAGGTGCTGCCGGGAGCGAGTTGAGCCTGGGTAGCTTTGTCGAGCAAGGGATGGTCGGGGTTGGAGAGAATCTCGTTCCAGTAGCTCTTAGTGAGACGTCCGGAGAACTGGTTGGGATCGAAGGTGGGCCGGGAGACGAGCGCGAGCACCTCGCCGTTATGCGGATCGAGCGCCACGATGGCTCCTGACTTGCCGTCGAGGGCCTTCTCCGCGGCCATTTGGAGATCGAGGTCGATGGTGAGGCGAAGATCCTTGCCGGGGATGGCGAGGGTCTGACCGAGGTGGCCAAGTTCCTTGCCGCGGCTGTTCACGATCACATCTTTATAGCCATCGGTGCCACGCAGGACGGAGTCGTAGGACGCTTCGACGCCCGAGCGGCCGACGACATCGCCCGGATCGTAGAAGGCGTAGCGCGGGTTGTTGAGCATCTCCTCGGAGACCTCGCCGACGTAGCCGATCAGGTGGGCGGCGAAGCCGTCGCGCGGGTAGAGGCGGCGCTGCACATCGATGGTTTCGAGTTCGGGCAGTTCGTTGCGGTGAGCCTCGATGAAGGCCTGCTCGTCGGGGGTGATGTCCTGCTTGAGCGGGATGGGCTGGTACCGGGGAGCGGATTCGTAGCGGCGCAGGATGGCCTGAATCTGGTCGACGGGAATGTTGAGGCCGCGAGAGATGAGGGGAAGATCGAGATTTATATCTTTGACCTGCTCGCGGAGGAGATAGCAGGAGACCGAGGGATAGTTATCGACGAGCAGACGGCCTTCGCGGTCGAAGATGCGGCCCCGGGGAGCCAGGATGGGGACTTTGCGGATGCGATTGGCTTCTGCGAGAGCACGGAAGTTGTCGGCACCCAGCACCTGGAGACGCCATAGTCCCGAGATGAGCACGGCGAGGACGACCGCGACGATGTATTGCGCGGAGTGAAGCTTGCCGGCAGGCAGCTTCTCGGCTTTGCCGTTGAGCCCCAGCGAGGGATGGTCGGAATGTGGGGCTGGCTCCATAAAGATTTCCAGACTTGATGACTTCCAGTTTACGGCCTGAGGTTTAGACGGAGGAGTGCGCTAATCGCGGCGTTTGGAACGATCGAGCAGGAAGAAGATCGGGATGGCGACCACGGTATTGGCGCAGGCGCGGAGGAGTTCGTGTCCCCAGAGCAGATGGAAGTCGGGGAGGCCGAGGAGGCGGTGGTCGATGAGAAAAAGCAGGACGCTGTTGACGAGGGAGAAGCCGAAGGTAATGACGATGCGCGTCAGCGGGCTTTCCACATCGACCTGAAGCCCAATGCTGGCAGCAATATAGCCGATGGCCGATTTAGCCATTCCATTGACGCCGATGGGCTGGTTGGTCAGCGCGTCCTGAAGCAGGCCGACGATGGCTCCGGTAAGGGTTCCGGCGATGGGGCTGCGACGGGAGACGGCGAAGAAGAGCACGACGATGAGTGGAAGATCGAGGATGGCAAAACGCGGAAAGGGCTTAGGCAGAAAGGATTGCAGCAGAATCGCCAGCAGTGGCACCAGCAACGTGACGGCGGGAGAGAAGGTATGCTGCTCGAGTTCTCGGCGGGAGGTATAGCTGCGATTGCGCATGTTTAGCTAATTTTGAGGCTCTGCCGGGGTCGCCGGTTGGGGAGTTTGACGTGGTTTTTGTACGACACGAGGCGGTGCGTTGTCCGGTAAAGCTGGTGTCGGCGCTGCATTATTTTCGTAATGGGTCCGGGCTCCGGGGGTGAGCGAGGAGGCTGGCGGAGTGTCGCCAGGAGTGTAGCGATCGGGGTGAAGGGTGGGAAGAGGACGAGGGGCGGGGCTGATCGGCACGATCGGGTTAGCTCCGGGGGCCGCAGGGGTTGCCGGGGCGTTGGGATCGTGAAGGCTGGGCAGACGGTCGGACAGAACCTCAGCGGCGGAGCGCGCGGTTGCTTCGGCGGCTGCCTCGGCATCGGCGGCGGCTTTGGCCTTAAGGGCAGCCTGCGCTGCTGCCTGAGCCTGGGCCGTGGAGGCACCGGCAGCGAGATCTTTCTGAGCCGCCAGGGGTAGCGTGGACTTGGTGCCGGTGATGATGAGGACCTCTTCCAACTGGGAGAGATTGGCAGCAGGCTTGATGCGGATGGCAGTATAGGGCTGGTGGTCAGGGTCGGGCGCGATGGACTCGATGGTACCGACGGGGAGTCCGCGTGGAAAGATCTGGTCGCCGCCGGAGGTGAGGACGGTCTCGCCGGGCTTGATGCGGGAGTCGGCGGTGAGATTGGTGATCTGGACGCGGCCGGTGGAGCTGCCGTGCAGGATAGCGAGGATGCGGGTGCTGGCGAGCAGGACGCCTGCGCCGGAGGTCTGATCGCTGATGAGGAGCACCTGGGCGGTGCGGGGGAAGACGTCGCGGATCTTGCCGACGATGCCGTCGGGGGTGATGACGGCCATATCAGGCTTGAGGCCGTAGTCCGCGCCTTTATCGATGTAGATGAGGCGGGAGAGGTCGGTGCCGCTCGTGCCGATGACCTGGGCGGCCACGGTGGACGCGATGTAATTCTGCTGGAAGGCGAGCAACGCTTGGAGGCGGTGTCCCTGTATGGCGTCCTCGGCGAAGGCAGCCTGTTCGAGACGGAGACGAGCGATCTCCTGTTGGAGGTCCTGATTCTGCTGGTGGACGCCGCGGAGATTGACGTAGTTGGACCAGGCATTGCGGGTGTTGTAGCCGATGGCGTGGAAGAAGCGCTCAAATGGCGTGACGGCGGCAGCAACCCAGTAGCGTATCAGGGTGACCTGGTGGCTGTCGGGCGTGCCGGATTCGATGGGCCGGCGCACCTGAATGGCGAGGCCGATGGTCTGCGCGAGCAGGATCGCGACCAGCACAAGGACGTTTTTGAAGCGTACGAAGAAAGATTCCATGCCCTGAAAATGATTAGAGCATTTCTCTTGTGAATCTGCGAGATGGAGGATCAGAGAACGGCAACAGCACAGGTTTAACGCCGATCCGGACGGAGGCCTGCGATTCGAAACAGACCACCATAAAAAGGTTTGGGAGAGGGCGGCTTCGATGAATAGAAGCCGCCCTCTCCCTTTAGTGCGCTACGGGAATGGGGGTCAGGACATCTCCCTGCGTCCTGGGGCCGCCGGTGGCAGGGCCGTGCCAGACACCGCCGCCATAGGTGTTGATGTAGATCTTGGACGGGTCGTTTACATCGGGGGTGACGCGATGGCCCCACTTGAAGTTGTAGCCGTTGATCTGGGTCCAATGCGCGCCCCGGTCGGTGGAGCGATAGGCCGCCTCGTCGAAGCCGGTGATGTAGAGAACATCGGAGTTATGAGTGTCGATGGTCAGGTCGTAGACGTGCTGCGAGTCGGTGAAGAGCGGCTGCCAGCTATTGCCGCCATTGGTGGAGACAAAGACACCGCCGCCGGTGTCCACGTTCGCCCCCACGCGCCCCCACGCAGTGAGGTAGAGGCGCTGCGAGTTGCGAGGATCGACGGAGACCACGGTGGGGCCGCTGACGCCCGCGGGCAGGTTCATCCGGGTCCAGTGCTCGGCTTTGTCCGTGGAACGATAGAGCGCGCCATCCTGAGAGGCGAGAGCGTCCCGGCGCTCGCTCTCGCGGGCCAGCACCAGATAGAGCGTCCCTTCCTTGGTCTGGGTGAGCCGCCATGCAAAAGGCTGAGGCTCGGCGATGCCGGTGTTCTTGAGCGCCCAGGTCTTGCCGTTGTCGATGGATTTGTAGACGCCTTTGCCAAAGCCGGTGGCGTAGAGCACGCGGTTGCCAACCGGGCTCTCGGGGTCCATCAGGATATGGGTGATGGAGGTCTGCGGCATTCCTTGATTGCTGACCGTCCAGTGGAGGCCGCCGTCAGTCGAGACGCCGACGCCGCCCCGATAGCGCTGGGTGCTGCGGGCTCTCCACATCTTCGGACGAGGCAGGTCGTGCACGCCGCTGAACGCTCCCCAGACCAGGCCCTTCACCTTGGGATCGAAGGCGAGCCAGTAGTTCGTGTTGCGCCAGTTTTCCGGGACGCCGACGCTGGAGCTTTGCCAGGAACTGCCGCCGTCGTGGCTCTGGAAGAGGCCGATGTCGGTGGTGGGGACGAAGATGTGTTTGGAGTCGAACGGGTCGAACTGGACACCGTAGCTGGTGGTTACGTCGAGGCCACGGGTGGTCCAGGTATCACCGGCGACGTGCCGGGAGTTGACCTCCTTCCAGTTCGCGCCGCCGTCGAGCGAGCGATAGGTGCGGAAGAGGTCAGTGGCATAGACGACATTGGGATCGGTAGGCGCTACGCCGAGGCTCCAGGGCGCATCGGAGAAGATCGACTCTGTGTGCGGTACCGCAGACCGCGCTTCGATCCAGGTCCCTTCAAGGTTCTTGGCCGGGACGGTCGACTCTTTGTAGACGATGTTCCAGGTCTTGCCTCCGTCTGTAGTCTTGGCAATGCCGTTGTACAGATTCTCCCGCGTGAGGCCGACCTCGCCGGAGCGGAAGCCTACATACGCAACCTTCCCATGCTGATCGCTGGTGGAGATGGCGTGAAACCGGACCGTACCCAGGCCGAGCGAAGGCGTGGCCTCGCGCCAGACGCCGCCCGCGTTCTCCGACACAAAGACCTTGCCCTCGGTCGTGGTTGCGTAGAGCCACGTCTCCTTGCCGGAGTGCGCCGCGCTGGCGATGGAGATGTTGCTCTGCAATTGGCCGAGTGCGGGTGCCTTGCCATCGCTGCCGATCTGGTAGGCGGCTTTGCCCGCGACGGCGATCAGCTTCCCGTCGTGAAGGGTTAGCAGCACAGCGCGATCGGGAATCGCGGCCAGCTCCTTCCACGAGGCTCCCCGGTCGGTCGAAGCGTAGACAGCGGAGGTGGAGCGGTTCTTGGTGAAGGCTACGAAGAGATGTTTGGAATCGTGCGGATCGATGGCAATGGCCGTGATCTCGCCTGCTCCAGGATACGAAGCATCATCGGAGGAGAGAAAGATGTCGGAGTGGTCGCCGACCTGGTGCTCCACGGTATTTTTGCGCGGGTTGGGATAGATCATGCTCCACGACTTGCCGCGGTCTTCGCTGCGCCAGAGCGCGGAGTTCGCGGCATAGATAACGTCCTTATCCACGGGGTCGAAGGCAAAAGCTTCGAAACCGATACGCAGGTTGAACATGCGCCAGGATTCACCATTGTCATGGGTGATGTAGCCGCCGGTCATGTCGCAGTGCTCGACCACCAGACGCGAATCGTGCGGGCTGATGGTGGGCGAGATCATGGTGCCGCCACCGCCGGGACCGACGATCTTCCATGAGTCGAAGCGGGGAGCCTGTCCCGAGGCAGGGAGGGCCAGCAAGGCGAGGAGAAGAGGCGTTAACGCAAGCGTTCGTTTCAAAGGAGTACTCCGGTCGTGGGTTGGCAAGGGTGGTACGAAGATTGAAATTTACTTACGCGTATACACCGTTTTATTTCGTATGGGCGTTTTTAGTTTCTTTTTTCTTCGATGTCAAGCCACATGGGGGTTGTGTCAAGATGGGACAGCCCTCTATGGGCGCTTTGCGGCGAATCCTCACGGCCAGTCGAGGTCCGGGCGGAACAATCATATGAACTCCCCACCTAACTCTCCGAGGTGCTGCGATGCTACGTAGCTCTATCCTTCTTCTGCTCGCGCTGATATTGCCGCATCAAGGTGCGGTGAAAGCGCCCAACGCCGGTACCGGCGATCCCGGAGGGTTCGCCCATGACGGCCCCAGGTACACGACGGACGGACAGTTAAAGTTTCCAGAGAAGTATCGGGAGTGGGTGTTTCTCAGTTCTGGAATGGATATGAGCTATAGCCCTGCGGCCAATGCTGCGGACCACTCGAGGTTCGACAACGTATTTGTAAATCCAGCAGCGTATCAGACATTTATGGAGACCGGGAAGTGGCCCGATCAGACGACGCTGGTGCTGGAGATTCGCGGAGCAGAGAGTAACAGATCGATCAATAAGCGGGGGCGAACTCAGTCTCCGGAGTTGATGGGGCTGGAAGTGCATGTGAAGGATAAATCGCTGGCTGGCGGATGGGGATTTTTTGAGTTCGATAATGGAGTGAGCGCAAAGCACATTGAACGGCCAGCCTCGTGCTACACGTGCCATGAACAGCATGGAGCGGTGGATACAACATTTGTGCAGTTTTATCCGACACTGCTAGGCCTGGCAAAGACGAAGGGAACGTTGAGTGCAGCTTATTTGAAAGAGATGAGCACAGCGGGGGCGGATAAGTAGGGTTGAGACGCGGGGGGAGGTTCGAGAGGAGGCAAAGAAAAAGCAGGTCCTCCGCCTGCGGCGAAGGATGACAATATTGGGAGATATGGCGTTATTGGGAGGTATAGCTCTCTTTATTTGTGGGGGTATAGCTGCTGGAACGCGTTAGTAGCGCCAGCTTTTGGTATCGGCTCCGGTGGGGGCAGTTTTGAGCATGTGATTGACCATCTGGGGAATGACGCGCTGCGGCCAGGTGTCACGATTTTCTTCCATGGTGTACTCGGCCGGGCCGCCGGTGTAACAGTGAGGCATGCCGGGACCGTACTGGAAGGTTGCGTCGGAGTGGGGGCTGCGGGTGTCGTTGAGGGCGGACTGGAGCAGATGCACGGCGTTGTTGAGGAAGTAGGTATCGCCGTCGCCGACGGCCAGGTGAAGCTTGCCCTCAAGCTTGGGGCCGAGGGTGGGCCAGTCGCGTTGGAGGATGGCGGTGAGGTCGTAGTGATCGTGCCAGTAGGTGACCGTAGATTTGTCGATCGCTCCGGTGAGGGGATCGATGACATCTTTAGGGTAGCCGTCGGGACCGACGGGTGAGAAGACAGCCTGCCAGATGGCCCACTGCTCGGTCGACCGGGTGTGAGTGCCGAGGACGGACTCGTAGCGGTACTCATCGCCGACAGCGCCGATGATGGAGCCATCAGGCTTGCGGTCGGCGGCGATGGGGATCTCGCCGAAGTCGCCCTTGCGGACGAAGGCGTTGGTGTCGTTGTAGAGGTCGATGTTCTCGTAGGCGTGGAAGTCGATGGGGTCGGGGCAGGCGGTGTAGGTGCCGTTGTACATGTCGGGGTAGAAGATCTGGGTGGCGAGCGACTCCCAGCCTCCGGTGCTGCCGCCGTAGGTGGCGCGGGCCCAGCCCTGGCCGAGGCCGCGGTACTTCTGTTCGATAGCGGGAATCAGCTCTTCGTTGATGGCCGAACCGTAGGGGCCGACGTTGGCGGAGTCTACGTTATAGGAGTCGTCGTAGTAGGGGTTGGGGCTTTGGACGTAGAGCAGGAGGACATGGGGAAGGCGGCCCGCAGTCCAGTCCTGAAAGAACTTGTAGGCAGCGGCGGCGCGGAGGCCGGAGTGGCCAGTGGTGGATTTGGGCAGTTGAGTGACCCAGGGCAGCGGCGAGGCAAAGCCGGCGTGGAAGTGGTCCTGGTAAACGACCAAGGGATAATGAGCGTCGGAGTGCTCGTCGAAGCCCGGGGGCAGCAACACCCATGCGCCGAGGTACATGTCGCGGCCCCAGAATTTGCTGAGCTTCTCGCTGCGGAAATGGGTGTACCGGAGCCACGTTGCGTTCTCCGCTTTGGCGGCGATCACCTCGGGGTCTTCGTCCGTGCCTGCAATGGGCGGGATGACCTTGTCGAGGGAGAGCTTGAACGTGGCGCGTGATCTCGGGTCGATGTGCAGTTTGACCGGAGCGTTGTACGGATTGCCGGGCTTGCGGTTCCAGTGCTGGCCTTCGCCTTGATCGGGCGGGAGCCAGAGAGTTTTGCCGGAGGCGAGGTGGAATTGCTCGTAGACGTTGAAGACCGCCTGCACGGTGTAGTCGCCGGGATCGAGGTCGGTGAGCGATCGGCGCGGGTAGCCAATGGTCTTGTCGTCGATGACGATGGGCTTGCCGGGAGCGAGGGCGTCTACATCGACGCCGAAGCCCTGCGCTGAGTCGTAGGTCTCTTCGAGCTGCATGCGCGGCTCAGGCGTGTCCTTCTTTGAGATGACGAGGATGAGATGTCCGGTGAGCGGCTTAGTCGTGGGGATGGCGACTTCGATGCGCTGCGCGGATACCGGGAAGGTAAGAAGGAGGGCGGTAGCGAGAATCAGAACGGAGCGCATTGGCATGCCTTGGGCGGGATGATTTTCGAGGGTAAGGATAGCAGGTGCGCTTTACTCTCTATCCTTGCTTGCGGAAGGCGCGGGCCTATTATTTCGCCTGGAAAAGTAGTGGGGCGAAGTGGACGAGGTTGTCGCGCCAGACCAGCCAAGTGTGCAGGCCGGGGGTCTCGATCTGGGTGACGGGCATGTCCTTGGTCTTGAGCCAAGCGATGAACCGGCGATTGGCCGTGATGAGCGAGTCTCCGGTTCCGCAGGCGATCCAGAGCAGGCGCAGGTCCGCTGTCTTCGGGTTGAGCGAGGCGAGCTGCGTCTTGTAGTCGAGGTTGTGGTCCGCGGCGCTGAAGCCGCCAACCCAGGCAAACACGTCAGGATGGCCGAGACCGGTCGAGAGCGATTCGAGCCCGCCCATGGAGAGTCCCGTGATGGCGCGGTCTTCTCGTTTATGCGAGACATTGTATTCGGACTCGACGCGGGGGAGGACTTCGGCGAGCAGCGCCTGAGTGAAGAGCGCGGTGTTGTGCGCCACGACGAGGGGGTCCTGCCAGACGCCGAAGCCACTGTAGACGAAGGAGGTATCTCCGTAGCCGAAGGGCATGACGACGACCATGGGCTTGATCTTGCCCAGCGCAAGCAGGTTGTCGAAGATCAAATTAGCCTTGCCCACGGCGGACCAGCCGACCGCGCCGTCGGACCAGCCATGGAGGAGGTAGAGAACCGGGTAGGGTGTTTTGGCATTGGCGTCGTAGCCAGGCGGAGTGTAGACGTAATAGTCGCTCTGGTTGGCGGGGAGGCCGACGACGACGGAAGTGGTGTAGCGCTGGTGGTGCAGGACGCCGTGTGGAACGTTGGTGTCCTCCCAGGGCTCGGGTGCATCGCCGGGGACGGTGAGCAGGTTCGAGAGGTTGACCAGGTTGGGCGTGATCGCAACGTTGGAGAGGTCGAGCCGAGGCTGGTTGTCGACCTCAAAGTGGTAGCCGTAGATCTCGGGCGCGAGCGGCTGGGTGGTGAGCGTCCAGATGCCGTTGGCGTCTTTGACCATGGGCATGGGCTTGGCGATGCCTTCGAGCCCAAGCAGAATGGCAGTGGCGCCGTCGTCCTTGTAGCGGAAGGTGACGCTGCGATCGGGGTGAATCTCGGTGGCAGGCGTGAAGGCAGGAATCTGCGCGGCAAGAAAAGCCGGAGCAGCAAAGGTAAGCAGAAGGGTGAGACTTTGGGCAGATTTGAACACGCACACCAGGCGACGAATCATCATGCGGGCTAGTTTAGCCCAGATGTTCGCGGCGGCAATGAGAATTTGGCGGAGCCAGGACTGCGATAGAGATTTGGCTCGGCAGCGACGATGCGCGCCTGCGCACAGCGCATAATAAGGGATGCCCTTTCGTTCTGGTTTCGTCTCGATTATTGGCCGGCCCAATGCCGGTAAATCCACCCTGTTGAATGCCCTGCTGGGGCAGAAGCTCGCTATCGTCACCCACAAGCCGCAGACGACGCGGACGCGGATTCATGGCGTGCTTGAAGTTCCGCTGAAGAAGAAAGCCAAGGGCGAGCCCGGACACCCGGCGGCGCAGGTGGTGCTGGTGGATACGCCGGGAGTGCATAAGCCGGAGACGCAGCTCGACCGCCGCATGATGCAGGAGGTACACGATGCGCTGGAGTCGCGCGATGCGGTGCTGTTCATCGTGGATGTGACGCACCGCCTGGCGAAAACTTCCGAGAGTGGAAAGAAGACCGGACGAATGGCGATGAGCGCGGCCGAAGATGACTTCGCCCTGTCGCTGGTGAAGAAGCTGGAGTGCCCGGTGATCCTGGTGCTGAACAAGATCGACGCGGTGCGCAAGGAAGAGCTGTTGCCGCTGATCGCGCACTGGAGCTCGCTGCATACGTTTGCCGAGGTCGTCCCGATCTCGGCGCGGAAGAAGGAAGGCCTGGATCTGCTGCTCAACAAAATTGTGGGGCAGTTGAAGGAAGGCCAGCGCTATTTTCCGAAGAACCAGTTAACCGACCAGCCCGAGCGGTTTCTGGTAGCGGAGCTGATCCGCGAGAAAATTCTGATGCTCACCGGCGAGGAGGTTCCGTATGCGACCGCAGTGGTCATCGAGCGATACGAAGAGCCGGCTTCGCTGAAGAAGCTGAAGGACGGCAAGCTGCCCGTCACCAAGATTGCCGCGGCGATTTACTGCGAACGGACGGGGCAGAAGGCCATCCTGATCGGCAAGCAGGGCGAGATGCTGAAGCGCATCGGCACAGCGGCGCGGAAGGATATCGAGGCGCTGCTGGGGACGCGGGTGTTTCTGGAACTCTTCGTGAAGGTGCAGGAGGAGTGGCGCAGTTCGCGCGGGTTTGTCGAGGATCTGGACTGGCGACGGCAGCTGGAAGAGATTGCGGAGAAGCAGATGGGCGAAGAAAAAGATTCAGAGTAATTCCTCTACCTGCCGGGCGTTGGGTAACGCCTCCTTCAGAATGAATCCTGCTTCTGGTGTATTCTCCTGCCATGTCGATCGACCGGGATGCTGCGGCTGTGGTCAGGGTCCTCGATGTCGGGTGTGGAGCGGGCGACTCGATGCAGGAGGAGCTGCAACTTCGCCGCGAGGCGCTGGGGAGGGTGCCCCAGACAATGCCCCCGATAAATTCCCAGATCGAGATGGTGGGGATTGATATTGATGAAGCGGCCCTTGCTCAGGGGAGAATGAGCTATCCAGATTTTCTCTTTGTCTGCGCGAAGGGCGAACATCTGCCCTTTCCCGACGGATGGTTCGACGCGGTGATCTCTCGCGTCGCTATGCCGTATATGGATATTCCCGTTGCTCTGCGTGAGATGCGGCGAGTGCTGAAGGCGGATGGCGAGCTACGAATCAAATTGCACCCGCTCTCGTTTACGCTCTCGGAGATTGCGGTCGAGTTGCGGTCGGGATCTGCCCGGAGACGCGCGCAAAACCTTATCTATCGCATGTATGTCATCGCCAATGGCATAGCGCTGCATCTTGCGGGATTCAACGTGCGCTTCCCGTTGGCCCGGCATCGCTGCGAGTCGTTTCAAACACGGAGCGGGATTCGACGTGCCCTTGTTGCCGCAGGATTCGAGCAGATTGACGTCTCCTGCTGGGCGACCCAAATAACGTGGCCTCATTGCGGCGACTGCAGAGTGTCCGCACACCGCGGTGATGAGAGAAGCAACGAAAACATCGGTATCGTTACTCCTTCACGCTGACTCCGAGCGTCTTCATTTTGCGGTAGAGATGGCTGCGTTCGAGGCCGAGGCTCTCGGCGGTGCGGCTTACGTTGCCGTGGTTCTCGTCGAGCTTCTTCAAAATGTAGTCGCGCTCGTAGGCTTCACGAGCTTCGAGCAGTGACGCGAACTCTTCACCACGGTTGAGGCGGCCTGATTCGCTGAGCTTGCCTGGGCCTCGATAGACCAGCATGGGCAGGTGCTTGCGCTCGATGCGCTGCGTCTTGGGGTTGAGGATGAGGACACGCTCGACCATGTTGCGCAGCTCGCGGACGTTGCCCGGCCAATGATATTGGCGAAGCGCGGCTAGCGCGTCTTCAGTCATCTCCACGTGGGGGCGACCGTACTGCTGGCCGAACTGTTGCAGAAACTCCTTGACCAGCAGCGGAATATCTTCCTTGCGGTCGCGCAGCGGCGGGACGAAGAACGGAATAACGTTGAGGCGGTAGAAGAGGTCTTCACGGAAGTTGCCGCGGGCGATCTCCTCTTCGAGGTCCTTGTTGGTCGCCGCAATCACGCGGACATCGACGTGGATGGGATGCGATGCGCCGACCGGGAGGAAGCGCTGCTCGTCCAGCGCGCGCAAAACCTTGGCCTGCGTCTTGAGGCTCATGTCGCCGACTTCATCGAGGAAGAGAGTTCCGCCATCGGCGCGCTCGAAAGTTCCCTTCTTCTCCTGCGGGCCGCTGGTTCCGGCGGGAACGGCTCCGTGGCGATAGCCGAAGAGTTCGCTCTCGATATAGTCCTCAGGAATGGCGGCGCAGTTGAGTTCGACGAAAGGCCGCTCTTTACGCAGGCTTTCCGCATGCATGGCGCGGCCGATGAGTTCCTTGCCGGTACCTGATTCTCCGTAAATGAGCACGCGCCCATTGGTGGGAGCCATCAGCTTGATCTGCTGGCGCAACGCCTTCATGGGGACGCTCTGGCCGGTGACGGTTCCCTTCACCGCGAGCTGGCGTGAGAACTCCTCGTTGTCTTCACGCATCTGCCGGGCCTTCATCGCGTTCTTCAGAACAATGAGGGTGCGGTCGAGTGAGAGCGGTTTTTCGAGGAAGTCATACGCTCCGAGTTTGGTGGCGCGAACAGCGGCCTCGATGGTTCCGTGGCCGCTGATAATGACTACCTCGGGAACATTGGCGCGATCGAGCGTGCGAATCTCCGCCAACGCTTCGAGGCCGTCGCGGTCAGGCAGCCAGATGTCGAGCAGAACGACGTCATAGGCAGCGTCGCGCAGCAGTTCGAGCGCTTCCGTCGCGGTGGCGCTGGCGGTAACCAGGTAGCCCTCTTCGCGCAGAATGTTCTCCAGCGATTCGCGGATCTCGGCTTCGTCGTCGACGATCAGGACGTGATTCAAACAATACCTCCGTTACTATTTTCGACGCCGGCCGCGGCTGCTGCATTGGGCAGTTCCAATTCATTGTCCGCGCCGGTTGCTATCTTCAGTTCGATGGTGAACTTGGCGCCGGCGGGAAAGTTCTTTTCGGCACGGATGGTTCCCTGATGCTCCTGAATGATCTTGGCGGCAATGGCGAGGCCGAGGCCGGTGCCGCGCTGCTTGGTGGAGAAGTAAGGAAGGAAGAGGCGCTCGCGCATCTCGTCGGTCAGACCGGTGCCGGTGTCGGCGATGGTGAGTTCGATCATCCCATTTTCGAGCTGTGCGGTACAGATACGGAGTTCGCGGAGAAGGCTCTGCTGCATGGCCTCGACCGCGTTATCGATGAGGTTGCCGAGAGCCCGCTTGAGCGCTTCGGGGTCCGCCAGAACCAGCGGAAGATCGGCGGTCATATTCTTGACCACGGTGATCTTCTGCATCCGTCCGGCAAACAGCGCCAGCGCGTTTTCGGCAATGGTGTTGAGGTCGGCGGGACGAGGCTGCGCCGTGGGAAACTCCGCCAGCGCGGCGAACTGATCGACCAGCGATCGCATGCTTTCTACCGACGAGCTGATGACCTCGCTGCAGCGGCGGATGATGGCAGGCGAGGGCGATTCCACGGCCTTCTCGGCCAGCGTCGTCATCAAACGGTCGATGTGGCGGCGGATCTGCTCGGCGCTGAGGCCGATGGGGGTGAGCGGATTTTTAATCTCGTGAGCCACGCGCCGCGCCACTTCCTTCCATGCGGACTGCTTCTGGGCGTGGAGGAGTTCGGTCGCATTTTCGAGAACGAGAACATAGCCGCGATGTTCGCGGACCATGCGGTCGGCCTTGCCCGGGGTTTCGAGAAGAGCGACCGTGGCGAGCAGATTAAGGCTGCCACCGAACTTGTCGTTGACGCCACCGGTCATCTCGATCTCGCTGGAAGCGGAGCCCATACGGTGGCTGCGCTTGATGAGGTGGTCGATCACGTCGGCAACCTCTGGTGGGAAGACCTCTTCGATGACGCGGCCGAGGAAGGGCCGCTGACCGCCGGGGTCCATCATCTCGCTGAGCGCGCGGTTGGTGAGTACGATGCGGCGGTCCGCATCGAGCGTAGCCACGCCGTTGGGGATGGTCTCAAGCATGGTTTCGAGTTCGCCGCGGCGGGCTTCGAGCGTGGCGTTGACAGCACTGAGTTGTACCGTTGAATCCTCGACCGCGCGGCGGCTGCCTTCGAGATCGGCGGCCATATGGTTGAAGCTGCGCACGAGTTCGCCAAGCTCTTCTGTGGCGTTTTCGTCGACGCGATGAGCATAGTCTCCAGCGGCGATGGCCTCCATCGCGTCGCCCAGCGCTTCCACCGGCCGAGTGACCTGCTTCGCGATATGCAGCGCGATCCAACTGGAGGCGAAGAGCGCAAGGATCGTCATCATGAGGAGCAGGCTCATGTAAAGATTTCTGATCTGGCGACGCTCACGGAAGAGGACCCAGTAGGCATCGGCTTCCTTGCGGAGACGGGACATGGTTGAAGCCATGCCGAATGGCATGGGCAGGCCGACAACCACCGTACTCCCTTGCTGGGCGGTGGTCGCAGCGAGCGCATAGTCGATCTGACCAAGCGAAAAGATGGGCGAATCGCTCCGCCGCGCTGCCGCGAGAATAGCGGCGTCGGTCGGGTCAGTAGCGGGTGTATGAATGCTGGCCGCGGTTCCATTTTCATCGCTAGCGGGCTCAGGGAGCCAAGGTTTTACCTCGGCGGTGGCGCCTTCGCGCTGCGGCATGTGGAAGGTGGTTATGGCATGGCCGTCGCGGTAGACGATGGCGAACCCGTTCTGCAACGTGATCTCATGCTGGCGCAGGACCTGGGCGATGGCTTCGCGGCTTTGCCGGGATGAAGACACCACCTCTTCCTGAGCTGCTTTTTGCGGAACAGGATGTGCAGTTGCGTGACGCGTGCCGCGCTGCCGGCTGCTGCCTGAGCTGCGATTGAGCACTACAGGTTTCTGTTCCGAAGCGACCGTGGCAATCGTGCTGGTGATACTTGACGCAATCGAGTCTGCCTCGGCGCGAGCATTGGCCGTGGTGTATTGGGCGAGCGCGAGGGCCATGTGATTGCTGTCGTCTCGCATCTGCGTGACCGGCTGCGAGAACCAGCGGTCGACGGCACGGTTCATCAACAGGTAACTGAAGGCGAACATAAAGGCAATGGGGAGGAAACTTACCAGAACCGCGCCCCAGAACATCCGTGTGCGCAGGCGCGCTCCCATTACGCGACTGCGCTGATCTGCGTAGAGCTTGAGCATGTTGCGAACCAGCAGAATCAGCACGACGACGAAGAGCAGAAATGCTACCACCGACAGGCCGGTAAACATGAAGATCTGTTCGAGGTTCGCAGGACGCGGAAGACCTTTGTTGAAAGCGTTGAGCGTAGCCAGCGCCGCGAAGAGAACAAGGAAGCACGCACCGAGCGCGATGCTCAACACCTTTCGCCGGTTTGGATTGGTGGGCATCGCCGCGCTCTCCCTCAGTGACCTGATTATAAGGACTGGACGCTGTTATTCTTCCGCCACTCTCAGTTCACCAACGCCGCCACGGCCTGCCAGTCGCGCTTCTGGGCGGTGGCCACGGCAGCGTAGGTCAGGATGCCGTCGTAGGTGTTGACGCCCTCGGCGATTCCCTGGTCTTCCCGGATGGCGGCCTTTGCGCCCAGGCGCGCCAGTTTCAGCACGTAGGGGAAGGTCGCGTTGGTGAGCGCGAGCGTGGAGGTGTTCGGCACCGCGGCGGGCATGTTGGTGACGCAGTAGTGGACGACGCCGTTGACCTCGAAGGAAGGGTTGCTGTGCGTCGTGGGATGCGCGGTTTCGATGCAACCGCCCTGGTCGATGGCCACGTCGACGATGACCGCGCCCTTCTTCATCTTTTCGACCATGGCGCGGGTGACGATCTTGGGAGCCGTCGCGCCGGGAATCAGGACACCGCCGATGACCAGATCGGCCTCGCGGACGGCGCGCTCGATGTTGTAGCTGTTCGAAGCGACGGTGAAGACGCGACCGTTGAAGATATCGTCCAGTTCGCGCAACCGGCTGAGATTCATGTCGATCAACGTGACCTTCGCACCCATGCCCAGCGCGATTTTGGCTGCGTTGGTACCGACGATACCGCCGCCGATGATGCAGACATTGCCGGGAGCGACGCCGGGAACGCCTCCGAGCAGCACGCCGCGCCCGCCGTGCTCTTTTTCAAGGTAAGCCGCGCCTACCTGGACAGCCATGCGTCCGGCGACCTCGCTCATGGGCGTGAGCAGCGGCAAGCCGCCCGTGCGGTCGCGCACCGTCTCGTAGGCGATGCCGATGACTTTATTGGCAAGCAACGCATCGGTAAGGTCGGGAACAGGGGCGAGGTGGAGATAGGTGAACAGGACGAGACCCTCGCGGAAGTGCCGGTACTCCTTTTCGACCGGCTCCTTGACCTTGACGACCATCTCGGCGAGCCGCCAGACATCGTGCGCCGAGCCGACGATCTCCGCCCCGGCAGCCTGATATTCGTCGTCGGGCATGGCGGAGAGGACGCCGGCATCATGCTCGACCAGCACCTCATGCCCGGCCTCCACCAGCGCCTTGACGCCGGCGGGCGTTATTCCTACGCGGCTCTCGTGATCTTTTACCTCTTTTGGAACGCCAATGATCATTTCGCCTCCAGCTCCGGCGATTCTGATTGTATCTACTTCACCGACTCGTCCACACTCCCATGGAGATGCGGCTGACCGTACTTCCGGCTGATGGGTACACTGTTTGCATTCCCCCTGGAGGGTAGAGTGGATCGACGTAGATTTGTTTCACTGTCAGTTGCTGCCGCGGCAGCGGAGATGGCTTTGGCACGCACTGGTCTGGGACAATCCGCGACGACTATACAGATAGAAGAGCCACGCACTCGTGGAGTACGGATGCCTGTGGACTTCACCGGCCTGAGCTATGAGATCGCCCAGCTCTATAACGCGGAGTTTTTCTCCCCAAAAAACACAGCTCTGGTGAATGCCTTTCGAGGAATCGGGGAACATGGAGTCCTTCGCCTGGGCGGGCATCTCAGCAATATCACGGTGTGGGAGGGAGTTGGACGGAACGATCCGAAGCAATTGCGCGGCGTTCGCCACGGCATTGAAGACTACTGGGAGTGGCCTCTGGTCGATCCGTCGATTCAGCGGAATAAAAAAGGCATCATCACGCGTCAGGCGATCGAAAACCTTCGCGGCTTTCTCGATGCCGTGAACTGGCGGCTGATGTATGGGCTGAACTTTGCCTGCGGCAGCGCGGCAAGGTCCGCCGACGAAGCCAAGGCTGTAACCGATGCGATGGGCAACAGGCTGATGGCCTTTGTGGTAGGCAATGAGGCGGACGGCTTTGGCGAGGACCCGTTTTTTCGTGCCAAAGGATATGACTTCGACCAGTATTTCCTCGAATACCAGGCCTGGGTCAAGACGGTGCGGGAAAAAGTGCCGCAGGCGAAGTTTGCCGGGCCGGACACCGAGGGCAATATCAATACGTGGGTCAAAGAGTTCGCGCAGCGCACCAAGGGCGATGCAGTTTTGCTGACGAGCCATTTTTATGCGATGGGACCCGCGAGTGATCCACGGATGACGGCAGAGCGGCTGCTGCAAAGAGTCAACCCGGGCCTCGAAGAGCAGATTGCGGGGGCGCGGGCAGCAAGCGCCGCCGCAGATGGTACCCCTTACCGGATGGACGAAGGCAACTCCTGCTTTGGCGGCGGCAAGGTGGGCGTCAGCGATGCCTATGCTTCCGCATTATGGGTCGCGGACTACATGCTGCATGTAGCCTGTGCGGGCTTTGCGGGCGTCAACCTGCATGGCGGAGGAACGGGGTTTTATACGCCGATTGAGAGCAGCGACAAAACGCCCGTGGCGCCGAGACCGATGTACTACGGAATGCAGTTTGCCCAGCAGTTTTCTGGATTCGCAGTGACTCCCTGTGCACTGAGTGGAGATGCAAACGTAACCGCCTATTGGGGTTCGAAGGGGGTGGAGGTACAACTGGCAGTGGTGAACAAGAGCGTACAGCCTATCGATTTGGAGCTGCCGTCCAGGCTGCAAACAGAAAAGCTCACTCAAAAGCGGTTGCTGAGCGGTCCCGCGCTCAGCGCGAAGGAGGGTGTGCGGTTTGACGAGGAAAAGCTTACGGACAAAGCGTCAGCCAATCAACTACCCGGCCACTCGGCGATCATTCTTAATGGATAGTTCGCGTTGAATCGGAACGCCGATGCGACACGAAGGCGTTCCCAATCTGACACAGGCTCTTGCGGCTCCCGCCGATTTTGCCCGGCACGGATTACACTACTGGTAGTCTCTTTTCAGGAAACGACTCCAAAATTTATGTCATCAAACGGTTTTCAGATGCGCTATTCGCGCATACACAACATGCGGTCCCTCTTCAGCCTCTTTTCGAGCGACCTGGCCATCGATCTCGGTACCGCGAATACGCTCGTCTTCGCGGCCGGCAAGGGCATCATCGTCAATGAGCCATCGATCATCGCGGTGAACAAGATCACCAATGAGGTTGAGGCCGTCGGCAAGGAGGCCAAGGAGATGCTGGGCCGTACGCCCGGCAACATCGTCGCCATCAAGCCTATGAAAGACGGCGTCATCGCCGACTTCCGCCACACCGAGAAGATGCTGAACTACTTCATCCAGAAGGCGCATAACCGCAAGATGATGGTGCATCCGCGCATCGTGATCGGCGTACCCAGCGAAATTACGCAGGTGGAAAAGCGCGCTGTCATGGACTCGGCCTATCGGGCCAAGGCCAGTGAAGTGCATCTGGTCGAACAGGCCATGGTCGCCGCTATCGGCGCCGGTCTTCCCATTACGGAACCCGGCGGCAATATGGTCGTCGATATCGGCGGCGGCACGACGGACATTGCGGTGATCTCACTGGCGGGCATCGTCTATTCGCGCTCTGTGCGCATGGCCGGCAACCAGATGGACGAGGCCGTGATGACCTACCTCAAGCGGAAGTACAACTTGCTGATCGGTGAGCGTACCGCCGAGCAGATCAAGATTGTGCTGGGCTCGGCCTTTCCGCTGGACAAGCCCATCGAGATGGAGGTCAAGGGACGCAACCTCATCGAGGGCGTGCCCAAGACCATCACCATCGAAGATTCCGAGATCCGCGAGGCGCTCAGCGAGTCCATCTCCACCATCATTAATGCGATTCGCGTGGCGCTGGAGCGCACTCCGCCGGAGTTGTCCGCCGATATCTCCGACCGCGGCATTGTGCTGACTGGTGGCGGCGCGCTCATCAAGAACCTCGACAAGCGCATCCGCGAAGAGACCGGCCTGCCAGTTTCGATCGCCGACGACCCACTAGCCTCGGTGGTTCTTGGGACGGGAAAGATGCTCTCCGACTTCAAGCTGCTGCGGAAGATTTCTATCGATTAGAGTGCTTCCAAATCCCATATGGAAACGCTTTAATCCGTCACTGGAGGATGGCTCAGGCTGACGCGGATGCGGTCGATGCGGCGGTCGGTAGAGGCAAGCACTTCCAACCGCAGGCCATCTTCTTCGACAACCTCTCCCGGCAGCGGAATATGTCCCGCCATCTCTGAGACCAGACCGCCCAGGGTAGTGGACTCGTAGTGCTCGGGCAGGTGGAGTTCGGGAAGACCTTCCCGATTGTCGCGCTGAACAAAGTCTTCCGTTTCGGTCTCCTCGATGTCTTCGGCGGCACGGGTAGATGGCTCGAACTGGTCGGCGAAGAGGTCGCGCAAGCGCGAGATCTCAAAGCTGCCCGAGACTCTGTAAGAGCCATCCAGCTCGCGAATGGGAGTGTCGTCGGCTTCGGGCTCATCATGCTCGTCGGCAATCTCGCCCACGATGGCTTCAATCAGGTCCTCGATGGTGACGAGGCCGGCTACGCCGCCGTACTCGTCGATAACGATGCTCATATGCTGCTTCCGGCGCTGCATCTCGCGCAACAGCTCGGCTACTTTCTTGGTCTCCGGAACGAAATCCGCAGGGCGTTGCAGTTGGGCTACGGTGCGCTTACCGGCCTCGCTGTCTGGAATCTGTAGCAGGTCATGGGCGAAGATGATGCCGGTGATGTTGTCGAGCGACTTCGAATAAACCGGCACGCGCGAAAAGACATGCGTCGCAATCGCTTCAGTGAAGCGCTCGAGGCTCATACTGCCAGGCACAGCGAAGACCTCGGGGCGCGGCGTCATCACCTCGTGCGCAACTTTATCTCCGAACTCGACCACCGACCGCACCAGTTCCCGGTCGGACTCTTCGAGAATTCCTTCTTCCTCTCCTGCTTCGAGCAGCGCCTCCATGGCCTCTGATGGATGCTCTTCTTCTTTGGTATCTTCGGGCTCCGCCAGCGCGGCGATCGAGAGCAGCAAGCCAAGCAGCAGCGTGACCGGAAGGATGAGGTAAAAGAGCGTCTGCAACACGAAGCGGATACGAATAATCCAAAGGCCCCGAGTGCGGGTGAAGAGAATCTGGGGCAGCAGGCGATCGAAGATGAGAATCATCAGAACGATCTCGAAGATTGCCAGCAGGATTTCGGCTCCGTTGGGTGTGCGTGCGACCGACGGCAGAAGCTCCGTTTGCGTGTAGAGCCGCAGACCGGTGAGCAACCCGATCGCAGCCACGCTGAGCTGACGCAAAACGGACGCCGATAGGGCAATGGACTCTCGACCAAGATGTAGCTTCGGCTCGACGGCCTGCTCCCATGCATCGATGTTGTCCTGATACTCGCGGGCGAGGAACTTGCCCATCTCGGAGTAAACACGGTCGATATACGACGCCAGTACGAGAATTGTGAGCAATACCACGAAGATAAAGACGTAAAGAGGGCTCATGCGCTCCGCCTGCGTTTCGTCCCGTATTTAGTTGGTGCAACGCGCTCAATCAAAGTCGTAGGCAGGCGGAGTTCACGTCGTAATTCACCCTCACGCGCTGCCATCTCACCATCGTCGATCTCATGGTCCAGACCGGAGAGGTGGAGTAGCCCATGCAAGAGCAGAATTCGCACCTCATCTCGCAGGCTGTGCCCAAAAGCTGCAGCCTGACGCGTCGCGGTGTCGAGCGAGATCGCCAGATCTCCGGCATGGCCATCGGGATTTTCGGCAGCGGGAAAGCTCAGTACATCGGTGGCTTTGTTCTTGTGGCGAAAGGTCTTGTTCAGACGGCGCAGCGTGGCGTCGTCGGCCACCAAAACATCGACGTTGCCATGCAGTCCAACTGCCACGCGGGCACGGTTGAAGAAGCGCGTGAGGCCAGACTTCGAGAGCGTCGAAATATCGGGATGGTCGATATTGATCATCAGTTTTTCCGGTTCCCGGTATAGACACGGACGTAGTTGACCAGCATCTGCTGCGGGAAGATCGTGGTTTCATCAGGATTACCGGGCCAATTACCTCCAACAGCGACATTCAGAAGAATGAAGAATGGGTGGTCGTAGACCCACGCCGCTCCCGTGGGAAGATCTGCCGGGGTACGCTCTCCGACGAGTTTGTCGTCGAAGAAGAATTTGATGTCCTTGGGGGTCCACTCCACCGCATAACGATGGAACCCGGTATTGACCGCCTCCCCCCCGGGCAGGGCAAACTTTGCCGAGATGCCATGCGCGCCGCTGTAGCCGGGGCCATGCAGGGTGCTGTAGATGGTGGATGGCTCGCCGATATTCTCAAGGATATCGATCTCGCCACCCTTCGGCCAGCCAGCCGAATCGATATCGTCGCCCAACAGCCAGAAGGCAGGCCAGACCCCCTTGCCCAACGGCAGCTTGATGCTTGCCTCGAAGCGGCCATACGCCTGCGAAAATAATCCCTTCGTCCGGATGCGTGCGGAGGTGTAGTGACGGGCTATGCCATCGGCCCCGGTAAAGTCTTCTTTCCGGGCCGTGATGACGAGGTTGCCGCTCCTCTGTTGCGCGTTGACCGGACGGCTGGTGTAGCTCTCAAGCTCGTTGTTGCCGAAGCCGCTTCCGCCAGTCTCAAACGCCCACTTCGCTGAATCAAGCGCGGAGCCGTTCGCGCCATTGAACTCGTCGCTCCATACCAGTTTCCATTTGTGCGAGTCGGCAAAGGAAGAATGAGACTGTGCCAGCCCCAGACCAACTCCGCAAACCAAACACAAGCCGAGGTAGACCTGGCGGGCACGGCTGAAAAAGCGCGTCGATCCGGGCTTCGAGTTCGAGAGCACGGCGGCGGAGATGGAGGCTGTACTTGGGGGCTCGATGTTGATCATCGTTGAGAAAGAAAATCGGCGAGGAAGAAAATCAGCAGGGGGGCTCGCACTACCCCTTCCTGATGATGGTATCGCATTCACCGGCATTTACCGCAAATTGGCTCAATGCGCTTCGCGCAGGTCGGCTACCATAGGGACGTCGACCAGTACCAGCAGCATGGCGGCTAGCGGCAGGAAGAACAGAAATCCGACGTATCGAAAGCCCAACGCGCCCAGCAGACCCCCGAAAAAAAAACATGACAATCAGGGATGACAGTAGCTTCAGCTTCTTCCTGTCGGCCAGCACCATCGGCCCGTCCGGTTGGCTAGTGGAGCGGTTCCAGTAGAACAACTTGCCCAGTTCGATGCCGATATCGGTAACGATGCCGGTGACATGGGTGGTACGAATCTCGGCATTCGAAATTTTGGTAATGATGGCGTTCTGCAGACCCATCGTGAAGCACAGCAGGAGCGTTATCAGCGATATAAAGAACCATTGCGGGCGATCCAAAGATCCACCCATCACGCTGAAAGTTACCAGCAGAGCGGCCTCCAGCAGCAAAGGAAACGCATATTCGCTACGCAAGCTTCGCCGCCGTCCCCAGTTGACCAGCATCGCCGTACAGGCGGCGCCCACCAGAAATGCCAGCATCGCGCCCAGGCCGGCCATCAGCAGACTGATATCGCCGAGTGCAAGATCGTCCGCCATCGACGAGAGCACCCCCCGACATGTGCGACGTGTATCGGCGCACGGCGAGATAACCGCCGGCATCGGTGCCCCCGGCAATAAAAGCCAGAACCAGCGCCAGGTGGCGATTGGCTCGCTGGCTGCGTTCCGTTCCGATCAAATGGCGCAGATACGTGGTAGGCATGGCACGAGATTATCTTCGCACACGGACCTTCCGGGCAACGATATCCAGCTGCCCTCCGCTACTGCGGTTTGGCCATGGGTGGCTGGCCCTCAGCTGCTACAGAAAGTCCTGGTTGCGACAAAGTGGCATCGCCGATCGGCAGCGGCAGTTGCTGCTGCGCGCGGCCATAGCTGTCGTAGGCGCGGACGATGCGCTGCACCAACTGGTGCCGCACCACATCCACATCCTCGAAGTGGCAGAAGCGGATGCCCTCCACGCCGTCAAGCACATGCAGCGCCTCCAGCAGCCCGGACTTCTTCGGATTGGGCAGGTCGGTCTGGGTCAGGTCGCCGGTGATGACGGCCTTGGAGTTATTCCCCAGCCGGGTGACGAACATCTTCATCTGCTCCATGGTCGTGTTCTGCGCCTCGTCCATGATGATGAACGAGTCATTGAGCGTGCGCCCGCGCATAAAGGCCAGCGGAGCGACCTCGATGACATTGCTCTCCAACAGCTTGTCCACCTTCAGCGGGTCGAGCAGATCGTACAGGGCGTCGTAGAGCGGACGCAGATAGGGATCGACCTTCTCCTGCAGTGAGCCCGGCAGAAACCCCAACCGTTCTCCAGCCTCTACGGCAGGACGAACCAGAATGATACGGCTAACTTTTTTCGACATCAGCGCTGAAACCGCCATCGCCACCGCAAGATACGTCTTGCCAGTACCGGCCGGGCCAAGGCCAAAGGTCATGTCGCACTGTTCGATCGCTTCGACATACTTCCTCTGGTTCGGTGAGCGCGGCTGCACCATCCGCTTTACTCCGGCAGACCGCTGTTTGCCGGTTTCGACCAGCGAACGCAATGTGACCGCTGGGTCGGCAATCACCACCTTCAGCATTCCATTGAGTTCGCCGTTGCTGGGATTGATGCCCGCCTTGCGCAGAGAATCGAAGTCCGAGAAAATCCCTTCGACCCGCTCAACGCTGGCGGCGTCGCCCGTCACCTGAATGACATCGGAACGAAGGTCGATCGTCACATGGAGACCATCTTCAAGCAGCTTGAGGTTTTCGTCGTGGGTCCCGTACAGGGGCTCAATGCCAGGAGTGATTTCCAGGGATTTTTTCATCAAGAAGTGCGCTGACCTCCGTCAGGGAATGCTTGGTTATTGGATGCTTTGGGTTTGGATTGGTTGTGGAGCTGAAAAAGGCGCGCAACACGGTGGGAGGATGCTCTGGGTGCTGCGACCGGGATGGCTGAAGGTGCCAATCGTGTGTCGAAGATGGGCACAGACTAGAACCGCGACGAGGTCTGCGTCAAGTGGCAAATGATAAATTTTGAAGCATTCGGAACCAGTAGCGGATCACTTCAGAACTATATTCTGCATGCGATATAAAACTAGACAAATTATTTCTTATCCCCCATGCAATTACTTGCCGTTTTGCAAACCCGTAGCCAGCCTGAACCGGATTAGCGGCTGTAAAGATATCTCCTGCCTGTGTTTAGAGCGCTCATCCGTGCTTGAAGGCTTGGACGCTTAAGTGCTCATCCTAATGACGGTGCTTGCACGTCGACGAGGTTCCCTCCATGAAGTCTGGCTTGCGTTTTCTCGTTCCCCTTTTCTGCCTGGCTGGCTTACTAATCGCAGAAACGGCCGCTCACGCGGATACGTTCGACTTTGCGATAAGCACCTCCAATTTTGGTTTTGGAGCGACAGGCGGGGGCACCCTGACAGCAGTCTCTGACCCCAATATTGCAGGCGCCTTCGATATCACTGGTCTCTCAGGCTACCTGGGTACGAACTCCATCAGCCTTCTGCCCTGCGCGACTTATGATCCGAGCAATCCTTGCGCCAGTAGCGGCAATGAAGTCTTCTACGACAACCTGCTTTACCCTGGCGGCACTGGCATCTTCGGCCTCACGGTTCTGGATGGTCGAGGCATCGGCGTGGACTTAGGAAATGGCGTACAGGGCAGTTTCTTCGCCTCAAGCAGCCACTTTATCAGTTTTATTACCAATGTTCCCCATGACAATGGTCACCCTGCCAGCTTTTCCATCGTTCCCGAACCCAGCAGCTTCATTCTGCTAGGCACCGGCCTCCTCGGTGTGGCCGATATCGTGCGCCGCCGCCTCAGAGGTTAAACTGGAACCAGCGCCATTCAGCGGGCCGGTTATTCTTGACCATCCCCCCGGAGTTCCGTAGACTTAGAGAATGCAGGGGATGGGTCAGGCTGTGTTCCTAGCCAGCCACTGGCCTGCATCCCAAATTTTCCCGACAAAAGCGGGTTAGAGAAAAGAGTTCAGTAATGGCAAATCATGTTTCATCGTTGAAGCGCGCACGTCAGACCGAGACCAAGACCGCGATAAACCGCGCCAACAAGAGCAAGCTGCGCGGCACCCTGCGCACCCTGCGCGAGGCCATCGCCGCCGGCGACGCCAAGACGCTCGGCGATGTCTATCGCTCGACCGTCTCAGTGCTCGACAAGAGCGTTCAGAAGGGCGTCCTGCACAAGAACACTGCCAGCCGCTACAAGAGCCGCCTCAACGCCCGCGTCAAGGCCGTTGCGACCGCCAAGGCTGCTTAGTTCTTCAGCTTCACCAAATAAAATTATTAAATGGGCTGGCCTACCGGATTACCGGGGCCAGCCCTTTTATTTTGCTTCCTTATTCTCATGATCGCCAGGCAGGGTGTAGAGCGTAGGCGGCTTGCGCGGATGTTCCGGCTCCACATCCCCCACCGGAGCTCTGACTGCAGCCGGTTTAGAGGCTGCAGCAGCAGGCGCGCTGGCGGTCGGAGGCACATCCGGCGAAGCGTTGACGGCTGGGGGAAGGGCTGCGGCGGCTGGTTCGCTCGAAGCCGGGCTGGCTGGTTGAGCCTCAGCCGCCGGAGGCCGTGACATCGTACCGAAATCGATGGGCAGAAAGCTGGTCTGCGGCACCAGCGCCCGTGCCTCCTTTACCTCTGCCAGTTCCTTGTTGCTGAGCGGCGGCAGGCTATAGATCTCAATGGAGCCAGCCCGAATGACGGCCAGACTCATCCCGTCCGGCGAGAGCGTGAAGTTCTGTCCGGCACGCGCTATTGGCGAACAATCAACATGCAGAAGCTGTTTGCCGCTTTCTGTCTGGTAGACCACCACGCTCTGCCCCGTCAGAGAGCCCGATGCAACCGGCTGCAAGTCATCCGTAGTGCCCTGGCCAAGAATGCGGCCCAGCGCGAACCGTCCACTCGACGGTGCAAATGCCATTGACGTCCCAACATAGTCGCCAGACAGGTTCTGCTCCCACATCTCCTCGCCGCGCATGTTGAACCCGCCGAGGACCGTGGGCGCATTGCCGCTATGACAGCCAAAGGCTACGAACTCACTGCTGCTGACGAATCGCGGCGTCGGGCGGCAGGTCGAACCAAACGGCGCAAGCTCCTTGGCCTCTCCACGGTAGGGGCGGAAGTCGAAGGCCCATTGCTGCCGTCCTTCATCGACGACTCCCAGATGGCCGGACCCTGTAGCTGCAATATCGCCAAATTCGCTGGAATGGGCAACCCCGGCAACAGCCGCCATCACCTCGCCTCCACTCTTCACAGGGATCGACAGGCGATAAAAGCTCAGGGCCACCGGATTCCGATCGCCCGGGCCGCCCAGCGGAGCGGGAGCGGGCTTGGGCGTTGGCCCAAACAGCGGCGTTGCCGGACGCGGCACCGGCGGCTTCCGCTCCACCGACTCCACTATCAGCAGATCGGACTCCGGAGAAATCAGGACTGCGCCAATCCGCCTCTCCGTGGTCAAAAATCCTCGCTGTGCGAAGGGCAGTCCCGAAGCCAGGTTCGCCAGCGGCGCAAATGTCGTCAGCGTATCCCGGACGCGCAGCATAAACCTCCCATGCCCAAGGGGCCAAAGGTATTGTCCGCTGTCGTGAAAGCGCCAGTCGGTACGCGCCAGCACCCGGCCAGAAGGCACCTCCACCAGCACCGCCTCGATCATTCTGTCCTCGTCCCCCGGAGGATCGTCGGCGATTCGTTCCATCAGCCGGTGTACCGCGAAGGTAAGCAGAAGATGCTGCTGGTCCACATAATGCAACGTCAGCATCGAGCTGCCCGTCTGCAGAAATTGGGGCGACTGCGGCTGAAAGCCGAGGGAATCGAGCGAGATACGAAGCGCCGGGTCGGGTCCACGCGCCAGCGCTGGCGTCACCGCCAGAAGGACCAGCAGAATCGGCCCGAGAAACTGGCGGAGTCGAAAAGTCGCGTAAGTACTGACGGGAACCGGCATGGCAGAGTCCGCGTATCAATCTCCATATCGCGCGTAGGTCTACTCTTTCACAGACGCATCCCAGCCGCCAAGGTCTGCGCTCTGCGGCTGAATTTTGGTGGTTTGCGTCGCGCTGGTGATACAAAGACTGAGGAATGACGTTGAGGCATCGAAGCCTTTATTTATTAGGAGACCGCATGTTGCGTGAATGGAAGATCAGGATGAGGCGTCAGGCAGGCCTTGCAACCGTAGCCGCCCTGGTTGCAGCAGCAACATGGACCGCAGTATCGACCGCCGGATTCGCCCAGCAGCCAGCAACCGCTCCCGAATCTGGCCAGCCCACCATGGTCTATCACCCCATTCCGGGCTTCGACACCACCTCCATCGATAACGCCGTCAACCCTTGCGACGACTTCTACAAGTTCGCCTGCGGAAAGTTCGCGGCCAACCATCCCATCCCGCCCGATCAGGCCGGCGTGGACGGATTCTATGCCCTGTTCAACGTCAATACTCAGTCTCTCAACGGCATCCTCAACAAGGCCGCAGCCGGCGGCGCAACCCGCTCTCCCGACGAACAGAAGATCGGTGACTACTACAAAGCCTGCATGGACACCTCCGCCATCGACACCAAGGGCCTTGCACCTTTGCAGCCGCTGCTCCATGAGATCGATGCCATCACAAATAAGTCGCAGTTGCCCACGCTGATCGGCACGCTCCAGCGCATGGGCATCAACGTCTTCTTCGGCTACGGCCAGCAGCAGGACCTCACGGACGCAACCAAACAGATCGCCGTCATCGCCCAGGACGGCCTCGGCCTCCCCGAGAAGGATTACTACCTGCGGACCGGGGCGAAAGACGAGACCCTCCGCCAGCAGTATGTCGCGCATGTCGCCAAGATGCTGACGCTCTCCGGGAGCACACCGGCACAGGCCCAGAAGGACGCAACTGCCATCATGACCATGGAGACCGAACTGGCCAAAGCGTCGATGGGCGTCACGGAAATGCGCGATCCTGAGAAGACCTACCATCTCCAGCCGATTGCGACCTTCGAGGCGAACCTGCATGGAATCAACTTCGCCGAGTTTGAAGACGCCATCCACTCTCCCCACGTCACCGAGTTGAACAACTCCACGCCGGAGTACTTCCCCGCCCTGCTACGCCAGGTCCGCACCACCGATCTCGGGAGCCTCAAGGCGTACATGCGCTACCAGGTTCTCACCGTGGTTGCAGGCCGTCTGCCCAAACAGTTCGACGACGAAAACTTCGATTTCTATGGCCGCAAGCTCCGTGGCCAGCCTGAGCAGGCTCCGCGCTGGAAGCGCTGCTCGAACTCGGTTAACGGCGCACTCGGCGAGGCGCTTGGCAAGGTCTATGTCGAGCAATACTTCGCCGGCGACAGCAAGGCCCGCATGCTCCAGATGGTGCATGACATCGAAGCCGCCATGGACAACGACATCGACCAGCTCGCCTGGATGTCCGACGCCACCAAGGCACGCGCCAAGGAGAAGCTGCACTTGGTCACCAACAAGATCGGCTACCCAGAGAAGTGGCGGGACTATACCAAACTCGAAGTCAAACCCGACGACGCCCTGGGCAACTCGCTTCGCGCAAACGAGTTTGAAAATGACCGCCAACTCAATAAGATCGGCAAGCCGGTCGATCGCGACGAGTGGCAGATGACGCCTCCGACAGTCAATGCCTACTACGACCCCAGCATGAACAACATTAACTTTCCCGCCGGAATTCTCCAACCTGCCTTCTACGATCCCAAGGAAGATGACACCGTCAACTACGGACACATCGGCGCCGTCATCGGCCACGAGCTGACCCACGGCTTCGACGACCAAGGAAGGAAGTTCGACGGCAAAGGCAATCTCAGCGACTGGTGGACGGCTGCCGACACCAAGAACTTTGAGACCCGCACCGATTGCCTCGTTAGCCAGTATGGCGACTTCACCGCCGTCGATGACGTCAAAGTCAACGGCAAGCTGACTCTCGGCGAAAACACCGCCGACAACGGCGGTCTGGTGCTGGCCTACATGGCCTACCTCGACCGCGCGAAGAAGGAAGGCGTCGATCTCCAGGCAAAGAAGGACGGCTACACCTCTCCGCAGCGCTTCTACATCGCCTATGCGCAGAACTGGTGCGAGAACTCACGGCCCGAGAGCGTCCGCACCCAAGTGCTCACCGACCCCCACTCGCCCGACCACTTCCGCGCCAACGGGGCCATCGTTAACCAGCCCGGCTTCGCCGAGGCCTTCGGCTGCAAAAAAGGCACGCCCATGGTTCCGGTCAACAGCTGCCGCGTCTGGTAAAAACCGAAGCGTAAACGCCGCGTGAGTGCCCCATCAAGATGTCCAATCACTCACGCGGCAGCGCCTCCAGGTACCCTGCATAGACTCGCTCGAAGACTGCGTCCCAACTGCATCCAAGGGCATACTCCCGTGCATTTTTGCGCATGGCTTGCAGCATTGCGCGGTCCCGTACAAGCTTTGTAATTGCCTCTGAAAAATCCTCGTCCCCAGTTACAAATCCCGTCTCTCCGTCACGCACGATGAACTTCGGGCCGCCGTCTCCGGTCACAACGGCTGGCACGCCGCTGGCCAGCGCCTCCAGCACGACGTTGCCAAAGGTATCGGTATGTGACGGAAACACCAGTACATCCATGTTCGCGTAAGCTTGCGCCAGTTCTTCCCCACGCAGTACCCCAACAAATTCCGCCTGTCCCAGCTCCGCCCGCAACGAAGCCTCCTCGCTGCCATGGCCCACGATCACGAAGCGCACTTTATCAAGCCCCATGGCGGCCAGCTCCCGCTCAACCCGGATCAGCAGCGCCACATTCTTCTCGATCGATAACCTGCCCACATATCCGAGCACGATGTTGCCATCGCCTTCCACACGAGTCCTCCGCGAGGGCGCGAACAATACCGTATCAACGCCCCGCTGCATCAGACGGCACGGCCTTCCCGTTGCTTTCTCCAGCATCCTGCAGAGTTCCTCGTTCGGGGCAAATAAAACCTTCGCCAGCCGATAGAACCGCGCCGTCGTCCAAAGCGAGCCGGATTCAACGGCTCCCTCGACCGCTGCCGCATGTCTCCTCGAAAGCCATCGCGTCAGCCAGTCCATGCGCCGCGCGGCGTACTCGTGCACGTTCGTATGCCACGATGCGACCAGTGGAACACCAAGCTTCCACGTAAAATAAGCGCCGAACGCCCCCAGTTCGCTTGGGCCTGTTATGTGGATCACATCCGGGCGAAAACTCTCCAACTCGCGCCGGATCAATCCTGCATGTCGCCAAAACAGCAGATCGAACGCAAGATCTTTCTCGATCCCCACCGATATCCGGCTTCGGCCCAGCTCCAGTGTCCGCAGCTCCCCCACTTGCTCGAACACCTGCCGCCTGCCTCCGGCGCGCACACAGAGAAACGGAAGATTACGCCGCTCGACAAACGCCACAAAGTTTCGGCTGGTATGCGCTACTCCATTGATCTCGTGGAACGAATCCGGGAAATAGGCAACCCGCGGCGCGCGCATCGCAAGTAGACTACCGCTCAGGCGTCCAGCTTAGCCAGAGCCGCGCGCATCTCTCCCGCATCGTTCCAGGCCATCCGCAAGCCACCCGAGAGCGGCGCCGCCCCCATCAGACGCACACCGCTCAGCAAGCTTCGTATGTATAGCGGAGCACGCCCGGCGATCCACAGTTGCGAGAGCGGTTGCATCGCGCCCCGTCTATCGGGGTGATACACCCGTTCGTCCCAACGGCGCGAGCCCTCGGGAAAGTGCGGATAGTCCTGAATGGCATCGAGCGTCGATTGCAGGATCCTGTGCTTCCATGGCTCCGCATACTGCGGCATGAACAGCACGTGGCTCTGCCGCTCACGCCTTACCTCATGCACAAACTCGGTAAAACTGCCCGCGCAGGTTAGATTGATATTCGCATTCGGCTCAATTCCATGCCGGTCGCCGCCGCTGATCGTCAACTGGTTCCACTTCCCGGCCAGATCGGACACCTCACGATTTTCTTTCCAGTCGCGCAGACCGTTCAATTCCAGCGCGTGAATGAACTGCCCATTCACCGCCAGAAATTCGTTGACCAGCACATTATGGCGGTCGTTGCCGATGCGGTACAGGTCCCAGATGGGATGGTTGAAGACGATCAGCACGCCCGGTAGTTCGTCCAGTTCAGCCAGCATCTCCTTCAACAGGCCGGGCCGCCGCGTGACTACGGGAATCGCGGTAAAGGACTTCAACCTGTCCATCCACTCAGTTCCTGTGGCGCTGGGCAGGTTATGGATGCCGAGATGGAACGCCGTCTGCCTAAAAGGCACTGTCCACTCCACCGACACCGGAATGTGGCGGGAAGAAGGCACGGACCTCAACAGCATCGGCGCCTGAATGTCGTCATGATCGGTCAGCGAAACCAGACCCGGTATCTGAAGCTGGTTCTCGATCTGGTTGCGCTCCAGATCAAAAGCGAGGCTCGGCGTCAACGGCGGCGTCCAGTAGCTGCGGGCGTAATCGGGCTGGATTCCGGAGGAACGCAGGCAGCGCCGCTCGCACCAGCGCATCAGGGGCTGCAACACTCCCCAGTTCTTGGAGAGCTCCGAGATAAAGTCCAGCGTCTCCTGCGACTGATTGGTGTGGCTGTGCAGCGACACGCCGGTAGTAAATCTCTTCGCCGCTCCCGGCTCCCGCCAAAGATACGAGATGCTCGACTGGCTCATCGGCTACCTCCTGTTTCAGGCTTGCGTAAGCAAGTATGGAGGCGCTATGTGACACAGAGGTAACTGCACCAAGAACGAGGCTTGAATTTTCGCAAATCCAGTAACTACGCAGGTTACCGACTGGTCCTGCTGATATCCGGCCCCAGCAACTCCTGCGCGCTCGGCGCCGGGTCATTGAGAGTTCGCATGCGCTCCCTCAGTTGCTGCTCACGCTCGTAGGCCGATTCAAGATGGTTCTCCGTCAAGCCTTTCTTCAGCATCTCAAAGGCCTCCTCCGGCGTGTCCGCAAACTGGAACAGGTCGAGGTCCGCCATTGCGATCGCACCCTTCTCCGCCAGCAGTTCCAGATTGATCACGCTCTTCCAATACTTCGCCCCGTAGATCACCACGGTGATCGGCTTTGCCAGCTTCCTGGTCTGCACCAGCGTCAACACCTCGAACATCTCGTCGAGTGTGCCAAAGCCGCCGGGAAAGACCACCAGCGCCTTCGACAGATAGGCGAACCAGTACTTGCGCATGAAGAAGTAGTGGAAGTCAAAGTTCAGCGTCGGCGTGATGTAAGGGTTCGGATGCTGCTCGAACGGCAACTTGATGTTCAGCCCGATGCTCTTGCATCCCGCCTCATACGCTCCCCGATTGGCGGCTTCCATGATTCCCGGCCCGCCTCCCGAGGTCACAACGAACCGGTTCCGCGTTCCCGGCAGCGACTTTGCCCAGGTTGCAACCATGCCCGCCAGCTTGCGCGCGTCTTCGTAGTAGGCGGCCATCTCGACGGCGGCTTCGGCCCGGCGCAACTGCAAAGCGGACGCTTCTCCGCGCTCGATCTCACCCGCGCGGGCGGGCTGTTCGTGGACCGGCGCTGGCTCGGCTGAGCCGGTGTTGGCCAGCAGTTCAAGCTCCGAGCTGGTCACATCGAGCGCGCGAAACCGCGCCGACCCGAAGAAGACGACCGTATCCTGCACCCGTTCGCGGCGAAATCGTGACATCGGCTCCTGGTACTCAGACAGGAGGCGGATCACCCGGCCATCCGGCGAGTTCAGAAAATCTGAGTTCTCATACGCAAGCGGCGCTTCCGGTAACTCTTCCGGCGTCCCCGGAATTATGGTCTCTTCTTTATCCTGCAAAGTTTTATCCTCGATAGTCACGGTAATGGACCGCCTCGGAGATACCGATCCAGATGTCGAGCAATCCCAGCCCGGAGATTAGTCCGCGCACCGCTCCGTTATGCAGCACGGCGGACAGTGCCGGGTGCGCCTGAATGAACATGTTGTGGTCCCAGACTCTTGTCCACCACGGCAGAAGCATGACCAGCACACCCAGGTACACGCAGAACAGCACCAGGACAAAGAGCGACAGTCTCTGTAGCCAGACGGGTGCTGTCCTCTTGGAGTCATCGCCGCTGGTCTCTACCGCGCGTTCCACCGGCGGTTCAGAATTCGGAAAAAGTTGTGGCTCTCCTGACATCAAACTCCCAGGATTCACAGTAGCAGAGCGCCCATCGATTGTCTCTTCACGCCAGTCATCGCAAAGCTTGACCGGCGCAGCTTTTCGCGCGACGCAGTAGATATGCGACAGTGGAGATATGTCCCCGGCCAAATCAAGACGCGCACTTGGATTCGCTGCCTGTGCGCTGGCCAGTTCGCTCTGGGGTTGCGGCTTCTTTTTCGGCGAGATTGCCCTGTCCGAGATGAACTTCGCTCACATGGTGCTCTACCGGTTTCTCTTCGCCATGGTGCCGCTCTCCCCGTTGCTGATTACCCACCCGCCCCGCCTGAACCGCAAAGAATGGGGAGTGCTGCTGGTGGCTTCCTTCCTCGGCGTGCCATTGCAATTCCTGCTCCAGTTCTACGGTCTGTCGCTGACCAACGTGAGCCACGCATCGCTGATGGTCGGCACCATGCCCGTCATCCTCGCCGTTGGCGCTACCATCTTTGCGCACGAGCGTATGGACCGTATCGGCTGGATCGCAATGGCAGGCTCCACCTGCGGCGCTGCACTGATCGCCCTCGGCGGACATCACCCCGGAGTTGCCGGAGGCTCATCGCTGACTGGAGATCTGATGGTGATCGCGTCGCTGGTCATCGCGCTGTTCTGGATTCTCTTCAACAAGCAGTTGATGGAGCGTCATTCTCCCATCGTCATCACCACCTATGGCCTGGCGCTGGGTACGGCCATGCTGATGATCTGGGTGCCCTTGCAATATGGTCTGCCACCCATTGCGCATATCTCGCTCAAGGTATGGCTGGCACTCGGGGCCAGCGGGCTGCTCTGCACCGCCACCACGACGCTGCTCTGGAACTGGGGCCTGACCCAGGTTCCGGCCTCTCAAGCAGGCGTCCTGCTTAACATGGAGCCATTGCTCGGCAGCCTGCTCGGCGTCTTCGTTCTGGGAGAGCATCTCGGCCCCGATGCATGGGCCGGCGGCATCCTGATCCTGGGCGCAGCCATCCTGCTGACGACCCGCTCCCGCACCAGAGTTCGCGAACAATTGCCTGTCACCTGACTTCACAAGCTTGGTAAGGTGAAGTCATGCGAAGTGAGAGCCACGAAGGCGAACGCAGCCCGATCCGCATGATTGCCGTCGACATGGACGGCACCCTGCTGGGGGCAGATGGCCACGTAAGCCCCCGCAACCTCGCCGCGATGCAAGCCGCTGAAAAAGCAGGCATCGAGGTCGTAGTCGCCACTGGCCGCCGCCACTGCTATGCGATGCGTCAGCTACGAGGGCTCAGCCTGCGGGAAGAAAATGCGCTGGTCAGCTCCAACGGCACGGTGACGCGAACGCTTGGGGCCAAACTGCTCGAACGAACGTTGATGCAGACCGGCGCGGCGCAGCGGCTGTGCGCGCACATGGACGAGTTTCGCAACTCCCTTGTGATTACCTTCGACCGGACCGGAGAAAATGGGGAGGACGCCCGGGGTGCTTTGGTGGTGGAAGATCTGGAGGAGTTGAAGGGAAGCATCGGCAAGTGGATGGCGGCGAATGAGCCATATATCGCGCATGTCGTGCCGATCGAGAAGGCGCTCGAGGCGGATGCTCCGATCCAGATGATGATCTGCGGGACGGTGGAGCGGATGCGCCAGGCGGAGACCAGGCTGCTGGAGCATCCGGGGGTGTATGCAGTGGGCGTCGGTCCGGAGGAGTACGCGGCAGACGCGGAGATTGCATTGCACCGGACGGACTATCCGGAGAGGGATTTGAGCATCGTGGACATCCTGCCAGCGGGGTGCAGCAAGGGGTCGGCGCTGTTGCGGCTGGCTGTGAGCCGGGGGCTGGGGTCCGGGGAGATTCTGGCTATTGGGGACAACTGGAACGATGTCTCCATGCTGGAGATGGCCGGGCGCAAGGTGCTGATGGGGAATGCTCCGGATGACTTGAAGCAGACGGCAGTGGAGCGGGGATGGGCCGTTGGCCGACGGCATGATGAGGATGGCGTGGCGGAGGCGATTGAGGCGGCGCTGGCCGAGACTCTCTCGATTACCCGATAGGGGAGCTGGAGCAGGACGAGCGCGGTGATAGGCTTTTAGAGTGGCAATGCAGCTTAGCGTAGTTCGGCGCGGGTTGATGACGTTCGCTGTGACGCTCGCCGTAGCGTGGACCGTGTGCCCGATGGCTTATGCGGCGGAGCATGTGACCCTGCGGAACGGATTTGAGTTGGACTGCGTTCGACGGGAGACTATAGGCGATAAGGTTCGGCTTTATCTTCCCCCCCATAGTCCGGACACACAGGCCACCGCCGGCAAGAACTCTAATTATCTTGAGGTTGCGGGGGATGCGATCGTTCGGGTGGAGACCGTCGCGGACGCACCCCATCCCGTGTCTGCGGTAAAAACTCCGGCGAATACGGTTGAAGCTATTACACCGACCAGTGCCGAGATTCGCGAGATGCTGGCTAACTCAGGCGCTGCACATCATATCGATACAGACCTGCTGGCAAGTGTGATGAAGGCAGAGAGCGGGGGGCAGATTCGGGCGGTGTCGCGAGCAGGAGCGCAGGGCCTGATGCAACTCATGCCGAAGACGGCTAGTGAGATGGGCGTCGAGGATGCGTTCCATCCGGAGCAGAATATTGCCGGAGGAACAGCCTATTTGGATCAGTTGCTCAACCGGTATCACGACAACATCGCGCTGGCCCTGGCAGCATATAACGCAGGGCCCGGAGCTGTGGATCGGTATCATGGTGTACCTCCATATCGCGAGACGCAGGCGTATGTGGCGCGGGTGATTCGCGAGTTCAATCGGCGGAAGCAGATGGCTCTCGTAGCGCAGGCACGGTAACCTTGCCGGAAGCATTCCCAGCAGCCATAGAGAGCACAGGATGAAAAAGCGGAATGGAATGCTGTGGTTCGCGGCTGTTGTTGTGCTTGCGTTGGTCGCGGTGTTCTGGAAGGTGCACTTCGACTGGGCGATGTTCCGGCATCAACTGCGGGATGTGGACCAGAGACATATCTGGGCCGGAATCGCGCTCATCTATGCAACGTATTGGCTGCGGGCGTGGCGCTGGGCGGTGTTTGTGTCGCCGACCAAAAAGGTCCCGACCCACGTTCTGCTGGGACCGCAGTTCATAGGGTTTACGGGCGTGGCGCTGTTTGGACGGCTAGCCGACCTGACGCGGCCCTATCTGGTATCGAGGCGCGTCGGGCTGCCACTGAGCTCTCAGATCGCGGTCTATACGGTCGAGCGGATGTTCGATCTGGGGGCCGTCGCGGTGGTCTTTTCGAGCGCGATGGCGTTTACGCCGAAAGACCTTCCGCATCACGAGGTGTTTGTACGAGCGGGAGAACTATGTCTCGTCCTGACGCTGGCACTGGCCGTCTTTGCGGTGATCGTGCGGGTCTCGGGAGGGGTCGTTGCCGGGTTTGCGCGGGCTACGCTCGGGCAGTTGTCGAAGCCGATGGCCGAGAGCGTTGCCAGCAGGATCCTCGGGTTCCGCGAGGGGCTCAACACGTTTACCTCGGTACGCGATTTTGCGCTGGCGGTGGCGCTGTCGCTGGCAATGTGGGGGATGATCGGGATGGCGTATGTGCAGACGGCGCACGCCTTTGTAGCGACGCCGGAACTGGCAGGGCTGACGTTTTCGCGGACCATGCTGCTGATGGCGGCGAGCCTCGGCGGATCGGCGCTGCAACCGCCGATCATCGGATGGTTTACCCAGATCGCCGTAACCGCGACGGCGATGCATGAGTTCTATGGCGCGCCGATTGAGGCGGCGACTGCGTGCGGAGCGGTGCTGCTGGTGGTGATGACTCTCTCCATCATTCCTGCGGGACTGGTGTACTCGCGGGTGGGACACGTTGACCTGAAGACGGTCGCGACCGAAAGTGGAGCGGCGGGTAGCGAGCCGGAAGTGGTGGGGGAGGCGAGAAATTAGGGAGAAGAACCTTCTTCTTCGGAAAGAAAAACAAGCAACGGCAAAAGTAGATCCTCCGCCTGAAGCGAAGGATGACAACTAAAAGACAGACAAAGTTGATGGCAGACGATGAAGGCAACGGGAGGGTGTGGTTCCACTGCTAGAATCGAGGCATTCCGATGAAGTGTCCCTACTGTGGTTTTGCCCAGGATCGAGTTGTTGATTCACGAGAGAGTAAAGACGCGGACTCCATCCGCCGCCGCCGCGAGTGTGAAGGCTGCCACAAGCGGTTTACCACCTACGAGCGGATCGACGAGATCCCCTACATGGTGGTGAAGAAGGACGGTCGCCGGGAGAAATTCGACCGCCAGAAGGTGCTCAGCGGGCTGCTGCATGCCTGCGAGAAGCGTCCGGTTGCGGCTGTCAAGCTGGAACAGATCGTGGACGAGACCGAGGCCTATGTCGTCGATTCGCCGGAGCGCGAACGCTCGACCAGCGAGGTAGGCGAGTTGATCATGTCCCAGTTGAAAGATATCGACACAGTAGCCTATATCCGCTTTGCCAGCGTCTATCGGGACTTCAAGGATGTGCGCGAGTTCAAGGCCGAGTTGGAAGAACTGTTGAACGGCAAGGACCACAAGAAACGGCGGTAGCGCGATGGCGAAAGCTCATAGGATTACGTTGATTCCCGGCGATGGGATTGGGCCGGAGGTTTCAGGGGCCGTTGTGAGCATCGTCGAGGCTGCGGGGACGGCCACGGGCGCGGCGTTTGAATGGCACCGGTATACGGCGGGAGCCGAGGCCTTCGAGACCACGGGCGAGTATATTCCGAAGGCGCTCTATGACTCGATTGAAGAGAACAGGGTGGCATTGAAGGGTCCGGTGACGACCCCAATTGGCGGAGGCTTCGCTTCGATCAACGTGACCCTGCGGCAAAAATTCGAGCTGTTCGCGAACTTTCGCCCGGTCAAGAGCCTGCCCGGATTGAAGACCAACTATCCGAACATCGACCTGGTGATTGTGCGAGAGAACATGGAGGACCTGTACGCCGGGCTCGAGCATGTGGTGGTGCCGGGTGTGGTGCAGGCGCTGAAGATCATTACCGAGAAGGGCTCGACGCGGATTGCGAAGTTTGCGTTCGATTATGCGCGGAAGTTCGGCCGGAAGAAGATTCACGCTATCCATAAAGCGAACATCATGAAGCTGTCAGATGGTTTGTTCCTGCGATGCTGCCGGACGGTTGCGGAGGGTTTCCCCGAAGTCGAATATCGCGAACATATTGTGGACAACACCTGCATGCAACTGGTGATGAATCCATATCAGTACGACATCCTGCTGACGGAAAATCTGTATGGCGACATCCTGAGCGACCTGTGCAGCGCGTTTGTGGGCGGGCTGGGGCTGGTGCCGGGCGCGAATCTGGGGACGGAGTGCGCGATCTTTGAGGCGGTGCACGGCTCGGCCCCGGACATCGCGGGGAAAGATATGGCGAATCCGACGGCTCTGCTGCAAAGCGCGGTGCTGATGCTGCACCACATCGGCGAGAGCGCGACGGCAGATCGTGTCCAGAACGGGCTGGAGCAGGTCTATCGCGAGGGCAGGACACTGACGAAGGATGTAGGCGGCACGAGCGGAACCAAGGCTTTTGCGGAGGCGGTGTTGAGGGCGATGGAAACTCCGGCGGCTGCGCAGGCATAAGAGGCAGGGGTTCTAACGGCAACTTAGAGGAGAGAGGTTGGGATGAGGCAGGGATTCAGTTGGCTGATAGCGGGGATCGTGGCGAGCGGCATGGTGGCTGGTCTGGCTGGGTGCAAGGCGAATCCTGCAAAGAATCAGGAGGCTGGGACTGCGAATGCAAAGCCTGCCGCCGTGGCGCTCGATCCGGCGACGCTGGGGGCGGTGAGCGGGACGGTGCATTTCTCCGGGAAGGCTCCGGAGCGGCTGCGTATCGATATGAGCCAGGACCCGGTCTGCTCGATGATGGGCGGCGATAACTTCGCCGAGCAGTATGTCGTGCACGACGGCAAGCTGGCTAACGTGTACATCTACGTCAAGGATGGGCCGGAGGCGGCGATGTCGGCCCCGGCAGTGACGACGGCTCCGGTGGTGCTCGATCAGGTGGGCTGCAAGTATGTGCCGCATGTGATTGGGGTTATGCGCGGCGGCTCGGTTGAGTTCCGCAACTCGGATGGGACGATGCACAACATCCACACCATGCCGACCGTGGCGGCCAACAAGGAGATCAACGTCTCGCAGGACGCTCGGGCTGCGCCCGAGGTCAAGCAATTCATGCAGCCGGAGCTGATGATGCCGGTGCGGTGCAACAACCATCCCTGGATGAATGCGTTCATCAATGTTTCGGCGACACCGTTTTTTGCGGTGGCGGATGCGGAGGGGCGCTTCGAGATCAAGGGGTTGCCGGCGGGAACCTATACGCTGGGGGCGGTCCACGAGAAGATGGGGGAGCAGACGATGACGGTTACGGTCAAGCCGCAGGTGACGGGGACGGCTGACTTTACCTACGCGATCAAGAAGTAAAGCGGCGCGAAAGTAGGAACTTTACAGTTCAGCAGAGAGAATGCTGAAAGATCGGGCTCTGAAGGAAACCGTGCCCCAGGGCCAAAGCCCCTTGCAAACAGAGCACGTTGCGGCACGGCTGAAGCCGTGCCCTTAAGCAAAGCCGAGGCTTTTTAGCGGTGCGTGAAGCCGTTCCCTTAAGCGTGGCTGGGGTTTTCGGAGTCGCTGACCGCCAAATTGTGCGAAATACCGCTTGAAGGGCGGCGGGAGACTAAAGTGGGTGTGACGGTTGAGGCTGTGCCGCGTTATTCTTGAAGTATATGGAACGGCGCAAAGTCGGAATTCTGGGCGCGACCGGTATGGTCGGTCAGCGATTTATTCAATTATTGAGCAATCATCCGTGGTTTGAGATTGCGTGGCTGGCTGCGAGCGATCGCAGCGCAGGCAAAACCTATAGCGAAGCCTGCCGGTGGAAGCTGGATACTCCGCTGCCCGTGAATATTGCGGCCATGACGATTCAGCCCAATGTGCCCGAGGGTACGGTCGGGGAGTTGCCGAAGATTATCTTCGCGGCACTCGACGCGGACATTGCGCGAGAGCTGGAGCCGAAGTTTGCCGCCGTGGGATGCGCGGTGATCTCGAACTCGAGTGCGTTCCGCATGGCGGCGGATGTGCCGCTGGTGATCCCCGAGGTCAACGCCGATCATCTGGAGCTGATCGAGACGCAGGTATGGCGCAAACAGAACGGGGGCAAGGGCGGCTATATCGTGACCAACCCGAATTGCAGCACGATTGGGCTGGTGATGGCGTTGAAGCCTCTGGACGACCGTTTCGGCGTCGAGAGCGTCTTCGTGAGCACGATGCAGGCGATCAGCGGCGCGGGCTATCCCGGGGTCCCTTCGCTCGACATCCTGGGCAACGTGGTGCCGTTTATCAAGAACGAAGAAGAGAAAATGCAGGAAGAGGTCGGCAAGCTGCTGGGCCGCCTGGACGGAAAAAAGATTGAGATGCTCGACGCCAAGGTGAGCGCGCACTGCAACCGGGTCGCGGTCGAGGATGGGCATACCGAGTGCGTCAGCGTGAAGCTGCGCACCAAGGCCACGCGAGAGGAAATACTGGCGGCGTGGGACGAGTTTGTACCGTTGAGGGGACAACATCTTCCCACCGCTCCCGACCAACCAGTGGAGTTTGACGCTGGCGTGGACCGACCGCAGCCCCGGCTCGACCGGATGCGCGGCCGCGGAATGGCGGCGACCGTAGGCCGTCTGCGCGAGTGCTCCCTGCTGGACTGGAAGTTTGTCGTGCTCTCCCACAATACGATTCGCGGAGCGGCAGGAGCCGCTGTGCTGAATGCGGAGATTCTGGCATTGCTGGGTAAATTAGACAAGTTGGGCGTGGCTGCGACGCCAGCCGTGGCGGTGATGGCTTGAGCACAGCGCGGGAACAACTGGTCGTAATGAAGTTTGGCGGCACCTCAGTCGAGGACGCAAAGGCAATGGAACGAACGGCGGCGATCGTTCGCGGACGGCGAGAGCGCGGGCTGGAGGCTGTGGTCGTGGTCTCGGCGATGGCGAAGGTGACCGATCAGTTGCTGGCCGCGGCAGCCGCAGCCGGGCGTGACGACCGGGCAGGCGCGCTGGCCATTAGCGCGAGACTGCGCCACCGCCATATAGATACTCTGGCTGACCTGCTGGACGGCGAACGTTTTGTCCAGTTACAGCCCGCGATCAATCATGAGTTCGATGCTCTGGACGATCTGTTGCGCGGTATTGCAGCTGTGGGCGAGCTGACGGCACGCACCAACGATCTGGTGGTGAGCTTCGGCGAGCGCCTGTCGAGCCGCATGGTTGCGGCAGCGTTCGAGCAGCGTGGCCTGAATGGAGCGCACGTCGATGCGCGAACCTGCATCGTGACCGATGCGCACTATGGCAAGGCGGTCCCGCAGGAGAGCGCGATTGAGGAGAAGCTTGCCGAGCTGGTTCTGCCGCTGATCGAAGCCGGGAAGACGCCGGTGATGGGCGGCTTCATCGGATCGACGATCGAAGGGATTACGACCACGCTGGGACGCGGCGGCAGCGACTATACCGCGGCGCTGGTGGGCGGAGGCATGCATGCCGGCGCCATCGAGATCTGGACCGACGTCAATGGAATCATGACCACCGATCCGCGCATCTGCCCGGATGCACTTCGTGTAAAGACGATCAGCTTTGAAGAGGCGGCAGAGCTGGCCTACTTTGGCGCGAAGGTGCTGCATCCAGCCACCATCCTGCCTGCGGTGCAGAAGAGCATTCCCGTATGGGTGCTGAACTCGCGCAATGCGGAGAATGAAGGCACCAAAATTACGGCGCTGGCTCCGAAGTGCGCCAGCCCATTCAAGAGCATCGCGGCCAAGAAGCGGTTGACGATTATCGACGTCGTCGCCAGCCGGATGCTGATGTCTCATGGCTACCTCAAGGCGGTCTTCGACGTCTTCGACAAATACCAGTGCGCAATCGACATGGTTTCGACCAGCGAGGTCAGCATCTCGCTGACCGTCGATTCGAATGAAAAGCTGCCGGAGATCTGTGCAGAACTGGGCAAGATTGCGGACGTGAAGTATGAAGGTCGCAAGGCGCTGGTGTGTCTGGTGGGCGAGGATATCCGTGGATACAGCGGTATTGCCGGGCGGGTCTTCAGCGCGGTCAGCCATGTGAACGTGCGCATGATCTCGCAGGGCGCAAGCGAGATCAACATGAGCTTCATGATAGACGAGGAAGATGTCGAGGAGGCCGTGCGCAGCCTGCACAAGCAGTTCTTCGCCGATCCCGACGCAACCGTCTTCGATGTAGCGGCCAGAGTTCCACTTGCAGTGAAGGTTTAGGAGAACATCATGCGGGTTCTGGTATTGGGACAGGGCAAGACAGGCAAGGTCGTAGCGGAGATCGCGGCCGAACGCGGCCATAGCGTACATGTGCTCGACGAAAAGGAAAATTTGCACGCATCCGCCCTGACGCCGCCGTTTGTTGCGGGGTTCGATGTGGTGATCGACTTTACTTCTCCCGAGGCGGTGGTGCAGAACATGCGTGCCTGCCTGGCAACGGGCGCGAAGATGGTGATCGGCACGACCGGATGGTATGACAAGCTGCCGGATATGCGCGCTCTGGCCGAGCGCAAACAGGCGGGGCTGCTCTATGGGACGAACTTCTCCATCGGAGTGCAGGTGATGCTGCAACTGGCGGCGAAGATGGGTGAGTCGCTGCGGAATGTGGGCTATCAGTTCTCCATTGAAGAGACCCACCACGTCACCAAACTGGACGCTCCCAGCGGAACGGCCATCACGCTGGCGACGGTGGTCGAAACGGCGTCGGGCTATCACAAGGTCCCCATCGAATCGAAGCGCGAAGGCGATGCGCCGGGCACGCATGTGCTGGTGGCACAGAGCGCGGCGGACAAGCTGACGCTGACCCACGAGGCGTTCTCTCGGCGCGGATTCGCCGAAGGTGCGGTGCGAGCGGCGGAGTGGCTCTGTTCCCGCACGGGCTGCTACGACTTTCAGAACGTATATCTACAGATGTAGTTTTTCGGACGAACGGGAACAACGAACGGGGATAGGCATGAGCACGATGGATGTTGCAGCGGCGAAGTTCGCGAATTTGACCCTGGATGAGAAGCTGGATCGGCTGGCTGAGGTAGCGGTCAGGGTTGGGCTGGGCCTGCGCTCAGGGCAGGAACTCATCATGTCCGCGCCGATGGAAGCGCTGCCGCTGGTGCGGCGAATTACCGAACATGCCTATAAAGCCGGTGCCTTGCTGGTGACGACCTTCTACGGCGACGACCCTTCCGTGCTCGCCCGGTTTGCCTATGCGCCCGACGCCAGCTTCGACTACGCTCCAAAGTGGCTGCAGGATGGAATCGCCGAGGGTTTCAGGAACGGAGCAGCCCGGCTGGCGATTGCGGGCGCCAATCCCGCACTGCTGGCAAAGCAGGACCCGGCAAAGGTGGCGCGGGCTAACGTCGCGGCGTCCAAAGCGGGCAAACCGGCGATGGAGTTGATTACGCGCCACACCATCAACTGGACGATTGTCGCCTTTGCAACGCCGGAGTGGGCCAAACTGGTTTTCCCTAACGATCCGGTGGATGTCGCCGTGGCCAAGCTGTGGGAGGCGATCTTTGTCGCCTCACGCGTGAATGCGGACGATCCGGTGGTGGCATGGCAGGAGCATGGAGCGCGGCTGAAGCAGCGCGTGGACCTGCTGAACGCGAAACGATTTTCGGCGCTGCACTTCAAGGGTCCGGGCACGGACCTGACGGTTGGGCTGGCGGACGACCACCTCTGGGCCGGGGGCGGAACGACGGCGGGAAATGGAGTTTACTGCCAGCCGAATATCCCGACTGAGGAGTGCTTTACGACTCCGCATAAAGACCGCGTAAATGGGACGGTGCGGGCGTCGAAGCCGCTCTCTCACCAGGGAACGCTGATCGAGAATATTGCGGTGAGGTTTGAAGACGGAAAGATCGTCGAAGCGACGGCGACGGCGGGCGAGGACGTGCTCAACCGGCTGATCAGCACGGACGACGGCGCACGGCGGCTGGGCGAGGTGGCGCTGGTGCCGCATTCGTCGCCGATTGCGCAGAGCGGCGTGCTGTTCTGGAATACGCTGTTCGATGAAAACGCGGCCAGCCATATCGCGCTGGGTCAGGCCTACTCGACCTGCCTGATCGGCGGCGAGAAGATGGATGCGGAGGCGCTGGCAAAGCTCGGCGCGAACGCCAGCCTGATCCATGTGGACTGGATGATCGGCTCGGGCGAGATGGATGTGAATGGTGTCGCCGCCGACGGAACCGCCGAACCGCTGATGCGGAAGGGCGAGTGGGTCTGACTCAGGCCCGAGCGCAAGAGCAGACACAAGACAAGACAAGGTAAACTGCAACCACTATGGAACTGATGGGATGTGGAACGGCGCTGATCACTCCTTTTCGCAAGGATGGCAGTGTGGACGAACCGGCGCTGCATGCGCTGGTGAGCTGGCAGATCGAGAACGGAATTGATTTTCTGGTTCCCTGCGGAACCACGGGCGAGGCATCGACGCTGACCGAGGCCGAGTGGCTGCGCGTGGTCGAGGTGGTCGTCGGAACCGCGGCCGGACGGGTCCCGGTGTTTGCGGGATGCTCGCACAATTCGACGCGGGAAGCGGTGACGCGGGTGCAGAAGCTGGCACAGGTGCAGGGGCTGACCGGCATCCTGTCGGCGAATCCGTACTACAACCGGCCCGGGCAAGAGGGACAATATCAGCATTTTCGGGCCATCGCCGAGGCGGTGGAGCTGCCGATTCTGCTCTACAACATCCCTTCGCGGACCGGCACCAACCTGGAACCGGCAACCGTATTGAGGCTGGCCGAGCTGCCCAATGTGATTGGCATCAAGGAGTCGAGCGGGAATCTGGCGCAAATCACGGAGCTGCTGACGACAGCGCCGCGCAGCTTCAAGATCTTTTCCGGTGACGATGGTCTGGCGCTGCCGGTTCTGTCTTTGGGCGGAGCGGGACTGGTCTCAGTGGCTTCAAACGTGATTCCGGGGCAGATGGGCCGCATGGTGCGGGCGGCTCTCGAAAATGACTGGATCGGTGCGCGACGGATCAATCGGCAGTTCTTCCGGCTGATGCAGGCGCACTTCTGGGAGGCCAATCCGGCCCCGGTCAAGGCCGTGCTTTCGATGATTGGGCGAGGCGAAGACGTTTTGCGCCTGCCGATGGTTCCGGTGTCGGCGGCAACACGGCGTAAGCTGGAGTGCATCGTCGGAGAGTTGGGGATGCTGGTAGGCGTTCCCAGCACCGGCGAAGATCTGCGGATGTTCTAACAAACTATTTGAATAGCTTGAAAGAAGGTGAAGCGTGAATCTTAGCGGAACGTTGCAGGAGCGGATCGAATACTGGTTTGCGCAGGGTGCGGAGGCCAAAGGAGTTCGGAAGGCCGAAGCGGCATTTCTCGAGCTGCGCGGCGGTCTGGAAGCGGGCGAATTACGCGCGGCGGAGCCGGATGATTCGCCGCTGGGATGGCGCGTCAATGCATGGATCAAAAGGGGTATCCTGCTCGGCTTCCGGCTGGGATCGTTGGAGGCAATGGGCGCTGGTCATGGGCTTTCCTTTGTCGATAAGGGAACCTATCCGGCTCGACATTTTGTTGCGTCCGATGGAATCCGGATCGTGCCAGGCGGGTCGAGTGTAAGGTCGGGAGCCTTTGTTGCTAAAGGGGTTGTGGTGATGCCACCGGCCTATATCAACGTCGGCGCCTACGTGAGTGAGTGCACGATGGTGGACTCTCATGCGCTGGTGGGGAGTTGCGCTCAGATTGGTAAGCGGGTGCATCTCAGCGCGGCAGCGCAGATCGGCGGTGTACTGGAGCCGGTCAACGCCAGTCCCGTCATCATTGAAGATGACGTGCTTGTGGGCGGGAATACCGGGGTTTATGAGGGCACTGTGGTGCGGAAGCGCGCGGTTCTGGCAGCTGGAACGGTACTGACGCGAGGAACTCCGGTGTATGACCTGGTACGAGGAGAGGTCTATAAAGCTACGGCGGAGATGCCACTGATCATCCCGGAAGGAGCCGTCGTTGTGCCGGGTTCGCGCGCAGTAAACAAAGGAAAAGGGCAGGAGTGGGGGTTGAGTGTTTCGGCCCCGGTCATCGTGAAATACCGGGACGAGAAGACTGAGCTTTCGCTGGTGTTAGAGGACATTCTGCGTTAGTTGGTGGTGGTTTTTTGTGGCCAGGTTGTGGAACCTGGCGTGGTGAAGGTGGTCAACAGGATGGCATCTTTTGGTGTGCCAGCCCGGTCATGGCGTCAAGCCGGGTTAACTTCCATCCCGGGCTGGCGATGACCGCTGGTGGCGGCTCCGGCGTCTGTTGGGAGGCTGAGACTGTTGATAACCGGTCCGAGGGAGAGGATCGCCATGAAGAGGATTGCGAGATGAAAGTCGCGGAGATTGGGCAAGGCAGCAGAGTGGCCGTGCGCGTGAGCGACGAGCCGTAGGGTGATAGCTCCGACAGCGATGCCCATGCCCGTGCTGAGCTGCATGACGGCGCTGAGGAAGC
>JBEPUJ010000026.1:0-47573 GCA_041691575.1 Terriglobales bacterium
CGCGGACCTCAGTGGAGCGAACCTCGGTGGCGCGGACCTCAGTGGCACGTACCTCGGTGGCGCGGACCTCAGTGGAGCGTACCTCGGTGGCGCGGACCTCAGTGGAGCGAACCTCGGTGGCGCGGACCTCGGTGGCGCGGACCTCAGTGGCACGAAAGAAGATTTCCTCGCCGTATTGCGTGCTGCGCCTAAAGAAGTCTCAGGCCTGCGTGGAGCGCTTGTGGCTGGCCGCGTTGACGGCTCAGCATACGAGGGCGAGTGTGCGTGCCTGGTGGGCACCATCGCAAACATACAAGGCTGCAATTACGAGGCAGTTCCCGGCCTTGAGCCCGATTCATCGCGACCTGCAGAACGCCTGTTCCTCGCAATCCGTAAAGGTGACACGCCAGAGACCAATCCGATAGCAAAGATTGTCGTCGGCTGGATTGATGAATTTGTCCCGGTTTCAGCTACTGGGGAGGTGCGGTGATGCACACAAAAGGAACCGTATGGCATTTCACCGATTACGGAACGTCCAGCGGAACGGTATGGGACTCCGAAGCCAATGCCGTGGCGCTCGTCGGTACAGCGATCTGCGGCAGTAAGATCCCCCGCGAGAAAGCGATCGCTCGTGCCCATCTTATAGCGGCCGCACCGGAGCTGCTCGATGCGCTGCGGGAATGCGTGACCAATTTCAACTTCACACGCCTGGTCATGGATCCGAAGAGCCGGAAGCTCGCAGAGGGGTTAATTGACGGCTACCGCAAAATCATAGCCAAGGCTACAGGCGGTGCGCAATGAGCCACTATTTATATTTTCTGGGTACCGTGGCGATCACCCTAGCAGATGTCTTCATAGCCGTCCTGCTCATCAGCATCATCAGGGATCTATTCAAGGCAGGTGCACAATGAGCCAACCCCTTTGGTGGCTTACGAAAGACGGAGATCGCTCCTGCTTGAAGTTGTACAGCCATCACTACTCCGCGAGAAAGGCATATAGGGATGGGAGACCGCGATATCAGTTCGTTGGGCCCGGAGCTTCCATCGTGCTCCGAACCGCAGACGCCTCAGCCCTGTTTGTTTGGCGAGAATATATTGACGACACCATCCCCAAACAAAACGGCATTGAATGTTCCGTGTTCCGCAACGAAGGTCCGGAAAGATCGTCAGAGCTTATCCGACAGGCTGACGCCATCGCTGATTTCTGCTGGCCTGGTGCGCGGCATTACACCAAAGTCGATCCGCCGAAGATTAGGAGCAGTAATCCCGGATTTTGCTTTCTCGCCGCCGGATGGAGAAAGTGTGGATTGAGCAAGGGCGGACTCCAAATTTTGCAACTTGGAAAGGCAGGTGCGCAATGACCGCCGACGAGAAGCGCTCCGTGGCAAGGATGGAACCGAGACGGGAACTGTGTTCGCGGGAGTTTCGATTGAGGGATAAATACCTGCGCGAGCAGAACCGTAAGTGGCCGCTGCACATGACTCTCATATCGCCGGATGAAGTAAATCTCGCCGCGCAATCGGGACTCCTGGCTGTCTTCAGGTCCAGCAAGTTTTTGGCACAACTGTTCGTGGCCAAGGATGATGCTCAACGATTAAGCATTTGTCGGACCGAAATCACGATTACTGGCGACTGGAAAGCGGATATCTCTTGGGATGATTTGCAACTAATCAAAGCCGAGTGCGGCTTTGGCGACCGATGGGCGGTAGAAATATTCCCGCCTGATCCCGCAGTCGTCAATATCGCCAATATGCGGCACCTGTGGCTTACCCTGCAGCCACAATTCGCATGGATGCAGAAGGAGAAGCCATGACCGACACCCCGCAGCCCGTGCGCCCAATGTGCCAGAGACGCTGTATCGACGACCTTTGTCACGGATCGCAAACGCTGTGCGGTCAAGAGTTTTGTGAGCATTGCGGGAAGCCGTGCATATTTGATGAATCAGTTTGCGATGCCTGCCGCGAAGCGCGCGGTGAGGCCGAATTAGAGGAGGAAGCACACTGCATATAGCCAGAACGTTCAAGGAGAAGCCATGACCGACACCCCGCAGCCCGTGCGCTCACGGTATTTCGTGTGGAGACGAAACGATGGATACATCAACGCAACTGCTGGCGGCTGGCCCAGGGATTACCCCGCTGGCTACGGAAGCCCGGAGGTCACATTCGAGCACCTTGGAGAGTTCACCGAATGGCCTGATGCTTTCAACTTTATTAAGTCAATGGAAAGGAGCTAGAAAATGGCAGATGATGTTGTGGTACCAGAACGGTTTTTGCGGGAAGCGATATCCATTGTGGCTGCCAAGTTCTCTTGTTTGCAGCGGATAGACCCAGACATAAAGCGCGCTTTCGACTGGAAGCCAGATGATCTGGTAACCGAAACCGCCCTGCGATTGGCAGTCGAAGACCAACGCGATGCCGCACTGCGGGAACGGGATGCACTACCCTGCGTAATCTGCGGCGAGATGAGAATGGCGCTCGAAGAGGGCTGGTGCAATCCCTGCCGTACTGTCTCTCACCAGCGATATATGGAGACGCACAACCAGCAACTAGTGAAGATTTTCGATCTTGAGTCCCAACGCAATGCGCTGCTCGATGCGCTGCGGGAGTATCAATACCAAGCCGAGTCGTGGCATAACTTCCACCACGGGTGCGAACACGTTAAATGCGATGCCATATGTGCCGCTATTCCCGCAGGTCGTGCCGCCATCGCCAGCGTAGGCGGTGCCTGAAATGCCTGGACCCGAACAACTAATCATGAATTCCATCCTCGAATATCTGGCCATCCGGGGTTTTCTTGCCCTGCGCATGAATTCCGGTGCTCATGCCGTTGCCGCAAATGGTGCCCATAAGCGGCGATTCATCCGGTATGGGGTTTCAGGCATGGCAGATATTCTCATGCTCTCCAAGGGCCGCGCCATCTTCATCGAGGTAAAAGCCGGTAGCAAGCAATCAGCATCACAGCAGGGCTTCGAGTCCATCGTCAAAAGCGAGGGCTGCTTGTATTGGCTGTGCCGAAGTATCGATGACGTTGAGAGCCAGCTAAAGAAAGAGGGGATTCTATGACGCGCTACTGCACGGTCTGCCGCACTGAGATTCTTGAACCATTACGCATTTCCCGCAGCTCGCCCTATTGCTCAGAGATCTGCAAACACATGGCGGACCAGGATCGCAGAAACCGGCTTGCAGGGACCAAATGTAGGCTGTGCAGCCGGAAGTTCAGGAAAGGCAAGGAAAGTGACAGCAGCAGCCTGTGCCGCGCGGCACAGATTAAGCAAGATTCAGAGCGTCCGCCAGTTTAGCGAAAATTGTCTCATCTGATGCCCAATGAGCCAGACCATGCTTGGCCAGGATGGAAACAGAGAGCACTCCCGCTTCGTAGGTCCATGAGAAATCGACGCCATCAAGCGTCACCGAACTCTCGGTAAAGTTTGATGCACCCTGGTTGGCCTTTAGTGAGCCAACCAGTTCTGCATATTTATCAGGGGAGAGGGAGAACTTCACGCGGTCGCGCCGGTCAGCAGGTTGATGATGCTGATGACGTTGGTATTGATCGTGGCTAGCTTCTCTGCTGTGGGAGCGGGTAAGCCATGTTGCGAGGCCAGAGCGAGCACAACTGGAGTGAGGTCGTTCAGCAGGATGGTTGCCTTCTGAGCGCCGGTCCCCGTGTTCTCTGCAGCCGCATCCGCGATTGCTTCTACAGTGAAAGCCTTTGCGACCCACGCGTTTATGATGTTGATGACGCCGGTGAGTGAAGGAAATGCTGTTTCCATGGCGGCCTCACCTACCTTCACAACGGCCTGCCCCTTATCGCTGGACAGCCAACCGAAAACGTCCTTGATGCCGACTCCAAGCTTCTTTAAAAATCCCATTATCTACTCCTTTGAGATGGTCACCGATTTGCTCTCGGTAACAGTGATGGTTGACTGAGGCGTTGGGAACTGCTTCAGGTAGGCAAGTACGGGAACGATGCCAGCTAACAGCGCCATCTGGGAGAGCTTGATGATGCCGGCATGCGAGAAGTTGAAAGTATCTGGCGCAATCAAGGCTGCATAAGCCGCACCTGATGCACCACCGATAAAGGCCGCGATGATGGCATGCAGCCACTGCGCCCAGCTATTTGGAAGCGTAAGTTTCATGGTTACCTCCAAGGAACAGTGTGGGACAACGGCAAAAGAATCTGAAAGATGATGATGAGCACAAAGATCACAACGATGATTACCGTTGCAATCTGGCGAACAGGTGGGGGGAGGGGGATGAGAGAGAATACCCACCAGATAAGAGCCATGATGAGCAGTGCAATCAGAAGGGTTATCAGAAGACTAATCATGTTTCCTCATTTCATCAGATGTGAAGCCATATCTACGATGATGCCGCCAACTACTGTGAACAGTGTGCCGATGATTGCCCAAAGAAGCCTGTCGAGTTTCTTTGAGTTCTCCGTATGCCGCAGTTCCTGCCCCGCGTCATACTTGTCGAACGCATCCGAGATCAAAAGAACCACCTCCAAACGTGCCCAACTACTCAACGGATCTGCAGGCATCATGTTTCGCTCCTAGCGATATTTGTCTACACGCGCCAACACTTCCGGACCGTAGCTTGAATTGCTACCACCATTCCACAGGTTCAGCGCAATCGGCACATTACCCGCTGATCGTATCAGTAACTTCTTGAGTTGCTGTATTCCAGCCGCAATGCCTGTAGCCGGATCACAGAGTGAAGCCATGTTCGCGCTGAATCCATTCTCTCTCGCCGTCTCTCCCATGATCTGCATCAAGCCCCATGATATTGCTCTCGAGTGCGCTTCGGTCGGAGACAGAGTAGTCGCCATCTTTGCGATGTAGCGATCAAAGAAGGCCGGCTCATAGCGGATGGACCACGGATCCCAGCTGGATTCCTGTTCACAGATGGCGCATACCAGGGCCGGGTCAATGCTCCAGAGGGCAGCCTGCGTTTTCGCGATGGCTATCAATTCGTCATTCATTTAGTCAGTCACCCATGCTGATCCGTGAGTAGCTTCACTGGGTTCTCCCATTTCCGCCGTCTTTACTATTTCCACCGCTTATCCCACTGGCTACCGTAGATGTGGGTGCGAGGAGCGGGTGTGGGTATTGATATGGAGTGTAGCCGGGCTTGGCTGTCGAGGTGTTGAAGTAGTCTCGCGCGGCCACCACGTAGTTGCTGGTCGAATCAGGCGTAGGTGAGCCGGGGCAGCTTCCACCAATTCCCAGCCCGTAATCCTCATCCTGAGTGTTCCCGAGGGGCTGTCTGGAGTTGTTCCAAATATATGCGGGCTCAGAATCTCCCACATAGGTGATCGAATCCGTTGAGCCATTCACTCCGTCTGCAGGATAGGCCGTGGTGCCTGCGCCTGTGACGCGCCCCATCCCTACCTGACGGGGAACATAGTAATACTGTCCTGCTGTCCCACCGGCGCCCCAGCATGGGTTAGGCCCTGCATTTCGCTGCAGGTTCATTGCGATCATGAGCACATCGGCCTTGGTCCCATAATCGGTCGAGACAAGCGCAGGGTAGGTATTGTCGTGGACGACGTATGACCCTCCGCGCACGAAAAACCACCAGTTCATGTTGAACGTGGTTCCGTCTGAATAACCGTTGTAAAGTCCTACGTTGTTATAGGCTTCAAAGTAGCGCTGCCCGTAATTCGATGTGTCAGCTCCATGTGTCCCGTAACCAGCGTTGTTCTGGAGGTTGTACCTGAAGACTGCACGGCAATTGTCGTCGTTGTCTGCCGCGTTCAGGTAAGCCTCAAAGTCGCTTGTTTCAACGTAATAATTATTCTGCCCTGTGGTGTCCGCTGTGCCCCAGAAACTGGCTTGCGTCCATGCGTCCGGTGCGCCTTTGCAGTGAATCGCGAGAGGAGCCAAAGAGAAGGTGGCTGAGTCGAAAGAGCAATTCGATATAACTCCACGGTTCGTATGCAGGAGAACCGAATCACCTGTAGCGCTTTGCTGAATCCAGCAATTCTGCAGGACGATTGCCTTCCCGCCGGAGGTGTAATTGAAATCAACTCCGTCGCCAGCGCCCGTTCCGACCTGGATCTTGAACCCTGAGAGGTTGGTATCGAAAGCGGTGTCTTCGGTCACTGCAAACATGGGAGTAGCGGAGTTATTGACCAGAATAGTGCTTGACGCTGTTGCGAATATCCAGCGGTGCGTCGAGCCCGAACCCGTCGTGGCAGTGATATTCATGGTCAGAGTCGGAGCGGAATAACTCGTCACCGTCCCTGTCATCGAAAGCGCTTCATCGCCCGTAGCGAGAGCGGTCATCGTAGAGCCGTTCACAAACGCCGTAGCTGAAGTGAAGCCGGTAGAGAATCCAGCGATGGTGAATGTCTTTGTCCCAGTCCCCACCGTGGGAGTTGGCGTGCCTGTGTCGTAAGCCACAATCCTTCCCGAGCCCGCTCCGGAAACCACCAACCCTTTACCAGAGATCGTCACCCCCGAAGTCCATGTGCATGTCCCTGCGGGGATCGTGACTGTACCACCCGCAGAAGTGGCTGTAATCGCGCTTTGTACATCCGTTGTTCCACAGGTAGCTGCGGTCGTTGCCCAGCAAGGAGTCGAGAGCAGAAAAATCCATAGGAATTTCACTGGGTTACCCCATTCCCGCCATCTTTGCCATTGCCACCAGCCATTGATCCGCCGGCAGGCTCATAGACCCGGACGTAATCGAAGTCTGTGGGCCAGTTGGGGCCGGTGCCGAGAATCAGGAAGATATTCGATAACTCGATGCCAGTGAATGAGGTTCCTGGCCCGGTGGCAACGGTATTCACCAGCGTCCCATCGAGATAGGTCTGCACCTGATTCGTGGTCCACAAACATCCCCAGACGTGAAAGATGCTGTAGTCAAACCCGCCAGGCACGGGAGGGACGAAAGGGGTTGATCCTGCCCCTGCAACACCGTTCAGCCACTGCTGCGTGGCCGTATAGGGGAAAACGGACGTGCCCGCGCCGCCCGAAGGAATGTATTCGATGATATCGATTTCGCCATACGGTACGTTGTTTGTCCACAGCCCCTGGGTGCCATTCACATCAAACGACCAGAACCCAGGCCATTGCTGATTGGGAGAGGCGAGAGTATTTCCCGTGGGATTAGACCGCATGCTCACTTCAAAGTAGCCGTGATGCCATGCGCCCCTAGTGGTATTGCTCAGGCCGATTGTCGCTACCCCGTACCCATAACCACTGGTGTCAGTGGTGATCGTCATATAGCCGCCCTGGAACGTCACGTCCGCGCTGGGCAAGCTGTTGGCTGGTGTCCCGAAGTTATGGGTGTACCAGTTATAGACTCCGGTCGATGAGGGCGATGGGGCCACCGAATTGGTGTTCATCTCATCGTCAAAGACGAGACGGGTATACCCTGCCGCCGCCGCATAGGATGGGGCGGTCTGGCCAAAAGCCGAGCAGGCGAGAATCAGGCTTAACAAGAGGTTTCTCAATTGATTAAGGTCACCGATCCGTTGACTGCATAGGTCATCGCCGTTCCTGTCGAGGCATATCCGGTGGTCAGATATTGGATGTTGGTCGAGGCCTTTACATTGACCCTGACGCAACCTGAGTTCGACAGGCCGGTCCCAGCATTCGCCGCGCCTCCCTGAATCCCTACCACTACGCTTTTGACCACGCTGTCAGTAGGTGAAGTGTAGTTGATCTCAAGGAAGGGCATTGTGCTTGTAGTTCCAGCGGTGGTCATGAATGACTCAGCGCACACTTCATAAACGTGATTTGCCGCAGGAGTGGTGTAGATCGTTGTGGCACTCACATTCGCCGTCTGCCCGGTCAATGTTGCAGGATTGGCTGTGGACAGATTCGCCCATGTGCCATCACCTCTCCAGTAGGTTGACGATGAGGCAGAAGTGCCGCTGTTCTGATTCGTTACCGGGAGGTTTCCAGTCACATCCGCGGTAAGTGATATTGCCGAGGAAGTGATCTGTGAGACGTTTACGCCATTCACCGTGGCAGGGGTGGCGACATGCAGTATTCCCGCGACAATCGTGGAAGGAAGCTGCAGGAGATAGGAGGTACCGCCTGTGACCGGGCCAAGGAGGCCGGCCGAATTTGCCAAGAGCGCGGGAAGCGATCCTGAGCCTGCGCCAAATGAGCGATAGCCAGGCGTGGTTGCGGTGTTGGTGATCGTCCCCGATATCGACAGGTTAGCCAGCGCGAGCGTTGCCGAAGCATCTCCTTGCGTGCCGTTCCCGAGGGCAATCGCTGCGGCTCCCGTGCGAGAGATTCCCGTGTCGCACACGCTGCTCGTATTGGCATATTGCGCGGTCGCATCCCAGCAGAATTGAGTAAGAGAGCCGCCTTTGATGAGATTCTTAAACGTGGTCGGAGTGCCCACCAACGTCATCGGCTCAGTGGCATCCGTAGTGTCATAAAAAGTGAAGTTATGCCCCGAAACGATGCCGTTATAATCGACTCCGCCTAGGTTGAAAGCGTCAATGCCCCAACCCGCATAGGGCTGGCCCGTTTCCCCAATAATGTTTATCCCAACGATCCCGACTGGGGCACCGCCCCGGATCGTCATGCCACCAGTTGTAGAAGTGCTTGAGGTTGTGCCTACGGCCAGACCCGAATCAACGTTGAGCAGCGGCAGATGCCACACACCCGCCACGTTAGTGATGTTCACACTCGCGGCGTGGGCACCGCCGATGTTTGTTGCCAGCGCAGGTGAACCTCCAGGACCGTTCATCAGCGTGCCCTGAAAATTCAGGTATCCCGTCGATGCGGCGTCGATCATTTCGCCAGCACCAGAACCGTTCTCCTCGGCGGAGATGTCGAGAAACTCACTCGGAGCAGAGGGACCGCCCGATCCAGACGTTCCGTTAAATTGCACGATCCCACCGCCAGGGCCCACGTGGTTGGCCGTGATTCGAGTGAATCCGCCATAGAGCCGCGCGGAGCCATCCGCGATCAAAACATAATTTGATCCCTGAGATACCGCCCCAAAATCGAATTGGTTATACCCAAAGGAGGAGTCACCCGAGCCGCTCACATGGAGATAAAGCCCGGTCGTGCATTGCCGCTCAAAGGACACATTGGGGTTGATGACGTTGCGCTCTGTGAAAATACCGGAGGCGTTGTTTTCAAGTTCCATACAGATCGCAGCATTGCCCGAGCCTGCATAGGGTTCAAACTGCAGGTTGTCAAACGTCCAGAAACTCGCACCAAAACCGTGGATCAGAACTTGATTCGATGCACCGCTTCCGTCAATTTCAAAGTCCGAGAATTTGCCGCCTATCTCGCCATTCGTTGTCGGGTTCTGGGTAATCCCAAAACAATCACCGGCAACCGTGCACTGGACTTTTGTCGCTATTTTTCCATAGCCACGTATAGAGACATTCTGCGGAATGTTCGGGCAAGATGTGCTCATGGGCACTGTCGCAGAGTTGGGGAGTTGAATGATTCCGCCTGCCGAACCGAGAGCGGTCAATGCGGCTACGCACTGTGCGCCGATGTCGGTGGCGGCAGACAGATACTGCACATTATTCAGGACCGGAACTGTAAGAGGTGTCGCATAGGAATTCTCGCGCTTGAGCGTATCGCATTCCTGCCCGTTGACCATGTTCGTGCTGCCGAACGATCCTCCGTGGGCATAGGGCCCGGAGAATCCGATTACCAAGGTGAAATTGTTAGCCGAGGTGGTCGTATTGCCGCAAACCGATTGCAGCACGTTGCCACCGTTCGGCATATTCCAAACGGCAATTCCTGGGTTCTGTGCAGCGCCTCCGCCCTGGACAACGAGCGTATCGGACCAGATCGTGTTTCCCGAGGAAGCGTTGGCCAGCGCACCTAATTGGACAATAGAATCAAACTCCGTCCCGTGATAGATGTTTACGTTGGAATCGCCGATCTGCGTTTGGGATCCGCCATAGACGTGATCGTGATAGCTGACATTCGCCGAGGAACCGTTGTAGAAGATGCCGTATTTCCAGCCTGCATTGGCAACCACCAAATCTTTAAACGTCGAATCCGTGATAAGCGAAAGGTCGATCCCATAAGGTGCTGCGGAAATGTCCGGAACAGAGGCGTACAAAGTGCCTGTGCATCCCGCGAAGCCGCTTGCTGTGACTCCGGTGAGGACATAGGGGCCTGAACCTGAATAGACCGGCGTGAGTGTGCCTGTGGTCGTACAAGGCAAAGCACCATGCCCATAGCCCCAAAGGAATGCGTGCGTTGAGGCGTTGACATAGGTTCCACCGGAAGAGACGGTGAATACAGGACTGCCGCCACTGGCTACGGCTGTGACTGTCGCCCATGAGCTTGGGTTGTTGCCGTTGCCCTGGACAAAGATGTCATCCACAACCCACTGATAGCCGCCGTTTTGAAACGGCGAACTTCCGTCGCCAAACTGAAACGGGATTACAGAGGCAGAGGTCGGATTCCAATTGGAGCAATACAGGTGCTCCATGTAATTGACTTTTTCCCCATAGATTTGCGCGCATCCGAGAGCGATTCCATTTCCATTGAACGCAATGTCTTCAATGATGAAATCGTAGGGAAGAGAACCGCTTTTGTCTGGCGATGTGAGAATCCATGCCCCACTGGAACCGGCCTTAATCATGGTCGGGCCGCCATTGATGCCACGGCCATTCCCCTTCAGGTTGACGTGGAATGCGGTCGTGGGCTCATTCAGTCCGATGTTCGTGATGTAAGGCGATGAGAATGGCGTATCCCCAAAACGCAGGGTTTTCGCAGCCCCAGCCACATCTGCCAGGCCGAGAGAATAGTAGAAGGCGCAATCCAGATTTGTCGGGGTGTTTGCATTCGCAACGGGCCACCATACGTCCGTGTTGGTACCAGGCGTAACCCCGGTCGTCACTCCGACCGCGAGATAATTCAACCCTCCATTGCTCACAGCTGTGCACAGAGAATAAGTACCTGAAGACCATGCAGTTTGCGCTACGCCAATGCCTGGAAAATTCGCGGTGGTGAATCCATCGGCCCAGATAGTAGCCCCGAAATTGGGAACGGATTGAGATCCGACAAATCCAGGTGTCACATAGTCAGTACCAGGGGTAGCCGCAAGAGTCTGATTGGCTGTGCCATTTCCCTTAATGAGATTGAGCGTGGCAGGCGTAGTCGCGCCGCCGCCGCCCGCCGAGAATACCCATGCAGAGCCGTTCCAATTCAGGTAGCCGGTAGAGAGCGAAGGAAGCAAACTACCCTTCAGGCCTACCACAGTCGTAGCACCGCCCGTCGATGTCGAAGTGGCATCGCCGTTCAGCGTGTTGAATGTGCCGCTGCCGCCACTGATGACTGCCCAAGTCCCGTTGGCACAGGTGTACATTGCTCCGGTTGAGTAAAGCACTTGCACCGGCGGAGCAGCTCCGCATGATCCTGAAGGAGCGGTGAAAACATATTGGACCGACTCGCCGATCACAGGCGATTGCGCGTGGGCGAGTGCAGCGATGAACAGGAGAAACGGGATTAGCTTTTTCATAGGTTCCCTTATGGGTTCTGCGTATAGATGGCCTGTGCCGGTGAGCCGATAATGCCCCAGCTTGCTGTCATGTTGTCGTGCACATCAAACTGCCCTGTTTTCGCCGGGTTGCCTGTTCCCGGCTTCATGTAGGGCTGTTTTTGATTCCAGAATCTATCGCCCAAATCCGATGCGCCGAAATAGGAGCAGACCTTCGAGCGCAAATTCCCGGCAACGGTCTGATTGCCCCAGGTGTTCAGAACGGAGATCGTCGGGGTGGGAAGAGTAGATCCCATAAGTGACTGATAGTCTGCCGTGCCGTAGTAGTTACCATTCAGCGAGAGGTAGTCCATGTACATCGCATTCGCATTCGATGTGCCGACGTTGCAGGTAGCTCCGGTGGTGATGTCCTGCGTTGCGTGGGCTTGCACTTTCACGAACAGCGAGGCCAGAGCGTTCGCTGCGTGCGTATGAGCTGTCGTGCCACCAATGCCTCTCTGACAGCCGGTCACCGATCCACCAGGGGTGCCTGTCAAAAGAACGGACTCCGCTGAACTCAGGCCCTGGTCGATGATAAGAATCCCTGGCTCAAGTGGATAGGAATTCTCGCCGCCGTTGTAGCGCGTATTTGTCGTTCCTGGCGTGAAGGAAAAAGCACAGGACGTCGCATTGATTGCCGCCAATTTACCGAAGGGCATCGTGCAGTCATGCGTCACGGCAGTCACACTGGGGAAGCGTGTTGGGAAGGCTGCCCAGCCGTTGTTTGTGCCACTCTGAGAACTGTATTCCCACTGACCATACTTGTTTCCACCCACGGTGATGGGTGCCGCATGGTCCATCGAGCAGCGCATGTTGAATGTTCCATAGCCAAATCCAGTTGCGGAATTGAAAGTCGCGTTTGACTGGTTATCGTCCAACTCCATTTCGCTCAGGTTCGCCGGATTCAGTGTGGTCGAAGTCGTTCCTTCATAGTCGTGCGCGAGATAAAAGCTCGTTGCAAAGGCGGTGCATTTGTCACAGCCGTTGGTCGTGGGTGCAGGGGTAACGACGGTATTCAAAACGCTCAATGTCCTGATTGCCGGGATCAAAAACTCGGTATCCCCTGTCCCTGTCGTCGAAGCTCCGCAGTCCTGTCCCGCATTCGTAGCCAGAGACATTTCGACCATGAGGCTGGTATTTACGAAAGGATCGACTGTCGGCTGGGCGAGGTTGATGTAGTTCCACGCCGCATCAACTACCCCTCTCACGCCAAGATCGGTTCCTCCTGTGGGAGTGCAGGCTCCGTGCTGAACCGGAGGCATGACTGCGGCGGTGGACTGGTTGAAGTTCGCTGCTGGACAGGAAAGTGTTCCTGAGACCCGACAAGAGACATTTGTATTGAGTTGCGACTTGACGATGTAGCCATCCTGAACTACCACTCCATAACAGGGATGAGTCGGAGTGCAGCCTGAAATCGTCGTATTGGCCATTTGCACCAAAACCGCATTGACAACCACTGTGCGCGTCGAGGCTGGATCGGGTACAGAGATCGGCCCGGTATAAAGCTGAGACGCTTCGTTGGCTGGCGAACCATCCAGGGTGTAGAAGATCGCTGTCCCTGCCACATTGTTCCCGCAGGAAGTGCCTGAATAGAGGCAGATGGTTTTCGCGCCGGTAATCGTCCCTGCAGCGGGAGAGAAGTTCACATTCCCGCTTGGCGGAGGAATAGGAGCACTTCCCGGAGGCCCGAAGTATGCACCAAACCCGGCTTTTACACCCTTCCCTACGATCACCTCTCCCGCCGGCATCGTGGTGTATGTGGCAGTGACGACACCGCTTGGCACATATCCATATCCGCTGGCGTAGCTGTAGGGATTCGCGCCCCGGCCCCACATGCCAACACATTTCACGGTACCCGGCGAGGTCACATTGAAAGGTACCGTATAAACAAAGGTGGTTCCAGAATTCGGGACTGGAGAAGTGCCATCAGTCGTACAGTAGTTTGAATGGTTCGTCCCCGTGTTCGCCACTGTAACCGCGATCAAGCCTGCGGGCTGAACGCCGGTTGCAGGACTGATCACTGGCGCTTGGCTGGTCTGCGCCGTGATTGTGCCTGAACCCGTGTTTCCGGTGGATGTGATTGCCCCGGTGACATTTGTGCAGCTTCCCGGATAAGTGCCTCCGTTTTCGCAATTGGGAGCGGTGATAGCGCCCTGCAGGATATTCCCGGTAACCACCCCTCCAGTCGCCAAGGCACTTGATCCGCCGCCCACCGCGATGGCGTTTCCGATGAAGGTTCCCTGGATCAAGTTGTTCGTGGACTGAGACAGATTGCCCCAGTGCTCGATGGCATAGCCATAGTTATAGCTGCAGCCGGAACATAGGGCCTGATTGTTGAAAATTAGGTTGTTGTTCGCGATGAAGCCAGGCGAGTTGGAGCCACCGCTAGCAAAGCAGCAGGCGAGAGATAAGCCGAAGCTGAACTGCCGCGGGTTGAACTGATCCCGAATGTCATTGCCTTGAAAGAGGGGAGCGGTCTGGGTATTGCCTTGCTGAAATTCAAAGCAGATGCGGTGATTGAAGGCGCAATCGTTATTGGTCACTTGCAGCCCGCTGGAGTAGGTACCGTTTGTTCCCTGACCCAGCGCGTGAAACATTTCAGTGTTTTGGCCGACTGAATTGTTATTCGCGAAGACGAAATTCTGGTTGGACCCGTGGATTACGACTCCTCCGCAAGTCCCATAGGAACCATTGTCTGTAGCGAGAGAATTCACGTCGCTCCCGTTATTTGACATGGTGTTCCACTGAAAGCTGTTGTTGTTTTGGTCATTGATTGTGCCTGCGTTGTCGAAGTAAGCGGCAGCGTAGGATGTCGTGTTCCCCCCGCCAGAAACCGAGCAGACGATATTGTCGAACTTATTAAATTGAGTCAGAACTCCCGAATAGCCGCCAGGGATATAGAGGTTCTGCGTATCGAAATCCAGATATTGGACCGTGCAGCCCTGACCGGCGGTGCTATAGCTGTTGAGCCCATTGGTGAGCGCCACTGCATTGTTATGCACGTAGCCGGTGAAGTCCAATATCGCTGTCGGAGAAATACCTGTTCCGGGAACGAACGGTACAACCGGACCTTGGAATACGTTCCCACCCACGCAAGGGAATTTCCATGAGACGGTCCCACCCGGATATGTGCCAGCCGCAAAGTTATAGATGTTACCGCCGCCTGTGCCCGCCGCCAGATCGGATATGATCGTGGCGTTCGACGTGGCCGGGGTGAGGTTATAAGTCGTGCCCGCGAATGCAGCAAGCGCGAGAAGAGCCAACAGGGCTGAAACAGCCATTGCGCGAAGGAAAGGCTTCACTGTTGCAACTCCCACCATGAAATCTGAGAGAGCAAAGTCCCGCCGGCCAGGGTCAGCTCGTAATACTGGCTGGGCAACACCCAGAAGGTGATTGCGCATGCTGTTGGATATTGGCAAATTGCGAGCACGTTTGTCGGTGAACTTGTTGGCCCAGTGACCGCGTTCAGGATGGCCCCTGAATTGGTCGTCATGTTGATGTTGACAATCCGCGTAGTCGTGCCGGTGTTCTGATAGACCGTGTTGGTGGTTCTTGCTCCGGTCGAATAGCCAGCCTGCGTTGATCCTGTAGGACTGCCGCAATTCGCTCCCGTAGAAGTGACTGAACCCAGTGAATTCGCCGTTAGACATCCAGCCGTAGTGATTCCGGCAATCTGCAGGTTGGGGATGTTGAAGGCTGCATTGCCCGATGAGCCGGTGTGGGTGAACGTCAGCACGGAATAGGGATTGGTTCCCGGTCCGAGCGAAGGCGTCATGAACCAGCTATCGCTCGCCGAGGCGGAGCCGTTCCAATAAGTGCCCGTCCAAAGGTTCCCTGGTGCCGCGCGGTTCACGCTCGAAGTTGCTGCTGTATTGGTGTTCAGGGAAATCGGATAGCCCAGGGCAGGATTATTGATCTGGATGCCCGGCAGGCTTACCGTCGAGTTGCCTGTCGTGCCTGTGTGGGTAAAAGTCAGGACGGAGAACGGGTTTGTACCGGTCCCCATAGAGGCTTGCATGTACCACGTATCTACTGCTGAAGCAGAGCCGTTCCAGTAAAGGCCCTTGAAGAGAAACGATGGGCTGTTGTAGTTCGTCCCCGAAGTCGCCGAAATCGATGGGTCAATCTGGAAAACAACGTTGTTATTTGTTGGGAGCGTTGCTGGCCCGTTAAAGATAAGGTTTGGCGCGAACCCGCCACCATTGAATACGGTCGAGCCAACCGTCCATGAAGCAATCTGCGCTGTGCCCGAAAAGAAGCTGGACTGGAAGTTGATCGGCACCGAATTGTAAGTAGGTACTCCGGAGGTAGCCGTATTCGTTGGGGCCAGAGTAACCCCAGGATTTCCTGCGCCAAGAAATGTTCCTGTTCCAAGAACACTGAGGTTCCCACCGCCATCAATGGTCGTGATGGCTGTTCCAAGAACGCCTGCCGAAGTGCTGTTGTAGAAATTGAACCCACCCGAACCGGATCCGGGGTTGTTGACGAAATCCGTCTCCGCGGTAGACGCTGCGGACCATTCCTGCCATGCGCCCTGAGTGGACGGCGTTACGTTGGTGGTTTCGTGCATCGTGGAAACGGCAGGGCTGGCCGTGAGGTTCAGAGTCACCGTGCCGGAAGTTCCACCGCCGGTTAGATTGGTCCCTGCTGTCACTCCGGTGATTGTCCCTGCGCCCCCGCCTGGAATGGTGCAGCTTCCGGCTAAGGGGCAGGATGTGCTGTTGATCGTGATCGAGGCCGCGATATTCCCGAGAACGCCCGCATTGTCTGTCAGGACATAGCCGCTGGTACCACTGCCCACCGTGGTGCTTGCGACGACTAGACCGGCGATCCCGCCGGTCGAATTGATCGTCACATCGCCTGTGCAGGCACCGCTTACGAGGGTGGCGCAGGTTACATTAGTTCCGGGGATAATCGACGAAACGCCGCCTGTGCTCGAGCCGTTAGCCGCGACTGTGACTCTGCCCTTCGCATCTACGGTGATATTTGCATTGGTGTAAGAACCTGCCGTGACGCCGCTGTTCGCGAGGGTCAGAGCTTGAGAACCAGAACCGGGCCCTGCCGTTCCGTCTCCTGTCAGTTGAGTGATCCCACCTGCCGCACCATTTGCCGCTGAGGTAACACGGCCTTTCGCATCGACCGTGATATTTGCTGCCGTGTAAGAGCCTGCTGAAACGCCGCTGTTCGCGAGAGTTGCCGCTTGGGAACCTGAGCCCGGTCCAGCAGTGACATCTCCCGTAAGCTGCGTAATGCCTGAACCACCGCCCGCAGATGGTGCCCAACTGGGCGGCTGTCCCGCATGGACCGTGGTCAGGACATAGCCGTCGAAGGTCGAAGGCTGGATCTGGTTCGGATTGATCTGCTGCGCTGGACATCCAATAACGAAAGGAAGAAACAGCGCAAGCAAGGCGAGGCGTTTCATTAGAGTCCTCATGAGGAGAAAAACCCCTGAGCAAAAATGTTGTCTGAAGGTCCGGGAGCGGTGGCGAATGTGAGCGTCACCCCGGCGATGCTGTAACCCAGTCCGTTGATGAGTGGGAAGTTATTCCATACATCCACATAGACCGGCGGCACTCCAAGCGGCAGAACTCCATTCGCCAGCGTGAAGATTGTGTTCGATCCGTCCTGCGTGCCGATGGGAACGCCTGAAAATGGGTTGAGCGAACTGCTTCCCCCACCTCCACCGCCACCAATCGACTGGTCAGGAAGCACGATGGGATTCGAGCCAAAGAGCGGGTGCCAAATCACTACGGTGTAAAGCAATGAATTATCGAGATATGCCCAGGAATGCCCAAAGCCATCCGCAAGAACAGGCTGGGTTTCAGGTGTGCCATCGTTGTCGCTGTAGATCGGCGCAAGCGGGCTCGGAGGATTCGCCGATGTCGAGGCCGGCTGGAGGCACCAATACACTTGCGCTCCCGAGAGAGCACGTCCCAACGCGTCAGCGACAAATCGGTCATCCCTTGCGAGTGCCATAAATCACCCTAATTTCGCAATTACAGTTCCCGTACCGCTAAGCCCCGTCACCGCAAGCCGATAGACATAACCGCGCTGCAAAGTTGCTTGACCGAACGGACCTACCGACTGTGCGGAAGCAGCCACAACGGCCAAAGTGCCGATCGTGGTCCATTCCAATGAGTTTTGGGACTTGATCGCGCCCTGAAGTGCCACGGTCACTGCGGTCGGCACCGTGGGGAAGGTGATCGAAACAGGAAGCGTGAATTGCGAATCACCCTCGGGTGCCTGCACTGCAACAGGCCGCGAGAAGGAGTTGTTCACAATCGCCTCTGAGGTTTCACCGGGTTCCACAATGACCGTGCCGCCGTCCGCGGTGGATGCCTGGTTGGCTCCCGTCAAGGCAAAGCTGATCGACATGACATTGGTCGCGGCCACATAAGAAGCTGCCGTAATGACCGCCCGGTTCACGTTGAATGCGCCGGTAGCATTGGTCGATCCAATGATCGAAACCCAATCCCCAACCGCAGGCAGCGGTCCGTTAATGAATTGCCCTGTGATCGTCGCCACGTTCGTCGCAATGGCGTCAGTCGAGAGGCCGACCTTGGTGTTCCCGCGCTGCTGCGAAAAAGAGCCGAAAAGATAGCTGGGAACGCCTTTTTGCAAGAGAATCGGCGGTAAAAACGGGTTGTTCTGATATGCCGGCATAATTGCTCCTTACGTCCTGTACAATTGAAGTTCCCCTAAACAATTCAGAGGTTCGCCTATGTTTTTGCTAATTGCGTTGGGCTTGGCTTTAGTGTTTTTTCTGTATGGCATTTGCATGTCTGTCGCGCATAAAGACTGGCCAGCATTTAGGCTCATGGTCTGCAACAGCGTCATCGTCATTGGCCTATTCATCTTTTGCCTTATTTCCGGAGCGATTTAACTGCAGTGCGCTCCCGGCCAAAACTCGCCCTCCGACTTTCGGAAAGGCACCATGCATAGCCCTCGCTGCCAACATCTGAGAGGTGGGCGACGACAGCATTTCCGGAAGGGCCAATCCTGTTAATCCACCCGCAATCGCCCCAGTCACGCCGCCGTGCTTATATCCCTCATATCCACCCGTAATCGTTCCGGCCAAGGCTCCCGTGGGTCTTGCAATACGGCCTAACGCCTTCTGAATGGCTCCGGCGTTTAGATCGCTGGCTTCCGCGCGGTTCGCTACCGGAATCAGGCTGGATATGCGCTGGTTGAGATCCGCAGTCCCCGGAGCCGCAGCATCCACCTGACTATCGAGCGCTCCATACATCTGCCGCGCTACACCTTTAACGCCCTTCTGTTGCTCCATCGGCCAACTGCCCACAAAGTCGCCCAAGCCACGCTTCAAGTTGAGCGTGCCCATGGCTGGCTGAGTTGGAGATAGAGGAAGTCCGGTCGTGCCATTTCTAGTAAGCTGCTCGCGCATCGACTGAACACTCTTTGCGATCGGACTGTTGCGCGCTTGATATTTCGCAATGTTCTGGTCAGCCACATCAAGTGCCGGCTGGAGACTTACCGGCGGCGCGCTAGCTACCGATGACTCCATGGCTTTAGTCAATCCGCCAATCTTCTGGCGTGCGCTGTCCTCAACCATCGCGGGTCGAAGTCCCTGCGTGTCTTCGAGAATTGCTTGCCCCGGAGTGCGCCCAAAAGCCCTATCCAGTCCGCGAATACCGAGAGCCGTCTCTGCTACTGCTGGAGCAGCAGCCTTGATTCCCGCGCCCAGCAAATTCCCAGCAGCGCCACCCGCTGCACCTGCACCAAACGAGCCGCCTTGCACCTTATTGACCGCTCCAGCTCCCGCAGCGCCAAGTACGGTACGCGCCAGAAGTGGAGCCTCGGCAAACTTCGACTCAGCAGCGCCAGGGATGAGAAACTCACCTGCTTGCTCAACTCCCTTGCCGATAGCCTGTGCCGTACCATTCGGCTGCATCATGCCGTGAACGAGGGGGATATTTTCAGGCTTGCCGAATCCCATTCCGGTGTTGGTCATAAAAGCCGGCAGATGCTGGCGAGCAAAGTCATCTGCCGCTGACATGGTGCTGCCCGCGCCCTTAAGTACGCCTGTTCCAAAATCCTTGACGCCGGTCATGGCCTTCTGCAGGCCTGTCGGTTCAGGAGGAGGCGGGGGTGGAGGGCCAGTCACGACCTCTCCGGTGACAGGATCAATCTGTGGAGGGGGGCCGCCCATAACTTCGCCGGTCTTCGGATCAATGGCTACTGTGCTTGCCATTTACCCCCCTTGAAGACAATGGGAATTCCAGCGCCGTTGGTCTTTGTCGCGCCTTCCTGTGGTGCGCCTTCACTTCGCGTCAGTGGTTTCCCATGACCCAACTCAGACTGTTTGGTCATGTAGTTCTGCACTTTGCCGAGAACGGCCTTGATGTTTTCCGGGCTCTGCTGAGGAGCTGCAATCATGCTGTTGAACTCGTTCAGCAGTTCGTTGCTCATGCGGCCTTGAGCGTGAGCCAGCGCCACTGCTGTGCCCATCAGCTTCAGGTCAGCAACAAGTCCCGCAAACTCGGGATTCGGAGCACCGATCTTGCCGGAATAGATGTCGTTGAATCTGCCCATGCCCGGACCTAGCTGCGATCCATGCTGGTTCAAATCCTGTATGACATCGGGAATGGACGACAGCACCACATCCGCACGGCCGGCAGAGGTTCTCTGCTGACTCGTCGGGGTGCTCATGCTTCCGAGTTGGGTTCCTGTTTGCGCTCCCGGCGCGATAGTGCTGCCCGGATGAATAAGCTGAGCTGTGGAACTTCCATTCTCCCCGGGGACCATCATCATCATCTGCGGTGGCCGCTGCGTGCTGTCCGTGTAAGCGCGCACCGCCTGCGCGATCGTCCCGCCCGGATGAGACTTCTGAAATTCATCAATGTACTGCTGCTCGGGAGTATCGGGCTTGGGCTGCTTGAGCTGCTGCGCCCCTTGCACGGATCCAAAGCGAACCTGACCCGACTTATCCTCAATTTCCACGGGCTCGCCATTCGGCCCGACAAGCGAAGGAATAGCTTTCCAGCTTTCGTTCGGGTTATTCCTTAACTGCGTTTCCGATTCCAGATTCTCTACATTTGCGCCCTGTAACTTGCGCGTGCTTTCAGCATTCGGAGCCACTTCAGGCGTCTCGGCTTGCATGTGCGCCGTCGCCGCATCTCGGCTGGCATTCTGAGAGTCATCGGCAATTTGGCTATTGATCTGTTTGGCAAGTCCTTGCTCTTCCCATCCGCGCCGCGTATCTCCACCAGTTGCATGGCTGAGCGCATGGCCCAGCTTGCCCAGAATGCCCGGATGGTTATCAGGTGACCCATAGGGGTCCGCATCCTTCTGAAAGTCCTTCGCGAGTTTCCCCTGATCGTGCAGCCGCATTGTCTCGGGAGCGTTGAGCCGCATGGCTTCCGAAGTGTTGCCATTGTCGAAGGCACCCTGAGTCTGATTTGCGTTGTTTGGATCAAGGCCAACCATCGGCGCGGGAGCAGGGAAAATCTTCGCGAGGCCAGCATGCAAATCAAGGCCGGGATCTCCCATCTGCACAGGCGAGAGCAGCCCCGGTGGCATGGGAGGCGCGTTTGGATCATTCGGATTGGCCCAGACGCCCATTAGCCTTTGAACCCCCCAAAGCCTGGTACGCCAAAGCCGCCAGCAACCTGCGCGCCGCCCTTGATCGCGTTGATGACCGCAAGCGAGTTCTGCAGCCATCCTGTTTTGCTTGCGTCTACCTCGGAGTTGATGTCCTCATGCTGCTGGTTTTCGGCGTTGAGCATGCCGCTCGTATCAGTGCCATACATGCCCTGAAGTCCCTTGGCTGCATCCTGCACCTGTTGCTGTTTCAATTGCTCATTGTTCGCCGTGATGCCTTCAGAAGCTCCTGCTGCACCTTTGGCTCTCATTCGTGCTGCATCATCGAGAGCGGCCGTAAAGCCACCGGCATTGCGTGAGGCTGCGGCGCGTTCATCAGCAACGCCAGTCAACCCGGCTGCCGCACCACCTGCACCGCCCAGAGCAGACGCAGTTTCAGCGGAGAGTCCGGTCTGACCGACTCCTTGAGGATTCGTCATTTCCTGGGTGAGAAACGGAGTGAGTTCGGAGCCGATGCCTTGCGCTTCACCGCCAAGGGTGTTGGCAGTGGTTACGGCTGATCCGTAGGCGGCTTGCCCTTTATTGACGGCATCTCGCAAGATAATTCCTTCTGCCACATGGGCCAGCCATGCGTGCGGTTCCATCCCATTCTTAGGAGGACTGGCGCGAAGGAATCAGAGATCGGTGGAGGGATTACGCAGATAATTTCAGACAATCCCTTTGTCCAGGCTTCCCCGATAACTTCAGGCTGCAATTCTTCAATTGCGCGTCCTGTTGAAACCGGGCTTCCTGCACAGATTAGGAATGTCTCGGCGGTTATCCGCAAAAGCATTGCGGCAACCACTCGCCCACCTTCCTCTCTCACTTTCTTGACAAAAAACAATGGAGAGGAGAGGTCGTCAATAGAATACTCGAAGCCTTGTTCTTTTTGTAAAGCAATTACGGCCGGAATATCTTCCAGGGTCATATCGCGAATCACACGGCCCTCTTTGGACCCACGGGCAACCGCAATTGACTCTTGCCCAGACCGACGAATGTATCACCCCCGTTAGACGCTGTGCCGCTTCCCGTTCCCGGCATCACATCGAGCTGCGTTGTTCCGCCCATATTGATCGGTGATGGCGCTGAGCCGCCGAAGTAGGTTGGTGCGGATGGCCGCGAGCCGGGATACTGGGCTATCGTAGCTACGTAGTAGTTGTGCGTGTGCCCGCTGCTGTCCTTCGTTGGCAGATTGAAGTGGGGAGGGCATCTTGATGCTCCGTGATCGACGATAATTGCATTTGAGAACTGCGGATTGGTCGCGATGTGAGTGATATACCTCACGCCTTTTTGGATAGGTGAGTCATGGTCAATCGTGACCTGCATCAGCTCGCCAGCGGTTGAAACATTCACGGACTGAGGCGGGGCAGGGGCAGGGATATCCCCTGAAGGCCCTACCGCTGCATTCGATGCGGTCTGCTGAATGGCAGGGTTCACATACCGCCGCAGATAGATGCCCAGCTTGGGATACTGCTGCTCGATTTGGGCGAGTAAATCCTGTCCGGGAATGCTCATCCGCTGCGTCCTCGGAACTCATTCCAAACTGATTTCTGAGCCATGCCCTGCATGAAACTAAGCTGGAATCCCGCGCCGTCGTTTTCCCTGAACTCAAAGAAAGTCAGCGTGCCGGTGAAGTTCAAGCTGGCCTCTGCGTATTCAAGCGCAGGATCTCCCACAGTCAACCCACCCGGAACACTCCATGCCTGATAGCCCGGAGGCTCTGGGAAAAACAGTTTGTTGGGCAAAAGACGTACCTGCACGTTCCCACCAGATTCGAGCGACGCATACAGGTAGTTCCATGTAACACGGCCGTTTCCCATGCCCTGCAACTGCGCACGCTTTGAGAACTCAGGTAGGCCGGCAGTCGTATAGAGAGAGTCGATAATGATGCCGTCGTCCGTCTGCACAGTCTCGTCGAGCTTGTAAATCTTTGAGTTGTTGCGCCCGTTGCAGATCAGAAATTCTTCATCCACGATTCCCTGACAAAACTGCCCGTAAGGGGATGGAATTTGAAAGATTGACCACTTTCTCCGCATGTCGACCGCATTCAGTGTGCCAAACATGGTCACATGAAGTTGAGACATGACCTTCAATTCGCTGCCACTTTCGATGCCCTGGTAATTGCACATCAGGATGACGTTCGGGGAAGTAGGGTGGGCATTCACCGGCGCATTCGGTAGCCAGAAGTTCGGCGTAGGCAGAGGAACTCCTACGTACATCTTGCGGTTGGTCACATCGACACGAACCCAGATGCTTGCCCCGGCCAGCCAGTTGATCGAGTTCCACACCTGATAGATTTCCTGATTGATCTTGCCCGGCTGTCCACCCTCGAACAGATAAAGCCCTTGCCTCGAAGCCCCGACAAACCATTGCTCCGCCAGGTCAAAGGCTAAGGGACCTATCGCCCCTCCTGATCTTTGAGCGACTTCCGGCTCCTGCCATTGAGCAGGCTCTAGATTGGACGCGGCCTGAAGACTGTAAAGAGAGGACCCAGGTGCTGTTCCACCCCAGCCCTTGAGCGCATAGAGCGTGTCGTACATGACGATTGCGCCATTCACCGGCTGCTGATTTTCGCTCTCAAAGACGACCTGCCCGGTCACCGCGTCGAACTGCTCATAGAGCCCCGCGTAACTCATATACATCGTCGTCGTCAGGATTGGAATAGCTGCGGGAACAACGTCGATGCGATCAATAACCACATCCCCCAGCGCTCCCAGGCCTACCGCCCTCATTGACAGCAGCAAGCCCGGCGGGACGGTAGGGAAAGTCGTCACCAGAAGGGAATCCTCATAGATTGCGTATTGTGTGCTCATCCGGCTGAATGGTAGGCCAAAAGACCCATAGATGAATCCTCCAGCTTCAAGGTCTATTTGCAGGGTGCCCACTTGAATCCCTGAAGGAATCGCCGCAGTGACGCGTACGTTATATGCTGTGTTCGGCTTGATGATCGGCACCAGATATGCATCCTGATAGGCGGGTTGAAAGATTCGCCCGGCCAGGGCCACATCACTCAATGTCGTGTTGGCAATGTAATAACTGTTTCCGAATTTGGCGCTCGCGATCAGGCTCCCATAGATATCCGGCTGCGACCATCCTAAAGGTACCGTCACCGTCGCAGGAAGAAATCCACCGTCAAAGCTGAGGTTGTTGAAGTTCTGCACTTTGTTGATGCATTGGCCTACGCACAAACGGTCATCGTATTTCGCCGTCCACCCTGGATCTCCGATCTCAATCTGATTGAACAGGTTGAACCCATAGACATCGACGGCGCGCGCACTCAAGAGCACAGCATCGGTGAAGTTCAGTTCCATCGTCGTCGAGGTATTGTCGTTGAGAATGAACGAACTCGCCGTATAGCTAACATTCGCGACGATGTACGTCACTGGCGTGGGGATCATAAAGAAGTTGGCCCCAGGTACGCCATTCTGGCCGGCTTCCGTCATGATGATCGCTCTTGCAACGACATTCGGCGGACCAATAGGAATTCTCGTTACACTGATGGCGGTTGTATTCTCTGGGCAAGTGAAAGTCACAGGGGGAGCGGGGGCGGTGTAGTAGCCGTTTCTTGTGATGAAGATGACTGATGCTTGCCTTGTGCCCGTGCCAATCAATTGCGCAGTCGCAGGAAGGAACGTTAGGCTTCCACCTGTCGAGTCGGCATGGATGGGACTGGTTAAAGTTCCCAGAGTAAGAATGCCGGGATCGAAATCGAATTGCGTGCCTGCCGTGATGGCTTGTGCCGTTTCTGGGCTGGATGGCGCACTGACGATCGATACGGCAATAGTGAACGTGCCCGAAGATCCTCCAGTCGAAGATGCGATGGTTAGATTCGTTCCATTCAGCGCCCCGTTGGCGTTGGTTGTATTTGTGATGGTCACCAACTGCCCCGCCACCGGAGGGGTGCCTCCCACGCTAACAACGGAATAGGTATAGGTAGCCACGCTGGCCGTAACCTGCGTGTTCGTGATCGCCATTGTCGCCGAATTGAGTGTGGCTGAAATGGGCCAAGTCGAATCCCATGCCGCAACTGATGCGCCCGTAATGGTCACATCATTGCCCACCCCAAGCCCAGGGACCGGGACAGCAGTAATCAACTTGGCCACGGTCATCTGATATTGCCCTGTGGCTTCTACCGTGTGCTGATAGCTCGCCGTAGTCATCTGAACGGTGAAGTAATAGCGCTCGTGATCGACGCCTGGAGGAAGAGCATCGCCTACGCTTGTGACAAGGTAGGTCCCCGCTCCAAAGGGCGTGCTTGAAATGTAGACGTAGACCGATCGGCCTGCATTGAAGGCGCTCGTCAGCAATGTATCTTCTGCCGTGGGCTGTGGAGCTCCGCCGTAGAACGATGGCGAGTAAAACACGGTCAGAACGTTGCCGGGAGCCGTAGAAGTTGGCCCAGCGGACCACTGAAGCACGCTGATATGGCCGGGGTCGGTGATATCCGAATTTGCCGGGTTCTGCGCAATCGAAGTGATGGCAAATGTGTTGGGAGTGCCTGAAATGGGCGCGGCAGCAGCAGGAGCGAAGGCCGGTGCGGCGCCGGGCCCTACCTGCGTGATTCTGTCGATCCAATTCGGCGTGTATTGAAGGGGTTGATCTGATCCAGAGAACAGATTCGTGAATGCAAGGTATTCAACGTCAGGCCCATTGACTCCGACCGAATAAGAGTTTGGTGTGATGCCTTCAAAGATGAGATTCAGGACGCCGGGGTCATCTGTGACGTTTTCGACATAGAAATTTCCATTCGCATCGAGTGCGAGATTCTTGACCATGCCATCCTGTGCAACGAACGTCTGAATGAACTGAAAATTAGCTCCTCCGGTGCTGATTCCGACCGTAAGGGTGGCTACATCAAGATAGGCGGTCGAAAGAGGGAACTGCAGAGATACAGCAGAGAGTCTTATGCCGAATTTCGTATTATTCAGTTGGGCTGGCGTCAATTGAAGGCCCCAGGAATCAGTCTCTGCGCCCAAAGTGACTGTTCCCGATGATCTTGGTAGGGCAACTGTTTTGGTCAGGCCCTTCGGGACGCCATTTATCAGCAGGTTGGCCTGAATGTCTACCGGAGCATTCGCATAGCCCACCAGCGTCAACAAAACACCGGAAATTCCGCTTGTATTTGGGATGTTGAAGATAAATTCGGTGATATCAAGCGTGTTTACCGGGGTAGTACCCGGATGAAGCTCGCCGATGATCGGATGCGCAATTTCACCTACCGGTGTGACTGTAGTGAAGCTGCCATTCTGCGAAACAATGTTGCCGGGATTTTGCCATGTGGTCGATTGGGCAAGCGTCGGAGGGTAAGGTCCGAAGGTTTCATCCACTGCGAGGTAAACGGTAGAGAGCCCAGCGCGGGTTTTCGCTGAGCCCACATCGAAGTCCATATCGATGACGCGGGTTCCCGCACCCGCAGGGGTGTTATCAGGCTTTGACAGCGTGACAAGCCCCCCGAAGGTATCGAGTGGAACAGGAATGCCCGTGGTTCCGTGCATTACCGCTCCCTAGTACGAGTTTTTGGCAAATTCTGCGCGAAACTTCACAGTGTCGGCGGTCACAGCGGCGTTGTTTGATACCTCAGTGATGCCGGTTTTGATAATGAGCAGGTTCGGCGTCACCGCCTGGTTGATTGTGTAATTGAACGCCGAACCAGACACTGTTTGAGCTTCAAACCAATCCGCAACCGCCTTGGGGCCGATGGTAGCGATGGGTCTTGCTGTTCCATTGACTCCGATGAAGCTCCAATTGATCGGCAAGCCGCCCGTCGCGTAATTCCCCTGAAGCACTGCAATGGCGAATTGGCTTCCCGAAGCATTCGGCGCAGTTTTCGGAACAACGATGGTAGACGCTGTTGCGGAGCTGGTTGTGTACGTCCCATTCAGGTAAGCCAACGCCCCGGTATAGCCCGCCACCGTGATGGCCTGCCCGCCGCCCGTGGTGAGCGAGTTCTTGGCTTGGAACGTGAGGACATTCGATGCAATCGCCCAGCTCGTCAGTGAAATCGGAGCCGCGCCTGCGGTGATAGTCGTGGTCACCGTGAGACCAATCCCGGCAGAAGGCAGCACGGCAGTTGCCGCAGCCCCTGTAACGACTGCTCCGTTATATCCAGCCGACTTAAGCGCAATCGATGTAACCACGCCGGCCGAGGCCGTTACTGTACCAACACCGCCAGTCACTCCGGGGATGTTGACAAGATCATTCGTCACCCAGCCCGTTCCGCCTGCTACGACCGCGATGGTTGCCAGCGATCCGGCAGCCTGAGCAATGATGACATCGCCTTCGACTACGGTTTTACGGGTAGTTGTGTCGATGCCCGCGAGAGAAAATTCAGAAACTTTGAGTAGTACGACGCCGTTGACAGCCATTGGTTTTGAGCGCTCCTCACGCTGCGTTTTAGGTTATTCAGGCTCCTCGCCCTACTGTTTCCTTTACCATCTTCCTGATTGCTTCACCGCAATTTCTGCCGTGCTCTTCTACTGCCTTGCTATAACAACTCCTGCACACCGTAGCCAGGGGCGACATAGAATCACCGCATAGCGGGCACTTGCCGATCTTGGGGCTGAAGCTCATTTGTGTACCCCCGGTGGTCTAGGAATGCGCCTTATTGGGTAGCAGCCGAGAAACCTGAAGGGGCCGCTAAAGCAAAAGGGACTACGACACTAGCCGTTACGGGCGTTGATACGACGGTTGCCCCATTCTGATCCCTTCCCACCGCTACCAGTGTGTATGTGTGCGACCCAGGGGAAGGCAGCGGCGTGATCGTGTAGCTCGTTGCCGATGCCGCGATGTTGGAGCTGAGTACGGTCGCGCCTTCGCTCACGCCATAGCCGGTCAAGCAGGAGTTAGGCGCTGCTGACGTGCAGACCGGCGTGGTGCTGTCTGTCCAACTCAGCACGACCTTGGTGGGCGCGGCCTGTGCTTGGGCTGCGATCAGACCCAACAGCAGGTAGCCGCATGCGAGTTCTAGTGCGAGAATTAGCTTCTTCATTTTGAGCCTTTCATAACCACGACCAACTGATGTTGAAGTCTGCCGTTGCTTCACTACCGAAGGGTGCGCGCTCATTCTCCTGTGCCTGCATCCCTCGCACTACTTCAAGTTTGAGTTTGCCCATGAGCCGCGATTCTTCCTGTATGCACATGGGGTACATTGCAGGAGAGAATCTCTGGGCATAGAGCAGCTTCATCTTGGCGACAATGGCGTTTTTGCTGTCGAGAATCGGCACGTATGTTGTCGCGTAATTCAGGTTGCTTGAAAAAAGAGGCGTTGGATAATTGATCCGCGCCCGGAGGCGAAGGTCGACGGCCTGGGTCGCTCCCCGCATCCAAATCATGCCTTCCCTCATCTCCCAGAGCCCCATCGTGATTCCCTGAAGGCCGCCGGGCAGACCGAACGGAGCGGGCTGCATCGAGTTGAAATCCCAGTTGCCGCCTGATTGTCTCTCCCACATTGCCAGCATCTTCGAGACGCCGATCGGCAAAGCCCATTGCGGGTGCCACTGAAACCCATCGAAATAGCCCTGATATCCGAGAGCCACTTGCACAGCGGGATCTTGCTGGGCCAGCGGAGGAATCCCGGTCAGAATGTAGTTGTCGATGATGAGTTCCGGATCGCCGATGTTTCTGAGGTCGGAATAGACCTCTTGAATGGCAGAGTCCATGAAGGTGACGAGATCGGGGTTTTGATTGCCCATGATGAGGCCGGCTGAATTGCCTTGCCCTACACCGGTGCCTGTCGTCGAATTCATCGTATCGTTGACGGACGCACGGAAGAGGTCTCCGATGGACTGGAGATTGGGGTACCGAACATTTCCACCGACCGCCGCTGTATTCGCCATCATTCACCTTTCTTCGAGGGGGGCCGTAAGTTACTGCCGGAGACATGTCGCCAGTAACCTACGACCCGGAGGCCCCTCAAAGCTCTTTGCGCGGTCTCCCCGGTCCACGTTTGGCCGGTTCGTCCTCTGTCAACTCTGCATATCTTTCACGATTGATCGCACCAGCCTTCAATGCGCGGTCGGGATCGATGATGCACAGAATCCCCGCACTCGATTGATGGAAGGCAATGCCTTGCTTCACTGAGTCCCCGCAGTTCGGGCAGGTCGCCGTCACTGTCATTGGCGTGTGCCAGTCCGTCTTGATGCCCAGTGCGTCAAGAGCATTGTGCGTGTCGGGATAGGTCTGCAAAAACTCGTCCAAATCTCTCTTCGACCGGGCAGCCAGGCGCTGCGATTCTCTCGACAGCCATGAGTAGCGCATGTCCCTGTTCTTTTCCGCGCGCTTGATCTCATCCTCGGAAGGCTCTTCGTTGAACGATGCCCAGAAGCCCTCCGCGACCAGATTGTTGCCGTTGCGGTTGGCGAAGAAATCAGGATTGCCTGTGCCCTGATAAAGATCGGTTGTCAGGTTGCCGGGGTTCAGCATGTCAATCACCGCCCGCCAGCCATCGTGCTCCTTGATATCGCTACCACCCGTCATCTCATTCTTGATGACCTCGGGAATGGGATCGCAGATCGGCGTGCAGAGCACATAGCGCTGATCCATCTCGCACCCTCTCAGAGTCAAGGAGGGAAACAGCTTCTTGCGTACCTGCCGGGGCTTCTTGGACACGGTGAAAATGTAAATATGCCGCCGTGGCGCCCGCATCGAGTGCCCGTCGATGATGACGTTAAAGCTCTCGGGATTTGCTCCGCGCATTGCCGACTGTGTTTTCTGGGTATCAAAGCCCAGAGTGTTCATGCTTGCCATACGTCTCCTTTATCCGACCCCGATACCGAGGCCCCACTGCGAAGCTGCAGCCATTGCCTGCTTCATGCCGCGTTCAATCTGTTCAGCACGCTTCTGCACCAATTGAGACCCACGCATGACTCGGCTCATTCGAGTGCCATCACGCGCATCCTTTGCAGCTTTGGTGTATGCGTCCTTACGCATCTGTTCCTGCTGCTTAAGAGCTGCAACCTTCTGCGCTCCGGTAAGACGCTTCCACGCCATCAGCATCGGGAGCATTACGTCAAGCATGAATCCGTTGGGCTCCATGCGATAAGTACGAAGCTTCTGAGTTGCAATGACTTCGGTTCTGACTTTTCCGTCTGCAAAGAAGTGACGCTCTTTGCCCTGCTGCAATATCTCGCTATGCAGGAACCTCTGGAGGAGCCGGTACGCTCCATATTTCGGATACCCAAAGTGCAACATGCCGGTCTCTTCATCCCGAAAGTCCCTATCCCAGCGCTCGAAACTTCCACCAGCAACTTCTGCAGGTTCCCACACGAGTAAAGACCAACAGGGTTCACCGGGAATCAGCCGCGCTTTCCTGTAACCGGTCCCTTCACGGTTGATCGCCGTCATCATCTCAGTCGTTGACCAAACCAGCTTGAAGATCGGTTCGTCGAATTGATTGACTCCACCAATCCGAGTCAGCTCAGCTTGAAACCATGCCGGGCAAATCCTCACTGAATAGCACCCATGACAGTCAGCCCGCTGGCCTCGGCCTTCGCCATCGTCTCTCTGCGTTGAGCTTCAGCTTCCTCGACCATGCGGTTACGATTCACCACATCGATGCCTTTGATATCGGCCACGCGCATCTGAAAGTACTTCGGTAAATCGTGGCGGTTCTTGTGGCCAGGATTCAGGTAAACCGGGTCGGTCAATGCGAACTCATCGAAGAACACGATGTCATCGACTACGACAGGCATAGGTAGAGTCACTGTGCCGAGCGGCACACAGTCCCCCACGGCCACGACTACACCTCGGTCGCCCCTTTCCTTGATATGGGCGTTGTCGAGGTCTACATCAACCCCTGAGGGCTGTTCGTAATACTCGGCGATGGGAATTTCCCGCACGATAATGCGGTCAAGAATTGGCTTGCGTGGAAAGATGTCCATGTCTCAAAACCTTGCCCGGATAACGCGCCGGGCTCGCGGTTAATAAAACGGCAATTCTTCTACGCGTCGGCAGGCACGGGCAACCCTGAGAGGAAGAACTGTTGCTTCATCTCGGGGCAGAGCAAGTTAAAGGCCCTTTCGTATGCGAACATCTGGCTGTCAAAGTACGTGGTCGTGCCCGAACCATCGTTGGTCGGAACAGCCGCGATTGGATTGCCAGGTGTCCATTCATGCAAGCGGGTGGGGAACAATTCGCCGAACGTGAACGCATCAGCCACAATGCGATCCATGCGGGAGGGCTCTGCGGTCGAAGACCATACAATCTCGTCTCCAGCCCAGGTATCCTGCATGAACTTCTTGGCCGTATCGATGACACGTTCGCCGCCCTCGTCAATGCGGGTATAGCCGGGGTTGTAGTAATTCCCTGCCAGACTGACGCCCTGAACGGGGTTGGCATACCAGAAGCACTTCTCGTTCTTGTCATAATCGTCACCCATTGCCCTCATGCGAATCGACTGAACCCGCTGAGCAGTGGAATTGACGATGGTGCCGGATCCACCGAAGTTAATGGTGGGCGAAGAGAAGCGGCCGGGATACTTGGAGATGTCAACGCCGGCGAAGGTGCCGATGTTGCCATTCTGAATCCAGTAGTCTTTGCCGTAGACGCTCGAGCCTGCAGCGCCGGTGGCACCCTGAATCACCAGAATGTCTCCTACTGCCGTTGCTCCACCTGTGGAGGGAAGAGCGCCTGCAGAGAAGATGGTCTGGGTCACGGGATCGACAAAGCTGATAGTGAACGAACCACGCAAAGTCCCGCCGATGGCTGAAAGCACCTGCACGACTTGCTGATCCACAAAGCTGGCTGCGGTATTCAGGCCAACGATGGAAGAGAACTGTGGACCCGCCCCGCCGGTACCGGAGTTGACGGTTGCCGTAGAGGGGATTTGATCGATGGTGCCGGAGCCGTCACGGTTGATGACTGCTTCGACGCCGTTGTCAAACGCCAGAAGGCTCTTGTCCATCTCCTCGCGGGAGAACTTGACCAAGCCGCGCTCTTTGCCGTCAGTTGCTTGCTGTGCAAGGTTTGAAATCTCGCACACATTGACGAAACGCAGAGGACTGGCGCACATCGAAACGAAGGATGAGCCGGAACCACGGCCCCATGATGGGACGTAGGGCGTAGTCGCCGAATCGCCACCAATGGGAGAGGTTGTTCCCAGACCAAATTGCTGGATCGGCGCTCCACCCTGTACGCGAGTGCCTGCCCAGAACGGTGCGCGCTGTACGCCACCGCGATTGGTTGAGAAGCTGCACTGAATCTTTTTGCCGCCTTTTTCAAGGCGCGTCTGGAGTTTGTCGAAGTGCGCCTGAAGGTCGGGAATTTCTTCCACGAACGATTCGAGCTCAATCGCTTCGACTGCTAATTCTGTTGCTGGAGCCATGTGAGAATCCCGCCAAAACAAGAGTCACGCGGCCATTCAGCCCGTGCTGCGATGTCTCGATTGCAGGATTCCAACTGATCCGCGTTCCCCGTCTTAGGGGCTGCCGGTGCGGTTACCGGGCAATGCCTAATCCTGTTAATTACGGAAACAGCATACCACTCAAGCGCGGACCTGAACCAACTTTCCAGACTTGAGCGGAAAAATCTTTTTGTGGATCTGGTCCAGAGTACGGCTCTTGTGGTCGATTTCACCCTCTGCCGGACGAGCTGTGACGTACTGAACACCCTTCACCGGAGGAGCCGCATTCCCTGAACCATTCGTATTGCCAGGCGCTTTCGGTCGGCCATTCAGAAATGGCTTGTAGCGTTCATTGACAAGCGTATCCATGACAGTCTTCGCGTGCTTGTCGAAATGCACCTTGGCGAAGTTGAGCACGGAGCCGGCGTCGGGATTCTTCGTCCCCCGATAGCGGGCGATCTGACCCCTATAGGCATCATCCTTCATCGCCGTCTGAGCTACGCGCTTCGAGAATTCAGCCTTGACGCTGTTAGTCGTGGCTGCATCGAGGTTCAGGCGTTTCGCGTAGGGAGCGAAGAGTTTGGTGAACTCACTCGATGCGTGCTCATCGAGCTTGGGGTTGATGTTCGTATTCCAGTGCGATTCCTGTTCGCGCTTATTGAATGCAGCTTCACGTTCGCTGAGAGGATCAGGTTTAGCCGTTTGCCCTGCCCCACGGGGAGCCCCCTTGGCTTCGCCGGCCTTCGCCTGCTGTGCATTCAGCCAGCCGCCCATTCTCTGAGCCAGAGAGATGACTTTGCGCTGTTGGTCAGCAGCCCATGCTGTCTTCTGTTCAGCCGTAAGCCATGATGGCGGGGCTTCATTGAGTACGTCCACCATGCCATTGAAGCTGGCCACCAAATCAGACGATGCCAGGGCCTTCACGAAATGCGGCAGAACCGCGGCGTTGTATGCCTCAGGATCGCTCGAAGCTATGCGGTCGAGAATCGTTGGTGCCAGCTTGGCCAGGCCAGCATTGAAGCTCTCGCCCAGCGACTCAAGCGCGCGCGGATCGCCTGCTGCCAATTGCTCGTCAATCTCCGCATAAGACCGCACTGAATCCTGCAGAGCGGAGATAGCGTCCATGCCCTTGAGCTCGCCGCGCTCCGGGTCATTGTGAACGACGGAATCGAGCAGCGCATATCGTTCGCGCACACCGTCAATGCCCTTGGCCTCAAGCTGACGCAGGGCATATTGGGCACCGTGATTGTCTTTCGCGAGACGTGCGAACTTTGCCGCAATGGGATCGCCTGAATCACGCAGGCCTTTGAGCCATTGCGAATACTCCCGGCTGGCTTTCGAGGAATAGGGATCCTCTGCAACAGGGGGTGCTTCCTGTTGCTCAGCCCCGGAATCAGGTTCGCCACTACCGACTTCAAGTATTTCTTCAGCTATCTCTTCCATGTCTCACTCCTAGAACAATGACTTGCTAAAGTCGATAAACTGATCCGGCGTCGCACGTTCTTTTAATATGCGAACTACTTCACGCATCCACCATCTCATCGCATCTTCGTTATGCGATAACTCGGCAGCAAGCAGGCCAATCTGTTTCCCGTCCAAAAGCGCCACCAATTCATCGGTATCTTTGCGACGAAACACTCCGCTCTTACCGTCCATGTCTCTCCCACCGTCAGCTATTTCGCTGGCTTCTCTTCCGGTTTGTTCACCACTGGCTTAGCAGCACAGAACGGGTTGTGATCCCTGTCGAGCTGTGCTTCCCAGAGAGGTCCGCAGGCTTCCTGCAATTCCTTGATCTGAGCATTCAGACCGGTTTGCGCCGTGGTCACTGCATCTGCTGCAGTCTTTGCGGCCATCTGGGCATTGGCATATTCAGCCTGGGCCTTGAAGAATAGCGCGCGCTGAGCATCAGGGATGGCGGGGGCTTTAGGCGCCTCGCCTGCGAACGCGGTCAATGAAGACAGCGCAAGAACCGTAAGGGTGATCGTTTTCATGTCTCTCCTAATTCAACGGCTTTCCAACCACTGAAACCTTTTGCTTGACCGGGACGCCACTTGCATCGACGCCCTCTTTTTCCTGCGTAATCTCATGCGTCTGTTCCTGTGGCTGCAGGGCAAACGGCGGAATCTCCAAGCCCATCGACTCAAACATCTTGGTCTGCGCATCCGGCGGAAACTTTGACGGATCGATGCTGACATTGCCCTTGAACTCCATCTCCTTCGGCGGCTGAAGCTGCTTGAGCATGTTCATGTGCTCTTGCCAGTGCAGTTTCAGGTTCTGCCAAATCTGCTGCTGTTCGGGATCGCCGTTCTTCAATTTGCGGCCAGTCGGCGATGTAATCATGCCCAGCGTGATCGCTGCATGAATCATGTGGTTCTCTGAATTGTCCTGCGCCGGGGCGACGGTCGAGATCAACGGGGGCATGGTCTGAACCTGCTGATTCAATTGCTGCGCCTGTTGCTGAAGAGCCTGCATGGCCTGTTGACCTTCAGGGCTCTGTGCCTCTGGATCCATCTGGCCCTGCTGAATCTGCTGCGTCATCATCTGAAGCTGTTGCTGCAGCACGGCGAGCTGCGGGTTAGGCACTGGACCGGACCGCATGAGGATCTCAAACTCGCCTTGTTGGGCTTCGACCTGATCCGCACCGGGAATCTCGAGGTCTTTGAGCGATGGGAAGCGCGAGAACACCACCAGATTGCGTGGGTCCATCATGATCTGCTGATAGAGCGCTACGTTAGCCGATTCCGTCAGGAGGGATGCCATCTCCTCTTCCTGCTCAGCCATTGTCTGTGGGATTTCGAGCGACTCAGCCTGAACGAGCACATTGCCCTGTAGCTTGCTGAGTTCAATCTTGAGTTTTGTCTGGCCGGGCAGGGATGCAGAGAAATCGGAGATCCTGTTCGCCGCAGCTGATTCGACCGCTTGCTGCGAAATAGCGCACACACCTTCGCACAAACTGCCCCACGGCATCGAGAACACTTGCAGCGCCTGATCTCTCTTTAGCCGAGTCGTCTTAAAGACGCCTTGATCCTCTGAGCCATCTGCTTCACCAAATGCAGCCGGCGAGCCACCATCCATCGCCTCCGGCCCACCCTGGATAAGCCATTGGATGAACTCAAATATCGCAGAGTTGGGAGTCGGAACCGCCTCGACGCCAGTAATGTCCTGGATTCTGAGCTGCTTGTCTTCGAGGCCGGTGACGGCAGTAACTTTGCTGGGATCGTTGGATTGGCTGTTAAGGAGTTGTGTATCGATATAGGGTTCGAGCGCAAACCGTCGTGGAACTGCACTACGGAAGTAACGATCAACGAGACTGATGTTGGCATTCAGCACCTTCTGCAAGGGCAGATAGTTCGTCAGAATGGCTTCGCGGTTCTGCCCATCGCCCGGGCCGGGATGAATGAACTTCACATGCTTGGACATGCGGGCGTTGCGGCAGAAGGCCATGTTTCCGCCTGCGTGCCACACTTCAAGCCCATCGGGGAAGGTCTCTTCAAATACCTGTCTTACTTCGTCGTCTTCAATGCCCTCGTATTCGCTGGGGCGAAAGAACGTAACGGACTCAGTTGAATCGTTCTTGTACGCTTCACCTGAGCTCGACGAAGCCTGTACAGCCAAACGCACGTTGATACGCGCAAGGCGGTCGATCTGATCCATTCCACCGACGTTCCCTCCGGCTGCGATCTTTGTACGAATCCACGGGTACTGAGCCTTGAGCTTGTTGACAGATACTTCGTGCTGCATCCGGCACCAGCCCATTTCCTCTTCTTCATCGGCCATGAGTGGGACTTTCCACTCCAGCTTGCCGCCAACAAAGGTTACTTCACGGCGGGCGGGTTGCTCAGACGATCCTTGACCGCCTGAAGAATCAGCCATCGGGTTTGCAGATGCATCATCATCATTCCCCGTAGAATCAATTTCCGTCTCCGGGGTAACGCCTTCCGGCTGCTCCATCCCATATGTTTGCTCCTGCCTGTTCGGTAATTCAGTGCCCCAGCGTGTCTGGTCAGCCACCGTGTATGTCAGCAGCCCCACACGCCCATCGGTGCAGAAATAGCCCGCTGCCTTCTTGACAACGCCCTTCAGGTTGGCTTGATGCAGAAAGACTTGAAGATATTTCTCGGCCTCTTCCGAGGCAGCCTGATCCATCGGATCATCGTCATCGACCGGGGCAATCGTGGTCCCTGGTACCTCACGGCTCAACAATGCAGTAATCTTCTTGTGGCGAGCTCCGAGTACATTGCAGGCAAACAGCTTCATCGCATTACCAGAGGCCATGATCGATGCGCCACTGGTCCCAGAGGATCCGCCGAACATGCCCCAGCCCTTCCAGCCCACATTCAAGAATTGATAGCCGCGACGGAATAACCGCATTTCCCATGCCTGCAGCACTTCCCAGATACGCGCCGCCGCATCGCATTTGTTCACGTTCTGCGTCATCTGCTCGATTGCAGAGACATAATCGCCCATCTCGTCAGGGCCGTAGATTGGCTCAGGCGAGCACATCCACGGGGTGATGCGGCCAGGTACATAGCCTTGAGGGAAAGTCAGGGGAGTGAGACGCGGACCTGCCGGCGCTTCGTCCGTTTCTTCGGGGGGATTCAATGTTGCATTAGCCACGGCGGGAACCGTGAACATCTGAAGGGAGCGGAGAAGAGAAGTAGAGCGTGTTCGTCGCCGGATCTACATAATCAATCGTGACCTTGTGCTGTGGAGAGAATGCGGCGTAGTTCTCGGCAACTTCTTCGCCGACAACAAGCCACTCGCCATCGACCAAGATCAAATGGACGGTCTCCTGGTCTTTGAACTGGCACACCGGCGCGAATGGAGAATTGTCAGGCATTCTTCTTTTTCGGTGCGTGCTTTTCAGGGTCGAGCATGGAGCTGGCCTTCATTGGTAAATCCTTGCCCTTTGAGCTGGCATTCCACTCATTTACATCGACGCCCTGAGCTTCCAGCTTGCCTTTGTTGGCGTTGAAGTAGCGCTCTTGAGCTATCGACTTGTAAGGCACGGCTTACTCCTCGTCCCAAGCGTCCTTGCCCTCATCGCCGTCAGGTTCGCCGTGGCCCGTCGCCAGTTTCTTGGCGTGCTCATGAGCTTCCTCAACAGAGCCGTGGTCCGAAGTGTGCTGATGGCCGTCTGGGTGAGTCGAGGAGACGTGATGCGCGCCCATCTCATGCTCATGCATTACATGGACTTCGGTCGCCGGGCCATGCTGCTCAGCAATCTGTGCGCCGTCTTCAGGCTCCGCGCCTTCCATTTCAGGTGGTGCCCCAGGCATTGCGGCAGATTGCGCCATCGGCGATGCACCTTGCGGCTTCTTTTTCGGCGCGTTCGAGCTTCCAATCGGATGGTTGAACATTAGTTCTCCTTAAGCGGATTGCGTTCGAGATCAGCCAACGCGATGGCCTGCACAGTATCCCAATCAAGCACATCCGGCGTGTAAGACCGAGGGGCCCCGACGTGCTCATTGACGAGTCGCTTGTTGATTGCGGACAGCGCGTTTATCAGTTCGACATGCCGGGCATAAGCCCTGAGTTCTGCCGCAGCGAAGGAACGCTCGACAAAATCGCCGATATCTTCCACGCCCAGCCATTTAAGAATCAGTTCGCGCACGGAAACAGCATACACCACATGTTGTGGTTGTCTACATGTAAACCACTAGGTATTGATTTATGCCCAGTATGGCAAGGGCTCTTTGGCCTTGGCTCTGCGCTCTGTTTCTCGCAGTTTCATGAAGTGCGCTTCGAGCGGATCGCGCGCTTCTACCGCTGCAATCTCAAGAGTCAGCGCCTCGTCCCGCGTCTGCCGCGTTGGCATAGAGCCGAACGTCATCATCAGGCAGTCCGCCAGGTCGGGGCTGGAGAGCCCGCGCGACTTCATGTCGTCTTTCTTCTCAAGCTGGATCTGGTTTTTGGCCGAGTGGTAGTATTCAGGGCCAGTGAGATCGGCCTCTAATTCTGGCTCGTCGGGGATCGATCCCGTAGCAAGCCAGTCGCGCATCCTGCCCCAGCACTCAGCACGCCGGTTGTAATACATGAATTTATCGCCAGACTCACCTCCAGCGTGGAACTCTTCGAGCCGCCACCACTTGGGTAGCTGTCTGTTCTCCATCGGCAGACCGCGCTGCTGCCAGATATCGGGGAGATAGGTGCGCACGTAATCAGCTACCCCACCGCCGATGCCGTCGCCATCGATCACACATGCTCGTGGTCTCTCTTCACAGATCCGCATGATGACCTGTCGGCCGACCTGAATCACATCCATGCCGCGTATCCGGTCAACCAGCCTAAACCGCAGTCCCTGACGCCAGCCGATGACAGTCTGATCGTCCCCAAACCGTGCGACATCGACTGAGAGGATCTTGTACGCCCTCGACTGATCGCCGACATCACGCGTTCGCGCTTCTGCAACCACGTCCCCGGCAATGAACTGCGTACTTCCAGCCCTGGGGAACTCGCCACGCACACGGATGCGCACAAAGTCCGAATCCTCGCCCCAGTCGCTGATCCATTTGCCGATCTGTTGCTTGTTGGTTCCAGGAACCTGCCGCGAATCAATCTGCCTGGTAATCCAGCGATGCTTATTGCGGCCAAAGCACTCTCTGAAGCGCCCTGTATTTTGCGTTGGGTTGCCGTAAGCGATCCAGATGATCTCTGTATCCTCATCGGTCAGGGCACCCTCAACAACCTGCCAGATTTGCTCAGGAATAGCGCTGGCCTCATCGAACACGATCACGATGCGCTTGCCGCGGTTGTGCAGCCCGGCAAACGATTCAGGCCGCTCTAAGCTCCATGTCAGGAAATCACAGCGCCAATTGCGCTCTCTGCCTTTATCAGCAACGCATTTGATCGATTCCCCACCAACTTCATACCAATGAGCGTTCGCAGCAAGGCGGAACCACTTGCCTACCTCGGGAATTGTCTTGGTTTTGAGCTGATCTCCGGTGTTGGCTGTAACGATGCAGCGGCAATCCTCACAAGTACTCATGGCCCAATTGAGGATATGTGAGATGTTGGCAGATTTGCCTATTCCATGCCCAGAGGCTACGGCGATCTGAAGCGGCGTCGCCCAGAACTCAGACTGCAGATGCTCACCAATCGTGCAAAGCATGTCCTGCTGCCAACCATGTGGCCCTGGTGAATCCTCGAGCGCGCCATCAGCAACAGCCCACGGATAGGCGTACTTTACAAACCCAAGCGGATCACGCGAATAGCTGGCGATATCTCTGCGCAGGTCGAGCTCGTCTTTACTGAGGCTGTCTGCCATTTACGCGCTTCTGTAGTCGTCACAAGCTATATTTTTACGTAAATTGCACCGGTAACAGAGCGGCTGGAGATTCTCCCTCGAATTTGAGCCACCCCGGTAAAGCGAAATCACATGATCCATGACTATCGGCCCCACGGTATCTCTACATTTCAGGCAGATTTTGCCGTATTTGCTGAGAACCAAGTCTCGATCATCTTGGGTGACTACTCCGCCATTCGCTGCAATCCGCTCAAGCCTTCTTGCTTTGGCGCGCGCCGTCTTGCCGGGGATAGCTCGCGATCTCCGTGGCTTTCTAGGAAGCGGCAGGGGCTCTGGCCTTGAGACAGGCTTCTTCGGAGCAGGCTGGCAATTAGTGCGGTAGCCTCCCCAGATAAAATCCAGTGCCTCCCTATCAACTCTTTTCATTTATGGCTTGCTGGCACGTTTTCGAGCCTCTGCGATGATGCTGGCGAGCCCGCTGATAGCCACTTCACCGCCATGCTCCAGTCGGTCGCCGTACTTCTTGGGGTTCCATTTTGCCAGGAGCTTCAGCCTGGTTTCGACGCGGAGCTTAGATCGCTGGACATGCTCGGCGTTCAATTGGGGCCCGAACTTAGTTAAAACCCAGTCATTTGTGCCATCATCTGCGATCTCAAGGCATTCTTGCGCAATGACTTCTTCGCCGATAAGACGCGCGCGCGCGAAACGTGAATTGGCTTCAGCATCTTGTTCGAGCCAGTCGTAAACCGTTCCGTAAGAGGGTTTTCCTACTTGGCGGCAGTAATCACGCAGGGTTTTGCCTGATGCTATCCACTCATGGATCTCTGGGAGGAACTTAGCCGGATCTATGCGTCGCTCAGCCATTTTTTAGAGCATAAACGCAATATGTTGTGCTGGTACAGGGAAATCGGTCTACAGGTTGTGGCTTGTTCTGAGGGCAGGTAACCAAACCATTTAGCAAAAAGTTACTATTCATTTCGATCCCTCCGTGCTTTACGCTTGTATTCTCTCCCCGATGTCACATTAAAAACGGATTAAAACCATTGATCCCTGAAGATGGCGACCATACAGTCGAAATCAGACATACCCCGGGCCATAGGCGTTGCCCAGCGTGTCAAGAAGATCGGCTGGTGCAAATGTTTCCTTTGCTGCCTGGAATGTCGTTCAAGGATGCTGCCCAAAACTTCCTCGATGCCATTGAGGCCCCCGTCCCTCATGACAGAGCCCGATACAAATCCTTCCGCACAATCCGTGATTACCGGCTGAAAACCAAAGCATTGAGCAAGTTCTTCGGTGAACTCACGCTAGATGAAATCCATCTAGGACATTTTCGTGCATACCAGAAAGCGCGGCTGCTCAATTCAGATGATGTCTGGGCACATCAGGCCGGCACAAGAAAGACAAATGCAGAACTGGGCCTTGTCGAGCGATTCATGCGCCTGGCCGGCTGCTGGACATCGGAGCTCGAACGCTACTACCAACGCCTGATTGAAGAGGAATCCGAAATCCCGCGAGCACTTGAGCCAAACGAGCAAGAATATTTCCTTGAAATGGCTCAATCGAATCCAGACTGGCATATCGTGCATTGGTATTCGCTCTTAGCTCTGCACACTGGGTTTTCAACGGATGAGTTGCGTTCGATTCGGCAGGGTGATATCAATCTTCGTTTCCAGATTTTGGCCGTGAACAGGAAGATCGGCAAAAACAAAACGCGGCGCCGAGAAATCCCTCTGACTGACAGTCGCTGTCTCTGGGCCATCGAGAGGCTGCTGGAACGCTCTTATGAGCTGGTTGGAAGATCGCCTGAGTTCTATCTGTTCCCCTTCCGCATTGTGCGCAATCACTTTGAAGGCACGCGAGCGATGAGCGAAACAGGGGTCAGGAAGCAATTCGAGGCCGTCCGCGAAGCTGCTGATTTGCGATGGTTTCAGTTCAACGGCTGGAGACATACCGCAATGACCAGGATGGCCGAGGCTGGTGTGCCGATATCAACCATCATGGCGCGCGCCGGGCATTGCTCACCCAAGATGAGTTCTCATTACATTCACATCAGTATGCAGGCAGAGCGGTTGGCGATGGAGTCTATGTCAGGCAAGAAAGGCCCAATTTCTATCGAGGCATTGCGAACAAGGAAGGCTCTCAGCGGATATTGAGTTTTCCACAAAAATAGATGTTGACACATGAACAGCGTGGGACCATCATGATCTTGCGTTTGAAATAAACAAACAGAAGGGGCCAGCGTGGGAGCACTGAAGAGTTCCAAATGCAGCAAAGGACATCGGCTCACGACCCCCAATTTATATCTCAGCAAGAGCGGCCAGAGGCAATGCAAGAAATGCGCTCTCGCTCGCACAAGAGCTTCCAGGCTCAAGCCGGAAGAAACCGCAACCAGCTAGTCTTTTGTTTGCTTGCACTTAGGGCACAGTAGTTAGTGGTTAGAGCAGAGCATTATGAGTCCGCTGCTCTAACCAATTGAGCTATAGGCCCGGCAAAAAACAAGGCTAGCTACCAACTGATCGTGGAGGATCAGATGATAGCTACCAGCGATAGTGTAAACGATGTACCCACCAGCGTAGAAGCCCCTCTCGCTCTAAACCAACGCAAATCTTCTGTCGATCGCATCATGCGAGTCGAGTTATTTGCCGATACCTTCGCGCTCTTTGACTTGGCGATGGCGGCAGATGATGTCATCTCCAATGCGCGTGACCATCTCCCATACCGCGACCCTGCATATGTGGTGCTCACTGAAACCCGCCAGCACACGCTCTGGGTAATGAACTTTATCTGCTGTGCGCGGGAGGCGAAGTGAATCACTTCACCCCTGAATTCCTTGCAGCCTCATGGCCCTCCCCCAAAGGCCAAACTACTCAACCACCCACAGATGAGCAGCGATCACTCGCATGGTGCCCAGAGCCGCCACATGAAAGCACAGGCGGCAGCGATTGCCGTGTTGGTGGCAGTTGCGGCCTGGATTTCAGCGGGGAATCTCGCCGGTCGCAGTGGGTAAGAGCGCGATTCCGGATGCGTCGCGAGCGTGCAGCATGAAAATCGTCATCCACTACGAACGCGAGGGCCTGAGAAACATAATCGCCATCGCTGGTGCAACTGCCGTATCGCTCATGTTCTGGGCTTGTGTCTATTACTTCTGCATGGAGGTCGGCAAATGAAAAAGAGCATTTCCTGTGCCCACGTAACAAGCTCTGTAGATCAATTCGCCGCCAAGTGGGGCATTTCATGGCGAACGGCCAGAAGGATGCTCATGAGGCAGCCTCAATTGACTGAGGTCTCCGATGAAGTGGTCCGGATATTCATCAACATGAGCCGCGTATATGCCGAGAGACAGGCCAAAGGAAAGGCGAAATGAGCGCCCTGGCCTTTCCTAAACCTCGAGACCAAAAGACGCGCAAGAAGCCAGCGTTCAAAGTGATGCAGGATCTTCGCGAGATATGCGATCTGACCACGCTTGCGGGTCGCATGGAATACTCCCGTCGCCTGGATGAGATGTGGGAGAGACAGAAATCCATGTGCGGCTTGCAAATCAGCACCCATTGCACGAAATACATTCCGCGCGTCCGAGCGACCTACGACCATTCGGGCGGACGTGGACTTAATGGTTCCCACCGCGACGACAGAATTTGGTTGGGGAATGTCCCCCAGAACATGATGGTTTGCTCCTGGTGTAACGCGCTGAAAGCCTCAAAGCGCTTGGAGAATCTATGAACGAGCCTTTAGTTAGAGAGCGTTTTGCTGCCAAAATCTCAGTAACGGAAGGCGGTTGCTGGCAATATGGCTCCGCCCGCAGCGAGCATAAAGTAGTTCGCCTTGCGTCCGGATGGTGGCTTGCCCACCGACTTTCTTGGTTTCTTCATAGGGGACCGATTCCCGATGGGTTACTTGTATGCCATCGCTGCGATAACCCTCCGTGCGTAAACCCAGACCACCTTTTCCTGGGAACCCACAAGAGCAACTCGGACGACAAGCACAACAAGGGCAGGAATAATCCCGCCCCATTCAAGCCCTCAATGCAGGGTGAGCTTAATCCGCGAGCCCGTAAGGATTTGGCGACTGAATTCAAAACCACGCGCACCTACATCAACCACATAATTAGCGGACACAAACGCCGCTACGCTTAGAACCACATTGGAGAACTTCAATGAACCAATCAGCCTTGCAGAAGAAACTTTTGGCCGTGATGAAGGCCATCGATGCCGTCGAGAAGCGCGGCAAGAACGAAAAACAGAACTATGCCTATGTGAAGGCCACAGATGTTGCCCGCGAAGTGCGCAAAGCTCTGATCGATGAAGAGATTGCCTTTGGCTATGACGTGGATTCGTCAGAACGCTGGACGCAGCCTACAAACGGCGGAGGAACGCTGAACTTCGTTGAGCTGAGAATCTCTGTGACATTCACCGATACGGCCACAGGAGAAGCGGTCGTTCGCAAGGGCCTTGGGTGGGGCATGGACAGCGGAGACAAGGCACCATACAAGGCTATGACCGGCGCCCTCAAATATTCGCTGCGCATGAACGGCCTGATCCCGGACGAGCTTGATCCCGAGAATGATAAGCACGAACCCGAGGCGAAGCCAGGCATCGTTCGCAAAAGCGAGAAGGCGCAGATTGGTATCACTGAAACCGGCGAGCCGATCTTCGATGAGGATGGCGAGCCCGTCATCGTGCGCAAACCGGTTCAAGCTCCAATCAAGAGCGCTTCCGGTGCCCAGGTTGGAGAGAAACGCGGCAAGAGGTTCTATGCCATCGCTCGCTCTCATGGATTCGAGAACGACGACATCAACGGTTACCTCGGCTCAATCGGCGTCGAGCGAAGCGAAGAAATCCCCGTCAGCCTCTATGAAGTGGCGTGTGATTGGGCGGCAGGCGCATGAGTGCGGTAGCTTTCACCTTCGATGAGGCCAGCCACATCTACCACGTTCCGGGGACGTTCTGTCTTGCGACCTCGGATGTGATCTCTTTGGCCGGCCTCAGTGATTACTCCGGCGTTCCGCTGGCGAACATTGACCGCGCCCGATGGAGAGGTACAGAACTCCACAAGGCCATTCACTACTACGAAGAGGGCGATCTTGATTTGGAAGACATCCCTGAGATCGTTGCGCCGTTCTTTCTGAACTACCTGAAGTGGAAGGATAAGACTGGCTTCACACCCATTCCTCCATTTGAACGCGCGATCGTTTATGAACATTTGGACATGTATATCGGCTGCCACTTGGATCTTAGGGGCATCATTCCGGGGAAAGGGCTGTTCATTCTCGATGCGAAAGGGTCTTATCCGAACTCAGGGAAGGCCAAACAGCAGACGCATCTTCGGTGGAGGATGCAGCTCGAAAGCTATAAGGCGGCTTCGCAGACAGACGATGAGTTTTGGGCCGCAGTCCCTGCGACTCAATTCCAACCGATCCAGAAGGCTATTCTTCATCTTCATCCGGAAGCAAGACAGGTATTCATCCCTTTTGAGACAGATGATTCGGCCATTTGGGATGCGTGCGTAACCCTTGCTGCGGCAAAGATTTCATCAGGCTATCGGAGGCCGGTCCATGACTAGCACAGAAGTGGAAATGGTGGGCGAGATTCGCCATCGGATCAAGAAAGACTTTGCTCACATCCTTGCCGAAGATGGGAAGACCTACTTTGCGCACATATCCAGGGTAAGAGGGTCGGATGGGAGACCGCTTCCCTTGTTGCTCAGAGATGAAATTCTGGAGGTGGGCACGCCAGTGGTCTTCAGATACTTTCCCGGGGATTTTGTTGCACCTCACGGAACACCGAAAGCTTTTGATATTCGACGCAGGTAAATCCCCCAAATGAGCGTTACGTTTACGAAGCTGTTTTCTTCAATCACTGAGAGCACCGTATGGTGCGAACCGAACTCAACCCGCATTGTCTGGATCACCATGCTTGCGATGGCTGACCGCAAGGGTCGCATCTGGGCATCTATTCCAGGCCTCGCCAATCGCGCGAGGGTGACCCTGGAGGAGACGGAGATCGCATTGACGACCTTTCTGTCGCCAGACAAGTACAGCCGCACTCCAGAGCACGAGGGACGCCGTATCGAGCCTATAGACGGCGGATGGAGATTACTCAATTACGAAAAACACCGTGGCCTGATGGATGAAGAGACCGTTGCTGAGACGAATCGCAAAGCCCAAGCCCGGTACAGAGAGAAACGTAAAGAAAGTAATGGTAAACGCATTACTGTAATGGGCTGTAATGAGCAATCACCACAAGCAGAAGCAGAAGCAGAAGCAGAAGCAAAGAAAGAACAAAAGACTATTGCTCGTTTTTCAACGAGCGAGATAGAGAAAGTTTACGAGGAGTATCCCCGCAAGATCGGCAAGGGATTTGCATTCAAGGCCATCAAAAAAGCACTTGAAGCCCTTGATGCCGAGGACCCGGTAGAAGCTATGCGTCTGCGGGTGCGGGAATTCGCAGAAAGTCCTGCCGGCCATAAGGGAGAGTTTGTCCCTTACCCGGCGACCTGGTTCAACCAGAAGCGTTACCTCGATGACTCAAGGGAATGGGAGAAATCGTGAAAAAAGACAAACTTCCAGAAGCAAAACAGAAGACTAATCGGCCTCCGTTTGTCGCGTGCAGGCGCATTGTGAACGGCGGGGCTTTCTATCAAAACGGCGCAGAGTGCATCAATGGCTACTGGTATTTCTGGGCGATGCACTACGACGAGAAGGGCAACGAGGTCTGCATGGAGCGGTATGGCAAGCGGTGTGACTGCCTGGTCGCGTGGGAAGGTAAGTCGATTCAGAGTGTGCGCGAAGACCACAAAGCTCTGGCATCAGGTGCGTAATGACTCACTGCCCTCTATGCCTCAATCAGTGCAGCAAGACAGGCTGCGGCATCAAGACTGGGCTCTGGCAGTGCATGGTGTTTGAAAGAGAAATGTCTGAGATGAGATTGCTTTTTGTTCTGATATTACTGACCGGTTGCGCTTCAGGGAAAGCGGTTTCCCTGCAGGACGATGGCTATGGCACATGCCCAGCCTTTCAGCATTCACACCTTGACGGCCAGTGCTACGACAACGATGACAACCTCGTGCTGCCTACACCGACAGCCGAAGAATTGACGCAAATATGAGGGAGTTTTACATGGTGCCCGTACTCATTTCCGCAGTCCTGATCTGGGCCATCATGCTGCCCTTGATCCTGCCGATAATTTTCCGACTTTGGTACTTAGTCCGCGATCAGCGTTTAGTGATCGCCCACCTTCAACAACTCACCGAGGAGATCAACACAATGGCAACAGGAATTACCGCCCTCACCACCGCAGTCACCGACCTCACTGCAGCAGTCGCCACTGAGACAGCAAACGTCAACGCCGCAACCACAGCAATTGCTGCAGCAGTTGCACAGCTTTCCGCCTCTGAAGATCCTGCGGTGGCAGCTTTGGCTGCACAGATCGAAGCCCAGGTCGCTGTCATCAATGGCGCGAACTCGAACCTTGCCACAGCAGTTGCAACTCTGCCGGCCGCACCACCTGTTGCAGAACCAACAGCTTGATTTAACCAATGGGGCCGGGGATGTTCTCGGCCCTGCAACCAAAACGTTTCGGCTACTGGGGAGGTGAAGTGAAAATGAATTATAAAATCTACAGTCGATGGAACGGCACTAAGGTGCTGTTCGAGCGCGAGGGAACAACCTTGCGCGAAGTGGTAATAGCTGCCGTTGAGAGCGGCGCGAACCTCCGTGGCGCGAACCTCCGTGGCGCGGACCTCAGTGGCACGTACCTCGGTGGCGCGGACCTCAGTGGAGCGAACCTCGGTGGCGCGGACCTCAGTGGCACGTACCTCAGTGGCGCGGACCTCAGTGGAGCGAACCTCGGTGGCGCGGACCTCAGTGGCACGTACCTCTGTGGCGCGGACCTCAGTGGAGCGTACCTCGGTGGCGCGGACCTCAGTGGAGCGAA
>JBEPUJ010000027.1:0-43837 GCA_041691575.1 Terriglobales bacterium
CTGAGGGGAGTCTGGTTCGATCCAGGGTGGACGGTTCCAGACAAGGGTTTGGCCTGAAGTGAGCGATTCGCTTCCGGTGGCGGTGACACCGTTGACGGTGACTTCGCGGTTGTTCAGGTTTTGCTGCCAGGCTTGTGCGGTTGAGTGTGGGTAAAGGCTTGCCAAGTGGGAGAGCAGGGTTCGTCCATGATATTTGCTGCTGATGATTGTGGTGTAGGCATAGCCCCGGTTGAGCATGTGGTTTGAGTGTAAGCGATGGCATCTGCGGCAGGAGTTGCTGGGTTTCGAGCGTCGCTGGATTTAGGCAGCAAGAGCTCTCAATGCGTCCCGTGTGGGGAGCCAGATTCCGCGCGGACCACGGGCAATCCGGGAGTGATGCCTTTGGATCGGTACCGAGAAACGCGCATGTATTGACTTGTCGGCACATCATCAAGATCGTGACAATTTGGAACTTGTAATCGATCTCCTGAGTGAACGCCAACAAAGAAGAGCGTACCCCAGCGGCTAAATCCGCACTGCAGGTAAATCATCGATGGCATGGCTGAAGCCATGCCCTTAAGCAAAACAGAAGCAAAACAGAGTTTTTCCGCAACCTAATAGAGCCACACGCTAACAAGATTGTTCAAGCTGCACCGCTGCCGGATTGCTCAGCCTAAAGGGGATTTCGGGGGCGGTGCTAAGATTGAAGGTTGATGGCACAAGATAAATTGAAGCTGATTCCGCTGGGGGGCCTCGGCGAGTTCGGTATGAACTGCATGGTCCTCCGCTGGCAGGATGACATTATTGTCATCGACGCCGGTCTGATGTTCCCTGAAGAAGAGTTGCTGGGTGTGGACATTGTTGTTCCCGATATCAGCTATTTGACTGAAAACCGCGACAAGGTTCGCGCGATCCTTTTGACCCACGGGCACGAAGACCACATCGGCGGCCTGCCCTGGATTCTCTCCGAATTGAATGTCCCGGTCTATGGGACTGAGTTCACACTGGCATATGTCGAGGGCAAGCTCGAAGAGCATCGGCTACTCGACGATGCCGACCTGAACGAGATGATTCCCGGCAAGCGGTTTACGCTGGGGCCGTTCTCGATCATGCCCATCCGGGTGACCCACTCGCTGGTGGACTGCGTCGCGCTGGCGATCCATACACCGGTCGGTGTGGTGCTGCATACGGGCGACTTCAAGGTGGACCTTTCGCCGCCGGACGGCAAGCCGTTTGACCTCCATGCGTTTGCCGAGCTGGGCAAGCAGGGGGTTCTCGCGCTGCTACAGGACTCGACCAACGTCGACCGGCTGGGTTATACCCCGAGCGAGCGTGCGGTGCGTCCACGGCTGGATGAGATCTTCGGGCAGGCGAAGAAGAAGCTGTTCTTCAGCTGCTTCTCGTCGTCGATCCACCGCATTCGACTGGCCATGGAATTGGCCCACCATCACGGGCGCAAGGTTGCGATCATTGGACGCTCGCTCGACAACTCGACCGAGATTGCGCAGGACCTGGGCTACCTCGATCTCCCGCAGGGATTGATCATCAACCCGGGCCATATCAAGGACCATCCGTCGAACAAGCTCTGCATCATGATCAGCGGGACCCAGGGCGAACCGATGAGCGCGCTGAGCCGGGCCGCGGTGAACAACCACAAGTTCGCGCACATCGATGCGGGCGATACCGTGTTGATGAGTTCGCGCGTGATTCCGGGCAACGAGAAGTCTATCTACCGCGTGATCGACCACCTGGAACGGCGCGATGCCAAGGTGATCTATGATGACGGCGCGTCGGGACTGATTCACGTCAGCGGACATGGAAGCCAGGAAGAACTGCGGTTGATGATTAACCTGGTCCGTCCGAAGTTCTTCATTCCCGTACACGGCGACTATCGCCACCTCAAGCGGCATATCGAGCTTGCGGGATCGATGGGTGTTGTCGAGAAGACGATTCTGCTGGAGGACGGCGAAGTTCTGGAGTTGGACAAGAACTCGGCCGCCAAGACCGGCAAGGTAACGGTAGGCCGGGTGTGCATCGACTCTGGCGGAGCCTCGAACGATGTCGTCGAAGACCTCGTGATTCGAGACCGCAAGCACCTCAGTGAAGACGGAATCGTGCTGCCGATCATCGCGATCAACAAACGGACGGGGCTGCTCGAGAACGCTCCGGAGATTGTGATGCGTGGCATGGCCGTGGACGAAGAGGGCTTGATTCCCGAGGCACGGCAGGTTGTTCAGCGGACGCTCGATAATTCCAGTGCGGAAGAAAAGGCCGATTATGGAGTTATCAAAGAGAAGATCCGCAATGACCTGAAGCGGTATATCCAGAAGAGCACCAGTCGGCGGCCATTGATTATGCCGGTGATTCTGGAGATCTGACCGTCCTCTTATAGCTTAAGAAAGTAAAAGGGCGCCCCGCACGGAGCGCCCTTTTACTTTTGAGGAGAGCCTCCATGGACTGCGGTGCCGTAGGTGAGCTTAGACATTGCTGTCTGGAAGGCAAAAGTAAAGCACTGGAAATTTGCAGAGTCTACGTTCAATGGATCAAGGGCGGAACCGTGGGCGACACCTAAAGGCTGTCCCTTTGGACAGGGGTTACTGGTAGATTTATCTGCAGATGATCTCTTTGAAAAAGAGCGCTTTTTATCAGCGCATTCTTCTGTTTTTTGGCGGCATGACTCTGATGCTGGGTCCTTGGGCCGTAGCGCAAAAACCGGAGATCGCTCCGACGAATCGGCCTACGATCGGGTTGGTGCTGGAAGGCGGAGGCGCGCTGGGATTTGCGCATATTGGCGCAATCGAGTGGTTGGAAGCGCACCACATTCCGGTCGACTATGTGGCCGGAACCAGCATGGGCGGCCTGGTGGGCGGACTTTATGCGGCAGGCAATAGTCCGGACGATATTAAAAACTTTGTCGGGGACATTCACTGGCCCGGCGTATTGAGCGGCCAGATTCCGTTTCAGGCATTAAGCTTTCGCAGGAAAGAAGACAAGCTGGCGTATCCGAACCGGCTGGAGTTTGGATTGAAGCATGGAATCAGCGTGCCCAACGGGTTGAACTCCGGCGCGGCGGTGGGGCTGCTCTTCGACCGGACGCTGATGCCTTACTACGATCTGAAGAGTTTCGACGATCTGCCAATTCCCTTCCGCTGCGTGGCGACAGAACTTACGACGGGCAAGAAGCACGTGTTCGAGGACGGGTCGCTGGCACAGGCGATGCGCGCAACCATGTCGATTCCCGGAATGTTCGCTCCGGTGCAGCATGGCAATGAGATCTATTCGGACGGTGCGGCGGTAGACAACCTGCCGGTGGATGTAGCGCGGGCGATGGGCGCGGACATTGTGATTGCGGTCTTTCTGGATACAGGGCCGGTGGACCCGGCGACGTTGACCTCTCCCCTGGCCGTGGCGGGCAGGAATGTATCGATCATGGTGGCAGCGAATGAACAGGCCAGCATGAAGGACGCGGACGTTCTGATAAAGGCAGATGTGAGCAAGTTCGGCGCAACCGACTTCGGCAAGAGCAAGGAGATCATTCCCCAGGGTGAGAAGGCCGCCGAAGCCCATGCCGCAGCGCTCGAGAAATATGCACTGAACGACGCGGACTGGAAGGCCTACGTCGCGCAGAGAGAGGCCCGGAAGCGGACGCAGGTGCCGGTGCCGCAGTTCGTGAACGTGTACGGATTGCAGGGAGCAAAGCAGTCTGTGGTCGCCGCCTCGTTCAAGAAATATGTCGGCGAGCCGGTGGATACGGTGGCGATTGAAAAGAGTATCGCGGACCTGGAAGGAACAGGGACGTACTCAATCATCAACTACAACATGGTGGATGAGAACGGCAAGCCGGGGTTGCTGATCCGGCCAAGGACGAAGGGCTATGCGCCGCCGTTTCTCAATGTGGGACTGACCATCTCCGGGAGCGATTCTAACAACATTCAGCTTGGGGCCGGGGCCCGGGCCACCTTTGTCGATCTCGCGGGGCCGGGTTCGGAGTTGCGGGTGGATGGAATGGTGGGTCCGGTGGCGGGCTTTACGGCGGAGCTTTATAAGCCGTTCAAGGCAGGGTCACGGTGGTTCGTCGCGCCGCGCGCGTATGTAACGCATTTGGAGACGGCGTACTACTCCGGCAGCAACCAACTGGCGCAGTTCAAACAGAGGAAGAATGGGCTCGGCGCGGACCTGGGATACCAGTTCAACGCAAGAACGGAGTTGCGCGCGGGCGAGGACTACCAGTGGTTTGGAGAGCACCGCACGGTTGGAACGCCGGTCGAGCAGGAGTTCCAACTGACTCCGCTGGTGACGTCGCTACGGTTTCAATACCTGGGACAGGAAGAGGTGACCGTGCCATCGCGAGGCACGGAGGTGCGATCGAACTTCAGCTTTTATTCGGAGCGGCCCAATGGGAGCGGAGGCTTCTCACAGATGACTCTGAGCACGGCCCACTTTATCCCGCTAGGAAAACGCGGCATCGGATTTGGCACGGCGAACGGAGGGACGAGCTTTGGCGCGTCGAACCTCGGGCTTGCCGGATTGACTCTGGGCGGCCCGCTGTGGCTAAGCGCTTACGGCCGCGGCGAACTGTTGGGCAACGACTACGTTCTGGGACAGGCGGGATATTTGTTCCGGCTGTCCCACCTGAACCCGGTGCTGGGCGATGAAATCTATGTGGGTGGCCTTTATGAGGTGGGCAAGGTCTTCGGTGGAAATTCAGGTACGCCTTCCCTGCCCAACGACATCACCGGGATGGTGCTGATCAAGACGTTGATCGGTCCGGTCTATGGCGGAGGCAGCGCAGGGGGAAGCGGACATTACAAGTGGTACTTCGGAGTAGGACGGATTTTTTAATCTTTGAGGGACTGAAGATGAGTGAGTTGGTGACGCTGGACGAGATATTCGCAGCCAGAGAACGGCTGGCTGGGGTTGCCGTACGGACTCCGCTCTATCGGGTGGCGCGGGCACGGCTGAAGCTGGCCGGGGTCGCGGAGCCGGAGTTGGATCTCTATATCAAGGCCGAAAGTGAGCAGCCGATTGGAAGCTTCAAGCTCCGCGGCGCCTACAACATGGTGGCGCAGTTATCGCCGGAAAAGCTGAAGCTCGGAGTGATTACATACTCCAGCGGCAATCATGCCCAAGGCGTGGCATATGCCGCGCGGGCGTTGGGAGCGAAGTCCGTGATTGTGATGCCGGAAAACGCTCCGGAGGTCAAGATAGCCGCAACGAAGGCTCTGGGCGCGGAGATTGTGATGGTGGGACCGGCTTCGTCGGAGCGGCAGGCAAAGGCCGAGGAGCTTGCTGCGCAATTCGGGTACACGGTGATTCCGCCCTACGACCACCGGGCAATTATCGCCGGACAGGCGACCTGCGGGCTGGAGATTGTGGAGCAGTTGCCGGGTGTAGAACTGGTCATCGCTCCGGTGAGCGGCGGCGGACTGCTGAGCGGCACGGCGACGGCTGTGAAGTTGAGCGCACCAAAGGTACAGGTCTGGGGAGCCGAACCGGAGTTGGCTGCGGATGCGAAGGAAAGTTTCGAGACGAAGCAGTTGGTGAAGTGGCCTGCCGAGAAGACGACGCGAACCATCGGCGATGGGCTACGGACACAGAGCATGGGCGCACTGAACTTCGAGCACGTCATCAAGTTTGTGGATGGGATCGTGACGGTGAGCGAGGAAGAGATTCTGTCGGCGATGCGCGTCATGCTGGCGGCGACCAAGCTGGTTCCGGAGCCCAGCGGAGCGGTAACCCTGGCGGCGGCTTTGTTCCACGCAAAGGAGCTACCCCGGGTGCGGAAGGTAGCCGTGATTTTGAGTGGAGGAAATCTGGAGCCGGATCTGCGACAGAGGCTCGAAAACGATCTGCCTACGCACTAACGATGGCTGAAGGGCGGCTCGCTGCAATTTACAAGCTTGGATTGCGATCTAAGATTGCCCTACATTGCCGACCGCCTTCTTGGTGATATACGCGCCCTGCCCGATTCCGAAGATGCTCAGGATAGTGCTGTCTACATCCGGCAGTTTTACGGTTGCATCATAAAGATGGGTGGAATTGCCCATAAAGTGCAGCGTCGTGTACAGATAAGCCGCTACTGCAAGCAGTGTAACGATGATCATCTGGGTATCGCCCAGATCAAGGGACGGCAGCTTCCCTCGATTGAGCAGAGCGAGTGGGGCTCCGGGGGCAATCCCTGCAGGAGCGACAACAAGGGGAGCTGATCCATCGTTATGTGTGAGGTTTTTCAGCAGCGACGGAGATGCGGCCGTATTCTTGGGATCTGCTATTCCTTGTGCCTGCGCGTCGTTCACTTTACTTGTAGTAATCCCCTTCGCGGCTGCATAGGTGAATGCGCTCATGCCGCTGAGAAGCAAGAGGTGTTCCGGAATGCTGATTTGACCGATGACCCCTCCTTTGGCCCTAAGAGCAAAGGTAGCAATGTAGGTCGTAATCAGGACGAAGAACCAGAGAGCCACCTGGAACTTAGAGTTGCTGTACCGGTTGTCCTCGCCAACAATCAGCCGAAGAGGGTGTAATCCGGACGCGAAAAAGTAAAGGAGGAAGGTGGCGAGAGCTGCGCCTCCGAGAACGAGAACTCTCGTCGTTTTTGTGAGATATGCCAGTGTGCTGGTTGGATGAGAGGTTGCTGTCGTTGGAGCGGCTGTGGGAGAGGTAGCCGTTGTAGCCGGGCTCGTCGCAGGGGCCGATGGCTGTGCCAGGGCGGATGTTGTCCATGTCAGGACAAACGCAAACAACATCGTATTTAAAATACGAATGAATTGAGACGATCTCATGCAAGCCTCCGCTTCGCTTCCAAGGAGCCGGGCCCACAACCGTAAGATCTGGTTGTTTGTTTACAAGCAGATTCCGCTACGCGCCATTGTGCTCTCTTTTATCGAAAACACAATATTTTTTTTGAATATCTTCTATTAATCACCGCGGTGCTCAACGTCTAATTGATGATGGATTGAGGGATGAGGGTAAATCTTCTATGCGTGACTCTTTGTTGAAACGTTTTGTCTACTGTGCACTGGTTTTTCTGGTAGCTACCGGAGCTGCGATCGCGCAGAAGTCGAAGGACAATGCCTCGGGATACGACCGCTCGGCGCGGGCCACCGTACTGCACGAGGCCAACGTCTATGTCACCGCTGATGCCGGTGCGCAGAAGATCTCCGTGGTCACGCCGGGGCACGAGGTGGTGGTGGTGCAACGCAGCGGACCGTGGGTCCAGGTGTTTGCCAACACCGATGTCGAGGACACCAACGACGAAAATGCCCCCGAATTCACGGACAATAATGACACCGTGACGCCGGCATCGGGATGGGTTCGGGACAAGGGGGTCGTCGGGCCGACGACGTCGGGCGGCGATGTAATTCTGTATGGCGCGGCGGCGAACTTCGAACATGAGGCCATGCTGCCTCATGCTCCGAAGGGAGCGGGAGTGGCGGCGCACCTGCTCTATGAGCGCGTGGCAAATTATTATCCGCAGTCTCCCCTGGCCGCGGAGGCGGCATGGCGATCAGCCGACATTCGCTGGCAGTTGGAGAAGCTGGACATCAGCACGCTGCCCAGCGCGAAGGAGCAGGACGCCTATCTGCGGCCGCAGCTCTACGAGGGCGGGATGAAGAAGGTGATGAAGATGTATCCCGGAACGAAGTTCGCGGCGCTGGCGGCCTACGACATGCTCGACAACAAACTTTGCGGTGACTGGCAGGGCCTGCCGAAGTGCCCGGAGATGGAATCCGGACTGTACGAGAAGTACGCGCAGAAGTTTCCTGACAGCCCCAAGGCCGCCGAGGCGCTCTATAACGCGACCTATCGCCAAGGCGTTGCAGTGACGATGTACACCGTTCAGGAAGACAAGAAGCGAGCCGATCAGGCAGGCCAGCGCGTGGCTGGGCTGGCGCAGCAGTTGAAGGAGAAGTATCCGCAGACCGATGAGGCAGCGCGCGCAGCCAGCATCGCCTACAAGGTGCAGCAGGGCATTCCGATCTTCGGAAATGACCGAAATTGACGGCTGGAAGAGGGTATCGAAAAAGTCAGTTGTGGCCGAGAGGAGTTCCACAGCGGAACTTGCCCTCAGGGGCTAAAGCCCCTTACACGCAGAAAATTTATGGCACGGCTGAAGCCGTGCCCTTAAGCAAAACATGAGTTTTCCGCACCCTCTGGAAGAGTCTCGGTGTCCCATGCGAAGATGTGGCCATGCATGACCCCATGAGAGATTCTTCGATTGAGCGTTTAGATGACACTTCAGGCGTTCCATCCCTGATCGTGCGGCCTATTGCGCCCGAAGACGCCGGAGCTGCGGCGGAACTCAGCGGGCAGCTCGGATACAAGGCATCCGTAGAAGCGATGGAGGAGCGCATCGCGAGACTGTCCGCTTGTCCGGAACGGCAGATTGCCCTGGTCGCCTGTCTGGAGACACATCTGGGCACGGAGGTCACCGGCTGGATTGAAGCTTCGATTCTGCACGAGCTTCAGTCGCCGCCCTATTGCTTCATCAGCGGCCTGGTCGTGCGCGAGGGACGGCGCGGCCTGGGAATCGGCAAAAAGCTATGTGCCGAAGTCGAAGCGTGGAGCAGAAAGCAGGGCGTCACCACGCTGCGGGTGACCTCCCGCATGTCACGCGAGGGAGCGCACCGATTCTATCTGCGCGAAGGGTTTGAGCAGATTAAAATCTGGGCGGTGTTCGAGAAGATGCTCCGATAGGAAACCCCACATTCAGGAGATGGGGGCGACATTTAGGATAGAGGGATGCCTATCTTCCAAGTAATTGTTCTTGCCATTGTGCAGGGCCTGGCCGAGCTTCTGCCGGTGTCGAGTTCCGCGCATGTCGTCGTCGCGGAAAAGCTGCTGGGGCTGGACCCCTCGTCGCCGCCGATGACGCTGCTGCTGGTGATGCTGCATACAGGCACGATGTTTGCCGTCATCGTCTACTTCTGGAGCCAGTGGAAGAAGACCTATCTTTCCAGCACGGATTCTTTCAAACGCTTTGCCATCCGCGCCATCTGGGCTTCTTTTCTCACCGCGTTGATTGGCTATCCTCTCATCAAGCTCATCGAAAAGACCGCTTTCGGCGGCGTCCACGGTGAGATCGAAGCGCTGTTTGGGCGTCTGGATCTGATCGCACCCGCGCTGGCCGCGGCCGGAATCCTGATCCTGGTTGCCGGTTTGATGGAGAACCAGCGTCGCGGCGCGCATGAAAAGGTCTACGGAGACAGCGTGACCATGCGCCAGGCCGGGTGGATCGGCGCGGTCCAGGGATTGTGCCTGCCGTTTCGTGGGTTTTCGCGCTCGGGCGCAACCATCTCGGCAGGTATGTTGTCGGGGGCAAGCAAGGATCGTGCAGAGCGGTTCAGCTTTGCGCTAGCCGTAATTCTGACGCCGCCAGCGGTCGGCAAAGAAATTCTGCGGCTGGTGAAGGCCTCCCATGCGGCAGCGGCAGCAGGTGCGCCGATTGACCTGCATGGCAGCATGATGACCAGTTTGCTGGGAATGGTGTTCGCGTTTCTGGCTGGACTGGTTGCGTTGCGATGGTTAAGTAGCTGGCTCGAAAAGGGCCGATGGCACTTGTTTGGGATCTATTGCCTGGCCGCTTCGGCGGTGGTGTTTTATCTGCACTACGGACCTATGCATCTTTAGAGCGGGTATAGAGCCACGCCCAATAGATAAGCGGTACTTGAAGAGGGATTCTCAACCATTGCAGCCAGCTTTGACCCGCGAGTCCGGGCAAAGACAGGTGGGCTGTCGCCGTGTAGATGTTCGCGGGCAGGACGGCGATGAGCAGGGCCACGAGTCCCCAGGCAGCAAAGTGGCGGGTAATGGGGATCAGAAGACCGAGGCCGCCTGCTATCTCTGCTGCACCGCTGATGTCGATAAGCGTCAAGGGCGCCGGGAGCCAGGGCGGCATAATGCGGAGATACGCCTGCGGGATGACGAAATGCATCGCGCCCGCTATGACGAATACGATGGCAAGGATCATTCTTCCGGCCATGCTTCCTTTCGGCTTCGCAGAATCCATGGCATCCGTCCTGTACGGAAAAAATAACGGGCGGAGGGTTCGCACCCTGCCGCCCGTTTATCCGTTTACTTTGTGTCGATTAAGCCCCTTGCTATTTCTCTGCCAGAGCGTCGCGACGGCTGCGAATGTAGTCGTGAGAGGTGAGAATGTGGGCCTGCTGCTCCGCCAGAAGTTCGCGAACCGGTAAAGGCAGTTCCTGGTCGAGCGCGTCGGCGTAAGCCCTCTTGATCTCGTCTTCGCCGCTCTCTGCCGTTTCAAGAAGGCCGTGGTCGCCACCGCCGAGCTTGGCTTTAAGGTCGCCCCAGACGCGGTGCAGCGTCCCGGTAGCGGTGCCGCTTTCATTGATATCGTGAACACCGTTCTGATGCAGGGTCTCTTCGAGATCGCCGCGAAAGCTCGCCCGTTTGAGCGATTCCGCGAGGAAGTAACGCTTGAGCGTCTCATCTTTGAGGTGATCGCCGAGGTCGGCGAAGCCCTTCTGACTGTCCTGAAGGGTGTTGATGACAGAGAGCAGAACGCGCTCCATCTCGTGCTGCTTGCCGGAATCGCTCGCCATGGTGTCCTCTTCGTGGTTGCAAAATTTGGTGAGATACATCTCTTCGGTTCGAGCAGGGTCCACCGGCTGAGCGCGATTCTCCTTCGCCGGTGGCAAAGCGGGGGAAATCGCGAAAAACCCGCGCCCCTGCTCAACCGTTTCCTAAGGTCCGGCAGGCTGGCTGCTCCCGTCGGTGAGTGATAAAGGATAGGATGCGCCTTTCACCAGTGGGTTTGCATCCAGATACCCCGGCAGGAGGTTTTCCGGTTTTGTTCGCCGCGCCCGGATAACTTTGGGATAATCGAAGATGCTCTGGTGGTTCACGGCCTTGCAGACCGCCCGGTATGCAGAGTCGCTGCGCCGGTGCGAGGAGAGGCCGCGCATAACCCTGATGAAGACACTGAGACTGGTTTCGACACCAACCCGCAACCGGCGGCTGAACGAGATCATCGGACTGACCGTGCTCGTCGCCGCCGGACTGCTGCTGCTCGCGCTGGCCACGTACACTCCTTCCGACCCTTCTTTCAATACCGTTGGCGTCTACGCTACCGGCAGGCCCGCTCACAACTGGGCCGGAATGGTGGGCGCATACCTCGCCGATGCCCTGTTGCAGACAATTGGAATCGCAGCGTTCTTTCTACCGCTGGTACTGGGACGTCTGGGGCTGTGCTGGATGTGGTCGCGGCCCGCAGGCTCTCCCCTGGCCAAGAGCATTGGTCTGGGAATGTGGGTGGTATTTGGGCCCGCGGCGATCGCGCTGCTCCCGGGACATCTGCTGTGGCGACACACTCTACCCATCGAAGGCGTGACCGGACGGCTGCTGGCCGATGTCATGGTGGAGTATCTCAACCTGCCCGGAGCCTGCATCGTGGTCGCCCTGATGGTGGCGCTATCCCTCTATCTGGCCACCACCTTTACCTTCAACACAGCACGGGAGTGGGGCCTGATCCACTTCTCCCTTCCACAATCGCTTTGGGAACGCTGGGTGCGCTGGCGGAGCAAGCGGAAGGATGCCAGCGTCGCCGCGGCGAAGGAAGCCTATGGCAGCAAACGGGAGCAGGCTGATCTGAAAGCGCAGCGGGCACGCGAGCTGGCCGAGCGCAAAAATAATCGAAGTGAGAGCAATACCCTGCTGGGCGGGCTGTTCGGTTGGTGGGGACGAAAGAAACGGACCGAGGCCCTTTCGGTTACTCCGTATGAAGAGGCTGGAGCAGGACCGGCATCGATGTGGCAGGGTATGCCGCGCACGCTGGTCGATGCTCCTCCGGTGACCGCGCTCAGCACGGCTGCTGCCGCTGCGGCTCCCTACGCCGATGCGCTGGCCAAGGCCGCGGCTCCGTCCCGATCATTCGAGGATGAGTCCTCCCTCGGAGATCGACGGGCCGGGTTTGCGCCCGAACCGATTCGGGCAGTGAAGAGAGCGGAGGACCCGCAAATGGCAGCGCCGCACGCAGCCATGGCCGAAGACAATATCTCTTTCGGCAAGCGGGCTGACGCCGACATCAAACCGGTGACCATCGTGCCCAAGAGCGTGCGCGGATACAAACTGCCGCCTTCTTCCCTGCTGCATCGCAGTGAAGAACAAGCCGCCGTGCGCGAGGACGCTCTGCGCGAAGAGGCGCGTGTGCTGGTCGAAAAGTCCGCCGAATTCGGTGTCAACGGACAGGTGACGCAGATCAATCCCGGACCGGTGGTCACGACCTTCGAATTTCGTCCCGAGGCTGGAGTCAAAGTGGCCCGCATCACCGGGCTGGCCGATGATCTCTGCCTGGCCATGGCCGCCGAATCCATTCTGATCGAGCGGATGGCCGGCAAAAGCACGGTCGGCATTCAGGTCCCCAACCACGAGCGGGAGACGATCTGGCTGCGCGATGTGGTCGAGTGCGAGAGCTTCGCGCAGACCAAGAGCAAGCTGGTCATCGCGTTGGGCAAAGACATCAATGGGCGCATCGTCACCGCCGATCTGGCTGCGATGCCGCACGTTCTGATCGCCGGATCGACGGGATCGGGCAAGTCGGTGGCGATCAACGCAATGATCATGAGCGTGCTGTTCAAGAACACGCCGGAGCAGGTGAGGATGATCCTCGTCGATCCGAAGCGGGTTGAACTGGGGATGTACGAAGGCATCCCGCACCTGTTCACGCCGATCATTACGGAGGCAAAGCTGGCGGCCAACGCGCTGCGCAACGCCGTGCGCGAGATGGAGCGGCGCCTGAAGTTGCTGGCCGCCAATCACGTTCGCAATATCGACCAGTTCAACAAGCTTTTCGAGCATGGAAGCGACTATCTGTTCGAGGACGTCAATCAGGAACCGCTGCCCTACATCATCATCATCATCGACGAGCTGGCCGACCTGATGATGCTCGACCGCTCGAACGTGGAAGAGTCGATTACGCGGCTGGCGCAGATGGCGCGCGCCGTCGGCATCCATCTGATCCTGGCCACGCAGCGGCCTTCGGTCGACGTCATCACCGGACTCATCAAGGCGAATGTGCCGACGCGCATGAGCTTCCGCCTGGCGACCAAGGTCGATTCACGGACGATCATCGACTCGAACGGCGCCGAGAGCCTGCTCGGTCGCGGCGATATGCTCTACCTGCCGCCGGGAACCAGCCGCGTGCAGCGGCTTCATGCGCCATTTGTAACCGAGAAAGAGATCTCCGCAGTGACCGCATTCTGGAAGGCGCAGGGCGAGGCCGAGTACGTCCACGGCTTCCTCGAAGGCCCGAAGGAAGACGGCGACAAGGATGGCGACAGCAGCTCGAATAGCGAAGCCGACGATCCCATGTACGACGATGCCGTCCGGCTGGTCTTCGAGTTTGGCAAGGCCAGTACTTCCCTGCTGCAGCGCCGTCTGCGCATCGGCTACGGACGCGCCGCCCACCTGATCGACATGATGTACAATGATGGTCTGGTGGGTCCGGCAGACGGGTCGAAGCCTCGAGAGATACTCAAGTCCGCGGACTGGCTCAACGAGGTGGACGCGGCGATTCGCTAGGGTTCTCGTTTCGAGAGCAGTTTCCGCGAAGGTGTAGAGTCCAACCGTCAAGGGCTAACGGACCGCTGCCATACAAGCATGGGGCAAAGCCCCATGTTCCTTGGCCACGGATAGAGCAAGGGCTGAAGGCCCTCCCTATACACCATCGAGCAAACCGATCTAGCGGTGGATGGTACGCGCCGAGCGCAGTGCGACCACCGCAAGAATGCAGATCACCGCCAGCAGCGCAATCCAGAGGATATCGGGATAGCGCTCGGTCAACGCGCGAGTGTCGGGGCGAGGATGGTACGCGGGATTGAGTTGTTCCGGCCCCAGTTGAGCCGTACCGGTGCGAGCTGTGGCGGAGAAGAACCGCGCATAGTCATACTGCGGCGCGGCAAGCCCCGTATCCCCATAGAAGAGCATTACCGGCTCAGCCGCCGGTGCAGAGAAGCAGAGCATGCGCTGCCGCATCTCCAACCGAACTGCGGTGATGGGCAGGGGCGTGTCGTCGCCATTATCGATGGCGACCTTCACGCTCGCCGCTCCCTGCATGTTCGCGCCGAGCGTCGCCGGGATGCTGAGTTGCTGCTGGCGAATCTCGCGGCCCGCCTGGGTGAGGCGGACGCGCAAAATAGTGCCGTCGATCATCTCCGCCGCGGACTCAGGCGTGCCCTCGGGGTGGTCGGAGACGCGAACATCGCGGCTGAAGTTGGACTTGAACTCCGGGTCGACGGTGAAACTGACTCGCTCTACCGGAACCCGTTGCGGCAGCGTAAACGTCGCGACCGTCCGCCGACCCTGCTGCGCGACGTCCGTGGTTTCAGCAGCAACGGTATAGAGCGACTGCGCCTCGCGGCTGGGCGGTACAGTTGCTCCCTTGACCATCGCCGGAGATGCAGTAAAGCTGTGAGTGCCGGGCACAGGCGAAGCCGTTAGAACGACATGCAGGTAAGGAAAACTGGACTCCTGCAGATGCAGCGTCGTGCTCCGCGAGAGGCGCTGCGAAGTAAGGTCGAAAAGCGTAAATTCTCCCAGCCGGGTGGCATTGGGGGACTGGGGACCGGGGAGTCCGGTGACGGTCGCCGTCGCCAGATAGTCCTGCCCGGCGAGGTCGAGATTGATGTCGGTGTACGGACGGTCCGGCATCTGCAGATCAAACACGATGCTCTGGCCCCGCGCGCCCAGATTTCGGACGCCGAGGTTCAGGACGCGGGCGGTGTCGCCCTCCGGCTCGACCGGTTCGCTGAGGGTAAGGGCGTAAGGAAGCTCGCGAGTGCCCTGATAGAGCCGCAGGTCTTTGAGCGACGAGGCCGCATGAGGAAAGATCTGCGCATCGACCACAACGCATGTCTGTCCCGCTCCGGCATCGAGAGCGATCGTCCGCTGGTAGCGGGAGTATTGCTGAACTGTCTCCGGCCCCGGAGCCGGTGCAGCCGCCTGCCAGAAGAGCAGCAGAGCCAGAAGTGCAGACTTCATCGTTCGGCTCCTTCGTTAGCGGCAGATTTGGGTTCAGGCTCGCGCAGCGCCAGCCAGTCTTTCTGATAGGCGAAGCTAACCGCCATCAGCAGCGCTCCGAGGCCAAGGAAGCTGACGACGCGATAGCCCTGGCTGAGATTGCGCATGTCGTAGAGAAAGGTCTTCGCGATGGTGTAGACCAGTAGAAGCAGCGCCTGCCAGCGAATAAACGACGTGCGCTTCCAGAAGCCAACCGCAAGCAGGGCAGCACCATAGAGCATCAGGAAAGCGGAGATCGCGAGCGCCTTTCGCAACTCCGCCTCAGGATGATTCAGCGTACCGCTCCAGAAAGTCGTCAGTTCGCGAACGCAGGCGATGATCGCCACCAGGTTGAGGGCAACGATGGAGGCTCCCGCGATCTGCCGCCAGGTCGGCTCGCCTTCGGACGTATGCCGCGCATGCAGAGAGATCCAGGCCGCACCCGCGAAGACCGCGATACCGAAGAGTGCCGTCGCAAAGCGCGCGTTGAAAAAAGCCGTGACAACCGGCCTGCCGAACCATAACGGCTGGACCATCAGCCCGCAGAATCCCAGCACCAGCGCAGCAGCAGCCAGCCAGCGCAGGATGCGATGACCGCCGGCAGCCGCCGTGTCTTCCCCAGAGACCTCGAGGCGGCCCGACGCCCAGAGCAGCGCAATCGCCTCGGCCAGCCAGCCGACGGTGATCCAGCGCCCGCTGGCCTTCAGAGGGATCGCGATGGTGAGAAACACCACGGCCAGCGACAGGTGCACCGCCGACGCGATGCTGGTCTGCGGCAGCCGCATCAACCCCAGGTAGACAGCCGCGAAGAGCACCATCAGCCAGGGCAGCCAGGAATGATGACCGGCATCCTGCAGGAGTGAGTAGAGAGCAAGCGAAGCAAAGGTGGCATTGCCCAGCGGAAGAAAGATCTCCGTAATGCGAAACGTGCCTTCTCCGGGCGAAAGCATGGAACTCTGCTTCCAGGCGACCGGCACCGAGGCGAATACGCAGAAGAAGAGCGCGACAAAGAAGACGGTGAGTGCGAGATGTTCCGCCGAATTGAACCCAACGTACCAGCCGATAAAGTACGCAACCGTCGCGGGAAACGCTCCCAGCAGCAGCCTTGGCCACGACTTGAGCCGGATCAGAATAACGGCCGCGAGGTCGATGGCAAGAATGTACGTGAAGAGAAATATCTCGTGGTTGCCGCCGGTCGAAAGCAGCAGCGGCGTGGACAGACCTCCGGCCACGGCATACGCGGCGAGAACCTCGCTGTCCTGCGACCAGGCCATGAAAGCATTCCATGCGGTGACCAGGATCATTGCCACCAGCGCCACCGCAGCGGGCAGCAGATGATAAAGCTGGAACGCCGCCCACAGCGACAGGTAAAGAACGCCGCTGCCAATAGCCTTGAGCGACCACGAAAAGGCATGGAACCCCTGCCGCCGGAAGCGCTCCGACCACACCACCAGCCCGGCTCCCGCGGCCAGTCCCGCCACGATGCGGCCCAGCGGACCGATCCAGTGGTTGTCCATCGCAAGCTTGAGAAACCACGTAGCTCCAATCAACAGCGCGACGATGCCGATCCGGCTGAAGAGCTGCGAGCCAATACGGTTTTCCAACGACGCCTTTGGAGCGGTACTTTGCAAGACCGTGGCGGCAAGCCGGTCCGAAGCCACCGTTGGCATCAAAAATTTAGTCTTGAGCTGTTTTCTGGGAGCAGCGGCGCGCAGCTCGGCTATCTCCTGCTCCAAAGCTTGGACACGGGCCGACAGGGATGCGAGGTCTCCGGCGAGCTGCGCTTCCCTCGGCTGCGATGCTGGTTGATCCTCCTGGCCCATGGGCACTACTTTACCTGTATCGCGACCGGGACGCGACTGCAAACACACCCCAGGCGCAATACCGGTTGGCACTTGAATCTGTCACTTGATACTCTTTGCGCTGAGGAGGAACGAGATCAAGCCGCTACGCATACTGGTTGTGGACGACGATGCCGTGAGCCGAGAGGTGCTTGCGCTCCTGTTGGAGCACACCGGATATGCGGTGGAGACGGCCGATTCAGGCGACGCAGCCATCGAGCATTTAAGTACTGCGCCGGGCACTCCGCCGTCAGTGGTGCTTGCGGACATGCAGATGCCGGGAACCGCAGGCGGCTCACTCGCTCAACGTCTGCGTCAGCTTTGTGGCGCGGACACGCAACTGCTGGCGATGAGCGGAAGCGCGCCCGATGCCGAGGCAACTCGCGCATTCAGTGGCTTCCTGCTCAAGCCCTTTACGATGGAGGAGTTCGCTGCCGCAATCACCGCGCCTTGTAAAGCGGCTACCGGCAATGCGGAGGTATCAGACCTACCTGTTCACGTAGATGGAACGGCTTTGAATCAAGCTGTTTATGACAAACTGGCCGGCTCGATGCGGAAGCTGCGCTTGGAACAGCTTTACAACCTGTGCCTCAGCGATGTAGAAGAACGGATTACCCGTATGCTAGAAACAGCATCCAACCAGAATGAATCTGCGTATCGAAGAGATGCGCACGCCATCAAAGGCGGTGCCGGTATGCTCGGAGCGGTCGAATTGCAGACGCTGGCTACCTCCATCGAGGAAAATGGAATAGACGCTAATCATGTAGCTTCTCTCGAAGGATTGAGAGTTGCCTGTAGCCGGTTGCGTCGTATCCTGATCGCACGCAGTGCCGACAGTAAAGCAGAGATTTCGGAGGAGGATGCGTGATGAATGCAGCCATAAAGAGTAATAAAGCTGATGATCCGGCATTTACCGTCGCGCCTATCCGCATCGTCGTCGCAGACGATCATCCAGTCGTTCGCATCGGCGTCAGGAACATGCTTGAAGATGAGCCCGGCTTCGAAGTCGTAGGAGAGGCAGAAGACGGCGACGTTGCTATCACCCAGACTCTCGAACTGGAGCCCGATATCCTCCTGCTCGACCTTCAGATGCCGCGCCTGCCCGGGCTGGAGGCCATGCGTGCCATCATGAGCAAGTCGCCTCGCGTCAAGATCATCATGCTGACCAGCACTATCTCGACCCAGCAGGTCATCGAGGCGCTGCAGATCGGCGCGCGCGGAATCCTGCTCAAAGATGCTGTCGCCAGCGACCTGGCAACCTCAGTTCGCGCGGTGCTGTCCGGCGATTACTGGATCGGCGGCGAGCGCGTCGCGAATCTGGTTACGGCGCTCAACGACCTGATGAACAAGGCCGCCACGGAACCCGAGCGCAAGACCTACGGACTCACCCCGCGCGAGCTTGAAGTCACAGCCTGCATCGTCGAAGGATGCAGCAATCGCGACGTAGCCAAACAGTTTGCCATCAGCGAAGAGACCGTGAAGCGGCACCTCTCCAATATCTTCGATAAGACCGGCGTATCGACCCGGCTGGAACTGGCCTTGTTCGCCATCGCGCGCAAGCTGGTCGTGCTCAATCCATAACCATTCTGGAGTGATCACTCGGGCCTTTCAGTAAGATTGAAGGTATGAGCGACGATGCAGTTGTAGAAAAGGTAGACAAAGTCGATTTACTGGTAGTCGGCGCCGGGCCGACCGGTTTGGCTTGCGCCATCGAGGCACAGCGAGCCGGATTCTCTACCCTATTAGTGGACAAGGGCTGTCTCTGCAACTCGCTATTTCACTATCCCGCGCACATGACCTTCTTCACCACGCCGGAGCTGTTGGAGATCGGCAATATGCCTTTCTCCAGTCCCAATCAGAAGCCCAACCGCAACGAAGCGCTCGAATACTACCGCAAGGTCGCCGAACACTACCGGTTGGATGTTCGTCAGTACGAGACAGTCGAAAAGGTCGAAGGCAGCGATGGCGACTTCGTCGTCCATACAGCCGACCGCTTCGGCCGCAGGATCGAGCACCGGGCGAGGAAGCTGGCAATCTCCACCGGTTACTACGATCTGCCCAACTACCTCGACATCCCGGGCGAAGAGTTACACAAGGTCCGTCACTACTACCACGAGCCGCATCCGTTTTACGCGCTCGACGTCCTGGTCATCGGCGGCAAGAACTCGGCGGCGATTGCGGCACTGGATCTCTGGCGGCACGGCGCGCGGGTCACCCTGGTGCACCGCGGCGCCGAGATGCACCGCCACGTCAAGTACTGGATTCTCCCCGACATCAACAACCGCATCAAGAACGGCGAGATCGCCGCCCACTTCAACAGCACCGTCACCAATATCTCGGAAGATGATGTAACCATCCAGACCCCCGATGGCCCGCTCACGATTCCCAATCACTTCGTCTTCGCCCTGACCGGCTACCATCCTGACTTCGACTTTATCGAGGGTCTCGGCGTACATCTCGACGAGGCCAACGACCGCTGCCCGGTGTGCGACCCGGCAACTCTCGAAAGCAACGTTCCCGGAATCTATCTCGCCGGCGTCATCGTCGCCGGTGAGAGAACGAATGAGATTTTCATTGAGAATGGCCGCTTTCACGGACAGCTCATCGCCGAAGATCTGCGCGCAAAACGCGTAGGCGATTCTACCGACTAGCCAATGACGCGGCGCAGAAATCCGCGTATGCCCAGCCACGTCAGCAGGCAGAGCGAAGCCGTCAACATGCCGAGGATCAGCCACGGATTCATGTGCGGCAGCGACGGCGTCAATGCCGCACGCAGACCTTCGCTCATGTAGACGATCGGATTCACCAGCACCCCGATCTGGAGCCAGCGAATCTGTCCCAGTGCTACCCACGGATAGTAGACGCAGCCAAGAAAGGTAATCGGCACCACGACGACGCCGAAGATCAATCCGATCTGCTGCGGCTTGACACTGGTCCCGATCGTGAGCCCCAGCGCTCCCGAGGTAAGACTGGAGAGCACAAGGACCACGATCAGAAAAGGCCAGTTGCTGACGTGGGTCGTGGGGTGCGTCGCAGGAACGTAGTAGGCAAGCGGATAGACGATCGCCGCGGCGATCACGCTTTGCACTGCGCTGAAGCAGACCTTTTCCATGGCTACAGCGGCGACCGGCAGCGGGCACATGACCCGGTCGTCGATCTCGCGGGTCACCCCAAACTCCTGCGCCAGCGGAAGCGCAACAGCGGCAATCCCACTGAACATGATGGCGACTGCCATCAGGCCCGGCAGAAGCACTGTACTGAACGCTTCTCCCGCCATCGCCCCGGTGGGGTTCATGGCCCCAGCGGCGCTGCCCATACTGATGTGCGGAATGATGTAGGTAAAGACGAAGAGAAAGAGCAGAGGGTTCATGCAGACGCGAATGGCAAACGGAAAAAGTTCGCGACGAAGGACATACAGGTCCCTCATAAAGAGACCGGCAAACGCCCGCGTATACTGCATCGACTTGCTCGCGCCGCTGTGTGGCCCGGGATGAATCGTTTCCAGTTGAGTCATCGTTTCGTCACTCGCGAAGATCCCTGCCAGTAAGCCGGATAAAGACCGTCTCGAGGCTGGTTTCGGTAATGGTCAGGTCGCGCAGGCCGTAAGCGTTGGCCGCGTGGACTACGTCCGACAGCAGGCCTTCCACGGCATGAGCCAGAATACGCACGCCCTTGGCGGTCGTCTCGACGCTGGCGATGCCTGGCAGCCTTTGTAATTGTTGAACCAGCAACGGAAGATTCTCCTGGCTGCGCAGGTCAAGCTCATAGACCTTCTGCGCTCCCACGGAGCCCTTGAGCGCCGCCGGCGTGTCTTCGACCAGTATTCTGCCGTGGTCGATGATAGCGACGCGGTCACAGAGTTCGTCGGCTTCTTCCATGTAGTGCGTGGTCAGAACAACAGTGATCCCTTCCTCGCGGAGTCCGCGCACCTCCTCCCACATGGCAATGCGGCTCTGCGGGTCGAGGCCCGCGCTGGGCTCGTCGAGAAAGAGAACCTTGGGGCGATGCGCAATGGCGCGGGCAATCTGCACTCGCTGCGCCAATCCGCCCGATAACTGAGCCGGATAGGCCCCTGCCCTCTCGGAGAGGTGGAACTGCGAGAGAAGCTGATCGGTTCTCTTCGTCGCCTCCGCTCGCGAGAAGCCGAAATAGAGACAATGAAAGTAGAGATTTTCAAAGATGGTGCAGGCGCGATCAAGCGTGTTGTACTGCGGCACAACCCCAATCGACCGCCGTGCCAGCGCAGGCATCGCAACCACGTCGATGCCCGCAATGCGTGCCTTACCCGCCGTGGGAAGAGCCCGCGTTGTGCAGATGCTGATGGTCGTCGTTTTGCCTGCGCCGTTGGGGCCGAGCAAGCCGTAAAGCTCGCCTTCGCGTACCTTCAGATCGATGCCGTCCACGGCAACGACGCGCTGCTTGCCGTCGTATATCTTTTGCAGGCCTTCCAGCTCAACAATCACCGTTGTGTCGCTCCATGCGCAGTCCATTCGATTATAAGCAGCGGTCTGCCAGGGCGCGGATACGGCAAAACTATCCATTCCTTAATACCAGGCGGCGTAGAATGAGTAGTATGTCGCGAGGATGGGAGAGCAAATCCGTGGAAGAACAACAATCTCAGGCCGCTGAGCCTCGACCGAACCCAGCAATTCTTCATGCCAAGGCAGCCGAGCACAAACGCCGGTTACAAGCGCTCGAATTACAACGAGAGCGCGTCTTGTCGGAACGGACGTCGAATCCGCACCGCCGGTCTGCGCTTGAGCTTGCGCTTGCCGATATTGAAGAGAAGCTCACCGAGCTAGGCTGGACGATTCACATGTAGATCGTTCTTCCTACAGCCTGTGACGGCGCTGACTATGTCGGCGAAAGACTGACGCACTCGTGTACGCGATCTCGGTTGCACGAAAAGTTCTATCCCTGCTTAGAATAGAAAAGCGAAATGCCCCCGCCACGCGGCACTTCGCTCTCCGGTTACAAGGTTTGACCTCGTCTATTGCTGCGGCGGATTAGCCGTCCCGCTGGCGACGGGTGGTTGTGGCACAACCGCGGGCGTCGTATCAGCCTCAGGGGCGCTCTCTTTTACGCCAATCGCATCCCCAGAAACGACAAGCTGCACTCGGCGATTCTGAGCGCGTCCGCTGGCAGTTCCATTGTCCGCGACAGGATTGCTCTTGCCATAACCGGTGGATGAGATGTTATTCGGCTGCACCCCCTGCGCAATGAGAAAAGACTTGACCGAGTCGGCACGATTTTCAGAGAGCTTCTGGTTCATCATGTCACTGCCTACACTATCGGTATAGCCCTCAACCTGTAGCTTCAGTCCGGGATAGGCCTGGAGGATTCCGGCTACCTTGGCGAGGCTGATCTGGGTGGTCGACTTCAGGGTATATTTGCCGGTGTCGAAGAGCACATCAGACATATTAACGATGAGGCCGCGGGCCGTCTCACTGGTAGCGAGCACGCTGTTCAATTGGCCCCGTAGCCGCTCGCGAACGGCATTTGCGTTCTCGGCGCTCTTATTGGCCTCCGCCGCGCGCGCACGGGCCTCGGCCGCTTCGGCATCCGCCTTCGCCTTGGCAGCCTGTGCACGTTCGGCTTCAAGCTGGGCCTGCTGGGCTTCCAACTGCGATTGCTGAGCCTGCATCTGCGATTGTTGAGCCGCCTGCTGCGATTGCTGGGCGGCGCGCTCCGCATTCAACTGGCGCTCATCCGCCTTTTTGCGCAGGGACACCAGTCGTGCATCCTCGGAGCGCTGGACGGCTTGACGGGCGAAGGTGATCTCCATCTTCCGGTCGCCCTTTTTATTGCCGTTGATGTCGGCAGCATTTTGAAGGTCCTGCTTGGCTTCATTCAGAATGTCGGTCGCGTATTTGTCCGCGCCGTTCGCCTGTGCAATCCGCACGGCGTTGTAGGCCTGATAAAGCTCCAGCGGAGACTTCTCATCGCGTGTGATGGGATTCTCGTTAGTCTTGGAGCCGTCAGTCGGCGCATAGAAGCCCCGCGGCAGCAGAGCGTAATGCGCGTTCACCTTTTCGATGACGCCATTGGTCTTGCTTTCGAGAATTTCATTTTGGAGGACCACAACGTCGCTGGGCTCCGTAACGGCAAAGTAAGGTTCGGCAGTAAGAATCATGCCAAACGACTGGAGCGGTGTAGTCACATGGATATCGTTCTTGGTGCCCGCCGGAAGCACTTCTCCGAGGTTGGTGGCACGGCCATCGGGCGTGATAGCCCACAGAACGTAGGTTAGATATCCGGGGCCAAAGCCATTCGCGGGCGTCAGGCCCTTGAAGCTGGCGTCGATGGTGATGCGGCCACGCTCGCTCTGCACCTTAGCTTCGCCTTTAGCCTTGGGCAGCAGAGAGGTTCCCCTGAAGCCGATCTTGGTGCTACCGCTGCGATGCAGATAGTTCACCGCATCGAGATCGCGGTGTACGACCTTAACCTCGTAAAAGTAGACCCCATTCTTTTTGGTAATTGTGGTCGAATCCTGCGTCGGGCTCATGGTCTGCGTTGTCGTCGTTGTCGTCGTCGTCTGGGCAAAGGATGGGATAGATAGCGCCGCACCGGCAAATAAAAGCGCGGACAAGGTCCGTGCGGAAGAAATTCTGATCGTACTGTTCATGGGTCGCTCCTGGCGTTCCGGAATGCGCCGTCGAAAATTTCAAAGACTCGAGGCGGGCATTCTCCTGTTACTTTCCGATGCCCGCTATCGGGTAAAGGTAGTCCCATGAACGCAGAACTGCCCCCTTTTCTTCGAGGTAGCGAGAAAAGAGGGCAGGTTCAGGAGCTAAGCAGGATATTGTTGCGCACTGGAGCGCTGGACGAAATGGTACGGAGGCCAGGGGCCGGAGAGTTGCATACGGCACTCTTTCAACTGCAAAGTGGCCGAGGAGTACTTGTTCTGGTAGCGCTCGACGGTCTTGTTATCGATAAGGTGGGCGATATCCAAAAGCATCTTGCCGGAGTCCATCCGTTTGCAGGTAATCTCTTCAGCGATCGGAAGGAACATGCGATGCATCTGAACCGAAAGGGCGCGGGCCTTGGACTGGCGTTCCCGCTGGCGGCTGGCGCTCTCGCGGAGACTCGTCAGATACTGCTGTCCGACAGTCATGTCACGAGCCGAGTTGCCGGGGCAGGTGTCGTCTACCAGGACTTTGAGGTGCATCTCGGCCTTGCCTCGAAGACGTTCGACGTTGGCCTGAAAGTGACGCTGGTTGGAGCGGACGGAACGGCGGAGAGCATCGTCGTCCTGAAAGGTGGTGCCGAAGCGAAAGGGCAATACAGTTGAGAGTTTGAAGCAATCCGCAATGACGCGGGCATGATCTTTTGCGGCTTGCTGGTCTAACCGTTCATGGTCCTGGGCGCTATGCTCGGAGACGATGACGGCCAGATCACTGGCGGGAAATAGGAATGCCTGGTTACCAAACAGGCCGGAGACCCCGGTAAGGGGCATTGGACGACGATGACGGCAAAGCTCCGGAAAGGACTGCCGTTCCGCGATGCAATAGGCGTACCATGCCATATCTTTTACCTTCCTTTTGTGCGCTGAGGGGTCTAACCGCCCCATCAGGAAGTTGGGTTATGGAACTCATACGGATACGAAAACTGATTGGGAACTATACATTTGCAATGATTTTGCTCTTCGTCCGGGTGCGCGATTAGCGAACTCGACCGACTGCGAAACGGATAGTATGCCTATTGGAAGACGATTGGCAAGAATTTCTTAATCATTCAGCTAAGGTCTTGAAACCATAGGGGACATACACGGTAAAAACTACTGCCGATATGGAACTTCCGTTGAAGCACTGGTTTTTTCTCTTTTCTTCAGGAGCATTCCCCTCTGATCAATTTCCCCATAAATCCTTTCCATTCAATGGTTTACCTTCGGGGAATCTATGCAAGCCATTCATTCCAGAAGGGTTACCGGAAGGAACTCCTAAAAGAGTTAGTTCGGATGTAACTCTCAGCATTTTTGAGATCTGCTTATTCAAGATAAGTGTCTCTTTATGTGTTGCTTATGGAACAAGTACTGCCTGGGTAGTCTTGCAGTGCTGAACAAGAAAGGAAGTGTAAGTTCAGAAAGCAGAATGGCAACGTAATAAAAAACAACGACAAAAAATAAGTAATTGCCCCTCTGACGAAGAAGAGTTTGGGGAGCAGAATTCCTGTTGCGAGATTCACCAAAAGCGATGAGCCGCTCAGAGCAAAATAACGAGCTTGAGAGACGGACCAAGCAAGTCAATGGCAAGAAGACTACTGAATATACAGTCTTACAGAGGAACGGCACCTACCCCACGCAATAGTCTTCCAATGACATCAACAGCGAGGTTCAGGTTTTGTCCCTCAGGCATTGACGCTACGTTATTTTAAAAAGATGAGTACATTCTACGAATCAGCACGCATCTCGAAACGAGCCATCTCAAGCTTCATGGCATTTTGTCTGGTGACAGGCATCTTCACCCAGGGCGCAGCCGCTCAGGCCAAGCCTGAGGCAGACGTCATCGTGTTCACCAATGGCGACCAGTTAAGCGGAACCATCGAACGCGGCTTGGGCGATAGCATCGTCTTCAAGAGCGACAACGCCGGCGAGATCACCGTTCCGATGAGCAAGATAAAAGAATTGCGCTCACATAGCAGCTTTGTCGTCATTCAGAAAGGTGAGAAACCAACCAAGGTCACCCGGCAGCCGGGCTCCATCACCTACGGCGACAACGCTGTGACCGTCGAGACCAAGGCTGGTACGCCCGAGACAGTTCCCGTCAAGAACCTCGCCTACATCATCGACCAGACCACGTATGACAAAGAAGTAGCGCGCAATCCGGGTTTTTTGCATGGATGGAACGGGGCCATCTCCGGGGGAGCGACGCTGATCCGCTCGACCCAGACAGGCACCAGCCTCAATGCAGGCATTGCGCTGATACGGGCGATCCCAACCGTGCCTTACCTCCCGGTCAAGACACGCACCACCTTCAACCTGCTGGAGAGCTATGGCAAGTTGAGCCAGCCGGTGATCCCCCAGACGACCCCTCCGACTCCGCCGTCCGAGGCGAAGACCAGCATCTTCCACGCCGATGCCGAGCATGACATCTACTTCACCCCCCGGTTCTACGCTCTGGGCGAGGTCTCCTTCGACCACAACTTCGCTCAAGGCTTGAATATGCAGCAGGTATACGGTGGCGGTCTAGGCTGGACCCCCATCCTGACCCCGGTGCAGCAACTCGATCTCAAGGCTGATGTGCATTACGAGATGCAGTCGTTCATCCAACCGCCAGCTCCCGAGCCGTCGATCCCCAACCAGAACCTGATCGGTACAACGTTCGGCGAGGCCTACCGCCGCAGCCTTCCCGGCAAGATCCTGTTCACCCAGAGCGCCAGCGTTCTGCCGGCATTCAACAACCCCGAAGCCTACTCGGCAATCGCAGCCGCCGGACTGGCCATTCCCGCCTACAAGCGGATCAGCCTGGGCCTGAATGCCACGGACAACTACCTCAACATGCCGGCAGCCGGCTACAAAAAGAACAGCTTCCAGTTCATTACTTCCATTGTTTACAACCTGAAATAAACCGGAGCGGTCTCGGTCCATCCCGCCGAGACCGCCTGCCCCGCCTTTTATTCCTTCGTCAAAATCTGCATCACCGGCATCGGCAGTTGCTGGTCGGCATTCTTCAGCAGAAGGCTGACCTGCCACATCTGCGTGTCGGAGAGGATGTGCTCGAAGGCGGGCATTCCGGAGAGCCGGATTCCATTGGCGACCCTCCAGTAAGTCTCCCCTGCGGTGTCATCGCTGACTCCGACTACGCCGGATTTGCCATGCTTCTTCCACAACTGCGGCGCGCCCGGGTACATATATCTGGCCGAGTCTACGTCGCGGCCGGGAACGCCATGGCAACTGGCACACTGATCGTGATAGACATGCGCGCCGGACTCGAAGACATCTTCGCTGATGCCGAAGGGCGGGGTCTTGACCTCCCGGTCGATGCGGGCGTCCAAGGGCAGTCTGACGATCTGCTTTTCATAGGGAAAAGGCTTGTCGGCCACAGCCACGGGCAACGGGCCAAAGTGGAGATAGAGGAACAGGCCCGCCGCCACGGCAGCGATACCAAGAAGGAACCCCAGAAAAACCTTGCCAAAACCGCCACTGCCACTTTTTTTCGGCATCGCACGTTCTCCTTCACCTGTAACCGCCCCCGAAATGGCGGCGGATGTTCTAATAAGGGATGGCTGCTGCCGGTCGTCCGGGCAGCGCGCCTCGAGTTCCAACAATAGCAAAGCGCAGCTTGTGCGGGAGTAATATTTGATGTTCGGTTTCAGGTCGAAGGAAAAGTGTGTAACGGTGATGTTGCTGGCGGTGATCATGGCCAGCGGAGCAAGCGTCCTGCATGCGCAGTCGACGCGGCGGCAACGGCGAGAATCAAACGTAAACCGCCAGGCACGTATTGCGCGGACGATCGAGAACACCTACTCCCACCGCTGGGAGGTAGGCGGTGGCGGCGGTTATCTGCGCTATCGCTCGGGCGAAGGCCTGCAGCGCAATAACGAGGTCAGCTTCTGGATGTCCGGAACCCGGTATCTGAACCCGAAGCTCGGCATCGTAGCCGATGTTCGCGGCTCCTATGGCAAAGCGAAGATCTCGCCCTATAACGAATTCCTCAAGTTCAATCCGCCGATCTCGGAATATACCTTTCTGGCCGGTCCTTCCTACCGCTTCTACGCTAAAGAGAAGACGGCAGTGAGCGTATTTGCCGTAGGCGGCGTGGGGCTGGGCAAGTTCGACGGCGCCTCGAAGACGATTCCATCGTCGCTGCTAGGCACATGGCCCTCTGGATATCGGCCTGCGTTCTCGGTCGGCATCAACCTGGACTACAACCTTTATCCCAACCTTGCGGCCCGCTTCACACCGACCTATGTCGGGACGACCTTCGGCGGCACCATCCAGAACAACGCCGGCTTCAACGTCGGCCTCGTCTATCGCTTCGGGAGAAATAAATAGCGACCTGCCCTCGAAGAGAGAGCAATTGGATCATCCGGCGGAACCACAGGAGTCAGGACTTTCTGATGTGTGGTTCCGTCATGTTTTTGGGATCGAGGATTTCGCCGATCTGGTCTTCGGTGAGCAACTTCTGCTCGCGGGCGAGATCGACGATGGAGCGGCCAGTGGCGACCGATTCCTTCACCAGCGCCGCCGCTTTTGCATAGCCTATATAGGGATTGAGCGCGGTGGCCAGCGCAATGGTGCTGCCCGCGTAGAAGGCGCAGCGGTCGCGGTTCGCCGTGATGCCGCGGATGCACTGCTGGTCCAACTGGTGCAGCGTGCTGGTCAGGATGGTGATCGATTGCAGCGTATTGTGGGCCATCGCGGGCATCATCACATTCAGCTCAAGCTGGCCTGCCTGCACGGCATAGGCCGTGGCCGTATCGTTGCCGATGACCTGGAAGCCGACCATGGCAGCAAGCTCCGGCAGCACCGGGTTCACCTTGCCCGGCATGATGCTCGAACCGGGTTGCAGGCTGGGGAGATGGATCTCGTTGAAGCCGGTGTTGGGGCCGCTCGATAGCAGGCGCAGGTCGTTCGAAATGCGGATGACTTCGAGCGCGAGCGTGCGCAGAGCGGCGGAAATGTTGGCCATCGCGGCGTTCGACTGCATGGCATAGCGCAGGTCTTCGGCAGGCCTTAGCTCGAGACCGGAGATACGGGTAAGGTTGGCGATGGCTTGGGCGCGGTAGTCCGGGTGGGTGTTGAGGCCGGTGCCGACGGCGGAGCCTCCCAGGCCCAGCGCGCGGAGGTCTTCGGCGGTGCGCGCGATGTGCTGGTGGCACTTGCGAATGGCCACGGCGTAGGCGGCGAACTCCTGCCCCAGCGTGATGGGCACGGCGTCCTGCATGTGGGTACGGCCCGCCTTGAGGATGTCCCTGAACTCGGCAGCTTTGGCCCCGAAGCCGGCGGCGAGGTCGCCGAGCACGGGGTCGAGGTCTTCGAGCGCCAGCAGTGTCGCAAGGCGCATGGCCGTGGGGAAGACGTCATTGGTCGATTGGCCGTAGTTGACGTGGTCGTTGGGGTGGACTTTTTTGTAAGTGCCAAGTTGCTCGCCGAGGATTTGACCGGCACGATTGGCGATGACCTCGTTGGCGTTCATGTGCAGGCTGACACCGGCCCCGGCCTGAAAGACATCGACCACGAAGTGGTCGTGATATTGTCCGTCGATGATCTCCTGCGCAGCCTGCTGAATGGCGATTCCCTGCTCCGCCGTGATGAGGCCGAGGAACTGGTTGGCTTCGGCGGCGGCGTGCTTGATCATCGCCAGTGCGCGGATGAGGAAGGGGCTGGCACGGAGGCCACTGATGGGAAAGTTCGCGACGGCGCGGGTGGTCTGCGCTCCGTAGAGAGCGAGAGCGGGAACTTCGATGGGGCCTAGAGAGTCGGTTTCGGTTCGCGTGTTCATCTCTGATTTGAGAGCAAAAGTACGTAGCGAGTTGTGACACTTAGCACAATGCAACCCTTTTCTGGGAAGGATATGGCATCCGAGGCATCACATTTTTGTAAAAGAGAGTTTCAAAAAACGTGCCTATGGAGCCCACATAAGTTGAACGATTTAAAGTTGCTCACTGAGCTCCAACATATGTGCCGTCGGGAAGAATTTTGCAGCTTTTGCCGGGATAATATTTTCCATCCGGACACAAAACTGTATGTCCTGTATTTGGAATATACGTACCATCTGGTGCGAGAATGGAGCCCTTTCCGTAATCAGGATGGTATTTTCCGTCAGGCGCAAGAGTGCATTTGGGTGCGGTCGTGTAAGAGCCATCGGGGCAAATTTTACATTGGCCATCGGCATGGTATTTACCATCTGGACACATCGTAGAACCGAATGCATGAAGCGATATAGATAAAAACACAGCAATCAAAAAGGGAATTCCGCAGCGCCTCATATAGTCTCCTGATTTATACGTTTTGGCCGTGCAATTATAAGACTCGTTTAGCAGCTTGTCATCGATTTTTAGTTGTTATTCTGCGCTCGACCTCCGATCCATTTGGATAGCGTCGTAGGATAACCATCCAAATATTCCCAAACGAACTAAACGTAGAATATTTTTATGGCAATCATCAAGCAGGACGATTTGATCCAGAGCGTAGCGGACGCTCTGCAGTACATCAGCTACTACCACCCGGTGGACTACATCGAGAACCTAGCGCGGGCCTATGAGATGGAAGAGAGCCACGCGGCCAAGGATGCCATGGCGCAGATCCTCATCAATTCGCGCATGTGCGCCGAGGGACATCGGCCCATCTGCCAGGACACCGGCATTGTGACCATCTTTTTGAAGGTGGGGATGGAGGTCGTCTGGCAAGGGCCGGATGGCGGGCGGGCGACGCTCGACCTGCAACAGATGTGCGATGCGGGCGTGCGCAAGGCCTATCTCGACCCCGACAACAAGCTGCGCGGCAGCATCCTCGCCGACCCGGCGTTTACGCGGAAGAACACGAAGGACAATACGCCGTGCGTGGTGGAGGTTTCGCTGGTCAAGGGTGGCGAGGTGGACGTCATCGTCGCAGCAAAAGGCGGGGGCTCCGAGGCCAAGAGCAAGTTCGTCATGCTGAACCCCTCAGACTCGATCATCGACTGGGTGCTGAAGACGGTGCCGACGATGGGCGCGGGCTGGTGTCCGCCGGGAATGCTCGGCATCGGCATCGGCGGCACGGCAGAGAAGGCGATGCTGCTGGCCAAACAATCGCTGATGGACCCCATCGACATGCAGGAGCTGAAGGCGCGCGGGGCGAAGACAAAGATCGAAGAGCTGCGCATCGAACTGTACGATCGGGTCAATCAGCTCGGCATTGGAGCACAGGGGCTGGGCGGCTTGACAACCGTGCTCGACGTGAAGATCCTCGACTATCCAACGCACGCGGCCAACCTGCCGGTGGCGATGATTCCCAACTGCGCCGCCACCCGCCATGCGCATCTTGTTCTCGACGGCAGCGGCTCGGTCATGCTCGATCCACCGTCACTCGATGCGTGGCCGAAGCTGACCTACGACGTCAGCAGCGCTCGCCGCGTGGACCTGAACACCGTCACCCGCGACGAGGTGAAGACGTGGAAGCCGGGCGAGGTAATTCTGCTCTCGGGCAAACTCCTGACCGGGCGCGACGCCGCGCATAAGCGCATGACCGACATGCTGAACCGGGGCGAGGCGCTGCCGGTGGACTTCACCAACCGCTTCATCTACTACGTCGGCCCGGTGGATGCCGTGCGCGAAGAGGCAGTCGGCCCCGCCGGTCCAACGACGGCGACGCGCATGGACAAGTTCACACGGCAGATGCTCGAAGCAACAGGTCTGTTAGGGATGGTCGGCAAGGCCGAGCGCGGACCTGCCGCCATCGATGCCATCCGCGATAACGAGGCGGTCTATCTAATGGCGGTCGGCGGCGCGGCGTACCTGGTCTCGAAGGCGATCAAGAGCTCGCGGGTGCTAGCGTTTGAAGACCTCGGCATGGAGGCGATCTACGAGTTCGATGTGCGGGATATGCCGGTGACCGTAGCTGTGGACTCCAAAGGAACCAGCGTCCACACCACCGGCCCAGCGGAGTGGTCGCGCAGAATCGCCGCCCTTCCAATCCTCCAATAACGAAATCTTCGGGATGGGGGGACTTGACAAGTCCTCCCATCTCAACCGGTATAAAGCCCGTGGGGGACATCTCATCCCTCGCTGGAAGCTAATCCAACTCCGCACCAGATACAGACCTATCCCATTTCGATGGAATACTTTAGGACTTTTAGGGGGGGAGGGGGGGTACTAGGAAATCCGCGAAGGATTTTCGCTTGGCGGCGGCGCCGCTTTGGCTTTGCGGTTGAGCACGAAGCTGCGGCGTTTGCGGCGCGTGTCGCTGGCGTGATCGATCTTCTTCCAGAAGCCGACAAAATAATCGACTGCCGAGATGATCGAGACAATCGCCATCCAGTAAATCGCCGTCATCGCGATCAGCCGAACGCCGACGATGAAGCCGCCCCAGTTCCAGTAATCCCAGCGATGCGCCAGAATCGCGGCCACCACCGAAACAATCTGAATCACCGTCTTGAGCTTGCCGATCTCGCTGGCCTGAATCGTAAATCCTTCGGCGGCGGCGATCGAACGCAGTCCGGAGACCAGAAATTCCCGGCCAATCACCAGCACTGCGATCCACGGCGGAACGACGCGCGGGTTGTAAGCCACCAGAATGATGAACGCGGCCGAGACCATCAGCTTGTCGGCCAGCGGATCGAGCAGCATTCCCATCGTAGTGATCTGCTTGCGCCGCCGCGCCAGATAACCGTCGAGCCCATCGGTAATGCTGGCCAGAATAAAGACGATAGACGCGATAATCTCCTGCTCGCCCCCGCGCAATCCTGTCGCTCCGTGACCGCCCGCCCACGGAAACGCAGGCGAGAGTATCCAGATCAAAAGCGGCACGCAGGCAACGCGGCTCATCGTGATGGAATTAGGCAGATTCATACGTAGTCAGTGGAGATCACTTCAAGATCACCTGCGGAGAAAGGTACACCGCGCCGATGATAGTAATTCTGCCACATTCGAGGCTGCGCTGGCTTGAAAGCCAAATCAAAAGCCCGTCAAAACTCTCGCTTCCGCACTGGAATGCCGATATAGAGATCGTCTCCCAAAAATGGACAGAGACGGACTCCGCGACGGACCAAGAGTATTCCAGATGCCGATTCGAAGCTTTGCCCTCAAAACGGCTGCCCTGCTCGCGCTGGCGGCTACTTTTCCAGCATATGCAGCGACCGGCATCGCAACGAATGTCGTGCTGATCATCACAACTCCCAGCACTCTCGCTTACGGCGAGACCGTTGCCGGATACGCTGTGGTCAGTGCAAACGATGGAAGCCAGCTGTCGGGCACGGTCACCTTCTTCGACGGGTCCGTGAATATCTGCGCCATCCCGGTGACACAGACCACCAGTTGCCCGCCCAGCGCCGGGACCGGATTCGCCGTTGGGACGCACCTGCTGACGGCAGCATATTCCGGCGATGGAACACATCTCGGCTCCACCTCAAATACCGTTCCGGTCGTCGTTATACCCGACGCAACGACGGTGAGGCTGACCAGCTCCGCAAACCCGATAGTCTACGGCCAGAGCGTGACCTTCACCGCCAACGTCGCAGCAGCCGGACAATCGCTTGCGCCCACAGGAGCTGTAACGTTTTTCGACGGAAGCACTCAACTGGGAACCGCACCATTGAACGGTGCCGGAGTAGCGATCTTCAGCATCTCTTCCCTGGAAGCGGGCAGCCACGCTATCTCCGCAGACTACGCGGGCAGTTCGAGCGCCGCTGCAGGTTCCTCTGCGCCCTTGGAAGAGACCGTGACCGCCGGGCAAATCACAGGGCAGGGTCCGTTTACCGTAACCGTGACCGGCACCGCCGCGGTCGTTACCGGAAGCGCAGTGAATCTGCTGGTGACCGTAGCGCCGAGCACCGGCTCCATCCAGCCGGTCGCGCTCTCGTGCGTGGGCCTGCCATCAGAGGCCGCATGCACCTTTGGCACGGCCACGCTCCCGGTCAACGGCGGCACAACCAGCCTGCAGATCAGCACTATGGCTCCGCATAACTGCGCGTCCGATACGCCTTATTCCAAGAGCGCGGGAATGCCCTTCACCGGACCGGTGCTCGCGGGGCTGATCTTGCTATTTCTTCCGCGTCGCCAACGCAAATCGATCAAGTCGATTAAGGGCCTGTTGCTCGTCCTCGTCGCTGCCTGCGGTATCGCAACGCTGTCTGGCTGCGGAAACTGCACCGACCTGGGAACCAGGCCCGGCGACTACACGATCAACGTCATCGGCACATCAACTGGAGCGTCGGCCAGTACGGTCGTTGCCAAAGTCTTGTTGCATGTGACCTTACCTTAGAGAGTCTAAGCGCGCCTACGCATACATGCCGCGCAGTTTGGTCGCATAGGCTACGCGGTCGATCGCGAGCATGTAAGCGGCGATGCGGTTGTTGACACTGTGGATCTTCGCATAGGCAAGCACATCGTGAAAGCTGTCGGTCATGATGCGGTCGAGCCGCTGGTTCACCTCGTCCTCGGTCCAGAAGTAGCCCATGCGATCCTGCACCCATTCGAAGTAACTGGTCGTAACGCCTCCCGCGTTGGCGAGGATGTCGGGGATAACGAAGACCCGCTGCTCGGCAAGAATGTCGTCCGCTACGGTCGTCGTGGGGCCGTTCGCGCCTTCGCAGAGAATCCGGCAGCGCAGCCGGTCTGCGTTGCGGCTGGTGATGACGTTCTCGGTCGCCGCGGGAATCAGGATATCGCAGTCGCGGGTCAGCAACTCGTCTTTGTCGGCAGACTCCGCGTCTCGAAAACCATTGACTGTGCCAGCCTGTTTGCGATGCTCAGCCAGAGCAAGTATGTCGATGCCATTGGCGTTATAAAGTCCGCCATCATATTCGGCGATGCCGACGATCCTGTATCCCTTAGCAGCCAGAATGCTGGCAGCATTGGACCCAACGTTGCCGAAGCCCTGAATGATGACGCGGCAACCGTCGATGGACATGCCGAGATGCTTCAGCGCTTTGTCGCACACGACCGAGATGCCACGCCCCGTCGCCTCGCGACGCCCGCGCGAGCCGCCAAGAGTGACTGGCTTGCCCGTAACAACCGCCGTGCAAGTCTGCCGCGTGTGCATGGAGTAGGTGTCCATGATCCACGCCATAGTCTGCTCGTTGGTACCCATGTCGGGCGCGGGAACGTCCTTCTCCGGGCCGATGAACTCCATCAGTTCGGAGGTATACCGACGAGTCATGCGCTCCAGTTCGCCTTGCGACATCTTCTTCGGATCGCAGATAATTCCGCCCTTTGCCCCGCCGAAGGGGATGTCGACGACCGCGCACTTCCAGGTCATCCAACTAGCCAGCGCCCGCACCTCGTCGAGCGATACGTCGGGCGAGTAGCGCACCCCGCCCTTGCCCGGCCCACGCGCGATGGAGTGCTGCACCCGGTAGCCGGTGAAAACTTCGATCGACCCATTGTCCATACCTACCGGAATATAAACCGTGATCTCGCGGACGGGCAGGCGAAGTACCTTCATGATTCCAGGTTCGAGATTGAGCTTCTGCGAGGCAAGATCGAATCGAGCCTCCTGCGCCAGCCAGGGATTGATCTCCTGCTCAAAGGTTAGATTCTGCATGATCGGCATCCTTTTCTCTGTCGCTACTGCCCAGACCGGTCTGTGGCCAAACCCGAGGAGTATAGGCTCGGGTGACGAAGTTACGCAAACAAACACAACGGTTAGACGCCGGTTTATGGAAGATGCGAAATTGACCCGCAGCTCACGCAGTTATGATGGAGGCAGCCATGCCCACTGTAGACGCCAATGCCCTGCCCTCCGCCAGTGAATTTCTTAAGTTAAGCCGGAAGCACACCCTCGTCCCCGTCTACCGCACCGTGACGGCGGACCTCGAGACCCCGGTGTCGGCCTTTCTGCGTATCGCCGCCGAGGAGCCGGAGGCGTTTCTGCTGGAGTCGGTCGAGGGCGGCAAGCACGTTGGCCGCTACACCTTCATCGGCATCGAGCCGTATAAGAAGCTGGTCTCGCGCGGTAACCAGATCACCCTGCATGAAGGCCGCCGCCAGCGTACCTTTACCGGCGACATCTTCGACGAGTTGAAACGCGCGCTGAGCGGACATACTCCGGCACAACTCCCCGGCCTGCCGCCGTTCACCGCCGGAGCAGTCGGGTTCTTTGCCTACGATGTCGTTCGCCAGATTGAGAAGCTGCCATCGCTTGCCAAGGACGACCTCGGAGTTCCGGATGCCTGCCTGATGTTCTTCGACCAGGTGCTGGCCTTCGACCACGTCAAGAAAGAGATTCACCTGATCGCCACCGTGGACCTGACCCGCGAGGCGCGCGAGGGAGCATACCAGCGCGCCGTCCGCCGCCTGAACCGGATGGAGCGGCGGCTGGCGAATGCGCTGCCCGCAAAGCGAAGGAAGAAGCCCGCCGGAAAGTTGACGCTGGAGCCGCAAACGTCGAAGGCGGCATTCCTTAAATCCGTCCGCAAGACCAAGGAGTACATCGCGTCGGGCGACGTCTTCCAGTGCGTGCTCTCGCAACGGTTCGACTGCGTACCGGGCGTCGATGCGTTCGATATCTATCGCGCGCTGAGGATTGTGAACCCGTCACCGTATATGTATTACCTGCGTTTCGGGATGGATGCCGCATCTGGAAAGAAGTCCGGGAAAAAGCCTGCTCCGGCGCACATCGTAGGCTCTTCGCCCGAGCTGCTGGTGCGCGTCCATGGCCGCGATCTCGAATATCGTCCCATCGCGGGAACGCGTCCGCGCAGCGCCGACGAGGCCGAGGACGCCGCGTTCGAAGCTGATCTTCGCTCCGACAAGAAGGAAGTCGCCGAGCACATCATGCTGGTCGATCTGGGGCGCAACGACGTGGGCCGCGTCAGCGAGTACGGTTCGGTCAAGGTCAAAGACCTGATGTACGTGGAGAAGTATAGCCACGTGATGCACCTGGTCAGCACGCTTGAGGGCAAGCTGCGTTCCGATCTCGAGCCCATCGACGCCTTCCGCTCCTGCTTCCCCGCCGGAACGCTCAGCGGAGCGCCCAAGATCCGCGCCATGGAGATCATCGAAGAGCTGGAGCCGACCCGGCGCGGCGTCTACGGCGGCAGCATTCTCTATGCGGACTTCAACGGCAACCTCGACTCCTGCATCGCGATCCGCACGCTGTTCATGAATGGCGAGAAGGGACACATCCAGGCCGGGGCCGGGCTGGTAGCCGACTCCGTTCCTGAGAACGAGTTCGAAGAGTGCCGTAACAAGGCGCAGGCCGTGGTCAGGGCAATCGAGCGGGCACGGAAGAGCTAGTTCTCCTTATCGCCTTCCTTCTCCTGATGGAGCACCCAGCAGATGCCGCCGATAATCTGCGCCGCGCCGATTGCACGCGTGAGACCGGGCCGGTCATGCAGCTTGTGCATTAGCTGCTGCCAGACCTTTGGCCCACCCTCCCAGGCCAGAGCGTCGGCGCGGGGATGAACGACGGCCATGACGCCATCGCCAATCAAAGCCATGGCAGTGAAGTGTTTCCAGCGTTTCGAGGTCAATAGCATTCGCGTCACCTGAACCTTAGAGCATCGGGTCGCTCGTGCCGTTGCCTTGCCTCCCCTCATCGGGCAGCCACAAGCGTAAAATCGAAGTATCGCTATGGTCTTCGTTCTCGACAACTACGACTCTTTTACGTACAACCTGGTGCAGTACATGGGTGAGTTGGGCGCGGAGATGGTCATCCGGCGCAACGACGAGCTGACCGCGGCCGAGGTAGAAGCGCTCCACCCGGACCGCATCCTGATCTCGCCCGGACCCTGCACCCCGCAGGACGCGGGCATCAGCATCGAGCTGATCCGGCACTTTGCCAACCATCGCCGCCGGGTTCCTATCCTCGGCGTCTGCCTGGGGCATCAGGCCATTGGAGCGGCGTTTGGCGGCAACGTTGTTCGCGCCCCAAAGCTGATGCACGGTAAGACCAGCGAGGTCGAGCACGACGGCAAGACGATCTTCAAGGGCATCCCGTCGGCGATGACCTGCACGCGCTATCATTCGTTGATCGTCGCGGAAGAAGGACTGCCGGAAGAGCTGGAAGTCTCGGCGCGGACCGTGGATGGCGAGACCATCATGGCCCTGCGGCATCGCGATTTCCCCATCGAAGGCGTGCAGTTCCATCCCGAGAGCGTCCTGACCGTGCACGGCAAGCAGATGATTCAAAATTTCCTGAAGATGTAGAGTGGTGACGATGAAGCGCCAGGCGGTTTTGCTGTTTGCGGTACTGGGCGGAGTGGTGCAGGCACAGCAGCCTGTCGGCAGCGTAGCCGTTCAGGATGCCACCGTCGCGGGCAATCTCTCCGTGACCAATGGACGGGCAGTTCTGGTGAGCAATACCACCGTGACTGCAAAGGACCATGCAGCCGAGGTGACGCTGAACCGAGGCGGCTCCGTGCTGATCTGCCCAACCAGCGGGCTGCACATCACCGCCGGAGCATCAGGATCGGAGTCGTCAGCAGGTCCCACGCCGCTGATGTTGTCGCTCGATCGCGGAGCGATTGAGCTGCGCATGGCGGCGACCACCAGCGATGTGGTCATGACTCCCGACCTGCACTTTGGCATTCAAAGCCCCGGACCGCTGGATCTGCGACTCCGTGTAACGAAGGAAGGCGATACCTGCGTCGAAAATCGTGGCGGAGGCGCTCCTGTACTGAGCGTCTCGGACCCGTTCGGCGAATCCACCTACGATCTGCGTCCGGGACAGCATGTTCTGTTCCCGCGAGGCAGTGTGAAACAGGTGGTGGAAAACGAAAGCTCGCCCTGTGGATGCCCGGCAACTCCCGGTGTCTCCCTGGCGGACGCCGCCATTAGCGCAGCCACACCCGGCACCAAGCCGACCAGCAAAGCCGCCGAGGCGCAGCATCCTTTCCCCGCCGCAGTCAGCGCCGGACTGGCTCCAGCACCTGCCGTTCCGCAGGCTCCTCCAGGCGTTGTTCATGCGCAGGTTGCGACGACGCTCAGTTATGACGCAGTTGCCGATCAAAGCCCGGCGACTCCTGCGGCTGCAAACGAAGTCGCCCCGCCACCAGCCGCTGCGCCGGAGGCAACAAATAGTTCGCAGCCAGCTGGTTCGCAACCAACGGGTCCGCCCCAATCGCCAGATGTGACGGCGGAAGCGGCAGCCCCCGCGCCTCACTCATCCGATGTGGGGCATTGGATCGGGCATTTCTTTAAGCGACTGTTTGGCCGCGGTTGAGTTCAGCCAGGCCGCTCGCTGCGCTACAATTAAGCGGTTGTGGGCAAATTGGCAGCGATGCCATGCCCATTCAGCCACTTCCAAATCAAGCTTAGAATCAGGGGTTTTCTTATGTCGATTCCCGCCACGCAGATGCGACCGGGCATGATTATCAAGCACAACAACGATCTTCACCTCGTCTTTTCGGTGGAGCATCGCACACCCGGCAACCTGCGCGCCTTCATCCAGGCCAAGCTGCGCAACGTCCGTACCGGCGCGATGTTCGTCGAGCGCTTCCGTTCGCCTGACCCCATCGACCGTGTCTACGTGGATGAGATCAAGATGGAGTTTCTCTACAGCGACGGCGAAGATTACTACTTCATGGATGACAAGTTCGAGCAGACCATGCTGAAGCGCGAGACGCTGGGCGATGCGGTGGATTATCTGATTCCCAATCTCAGCATCAGCGTCAGCTTTCACGACGGAAAGGCAGTTGGCATCGAATTACCCACGAACGTCGAGATGACAGTCATGGAGACCGAGCCGGGCATCCGGTCGGCTACCGCATCGTCGGTCACCAAGCCCGCCAAGACCGAGACCGGCCTGATCGTGCAGGTTCCCCCCTTCATCAACGAGGGTGAGAAGATTCGCGTGGACACTGCCGAAGGCGCATACATGAGCCGGGCGTAAAGCCGGCTGCAATGCTGCCCCTATTGCGGGGGCAGCGTCGCCACATCGATGACAAAGCGGTATTTGACGTCGCCCTTGACCACGCGCTCGTAGGCCTCCGGCAGCTTGTCGAACGACGTCATCTCAATGTCTGAAACGATGCCATGCTCGGCACAATAATCCAGCATCTCCTGTGTCTCCACCATGCCGCCGACCATCGAGCCTGACAGCGAACGCCGGTTGGCCAGAATCGAAAACGGAGCGATAGATAACGGCTGCTCGGGCAGCCCAACCGAACACAGCGTTCCATCGAGCCGCAGCAGGTTGAGGTAGTCGTTGAGGTTGTGCTGGGCCGCAACGCAATCCAGAATGAAGTCGAAGCTGCCTGCATGTTTCGCCAGCGCGCTCGGGTCCTTCGTAATGACCACCTCGTCCGCGCCCAGCTTCTTCGCATCCTCAATCTTGCTCTCCGAGGTCGTGAACTGGACGACATGCGCACCGAAGGAGTGGGCAAACTTCAAAGCCATGTGCCCCAGCCCGCCCAGCCCAACCACGCCCACCTTCTTCCCCTTGCCCGCCTTCCAGTGCCGCAGCGGCGAGTAGGTTGTAATGCCCGCGCAGAGCAGCGGAGCAACGGCAGCCAGATTCAGCTTCGGCGGGATGGTGAACGTGTACTTTTCGTCAACAACGATGTTGTTCGAGTAGCCGCCAAAGGTCAGCTCGCCCTTGTAGTCGCGCGCGTTGTAGGTCCCCACCATTCCTTTGACGCAGTAGGGTTGGGCCTCCGCCTTGCAGTTCTCGCAGATCCGGCACGAGTCGACCATCACGCCTACACCGGCCAGATCGCCCTGTTTGAACTTCGTCACCGACGCACCCACCGCAGTCACATGGCCAACAATCTCGTGACCCGGCACCATCGGATAGATCGACTGACCCCACTCATCCCTGACCTGGTGAATATCGGAGTGGCAGACCCCGCAATAGTCGATCGCGATCACTACATCATTCGCTCCCGGCTCTCTGCGTTCGAAGTTGAAGGGAACAAGAGGCGACTGTTTATCGTGTGCGGCATATCCCTGGGACTTCATTTGAGAACTCCAAATCCTGGTTGGTGTTATTCGTCGTAGTGCAGCAGGCTCAGAACGTCGTACTCCTGAAACTTGTCCCGCCCCTTAAGGAAATCGAGTTCGACGGCGAAGCCAAGGCCGGCAATGTCTCCTCCGAGTTGACGCACCAGTTGCACCGTGGCCTGCATGGTACCGCCGGTCGCCAGCAGATCGTCGACGATAATGACACGCTGTCCGGGCTGAATCGCGTCGAGATGGATCTCAAGCGAGTCGGTTCCATACTCCAGATCGTAAGTCACCCGTGCTGCCTTGGCGGGCAGCTTATTGGGTTTGCGGACGGGAACGAAACCCGCGTTCAGCCGATAGGCCAGCGCCGGGCCGAAGATGAAGCCGCGCGCCTCGATGCCGAGCACAAGATCGATCTCCTTGCCGATGTAGTAGGCGGCAAAGGCGTCGATCAGTTGGGCGAAGCCTGCCTTGTCCTTCAGCAGCGTCGTAATGTCGTAGAAGAGGATTCCCGGCTTGGGAAAATCGGGAACGGTGCGCACGAGCGCCTTCAAGGGTTCGCAGTTGTTTGACATCGTCTTCTACCAGGCTCCTTCAATATCGAACTTTCCGAGATTCGCGGCTTCGCTCTCGGCAAGCTCGTGTTCAATGACTGCATCGACGCGGCTGCCGCGCGATCCTTTTTGTAAAGTCTGCTTCAACTCCAACAGGTCTTCCGGCTCACCCGCCGCGACGACTTCTACGTCTCCATCGTCGGTATTGCGAACCCATCCGCGCAGACCGATCTCGAATGCTTCGCGCTGGACGAACCAGCGGAAGCCAACACCCTGCACGCGGCCCTTAACAAGATAATGACAGACCATAATTTGTTTTTTTAGAGGACCATGTGGTCCGGTGGATTCTGCACAGGACCCTGATTGTCAGCCGGAAGACGTCCCAGCTCCAGCTCCGGCTGCACATCTTCATTGATGACAGGGAGGCTGGGCAGATTGTCGGTGCGACCGGCTTCCTTGACCACGGCGTTGGCGTGTTCGAGCACCTCGTCGACGGTCATGGTGTACATCTCGCGGCCATTGTCGTAACCCGACAGGATCGCATGTTTTAAATATCGTCCTGCGGTCTGGGCGGCGAGATAGTCAGTGATGACGTAGCCCGTGCGCCGCTTCTGCTCCACCCAGGCGAGGTTGGGCATGGCGATCCAGACGGGTTTGCCGTTGACGGAAAAGCGAATGTCAGTCGCATCGGCATGCCGCGTAGCAATGGCCACAACGGTCCCCTTCCACGTGCAGTGGAGCTCTTCTCCGGTCCAGCGGTCGGTTACTTTAAAGTCTTCATACATAGCTGGTTCTAGATTAGTTCACGGTCGATGGATGGGCAAGGAGCAGATGAAACAGACAGCCATCTCGTCATCATTGCCCTCTGAGACGTTGCCGGCGCTTGCAGACCTCTCCTAAACTAAAGTTTCCTCACTACTTAGCAAAAGCAGCCCACAAAAAGATTGTCGAAGCAAGCAAAACGTCGCAATCGCTTCTCCCGCTGATAGACTTAAAGTTCTGCGTCGAGTATTCACGCAACCAGTTCTCTCAAAGCGGATCGACCGCCGCGAGCCAAAAGGAAGAGCCAACCCAGTGGATCAGCAGACCAAACAAGCCCTCAAGCACGACCAGTTCATCGACACCACGCAGCACGGCCTCGATTGGGCCAGCGAAAACCGTCATACCGTCATCGTTGCCAGCGTCGTTCTGGTTGCGCTCCTCATCATCGTCATCGGCGGCTTTGTCTTCTATAACAGCCGCTCCCATGCCGCCTCTGTCGCCTTCGGCGCGGCCATGCAGGAGTACCAGACCCCGCTCGCCGAACCCAGCCAGCCCGTTCCTCCCGGCGTCAAGACCTTTCCTTCCGTCAGCGAGCGGGCCAAGGCAGCCAATCAGCTTTTCATGGCCGCTGCCGATAAATACAGCATGACATCCGATGGCAAGACAGCCCGCTACTTTGGCGGCCTCACCTATATCGAATCCGGTAACAACTCCGCTGCCGAAAGCACGCTGAAGCAGGTCGCCAGCGGATGGAACAGCGAGCTTGCCTCGCTTGCTAAACTGTCCCTCGCCAACCTTTACCGTCAGACTGCCCAGGATTCCAAGGCCATCAGCCTATACAACGAGCTGACAGCAAAGCCCACGACCTCGGTGCCTGCTGGCCTGGCTCAACTCCAGTTGGCCGAGATGTATGAGGCCCAGGGCAAGCCCGAGGAGGCCAAAAAGATCTACGCTAAGCTCAAAGACAAGAATGAGAAGAGCGCAGTCGGCTTGATCGCAGCGCAAAAGTTAAATCCCTCGGCGGCCCCAGCCGCACCGCAACAGTAGGCCCTTCTTCAGATCGCCATTCTGCGCAGCGGAGGTCCGTCCTGTCTCCGCTGATACACCGCATAATAATCTGATATTCATTGGACAAACCGGCGGTTTCCAGCTTAAGGTGTAGGCATCCGCTTGCACACAGAAGCGAAACTAAGGGAGATCTCCATGCAGCGAGTTCTAGTCGTTGACGATGATCGTCTGGTCGCCGACACCCTTGCGCTCATCTTCATGAAGAGCGGCTTTCAGGCCCGGACCGCTTACTCCGCGGATCAGGCTCTCGAATCCGCCCGCACCTTCACTCCCGATCTTCTGCTGTGCGATGTCACCATGCCGGGGCGGGATGGCCTTGCACTCGTCTGCGACGTCACCCGCGAACTTCCCTCCTGCCGCATCATCGTCCTCACCGGCTTCTACTCCAACCTCAAGAATGTGCGCGAGCAATCCAGCAAGCTCGCACGACCCGTCGGCATTCTCACCAAGCCGTGCCATCCCTCCGACCTGCTCCGCGAAGCTGCCACCCTGCTGGACACCGCGTAGCCAGCGTTATGTCCGATCTCGCCCGCGTCCTCATCTTCCTTGGTCTCCTGCTGGTCGTGGCCGGTCTGGTCGTGCTCGGCCTCAACCGCCTCAATATTCCGCTGGGACACCTTCCCGGCGACTTCAACTGGCGCGGCAAGGGCTGGTCGGTCTCCTTTCCGCTGGTCACCTGCCTGCTGCTGAGCGTCTTGCTCAGCCTCCTCTTCTGGGTCGTGAACCACTTTCGACGCTAGAACATCAAGCCGTGAGCGGGGGTCCCCCTCCCCCTACTTAAGTCCTAAAGTCTTAGAAGTAGAGACTTTAGGTCCGGACTTCGAGGTCGTTAAATACGAAAATCCGGCAACCCCCGGATTTGATTCTTATCGACCTTCTTCCTTTAATTGTAACGAGTGTGTCAAGCATTCGGACGGGATTAGAGCGGTTTCCTCGATGGTGTATAGGGTGGGCCTTCAGCCTTGCTCCATCGATGACCAAGGAACATGGGGCTCCCCCACCCCAGCGGGCAAAAAACGCCCGCCGGGGACCCCGGTTTGCCCCATGCTGGTATGGCAGCGGGCCGTTGGCCCTTGACGGTTGGACTCTATACCT
>JBEPUJ010000028.1:0-43217 GCA_041691575.1 Terriglobales bacterium
CGCAGGCGTGCAAGGCGCTGAAGGCCGAGGGCTATGAGGTGGTGCTGGTGAACTCAAACCCGGCGTCCATCATGACCGACCCCGAGGTTGCCGACCGGACGTATATTGAGCCGTTGAATGCGGCTTATCTGGAAGAGATCATCCGGGTTGAGACCGAGATGATGGCAGCAGGCGTAGGCAAGTTTGCCGTGCTGCCGACGGTGGGCGGACAGACGGCGCTGAATCTCGCGGTGGACTTAGCTGATTCAGGAGTTCTCGAAAAATATGGCGTCGAGCTGATTGGTGCGAAGCTGGAGGCGATCAAGAAGGCGGAAGACCGATTGTTGTTCAAGGACGCGATGAACAAGATCGGGCTGGACATGCCACGGTCGCAGCTTGTGAATAACATTCGCGATGGCCTGGAGTTTGCCTCGAAGATCGGATTCCCAGTGGTGATTCGTCCCTCGTTTACGCTGGGCGGCTCGGGCGGCGGAATTGCCTATAACCGCGAGGAGATGATGGAAATTCTTTCGCGCGGGCTCGATCTCTCGCCGGTGCACGAGTGCCTGATCGAAGAGAGCGTGCTGGGCTGGAAGGAGTATGAGCTTGAGGTTGTCCGCGATCTGAAGGATAACGTCATTATCATCTGCTCGATTGAGAACTTCGACCCGATGGGTGTGCATACCGGCGACTCGATTACGGTGGCTCCGGCGCAGACGCTGACCGACCGCGAGTACCAGGCGATGCGCGATGCGGCGATTCGGGTGATGCGCGAGATTGGCGTCGAGACCGGCGGCAGCAATGTGCAGTTCGCGGTGAATCCGCTGAACGGTCGCATGACGGTGATTGAGATGAATCCGCGAGTATCGCGGTCGTCGGCGCTGGCTTCGAAGGCTACAGGATTTCCGATTGCGAAGATTGCTGCGCGACTGGCCGTCGGTTACACGCTCGATGAGATTCAGAACGACATTACGAAGGCGACGCCAGCCTGCTTTGAACCGACGCTTGACTACGTTGTCGTGAAGATTCCGAAGTGGCAGTTTGAGAAGTTTCCTGGTGCGGATGAGGGCCTGGGGCCGCAGATGAAGTCGGTCGGCGAAGTGATGGCGATTGGACGCACCTTCAAGGAAGCGATGATGAAGGCGGTACGGTCGCTTGAGACCGGCAAGAAGGCTACGGCAGACGATATCGAGCCGCGCAGACTGACGCAGCGGCTGGTGACGCCGCACCCTGACCGGCTGGCGTACATCCGCTATGCGTTTGAGCGCGGGATGAGTGTCCGCGAGGTCGCGCGCATGACGTCGATGGACCCGTGGTTTCTGTATCAGATCAAGCAGATTACGGACGAGATCAAGGCTATTGGCGGAGCCTCCATCGATGAGGTGACTGCGGAACAGCTTCGCGAAGCCAAGCGAATGGGCATCTCGGACGAGCGGCTGGCCGCAAGCTGGGGGTTGACTGGCGCAGAGGGCACGGCGCAGGTTCGAGCGCTGCGCAAGAAGCTGGGCGTGCTGCCGGTGTACAAGATGGTGGACACCTGCGCTGGAGAGTTTGAGAGCTATACACCGTATCTCTATAGCTGCTACGACGAAGAAGATGAAGCGCCACCGACGAGCCGCAAGAAGATCCTGATTCTGGGCAGCGGGCCAAACCGGATCGGGCAGGGAATCGAGTTCGATTACTGCTGCTGCCACGCGGCGTTCGCGCTGCGCGAAGACGGCTACGAGACCGTCATGGTCAATTGCAATCCCGAGACCGTATCGACCGACTACGACACTAGCGACCGGCTGTACTTCGAGCCGCTGACGCTGGAGGACGTGCTTGCCGTATATGAGCACGAGGCCACATCGGGTGCGGAGATTGGAATGATTGTGCAGTTCGGCGGGCAGACTCCGTTGAACCTGAGCCTGCCGCTGAAGAAGGCCGGGGTGCCGATCATCGGGACCTCGCCGGAGTCGATTGATCTGGCCGAAGACCGGAAGCGGTTTGGGAAACTCATCGAGGAGTTGCAGATTCCGCAGCCCGAGGGAGCGATGGCAACGAGCGTGGCCGAGGCGGTTGCGGGTGCGAATCGCGTGGGTTATCCGGTGCTGGTGCGGCCTTCGTATGTTCTGGGTGGACGGGCGATGGTCATTGCCTATGACGATGAAGCGGTCGTCCGCTACATGAGCACGGCGATTGAATACTCGCACGAGCGGCCGGTTCTGATTGACCACTTCCTTGAAGATGCCATCGAGGTTGATGTCGATGCGCTGTGCGATGGCGACGATGTTGTGATCGCCGGGATCATGCAGCACATCGAAGAGGCTGGGATTCACTCCGGCGACTCGTCGTGCGTGCTGCCTTCGGTCGATCTGAGCGATGACGTGCTCGGTACGATTCGCGAGTACACGCGGAAGCTGGCGATGGCTCTGAACGTGATGGGGCTGGTGAACATCCAGTTTGCCATCCAGCGCGGCAAGGTCTTCGTGATTGAGGTGAATCCGCGAGCTTCGCGCACGGTGCCCTATGTCTCGAAGGCGACCGGAGTGCCGCTGGCAAAGATTGCTTCGCGCTTGATGGTCGGACGGAAGCTGAAGGAGTTGCTGCCCGATGCAGTTGCGAGTGGGAAGGATCTGGGAACAGGATCGCATTATTTTGTGAAGTCGCCGGTCTTTCCGTGGGGCAAGTTCCCCGGTGTGGATACCGTGCTTGGTCCGGAGATGAAATCGACGGGCGAGGTGATGGGAGTCGCCGACAACTTCGGCGAGGCGTTTGCTAAGGCGCAGATTGCTGCTGGGCAGGTGCTGCCGCTGGAGGGGACGATCTTCCTGAGCGTGAACGATCACGATAAAGAGGGAGTAGTCACGCTGGGACGTCAGTTTGTGGAGATGGGCTTCCATCTGGTGGCGACGCATGGAACGGCGGCAGTGCTGGAGCAGGCGGGCTTGCATCCGGAGCGGGTCTACAAAGTGAAGGAAGGTCGTCCGAACGTTGTAGACCTGATCAAGGGCGACCGGATTCAACTCATCGTGAATACGCCACGAGGACAGGATACGTTCTTCGACGAGCAGGCGATTCGGCGGGCTGCCGTGCTGGCGCGGATTCCGACGATTACAACGCTGGCGGCGGCGCGGGCAGCGGTCGAGGGCATCTCGGCGCTACAGCAGGGTACGTTGAGCGTGGTTGCCTTGCAGACGCTGCATGCGGATCGGGCGGTTGATGCGGCTGTATAGAACGGTTTTCCTCGATGATGTATAGGGCGGGCCTTCAGCCCTTGCTGTATTCATGGGCAAGGAATATGGGGCGTTGCCCCATGCTGGTATGGCAGCGGGCCGTTGGCCCTTGGCGGCTCGACTCTATCCCTTCGCGGAAACCGCTCTAGAAACTGCTCTGGCAGGTTTATGGAATGCGGATCGCAAGCGCATAGGCAAGGGCAAGAACCAAGGAGAAATACAGGAATCTCTCCACTGCGCCGCGCGATAAACCGCGCGGCTTCGGTCGAGATGACGTCTCTTCTTGAGTTTGAGGACGCCCAGTCTTGAGTTTTTAGACAGGCTCTAAGCTGGGCCCAGCATTCTCAGCAGGAAAAACACTACGACTCCGGTAAAGAAGATCAAGGCCATCTTGATTCCCGGAGCGTGATTTACTTCGGGTACCAGGTCGGTTGCCGCGACGTAGATCGTCACGCCAGCCGATAACGGCAGTCCGGCACGCACCAGAGATGGCTGCAGGTTAATGACCAGCACGCCAAGTACCGTGGTGGCGCCGAGGAACAGTGCGGAGTTCAGCGCTGCCCTCCTGCTCTGGCCGCTCGCCATCATCACGCTGGCCACGGTAAATCCTTCGGGCAGCTTGTGCAGGAAGACCGCGAAAAAGAGCACCCAGCCCAGCCACTCCGACACCACAAAGCCCGAGCCGATGGCCACGCCATCGAAGAACGTATGGGTCGCCAGCCCGAGCAGAACAGAATAACTGGTCTTGGCCGACAGAAACTCTTGGTGGTGGGTCTCTTCGCCAAAGTGAAAATGAGGAACGAGTGAATGCTCCAGCAGATGCACTCCGCAATATCCAACCAGAATGAGGGCAGGGCCCCACTTGGGATTCACCGCCATTCCCTCGGGCACCATCTCCAGCAGCGCCGCCGCCAACATAAAGCCAGCGCCCAGCGCCACAAAATATCGCAGAGATTTTGCTGAAGGAGAGCGTCGAACGAGGAGAACTCCGCCCAGATAGTCCGCCAGGCCGGCAACCAACCCAAGCCCAAGGCTCAACCATAGCGTCGGCATCGTTATGCGCTATGGCGACGCTGGAACACATCGCCATCCTGTACCGAACCTATCGGCAGACCGGTGATTTCAATTTTCATATTAACTTGATTTTACCCGTCTCCGGCCATTGCGACTCTCGCGCCAGGAAGAGCACCACTCCGAGGCCGCAGAAAAACACGAGACCTTCGAGCCGTTCCGACAAAATATGCAGTCGATTGAAGTCCTGGCGTGCCGGGTGGCTCAGCTCTACCGTATCGATTTCACCACCGGCCAATGCACGGTCCTGCTCCATCGCCGGCAGGATACTGAATTGCGAGTAAGCCGTAATCGCAAGCATGACGAGCGTGAGTGCCAGCTCCACGGCGAAACCGGCACGTGCCGGGACTTCGGCTCGCAGCCACAAGATTGCAGTCGCGATGCAGAAGGTGCCGCCACCAATCAAGCCAATCCAGTGAAGAACGCGCAGTGTTCCGCCCACAACGAGGCCTGCTTCGTGCGGGCTTGACAGGCGGTGGAAAGCGATAGGTGCGAGGACAAACGCAAAGAAGGCAAGGCCGCCTACCCAGGCGACCATGGCCAGCAACCGCAGTGCTCTTAGTACTGTCTCGATCATCATTAAACGAGGTCCCGTCCAATCAATCGGCGAATTCGCTCGGGGATAGGAGGATGGGTTGAAAACAACTGCCCAAAGCCGCCTCCACCCAACAGCGGCGCAACGATAAACAGGTGCGCCGTCGAGGGCGATGCCTGCATTGGAATTCTCTTCGAATAGCTGTCGAGCTTTTGCAAGGCGCGCGCCAAGGCATACGGATTGCCCGTCAGGCGGGCTCCTGTTGCATCTGCTTCATACTCCCGTGAGCGCGAGATTGCCAGTTGGATCAAGGTGGCTGCGACGGGTGCGAGAATCAACATAAGCAAGCTGCTGAAGCCGCCGCCGCGCTCGCGGCTGTCGCGGCCTCCACCGTATCCGCCGAACAGGGAAGCCCAGTAGCCCATGCGGGCGATCATCGTAATGGCTCCGGCCAGCGTCGCAGCGATGGAACTGGTGAGAATATCGCGGTTGCGCACATGGCCCAATTCATGCGCCAGAACGCCTTCCAGCTCTTCATCGTCGAGCAGGTCCAAAATGCCACGTGTAACCGCCACCGATGCGTGTTGCGGATTTCTGCCGGTCGCAAACGCGTTGGGCGACTCTGTGGGCAGGACGTAGATCTTAGGCATGGGCAGACCCTGCTTTGCCGTCAGCCGCTCAACGACCTCATAGGCCCTTGGCAGTTCTTCGCGGGTCACGGGCTGGGCTTTGTACATCGCCAGTGCCAGCCTGTCCGAAAAGAAATAGGTGCCAAAGTTGAACGCGACCGAGAGCGCAAATGCCAGCAGCATCCCATTTTGTCCACCGATACGGTCTCCAACAAAAATGAGGAACAACGTCAGAGCTACAAGCAACAGCGTCGATTTGAAGGTGTTCATTGGTTAGTCCCTCATAGAACTGGCCCGTCTATCTTATTAGCGTTAGACGCACTCGACACGGGTTCGCTTCGCGAGAGCGCACGGCGCAGGACGGCCTCCAATGCGGCCTTCTGCTCCGCATACTCTGCATCGGTCAGACGTCCTTGCAGATGGTCTGATTCGAGGGCAAACAACTCTTCCTTCAAGGCCGCGAGAACGCCACCAGGACCTGCGGGCGTTACCGGGCTGGCAGGGGCAGGCTTTGCGGGAGTTCCTTTCAGCATGATTCCGGCACCGGCGGCCATCGCCAACCCCAGAGCGCCCAGAATCCACCATTTGTACTTCGCCAAGGGACTGTCGTTTCCGGTGGGGTCGATGGGATTTCCCAGCCCGCCGCCGGGACGCGTATCCGCAGCCGCAGAGGATTCAGCTCCAGCTCCGGACTGTCCTGAAGCTCCTGCTGTAGCCGCCGCCTGCGAATCTCGTGGGAGTTGCCCGGTTCCCGACAGCGTAAAGTCCAGCGCCTGCGACGGGGCTACGCTTCGCGCAACATAGGTCTGCGCCGTCGTCTCCTCGGTCACGGGCGAGTAAGCCGTGGAGGGGCCACCCGCGAAGGTCATACTCTTCGGCATCATGATGGCAACGGTGTCTGTCGGCATCATCATGCGCGGTGTGAATTTGAAGCTCCCGTTGTAAGGCACGTGATAGGTGACCTGAAACCGCGTCTCCCCCGGACGGAGGGGGAAGACAAACGCATAATGATTGGGGTCGCCTTGAGGCATAGGGGTGGACTTGACGGGCATGCTTCCCGGGGCAAGCGCTGCCGATCCCTCAATGACCGCTCCCGCAGGCAGATAAAACTCGAACGACTTGGGACTGAACTGCGTTCGCGGAGGGGTTGAATCATTCTTAATGAAGAAGTTCTCGACCACGTTCAGCAGCTTGCCGCTGGCGTCCGTCTGAACTCGCATCACGTCCGCTTCCGCCGTGACTCCGGCTACCTTCTCCGCAGCATTGTAGACCTCGACTTCAACCGACTCTGTGCCTGGAGGGGCAGGGCGAAAATAAGCAGCCTTGTCGTGCGTCACGCGCACCAAGTGCATGCCCGCATCGGGAACATTCAAGGTGAAGTTCCCTTGCGAATCGGATTTGGTCCGCGTCGCCTCCTGCATGCCTTGCGCGAGGCGGATGAGCACAACATCGTCCCCGGCTGAGGGCTTGTTGGTCGTCTTGTTGATTACGGTGCCGGTGATGGTCTCAGCGAGGGCAAAACCGGTAAACGCCACAAAGAGCGTGGCAATTCCTGCAACACGTCGTAGATTTCGAAAGGAAAGGGTCACGCGTCAAGTTTACGTCAAACCTGGCCCACCTGGCCTGTTTACGGTGCAGGTGTTCTATATTCGGCTGCGCCGCCCCAGATCGCCCCGGGTGGTCAACTGGTCGATCTCGGCGATGACCTTTGCGGCCTCATCTTCCAGACCCAGACGCTGTTCAGAGTAGTCCTGTTCGGGATACTTCCCGGCAAGATACTCGAAGTTCAGGTCGCGCAGGTTTTCGTAGATGGCGTCTTTGCGCTCGCGCAGATAGTCCACCCGCGTCTTGTCGGCCTGAAAGAAGGGGTTTCGTTCCGGCCAGAAGATAAACAGGAAGATTCCAATCGTCAACACGATACCGGCAATAGCGCCCATCAGTATTCTGTCTCCCGGCGAATGCGCTCACGCATCGCATCACTCTCTGCATCTGCACTGCCAATGGTGTTGACCGGCGGCAGGTTGGCCAGAGACCGCAGCTTCCAGATATAGATCAAAACTCCCGTGCCCACCGTGGCAAGAAGAAAGACTGCAAAGGGTGCAATCCAAGCGACGTTATCGAATCCGCCACGGATGGGGGCGGCGAGTACTGTCGCTCCATACTTGCCGGCGAACCAGTTCAGAATCAAATTGTCGGAGCCGCCCTCCGCAATCTGAGCGCGCAACTCGCCTATCATCCGAGAAGAATCGGGGCAGCCGACGTGATTACATTCGACCAGAACCTGGGTGCATCCGCAGGGACAGATCATCTGATGACCAATCTTGTTGAAGCGAGCCCCGGGGTCGCTTGCGCCAAGCATGACCATGGCGAGCAGGCATACAGTCAGACCTTGTATCCAGTGCTTAAGCGACATGGTGGACCTCGGCTTCGACCAGTGGAGGCTCGACGGCTACTTTGGTGCGTGGGTTCTTGGTCAGGCTAGGCACCAGGGCGAGGAACGTCCCGAAGACAACAATGGCGACGCCAATCCAGATCCAGTTCATCAGGGGATTGAGAAATACCTTGATGATGGGACGGTCGGTTTCGGGATTCTTGCCTTCGTAGATGACGTACAGGTCGCTGGTAAGCGTGGAGCGTAGAGCCACCATCGTCGACGATTGCTGGCTCGCGATATAAAAGCGCTTTTCAGGCGCGAGTTGGGCGATCTTCTTGTTGCCCTTATATACGTCGAGCAGAGCATATTCGGTATCGAAGTTCGGCTTGCTCTCTTGGGTAAAGCTCTGGCAGACCAGCTTGTATGGCCCCATGGTCATCGAATCGCCAAAGCCCATCTCCTGCTCGTGCGACTGGTTGAAGGCACCGCCGGCGATCCCGATAAAGAGCACCACAATACCGAAGTGAACCAGATAGCCGCCGTAGCGCCGGGTATTGCGCCGCACCAGAAGAATGGTCGAAGCAGCGAGATTTTTGTTCGTCTGCGTCCGCACTACAAATGCGCCACGCAGAAACTCCGCGCCAATTGCCGTAATGACCCCAGCCGCTAGCGAGAAGGTGATCAGCGAGAAGATGGTGGCTTCCATGGCATCGCCCGCGCTCCATGGCCGCACACCGGCGATCATCAGGCCGACGAATGTTACCGCCATAGCGATGCTCGGCAAAATGAAGTTCCTGCGAATCGATCGCAGCGAAGTAGAACGCCATGCCAGCAGCGGTCCGATGCCGGTCAGGAACAAGAGGAAGAGCCCGACAGGGATATTGACCCGGTTATAGAACGGGGCTCCCATGGTGACTTTCGAGCCTTGCACATACTCGGAGAGGATCGGAAACAGGGTTCCCCACAGAACAGTGAAGCAGGCGGCGAGCAGCACCAGATTGTTGAAGAGGAAGCTGGACTCGCGGGACACCAATGATTCCAGCTTGTTCTCTGATTTCAGGTGGTCCTTCTGTTTGAAGAAGGTAAACAGGCAGATGGCGAAGACGATGATGATGAATCCGTAGAACCAGTTGCCGATGTCGGACTGGGCAAAGGCGTGGACGGAACTTACGATTCCGGAACGCGTCAGCAGCGTGCCCAGAATGGTCAGCATAAAGGTTGAGAAGATGAGCCAGACGTTCCAGCTCTTCATCATGCCGCGCTTCTCCTGCATCATGACGGAGTGCAGAAACGCCGTTCCGGTAAGCCATGGCATCAGCGAGGCGTTTTCAACCGGGTCCCATCCCCAGTAGCCGCCCCAGCCGAGTACGCTGTAGGCCCAGTGCGCGCCCATGAAGATTCCGAGGGTAAGGAAGAGCCAGGTCACCATGGTCCAGCGCCGGGTGATGTGAATCCACTTCTCTCCGGGGTAACGCATCATCAGTGCGCCGAGCGCAAAGGCAAAGGGTACGGAGAAGCCAACGTAGCCGAGATATAGCAGCGGCGGATGCATGACCATCTCGGGATACTGCAGGAGGGGATTGAGTCCGAAGCCGTCTGCCGCCACCGGGCCGGGCTGGATGGCAAAGGGAGGAGCCGCGAAGTTCAGGAGCAGAAGAAAGAAGACCTGAATGCCGGCAAGAATCGTAGATGCAAATGCGGACAACCGGACATCCACCCGATGCCGGATGCGCAGAACGAATCCATAGGCCGAGAGCAGCCACGCCCACAGGAGCAACGAACCTTCCTGGCCAGACCAGAGCGCCGAAAATTTATAGGCGGGGTTCAGGGTCTGGTTGGTGTGGTGAAGGATGTAGGAGACGGAATAGTCGTTGGTGAACGCCGCCCAGACCAACGCGAACGCAGCGCATGTCAATGCGATAAAGCTGGCAATCCCCGCGCGCCGAGCTGTCTCGCCCAGCCGCCCTGAGCCATCGTTTGCCGAGGTTGTCTTGAAGCGCCATAGCGCAAACGCGCCTGCCGCCAGCGTGTAGACACTCAGCGCCAGAGCCAACAGCAGCGTGAAACTACCAAACTGAGGCATTGGATGCAATTGCATGCTTCATTCTCTCAAGCGGAACCCTGAAAGGGCAATAAAAGTCGTTTACCGCACGGGAATATCGGGGAAACTGTTTTTAGCTGGCCTGCAACAGGTCATTCACGCTTGCCAGCAGATTGTCTGGCGGGAAGGGCTTGAGGCGGAAGAGAACGTTCAGTCCTTCATACTCGGTCTCGGCCTCGTAGAGTCCGCTGATGACCAGTACCGGGAGGGTAGGATGCGTCTGGCGGAGGTATCGGACAAACTCCGATCCGTTCATCCCCGGCATAATGTGATCGGTGATGACAAGGCCTATCTCGGTAGCGAAATCGTCTTTCTGAAACTGCTCTAATGCTCGCCTGGGGTTGAGCACTGCAATCGCGGTATATCCTGCACGCTTCAGAATCGCCTGCCGCGTGGCTGCCTGCACTACGTTGTCGTCGATGAGAAGGATTGTTGATGCCATTCTGGGGTCTATTGCTCCAAGGAGAAAACCGACAAGTATTGCTCCGCCTGTTGCTCTGTTTTGCAAGGGAACGCGGAAAAAGTACCAAATTAAAGTTCTGCTATCACCTGCTGCCCATTCTGCCCGGGCACAACTGCAAGATGTCTGCTTCGATGCACCGATAGAGCTGCAAGTTATCCGGGGCTTTAATTCTAGCGTCAGCCATGCAAGGGGGGAGATCTTCAGGTTTATCTGACTGCCAGCTTTAGCTGGACTCGGCAGGTAAGGACAATTTAGAGTTGGCGGAGCATCAATCTAAAGTCAGTTTTCAATAAGGGTTACCGTGACTCTATCCATCATCGACTGGCTGATCATGCTGGTCTATTTCGTCTTCGTTCTGGGGATCGGTTTTGCTCTTAAGCGCTACATGCGCACCAGCAATGACTTCTTTCTTGCGGGGCGTTCCATTCCCGCCTGGGTCTGCGGCCTGGCCTTTATTTCGGCAAACCTGGGAGCCCAGGAAGTAATCGGCATGGGGGCTTCGGGGGCGAAATACGGCATCATCACCAGCCATTTTTACTGGATTGGCGCAATTCCTGCGATGGTGTTCGTCGGCATCTTTATGATGCCTTTCTATTACGGATCAAAGGCGCGGTCGGTGCCTGAGTATCTGCGAATGCGCTTTGATGAAAAGACGCGCGCGGTCAATGCGTTTTCATTCGCCATTATGACCGTCTTCAGCTCCGGCATCTCGATGTATGCGATGGCGCTGTTGATCCAGACGCTTGGCCTGTTTCATGGCATTATTCCAGACCAGTACATCTTTCACGTCTCGGTCTTTCTTTCGGCGATTATTGTACTCGGTTACATCTTCCTGGGCGGCCTGACCAGCGCTATCTATAACGAAGTGTTGCAATTCTTCCTGATCGTGGCGGGCTTTGCTCCGCTGGTCTGGATCGGTCTTCGCAATGTGGGCGGATGGGAGGGAATCAAGCGTACTCTTCCAGCTAACATGACTCATTCCTGGCAAGGGATGGCACATGCCTCAACCAATACTTTAGGAGTGGAGTGGGTGGGATTGGCCATGGGACTTGGCTTTGTCCTGAGCTTTGGGTATTGGTGCACCGACTTTCTGGTGATTCAACGGGCCATGGCTGCGGATTCCGAGGTTTCGGCGCGCAAGGTGCCGCTGATTGCAGCTATCCCGAAGATGTTCTTTCCCTTTCTTGTTATTCTTCCCGGCTTGATTGCGGTGACGGTGACCTCGAAGATGGCCGCGACTCCGGCTGCCGTCGTTGCGACCACAACCGCCAATAGCCATGCCCTTCCGTTGGATGAACAACATCCCCACGGCATCATTCCGCAGAAGATCGACCCAATCAATGGCAAGCCGGTGCTCGATACCAATGGCAACCCGGTTTATAACTATGACCTCGCCATTCCGGTGATGCTGTTGCACTTTTTCCCGACAGGTATTCTCGGCCTGGGACTGACAGCACTTCTGGCGAGCTTTATGTCGGGTATGGCGGGGAATGTCACAGCCTTCAATACGGTTTGGACCTACGACATTTATCAGGCCTACATCAATAAGAAGGGATCGGATGCGCATTATCTCTGGATGGGGCGGATGGCCACGATCGGAGGTGTCGTCTTATCTATCGGGGCGGCCTACGCCGTGACCAACTTCAACAACATCATGGACGCGTTGCAACTGGTGTTTTCGATCGTCAATGCGCCTTTGTTTGCCACGTTTTTGCTGGGGATGTTCTGGAAACGAACGACTGGACATGGGGCGTTTAGCGGTTTGATTGCAGGTACAGGAGCGGCGTTACTGCATCATGGGCTGACGATCCCTACCAATGCGCTGCCGGGGATGCATGGCGGATGGCTTGCCATCGTTCATCACTATCCGAGCGATATGGCGCAGAACTTCTGGACGGCCATCTTTGCGTTTTCCATAAACCTGGTCGTTACGATTGTGGTTAGCCTGGCGACCAAGCCGCGTGCAGAGTCGGAACTTGTTGGGCTGGTTTACTCGCTGACGCCGAAGCCTGCGGAAGGCCATCTAAGCTGGTATCAGAAGCCCGCGACGCTGGCTGTCGGCGTCATTGCGATCCTCATTGTTCTCAACCTTGTCTTCGCTTAAAGGAACCTCAAAATGGGACTCGACATACGTATTCCGCTTGGCCTGATCTTCCTGATAACAGGGGGCATGATGAGCGTCTACGGGTTTATCACCCGAGGGAATGCTGCCATCTATGAGAAGTCGATGGGTGTGAATCTGAACCTGACCTGGGGGGCGATCATGTTCGTCTTTGGACTGATTATGTTTCTGGTGGGACGGCGGCAGAAGTGGCAGGACGATCCGGTGACTCCACGACCCTGGGAGCGGGGAGACGGGACTCGGCGCTAGGGTCGCTCTCCTGTGGACGTGGTTTTTGTTGGACACCATGTGGAGAAGTGGGTGGAAGAGTTGGTGTAGAAGTTGCATTAAAAGGTCCTCACCCCCTTCTGGGGAGGTGCCTGCGGACAGAAAGTTGGTTATGGCTACCTAACCGGCGGCCTGAATGGCGATCTAAATCCCATACATGAGATTTGAGAGGAAATCACAATGATGATCGCCTCACTTGCATTCCTGCTGATGATTCATGTCTCCGCTCCGCCGAGCGATCAGGCAGATCGCGTGATACAGAAGGCTATTGCCGCGATGGGTGGAATTGAGAGGATTCATGCGATCCATAGCCTTGTTCTTCGGGGCTTTCACTACGAGGGTGCTTATCAGCAGGAGTTTACGGGCAGCAGGAACTCGAATGCGACCATGATCCGGATGCGTCCTGGCTTACGCCTCGTTGGGTGCCGGCCAGAGATACCGGCGTGCGGAGGAGAATGGAGCCGCATTGTGGAGGCGTTTGATGGCCAGCGTGGGTGGGAACTCAACTGGCCAAAGCAGCGTCTCGTGCGAACCGTCAATAAGGCCGAGCAGGCCTTACGTTGCGGGGCGGAGTTTGATTATCTCTTTATCGATTACAAGCAGAGGGGCTTTACGGCGAGTTATCTGGGCCGCAGGTCGGTGCTGAGAAAACAAGTTGAGGCAGTAAAGATCGATCAGGCTGGTTGCTCGTCGGCAACGTACTATTTTCAGCCGGAGACATACCGGCTTGAGATGACGCAACTGACTTTGCCAATTCATGCGCGGGGAGATGCAGTTGAGACAGTCTCCATCCATAGAGACTTCAAGCTGGTAAACGGGGTTCGCCTTGCTTCGCGCTCGGAGGAGGTGAATCTCAAGACCGGTAAGGTGCTGGGTGGCGGGGAGTGGGTTTCGATGGAGCCGAACACCTTGAGCGATGCCGCAATCTTCCGGCCTCCTGATGTTCATCCGAAGGGAATCACCGCTGTCGTATTGGAGATGTTGCAGGTTGCCGATCATGCCACCGCTGCACAGATGATGGCTGCGTATACGGCGTACCGAACGACCAGCGAGGGAAAGTGTGCCGATGTTACCTACGATCTGAACTGGCTCGGCTACGAATTGTTGAAAGTCGACAAATATGAGGATGCGCTCGCTGTCTTTCAGCAGATCATCGCTGAAAATCCCACCTCCGCGGTTGCTTACGAGAATCTCGGGGAAGCGTATCTCCAGAAGCATGATCGACAGAATGCGCTGGCCGCATTTCAGAAGGCGGTGGATCTCGGGTCGAAGAGTGAGGACGTTCGCCATAAGGTCGCAATGCTTCGCGACAACGCGGCAACTATCTAAGCAGGGTGGCTTCGCGGGCGCGGAGGGCGAGGCCGCGGGCGACCGAGGTGAACTCGTTGCCGGTGCGGACGCGGGTGGCGGTGAAGCGGGTCTCGAAGATGCGGCGGACGGCAGGGACGAAGCTGGTTCCGCCGGTGAGAAAGACGCGGTCTACAGTTTTGGCGGAGATGCCGGTAGTTTCGAGCAGGCCATCTACGCAGCGCTCGATGGATTGCAGGTCTTCGTCGATCCACGATTCGAAGTCGGTGCGGGTAAGGTTGGCCTGGATGTCCATGCTGCCGTCTCGGAAGGCGAACCGGGCAGATTCGTTGTGTGAGAGATCGATCTTGAGACGTTGAACGGCCTGGTGCAGCTGGTAGCCGAGATTTTCGTCGATGAGGGTGATGAGAGCTTCGATTTTTTCTGGTTCAAGCGCATTGGCGCGGGCGCTCTTGAGGATCTGATGGACGTTGCGGGTTTTGAGGAACGACAGGTAGTGCCAGCGCTCAAGGTTGGCGTAGATCCAGGCAGGGACGGCGGGCAGCAGCTTGTTCAGCGATCGGGCAAGGGAATCGGCGCCGAGGGCAGGGGAGACGAGCTTGCGAACGATGCGGGCATCAAAGGCGTCACCGGCGAGACCAAGACCGCTGTTGCCGAGGAGGTCCTGTGCGGTGCGGCCGCGAGCGCGGATTCCGGGGCCGACGTGCAGAAGGGAAAAGTCGCTGGTGCCTCCGCCGAAGTCGCCGATGAGGATGAGTTCATCGTGGTCAAGGGTGGATTCATAGGAGTAGGCGGCGGCGATGGGCTCCATCTCAAAATCGACAGACTCGAAGCCGGCGTGGGTGAAGGCCTCGCGGAGGCGTTCGAGGGCGAAGGCGTCGTCTTCGGTGGAGTCGGCTCCGACGAAGCGGACGGGACGGCCCACGGTGGCGTGGCGGATGGGCTGGCTAAACTGCTGCTCGGCTTGCAAGCGGAGATCGGTAAGGATGCGTGAGATCAGGTCTTCGATGCTGTAGCGACGGCCGAAGACTTCAGTTCCGGTGAGAGTGCGGCTGGTGAGATAGGACTTGAGAGACTGGATGAGGCGGCCCTTGTGTTCGGCGTGGAGGTAGTGCTCGATGCCGGAGGGGCCGCTGAAACTTTTTACCTGGGTTCGTGCGGCCTGCTTGTGCTGCTCCAGATAGAGGACGGAGCGGAAGGACTCGGTTGTTGCGGCTGCGGTCGGGAAGGAGACGAGTTTCACTGCGCCTTCAGAGGTGGCCAGGGCGATGGAGCTATTCGTAGTTCCGAAGTCGATACCGATAGAGGGGAGGTTTGCGGACGAAAAGGGCATGGTCTTTCAGAATGCCAGATTTCGGGTGCGGGAAGATAGAGGCGGCTAAAGCCTGGGCGGTTTCGAACCGGTACCGAGATCGACGGTTTCAGCCGTTGACCACCGGAAGCTTTACCGCCTCCCATGCCGCAATACCACCCGCCAACTCGACCAGATTGGTGATGCCGTGCTGCTTGATGAGGCCGGCGGCGATCGAGGAGCGATAACCGCCTGTGCAATGAACGGCAATTCTGCGGTCGCGCGGAACTTCTTCGATGCGTTCCTGTAAGTGGGTGAGCGGGATGTTGATGCTACCGTTGATGTGTCCGGCTGCCCATTCGCCGGGTGTGCGGATGTCGATTACAATCGGCTGATTCTGAGATGCCAGTTCCTCTGCCAGCATCGCAGGGCTGACTCTTTCCGTAGATTGGATCAGATCTGGACGTCCTGCCAGCGCTCCCATGCCATCGCGCAGATAGCCCTTTACGTCATCGAAGCCAATCCTTCCCAGGCGCAGCGTGGCCTCCTCTTCGCGTCCCGGCTCGGCGACGATCACGATGGGCCGGGTGTGATCGAGAACCGTGCCCGCCCACGTCGCATACTGGCCACCCAGACCAATATTGAGGCTTCCGGCGATATGCCCCTTGGCATACTCTGCCGAGTCTCGGACATCGAGAATCTGAGAACCGGCGTTACCCATTGCAAGAATATCGTCCAGCTCGATCGGTTGCAGAACCTGTTTCAAGGTCTTATCGAGCGTGGGCCATTCGCGCGTGTTCAGGATTGCGTCGTAGGTAAAGTACGCCGGGGCCTCCGGCTGATCGATTGTAACCAGCCGAATAAACTCTTCCTTGGCCATTGGTTGCAGCGCATAGTTGAAAAGGCGTTGCTCGCCCAGCGTGGAAACCGTATCGGAGGAAAGATTCTTGCCGCATAAAGAGCCAGCTCCATGCGCCGGGTAAACCAGTGTCTCGTCGGGCAGCGGCAGCAGCTTGTCGTGGAGCGAGTCGTACAGATAGCCGCCGAGTTCCTGTGCCGTCCAGCCGAGAGAGGCGCGCAGGTCGGGACGACCCACGTCGCCGATAAACAGGGTGTCTCCGGTCAGGACGGCATAGGGTTTCTGCGAGTCCTTTGTAAGGTCGAACACTAGAATCGAGATCGATTCGATGGTGTGCCCCGGCGTCTCAAGAATCTGGAGACGCAGTCCCGGGAACTCAAGCGTGTCGCCCTCTTTCATAGGAACGAACTTGTACTCGGCTTTGGCTCGCGCGCCCAGCCGAATTTCGGCGCCGCAACGGTCGCGCAGTTCGAGATGTCCTGCGAGAAAGTCGGCGTGGAAGTGAGTGAGAAAGACGTGGCGGATCTGTACGCCGAGCTGCTCGGCATCGTCCAGGTATTGCTGGATGTCACGCTGCGGATCGACGACGATGGCAGATGCGCTTGCTTCATCGGCGATGAGGTAAGACGCGTGGGCAAGACAGCCGAGATAGTACTGCTTGAGGAACATGCCCCAGATTCTAGAACAAGATCACCCTTGCGGTTCGAAAGCTGAACTTTACATGAGCCCCTCTCCTGTTCCGGAGCCGGCTTCACTGTTCGGGTTCACTGTTCCCGATGGGCACAGGAATGATTGGATCGGTCGGTGCGATGAGGCGCAAGATCAAGCCCTTCCTGGGACTCGATGCATAGTTTCAGTTTCCTCGGTAAGGGTGGCCTCGCGTGACTTTAAGGTCACCTGCCTCTAGGCTGGTATCTATTCTGAGATGACCTGGAGAATTGATGCGCCCTACCGATGAGTGGGATCAAACTGTCCTGAGCCAACGCCGTCAGCTTCTGATCCTCGGCTTCCTGATGCTTACGGGCGTTCTCAACTACCTCGACCGCGTCTCGCTTTCGATCGCGAACCCGGTCATCCGCAAAGAACTGTCTTTGAGCGGAACGGAGATGGGTAGCCTGCTCGCGGTGTTCTCACTCGCCTATGGACTGGGACAGATTCCTGCCGGCACACTGGTCAAGCGGTTCGGCTTCCGCCGGGTGCTGGGCGGAGCATTACTTGCCTGGTCGGCGGCGCAGATGGTGACGTCGCTGGTCCGGTCGAATGGAGCGTTTCAGGCACTTCGCGTCCTACTCGGCCTGGGAGAGTCACCATTCTTTCCGGCATCGCTCGACGCGGTTCAATCGAGCTTTGCGCCGGAGCGCCGTGGCCGTGCGATGAGCCTAGTTAACACTTCGACAATTCTGGGCCAGGTCATCGCGCCGCCGGTGCTTACGGTGCTGATGTTGTGGGCGGGATGGCGAGGGATGTTCGCCATCATCGGCCTCGCTGGCGTAGTTTTCGCCGCGGTATGGCTTGCGCTCGGCTATGGACGTGGAACCCATACTTCCGTTAGGGAGGCTTCTCCGCAATCGGAGGTCGCCAGGTTTTCCTTCTGGTCTTTGTTTGGGGACCCGGACCTGCTCGCCTTGCTGCGCACGAAGACGATGTGGGGCATGATGCTTGGATTCGGCGGCATCAATTACACCGCATGGCTCTACCTCACCTGGCTGCCCGGCTATCTTGCGTCGGTATACCACCTGAAGCTGGGCGCTACCGGCATGATCTCCGGCATTCCCTTCGCGGCGGGAGCGGTGGGAATGCTCGTCAGCGGTATTCTTACCGATCTCAAGGTGCGCGATCTACAGCAGGCCAGATCGTTTCGCCGTCTGCTTATCGTTACAGGGATGGTTCTGTCTGCGGGATGCACGGCGCTGGTCGTACGAGCAACGAGTCTTACGATGGCGGTTGCGGCGATCAGCATGGCAGTTTTCTTTGTTCACTTCGCCGGTACGGCTGCCTGGAATCTGATCCATGTGTCGACCGCCGCACGGCTGTCGGCGCAGGTCGGAGCGCTGCAGAACATGGGCAGCTATGCGATTGCTTCGGCGGCTCCGATTATCACTGGCTGGCTGCTCGATCGTACCCAGTCGTTTCACCTTTCGCTACTGATCTGTTCGGGGGTAACTGCCGCGGGAGCCTTGGCTTACCTCACCATGACCTTGAAGCCCATTAAGTTAGGACAGGCCGATGGGGATACGGTTGCCATTGAGAATGGTTGATTCGAGATCGCCCGAGGCGTTGAAGACGTTGAAGTTCGCGGGTTGACCTGGGGCGGGGTTCGCGATGGTGGCTTCGAGGCCGAGCATCTGCGCGGGATTATGCGATGCCAGTCGAACTGCTGTACCCAGGGATGAGCCTGTGAAGCGTTGCAGGTTAGCGACGGCACGATCCATGGTGAGGACGCTGCCGGCGAGGGAGCCGTTTGAGATGGCGCGGCCGTTGGCTACTTCCACCTGAAAGGTTCCGAGGGTGTAGGTGCCGTCAGGCATTCCGGTGGCGGACATGCTGTCGGTGATGAGGATGGCTTTGTTCGGCCCCTTGGCCTTGAGCCAGAGGCGAACCATCTCCGGCGCTACGTGAATGCCGTCACAGATGAGCTCTGCGAAGAGGCGGTCGTCGTCGAGGACGGTGGCGATGACTCCGGGGTCGCGGTGATCGAGCGGACGCATGGCGTTGAAGGTGTGAGTGGCGCTGACGGCTCCGGCTTCGATGGCTGCCTGTGCCTCTTCTGAGGTGGCGTTTGTGTGACCGATGCTGACCTTAATGCCGAGAGAGGCTACGTGTTCGATGAGGGCGAGTGCGCCGGGGATTTCGGGCGCTATGGTGATGAGTCGGATGTGGCCGCGAGCAGCCTGACGGAAGCGGTCGAAGAGGGCAATGTCGGGCGGAAGGATATCTGCTGGCGGGTGGACGCCGCGCTTGGCGTGGGAGAGGAAGGGGCCTTCGAGGTGAATGCCGATGGGGCGAGCTTCGTCTGGCGCGGTGTGCGATTCGATGGCGTTGGCCAGAATTTCGAGCGAGTGGAGCGTCGGGTCGATGGGTGCCGTGACCGTGGTGGGAAGGTAGTGTCCTACGCCTTTACCGGCGAGGAATTTATTGACGATGCCAAGCTCGGCGAGGCTGGAATGCATGACGTCGTGGTTGGCCGCGCCATGGGTGTGGATGTCTAGGAAGGTGGAGGTGAGGATGGCTTCCGATTGATTGGCAGGATCGGAGTGAATGCTTGTGACTACCCCGTCGTCGATGGCGATGACAGGGTAGTCGATGATTTCTTGCGCGGTGTGGAGCCTGCGTGCGGTAAGGGTGGTTGTCATCGAAGTTAGTTTAGTCCGACTAGCGGATTGAAGCCGGGGGCGGGGCGGGGATGCCTAGCTCGGCGGCGGTGGGAAGTGTACGACTGTCGGCCCATTGACGTTGTGCGGTGCGAATTCTGTCGCTGCGGGCGAACCAGAGGCCGATGGTGTAGTCGTAGTGTTCGAGCACAGGGCGCAGGGCGTAGGGCCGGTTGGAGCGGAGCCATGCCTGCTGATAGAGGTCGCGCAGGAGGGAATAGGTGTCGCGGATGTCGGCGACACGGCCGTTGACGCCGTTGATGTCGGAGAGTTCGCGGGCGACGGTTACGCGCTGCTTGCGGTCGGTGGAGGTGCGCAGATCATAGGCTCGCTGATAACCCTGGGCGATCTCGTCGGCCAACTGAAATTTGAGGCCGATAAAGTCCATGCGGCGCGCTCCCAGTTCAAGCGCGTCGATGGCATCGGTCTCGCGCAGGCTGGTGGGAGCCGAGGGATAGGCGTCCGCCGGATTGTACGGCGCGGCGGTGGCTGTAAACGACTTTGGCGGTGCGGGCGCGGCGGCGCGAGCCTGCGCGATGAGGGTGAGGGCTCGTTCGGCGTGGAGACGCAACTCATGCGTGTAGGGTCGGATCTTGGTGGCGTAGACCTGACCGTCTTTGCTCATGGGATCGAGCCAGAAGAGGCCGTCAGAGCCATCGCCGGTCTTGGCTTGATCTTTCAGAAGATTGTGAGCCAGAATGAGTTCTTTCTGAGCTTCGTTGAGGTTGCCGGTGAGGTCGCCGTGAAAGACCTGGGCGTAGGAGTCCTGAAATTGTGGGATGGACGACTCGCCTTTTTGCCATGAGGCGGCGGCTCCGAAGAGGACGCCGTACCAGTTCATGTTTTCGAGGCCTTCTCCATCATCGTTCCAGATGGTGTTGAGCGCGCCAGTTGCGCCGAGGCGCTGGCCGTCGCGAATAAAGCCCTGAATATTGAGCAGCGCGTAGTTATTGTTGGGGTAGACACGGGACCAGTTGTTGACACCGGGGGCAACCCAGGTCTCGAAGCCTGCATTGGTAAAGGGAGTGAGGTAGCGGTCGAAGCCGCGGGGCTCGGGATTATAGGTCCAGGCGACGGCGATGGTGGAGTTCTTAAACGACTGCGGCAACTTCTTGAGCAAGTCAGGCGAATCCTGTGCGATGTCTCCCCAGAAGAGCAGTTTGCGATTGAGCGGCTGGAGCGCGGTGACGATGCGCTGCATGAAGTCGAGATAGACAATCCCGAGGCCACGGGCGTCGACGTCGGCCTTGGTTTGGCCGGTTCCTAGATCGACGGTTTCATCGGCTCCGATGTGGAGGAAGGGACCGGGGTAAAGCGCGGCAAGCTCGGTGAACATCTGCTTGATGAGCGGGATGGAGCCGGGCTGGCCGGGGGCAAGGGTCGTTCCATGAGGCGTCTCGACAAGCTGCGAGTACTGCTCCCATTTGAGATTGTGGTGGAGATGGCCGAAGGCTTCTTGCTCGGGGATGATGGTGACGTGGTAGGGCTTCGCATAGGCGACGAGAGCTGCTGCATCGGCCGCGGAGATGCTGCCTCCCGGAGGCGCCATCAGAGGATTGGAGACGTATTGCTGGGTGTGTTCGAAGTAGGGAGAGTAAATATTGAGCTTGTAGGCGGCTAGCGTGCGAATCTGCTTCTTCTGGAAGTCGAGCGTGGGCACAGGACCGCGAGAGAGATCGTCACTGAGGCCGCGATACTTCATGGCTGGCCAGTCGCGGATGTTGGCCGCTCGGAGAGTCGCCCGCGGGCCGTCGCCGACGATAAGTTGCTTGATCGTTTGAACACCGTAGAAGAGTCCTTCGGCGGTGGAGGCCGTAACGGTGAGCGTGTTGTGGCTGGCAGCGATGACGTAGCCTTCGGGCTTCATCTCAGCGGTGAAGTTGGCGACTGGGTGCGTGGCGAGGCGGGTGAGTTCGATGAGGAAGCCGGATGGAGAGACGGACGAGATATTGCGCAGTTGAAGGTTAGTCGAAAGATCGGTAGCGGCAAAGTGATCTTCTTCTGAGCAGGGTGCGGCACAGACGATGCGAACGCCGTTGGTCAGCGGCTGGTCAGCGGTGGCATGGACTTCGCGCGGCATCGGAATGAGCTTGAGAGACGACTGCGCGGAAGCGAAGGTGGTCAGCGCAAGAAACAGGATGCCGCAGCGAGAAATAAACATTGTGTAACGGTATCAGCCGGAGAACAGATTGTGGAGTGACGGCTATGAGGCGGCCAAAACAGCGCTACTTTGACTTCAATGTGAAAAGAATGTGAATAGAGCGCGAATTATTGTTCTATTCATATTGCTCTGAGAGCATGAATTTCAAAGAACATGTCAGCGCGTGAGTCAAGCATCGAGGCCTCAATCATGACGCTGAACATGGGTTGGTTGGTTCAACCTCGAGAGGGTTCATGTCGAAGCAGCTACAGGTAGCGATGTCAATGTTGCTGGTCTTAGGTACAGTGTCGATGCTGGCGCAGACCAGCGCAGTAGGGCCAACGAAGACAGCCCAAAAGAGAGTTGTCAAAAAGAAGGCGGCGGTTGAGAGCACGATCGAGCGCGAGATCCGCGAGCTGCGCGAACAGCTTCAAAGCCAGCAGGCTCAGATCGACAGCCTAAAGCAGCAAAATGCTGAGAAGGATGCTAAATTGGCGACGGCATCGCAGGATGCCCAGGCTGCAAATGCGGCTGCTGCACAGGCGACGTCTCAGGCAGCGGGGGTGAGTTCGAGCGTTCAGGCGAACGCGGATGCGGTGACGACCTTGACCAGCACGGTCAATGATCTCAAGACGGCAAACACAGGATTGACGCAAACAATCAGCGAGACCAGAAAGGATTTGACTGAAAAGGTCGAGTCTCCTTTGGCGATGCATTACAAAGGCATCACGATTACTCCGGTCGCATTTTTCGCGGCAGAGTCGGTTTATCGGCAGCGCTCTCTGAATTCGGATGTGAATACGCCTTTCAACGCCACTCCCTATTCGGGAGCGGCACAGGCGCATACCAGCGAGTTCAACTTCTCCGGACGCCAGAGCCGGCTGGGAGGATTGTTTGAGGGCGACACCGGACCGTTCAAGTTGTCCGGATACTTTGAGGCTGACTTTCTGTCGGCCGGCGTAACCAGCAACAGCAACCAGAGCAACAGCTACACGCTGCGTCAGCGGCAGATCTGGGGGCAGGCCGCGACGAAGAGCGGCTTCGCTATTACCGGCGGTCAGATGTGGTCGCTGGTGACAGAGACGAAGAAGGGCACGGACAACCGTACTGAGGTTCTGCCGATGACGATTGACGCTCAGTACCACGTCGGTTTTAGCTGGGCGCGTCAGCCGGGTGTGCGGATTCAGCAAAAACTTGGTCTGGCAACGGTGGCGGTAGCGCTGGAGAACGCGCAGAATATCTTCTCGGCGACGAATGCGAACCAGAATTTCTTTTTCGGCAACGCAGGTACGGGAGGCGGCCTGTATAACTCGACCGCGAACTATTCGAACAACGTTGCGCCGGATGTGATCGTGAAGGCGGCGTTTGATCCTAAGATCGGCCACTACGAGATCGGCGGACTCGCTCGCTTCTTCCGCGACCGTTACTACCCCGGCGTGACCTCTGTTCCCGCAGCCGGTGCAACCGGCGCGGCGAATGACACCAAGACCGGCGGAGGATTCTTTGCCAATGCCCGCTTCCCGGTAACGCACTTTGTCGATCTTGGCGTACACACGCTGGTGGGAACTGGCGTTGGCCGGTATGGCACATCGACCCTGCCTGACACGACCGTTCACCCGGACGGAACGCTGGCAACTATCAAGTCCTATCAGGGGCTTTTTTCGCTGGAACTGCATCCCGACAAGAAGCTGGACCTGTTTGGCTATGCCGGCGGTGAGTATGCGCAGCGCACAGCGTATCTGAACCTGACTGGGCCGAACGCGGGTAAGCTCGCCGGCTACGCTCCGGTAACGGCTTCCAACATGGGTTGCAATACGGAGCTGCCGCCAACAGGGACAACGGGCTACAACCCGGCGTCGCCTGCGAACTGTACTGGAGCGACGCGGGCGGTTATCGAAGGGACTGCGGGGTTTACCTACCGGCTCTACAACAGCCCGAAGTATGGGAAGTTACAGTACGCCATGCAGTACAGTTACCTGACGCGTGGAGCCTGGACAGGTGTAGGCGGAGCTCCGAAGACGACTAACAATATGGTATTCACCGGTATGAGATATTACATCCCCTAATCTTCTAAACCTCGTATCGTAGAAAAGGGGGCTCCTCGGAGCTCCCTTTTCTTTTGCCTTTATGGGAGTATTGTTCGTGGTGCGACCAATTTTGATAGGCTTCAATGAAAGCGTCCGCGGGACGCAATTGTTTTGGAGAGGTGATGAAGACGATGTTGGATGAGAACAGGTTGTTTCCTTCGGATAGTGCGGCGCGTTCGGTGTCCGCGAAACTGTATGAGGTCGTGCGGGATCTGCCGATCATTTCGCCGCACGGGCACTGCGATCCACGCTGGTTTGCCGAAGATCAGTCGTTTCCCAATCCATCCGCTTTGTTCATCACGCCGGACCACTATGTTTTTCGGATGCTTTATTCGCAAGGAGTTTCGCTGGAATCGCTTGGCGTTCCCCAGACACATGGCGGAGGTTCAGCGGATCCCCGTGAGGTTTGGCGCATCTTCGCGAAGCACTACTATCTGTTCCGCGGCACCCCAACGCGCTTGTGGCTGGACTATGCATTTGAAAAACAGTTTGGCCTTAAAGAACGGTTGAGCCCAGGCAATGCGGATGCCTATTACGATCTCATCGCGAAGAAGCTGGAGACACCGGAGTTCCGTCCACGCGCGCTGTTTGAAAAATTCAACATTGAGGTGCTGTCTACGACCGATTCACCCCTTGATACGCTGGAGTTTCACAAGGCGATCAAGGCCTCGGGCTGGAAGGGAAGGGTATTGCCGACGTTCCGTCCGGATGCAGTCATCGATGCGGAGTATGCGGGGTTTGTTCAGAATATCGAAAAACTGGGGGAGATTACCGGCGAGGATATCGGCAACTACAAGGGATATCTGAACGCCCTGCGAAATCGCCGCGCTTTCTTCAAATCGATGGGAGCCACGGCAACTGATCACGGTCATTTGACTGCACGAACGGTGGATCTCGATGCAGCTACGGCGGAGTCTTTGTACGGCCGCATTCTTTCAGGCCACTCGGTGCCGGAAGAGCAGGAGTACTTCCGGGCGCAAATGCTGACCGAGATGGCTGGGATGAGCGTTGAAGACGGGTTGACGATGCAAATTCATCCCGGCTCGGTGCGGAATCACAATAAGCTCGTTTACGAAAAATTTGGCCGTGACAAGGGCGCTGATATGCCTTCGCCTACCGAATATGTGCGCGCGTTGCAGCCGCTGCTGAACAAGTATGGGAACGATCCGCGGCTGACGCTGATCCTGTTTACGCTCGATGAGACTTCATACTCGCGTGAACTGGCTCCGCTCGCCGGACACTATCCCGTCCTACGACTGGGGCCGCCGTGGTGGTTCCAGGACTCGCCCGAAGGCATGATGCGCTTCCGCGAGCAGGCCACGGAGACAGCCGGGTTCTACAACACGGTGGGGTTCAACGACGATACGCGAGCATTTCTCTCGATCCCGGCACGACATGATGTTGCGCGTCGGATTGACTGCGCCTTTCTCGGCAGGTTGGTTGCTGAAGGCCGTCTGGATGAAGATGAGGCGTTTGAAGTAGCGAAGGACTTGACGGTGAATCTGGCGAAGAAGGCCTATAAGCTGTAAGGTCAGGATCGACGATTTGCATATTGAAGGAGGGCCGGTGAAGCTGCCGGTCCTCTGCATGTTTAGCGAAGGGTTGCGGCGAATAGTTCAGTCAGTTTACGAAAGGCGCGATCCGCCTGTTCCGGGTTGAAGACCGGGCTGTCGGGGACAGTCCAGCTATGGAAGGCTCCCTCATAGATCTCGCTCTCGTAGGCGCCACCCCAGGCTGCCAGTGCTCGCTCGAATTGCTGGATGGCTTCGGTGTTCATGCTCTTGTCCTGAACGGCGTGGCCGAAGTAGAGCCTCGCGGCGACCTGTGACAGGACGAGATGGGGGCTGGCAGGATCGTCGGCCTTGTAGAGACCTCCGCCATGAAATGAAGCTGCCGCTGCCACCTGTGATGGACGAGTAGCGGCGGCGCGAAGTGCAAGCCCTCCGCTGAAGCAGTAGCCGACGGCTCCGAGGGGGCCAGAGCGAACAGCGGATTGAACCGAGAGGAAGTCGATATAGACAGCGAGGTCCTGCCGCTGTGCGTCGGGAGTGAGCGGGGCCATAAGGTCAGCCATGCGCTGCATCGTACGTGCCGGGTCTGCTGTACGGGGAAAATCGAAGACCGGTGGACGGCTAGTGCGATAGAAAGGGTTGACCAGAAGGACGGCATAACCCTCGGCGGAGAGGCGGCGCGCCATGCTGCGATGCGCCTCGCGGATGCTGCCGATGTCCGGCAGATGGAGGACGCCGGGAAGTGACGTGGCCGGGTCCGGGGAGAAGAGAACGGCGTCGGCGGTGCCGTCAGGCATGGAAATTTGGAGGTCTTGCTCAGTCATCAGCGGACTCCTTGTTGGACTGTATATCACTCGCTTCTACAGAGTAAGATGAGAGACCATGAGCCTCTTTTTTGGTGCTGGAAGTCCGACGATGGAAATGTCGCCGAGCGAAGTGCAGTCAAACCTGTTTGGCGCGCTGGATAAGCTGGGGAAGCGAAAGAAAGTGCTGGCTGTCCCGCCGGACTTTACACGGATGCACTCGCAGAGCGGCGTTCTGACGGAACTGGCGTGGGAATACTACGGCGATAAGTTGGTGGATGTGCTGCCGGCTCTGGGAACGCATAAGCCGATGAGGGATGACGAGATCGCAACCATGTTTGGCGCGACTCCGAGGGCGCTGTTCCGGGCGCATGACTGGCGCAATGACATTGTGACCCTGGGCGAGGTGCCCGGCGAGTTCATGTATGAGGTGAGCGAGGGCAAGCTCGACTACACCTGGCCTGCACAGGTGAATAAGCTGCTGCGCGATGGCGGGCATGATCTGATCCTGTCGATTGGGCAGGTAGTGCCGCACGAGGTCGTGGGAATGGCCAACTACAACAAGAATATTTTTGTGGGAACGGGCGGTTCGATGGGGATCCACCGCAGCCACTTTCTTGGCGCCGTGTATGGGATGGAGCGCATGATGGGGCGGGCGGATACTCCTGTGCGCCGGGTGCTGAACTACGCGAGCGACCACTTCGCAAAGAATATGCCGATTGTGTATGTGCAGACCGTGGTGGGTAAGAATAACGCGGGCAAACTGGTGATTCGCGGCATGTACGTTGGCGACGACGTGGAGTGCTTTGAGCGGGCTGCGGAGTTGAGTCTCAAGGTGAACTTCAAGATGATGGATCGCGAGATCAAAAAGGCTGTGGTCTTCCTCGACCCGCATGAGTTTCGCAGTACATGGCTGGGAAATAAGAGCGTCTACCGCACCCGCATGGCACTTGCGGATAACGCGGAACTGATCGTTCTCGCTCCCGGGGTGCATGAGTTTGGCGAGGATGCAGCAATCGATGTGCTGATTCGGAAGTATGGTTACTGTGGAACTCCACGGACGCTGGAGGCAGTGAAAGAAGATCCCGCGCTGGCGGGTAATCTAAGCGCGGCGGCGCACCTGATTCATGGATCGAGCGAAGGCCGGTTCACGATTCGCTATTGCCCGGGACATCTCACACGTGAGGAAATCGAGAGCGTCCACTTCGAATATGGCGACCTTGCCGAAGCGATGGCGAAGTACAAGCCGGAGACGCTAGAAGACGGATGGAACATGGTGGATGGAGAGGAGATTTTTTATATCTCGAACCCCGGTCTTGGCCTGTGGGCATACAAAGGCCGCTTCAAAGATTAGGAATTTGCAGTAAGACCGTCTTAATAGGTATGCTGGTGCTGACGGAAAGTGGTTAGACCAATCAGATTTTAAGGAAAAAGAAGGGTTTGCGATGAGTGAGGGATTGAAGCTTCCAAAGTTTTCACTGGGTGTGGGCGACCGGTTTGCACACCAGGCGAAGGCACAACTTGCGGCGTGTGTGTTGGCTGCTGATGCCGGTGTTGAGGTTGTTCCGGTGTGGAACAAGTCCAACCGGGAGCACATGATTATCGGGTCCGAGCCGAGCCAGACACGCGTTGCTGCCGATGCGGCGGTGAAGGAACTGGGATGGACGAAGCCATACTTTCTTGATGCGGACCACATCAATCTGAAGACGGTCGGAAGATTTCTGGAGCCCTGCGATTTCTTTACCCTCGATGTTGCAGATCTGATTGGTCAGCCGGCGGATGCGAAGGATGTGGAAGCTTTTGTGAAGCGTCATCCGGAGCTTGTGGGCGCGGTGACGATTCCGCATATCGATGAGCCATTCAAGACGGATGCGGAGTTCGTGACGGGCGTGGCCAATAAGTTTCTGGCGGCGGTGCAGGATGCTGGGCGCATCTATCGTTTTCTGGTGGAGAAGAAGGGCGCAGGGAACTTTGTGGCCGAGGTCTCAATGGATGAGACGGACTACCCTCAGACTCCGGTGGAACTGCTGATTATTCTGGCGGCGATTGCCGATGAGAAGATTCCGATCCAGACGATTGCCCCGAAGTTTACAGGTCGGTTCAACAAGGGCGTAGATTATGTGGGCGACGTGGCGCAGTTTACCAAGGAGTTCAACGAGGATCTGGCGGCGATTGCTTTTGCGGTCAAGACGTATGGACTGCCGGAGAATCTGAAGTTGAGCATCCATTCAGGCTCGGACAAGTTCTCGACTTATAGGGCAGTTCACGATGCGGTGAAGAAGTTTGACACTGGCGTCCATATGAAGACGGCCGGAACGACCTGGCTCGAGGAGTTGATCGGGTTGGCTGAGGCTGGTGGAACCGGGCTGGAGATCGCCAAAGAGGTTTATGCGGAGGCGTTTGCCCATAGCGCGGAACTTTGCGCGCCGTATGCGACAGTCATTGACATCGATCCGGCGAAGCTGCCGAAGCCGGAAGAGGTAAATGTATGGACCAGTGAGCAGTACACCTCCGCTCTCCGCCATGACCAGAGCAACAAGGCGTATAACCAGAGTTTTCGGCAACTGCTGCATGTCGGCTTTAAGGTGGCGGCAAAGCTGGGCGATCGTTATTTGAATGCGCTTGAAGCGAATGAAGAGGTTGTTGCGAAGAATGTGACGACAAACTTGTTCGAACGGCACATCCGTCCGGTATTTCTTGGCAAATAGTCTTATAGTTTTTGAGATGGTTCGACGCTCATTTGGGCTGATCGAAAGATAGCTATTATTGAATAGACTCGTGCTCGATTCGGGCATCAAAAAAATTGAGGAGAATGGCGCAATGGATCTCGGCTTTAAAATTCTTGAAAAAGGCACACTGGACTTTCTATCCCTCGGGGCACTCGTCACCCGGCTCGATCCCGGCATTATCCCATTTCGCAAGGCGACGGAGGTAGCGATCCATGTTAGCGGCGGTGAGTTCAATGTCGCCGCGAATCTGTCGGACTGCTTCGGCCTGAAGACCGGGCTTGCCTCCGCGATGGTGTCCTACCCCATCGGAGATTTGATTGCGGAGCGGGTACGGGCGATGGGTGTTCATCCCATCTATAAACGCTTCGAGCACGATGGCACTCGCGGACCGAACATGGCGACGGTATACAGCGACCAGGGCTTTGGCGTGCGCGCTCCGGTGGTGTTCTATAACCGTAGCAATGAAGCGGCGGCGTTGTTGAAGCCGGGCGACTTTGACTGGAAGGCGATCTTTGCCCAGGGAGTGCGCTGGTTCCACAGCGGCGGCATCTTTGCGGCGCTTTCGGAGACGACGGCAGAGCTGCTGATCGAGGCGATGAAGGCGGCCCGCGCGGCTGGCGTCATCTGCTCGTTCGACCTGAACTATCGGGAGAAGCTCTGGAAGACTGTCGGCGGAATTGAGCGTGCGCATAAAGTGCTTGGAGCGATCGCCGAGAATGTCGATGTACTGGTCGGCAACGAGGAAGATTTGCAGAAGGGCCTTGGCTTTGAAGGACCGGAAGTATCAGCTGCCTCCAAACTCGACCCAAGCGTGTTCCTGTCCATGATCAATCAGGTTGTGGCGCGCTATCCGAATATCAAAGTTGTTGCTACGACGCTGCGCGAAGTTCATTCCACCAACCACCATAGCTGGAGCGCGGTGGCCTGGGTCAATGGCAAGACCGTGAATGCTCCGACCGCGGAGTTGAAGGTGCTCGATCGCGTCGGCGGCGGCGATGGTTTTGCCGCTGGGTTTATCTATGGGCTTCTGAGCGGCCAGGAACCGGAGCAGGCAATCCGACTGGGCTGGGCTCACGGCGCATTGATGACGACCTTCCCCGGTGACACCACGATGGCGACTCTTGACCAGGTCAAGGCGTTTGCCAGCGGCGGATCGGCACGTATCCAGCGCTAAACATTCGCTCGATGAGCGAACCGGTCAGGATTTACAACGGGTCTGTGTTCCAGTCTTCCAGAAATTTGTGAAGACCGGAGCGCAGACTCTTGATTGAATAAAAGTAAAAAGAGGAGACTTGATGGGACACCCGTTGTTTGATCTGAGCGGCAAATCGGCCGTGGTGGTTGGCGGAACGTCGGGCATTGGCTTGGCGATGGCGATTGGGCTGGCTGAAGCGGGTGCCGATGTGGTGGCGACTTCGCGGCGTGCCGAACAGGTTGAAGAAGCTGCGAAGGCGATTGAAGCGAAGGGGCGCAAGGCGCTTCGCTTGACCTCGGATGTCGGAGATCGCACTTCGTTGCAGGCATTGCTCGATGGAACGCTGAAGGCATTTGGCAAGGTCGATATTCTGATCAACTGCGCGGGCAAGATCAAGCGCGAGCCGACCCTGACCGTGTCCGAGGAGACCTGGAACGACATTATGGATACGAATGTGACCGGGACACTGCGGGCTTGCCAGATCTTTGGAAAGCACATGCTGGAGCGTGGGTACGGACGAATTATCAATATTGCTTCGCTCAATACATTTGTTTCGCTGAAGGAAGTGACCGCCTATGCAGCGAGCAAGGCTGCGGTCGGCGCGCTGACGAAGTCGCTGGCGGTGGAGTGGAGTTCGCAGGGCGTGACTGTGAATGGAATTGCGCCGGGAGTCTTTCGCACGGCGCTGAACCAGAAGCTGCTGGACGAGAGCGATCGCGGCAAGGAATTGCTGATGCGGACGCCTATGGGCCGGTTTGGTAAGACAGAGGAGTTGGTAGGGTCTGCCGTTTTTCTGGCAAGCGATGCATCGACATTCGTTACAGGAGAGATTCTTGTGGTGGATGGCGGATTCCTGGCCAGTGGCGTGAACCAGTAGAAGTTACTCAAACTGCGTAGAAGTTTAAGACAGCCGCCATTTACGTGACGGCTGCCCTTTTTAACCGAGCCATTTTGGATTAGCGGCAGTTCCATCGAAGTGGCTGGTGGTCTTGAATAGCTCGAATTTTCCTTCGCTGGCAGCTTCGCGTGTTCTGTCGAGAAGGCTTGCAATTTGTGTTTGGGTGAGAGGCTTGAAGGTCTTTGCAGCTTCAATGGCTTGATTAAGAATTGCTGGTGAGTCGATGCCGGTGATGACGACAGAGACTGGCTGCGTGAGACCGTAGTGGAGGGCTTCCATGGCTTCGATCGTTTTGCTGCGCAGAATGTAGTTATCGCCGAAGGTCTTCATGGCGAGAACTCCGGTGCCTTGCTTAAGTGCGACGGGCATGACTTCTTTTGTGAAGGATCGGAAGTGGGCGTCCATCACGTTGATGGGCATCTGAACAGTATCGAAGTGGAAGCCGTGCTTCTGCGCGGTCTCGAACATGCGTAGATGAACCGCTGGATCTTTGTGCCCGGTAAAGCCGATGTAGCGGATCTTCCCGGCTTGCTTTGCGGCTACGGCGGCTTCGAGAGCGCCGCCTGGGGCGAAGACGCGGTCGGGGTCTTCCATGCGGATGATCTCGTGGAACTGGACGAGGTCGATGACGTCTGTCTGGAGACGTTCGAGAGATTGTTCGAGCTGTGTATTGTAGGACTCTTTGGTACGGCCGTCCATCTTGGTCATGAGGAAGACCTTGTTCCGGTAGCCGTCGCGAAGTGCCTGCCCCATGCGGATTTCGCTATTGCCGCCGTTATAGTCCCAACAGTTGTCCATGAAGGTAATGCCACGGTCGATGGCCTGACGGATGAGACGGACGCTTTCATTGGCATCCGTCTGTTTTCCAACGTGATAACCGCCAAGGCCGATGGCGGAGACCCGTTCACCAGTCTTGCCGAGTTCGCGGTAGATCATGTCAGGTGATTCTGGCCGGGTGGCGGGAAGGGGAGATTTTGCCGCGGTCTGAGCGTGGCTGGAACTCACGCCGATGGCGGCTGTGACTCCGGCAGCCGTTACTGACTTCAGGAAGCTTCTACGTTCCATGAGGTGTCTCCTGCGATGTACCTGAATGCTCATAAATTGAGATGCAAGCAGGACTGCGGAGATTACTTGTGTGCGGCGCGAGCGATCAGAGTTGCGGTATAGGCTGCACCAAAGCCGTTATCGATATTGACGACGCAAACATTGGGAGAGCAGGAGTTGAGCATGCCGAGCAGGGCTGCCGCTCCGGCAAAGGACGAGCCGTAACCGACGGAGGTGGGAACGGCAATAACCGGAACCCCGACCAGACCACCAACAACGCTGGGCAGAGCGCCTTCCATACCGGCGCAGACGATGACGGCATCGGCCGCGGCGAGGGTATCGCGCTGGGCAAGAAGTCGGTGGATACCGGCGACCCCGACGTCATAGACGCGGGTGACACGAGTGCCGAAAAGTTCGGCGGTGACAGAGGCTTCTTCGGCGGCGTAAAGATCGCTGGTCCCGGCGCAGAGGACAGCGATGTGGCCTATCGGCTCGGCGGGAGACGATTGACGAAGCGTGATGGCACGGGCCTGTTGGTGGTACTCGGCTGCTGGAAGGATGGTGAGGACGGCTGCGGCAGTGGCCTCGTCGGCACGGGTGGCAAGCACATCGATGCCGGTGGCTGCCATGCGAGAGAAGATCTCTGACGTATGCGCGGGAGACTTGCCCGCGGCGTAGATTACTTCGGGAAGACCGCTGCGGAGTGATCGGTGGTGATCGATCTTAGCGTAGTCGAGATCTTCGAAGGGAAGGACGGAGAGACGGGCGGAGGCTTGCTCCGGCGTTAGCGTCCCGAGTTGGACTTCGGCAAGGAGTTCGAGCAATGTGGACTTATTCATTTTGATTTGTAGGCATAGTATGCGGCGATGGCAGACTGGAGGACTTGTTTGACTGGAACGTTGTGGGTTGCGGCAGCGGTGCGACAGTCCTCAAATTCCGGAGTTGCATTGAGTTCTTCTGAGGAGAGCGAGCCTACCTTAATGCGGATGTCTCCGTAGGGAGTGGCGACAGACTGGTGGCTGCGATTCAGGCAGGAGCGCTGCTCCTGATGAATGCGGATGCCCAGGGTACTGGTCTCGCGAAGGAGTAGACGTTCGAGCGTCGAAAATTTATCGGAGTCGCAGAGGATTGTCAGTAGTGTGCCGGGGCGGCCTTTTTTCATGACGACCGGCGTGAGCATAACGTCCAATGCACCTTGCTGGAGAGCCTGCTCGGCGACGTGCGCGATGACCTGAGGATTGAGGTCGTCGAGGGCGGTTTCAAGGACTGTAACGGTGTCGGTGCTAGCTTTGCTTACGCCTTCGGATTCGCCAATGCTAAGGCGCAGGACGTTAGGAAAACTTTTAGGGTTGCGGCTTCCGGCCCCGTAGCCAATGTTCTGAATGCGCATGGCGGGCTGCTGGCTGAAGGTAGGAGCCAGGGTACGAATGAGGGCTGCGCCGGTGGGGGTAATGAGTTCCATTTGCGGGTCGGCGGAGTAAGTCGGGAGGCCGCGAAGGAGATCTGCGGTGGCAGGAGCAGGGACGGGGAAACGCCCGTGGGCACAGTCGACAGTGCCTCCTCCGACGTTGAGTGGGGAACAAAACCACTGGTCGATTCCGAGTGCATGGATACCGGCGCAGGCGGCTACGATATCGACGATGGCATCGGTAGCGCCTACTTCGTGGAAGTGAATTTTTTCGACGTCCACGTTGTGGATGCGGGCTTCGGAGGCTCCAAGAAGTTCGAAGGTTTGTATAGCTTCTTGTTTAACTTCTGCGGGCAAGCTGCTGGCCTGAATAATCTTGCGGATCGCACTTAAGTGGCGTCCGTGATGGTGCGCTTCCTTCTTTTCTGCATGATGATCATGCTTTTCTTCGTGCGGTTCTTCATGATGGCGTTCGTGAACATGATTTTTAGCGTGCTCGTCGTGACTGTGTGCGTGGGTAGTCGGGGATGCTGATTCAGCTTCACCCTCTTTTCCCTCGAGAACAAAGATTTTTGTGGACGAGATGCCGCTGCGGTCAACCTTTTCAATCTTGAGCGAGGCTTCGATATTCAGCGAGGCGATGGCGTCGTGAAGGACCTGCGGGGAAAGCCCGGCGTCAAGAACGGCGCCAAGAAACATATCTCCGCTGATGCCGGCAAAGCAGTCGAGGTAGGCGATGCGCATGGTTCTATTGTTTCACGACGGCGGAGAGATTCGCGACACTCCAATCTTTGCGGCCTACTTTGTAGCTGAGGTGATCTTTGTAACGGGGAGGACAGCATTCATGCTGCCGGAGCGGTAGCCCTGGGTGTCGAGGGTGATGTAGAGGAAGCCGAGAGGGCGAAGGGCAGCGGTGATGCTATCGAGCGTATCGAGCGTGAGGGCGCGAGGAAGTTCGTCGCGGGAGATTTCGATACGGGCGAGGTCGCCGTGATGACGGACACGCACTTGCTGAAACCCGAGAGCGTGGAGAGCCTCTTCGGCTTGTTCAACCTGGGAGAGATTTTTACGGGTGACGGAGCGGCCATACTCGATGCGAGAAGCGAGGCAGGCTGAGGCGGGTTTGTCCCAGAGCTTGAGCCCGGCTTCGTGGGCGAGTTCGCGGATCTCGGCCTTGGTAAGCTGCGCTGTGACAAGGGGGGCCACAGCGTGATGCTGGGCGGCGGCCTGTTGGCCGGGCCGGAATTCGCCACGGTCGTCGAGGTTCATGCCGTAAGCGATATGTTGAAAGCCCCGTACTTCGCGCTCGGATTCCATGCGGGTGAAGAGCTCGCTTTTGCAGTGGAAGCAGCGTTGGCTGTCGTTGCGCTGGTAGTCGGGATTTTCGAGTTCTTCAGTGTGGAGGACTTGAGTGGGGATGTTGTGTTCGGTGGTGAAGGCCAGGGCTGCTGTCAATTCTGCCCGGGGCAGGGAAGCGGAGTCGGCAATGACGGCCAACATCTTATCGCCGAGAGCCTGATGCGCGGCGTAGGCAAGGTAGGCGGAATCAGTTCCCCCCGAGTAGGCGACCAGAATGCTGCCGAGATCGCGGAGGGTGGTTTCAAGTAAATCGCGTTTGGCGGTGAGAGACATCTGTCTTGATTGTAGGACAGGTGGATGGGCTAGAAATTAAACATGGCCTGAAGAAGGACACTGCGGTTGCCGGCGGTTTGCGAGCCGAAGGGGCCACCGGCCAGCGATTGCGTTTTGCCGAAGAGAGTCGAGCTCAAAACTCCGTTGGGTGTGCCTCGATTCACAATGTTGAGAACATTGTAGGAAGTGGCAACGATGGTCAGACTGTATTTTCGGGGGACCGTGGCATCCAGCTTGGGGCCCGCCTGGGCACCCCCGAGGCCTCGCCCGCTGACGCTTCCATTACCTCTACCTCCACCGAAAACGCCCGTGGAGCCCTTGATCTTCGGGCCAATCCCGAATGCTTTGCTGACGCGCATATGAAGGGCTACGTTGGCGGGGCCGGTTCCGATGCCATAGGGAACGATTGGCTCACCTTTGCCCACGGGATCCGTGTCGAGACAACCGTATGGTGTTGAGATTACGTCAGCCGCTCCGCAGATGCCGTAGGTAGGCCGGGCGTTGAATTGGTTATTCTCCGTCAGATCGTTGCCGATCGAGAGGTTATAGGGCGTTCCGGATTGAGCTCCGAACAAAGGTGCAACGATGATGCCGTGCGGAGCGGCATACGTGCCAAGCATGGTGAGACGATGGCGGATACCGAACCCGGCACGGCCATAGTCCAGAACGGGATGGCTCGCAACGGAGGGGAAATAATTGACTCCCTGTGTATCGCTCTTCGCTTCGTTGAAGGTGTAGGAGGTATGGACTGATATATGGCGATACCGTGTGTTTCCTGTCACGATGATCTGATTCTGTTTGTAGATGCCACCGGATTGAAATTGGTAGTTGTAGGTATTCGGGGAAGGGCCGATGACGGTGTAGGTTGCTGGATCGAAGCTGGGCGCTGAGACATTGTTCGTTCGATACTGATGAACTCCGCGTGTGAAGAGGTAGGTGACGTTGAACGTGCCCAGCTTGCCTATCTGGCGATCTACTCCGACTCCTCCCTGCATATCGAGCGCCGCATGGAAGTGAGGATCGACAGAATAAACAGTAGGCAGGGAAGCGCTGGAAGTGCCAAGGCTGCTGGGTGGAGCCGAGGCTGTTGGATCGTAAAAATCAGGGTTGTTGATTACATAGCTTTGCTGGTTGAGCCCGTCCTGGTGGATGGATTGAATAATGTATGGCGTCTCACTTGCGGACCCGAAGGAGTTCGGGACAGTGAACCGGTTGTAGAACCAGCCATAACCTGCGCGGAGCACGGTCTTGGGCGGAGTCTTGCCCATGTGCCCCGGAGCCCAGGCCAGGGCAAAACGTGGAGCCCAGTCGGCATGGTCGCGAATGCGGTTCTGGCCCTCGTAGCGGAGGCCATAACTGAGAGTAAGATTCGGCTTCCAGCGCCAGTCGTCCTGATAGAAGAGCGATGCATCGAACAGAGGCACCCGCACCAACGGGTTGTTGATCACCGTGGCCTGATATTGATCGGGTTTCTTTGCCAGATAATGATCGATCGACTGAAAGATGTAGGTTCCATTGGAGCCCGAGGTCGTATAGTTGGCATCGCGATATGCTCGCAGCCGCACACCGAATCGAATGGTATGCAATCCAGCAGTTGCCGTGGAATAGTTCTGTAGCTCGAAGATGTCCTGATGGTCCTGGACTGTGCCTGCGCTGTTTCCGCCCGCTTGAAAAGCGCCCTGGACGATGATGGCAGGGACAAGGGAATTGGCTGCCTGACTGTTGCGGACTTTCCGCCACTGGAAGTGCGTCTCATTGATCAACCTTGGGTTGACCACCACTGTATCGCTGATCTGAAGAGCATTTTCCAGTTTGGTCTGGTTGTAAGACTGCTCCGGGAGAACTAACGTGCCAACGCCAGCACCCGTTTGTTCGTAACGAGTGAAGGAGTCTCTGATTGAGAGCGTATTGCTCTTACCTAGTTGGAAATCCATGCGCGGGTTGATGCTCCAGAAAGACGATGGCCGGGGCACGGCTTGATTGATGGTCGTTGTAGTATCCGATGGATTGACCGCATCGACGATCTCCTGGCCCTGAAGCTGGTTATGGAAGAAACTGAAAAAATAAGATGCGTGCTTTGAAAGAGGTCCTGCGATATACGCCGGAAGGGAATAGCCGTGGTAGCTGGGTTGTTCCTTGACTAGCGGATTCCCTGTATTCAGAGCGGACGAAAGAAAAAACGTCATGACGTAGCCAGAAAGCTTATCGGTGCCGGGTTTAGTGAGAATCTCGATTCTTCCGTAGCCGAGACGGTCAAACTCCGCCGAAAACGGATTCTGATTGATGCGAATTTCGCGGATAGAAGATTTGGGCGGAAGCTGGCCCCCGGCAAATCCGTCGATATATATTTGTCCACCGTTGGGTCCGGCAGCCGGACCGGCAAGCGCCTGCAACTCGCTCTGTAGTTGATCGGGATCGTCCGACAACGCATCCAGGTCGTGTCCGCGAAGAACGATCGCATCCGCATTTTCATCCGGGCTGACGCTAACCCCGTTGTTTTGGGATGTCACCTGAATATTCTGCTGCTCGACAGCGATAGCCAGCCAAAGATTCAGTTGCCGGATGTGATTGGCCGTAATGGATACTTCCATGGGAGGGAGCGTGAATCCCGGCGCGTCTACTGTCAGAGCATAAGTCCCTTGAAGGGGTGCTTGAAAGTTGTATGCGCCATCTTTGCCGGATCGTGCGCTGAGCACGTTACTGTTCTGCATAAGCGTCACGACTGCATTAGGCACGACAGCTCCGCTGGGATCGAGCACCTGTCCTCGAAGACCTCCAGTGGTTTGCGCATTTGCCGGTGAAAGGTATGCGAACTGAAGAAGCATGAGCAGGAGGGAAGCCCTGTTCAACAGGAAGCGCTGGAGTTGACTCAGGACGCTCCTACTGGCGATCACATTTTGGTCGCTCGGAAGGCCTTCATGGTATTCGGTCAGGTTCGGCAACGTGAGCATAAGAGGCACTCTCGCTACCTATGTAGCAAACTACTATAAATGCCGTCAAGCTCATGCTTCATTAAGACGGTTTTCCGCATAGAGAGATGTACGAATGGTTTGCGCTTGAGGTCCCTGATTCCATATGGGCGAACGAGATATGCCGCTCAGCGAAGAGGCATTCCCGGTTAGCGGTGCGAAACGCGAAAGGAAACAGCATCGCCCGTGTTGCGTTCAGCGCCGCGCTTAAGAATGATCAACTAACTATTGCAGGGTTCGCGGAGGCATTCCGCTTATATCGCGCCCGTGCCCGCTGCAACTTCTCAAGATCCGAACCATCGAGCGGTATTGCTCCGCCGAGTTGACGCGCGGCAAGACATACCTGCGCGAAATGCTCGACCGTCTCCGTCTTCATAAAGGCATCCATCAAGGTTTCGCCATAGGTCAGCAGACCGTGATTGGCGAGCAGGATTGCATCGTGGGCGGGGAGGAAGGGAGCCAGGCTCGCACCGACTTCCGCAGTGCCGGTAGTTGCATACTCCGCCAACGGGACCAGGCCGGTCGACATCATGATCTCCGAGCAGATGGGCTGGTCGAGTGGTTTGCGGCAGGCTGCGAACGCTGTTGCGATGGGGGGATGAGCGTGAACGATGGCGTGAACATCGTGGCGCGTGCGATAGACGGCAATATGCATGCCGATCTCGCTGGTTACATTACGGAAACCGGAGAGCCTGTTTCCCTCCATATCGACGATAACCAAGTCAGCGGTCTTCAAGCGAGACTTACTGCATCCGGTCGGTGTCGAAAGAATGCGTTGCGCATCCAGGCGCACGGAAAGATTGCCTGCGGTTGCAGGGGTATAGCCGAGTCGATGCATCGATCTCGCGATGCGAACCATTTGCCTGCGGAGGTCGATTTCCAAGGCGCTCATTCTCCCCAGGTTATTACCAGCAATATGAATTTGTATGGACTCTTCGGTCAGATATTGGGTCATGGAATTATGCGGCTCCCCTCCACTGATCTCTAAACTTCCTGACGGTCGTTCCTACGCGATCCGAAAACATAAAGATACGACCGGCGGTGAGGTTGCCGGCGACTCTGTAATGTCCTACGGCGGCGAGGCCCATCGAGGCAATACACCCGCACTGCGAACAATTGGGCTTACCTCCAAACTGGCATGGGGTAATCGCTGTCTTCAAATCCGCCGAGACCGTATGGGTGGTTTGTGCAAAGATGCATTCGTCCGGCGATTGGGGAGGATTCTGAAATTCCTTAAGGCAGGATTCGTGCATGTCCAGGATGGGATAGAGCGGGCGTAGCCGGAGCAGTTCCGAGATGACGGCTGAACGCACCCGGGGAGTGAGGAGCTCGGGACCTTCCGCGCCAAGTTGTGGCGTAAAGATGCTCATCCATACCTTCTTCGCCTCGGGTCTGTCGCTCCAGAAGCAGAGAAAATCTTCAAGATAATGAGGCCTGTCGGCTATCTGGCCCGTCATGGTGCAGTGGATGGTGGCGCGTGCGCCTTCGAGGTTTTTCAGAATTCGGGCGTAGGTGGCTGGTTTACGGCGCTCGTCGTGTTCGGGCTGCAACCCATCGACGGAGACGACCAGGTTGAGCCGCGGCAGGGCGGCCCAGCGTTTGGGAATCTGCCGAAAGGCGCTGGTTACGATTTGAACGTGAATGCCACGCTTGTCTAGCTCGGGCAAAAGCGCTTCTAATTCGCGATAGCGAACCAGCGGATCCCCACCTACGAGAGAAAGGTGGAGCGGGCGATATTGATCGACCAGATGTAGCACTCCCTGAACCAATGCGTCGTCTTTGTAATCGGCCAGTTGACGAAGCGTGGCGCCGCTGTCGCCGAGGTGCGCGGCATCGAAGGCATAGCATTCGGGACAACGAAGCGGACACTCCCGAGTGATTTCAATAGAGAACGGCGGGCGTCTGCCAGCCAGGATTCCAGCCCACGCATGCATGACTTCCGAAGTCTTCACTCAGTCCCCCTGTGGTCGGCGTGACCTGGGTTAAGGGCTCACGGTCTTCAGGTAACGACCCGGACGCGGGTTGCTCCACCTTCTCCTGTTAGACCGTGAAAAGTGCGGAATCGTTGTCTGCCATCGCAACAAATACTCGCCGTAGCGCAGGCATTCGGAAGACTGCGCTACGCCGTGAGTCCAAGGCTATTGCATAAGATTAATTTGCTGCCAGATTTCTGGATTTACCGGGACGCCAAGGCGAAGATTTTCTTCACGGAGGCGAAGGGTTTGCTCTCCCGGATAACGCAGTGGCTGGGCCTTGTCTATGGGGGTTGAGTTGTGAAGGTTGGCTATGACGCCGTCGGCAATATGAGCGAGTTCGGCAGCCGAAGCGAGATTAGACGGATCAACGGCGAGGAAGAATTGGGATAGGCCGGTTTCGTGGAGGGGATCGAGGGGCAACTGATGCGTGGCGAGTCCGCCGGAGAGCATGGCGCTCATCATATCCAGAACGAGAGAGAGGCCGGAACCTTTCCAGTAGCCGACGGGCAGCGCACGCTGGGAGGCTTCGATGGCACCTGAATCGGTGGTCAGATTTCCTTGGATGTCGTAGCCGCCGGGGACGGGAAGCGGAGTGCCACGCCTGGTATAGGCATCGAGTGTGCCATAGGAGAACTGGGACATCGCCATGTCGAGAACGACATGTCCTTGTGGGCGGGGGATAGCGATGATCAGGGGATTATTGCCGATGACAGGAGTGGCACTTCCCCAGGCAGGGACGTTGGCGAGGGTATTGGTCCAGCACATAGCGAACATACCCTGCTCCGCGGCCTGCCAGCCGTAGGTGCCTCCACGCATCCAGTGGTTGGTGTTGGCCAGGGCAACAGCTCCGAGGCCATGTTCTCTGGCCAGGGTAATGGCTCGCTGCATGGCGGCGTGAGCGTTGAGGTTGCCGGGACCGCGATGACCATTCCAGCGCTCGATGCTGCCAAAACCAGCAATGCGCTCGGGTTCGGCATCGACGTCGATACAGCCGTTACGAACCATGGCTTCAAATCGCGGGAAGCGGCTAAGTCCGTGGGTGTAGACGCCATCACGAGTGGTGTCGGCAAAGAGGCGAGCGCAATGCGATGCGCGATTTCCCGTAAGACCAAGTTGCTGCATGGTCTTGTGCAGGGCTTCGTAGAGATCGGAATAGGGTACTCGGAGCATGAAATTAGTTTAGGGCCTATCCAAAAACTGTAATTGCCCAAAGAGTTGGAGCGGGCAAAGACAGCCTAATAAAGCTCGTGGCTCTAGTCGAGATGGCCGCTTTTATAGTCTGGGGAGGTGAGACGCGACGACTTCGAGGATGCGTGTGTGAATCCGCTCGATGGTGGCTTCGTCGCGGATGGGAAGGACACGGCGAGGCTCGCGCACAGCAATCTCTTCGTACTTCTCATAGATGCGGCGATAAAAGTCATCAGACTCGCATTCGAAACGATTTTCGTCCGTGTCCTGGTGCTTACTATGGCGCTGGTTGCGGCGACGGGCGCGGCGTAGAGAGTCTTCGAGCGAGGGCAGCAATAACAGCGTAAGGTCGGGCTGCAGGTTACCGCACGCGGCAGCGTGCATGGAGAGGATGCGTTCGCTGCCTAGCTGGCGGCCTCCGCCCTGATAGGCCTCGGACGAGTCGGTGTAGCGGTCGCAGAGGACGATGTTGCCTGCATCCAACGCTGGCTGGATGATCTCGGCGATGGATTGGGCTCGATCGGCGAACATCAGGGCCATCTCGGTAGCGGGAGCGATGGGGCCGAGAGAGGCTTCGGAACGGGAGTCGAGCAGGATGGCGCGGATGCGGTCGCCGAGAACAGTTCCTCCCGGCTGGCGAAGAGTGACTACGTTGTGACCGGCAGCGGTGAGCGAAGCGGCAAGGAGACGTAGCTGCGTGGTCTTGCCGGAGCCGTCAAGGCCTTCGAAGGTGATGAAATATCCGCGCGACATACAGACAGGTTATCGCAAGGTTCACGGATAGCATCTTATAAAGCTGGCCACAATCAAGGGACCGATAGAGGACTGATGATTATCAGGAGGCCGGTGGCGCCTGCAGCGTGGATTTCGGGCTTGTCTTCCAGTGAACGCCGTCGGGGGCGATGGTGATCTGGACAGGACCATCTGCCGTCTCGTTGAGGTAGGGGCCTTCGGACTTGTGATCCTTGTGGTCCTCACCTGTATAAGTGAGGGTCATCTTCCCGGTCCCGAGAACCTTGAAGCGATAGTGAAAGTCCGCATCGGGAGCAAGGTTCTGTGTGCCGAAGCTGGCGCTGGGATAGTCCACTTCGAGCAGGAGAATCGACTGGCCGGTGTGATTGCTGACGGTCGCTAGGACATGGGCCGAATGGCACCCGGTGACGACGAGCAGGCAGGCGAAGAACGCAAGAATGCGAAGGGGACGCATGAACTCAAGGGTAACAGGTAACACGGGATTGTTTCCGGATATGGAGCAACCCCGTGGTGGTCGGTTTAGAGAGAACAGGCAACAGGAATAACGGAATGTACTTAGGCGTTGCCGATCTCTCGGAGGGCAGGGTAGAGCTTGCGGTAGCGAGTGTAGGCCTTTTCCATGTAGGCTGCGTCGCGGGGTTCTACCGTGGAGGCTACACGGATGGTTGCGGCGCAGGCGGCTTCGACCGAAGGCCATGCGTTGACCCCGGTTCCGGCAAGCAGCGCGGCTCCGAAGGCGCCACCTTCTTCGGCCTGTAAGATTTCGACGGGTTGGCCGTAGACGTCAGCCTGAATCTGACGCCAGAGCGGGCCGCGCGCGCCGCCGCCGCCGAGGCGAATGCTGTCGACCGGGATATGCAGTTCGCTAAAAAGAGTGAAGGTGTCGCGCAGGCTCATGGCTACGCCTTCGAGCACAGCGCGGACGAAGTGGGCCTGGGTGTGGCTGGCCGTGATGCCGACGAATGCGGCGCGGGCTTCGGGGTCGAGATGGGGGGTGCGTTCGCCGAAGAGATAAGGAGCCCAGAGAAGGCCGTCGCTGCCGGCGGGGACTTCGGCTGCGAGGGCGCTGAGTGCGTCGTAGCTGCTGGCGGCGGCGAAGGTGTCACGGAAGTAGCGGAGGCTGAGGCCCGCGCCGTTGGTGACTCCCATGACGTGCCAGCGGCCTGGAGCGGCGTGGCAGAAGGTGTGCAGGCGACCAAGGCGGTCCTTGGTAGGGGTGTCGGTGGCGGCGAAGACTACTCCGCTGGTGCCGATGGTGGCGGAGACGGAGCCGGGGGCGAGGATGCCCATGCCGACGGC
>JBEPUJ010000029.1:0-42391 GCA_041691575.1 Terriglobales bacterium
ATCCCTATCAACATATCAGATGGAAAATTACCATCGCGCTCTTGACTATCGATCTTCTCCAACCCGATCACAAGATCTTCCTGAGAACCGGGCTTACTTCTTCCTGGCGGCCCGTTGCGCGTGCGCTGCGGAATTGGCCGCCACCGCGGCCCGGATGAGTTGCTTGAAGGCAGCTTCGTTGATCTTCTCCCCTTCGCGGAGGTCGATCGCACGCCGCGTGTTCCCTTCCAGGCTGGAATTGAAGAGCTTCTTCGGATCTGGGATGGAGGCTCCACGAGCGAAGGTGAGCTTCACGACCTGCTTGTACGATTCCCCGGTGCAGATGATGCCGTCATGGGACCAGACGGGAGTTCCCATCCATTTCCACTCCTCCTCGATGTCGGGATCGGCATCGTGGATGAGTTGACGGACATGAGCGAGGGTCTCCCCGCGCCAGTCGCCAAGTTCCTTGATCTTTTCGTCGATGAATGCAGAGGCAGATTCCACGGGGACGGGCTTTTTCATGTACAGCTCCAATCTCGCAGCTGATGTAGCTGCGTTCAGCGTAACCTGCAACTCTCCCTCAGTTCGCGACCTTGCGCACGATGGCGGAGAGTCTGGCCTCGGTCGCGTCGTCGAGCGCGGTGAAGTACCACGCGGATTCAATGAGCTGGTGCAGCGCGCCCTCCTCGCAGATGAGGTTCGCCTCCTGGGTGAAGCCGAACGTCATGTATTTCTTGTCCGCGCGGAAGAAACAGACGGTCTTGCCGTCCTTCGCGTACCCCGGCATGCTATACCACAGGGTCGGCTGGAGCGTCGGCGCGCTACGCAGGATGAGCGCGTGGAGACGCTCGCCCATGGCGCGGTAGGGCGCCGGCATTGCGGCGATCTTCGCGAGCGCCGCGGCCTCGTCATTCGGACGACTTGTCGGCTTCATGTTCTCTCCGATCCTTCGTTTCGCTGCTGCGTCTTGTCAGACCGACCTTCTCAAAATAAGTCGTCGAACGACATGGCCTTTCCACATCAACAATCCCGAAAGGACCATGAGAGGGAAAAAGACAAACCGAGTAGGCGGAGCGTACTGTGGAAGCTATTCAAACGGACTATAGATATAGCCGTAGATCGGGATCGCGACGATGATGTGAATCCAGCGAAGAATCAAACGTTGGTTCATGATGTTCCAATCCTCCTTTTCGATGCCGACGTTATTGCAACCCGGCGACAACTCGTTCCAGACCACCGATGAACCCCTGCCAACCGTACGTCGCCCCCTTATAGGCGGCCTCTTGATCGGGACGGAAGCCGGACTGCTCCATGCGCACATGGGTACCGGCATCGGTCGGCGTCAGCGTAAATGTGACGACGCTCTCAAGCCCTAAAGCGTCCCAGGTGTAAGAAAGTATCTTGCCGTGCTCTACAGCAACGATCCGGCAGTCGATGACACCGTTCCAGTTCGGCATCGGCTCCATGCGCAAATGGAATGAGTGCCCCGCGACAGGCTGAAAGTCATTCTTCATCAGCCACAGCTCAATCAAAGAGTTCTCAGTGAGTGCCCGCCACACTTTCTCTAACGGATGAGGAAATTCCCTTTCCACCATAACGGAACGAGTAGAAGTATCAGGCGTCGTCATTTGTCCATCCTTTCCAAAACATCTCCAAGGCGATCAAATTTGTTTTGCCAGAAGGCACCGTAGTGACCGATCCAGTCGACCAACGGCGCGAGCGCTTCCGGTCTGGCGCGGTAATGGGTCTCGCGCCCCTTGCGGCGATTGCGAACCAATCTGGCACGCTTCAAGGCGGACAAATGCTTCGAGACCATCGGCTGAGACACGCCTGCGCGTTTTGTCAAAGCATGAACGGTCTGCTCACCGTCGCGGGTTAGCCGCTCGAAGATGGCTCGGCGAGTCGGATCGGCGAGGGCCTTGAAGATACTGGCTTCGGCGTTCGGCATACTAAAACCATAATCGTATGGTTATTGATTGTCAATGGAACATTAAGAGCGAACGTCCATTCTGTACGCACCTTGACTACGCTCTTCTGATCCATCTTTTACTGAGCCCTCAATTCCAGTACATGAGCATCTGCGACAGCAGTTTTTAGACAGTTTCTTAGAGGCGCATTGGCGAAGTCGCCGGCTCCGGTCGAGACGATACTTATAGTTTTTTGGCGGATTTCTTTTTAGTAAGACCTGCTACGCCTGAATGGCCAGCAGGTCGAGTGCGCCTTTGGAGATAAGGTCGGCGGCGACCCATTGGCCGAGAGCCTGAGGAGTGGTGTCGAGGCCGGCTTCGGTGTCGAGTTGGACCATGGCTTCGCCGTCGGGGGCAAGGACCTGGGCGAACATCCGCCACTTTTCGAACTCGGGAACACAGTGGACGCCGATGGGAATGGAGCAGCCGCCGCCGAGAGCGTCGAGGGCGGTGCGCTCGGCTTCGACGCAGAAACGGGTCTCGGGGTGGTTGAAGAAGGCGACAGCCTGGCGAATGTAGGCGTCGCGGGCCTCGTCGACGGGATAGTCAGGGTGACGAGTTTCGAGGGCAAGGGCTCCTTGACCGGGAGCGGGACAAAGCTCGTCGGGAGAGAAGCGGTGGTGAACGGACTCGGCACGCTTGAGGCGATCGAGGCCAGCGGCGGCGAGCACGAGAGCGTCGCATTGGCCTGCGGCCAGCTTCTTGAGGCGGGTATCGATGTTGCCTCGGACTTCTACGAAGGTCACGTCGGGACGCAGAGCGAGGAGCTGGGCGCGGCGGCGAGGACTGGTGGTACCGATGCGTCCGCCCGTGGGAAGAGTGTTGAGCGACCAGAAGGGCTCGCAGACCCAGACGTCGCGGGCGTCGGCGCGTTTGGGGATGGCGACGAGGTCGAACTGGGGAGCGAGTTTGGTGGGCAGATCTTTGAGGCTGTGGACGGCGAGGTCGATATGTCCTTCTTCAAGGGCTTCTTCGATCTCCTTGATGAAGATGCCTTTGCCGTCGAGGTCGGGAGGCGGAACAAAGCCGGGCTGCTGCATTCTGTCGCCAGTAGTGCGGATGACTTCGAGTTCGACATGGTAACCGGCGTCGCGCAGGGCATAGAGGATGTGGTTGGCTTGCCAGAGGGCTAACTGGGAGCCGCGACTGCCGATGCGGATAGGGTTTTTCGGATTATTGAATTCGCTGCTCATGGGTTTTGTCTTGATTGTAGGCGAGCAAACCGCATCTCGCCTGTTTTGCAGTTTTTCACCTGCTTTTCGGAGGCACCCCCTCCCCCCGTACTTAAGCGGAAGTATGTACTTTACGCAACCTGAGTCCAAGCGGCGGGGGGAATGTCTAAAAAGTGCGTTGACTCTCTAATCTGGCAAAGCGAACCAGTATCCTTGGTCGGAAGTAACCCGCCGTCGCATCTCCAGTCGCCCAAGACTGTCTTGTATAGTGTCTTGATCAAAGTTGAGAAGTCTTGAAATTTCCGATGGGCGAGTGAGCGGCAATCCAGCTCCAGTCATCCCTTTTGAGAGTCTGGGAGTTTCAGGGTCTATCAGCGCCTGAAAAACTCTCGCGTCAACCTTTTTTTCTGTCCTAACTCGTCTTTCCTCAAAGCGTTCTTTGCGGGTTGGGATAAAACGAGAAATTGCTCCTCCAGCCAGCGCCGATACGAATGAAGTTGTCAGAGCTGCCCAACTGTTATTGAACCAATTCCCGATGCTTCCCGTGAAAATCAGAGCCGCCCCCTTTTGAAGGTGTCTCGAATGAGATTCTCTGCAATTTTTCTAGCCTGCTTCTTTATCTCATCTTCGGTAAATTCCGCTCCACATTGGGAACAGACAGCACCCTGCATATCGTCCATCGTCTCAACCTTGCGCGAAGTTTTAAACGTCTCTGAACCACATTGCTTGCAGTGAAACGGAATGTTGCCCATGGAACTCCTATTCCTAAAGTGAGTGCTTCACTCTTGGTACAAAGATCGATGTCGTTGCCTGTAAAGCATGCAGATATATATGGGTTTATGCTTGTATAGGCAGAGCAAAACCCGCCGTGGTGGGCGGGTTCCTCAATCTTTGTATTCGGCTAATCCAAAGATACGCCTGGAGTGTGTCCGATGCAAGAATTTATGAAACCTTCGCCCTGCGTACGATTTGATCGTGAAGAGTGGGGATCAGATGACCACCGTCGCTGGCAGCGGCAAATCCGGATTGAAGCTGAGCATATCGTTGATGAGTTGTTTCGAGATTTAGAATATGGTCTTTCGCCTTGTCAACCAGTGGTTCCCATTGCGAATCAGGATGAGTCCAATGGCGTTTCAGTACAGCACGAAACGCTTCAATCTCCGCTTCCAATCGCATAAACTTTTGAGCTATTTCAAAAGCTAGGTCTTTATCTTCCATTGTCTTTCTCCCGGAAAGCAATTTATAACTGTGAAGTCTTACCCCATACACTGCTTTATCAAATCATTGCAAGCAATGAAGCGGCGGCGATGAAGAAACACAACGAACCCCAGCCGCGATGTTTGAGGATAAACAAAGCAATCCCGGACAGAGTGAAAATGGTGAATACGATCATTCGATACTCACTTACTAAAAGATTGGGTCTCTTTCGCGCCCCAGCAGAATGGGAGCGCGATGAGCGGTACAAAGATACACGAGGCTCACAATAGCCGGACCAAAGATAAGACCGGAAATGATCCATCCGACATAACCCCTGCCACGTTTCTGTGCCGCTCTCGCGATCCAGAATGGGGCTAAACAGCGAATACATAACAAAATCAACGCAAATCCTATTGTCAGATAGAGTTCTAATGTATCCATGAGTTCTTTCTTGCAGGCAGTCATGTAGCCGATAGGCAATGTTGTAGCCCATCATATACACGCGATGCTGGCATGTGCGGAAAAATATTCGGCAGCGATTGGGAGGTAGGATCAAGGAGTTGCGGCTGGAGCACGGCTGGACGCAGGAGGATTTGGCCGATAAATCAGGCGTAGGCCGCGTTTTCGTCTCTCAGATGGAAAACGGACACAAGGATGTGTGTCTCGGCGTGATCGAAACGCTGGCCGATAGCTTCAAAGTCACCATTTCTGAGTTGATGAGAGACGTTTAAAGAACCCACAAAAAAATTTACTTTTCCTTCGGCCACCCGCCAACAGGCTTTTTCTTCTCGAACGTCTTTTTGACCGCAGCCTTCCAATCGCCTTCGATCTTCAAGACCTCTGGCTTGGGGCCGCGCTTCAACGGTTCTGGAGGAGTCTTTTTAGGCATGAGGGGCCGTTGCTTCACTGTACATCAGGCGCTTGCCTTCAGCGCCCTTGATAGCAGCGATGGTACGTTCCCCATCGTTCATCCGCCGCGAATTCCATAGGAAGTCTGCCTGCCAGAGATAGCGGTGGAGATACTCGCGACTAACGTTGTGATAAATCCCCACGATGCCGCGCTTGAGTAAAGCGTGACTGCTTTCAACCGTATTGGTATGTACATCGCCCTTGGCGTACTGTCCAATCTTGTGTCGAACGCTTGAATGACCGCCTTGGAACGATGCACCGATTCCTTTATAGGAAACAAGCTCATCTGTCATAATCCGCGAGCGCGGGTCTACGACCTTGCGAATCTCTTCTTTCAACGTCTTTCCTGTAACGTCCGGGATGATATGCCTGCGGATGTTCCCACCGCGTTCCACCGCCGCAAACACAACCATCTTCTTTTTCCTTGACTCCACTCGCCGATTATCAATGAACTTGTTACGCGGCTTACCGCCAACATAGGTTTCGTCGCATTCGACGATTCCTTGCAATGGCTCAGCCGTTGGCAAATCTGGAGCCATCGCAAAACGGATGCGGTTCATCAGAAACAACGCGCTCTTGTAGCTGATCTGGCAGTGACGCTGAACCTCTAAAGCGCTGACACCCTTCTTCGAGGTGCAGGCACGCCAGAACGCATACGCCCAGTGCCGCATGGGTAGACGGCTCTCTTCATAGACCGTGCCGATGCGGACGGTGTATTGCTCCTTGCAGTCCCGGCACCGCCATAAATATCGCTTGCTACGCTCGCCCGTCTTAGCGTCCTTCATGGCGTACACATCCACGCTGCCGCACTTCACACAGCAGGGAGTGTTACCCCATCGCTGGAACTCAAAGAACTCCACAGCAGCGGTTTCGTCGGAGCAAGCCGCTGGAATGTTGGCTATGATGTCGGATTTAGAGATGCTATGTCGTGACTTCTTCATAAAGACAATTATGATACTTAACGCAACTTGCGTCAAGTATCATAATTTTCAATGTGCAGATTATTGTTGCTGCCCCGCTATGCAGAGGTTATCTTGGAGTTGTGGTGCGGACGGCGGGACTTGAACCCGCAACCTGCTAGGGGCACGATCCCAGATCGTGTGCGTTTGCCTGTTTCGCCACGTCCGCATAGGAGCCGGGAGCATAAAATGCACCCGGCTTTGCTGTATGTGGATGTGGGTGGGCCTCTGATCTGCATGTAGCCTCCTTGATTTTGGAGTCTACGGAAGTATCTTCTGTATTATCAATGACATGGCAGAAAATGACATGCTGAGCATGTCCTGTCATTTCGCTGTCACTACACTGTCTTTTTCGGTAGCATCACCTTCCGGCCAAGGCGCTTGGTTAGCTCTCGTTCGTACGCCCATCGGGTCTTAGTGGAGGGGATAACGCTGCCGTTGAGATGCTTATAAACAATTCGCCATCCAGTATTAATCTTTTCAGCTACGTCTTCTGGTTTCCACTGCGCCTCTTCCAGGAACCGCTTCAATTCGTCGGCAAAGGTATGTGTAGGGGCTTTCTGGACGCTAGATGGAGTCGTGTCGGCAGGAATAGGTACACTGGTTGGCGATACAGCGGCGGCTTGGGATGTAGTGCTGGGCTGCTGTAGAGAGCCCGACCTCAATGAATGACCTATATGGAGCACGACGGCCCTGCGTAGTGGTTCGATCAACTGCGAGTAATGAGCGCCTAGATTATAGCTTTTCCAGCATCCAAGCGTAACGTTTATCGCCTCTTCCGCGATCTCCTGCTCCCACTCCCAACTGCTTACTTTGAGGCTATAGGTTTCCTTCAGACAGTCGTAGATATCGCATACATAGGTACGCAAAACGTCAAGAGCACGTCTCTCATCATTCCACGAGTAAGTACCCCGACAAGGACGCAACTCCTCGTCGATACGCTGCCGCTTCTTATTCAGCAACGCTAACGTTGTCGTAGATTTCGGTGGAAGCTCCCGGCCCATTGCCAATAGACACACCTTGCGTAGGTTGTGCTAATTTTACCGGGCAGTTCTTCTTAAACGCCAAACAGGTAGAAATCCCCGTTTTTAGTGATTCTCGCTCAGGTTGCGTAAAGTACATACTTCCGTACTTAAGTACTAAAGTCTTCGAAACAGATGACATAGGTCCGGGCTTCGGCGGGGACTTCTGATCGGGAAAGTAGAAATGAGCCCTCCCGGCAGGCTGGACTTGTCAAGTTTTCCTATTTTTCACGGCGGTAGGGAACGCGGGAGTCCCTCTGGATATCTCATTGATGGTAAATGAGATATTTCCCAGGTTTAGACCCGCCGCAATTTCATAAGGGCAGTTCCAAATATGCTGTACCCCGAGAGAAAAGCAGGTCCTCCGCCTACGGCGAAGGATGACAATATTTGGGGGGCAGCTCTGCATTTGGGGCGTAGCTCTGCATTTTGGCGGTAGCTCCGGTTGAGATGACGCATTTCAACGGATGAAGCATGGTTGGATGATCCAGAAAAAAGATCTGCCGGCTGATTGCTCAGCCGGCAGGTTCAGGTTTGGATTAGCGGTGGCCACCACCGCCATGACCGCCGCCTCCACTATGGGAACCGCCACCACCGCCGCCACGAGGACCTCCGCCGCCTCCACCGCCACGGAAGCCGCCGGGGTGTCCGACTACAGGTCCGCGACCAGAACCACGACCGGGACCGCCCCTGATCGGGTAGCCACCACGGTGACCGTAGTAGCCGCCGGGATATCCATAGAAACCTCTACCGGGGCGACCGTAGACCAAGCCGCCACCGTAGATGTAGTAGGGCGAGTAGAAGCCGTAACCGAAGGGGCTCCAGGAGAGGCCGTTACCGGGGAGCCAGGTGTAGCCGAAGGGGCCTCCTGCCCAGTACCAGCCGGAATTGAAGCCGGCGACTCCGGCGTACTGCGAGGCCAGGTTGACGTTGGCGTCGCCGAGGTATGCCGAGCGGAGGCTGCTCCACTTATAGAGGTCGTCGTTCTTCGCCTGGTCCTTGTCGAAGCGATGCGGTTTGGCGGCTTCGCCGGTCAGCGCCAGTTGGTGGCCACCCTTGACCTCGATGGGCTTGATATCGCTCTGGAAGTTCTGACCGGGATAGACGGCAGCCTTGCCATCGAAGACGCGGACGGTGGAGTCATTGGCGTCGAAGGTATACAGACCATCTTTGAGCAGTTGAGTTTGACCGTTCTCGAAGTCAACGAGGACGGTGTTCTGTTTATAGATCTGGTTGACTTCGATGTTGGCGCGGCCGCGCTGGAGCCTGACCTCGGTGTGGGTCAGGTCGGTAGAGACCATCTCGACGGTACTGTTGTCTCCGAGGCGAAGAAAGATGCCGGGAGTGAGCAGAATTTCGGCTTTACCGTTGGCCGTGGCGATGACCTGGCCGGGCTGCATTTCGGTGCTGCCTACAGACGTGGAAGAGAGTTGGCGGCCTTCGATCGAGGCCTGCCCTTCAACGTAATTGAGAGTCCCTGGACTGGCTGGGTTCGCGTTCTGCCCGAAGGCAGGCGCACACAGAGTCGCCAGGGAGAGAACCAGGAGCGATTTCAACCTTGGCATCAGCATCGTAAAAACCTCTGCTGTTTAGATGTGCGGGGGAGCGAAAGGTCACAGAGGGAAAGTATTGCAACAGCTATAGATAGCGCGTTCGCCGAACGCAACTATTTTCAGACTTCCGGGTTGCTCTTACATGAGCACAGAGAAGGACATGATTTGATTGGTCGTCGGAATGAATCGGGCTTTGGAAATACAACATTTCGGCACGGCTGAATAGGCTGCGGAAGATCGTTATGCAGAAGAAACCGTACCTTAGGGGCTAAAGCCCCGCGGCAAAATGAGAGTATTTGCGTCACGGCTGAAGCCGTGTCCTTAAGCAAAACGAGTTTTGATAACTGGAGCCTTAAAAATGGGACTTCATAACTGGATCTGTGCTCTTTAGGCAAAAGAGAGTTTCAGAGCTGGAGCAGTATACCTGAACAAACCACGAATCATCTAGTCATCGGTAGGCGGATCTGATTTGGGATTGGACTGGCCGGTGTAGAGATTTTGCAGGTCGGCCAGGGTTTTGGCGTCGCCTTCCTGCGCAGCCTGACGGATGCCGGTGAGTGGGTGGTGGAGAAACTTGGCCGTGAGCGAGCGGGTGAGCGCATCGACGGCTTCGCGCTGGTCGGGAGTGAGAGTCGCCAGTTTGGATTGAGAGCGGCGCAGCTCGGCCTGACGGACGGATTCGGCGTATTGCTGGAGCGACTGGATGACCGGGACGGCGTTGAGCGACTGGAGACGCTGGAGGTACTTGTCGACCTCGCGGGTGACGATCGTTTCGGCGGCTTCGGCCTCGCGGCTGCGGTCGGCGAGGTTGGCCTGGGCGACTTGCTGGAGATCGTCGATATCGTAGACAAAGCAGCCCTCGACGTCGTTCATGCCGGGGTCGACGTCTCGAGGGACGGCGATGTCGATAAAGAACATGGGGCGGTTGCGGCGGCGCTGGAGGAAGTGCTGGCCGTGGGAGCGGCCGAAGATCTTTTGCGGGGCACCAGTGCTGGTGATGACGATGTCGGCGCGGTCGGCCTGCTCGTAGAGCTGGTCGAAAGGAATGACGTGTCCGTTGAAGTTCTGGGCAATCTGCTCGGCCTTCGCTTGCGTTCGGTTGGCGACGAGGATGGTGGTTGCGCCCTGCTGGATGAGATGGCGGGCGGCGAGCTCGGACATCTTGCCCGCGCCGACGAGCAGGACGGTCTTGCCTTCGAGCGAGTCGAAGATCTTGCGGGCGAGATCGACGGCGACCGAAGCGATGGAGACGGAGCTGGAGCCGATCTGGGTCTCGGTGCGGACTCGCTTGGCTACGGTGAAGGCGCGCTGGAGCAGGCCTTCGAGTGTAGTAGAGACAGCGCCTACATCGCGACCAACGGTGTAGGACTCTTTGACCTGGCCGAGGATCTGGGGCTCGCCGACGACCATGCTGTCGAGCGAGCTGGCGACGCGGAAGAGATGCCGGACAGCTTCGCGCTCGCGGAACTCGTAGAGGTGAGGCTTAAGGTCGGTCGCGGGAATGTTGAGGTATTCGTAGAGGAAGTTGAGGGTGCCGGGATTTTCGGCGGCGGCGGTTTCGGAGTTCTGCTGTGCATCCTGCACGGTGAGGAGTTCGACACGGTTGCAGGTGGACAGGATGAGGGCTTCGCGGATGCCGGGCTGGTGAGCCAGAGCGCGGGTGGCGTCGGCCAGGCGCGAGGGTGCGATGGCGAGGCGCTCGCGGACCTCGATGGGCGCGGTGTTGTGATTGATGCCGAGGAGGATGAGGTTCGGCGGCGCGATGGGGTTTTTACTCATGGCGCGGTGAACCTGTGGACGGCGCTGAACTGGTTGGCAACCCAGACGGCGAGGACGACGAGAAAGACGAAGCTGGAGAGATAGACGGCGCGGCGTCCGCGCAGGCCGGACTGGCGGCGGATGAAGATCATGCCGACATAGGCCAGCCACATGGCGAAGGAGAGCAGAACCTTGGGATCGAGGAAGTAGGAGGCTCCAATGGTCAGTTGGGCGATGAGCGAGCCGATGAGCAGGCCGGCGGTCATGCAGGGCAAACCGAAGAGGAGCGTTTTAAGAGCGATCTGGTCGGTGGTTTCGAGCGACGGCAACCAGGAGATGGCGGGGAACTTTCGCTTGAGACGGCGTTCCTGAATCAGGTACAGGAGCGAGGCGAGGATATAGAGGAAGAGCGCGGCGTAGGCGGCGAGCAGAAGGGCTACGTGCAGGAAGATCCAGCCGGTGTGGAAGTGGGGGAAGGCAGCCATCTCCTCGCCGGGGCGGAAGGCGGGAAGCAGGCCGAGCAGGAAGCAGAGGGGCAACAGAAAGATGCCCAGCGAGATGGCGCGGTAGCGTCCGTAGATGAAGAGGAAGGCGATGGCGAGCAGGAGGCTGAGGAAGGACTGGGCCTCGTGCGTGTCAACCGGGAGGCTGTGATGAGCGGCGTAGAGCATCTCGATCAGCGAGACGAAGTGGAAGAGGATGGCGGCGGTGGTGGCGGGGATGGCGATGTGGCGCCAGCGAGGACGGTCGTACAGCGCTGCCGGAAGGACAGCGAGCGAGGCAATGCCGTAGAGGAGAACCGCGACTCTGAGCCAGAGGAGGGACATGGTTTGATTCGTTCCGCAATCTGAACGTAAGGGTAGGTTAAGTATAGCGGGTTGCGTGGGTAGGGCGGGATCGGAGTCCGGGACGGGAATAGCTGGAGGATCGGGGAGATCTCACGTATTTTGTAGGGATGCGACTTCGCTGTCCTTCTCCGGGCACCTACCGACGTGCTCGCTTCACATTGCTATCGATATTTGCCGTGCTTTTGCTGCTGGGCAACGTGACCCAGGGGTTCGCGGCAGATGAGCTTGCTCCGGCGGAGGGCTATCGCGTAGTGCATACCTATCCGCACGACAGCTCGGCGTTTACGCAGGGGTTGGTGATGGTGGATGGAATGCTCTACGAGGGGACAGGGCTGAATGGTCGGTCTTCGGTGCGGGCGGTGGATTTGGCTACGGGACGGGTAATTCAGTCGGCGAAGGTGCCTGACGAATATTTTGGCGAAGGCCTGACAGACTGGGGCAGCAATCTGATCGAGCTGACGTGGAAAGCGCATCGCGGGTTTGTCTATGGCCGGTTCAGCCTGCGCGTGGTCAGGACATTTGCGTACAAGGGAGAGGGCTGGGGCCTGACGCATGACCGTCAGCACCTGATTATGAGCGATGGGACGACGGTGCTGCGGTTTCTCGATCCGGTGACATTTAAGGTGGTGCGGACGCTTGCGGTCTCGGATGGGGGGAGGCCGGTGAAGGAGTTGAATGAGCTGGAGTATGTCCATGGCGAGATCTATGCGAATGTCTGGCAGACAGACCAGATCGCGCGTATCTCGCCGGTGACGGGAAAGGTGATCGCGTGGATCGATCTGAGTGGGCTTTTAACGGCGGATGAGCGGACGGATGGGAATGCCGTGCTGAATGGCATTGCGTATGACCAGAAGAACGATAGGTTGTTTGTAACGGGAAAGCTGTGGCCGAAGTTGTTTGAGATAAAAGTTGTGCCGGGGGTGGTGGGTTCAGAGTAAATACCGAATGCTGGTGGATGGGACGATTACTAATCCCACCCTTCGCGATAGGGCCGCGAAGGATGAGGCACCCGGGGATTTCCGGCGATCTCAAAAAAGATAGACAACAGCAGGAGCAGCGGTGGGTGCGGTATTCTGGCGTTTCTGCTTATGGCAATCGAAACGACAACTGAGACGACACTGACGCCGGTGATGCGGCAGTATTTTGCTGCGAAGGAGCAGTATCCCGACTGCCTGATGTTTTGCCGGATCGGCGACTTCTACGAGCTGTTCTACGAGGACGCAATTACCGCATCGCGGGAGCTGCAACTGACGCTGACGGCGCGGGACAAAGAGAAGAAGCAGCCCATGTGCGGGGTTCCCTACCACGCGGCGGAGGGGTACTTTCAGCGGCTGCTGCGCAAGGGGTATCGCATCGCCGTCTGCGAGCAGATGGAAGATCCGAAGCTGACGAAGAGTATCGTGCGGCGCGAGGTGACCAGGGTGCTGACGCCGGGGACGGCGGTCGATCCGGCGCTGGGGGCGGAGCAGAGTAATTATCTGGCCAGCGTTGTGGTGCTCGACAAATGCGTGGGGCTGGCGCTGCTCGATCTTTCGACGGGGGAGTTTCGGGCGACCGAGTTTGCCGGGGCCGGGGGGTGGGCCGAGGCGGTCGATGAGCTGGGGCGGGTGAGGCCGGTGGAGTTGTTGTATGCGCAGGGGGGATTGGTGGGGTTGGGCGGTCGTTCGAGCGGTTTACTTCCCACCCTTCGCGATAAAGCTGCGAAGGATGGGGCACCCGGGAGTTTGGGGTGGGGAAAGGAAAACGGTCGTGCTGTGCACGATGACAGCATAGAACGCGTGGAAGAAGCGAGTTCGGCGGGACTGGACGCGATTCGGACGAAGACGGCGGTGGAGGATTGGGTGTTTACTGCCGACTATGCGGTGCCGCTGCTGAGGAATCATCTGCAGGTGCAGTCGCTCGATGGAATGGGGTTGGGGGGACATGAGACGGCAGCCGTGGCGGCCGGGGCGCTGCTGCACTACATGCGGGCGACCAAGCAGGGGGGGCTCGAACATGTGGATGGGCTGCGGTTTTATGAGCGGTCGACGTGTCTCGAACTGGATGCGGTGAGTGTAAGAAATCTGGAGCTTGTGGAACCGCTGTTCTCGGGGGAGTCGGCGCAGACGACTTTGTTTTATACGCTCGATGCCTGCTCGACGCCGATGGGCAAGCGGTTGTTGCGGGCGACACTGCTGCGGCCTTCGAACCGGCTGGAAGAGATTGAGGCTCGGCTGGAGGCGGTGGGCGAGGCAGTGGCGGATTTGCGGAAGCGCGAGGAGCTGCGGCGGTCGATGCATGGGGTGCTCGATCTGGAGCGGCTGCTGGGAAGGGTGGCGCTCGATTCGGCGGGGCCGAGAGAGGTGATGGCGCTGGCGGGGACGCTGGGATGTCTGCCGGGGATTCGGTCGGCGGTGGGGGAGTTCGAGTCGGGGTTGTGGCGGAGGCTGGGGGGAGAGAGAGATCGTGCTTCGCACGATCCCCACCTTAGCGACGATAAGACTGTCGCGAAGATGGGGCACCCCAGTTCGGTGACCAGGGCGAGTGGGTTTGATGCGATGGAAGATTTGCACGAGATGATCGTGGAGACGATTGCGGAGGAGCCTCCGGCTACGCTGGCCGATGGCGGGGTGATTCGCGCGGGGGTGGATGCGGAGCTGGATAAATTGCGCGAGTTGTCGCGAAGTGGGCGGCAGGCGCTGGCGGCGATTGAAGAACGCGAGCGGCAGCGGACAGGGATTGGGTCGCTGAAGGTGCGGTTCAACTCGGTGTTTGGGTACTACCTCGAAGTGACCAAGGCGAATGCGAAGGCGGTTCCGGCGGACTATGAACGGAAGCAGACACTGGTCAACGCCGAGCGGTTCACGACTCCTGAGCTGAAGGAGTATGAGACCAAGATTCTGACTGCGCAGGAGCGGTCGGGCGAGATCGAGCGCAGGTTGTTTGCAGAGCTGCGGCGGCAGTTGCTCGATGCGGCGAAGCGGATGCGGGAGACGGCGCGACGGGTGGCCGAGATCGATATGCTGGGATGCTTTGCGCATCTGGCGGCGCTGCGCGGATGGGTGAGGCCGGAGGTGGATGCGAGCGGCGTGCTGGAGTTTGTCGGTGCGCGGCATCCGGTGGTGGAGCGGCGGATGGAGGAGTCGGGCGGCGGGCGGTTTGTGCCGAACTCGGTGTATCTGGATGCGGATGCGGGGCCGGCGGTGCTGCTGATTACCGGGCCGAATATGGGCGGCAAGAGTACCTATCTGCGGCAGGCGGCGCTACTGGTGGTGATGGCGCAGTGCGGCTGCTTTGTTCCGGCGGAGCGGATGCTGCTGGGGCTGGTGGACCGGATTTATACGCGGATTGGGGCCAGCGATAATGTGGCGCGGGGGCGGTCGACGTTCATGGTGGAGATGACGGAGACGGCTGCGATTCTGAATACGGCCACGAACCGCAGCTTGGTGCTGCTTGATGAGATGGGGCGCGGAACGGCTACGTATGACGGGCTGTCGCTGGCTTGGGCTACGGTCGAGCATCTGCATGACAAGATTGGCGCGCGGACGCTGTTTGCAACGCACTACCACGAGCTGACGCTGCTGGCGGAACAGCTTACGCGGCTGATGAATCTGCGGGTGACGGTGAAGGAGACGCCGTCGGGGATCGTGTTTCTGCATACGGTGGAGGCGGGGGCGGCGAGCAAGAGTTATGGCATCGAGGTGGCTCGGCTGGCGGGGCTGCCGGGGGCGGTGATCTCGCGGGCGCGGGAGGTGTTGAAGGTACATGAGCGGGCGGAGACGCGGCAGATTCGTGAGGCCGCTCCGGTGACGCCACAGATGCAGATGACGATGTTTACACCGCTGTCGCAGAGGATTGTGGATAGGCTGGGCGAGGTGGACGTGGATGGGCTGACTCCGCGGGAGGCGCTGAATTTGCTGGCGGAGTTGCAGCGGGAGTTGAAGGGGTAAGGAAAGGCAACAGCAGGACCCACCGCATGTCCTTCGACTGCGCTGCGCTCCGCTCAGGATGACAATTCTTGTAGCTGAAGGGATGACGATGGCTAAGGCGATGGTAGTGGCGGGGGTGATGAGTGGGACTTCGGCGGATGGAGTGGATGTGGCGCTGTGCCGGATTGCTCCGGCGAAGGACGACCCGGGAATGCCTCGGGTGAAGCTGCTGGGGCATGCGGGGTTTAGATATTCGAAGGCGGTGAGGGTGGCCGTGCTGGCGACGATGGATGCGAAGGCGACCTCGGTGGCGGAGCTGTCGCGGTTGAACTGGCGGCTGGGGGAGATCTATGCCGATTGCGTGGAGAAGGCAGCGGCGAAGTTTGGCGTGAAGGTGGGTCTGGTGGGGTGCCATGGGCAGACGGTATATCACCAGGGGGTGGATGCTCGATTTTTAGGGAGCGACGTGCGGTGTACCTGGCAGATGGGAGAGGCCAGTGTGATCGCGGAGCGGCTGCGGGTTCCGGTGGTGAGTGACTTTCGTCCGGCAGATATGGCGGCGGGGGGACAGGGCGCGCCGCTTGTGCCGATGCTGGACTATGTGATGTTCCGGTCGGCGAAGGTGAGCCGGGTGTTGCAGAATCTGGGGGGAATTGGAAACCTGACGGCGATTCCGGCAGGGGCTGGGGTGGATGGCGTGATGGCGTTCGATACCGGGCCGGCGAATATGGTGATCGATGGGTGCATGGCGCGGCTGTATGGTCGCGGGTTCGATCGCGGGGGTGCGGTCGCGCGGCGGGGACGTGTGATTTCGGCTGTGGTGGCGCGGGTTCTGGAGGGCGGGTACTTCTCTGCCCTGCCGCCAAAGAGTTGCGGGCGGGAGGAGTTTGGGGCGAAGTTTGTTGCGGGATTTATTGAGCGGGGCAGGAAGGCGGGAGCAAAGGACGCCGATGTGGTGGCTACGGCTACGGCTTTGACGGCGGAGTCGGTAATGGTGGGGTATCGGAGGTTTGTGTGGGCGCATCTGGGGAGTTCTGCTCCGCTGGCTAAGACGGAGTTTGTGGTGGCGGGGGGTGGGGCGAAGAATGCCGCGTTGATGGGAATGCTGCGGCAGGGGCTGGAGCCGTTAGGGGTGAAGGTGAGGTTGATGGAGGAGCTGGGAGTTCCGGCGCAGGCGAAGGAGGGAGTGGCGTTTGCGCTGCTGGCGTGGCTGACGTGGTTTGGGCTGCCGGGGAATGTTCCGAGTGCTACCGGGGCAGCGCGAGCGGTAGTGTTGGGGAAAGTGACTCACGCATGAGCGATGAGGCTGGGTTGAGGAATACGGTTCGCGCTACCGCGCGAATGCCCACCTTAGGCGCGATGAAGCTGCGCCGAAGATGGGGCACCCGGTTCGTTGGCTGGTTGATCGTTGTGGTTTGTCTAGGGCTGGCAGGGTGCAAAGGGCGGGTGGAAGATCCGTCCACGGTGGAGATGATTATTGAGAGCAGCCCGAATAATCTCGACCTGCGGCAGGGGACGGATGCGCAGTCGGAGCGGATTGGGGGGCTGATCTTCGATGCGCTGGTGAGGAAGGATGAACACTACAATTTGCAGCCCTGGCTGGCGACGAGTTGGGAGCAGCCGGATGCTTTGACGTGGGTCTTTCATCTGCGGGATGGAGTGCGGTTTCAGGATGGCAGGCCGCTGACGGCGGACGATGTGGCCTACACGATCAATAGCCTGATCGATGGGACGCTAGTGTCGGCAAAGAGTGGGAACTTTGCCTCGGTTGCGAAGGCGGAGTCGCGCGACCAGCTGACCGTCGTGGTGCATATGAAGCGGGCGGACGAGGGGATGCTGTTCAATGTGAGCGACGGTCTGTTTGGCGTGGTGCCGAAGGGCGCGGGGAGAGATTTCGGTCTGCATCCGGTGGGGAGCGGGCCGTTCCGGTTTATAAGCGCGGTGCAGGACAAGGATGTGATTCTGGAGCGAAATCAGGATTACTGGGCGGATAAAGATCGTCCCACCCTTTCGCAAAGTACGCGAAAGGATGGGGCCCCTGGGGTCTCGTCAGGGCACCGAATCGAGCGGGTGCGGTTCGCCGTGGTGCCGGATGCGATTACCAGCGCGCTGGAGTTGCAGAAGGGCTCCGCGGATATGGCCAGCAATGTGGTGACGCTGGATATGGTGCATGCGCTCAAACGCAATCCAAACCTGAAGGTCGAGACCGGGCAGGGGTCGCCGGTGTTTTACCTGACGTTCAATGTCACCGATCCACTGTTGAAAGACAAGCGGGTGCGGCAGGCCGTGGCGTGCGCGCTGGACCGGCAGACGATCATCAGCGCGCTGTGGCGGGGGCAGGCAAAGATCGCCAATACGCTGCTGCCGCTGGGGCATTGGGCGGCTGCAACGGACGCCGAGATGGCGCAGTATCCGCACGATGTGGCACGGGCGCAGCGGTTGCTCGACGAGGCCGGCTTCCCTGCTGCCAAAGACGGGGTGCGGCTGACGCTGACGCTGAAGACGAGCACGGATGAGTCCACGCGGCTGATGGCGACGGTGCTGCAACAGCAGATGCGGGCGGCGGGGATTCGGCTGAATATACGGTCGGCGGAGTTTGGGACTTTTTATGCCGATGTGACGCATGGGGCTTTTCAGATGTATGCGCTGAAATGGATCGGCAGCAATGAAGACCCGGATATCTTCCGGTACGCGTATGGCTCGGAGAGCTTTCCGCCGCGGGGAGGAAATCGGGGGCGGTACTCGAATCCGAAGGTGGATGCGCTGTTAAAGGCCGCGGCGGCGGAGACAGACCAGGAGAAACGGCGGACGGAGTATATCGAGGTGCAAAAGATTCTGGCGGAAGACCTGCCGGGGATTCCGCTCTGGTACCCGAACAATGAAGTGGTGCACACACGCAGAATCGGAGGGATTCGGCAGCGGGGCTCGGGGAGCTTCGATTTTCTGCGGGACGCGTGGGTGCGGTAACGACGAAACGAAGGAACGGCCGAACCAATAATGTAGTTCATTCCTGTCTATGAATAGGAGCGGAACCTACGATATGCAAGCCCTGCCAAACCAACGATCCCCGTACCGAGCAACACGATACTGCAGGGTTCTGGGACTGGTGAGTAGGTGACATCCAACTGTACGGTGTAAGGGATATTCATTTGTCCTGAGCCGCTTATATAGCCGACGAGATCAACAATGGCCCAGTGCCCCTGCCGATTTTGAATGTCTTCCTTTCGCAGACTGGACAATTCGGCCCGTCGCAGACCGCAGCCAAGCCAAGGAACATGGGGCTTTGCCCCATGCTGGTATGCAGCGGGCCGTTGGCCCTTGACGGTTGAACTCTATATCTCAAAACACGGCTGCCGAATTGTGGTTAATGGCTTAGGTAAGAGATGTGCGAACCTTACGTCATCGATTCCAACAAGTCGCACATCTTCCGGAATGCGGAGCCCTAACTTTTGGAAAGATTTCATTAGGACTGCGGCAATGAAGTCATTCGCGCAAACGATCCCATCGGGCTGTATGGTATCCGTAAAATACCGAAGATTGTCTCGATCTTCAGGAGCGCCGAACCATATGGAATCAGTCGTCGCTGGTAGATCGGCGTCCAATAGCGCTTCCCTATATCCAGAGATTCTGGCGGCAACCGTATACGCCGAGTTCGGCCTTGCCACGAACGCTATTCGTCGACATCCTCTATCGATGAGATGTTTGGTAATGACATAGCCCGCTCTTCGATTATCGATCCCAACCAAGTCATAGTTGCTTCGTTGCGGAAACGGAACCAAGTCTCGATCTAGCAAGACGACAGGTACACCCGCCTTTTTGAATTTTGCAACGATCCTATGGCTCGCCTCGTCTCCGCCATCAACCAGTTCAATCGGTGCGAAAAATACGCCTGACAAATCTTTCCCTAACATTTCATCGCATGCTTCCAGGAGGTCTGGAGGACGCGTTTGTTGCGAATTGGGAACTCTCGCCCACAAAAGCTCGTAGTGTTGAGTTTTGGTTTGGCCGCTGGCAATTCCCTGACATACTGGTTCAAAGATCTCGGGTTGTCCCAAACCTGGAATAAGGAGACCAAATATCTGGCGCTTCATTTTCGGAACACAGACAAAAGAACCCGACCCTGGGCGACGATCGATCAGGCCACTAATCTGCAATTCGTGCAGTGCGCGACTCACTGTGATCCGAGAAGCTGAAAATTTCTCACCTATCTCCGATTCCGACGGCAGACGACTGCCCAACGGATATTGCCCTTCACGAATTGAGGTGAGAGTCGATTCATAAATCTAGCGGTATTTGGGCTGCTTGCGTTTCATGCTTTTCATAGATGATCCACAACGAACTCGCCTATTAATGCCTATTAATATAGTTAAATAGTCATATTTACATTGACAAACTCAATCTGCAACATATATTTCTTTGATATTGTTGTTGGACGTCAGGAACATTTTTGGCGGCATGAGGGGATTGCCGATGGATGCTCAAATTCAGATTGTCGGTCTTGGCGAAGTATTGATGGATATTTTTGAAGACGGCACTGCGACATTGGGAGGCGCCCCTTTAAATGTCGCGTTACATGCCCATCAACTTTTGAAGGCCTTCGATCTAGGCGAAGGAATCGTCGTCAGTTGCGTAGGAAAAGACCAATGGGGTCGGTACGTTCAATCTGTTTTGAAAGACTACGAGATGCGTTTGGACTATATTACCGTGGCTACTAAGCCCACAGGAACGTCACTCGTATTCGAAAACCAGGACGAGGTCGGGTTCGAAATCTGCAAAGATGTCGCTTGGGACGTTCTCGTTCCCTCACATGCGACGAAAGCCCGGCTCAACGATGCACTGCGGTCACTTTCGGCAGTCTAGCCCAACGGTGTGCCACATCTCGCTCCGCTATACAAAAATTCGTGGCAGATGTGGATGGCATCCATCTTTATGATGTGAATCTGAGATGCAATACAACTGATGGAGAAGCTGGATACACCAGGTCCATCATTGAAACCAGCTGCCTTCTCGCTGACTACATAAAGATGAACATCTCAGAACTTACCGAAATCGGCAAAATGTTTGGCTACAACAACATTTCATCCTCTGAGGAGGAATCCATTTTTTGCATTATGGAACGGCTTCGTAGAGAATTTTCGCTACAAGGCGTCATCGTGACGCGTGGTAAACACGGAGCCCTCTTCTGCGATGCAATAGAGCAGATTAGAATGCCAGCTTGCGAAACCTCAATCAAAGAGGTTCATCCGGTAGGAGCCGGAGACGCGTTTTCCGCCGGAATCTTATTTGGTCTATCGCGCGGCTGGCCGATCTCAACCTGCCTTCAACTTGCCGAAATGATGGGAGCTTGGATTGCCCAGCATGTCTCGGCGACGGCACCCTTGTCGGCCGAGATCATAGCCTTCGCTCGCCACCAGTTCCCCCTCGAAAGGACAGAGCGAGCATTGAAAGTGAACATCGCAAAATAGGGCACATGGGCAACATTCTATAGTCGAATATCCGGACGTCAGAAAGATATGCGCGATCGGAGCGACGATCATCGGCCTCGAGGGCCTGTCTTTATCCCGTGGATGGTCTTCGATAAGTCACGCGGCTCTGCTCCTGCAACATCCGAATTCCCGTCACTACATCAGCCTTCGACAGATGCTCGACGACCTTCAGCAGCTCAGAGTCTTTCTGGCGCACAATCTGGTCAAGCTGCGCGGTGCGCATCCTAGACTGCTGCAATTGCTGGAAGGACTTGCCGGCCTCGACCGCCTGATGCTGGCGTATGTCGCCGACAAGGAGAACCATGTTCTGCGGGCCAATCTTATGCAAAAACTCACGCACCTGTTTCGTGGAGCCAAGAGAGGATTCGTCCAGCATGTAGAAATGTTTTGCGGTAGAATCGCCAGCGGCTGCCCCTGTCCAGCTCGCGCGAGAAATCCCCGTACCGTCGTGGCAGAAATACCAGCATCGCGAAGCTGCTGCGCGGCCCGCGAATTCGGGGCGAATCCCTCGACGGCATAACCCGCCGACTCTGCCCCTTCCCGGATAGCGGAGAGGCTGTCGATTTGCCCACGCCCGCGAAGCCCTGGATGGCTTGAATGCGGTCGAGAGACGTAAGCACCTGCTCGATGAAGTCTGCTGTGCACGATTCAAGTATGGCTGGCGTTCCACTACCTCAGATGCGGTGAAGTGCGACAGGACGGGCGATGCCTGTCCCTGCCCCGCCCGCATAGATTGGTTGCCCCCCAGGGATTTGTAGTCAATGAAAACAAAGAAGATACAGAGTCTTCTTGTTGACCATACCCCTATGAATACCCCATAAAAAATAGCTATTTGGCGCGAAATTTTTGAGTTGTAGCCGGCGATCCATCATCAAGCGTGACGGCAGCAACCTTCCGGCGCAAATTGCGTATGTATGCCGTGGATCAGTTTCTCAAATCGCTTCCATTTAGGGTCTGTCATGTGAATCTCCACGCGGGTAGATTATGGCAGTAATGGTTGCCTCACGTGGAAAATTAGTTTGTATAAGTTGGCTTATCCCGATCTAGGGATGGAGCGAGACGATATTGGTTGAAGCACCATAAAGGGAGAATTTACCTGTAGTGCTGAAGCGCGGAGACGGGAATCGCTTCGCGATCGCTGGAGAGGTGGGCGAGTTCCTGGGGTGGGACGAGACTCGACCTTATTCAAGACCCGAATGACCCGCTTGGTCGAGACTGCAAGCTCGGCTAAGACATTTTCAATCTGAGTCTTCTGCTCTTCGCAGATCGGGCTTGCGGCGTCCTTAATGTGGAGAAAAATTTCAGCTCGCTCGACCTCTTCGAGCGTGACGCGGAAGCTCGTGATGAGCGTATGAGGAAGGTTGCGGATAAAGCCAACCGTATCCGAGAGCAGAATCTTGCGGCGGGAAGGAAGCTGCAACTGCCGGAGCTTGGGATCGAGAGTCGCGAACATGCGCGACGATTCGAGCACGCCAGCCTCTGTGAGCGCGTTGAAGAGGGTGCTCTTGCCGGCGTTGGTGTAGCCGACCATGGCGACCACGGGAACCGGAACTGCCTCGCGACGCTGCCGTTGCTGATGGCGAATGCGACGGACAGCGGCGAGCTGGCTCTTAATGTGGTCGAGGCGCAGGTTAATCTTGCGGCGATCGGTCTCGAGCTGGGTTTCGCCCGGGCCGCGGGTTCCGATGCCACCGCCTAGCTGCGACATGGCGCGACCGCGTCCGGAGAAGCGAGGCAGCTGGTATTCGAGCTGCGCGAGTTCTACCTGGAGTTGTCCCTCGCTGGTCCTGGCATGGCGCGCGAAGATGTCGAGGATGAGTTGCGAACGGTCGATGACGTGGCATGGCAGTCGAGCTTCGATGTTGCGCAGCTGCGAGGGGGTGAGGTCGTGGTCGAAGAGAACAAGAGATGCGTTGGTGCTGGCCACAACGCCAACAATCTCGTCGAGATTCCCCTGGCTGACAAGGCTGGAGCGATCGGGCTTCTGGCGGCGCTGGACAAAGGTGGCAGCGATGGTCGCGCCGGCTGATCGAGCGAGTTCCTCGAACTCTGCACGGCTGGCGCCGAAGTCGAGAGTGAAGGGCGCGTGGCTCGGGAGATCTTCATCTCCGGCCAGGACGGCGGCTGCGGTGTGGGCAAGTCGAGCGGCTGCGCTCAGCTGCTTGCGCTTGCGGAGTTCTCCGGTGAACTTCAACCACGACAAGCACGGCAAGTTCCTGCTGAGTTTGCGAAGTACGGAGTTACCAGGCGAGGAGCGCCGCGCCCGGGGCCTCCCTCGCTTCGACGAGACTACGACGGACTGTCTTTCCGCGATTCCGGCGTGATGGCGCTTGATCCGAGGTGTCTTGAAGCAAAGTCTTCTTGCTTGTCAAATTTGTCTCAATTCAGTGCCGGGCTTCCGACTCATTCTCCCTATGATACTGATAACAATAAGTGTATTCATGAGGACCATCCGATCCCAATATCCATCGGCTGGTTCGGCTCCTATGGAGCGATAAGCGACTCACCATGTTCAGCAGCAGGAATTTCAAACACGTTGTGGCTCTCCAAGGCAGAAAAGAGCGACAGGTCATCGGAGAGTAGATCAGTAAGTGGCATCGATTTGATAGATCTGCCCCGTTACATTTGGAATCCTCACCCATTCCTTTTTTGCGTCGAAATCGCTCCACGGATGACCGTTTACCATCACGCTGCGAAGAAGCGCATTTTGTGGATGGCGTAAGCGGACCAGGACCGTCTTGCCCGAGCTCGGAACATTCAGTTTAAAGTTGGCCTGGATGTGGCGGTCGTCAGCATGACTCTTTATCTCGAATGTGATATTTCCGAACCAGGTTGGCGCATTGTTTACCGAGATCTCCTTACCGTTCTCCAGCCATGCACGAGGCACAGCCTGCCCAAGAATTAGCGTGTTGTCATCCCATTCGCGGACGAGCATGTTGCGATACAGTTCAAACCAGGCTCCATCCGTGCTCGGAGGTCCAAAATACTGCCCCCAGCGCCAACGATGCTCCACCGGTTCATAGACACCCTGACTGAATGCTCCAGCCATCATGCTGTAAAACGTACGAATCGCAGCTTTCGCGTCATCGCGCAGGAGATAAGCCGTTGCCTGCTGGTTATAAACAGGCTCATTCGACAGTCCCCACTGATGCAGAAAGAGATTGTCTTCATGATCGTTCAAGATGGCATCGGCAAGTTCGCCCTCCCCGGGCAGAGCTTTCAATCGAAGAAGATGAGCAGGGCCGGTATCCACATCCGATGGGTACCACCCTGCATAGTTGCGACCGGGATGGCTGGCATCTGACGGCACGAAAGGAACCCACGTGTTATCTCCCAACTGAACCAGCGGAGACCGAACTGTTGCAATCTGTATCGCATGTTCGATCGTGGTGCGATATGCCGCTGCAATATGAAGGCACTCTGCCGCGCGCGGGCTTCCATACTTCGCCAGTGCCTTGCCCATCAAGTCTACCCCGGCATACAGATAAGCCTGATTAAAAGCCCAGTCACCAGTACCCGTAATGTCATTCAAGGGGCCCGACACCAAACCTCCCGTTGAATCCGGGTTAGCAACAGCACTGCGGATCTTTGTAATTGACCAGTCAAGCGCCTTCAAAATACTCGGAAGCAACTGTTCGAAGCTCTCCCGATCACCTGAGAGCAGGTAGTTCTGCGCGACCGCATATAACATTCCCGGCGTATAGGCGAGCCAATGAGCAAACCCATCGACTCGGCCATTAAAGTCCTGATTATTATGAAAGATCGCTTGCATCTCTTCGGTCGCAATCCCGTTATATCCTCGGAGTCCATAGAGCATGTAATCCACGTACACCGCTTGATTGATGGGCCACGGCGTGCCGGTCTGGTCGTATGCAAAGTTCGAATAAGGTAGGTCGATATCGATCATGCTATGTCTTCGAGGCAGGCGCAGCGCGTGCCAAAGATTGGCATTGAAAAGATCGTTCACGGCCGGTTCCGGGACACTGAACTTTGCGCCTCGCGCCAGATAGGAAGACCAAAATTGCAACGTGCCAGCGCGGGCCGCTTCATAGTTCAGGGCCTCCAGTGTAGCCAGATCCTTTTGATCGGCGATAGGAGAAGGCAGCGTCACGTAAAACTCGCGTGTGCCTCCAGCGGGCAACGCCATCAAGACGGTAACGTCTACGCGCTTCATCTTCTGGCCGTTCTCGTGCACACCCACCCAATCTATCTTCGCTCCTTTGGCGTTAACTTCGAAGATTGCTTGGTGATGCGCGTCCTCGCTCAGCAGGAGCATCCCATTTTTGTGCTCGCCGATGACATCCGTGTCGGCCTGCGGCGGCAGAGCGCGTTCGTGCGTCATCGTCACCGGAATCGTGCGAGCTAGGCCTGTAAGTTCGGTCATCTTTACGCGTTGCAGCAAGACCATCTTCAGGTTGCCGGTTCTCTGCTGCGGAGGACCATTCAGAGGATAGGCGAATTGCTCGACCTCGTAACGGACGTGGTCTCGCTCGAAGATCGTCGTAATCACGGGAAGCCCTTTATCCAGCGTCTGGCTCTTCCAGTAGGGGACGATGCCTTCGGCGAGATTGCTGAAACTGAACCAGAAGCGGAAGTGATCTGGATTCCCGTAGTCGTTCCATACGCCAGCCCCGCGGTCAATACCGAATTTTGGGATTGCGCTGTCCCAAGTGAGGCCGACGATGTGCCCCGGCCCTTCCTGTTCGGGATGCATGTAAGAGGGATCGCCCATGTTTTGCCAGCGTTGCCTAAACTCCTCGTAGCTGGCCTCCGGATCGCGCTGCACCTGATCGAGGACGCGGCTGCGTCTGGATTGCCCAGACGAGCGCTGGGAATCGGCAAACGAAACCGGAGTATCACCTGTGGAGATATACACGTCGAGAGCAGGTATCCAGAACGTCTGATGATGCAATAACTGGTCTACTGTCAACGTGAACCCCCGCGACCCTTCGGCGTTGAGTTCCACCACGATCTTGCGGGGATCGATGCGCGCGGCCGGGTCCTGTAGAAGGCGAGCCGCTGTGTCGGCATCGGAGTGTGCAATCAAATCGGCCCAGATGACATGAAGATTCTGGATCGGTTGAAGGTCCAAATCCGGGTAGGCAAGATCAAATGCCTGTGTCTCCACATGACCGGCACCTGCCGTGCCCCGCCACACGCTTTGATTGCCGATCCTGGCGCCGCCTGAGGGCAGGAGGCGAACCTCGAAAGGCTCACGTTGAGCCGACGTCTGCCCCAAAGAGATGTGCACGGTAAGCTTATTCAGAGACTGCGCATAGAGTCCGCGGCCGCACAGCGCCGCAAAGACTGTTGCCGCGACACAAGCCATGATTCTGCCGCCACCAACCCCGCTCAACCGCTTCATCGTGAGTACGTCTATGAGAAAGATGATCGTACAGAGCATGATAAGGAGCCTCTCTTTGATTGGAATCACTTCTATATTCCGCTTTTCAGCAGGTACTTTTACTGCGGTACGAGCGCGGCCATTTCTTTCAATCCCACGGGCTGGATAAAACGATTCCAAAGTTTCGTCGCAGGGTCTGGACAGACGAAGGTTCTCCCTACAATGAGACCCAGTAGGCACGGAGATCCATCGAGGTGAAGCGATTGATACAGATTCGGTCGTCTGCTCTGCTGGTTGAAATTCTTCCCGAAGTAGGCGGCAAGATTGGACAGATACGCAGCACGATATCCGGCCGTGAGTATCTGGTCCCGCCGCAAAAGCCCTACTGCACCATCTCTCCCGAGGGCGATTGGCTGCAGCATGATACCAGCGGCATGGATGACTGCTTTCCTAACGTCGCGGCCGGAATGTACCCCGACGCTCCCTGGTCGTCCGTACACCTTCCCGACCTTGGAGAGTGGACGCATGGCGTTTGGGAGGTGATCAAGACAGACATACGTGAGGTCACGATGGAACGTAAGGGCGCGGCGTTGCCATACCGCGCTGTGAAGACGGTACGTTTCCTCGAAGAAGAGACACTGGAGTTTTCGTATCGGGTCAGCAACCAGTGGCGATTTCCAATGCGCTTTCTATGGTCGGCCCACCCTCTGATTGCAGTACAGGGCGAATACGAGGTGATACTACCGGCAGGGAGATCGCGGTTACGAACCTTTCCTTCGGATGGGGTGACGCATACGTGGCCAATGTGGAAGAGCATCGATCTCTCGCGAGAGTGGATTCCCTCCGGCACAACGTTGAAGGTCTTCGTCTCAGACTTGAGCGAAGGCTGGTGTGCGCTGCGTCAGCCAACCCATACCCTGCACTTCACCTTTGATGGAGACAAGCTTCCGGCGATGGGCATCTGGTTCAACAACTTCGGATTTCCGACCGGAGGCGGAACAAATCTTCGCTGCATTGCGCTGGAGCCATGCACCTCTGGCAGCGATCTGCTGGATGAGCTCAATCCTGCTGCCTACCCGTTCATCCCGGCGGAAGGCTCTGTGCATTGGTCGATGCGGCTCAGAATTTTGCCGCACGATGATGGATCAACTTACACTCAGGAGCACAAGCGATAGAACTCCGATCAGGATTCCGGCTATGCCATATTTACCAACACGTTCGCGGAAGATCAAAAATCCCGCGGCAGCAACCAGAAAGAGATTGCCTCCCGTGGTAATGGGAAAGACGATGTAGCCCGGGACTCCCTGCTCCAGTGCCATGAGGCTGAAAAGTTGGCCTGCAAAACTACCAAGACCGATGCCGAGCGCAAATACGACTTCTCTGGAGTAAAAGCGATTGCGGGAGATGAGAAAGGCGGTCAGTGCGAAGGCAAGTCCGCCGGCATACCACCAAAGCAGATATTGGTAGTGATATTGGTCGGAGAGTCCCTTCTCCGTCATGATCTTCAAGCCGAAAGGGCCAAGGCCGTTGGCTAGAAAAGCGATGAGCATCAAGCGAAGCCATATAAATTGGCGATTCATTCTGCCTTCCCCATTCCTTCCTTCGCTTGTTGCAGCCGCTCATCTTCCTGCTTGTCTTTCCAAAGCAGCAGCATCGAAACTACGGCTAATAAGAGTACGGCGATCTTTCTCGGATTTACGGGTTCGCTATAGAAGAGGATTGAGCCGATGGCAGGGATTGCCGCCGAAAGATTGATGATTAGCCAGCTTGTTGAAATTTTTCCATAGCGAATACCCGCCATGAATGCAATCCCGCCAATCGCGCTGGCGACACCGAATGGCAACGCGATGACATAGACGATGCCCGGCACATGAAAGGAGCCCCCTCGGAACAGGACAACAAAGAGCGCGCTGAACAGCATGGACCAGCCGTAGGCCAAGGTATATACCGCACTGGGCCGGCAGTCGCGTGTGTCCGCGAATTTCGCAAAGATTCCGATCAGTCCAAAAGAGGTGAGCGAAAGCACCATGTAGAGGTAGCCAAGGTTCACGCGAGTCTCCTATGCTTCTTATCCTGCAGTACAGCAGCGCCCACTTATAACTCGGTTGTTGTCAATCTAGCATCCATCCCCATGTGATTCTTCACTGCCTGTTGCATGGCCTGCAAAAGCATCCAATGGACTGGATACGATGACCGTCGGGAAGATTTTGCGACTATGTCGTGTAAACGCGCTTCGCTACCATGAAGGAACGATCAAAATAGGCATGCAGGCGGAGAGTTCTGCGGTCTAGGGAAGAAGTTAAAAGGGAGATCAACAGCTAATCATGTCGACAATTATTCATCATCCTGACCAAATTGATTTCGATAAACCCGGAAAGACTCACTATCGCCTCGCATTCCACCTGGATTCGGGTTGGGGTAGCTCCCTTGTCCCCATCACCGTCATTAACGGTTATCGGTTCGGCAAAACAAGTACGAAACTGCAGGGTCTGGCGGCCTTTGGAGGAACGCATGGAAACGAATGGGAGGGCCAGGTAGCAGTCAAACGCCTTTGCCAGGAGCTTGATCCCGAGGAGATCAGCGGAAGAGTTATCCTCATGCCGCAATTGAGTGAGAGCGCCTGCGCGGCGAACCAGCGAATTTCTCCACTGGATAGGGTCAACATGAACAGGGCCTTTCCCGGCAATTCCCGTGGAACCGTCTCCTATCGCATCGCAGATTTCGTCAAGCGCTATGTCTTTCCCCAGGTTCGGATCGTAGTCGATATGCATGCAGGAGGGCGGGAAGGTGGTTTCGCTTTATGCACATCGTTCCATCCCGTAGCGGATCCGGCGCAGTTCGCCGAGATCACCGCGGTCTCGGCACTCTTCGATACCCCCTTCATGCTGATCTACTCCAGCCAGATGGCCTCCGGCCTGTTGACCGATGAAGCCGAGGCAGAGGGTAAAATCGCCCTCGGAGGAGAGTTCGGTTTTGGTGAGGGCGTCAACCGCAAAGGCGTTCTTCACGGTTATGAGGGCATCCGCAATGTGCTGAAGTTTTACGGCATGCTCAGCGGTGAGATTGTCAAAATCGATCCTTTGCGGTCTTCCGCTCCGCGCCTGGTGGACGCTCGTAATCTCGAGGACTATCTTCCCTGCCCTCGCCATGGAATCTGGGAGCCGCTGGTCGATCTTGGAGATGAAGTAAAAGAGGGACAGTTAATGGGTCGTTTGCACGATTTCTCTGACCATAACGCCGAGCCTCTGGAGTTACGGGCACATCGAGACGGTATCCTCATTATGATGTGCGCAACCGCAAGCTGCCAGCAGGGAGTTACTCTTTACGTGATTGCACGAGACACGCGAAAATAGTCGACATTGTTTCGACAGGCTTGTTTCAAAGAAATTGGCCGCCAAGACCTTCATCCTGGCGGCCAATTGTTTTTTTTCGTTCAAGAACGAAAGCCGCTTACACTAGCATATTAGAAAATCAGCTTCAGGCCAAACTGCATTTGCCGTGCCGCACCAGCAGAGAAGATCTTCCCTGTAGTGGATTGTCCGATTGATGTGTTCGGCGCGTTTAGATTCACAACGTTCGGGGCGTTGAAAACCTCCCAGCGGAACTGGAAATACGTTGGCTCAGTGATATGAAAGTTTTTCAGCAAAGCCATATCCAGGCCACTGAAAGCCGGCGCATCCAGAACGCCCAAGCCAGAATTGCCATAGGTAAAGGCCGCCGGTGCCACCAGCGCTCCCGGATTAAACCAACTGGAAGCACCTTTGTTAGCTGGCTGCAACGGACCAACGACGTTGGGCCTGGTATCGTACCCGTTCCCTAGAGTTGCTCCTGGAACATCAAACGTCAGCGGGGCACCGGAGCTGAAAGTGTAGATTCCGCTGATCTCCCATCCTCCGATCCCCGCATCAAGCAGACGGTTCATGCCTCCCATATATTTCTTCCCGCGGCCAACTGGCAACTCGTACACCGTATTCACTGTAAGGATATGTGTATGGTCATTGGCAGAGCGTCCCCGGTTGTACCCTTCTGGAGTAAACGGCTGAACACTACAGTAGATGCACGAAGCCAGATTATCTACCATGAGCTTGCTAAACGCATATGCTCCCGTGTAGCTGAATCCATTCGCAAAGCGACGGTCCAACTTAACCTGCAGACCGTTGTACCAGGACTTGCCCATATTCTGGTAAAGAACGACACCACTCAGATGGGGGTACGGCCTCGCCGCTTGCAGATCAGCATAGTTTCCTGCAGGAACGTCATCGTAAGACTGCCCAGAAATTCCATCGGCAATATGGTTTCCAACATACGACAACGTCAACGAGGATTTGTAGAGAAATGCCTGCTCCACCGAGAGATTCCATTCATGTGTCTTTTGAGCTTTGGTGTTCCATGCAGGTGCCGCTACGCCCGGAGTAGCGAAGTCGGTGGGAACTGCGGAGAACGCAGTCTCCCACTTCTGGAGGGATTGAGCACTGTAGCTCGGAGTCTCGTACCCCCAGTAGGGCGGCCCCACAATAGAGGAAGCGGCGATGTTGCCCTGGAAACTGCTGGTGAAGATGCCGTACGCTCCACGAATCACCATGTCGGTCATAAAGGAAGGTCGCCAGGCAAAACCGACCCGGGGAGAAAGAAATCCGTTCGACTTGAAGAGACCCGCCGGAATTCCAACTTCGTTTGCAGGAACCCAGAGTCCAGCGGTTGATGCGGCAAGGTATTGAGCTTCCGGTTGAGCCGTGAGATTCACCTTTCCATCCTGGTCAACTCCGGCGATTACCTTGCCCAGCTTTGGATCGAAAGTAGCAGCGTTCCCGAACAGAGCCCGCTTTGCAAACCATCGATCGTAACGAAGCCCTAGATTGAGCGTGAGTGTGGGTGAGACTTTATAAGTGTCTTCGACAAACCACGCAGAATAAGGCGCTCGCTGTTGTCCGAAGGGAGCCAGAGGATAGTCTCGGCTGGCCGAAGAGGTGTAACCGAGAAGATAGTCTGCGAAGCCATTCTTTGTGTATTGGCCATTAAAACCAAATCCGCCGGTTGCAGCGAATGAGGCGTGCGCACCATATACGCTGCGGTTGTCATATTCATAACCGATGTCGATAAGGTGTTTGCCGCGAACAAGATTAACGCTCGTCTTGCCATTCCAACTGTGTGACCAGAGGCGCCCATTTACACCCCACAGAGCACTGAATCCGGTATACCCGGCGATAGAAGCCGTGGGTAAGCCAATTGCGCTTTCACGCCCCGCGGAATCAAAGCCCTGAATCCCGGCTTCTGCCGTCAAATTGGTGACACCTACCTGCGGGCTGATAAAAGTGTTGTTCGAGCCCTGATGTCCCACTGAAATGGTAAAAACCGTTCTCGGGGTGATGGTGTAGAGATAGTTCACTCCAAAACTATTTTGAGTAGTCTTATTTGTCTCGTAATAATTTGGGCTGTAACCATAGAACATTTGGGGGCTGCTATATCGAATCCATCGGCCATAAATATGCTGCTTGTTCGTAATGGAGTGATCGAATCTCACAGTGGCTGAGTTGTTATCTGTCTTGGTGGGTGCCACGGCATGGTATCGCCCATCGGCTGCGTTTGCTTGCTGGATGTAAGGGAAAAAGAACTTCGCAGCAGAATCGATGCGGGCATCAGGGATTACATTTCCCGGAAACTGCGCGCCTGTTGTGGGATCAATGATAGGAGTGCTTATGGCCGAAAAATCTCCGTTCATCATAGCGGCGGTAGGAACGGTTTTATTGAAGATCTGGTCCTGACGGACGCGAAGCATTTCAAAACTACCAAAGAAAAAAGTCCTGTCTCGAAAGATCGGGCCACCGCCTGCAATTCCAAATTGATTCTGAACCAACCGGGGCTTTGTAGTAGCAAAGCGGTTTGCCGCCCCAAATGCGCTATTCCTCGTAAATTCCCAAGCCGAACCATGAAAAGAGTTCGTTCCGGCCTTGGTAACCATAAGAACCTGGAGCGCATCACGTCCATATTCCGCGCTGAAACCAGATGCCTTGACACTGAATTCCGCGATGGCATCAACGCTCGGAATCGCGACTGCACCTTCGTCCATGTTGCCATTCGAGTTGAAGCCATCAAGTGTGAACTGTGTCTGCCCACTTTGGATTCCAACACCCTGTACCGTAGAGCCTCGTTCCGCGCCGAACTGGCCGCCTGCCTGGCCGGTATATTGCATGCCTGGTGCTAAACTGACGAGTTGGACAGCGTTCCTTCCATTCAACGGAAGATCACGGATCTGCTTTTGCTGCACTACGGTGTCGACAGAAGCATTTTCTGTCTGCAGTTGCTCAGAATTAGCCTGAACATCTACCTGCTCGCTCGACGAGCCGATATCGAGCACGGGAGAGAGTCTGCTTCGCTGGCCAATTTCGAGCACCAAGTTTTTGGCTGACCAGGTTTTAAACCCCTGCATGGAAACATTTACCGTGTAGGAACCGATGGGCAGCCCCAGAATCTCGAAGCTGCCGGTCGAATCGGTCTGCGCCTCTTTGTTGAAACCTGTATTTATATTTCTTGCTGTAACTGCCGCGCCAGCAACTACGGCGCCACTTCTGTCTGCCACAACTCCGAGAACCGCGCCTGCGTTAGCGATCTGCGCTCTCGATATGCCACTCGTTGCGAACAGCAGTGATATCAAAATTATGATTCGTTTCATCGCCGCCTCCTAATTTTCACGGTAGTATCATTTGGGATCGCATCTAAATGTGCCAACTTGTGAAATCAATTCTGCAACAGTTCCGCATCTTTATTGATATTGCAAGCAGGCCATCGAGCGAATCCGTCCGACCAGCAGGACGACAGCGCTTCATATTCTCTGTTGTCAGACTCAATATTCGCGATATAGTGCGGGTATGGATTCTTCGACAGCTCCCAGAACGCAATCGGTGCCGGCACTGGAACGAGGCCTGTTGATGTTGGAACACCTGGCTAAGTCCCGGAACGGCGTCACCTTATCGCATCTAACCCAGAAGCTTCAGGTACCGCGGAGTACTGGCCATGCTCTTCTTCTAACTTTTCAACGCTGTGGCTATGTGCAGCGCGACGAAGAGACAGGGCGCTATCGGCTCGGATTTCGACTCCATGCCCTTGCGAAGATGGCGCTCAGCGGCGTTGGCCTTCGCGGCCGCGCTTCACCTCTTCTTTATCAGTTGATGCAAAACAGCGGTCTAACCGTCCATCTGGCAATCCTGGAGGAAGGCGAAGCGATCCTGATTGACCGCATCGAACCACCCTGCGCGCCAAAGCTTGCAACCTGGGTAGGAAAGAGCATGGGCCTGCACTGCACGGCAGTTGGCAAGGCTCTCATTGCTTCTCTCCCTGAGGACGAGCTTGCCAATATGATTCGCAAACAGGGGCTCATGCGCTATAACGACAACACGATAGGATCCATGAGAAGGCTGCGCATGGCATGTGACGAGATCCAGCAGATGGGCTATGCGGTGGATGATGAAGAAGAGGAGATTGGCGTTCGATGTATCGCTGCGCCCATCTGCAACAGTAACGGTGAGGTTGTAGCCGCAATCAGCATCTCTGGGACAAAATATCAAATCGAAGATATTACGGTAAAGGCTGCTCGAGTCAAAGAAACGGCTCGCGCTCTTTCGCTCTCTCTCAGCCCGATTATCAACGAGCGACATATTTTATCGTTTGATTGACAAGGAGAAGCTAACCCATGCCTCAATCCTGAACTGTCCTCGGTATCGGATGATTCGAGGATTGGTCATATACTCCTTACGCTTTCAAGCGTCCTTTAGAAGTAGTCTGAGCCCATGAACAACCAAATAACTCGTGTCTCCGGACGTCCCGCGACACTAGCGGATCTCGATCTGTTTAAGTATGTTGAAGAGCACTTATACACGGCTGTGGTGTCGGACTCGCTGGACGAGTTAGGGTATCGAAATCAAGCCTTACGTGAATTTATGCGTCCGATCTCCCCGAATGACTGCTTTGCGGGATGGGCTCGTACGCTCTCGTGTGTGGATATGTATCACATCCCCGTAGATACCTATGCCATGGAGATTGACGCACTCGACTCAGTCCTTCTGGGAGAAGTTGTGATCGCTTCGACAGCCGGTTCGCTGCAGAATGCGCCCTGGGGAGAGTTACTTTCTACCGCGGCACATGCCAGGGGGGCACGGGGAGCTGTTATCGACGGATTGGTGCGAGATGTGCGCAAGATTCAGAAGCTGGGTTTTCCGGTCTTCGCTCGCGGCATCAAACCAGTAGATTCCAAGGGCCGCGGCACAATTATCGACTACAACGTTCCTATTGAATGTGCCGGAGCCAGGATCTGTCCAGGCGACTTGATATTTGCAGACTACGACGGCGTCATCGCTGTTCCGGCTGAAATTCTGCCCCAGGTTGTTCAATTAGCTACGGAGAAAGTATCGAAAGAAAATGGGAGCCGCGCGGAACTCCTGCGAGGAGCCTACCTGAAAGACGTGTTTGCAAAGTATGGCGTTTTGTAACGGGCTTCACTCACCTCTTTCGTCTGCATGTGAGGCTCCTACTGGTCTGGCTAAATATAAGAATGCCGAAGTCAGCTAACGACTTCGGCATTTTTCTGCATAAAACTAACGTAACTGCCTTAATGCCGGGGAGCAGGCTCCAAGGACCATGATTCAATGCCATAGGGTTCCAGATGAATACTGAGCGTAGGGGACACTGACTTCAGAGTGAGATCCGGGAGAGGTCTCAGGCGCACATTTTCGTCGTTAGAACCAGCCACCGCATCCAGTGAACGACGTTTAGCTACAAGCGTCATGGGAAGATCGTGAGCCTTCAGGTCAAGCGTAACGGGAGCATCAGAATAGTTCCATACGAGCAGGTTATAGATTCCATATGAGCTGTCATAAGAAAGAAAAGCATGAACGGTGCTGTCGCTGGAATCTGCGGTGAGCCGATCTCCTGTGGCTCGTGAAAGTAACTTGAACGCGAAGTATGCCGGGCGCATCGTGTTTTGATAATCGAAGAGGCCCGAATACTGCGGCATGCGATTCCACCAGCTCGCCATGTTCGATGCCCCCTTCATGGAGAAGAATTGTGCGAATCTATCGCGATCTACGTGGTAGTCCCGAATATGGTAGTAACAGGAGTAGTCCAATCCTTCCTCCTTCATTCGCCATGCTGTTTCAACGACGAAAGCAGACTGAATTCGTGGATCGGTCGGAGGTACGGTGAGGGCCATATTCCATTCATCGAGGATCGTCTCAGGATGCAGTGATGGGTGTTTGGCAAGGAGTGCCTTGACGCTCTTGATCGTAGCCTCGACAGCCTTAGGATCACTATTGTAGATATGCCAGGAGACAAAGCTAAGTGGGACCTTCTCTCTATCGCAAAAATCGAGCAACGCGGGCAGAATCGGGGATGTCCATGAAGCGAGTGCAGGGCCTCCAACCCGCGCCTCCGGATCAGCCCTAAGAATTGCAGCGACCGTATGCTTGTAGTAGTTGGGATAATTGTCTGCTACAAAAAAGTAAGGGGAACCGCCGTCTTCGCCGATGTCAGGTTCATTCGAGACCTCCCAATAGAGACCATGTAACCCCCGTTCCTTGTAGTGACTCACTAGATGGAAGATCAAGTCTTCCCACTTGCTATAATCCTGCGGGTCAACCACCTTTTGATTAATCACAGGAAACAATACCTTTGGCTTGATGGCAATGGCGAGCAGCGGGGTGGCCCCTGTCTTGACAATCTCATCTACCGACTCATCCAGGGTGTCGAAGTGGTATTTTCCCTCCGCAGGCATAATGTCGAAGTACTCCTGCACAAACAGCCGGATAAGCCGCGGATGAAGAGCGCGAATCTCTGCGATGCGGTTATCCCATATCGGCTGTTCCGACAATCCGCCTTGCCCCAGGGAGATATGATCCATCTGCATCGGGCCCAGAGATTTGCCAAAGTTGAGATCCAAGGTCGCGGTGCGGCTTTGAGAGAAGGAGGTAACACCTGTTCCCAAGGAAAGAATGCATACCAGAAGGCACGCTATTTTTTTTGTCATGAATGTCTCCCATTACTGTGTGTTTCGTCTGAATCGCAAAGCCCGTTACACGCGTTTCCGCGCAGAGCTTGAAGTCCATCCGCCGTCTACCGGCAGCGTAACTCCGGTGATGAACGAGGCCTCATCCGAAGCTAGAAATAATGCGGCCCACGCCACTTCCTTTGGATAGCCGACACGGCCCAAGGTAGTCTGATCGCACTGCCAACGGAAATGAGGGTCATCAGGATCGGCCGAGATTCGTGTCTGGATCGGCCCGGGACACAGGGAATTAATCCGGATGTTCTGGAGACCGTAATCGTACGAGACACTCATCGCATAGCCAATCAGAGCCGCCTTTGTCGCGGTATAGGCAGCCGAGGTCATCATGCCTTCCATTCCCTGAATAGAGGCGACATTCACGATCGAACCCTGATGCTGAGCGATCATGCAGGGCAGAGTCGCCTTGGTGAAAGAGTGTGTTCCCAGCAGCGCCACATCGATGCATCTACGCCACTCCTCGTCCGTCGACTCCAGGGCCGCATGAAAATCGGGGGATAGATATGCAGCGTTGTTGCAGAGAATATCAATCCGCCCGTTGTGGGCTGCTGCCATCGCCGTGGCACGCTTCACGTCGGCCGGACTGGACACATCAGTCCGGCAGAATTCTGCCTCTCCACCTCTGGCTCGTATCTCTGCAACCAGATCTTTTCCTCCGGCCTCTTCGATATCGGCAATCAAAACCCATGCGCCTTCTTCGGCGAAGAGTTCGCAGATGGAGCGGCCAATTCCGTTTGCTCCGCCTGTGACGATTGCGACTTTGTTTTTGATTCTGTCCATAACGTCACCCCACCCGGTATTTGTCGATTGTTGATTCATCCACCTCGACACCAAGCCCAGGCCCCTGCGGAACGCGAAGAAAGCCATCTTCCAATTGGATTGGGGTCTTACACAACTCGCGGCTTAACGGTCCGCTCGTAACGTTGAATTCTTGAAACGTCGCTCTTGGCATAAAAGCATTTAAGTGCAACGAAGCCGCCGTTAGAAGATCGGAGATCCAGGAGTGCGGGATGCAAAGCTTATTGTGCATATCCGCCAAATGGACGATCTTGCGCCCTGTCGTAATACCACCGCAACGGGAGAGATCCGGCTGAAGAACATCCACCTGGCCTCGCTCAATCAACGTGCGGAACCCCCATTCTGTAGCCTCTTGCTCCCCGCAGGCAATCAGAGTATCGACCTCTCTGGAGAGTTGCGCGTACCCGTCATAATCCTCAGGAGAAAGCGGCTCTTCTATTAAAAAAGGGCGATACGGCTCCAGAGTTCGCACCATCCGGATCGCTTCTTTTGCAGTGCGGTGAACATACCATCCGGTGTCGATCAAGAGATCCACGCGATCACCCAAAGCCTCGCGCGCCGCCGCTACCAGTTGAATATCGCGTTCCGGATCCTGCCCGAACACACCCCACCCGAACTTGATTGCAGTAAATCCACGCTCCACATATTGACGGCTAGCCTCTGCCATTCCTTCGGGTGTCGAGCGGAAGAGAGTGCTTGCATAGGCTCGAACCCGATCGCGGTATCCCGCCCCGAGTAGCTTGTAGATTGGCTGTCCAACCCGCTTGCCGACAATATCCCACAGGGCGATATCGATTCCCGAGATGACCTGCAGCGCTGCTCCGCGCCGGCCGTAATAGACCGAGGCCATATACATCTTGTGCCAAAGCCGTTCCACTTCGAATGGATCTTCGCCTACCAGCACGGAACGGAGCCCTTGAAATCCTGGAACCGCTCCCTCGGAAGGAGCATCTACGATGGCCTGCGCTACATGCGGTTGCGTTTCAAGATCGGCGTATCCCGTAATACCGACATCCGTCTCAACCTTGACGATGCCCAGGTACTTGATACCATATACCTCCTCCGCTCCCGCGGTCGCCTCATACGAGCCGGACGATTCAAGAATGATCACCTCAACATTCGTGATCTTCATGCGTTCTCCAGGCCGAGACAGGTAAGCGTTGGACTGTATATAAGTCGTTCGATCTCTTCACCGGTAAGCCGCGGCAGATTGGTGCCTTCCGTAAGATAATTGATATTCCGCAACCCTTCGATTTGTGCTTCCGGGGTAGTGAATGGATAGTCGGAGCCGAAGAGTATCTTGTCGAGAACGCCATATTCCTTAGCCATAATAAGAGCGTTGTAGAACTGCCAGGGTCTGTAGTGCAGCGCCGAGATATCGGAATACATATTCGGATGCTTCCGAATAACCACCAAAGTTTCTGCAATCCAGGGATGTCCGAGATGAGCAATGATCATCTTGAGTTGCGGAAACTGGATGGCGATATCGTCCAGAAGGATCGGCAGAGCATTCTTCAGCGGCCCCGTTCGCACAAAGGTTGTTCCTTGATGAATCATGATCGGTAGATGATTTGACTGGCAAAACTCGTATACCCGCAGCATGCGCGGATCGGAGGGATCAATGTTCTGATAGATCGGTCCGAGCTTGACTCCGCGAAGCTTGAGACGAACGATCTCTGCCAGCGTCTCCTCAACCGGATCGACCATGGGATCGATGGCGCCAAATCCGATTACCTTGTCTGGATCACTCGCTGCATAGGCAGCAATATATTCGTTTGGAACCCATAGACCAGAATGAAAGGCACGCAAGCCAAAGACAATGACCTTGTCTACCCCAGCCATGGCCTTCTGGTGTTTCTCAGGAGGGACGTGAAGGTCCAGAGGATATCCGCGGGATCTAGCATTGGCTTCATTCACAAATTCGTCTGATAGGTGTCCGGGGTAAGCCCAAACATGAGAATGACAATCAACTAGCAAGGATTCGCCTCTTTCTCCTAACCCAACCCACTTTAGCAGGCAGAGCGCATTGCGCATTCCCAGTCTTGGGTGGCTGATTGGACTCCATCCCGCTAATCGGATACCACGATGCAGCAAGCCTCACTTAGCGATGAATGCCGTGCGGCTTCTGTTCGCGAGCGCCATACAGTTGGGCCATCACGACTGAAGCACGATGACGTACGTACCGCAAGCAGATCCGATAACGCCTCTGCTCGTGCATCCCAGCCGGCCTCGCTGAGTCAACCAAGAACTCCTGGGCGAGTATTTTCCTTATTACGAGACCGTGGAAGTCACGGAAGAGTCTTCAGCCAAGTGCCGCGATACAAAAGACCAGCCCTCTCTCGACCTCTCTCAAAGCGCAATTACGGTGAGTGGGACGATAACCTACTTGCGTTGGCAGGACACACATTATTTGATATGGAGGCACCTGAAGCCTCTGTCTCCAGGTGTGCCGCTCGATAAATAGCTGTTATCAGCTACCTCGTCCGAATCCGGTCCATCTCGATGGCGGCGACATACCATTCATCGCGTAGCGAGAACTTGGGCCGTATCCAACTTTCAAGGAAAGTACGCCCATGCCCAACTTTATTGACTTACACGAACTTTCTCAAGTTTTTCTTGAGAAAATCTGGACAATGCAATGATTTTACAGATAGTTATGATGATTGGTTGCCCCCAGGCAGCAACATGTATTGATAACACTAAACTTACGATCCACAGATATTTTCGTACCCCTATTCGTGCCCCGCGAAAAAAGGGGCTTTTACGGCACTCTTTCGACCCTACTCGGACCGCTTGGCCGACTCATCACGATTTAAGTGACGTCACGAATAATGCGTGACGAAGACAGAGCGTTCCTGACCGTTGCGTTCCGCCCGTGCCATAACTCTGTGACCACATTTGGCTATATGTAACGCAATGCCTCAAACGAAGAAACCTAGATCGGATGTTCTACCGCAGCTCATGCTGATATGTCGAGCGGAGCATGACGCGGCGTTAGAATTTGCCAAGTGTCTGTAGAAACGTTCATCCATCGGTCGCGGTGCGGCGCTGAGAGGCAAGGGAAAGTTACAGAGTGAGAGCGTCTCCTACGATTTTGACCGGGACGGGTGCAGGGGGAGGAACGAGGCTGTCAGGAAACCCTTGGCGCGGTTACAGCCGAGGCTCAACTGACGAGACACCGACAGATCGGTACTGACCGGCTCTCAATGAGTGACTCGGTGATTTATCACTCATCTTTCTTCACCGAAATACCTGCTGCCTCGTGTTGGACGGTGATCTTCTCCAAATCGCCAAAACCGTCCAAACATTTTTGACGCGACTCGAAATCGCATTCGATATAGACTCATTCCGACGGAATTTATGAGACATATCAAATTAATCGCAACGACGTGTATCTCGACTGGCGCTGCTGTGCTGCTTGCATTCGGTATCGCAGGCTTACAAGCGCAGAGCCGGGGCGGTGGTCAAACAGCTCAGGCGCTATTTGCTGCCCTTGATACCCATAAGGATGGAACGCTGACACGGCCCGAGCTGGAGTCTGGCTTCAACTCCTGGTTTACAGCCTGGGACAACACAAATAGCGGAACTCTGACCCAGTCTCAGATTCTGGCCGGGATCAGCAAGTTGCTGCCGGCGCCGCCCGCCGTGAAGCCCGGGCAAGCCAACACTTTCAATCCGGCCGGCAATTCGACGCCGATCCCAGTATCGCAAGCTGCTGTGGACGCCATGATGGCAGCCTTACCGACCTCTCCTGGCGCCAAGCCGATGCACGCGCGCAGAGTGCTGGTGCTGGCCCATACGGGCGCGGGAGGATTCGTGCATGCCTCCATCCCGCTGGCTGCGAAGGCGGTGGAAGCACTGGGGAACCGGGGCGGTTTATGGACCACAACCGTCAGTTACGACGCGGCGGATATCAACACCGCTAATCTCAAGAAATACGACGCCATTTTCCTGGACAGCACAACTGCGTGTTTTCTTGACGATCCCAATCCCGCCGTGACGGCCGCGCGGCGAGCGGCATTCCTGGATTTCGTGAGAGGTGGAAAGGGCATTGCCGCAATACACGCGGCGACAGACTCGTATCACACCGATTGCCTGGCAAGTGAGGCTGCTGCAAAGAACGGCAGTCCCGGACGGAATCTAGGGGCGCTGGTTTTAGCATCCCGGCTCGTCACAGCAGCCGACAAGGATAACGGAGAAACCGTCAGCCGGCAGGAGTGGGCCGCACTAGCCGATGATTGGTTCCAGAAGTTGGATACCGGCAATACGGGTAAGGTCACCCGCGCCGATTTCGTGGCGCATTTCAATTCATTGTTACCCCCGCCGGACATGCGTCGTCTAGGTCTGGAATCGAAGCCTGTACTGCAATGGCCGGAGTTCAACAAGCTGATTGGCGGCTACTTCAAATTTCACTGGCCCGATCCGCAACTGATTACTGTCAAGATCGATGACCCGAACAGCCCTTTGACGGCCATGTTCCATGGCAAGGAGTTCGAGATCCATGACGAGACATATACATTCGAGCAGGAATCGTTCTCGCGGAAAAACGTGCATGTACTGACGAGTATTGACTACGGCAAGATGAGCGCTGCAGATAAAGCAAAGGAAGTGAATCCGCGAACCGATGCCGATTATGCCTTGAGTTATATTCGCCGCGAGGGCAAGGGGCGAGTGTTCTACGAAGGGCACGGCCACAGTGATCGAGTGTATGCCATGACCCCGATGCTGGAACACATTCGAGCTGGGATTCAATACGCGCTTAGCGACCTAAAAGCAGACGACAGCCCCTCAGTGAAATAAGCAGTCGGCTGAAAATAACCAGGCAAGAATGCACTGCACTCTGCGCTGAGATACGTCCAGATCTGTTATTTGCGGAAACTTCGCCAGATCTCGATTGACGAGAACAGGCCAACGCGCTCATTGAACACTCCTTATATTGCGAGACGGGCGTTGCGTTGTGTCATTCCGATGACCAGCGGATGATTATGAAGGCTGCACCTTCTCCTCTTTGCACGTTCACTCGGCCACCGCTTCGGTGCAGGAGCTGCGCCCTTCGGCTCTGCGTTCAGAACTCGCGTTCCGCGCCCTTCGGGTTTCGGACTCCTCCCCCCTCGCAGGCTCCGGGTCCCTTTCCAAAAACTTCTTCTCTTGGCAACGCGGCTATGCCGCGACTTGGGAGCAGCGCACCTTCGAGGGTGTTACGAAACTGGTTGAACCGTCTTTCACGCGTCGATTACTGACGAGAAGCAGGCTTCTAAGACTGATAAGGACTAATCGAGCGGCAGAGACCCCTATGAGTGAGCCGCTGTAGGTGCCAAGCCTATGCAAACCGTGAGGAACACCACCACCAATTTCGATCATCGTTAGGTGGGCATGTGAAGAGCCTAGGTGTGAAGTTTCAATAGGTTGTTGTCCATTCGATCGAGAACTGTGAAGC
>JBEPUJ010000030.1:0-39708 GCA_041691575.1 Terriglobales bacterium
ACGTCATAGAAGAACCCCGAATCCGTCGCCGGCCCATGTCCCAGCTTGGTCTCCGGAAACAGCTCCAGAATCGCCGTCGCCATCACATGCGCCGCCGAGTGCCGCACCACCTTCAGCGAGGCCTCATCGCCTTCCTTCAGCAACTCCAGCGCCACGTCCTCGTTCAGTGGAGCCGCCAGATCGACCAGCCTCTCCCCACCCGCAGCCGCCCCATACATCGCATCCTCCGACCCCTGCTCCCCATCCCCCGATCCCGATCTCGACGCAGCCCCGGTTTCAACTCCGCCCACCCCACCCTCTCCGGGTGCCCCATCCTTCGCAGCCTCACCGCGAAGGGTGGGATTGATAAACGGCTTCACCCGCGCCACCACCACCGCCGCCGCCAGCCTCGGCGAGATACTCATCGCCACATCAAAAGGAGTCGTACCGCGCGAAACCTCGCGCACAGAACCGTCAGGAAGTTGAATCGAAATCGTCTCGTTGCTCACTCTTCCAGCATATCCGTTCCCCTGCATAGTTTCGAGCGGACTTTGGCCACAGAGATGGCATCAGGCCGTGTCTCGAACCAGCCGTCACTTCCGCCCACCCGTCTTTGTCTTTGCTTCCAGGTACGCCAAGGCTTCAGCCTTGGCCCTCTCAGATGCACCCCAAAAACCGGGCTTTACAGGCTGCGGAGAAACTTCGGTTTTGCTTAAGGGCACGGCTTCAGCCGTGCCGTACGCGCTTCGCTTACAGTGCGGCTTTAGCCGCTGAGGGCTCATTCCGCGCCGTAGCTGAGTTTTTCCGCAGCCTGTTTAGCCCCTGGGTTATGCATCCTCGCAACAGGCCACACGACTCCGGGTGCCCCATCCTTCGCAGCCTTACCGCGAAGGGTGGGATGTACAAGCTACGCGCCACCAATACGCCCCTACCCCACCATCCTCTGCCACCCGCCCCTATCTCTTCCCCAACAGCCCCTGCACTTCCTTCTCCAGCTCTTTCAGATCGACAGCCCCCTCATATCGCCTGACGATCTTCCCATGGCTGTCAATCAGATACGTCACCGGGAGCCCGAGAACCCCGCCGTAAAGCTCTCCCAGCTTTGCATCGCCCATCGCCACCGGGTAGTTCATCCGGTATTTCCGATACATCCGGCGCACGGGCGGAGCGTCATCGTCCATCGAGATCCCGATCACCTGCAGCCCCTGTCCGCCGTACTGTTTCTGCCACGAGACGAAGACCGGTGTCTCCGTCAGACACGGCCCACACCACGTCGCCCAGAAGTTCAGCAGCACAACCTTCCCGCGGTATGCCGACAGCTCAACCCTCTTCCCCTCCAGATCCACGCGGTCAAACGAGGGTGCAGCCCTGCCGACAAAGTCAGTCCGGGCGTGTGTCGGTGCGGTCGCCGCATACAAAGGCACGGCCATGGCCGAGAGCAGCACAAGGCCGTAACCGATCCATCGTCTCGATTGTCTCGATCTTCGTGGAATTGAACTGGCCCGAAACGGCTGCATGGCTATTGCCCCTTAGTGACGGGATAGCCCTTGTCCACCCAGTCCGCGCCAAAGTTATCGGCGATATATAAAACCTTGAGGTTCGTGAAGCCGAGCGAGCGCATCTGCTGATACGCGGGCCCGATGTTCGGGCACTTGCCCCACGGGCAGCATCCGCAATAGAGCACCACGAACTGCGCCCGGTCCAGCTTGCTCGCCCGCTCCTTCAAGGAGCGCAGACCTGCCTCCTTGCCGCCTGCGCCTGCATACTCCGATCCGGGAATATGAGCCTGCTCAAACATCACAAGAGAGCCGACCTGCAGAAGCAGCGGCTTCTCTTTCTTCGAATCCGAATTTGAGGACTGAAGAATCTTTACAAGTTCCAAGGGCTGCAACAGATCCGCCGCCGGAATCCGGGACGCCGGGGAGGCCTGCGCGTTTGCGCCAGGACAAGCCGCGCAAAGCAGAATCAGCACAACCAAGGCAGCCGCGAATCGAGTGAAACTACTTTTCATAGAGCCCCCATTCTTTATCACCGTGATTCTTTCACCCGGCCGTGAACTTCGGCAAACGCTCCTCTCCCGCGCATCGGAGATCCCGCCCGTGACCTTTATAAGAATCTGTTGAAAGATTTTTTACCCACGTCATCTCGACCGAAGGCGGGGTCCCCGACGAGTGCGCTTTGCTCGTTGGGGTGCAAGGCGGCGCTTTTGCCGCCGCAGTGGAGAGATTCCTGTATTTCCGGCTCTGTCCTTGCTCTTGCCGCGCCTAACGAATCCGCTCTTGCTTCTGGGTACGCCAAGGCTTCAGCCTTGGCCCTCTCAAATGAACCCAAAAAACCGGGGCTTTAGCCCCTGGGGTATGCCTCCTCGCAACAGGCCACACAATCCCGGGTACCCCATCCTTCGCAGTTTTACCGCGAAGGGTGGGATGTACAAACCGCCCCACCGCCCCCATGGCCTCGTATGTGGAGCCCTACCCCACCAGCCTTCTCCGCACCCTGCCTACGAGCCCCACCAGCCCCGTCCCCAGCAGCACCATGCTCTCCGGCTCCGGTACTTCCGTGTTCGCCATCGACGCGATCTGCTGGTTGCCGCTCCGGCTCTCAACTTGCTGCCCATTGGTCCCGATAAAGATGGCCTCATGCGCGCCGTTGGTGAAGTCGCAGCCGCTATCGACTCCCTGATAGCACAGATAGTTGGTGCCGGTCCCCAAAATGGGATGCTGAATCGCCAGCAAATCGCTCGCTGTATTGTCGAAGTTGAAGAACAGTCCCGAGCCGGTCGCCGTCAGGCTGTTGCCGACTACCACGACCGCATCGCCGGTCATCAGCGTCAGCGTCGAGATCCCATCATTCAAAAGAAGGTTGTATCCGGTAATATCGCCGGTCCCCACCACCCCGGAGTCGGTATCGGTCGTAATCGTTCCCGTAACGCTGAACCCGGCAAAGTGGTCGTTGAGGTTATAGGTAAAGCTATCGGCGTGGGCCAGCACCGGCAGCAGCAAAAGGGCGGAGGCAGCAACAAGGCTTCTCAAATGCATAGCAATCCTCTCAAAATGAATTGAAGGCCCGGCATCGCGTTGCGTACTACGTGCATGTTTAGCCCCAATCCAATCCGTGAAAAAGCGGCACAAATCCATAGAGTCCATTACGACCATGCAAGCCGCTTCACAATAAGGAGGAATCAGCGTTCACAGCCCTCTAGCCGCGCGGAATGCCCATTGGCCTGGAGTTTTGGTTGTCATTTCGCAGCGAAGCGGAGAAATCTGCTGTTTGGGCACCTCTACACCATGGGCGGCAGCGCTCCCAGCCCAAGCCATCTCGCCTCCACCCCAACCGCGCGTCCTCTCCCCTCCACCCACACGTCATCTCGACCGGAGCCGCGCAGTTTCATCGCGTGGCGCAGTGGAGAGATCCCTGTATTTCCGTCTTTGTCCTTGCTCTTGCCGCGCCTTACGAATCCGCCCTTGCATCTGGGTACGCCAAGGCTTCAGCCTTGGCCCTCTCAGATACACCCCAAAAACCGGGGCTTTAGCCCCTGGGGTATGCCTCCTCGCAAGAGGCCACAAACCACCGGGTGCCCCATCCTTCGCCGCTTTACCGCGAAGGGTGGGACGTACAAACCTCCTCACCGCGCCATGGCCTCGCAGGTCGAGCCCTTACCCACCAGCCTTCTTCGCACCACGCCCACCAGCCCCACCAGCCCCGTTCCCAGCAGCACCAGGCTCTGCGGCTCCGGCACTTCAGTGTTCGCCCTGGAAGCCGCTGCTATAAATCGATGTTGGTCGTCCTCATCCATCGCCTAAAATACCCCCATGTCTTACATCTCTGCGGTCGATCACCTGTACGCCCTCGGCCACGAACTCGCGCCGTCCCTAACGCCCGCCGCAACCCCCGCGCCCCGCCGCAAGTTCGATCTCGCCCACATGCGCACCCTCATGTCCGCCCTCGGCGACCCGCAACGAGCCTTCCCCGCTGTCCTCATCGCCGGAACCAACGGCAAAGGCTCGACCGCCTCTACACTCGCCAGCATCCTCACCGCCGCCGGCTACCGCACCGCGCTCTACACCTCGCCGCACCTCATTCGCGTCAACGAGCGCATCCAGATCGACGGCACTGAAATCCCCGACGAAGACTTCGCCCGCCTCTACTTCCAGGTCGATGACGCCGCCAACCGCCTCGTCGCCGCAGGCAGCCTGCCCCATCATCCCAGCTTCTTCGAGGTCCTCACCGCCCTCGCCTTCCTCTATTTCGCCGGCCGGACCGAAAGCCATGCCTCCGATCCCGCGCCAAAGGCGTCTTCCGCCCAGCGCGCAGCAGTAGATATCGCTGTGCTCGAAGTCGGTCTCGGAGGCCGCCTCGACGCCACCAACATCGTTGATCCCCTGCTCTCCATCATCACCGACATCGCCCTCGACCATCAGGACTACCTCGGCAACACCATCACTGCGATCACCCGCGAAAAGGCCGGAATCCTCCGCCCCAACGGCCTCCTCATCACCCTGCCCCAGCATCCCGAGGCCAACCAGACCATCGGCGAAGTCGCCGCCACCCTCAACCTCACCGCCCTCAGCGCCGCCCCCTTCGTCCCCCCCGCGCTGCCCCCGAGCTCCGAACCGCAACCCAGCCGGGTGCCCCATCTTCGCGACAGTATTATCGTCGCTAAGGTGGGTGGAAGCGCCACCGAACCAGATCAGCAATCACGCGCACAAACAGGCACGCAATTAAATCAGAAGTGTCATCCTGAGCGGAGCGCAGCGGAGTCGAAGGACCTGCGGTTGCATTCTTCAGCCACCGAACCCCTCCCCCCCAACCGCTACACCCTCACCCTCGACGGAGCCCCCCTCGAAGTCGACTCCCCCCTCAGCGGCCAGCACCAGCAGCGCAACATCGCCCTGGCAATCACCGCCGCCATCGCATTACGCAACCTAAACAGTTACAACCTGCTCCCAACAAGCAACCAAACAAGTTACAAAATCACCAACGCCGCCATCGAAGCCGGAATCCGCAACACCTGCTGGCCCGGCCGCCTCGAACTTATTGCCGGAGCCCCACCCCTCCTGCTCGACGTCGCCCACAACCCCGCCGGTGCCTGGACCCTCCGCGCCGCCATCGCCCAGCTCCCCGCCGACCAGCCCCGCACCCTCATCTTCTCCTGCCTCCGTGACAAGTCGCTCAAGGAGATGTCGCACATCCTCCTTACCCTCTTCGACTCCACCAGCGGCGCGCCCGAGCGAGCCCGCGACCACATCATCTTCGCCCCCATCGACAATCCCCGCGCCACTCCGCTCGACGATCTACTCGCCGCCGCCCGCGCCCTCGACATCCCCGCCCACGCCGCGCCCACCATGGCCGCCGCTCTGGCCGAAGCCCGCGCCGTCACCCCGCCCGATGGCCTCATCATCGCCACCGGCTCCGTCTACCTCGTCGGCGAGATCCGCCGCCTCGCCCTCAACCCGGGGGCCAGCCGCGCATGACGATCGAAGCGAAACACAATTTGTTGTCATCCCACAGCGAAGCGGAGGAACCTGCCCCTTTGTTGTCATCCCGCAGCGAAGCGGAGGGACCTGCGGTTGAACCCCCCGCTGAACCCGAGGCCGAATCAGCAGCCGAACCTGTGCCTCAACCCGCCCATCCATCCCCGATCCATGACCCCCGCCCCTCCTCCCGCCTCCTGCCCTGGCTGACCTACCTCCTCCTCCTGCCCCTCATCGCCCTGGCGACCATCGCCTTCGGCTGCGTCTCCCTTCTCTGCGGGCTGTGGGACAGCTCCGGCCACCAGCAGCACGCCATCGCCCGCGCCTGGGCCAAAGTTCTTCTCCTCATCAGCCTCTCCCCTGTCACCCTCATTGGAGTGGAGAAGCTCCACGAGCATGAGACCGCCGTCTACGTCTCCAACCACCTCAGCTACTTCGACACTCCCGTCCTCTTCGCCAAGCTCCCCTTCCAGTTCCGCATCCTGGCCAAGCAAGCCCTTTGGAAGATTCCCTTCATCGGCTGGTATCTCCACCGCTCCGGGCAGGTCCCGGTCGACGCCAAAAGCGCCCGCTCCGCCATCGCCAGCCTCAATCGTGGCGTAGCCACCCTCAAAGCCGGTCTGCCCCTCGTCATCTTCCCGGAAGGAGGCCGCGCCGCCACCGGGAAAACTCAGTCCTTCGTCTCCGGCGCGGCCTACATGGCCATCAAGGCCCAGCTCCCCATCATTCCGCTTACTCTGGTCGGAACCTACGAACTTCTCCCCATCCACACCTACCACCTCAGGCCCCGGCCCCTGCTGATCGTCGCAGGCGACCCCATTCCCACCACCGGCCTCACCACTCGCGACGCCGATGCGCTCACCCAGCGCCTGCGCGATGTCATCACCGCGACCTACATGCAATACAACTCGACCGCGGACAAGAACGGATAAGCGCGGATCAAGAGCCAAAACTGTTCCACGTGGAACATCCTTTCCCCCTTTGCTCTTAGGGCGGTTCCAAATCAGCGATACCCACCAATCAAAGAAAGCTATACCCCCAAAATATTGTCATCCTTCGCCACACCGGGGTCCCCGGCGAGCGTTTTTTGCTCGCTGGGGTGGGCTGGCGGAGGACCTGCTTTTCTCTTGGGGTACCCTCCGTGCAAATCCGTTGCCGGCCGCCGTATCATCATCTAAAGCCATGAAATCCAGAATCGCTATCCCGCTGCCCACGAGCACCGACCCCGACTACAATCTCCGCGCGTGGCCCATCTACGCCGAAGCCATCGAAAAGTCCGGCGGCCACCCCGTCGAAATTCCCCTCAACGCCTCTCCCCGCGCCACAGCCGACCTCATCAACACCTGCCAGGCCGTCCTTCTTCCCGGCAGCCCCGCCGACGCCAACCCCCATAAATACGGCCAGGAGCCCATTCCGGAGTGCAATCCCTGCGATCCGTCCCGTGAAAACGTCGACGAACTCCTCATTCAGGACGCCCACAACCTGCACAAGCCTATCTTTGCCATCTGCTTCGGCGCGCAGGCGCTCAATGTCTGGCGCGGCGGCACGCTCGTTCAGCATCTGGCTCCCATGCCCGTCAATCATCGCGCCGGGCGCAGTGTCGCCATCGCCCACACCGTGGCCATCGCCCCCGATTCGCTGCTCGGAACCATCGTCCCTGCTCAGGAAGCCCCTGAAGAGGCTCCCGAACAGGACGGATTCCTGCGCCTTCCCGTCAACTCCAGCCACCATCAGGCTATCGGTATCCCCGGCGACGGTCTCCGCGTCACTGCCCGCTGCCCGCAGGACGCGGTCATCGAGGCCATCGAAGGCGGACAGGCCAGCAACAGCACCCACTTCGTCCTCGGCGTCCAGTGGCATCCCGAGCGCAGCTACGACATCAGCCCTGCCTCCCGCGCCTTGTTCCACCGCTTCATCGCCGAAGCCGCAGCCTGGACCCCCCGCAGCATCCGCACCTCGGTCGTCTAAGGAGCCTTCTGATTAAGTGAAGCTCTGTTAAGGGCATGGCTTCAGTCGTGCCGTAAGCGACTTGCCCGCAATGCGGGTTTAGACGCTGAGGGAATGTTCGGGACATAATCAGACATCTCCTGAGAGCTTGAGACCGCCGAGTGTTCCACGTGGAACAATGCCCGTGCCGTTCGTTTGAGATACTGAAGCATCCCGATGCCCGCCCTCTCAGAATCGACGATCGCAGACCTCCTCGCCCCGTATCTCTCCACGGTCCCGGCTTCTCTCTGCGCCCAGCTCTCCGTTTATCTCGATCTTCTGCTCAAATGGAACGCCCGCACCAACCTGACCGCCATCCGCGACCCCGAAGAGATCGTCCCCCGCCACTTTGGCGAGAGCCTCTTCGCCGCCCAACACCTGGGTTCCTGCGACACCCTGCTCGATCTGGGCTCCGGGGCGGGTTTTCCCGGGCTGCCTATCGCCCTTCTCCATCCCAAAGTTCACGTCACGCTGGCCGAATCGCAGAACAAGAAGGCCACGTTCCTCCGTGAAGTGATCCGGACCCTCGGACTGAGCACCGAAGTCTGGGCCAGCCGGGCTGAATCCCTGCCTGGTGCCCGCCGGTTCCACACCGTCACCCTTCGCGCCGTGGACAACATGGCAGCCGCGCTCGCTGCCGCCGAACCCAGGGCCACCCATCAACTTCTCTTGTTGACCAGCGCCCCCACCGCACCTGACTTGCCCAACTTCCCTGATCAAACCCGCATTCCCATCCCCGAATCCGACGGTCGCATTCTCTTGCTAGCCACTCGCTCGCAAGGAAGGTCTGATTAAGTCTCCAAGATTCCCTCAGCGGCTAAAGCCATATTGCGGGCAATTCACTTACGGCACGGCTGAAGCCGTGCCCTTAACAGAGCCTGACTTAATTAGAGGCTCCTGAATGTTCCACGTGGAACATTCTGATCCTTCTGCTTCTCCGTAAGGCACCAGAAGAGGGGAATTGGGTGTTGCTGGCCTGTTATTTGTTCCACGTGGAACAAAAGTTTTCCACATTGCCCCGCCCGCAAACCCCCTGAAAATGGCTCTAAACCTGCCTTCCACAAGTTCTCCACAGCCACAGCCGCTTCTCCACAAGCAGGGCAACGTTGCTTCCATCCTCGCCGCCCGATACCCTTCTCCTACCTCTCATGATCGCCAATTCTCCATCCTCCAAGTCCAGGCAGGACACCCCCGAGCCGTCTGCTCCCCGCTCAGCCCAGCCGTCCAAGGTCATCGCCGTCGTCAACCAGAAGGGCGGAGTTGGCAAGACCACCACGGCCATCAACCTCGCTGCTGCGCTCGCGCTCGAGGGCCTTCCGACCCTGCTGATCGACTGCGACCCCCAGGCCAATACCACCGGAGGCCTCGGCTTTGCCCGCCCCAGGGACGATGAGGAGGCTCGCCTCAGCATCTACGACCTGCTCATGGGCCACGCCCCGGTCGATAAGGTCATTATCCCGACCGAGATCGAAAATCTCTCGCTCATTCCCGGCAGCAAGAACCTCATCGGCGCCAACATCGAACTGGTCGCGCAGGATCGCCGCGAGTACCGTCTGCGCGATGCGCTGGAACCGGTCCGCGCCAAGTATCCTTTCATCCTGCTCGATTGCCCGCCCGCGCTCGACCTGCTGACGCTGAACTCGCTGGTCGCAGCCGACGGTCTGCTCGTGCCTATGCAGGCCGAGTACTTCGCCCTCGAAGGCATCTCGGAGCTGATGTCGACGCTCGACCGTGTCACCCAGGCCTTCAATCCCACGTTGGCCCTTGAGGGCGTGCTGCTGACCATGTACGACGACCGCACCAACCTGTCGCAGCAGGTCTCGGAAAACCTTCAGGGGTTCTTTGCCGACAAGCTGCTCAAGACCTCGATCCCGCGCAATATCCGGCTGGCCGAGGCTCCCAGCCACGGCAAGCCGGTCTCTTTGTATGACCCTAAGTCTCGCGGGGCTGAGGCTTACCGCGAACTGGCGCTGGAGATTCTGAGCCGGAACAATATCGCCAGCCCGGAAGAGAACCGCCGCAAAGCCGCGGCCGCCGCTGCTGCCAGCTCGCTCAAATCGTTCCAGCAACCGGAGAAGAAGGGCCGCTTCTGGCAGTCTTCGAAGGCGAAACCGAAATCAAGCTAAGGAGTACCTCAGGGGCTAAAGCCCCATCGCAAACAGGCATCTGTGGCACGGCTGAAGCCGTGCCCTTAAGCAGGACAAGAGCTTCATCTAGGCAAGACGATAATTTTTCGCAGATTCAGTTTCCAGCTTCAGTTCTCAGGTTTAGTTCGCAGGTTCAGTTCGGAGCTCAGATTTCAGTTCAGTTCGCAGCTTCAGTAACGTTAGTTCGTAACTTCAGTTCGTAGCCTTAGGGAAGGTTTGATGAAGTCTCGGAGATTCCCTCAGCGGCTGAAGCCGCATTGCGGTCAAGTCATTTACGGCACGGCTGAAGCCGTGCCCTTAACAGAGCCGGACTTAATCAGGCTCTTTAGATTTCAGCGTATCCAAAGATCATAGCCAATAGAAAGCGTCAAAAAATGCCAACCGCCACTCACGATCCCAAGCGCCGCGCCCTCGGCAAAGGCCTCGAATCCCTCCTTCCTTCGCGTCCGGCGGTCGTTCCGCAGATCGTCGCGACTGCCGTGGAATCGAACGGCAAGCCGCTCGATATCCCACTCGACAATATTGAGCGCAATCCTTTCCAGACGCGTACCCGCTTCGATGAGGTTCAGCTCAATGAACTGGCCCAGTCCATCACCGCGACCGGGGTGGTGCAGCCTATTCTGGTCAGGCCGCTTGGCGTCCCCAATCGCTATCAGCTGATCGCCGGGGAGCGCCGCTGGCTGGCGAGCCGCAAGGCGGGCAAGTCCACCATTCCTGCGATCGTCCGGCAAGTGTCTGATGAGCAAACACTTGAGATGACCATCGTAGAGAACCTGCAACGCGCCGACCTTAATCCCATGGAGCAGGCGCGAGCCTATCAGCGGTTGAGTCAGCAGTTCCACCTCACGCAGGAGCAGATGGCCACGCGCACCGGAAAAGAGCGCGCCAGCGTAGCTAACTTCCTTAGATTGTTACGTTTACCGGAACCGGTCCAGCAAAAGGTAGAGTCCGGCGAGCTGACCTTCGGCCATGCGCGCACGTTGCTGGGGCTGGAGTCGGCGGAGTCAATCACTGCCGCCGCGCAGAAGGTGATGGCGCTTTCGCTCTCGGTGCGCCAGACCGAGACCTATGTGCAGGGGCTGATCAATCCAGAAGCGAAACAAAAGAAAGAAGATAAGCCTAAGCCGGAGGTCGATCCCAACGTCCGCGAGGCGCAGGACCGGCTGCGCCGCAACCTCGGGCTGAAGGTTCAGATCGAGGACAAAAAAGGTAAAGGCCGCGTCATTATCGAGTATTCGGGGTTGGAAGACTTCGATGCTATCCTCACCGCTCTCGGCGGCGTGGACGATGTGTAAAGGCTGTTGGCTTGGCGGGGACAAGGCGAAGGCAAAGGCGAAATACAGGGATCTCTCCACTGCGTCGCACGATAAAGCCGTGCGACTTCGGTCGAGATGACGTGGTTTTATGGTTCGGCCGAGATGACTGTGGTTTGGTCGAGATGACGTGGTTTTGTGGGACGGCCGAGACTTGGTTTACGGTTTGGCCGGGATGACAGTTTTGTAGTTCTTAGACAGGTTTCAGGAAAGATAGCCGCATGAAAGCCAGTTCGTTCGAATTTCGTTTTCGCTTCCTCATCCATTTCGTCATCATCCTGCTTGGCTTCCTTACGCCGTGGAACCGCTGGTTCCCTATCGACCCGGCAGGCCCGAATGCCCATGTCTGGGGCACGCTGGCGGCGTATCTGACGATGATCAAACCGGGCGCGGTGAGCATCGCGACATCGTTCAATCTGCTGCTCGGCGCGGGTATTCTGTTCGCTCTTGCTGCTGCTGCGCTGCGTACCTGGGGCTCTGCCTATCTTGGGGCCAACGTGGTCAAGGCTCACACCTTTCAGGGCGGCAGCGTGGTGGCGGCGGGCCCTTATCGCTACCTGCGCAATCCGCTCTACCTCGGCACTGTGTTCCATGTCTTCGCACTGGCGCTGCTGATGCCGCCGAGCGGGGCGATCTTCTGTATCCTCGCCATTACCTTCTTCCAGCTTCGGCTGATCTTTGGCGAGGAGGCTTTTCTCGCCAATCAATTGGGCGAGCCGTACCTTGCCTACCGCGCCCGCGTGCCGCGCCTGTTGCCGGCGCTGACGCCGCGAGTTCCGGCATCGTCCACGGTTGCGAACTGGGCTACGGCGTTTCTCGGCGAAACGTATATGTGGGGAGTGGCGATCGCTTTCATCGCGGTCGGCTATCGATACAACGCGTTTCTCATCACGCAGGGAGTGGTGATTGCGCTCGGGCTTTCGCTGGTGGCGCGGGCGTTGATTATTCCGGGGCCTGGTCGCGAGTCTGTCGATTAGCGACGGCGCAGGCTGAAAGAGTCGGTGGCTGGAAAGAAAGACGTACCTCAGAGGCTAAAGCCCTCTTGGCGGGAGAGGGTTGCGGCACGGCTGAAGCCGTGCCCTTAAGCAAGGCATGCTTTCGGCAGCCTTTGAAGACGTACCCCTTTAAGCAAGGCAGAGTTGTCGGCATCCCTTGAAGCCGTACCCCTTAAGCGGAACATGCTTTTCGCTACACGCTCGCTGGGGACCGCGCGGCTTCGGTCGAGATGACATGCTTTGGTGGTGGGGGTGAGCACTTCGGTCGAAATGATGTTTCTTTATATCCTTCAGGCAGCTTTTTATTGACAGAAAGTCTGGGTTATGAAAACATGCTTTTGCTTTCGATTAACTCCATAAAACAAAGATAAAGATGTTAAGAATAGATAAAAAATAGTTAAAGAAAGCAATTTGAACTGGCAGTTCATTGGAAATAGCAGCTTTGTCTCGCCCTGGTTATATCGTTGCGCATTTTCAGGAGGAGTTGTGATGTTCAAACGTCTTTGCACGGTCATCGCTATTTCAATTGCAATGCTGGTCTGTTCCTCGGCATCTGCTCAGACGCTCAACGCGACCTTGCGCGGGACGGTGGTGGACAGCTCGGGCGCGGTGGTTGCGGGAGCGCAGATCACGCTGCTGGAGCCGACGACAGGACAATCGGTTCGACAGGCAACTTCTCTTCAGGGCGGAGACTTTGAGTTCAATGAGCTCAAGCCGGGTACCTATGAGCTGCGTTGCAGCGCCACGGGCTTCAAGGCGTTCGTCGCCCAGAACATCATTCTCGACAGTGGACAGGTGCGGCGTTTGGACCCGCAGCTTGCACTGGGCGAGGCGATCGAACAGGTGACCGTCTCGGCGGGCGCGGCCGTCATCTCGACTGAATCCGCCACTATCTCAGACATGTTCACGGCGAAACAGCATGACGAATCGCCGCAGGTCACGGTGTATCCGAGCACGTGGTATCAGCTAACGACGCTGGCCGGCGTACAGGGCGGCAAGTATCCTCCGGTGGCCAATGGAGAGCAGTCGTCGCAGCAGACGCAGACGTTCGACGGTATTTCGAATGACCTGAACGGGATTCAGAACAACAATGCCAACTTTTTCGAGCAGGTATCGGCAACGCTGTTCAACGCTCCTGCTGAAAGCGCTGTGCCGGTGCAGATCGGCCAGGTAACGAAGCGCGGCGCGAATGCCTTTCATGGAAAGGCGACGTACAGGATCTACAATTCGGCGCTCGATGCCCGGGGTTATTTCGACACGCAGAGGACGCCGTATCTGCAACACGAGTGGGACCTCGAAGCGTCGGGACCGATCTGGAGAGACCGTACGTTCTTCTACGGCGGATGGTTTGCGCAGCGCATTCCGCTGGGCACGGCTTATCGTTCGAGCGTGCCTACCGATGCGTGGCGTACGGGCGTATTTGCGACGACGATCATCGATCCTAAGACCGGACTGCCGTTTGCGAATAACACGATCCCTTCCGACCGCATCAGTCCGGTCGCGGCGTCGCTGCAGAGCAACTACTATCCGAAAGCGAACATCAATACGGCTTCGACGGTCAATAACCTTTCCTACCACTTCCCCTTCAACAGCGACCTCTTTCGCGGAGACTGGCCGATCGCCCGCATCGACCACAACCTGACGAAGAACAACTCGCTGTTTGTGCGCTGGCTGTCGCGGGAGACGCCCTATGTGCTGAACAGTAATGGCCTGCCGGGGTTCGTCTGGACGCGGCTGAGAAAGCACCGGCAATGGGCGGCGGGAGACACGCAGATCTTTTCGCCGAGCATCGTGAATAACTTCCGCTTCGGATATTCGACCGACTATATCGTCGATGGACAGCCGCAGGGCGGGCAGACGCCTCCTGACGGCAGCAAGGTGCTGACGACGGTTGGGCTGCAAGGCTCGAACCCCAGCGGTCTGACGGGGCAGGGCTTTCCCGCGATCACCATCTCGGGCCTGACCGGTCTCAACGATGTTGCAGGCGGGGTGAAGGCGAACAACCACATCCTTACCTTCAACGACACCGTGAGCTGGCAGGTGGGCAGGCATGTATGGAAGTTCGGCGGCAGCTATCAGCACTACCGGAACTTCTATGGAGTGGTGCCCAACTATGGGACATTTAACTTCGATGGATCGATCACGGGCAATGCCTATGCGGATTTCCTGTTGGGGCTGCCGCAGAATAGCCAGCGCGTCACGCCGCTGGGCCAGCGGGAGATGGCGCTGAATGAATATGGCATCTATGCGGAGGACTCCTTCAAGGTCTCGCAAAAGCTGACCGTGAACTATGGCGTGCGCTGGGACCTGTATGGCACGCCCTCTGCCAGCGACCACCTGATGTACAACTGGGACCCGGCTACGGGCAATGTCATCGTCGATCCGCAGGGGATCGCGAAGGTAAGCCCGCTGTATCCGTCGACCATTACGGTCAAGTCAGGCAGCGTGCAGGCCAATATGGACAAGAGCGACTTTGTTCCGCGCGTTGGCGTGGCCTACTCGCTGACGGATCACTCGGTGATTCGCGGGGGATACGGCATCTATACGTCGCGCTTTAACAATGGGGGAAACTTCAGCAACTTCCTGCCCATCAATCCGCAGCTTGGTGCGACCGGCCCATTCGCGATCAGCGAAATCTATAAGAACGTGGTCACACCGGGCACTCCGCCGCTGCTCTCGTTCCCGAACCCGTATCCTTCGAGCACAGCGAGCGCAACGGTGCCGAGCCAAAGTGTGACCGGCTATCCACGCGACCTGAGCCATGGGCGCATCCAGCAATACAGCGTGAGCTACGAGCATGAGATTGCGCACATCGGCCTGCGTGCTTCGTACCTGGGGTCGCGCAGCACCGGTCTGAACTATTCGGTGAATGTGAATCTGCCGAAGCCCAGCACGATTCCATTTACCGCTGCCAGAAGGCCGTATCCGCAGTTCTTCTCGACTACGGAGATACGGTCGGATGGAGGAGCGAAGTTCAACGCGCTTCAACTTTCGGCGAAGCGCAGGCTGGGCGCGCTGAGCTTTGGCGGGAGTTACTCGTACTCGCGCAGCACCGTCAACTATCTCGATACGGAGAATCCGTACGATGTGCTGAGCCATTGGGCAAATGACGGCGTCACGCGGCGGCACTATGCCTCTGCCAATGCAGTCTGGGCGCTGCCGTTCGGCAAGGGACAACGCCATCTCTCAGGCGGCGGGCTCTCGAACCGCGTGGTCGGTGGATGGTCGACCAGCGTGGTGACGTTCCTTGCCTCAGGACTGTGGTTCTCGCCGTCCTTCGATGGCACGGACTCGTCGAACACCGGGACGGTGGGCGGCTTGCCTGACCTGGTTGGCGACCCGAACAAGGTCCCCGGCGGCAAGAGCATCAATAACTGGTTCAACGTGGCGGCGTTCGCCGTTCCGCAGCAGGGACACTTCGGCAACGCGCTGCGGAACAGCCTTGAGGGCCAGCACCTCTATCAAACGCATATCTCACTGACCAAGTCCACGGCCATCACGGACCGGGTCCGCTTTATCTTCATTACGCAGATATCGAATGTGTTCAACCATCCGCAGTTCCTGACGCCGAGCGGAGATATCTCGGTGGCGGGAGGGAGTCAGATGACAAGCCAGTATGGGACGTTCGATTCTCTGGAGAGCGGGCAGGTGCGGCAGATTACGTTTCAGGGAGGGTTTACGTTCTAGCAGGCGTGATCTCGATGGTGTATAGGCCGGGCTTTCAGAGGCTGCTGAAAAACTCAGTTACAGCGCGGAATGAGCCCTCAGCGGCTAAAGCCGCACTGCACGCAAAGCGCTTACGGCACGGCTGAAGCCGTGCCCTTAAGCAAAACAGGAGTTTTTCCGCAGCCTGCTTCGCTCTCCGTAATATTTTGGGGGATCGCTACTTTGGAACCGCTCCAGCAGGAGAAAAGCCCGCCGCGCCTGGCAAGAGTCAGGGCACGGCGGGCTTTGTTTTTTCAAATGCGGTGAGACTACTTCTTGGCTGGGGCGATGGTGTCTTTGGCAACCTTGGCCACGCGGAACTTGACCACGGTCTTGGCCTTGATCTTGATGGTTTCGCCGGTCTGGGGGTTGCGGCCGAGGCGGGCCTTGCGCTCTGCCTTCACCAGCTTGCCGATGCCGGGAATGGTGAATTCGCCGTTCTTCTTGGTCTCTTTCACCGCGGTCTCAGCCAGCAGCTCGAGAAACGCCGCGGTCTGCTTGTTGGTCAGTTCGAGCTTTTCTGCGAGGTGGCGTACGAGTGCTGTCTTTGTCATTCCCTTTGCCATGTGTTTCTCCTTCTTGCGTTCAAAAATAAATTTCTGGGCCCGCTCGCCTCCCCCGCCTTAAGATCGATGAGAAAAACATCCGTTCAAAGATGCGCGATCATCAATGTTCATGCGGGTGCGGAGAACCGTACCGCAACTTACCTTCGCCCTTTCTCAGGGCTTTGTCAACCGTATTTGTTAGGTTTCCACAGGTTTTTTCTGGTTTTTATAGGTTTTGTCCGGTTTTTGGTTCATTTCGGCCCAAAAAGCATAAAAGCGCCCCCTCGATTGGCGCTGATTGCAAGGGTTTTTAAAGCGAGGAGACGACCGCGGATCGACGCGGAGGAACATGGATTGAAGTACGCGACTGAACAAGAGGAGAGAGGATTTTTGCGGCCGATTTTTCGCGCTGTTGCCGAGTAGGATTCAGAGTACGGAGAGGAAATGGAGAAGCCTGCAGCGGGCGTGAGACAGCGAATCTTTGCGTGGGCGATGGCACGCAATCATCAGTACGAGCAGTTCGCCGCGGTCTATAAGCAGCGACTCTTTCGGGAGCTGACCGGCACGGTGGTCGAACTCGGGCCGGGGACGGGAACGAACCTGCGCTATCTCGATCGCGAAAAGGTGAGGTGGATCGGGATCGATCCCAATCCTTTCATGCGGCCTTACCTGCTGCGCGAAGCCGAGAGGCTGGGGATGGCGGCGGACTGCCGGATGGGCACGGCGTATCAACTGCCGGTCGAGAACGAGAGCGTCGATGCGGTGATCAGCACGCTGGTGCTCTGCTGCATCGACGACCAGCAGCGCGCGCTTGGGGAGGTGCTGCGAGTGCTGAAGCCGGGCGGGAGATTTGTGTTCATCGAGCACGTCGCTGCGCCGGAAGGGAGTCGCCTGCGGCGGATTCAGGATTTTGTGTTGCCGGTCTGGAAGCGGCTGGGAGACGGCTGCCATCCCAATCGGGAGACCGGGAAGGAGCTGGAGCGGGCCGGGTTTTCGACGGTGGAGTACGAGCAGATCACGGCGCCGCTGCCGGTAGTCAGTCCGCAGATTGTGGGGCTGGCGAGGAAGATGGGTCCACGTGGTTTGTGCCAATAGGTCAGCGTCCGCATGGCGGGGTTCGATGGATTTAGAAACAATGCCGCACCTTGCCAGCTACCGGTGCGATTTTGAAAAGCTCAATTAGCCTAATACTCGGGCCGTAAGTTCGCTGGCGCCCGGTGGAGATCTGACCGCAATCGTTCGTTGCAGGCCATGAGTTCGCAAACAATAAGCTCCAGACTCGTGACGCGCGACTGCCAGTAAGTTATGTCTGCCTCAGTTTGCCTATCGGATTGGATTCGCATCGGGGTTCCTCCTGTTTTGACATGTAGTGCGATGGCTTTCACCCGGTGACGTCTCTCCTCGCCCGGCCGACGAACGCGCCAAGTCTCAGCGCGCTGTTCTTCGTCGCTCGTCACGGTTTTAGTGGCGGTTCTCTCACGGCTCGCACGATGCGGGCTTTGAACTCTTTTCCATCCTGTCGCGTAAGGGCGAGAGTATTCCCACGAACGCAGCCTTGAATTGGATCATTGACAATGAAGGACGTCGGCTTGAAGCCGAAACCAAAGATCGACTGCGATAGGGCGGTATAGACGATGTCGTCTAATCGGACCGTCACGGTATAGATCGTCTGTTGTTGGGTAAGCGGTGTTGAGTAGGCGTGGTACTCTCTGCCGCTCTTTTTCGCTTTCTCCTCAACATGCTCCGCTGTCCCGGCATCGATGAGCCGTGTGTCTACCTGCACATCCACGAGTCTCCCGGTAATGCATGTCCCGGTTTGAGTCGCCCCGAGTGCTGCCATTGGAATAAGCGTCGCTAAAAGAAAGAAAGTTTTCATAAGGCGGTTCATTCAATATCTCCTCGAACTTCGCTTCTAATTTCCTGTTACTCAGCCCAGGCATCCGGTCGCGGCTTGAGTTGCCGCAGAAAAAGGCGCGAACTCAAATCAGACTGCCGGAACTAAGCCTCGGATACGCTGGGCGTCTTGAAGATGCGGACAGCCAGCCAGCCGCCAAGAACCAGATCGACCACGGCACAGAAACCTGGCCACCAAATTGGCATGCCTGGGTTGTCGATAAACAAGTGATGGAGCAGATCGAAGACTCCGTGTCCTGCGATAGCCGTAGCGACAACCCACATATTTCTTTTGAAGCCGAATAGAGCTAAGAATGAAAACCCCACTCCAACCACAATCTCAATTCCAAGAGTCTTTCCCGAAGCTCCCATCACAGCAAACAGCGCATAGTACGAAGCAACCACAATGAGCACTGTTGGATAAAAAGCGCGCCCTCGGTCCAGACCAATCACTGCCGCCAGACCGGCCACCACTAAAGCCACCATCACGCCTACGAAATATTCCATCTTCTGCCTTCCATGATGCTGATTGGATTCCGGTGTTTATTTCGTGCAACAAAACGAAGATATCCCGGTCCACCTTCTCGAAGATTGAACGTCCACGCTGAAGTTCTTGTACAAACCAGCTACATTAGGGACGAGGTAAGCGCGTAATGAAGATGTTGAACGACGCGTCGTACCGCTGGCTGAGCGCGCCGCACTGGTACCTGTGGGAGGGTGGTTTCCTGCTGATTGCCAGCGCGGATGGGGTTGTGCAGTCTCACGCGCATCATGCGATTCAGATCGTCATCGCGCTCGATGGCAGCATCGGCATCTGCGGCCAGGACGAGGAATGGCGGGAGGGCAAGGGGATCATCGTGCAACCCGACATCGTGCATTCCTTCAACTGCAAGGGCGCACTGGGAGCCATGATCTTCGTGGATCCCGAGTCAGGCGAAGGAAGGTGGTTGCAAACTGCGCTCACGCAGAAGATTACGATCGTGCCAGACGCGCGGCTTGCTTCGTCCATCTCGGAACTTTGTACCTTCGCAGAACGACCGTTCGAGAGCATCGAAATCGGAGCGCTCATCCGCAATTGCGTGCATGCGTTGAGTCCGGGTGCTCCGCCGACGCGCAAGCTGGATCCGCGAGTGACCACCGTGTTGAACGCGATCCGCGGATGCGATGACCTGCGCATTTCGTTGGAGAGCGCGGCGAAAATGGCTTTTCTTTCGCCTAGCCGCTTTGCCCATCTGTTTAAGAAACAGATGGGGCTTCCCTTCAGCCGGTATATGCTGTGGCGCAAACTGACACGCGCTATGGTCGCGATAGGCTCAGAGCGAACGATTGCAGCCGCAGCGCACGCGGCGGACTTCGCCGACGCAGCGCACCTGACACGTACCTTCTATCAAATGTTCGGTATGGCTCCGTCCGTGTTGATGCGGGGCAAGTTCGCTGAACTCGCTTCTCCGTTCGACTTGTCCGGCAAGAGTACCGCGATATGAACTTCCCGTCGGCTGCCGAATAGCCGATTCATCCATCGACAATAGCCGATTCATCCAATCCTGCCCACCGGTCCGGATGGGACACTTTTGTTGTTGACATCTCGTCAACCAAATCGAAAGGAGCTTCAAAATGCTGACAAATTCGAACTCGTGTAAATGCGCGTCCTGCGTAGGCGCAGATTGCAAGTGTGGCTGCCAGAGCACAAAAGCCGAACACCGGACGACCGGCTGCCAGTGCGGGGACGTGTGCAATTGCGCGCCGACATGTAACTGCAAGCTCGCTTAGATGTGAACTGCTTGCCGCGCATTGTGCCCCAGGAATCAGGGTTATCCGTTGGAGCCAGGATCATTGCGCTCTGCGCAACCTATTTCGGGGCCTTTCCCGGATCTGTGTAGCCTTCGGGAACGTGGAAGAGCGCCGGATCAGGTTCTTCGCGATGGATGGAGCTGAGTTTGGTCAGCCGTTCTGTACCGTCGGAGTAGTGTTCTGTCATGAGCAGGTTGATTTGAAGTTCGGGCGAAGCTCAGGTCTCAAGCCTATTCTGAGCCTGAAACACTGCGATCACGCCGAGTACGGATGCCCGCTGGCAGCGCTTGCGTCTGAGTTGGGGCGAGCGGATGAGCGGATGAGGGCTCAGATTCTTGAGGAGCTGATGCAATACAAGAGCCGCATGCTTCCTTTCATGCCGGGCCGGCGAGGCGTCGACAAAGAGCGCGCGTTTCTGGCGATTTTTTCGACGATGATCGGAGCGATTGAAATTGCTCGAATGCTTCCCGAGCCAGCGATGCGAGAGAAAGTCCTGGCGACGACAAGAGATTTTCTCCTGCACAGCTTTTAATTCCCCTCCATTGATCAAAGTGAGTGATAAAAGCGAGCGGCACAGACGCTCGTGCACGAGCCGATCAACCGTGAAATCTGTACATGTCGTTCTCACGGGTTGCCAACAGGAAGATGCTTCGAGAAGACAAGAGACGACCGACTCCTAACACTATTGGGGTACGGTTATGTGGCTCTGCTTTTGATACAGTCGGGCAATCATCCAGCAATCCAGCCAACACCCGCAACTCTCGGATTCGATCGCCTTTAAGCAGTAGCTCACCACTTTTTTTGAGGTATTCATGCCGTCTTTTTTCAGGCTTTTTGCGGCTCTCGCGCTGGCAGCAAGCTTCGCTGCAACCTCCGTCCCAGTCAGTGCGCAGGACATCACGCCAGTCCAGGTCACCTCCGGCGTCACCTATCAGTTGATCGGACGCTGGGACGTTGACAAGCTCAATCAAATTCTGAAGACCGACACTTCGAAATTCTTCGGCGTCGACGTTCGCTACACACCGGCCAGCAATGCCGTAAAGCTGTACCGGGTCATCTACAACTCCGTAATACCGGAGCAAGGCAACCGGCCCACAGTCGCCTCTGGACTGCTCGCCATTCCCGATGTCTCCGGCTCCAGTTTTCCGATGGTCTCCTATCAGCACGGCACCGTCTATGGAAAGCAGGAGGTGCCTTCCTTCCCGGAGCAGTCACCAGAGACTCAACTCATGATTGCGCAATTCGCCGGGCAAGGCTACGTCGTCATCGGTGCCGACTACTTTGGCATGGGCACCTCGACTGAAAAAGAAGGCTACATGGTAAAGGGCAGTCATCAGCAGGCCACCTTTGACATGCTCATGGCCAGCCGCGCCGTGCTGACTCAGATGAAGATCGCCTCGCCCAAGCTCTTTCTCGGCGGATGGTCGCAAGGCGGCTTCGTTACCATGGCGTTCCTCGAAAAGCTGGAAAGCGCAGGTGTTCAAGTTACTGCTGCCGCCACCGCCAGCGCTCCCGTCGATGTCTTTGTCGCGCTCAGTGGATTCCTCGACTTCCCTCGCAAGAACGACGCCGACTGGGTGCCAACCCTCTTCATTCTCTCGTCCTTTTCCTTTGAGAACTATTACGGCATGCCCGGCCTCGCTCACTCCATCCTCAACGATGCCTATTACGACGTCTCCCGCAAGGCATACGAAAAGCAGCCCTTCGACATGTCACAAATTCCAACCGACCTGCACAAGCTGGTTCGTCCGGAATATTTCCAGTCGCAGTACTTCGCCAACTCCGCTTTTGGCCGGCTGGTCGCCGAAAAAACGCATGCATACCGCTGGGTCATCAAGACGCCGGTGCGCAACTACTTCGGTGAATCGGACGAAGCTATTAGTACAGGTCTGGGGCGGCTCGCTATGACCTATCAGCGAGCTATCGGCAGCGGCAATCCGCAGGTCGAAGCTATCTCCACCGGTAAGACTTCCCATCGCGGCACCTACGCCACCGCCGTGCCGCAGTGGAAGGTGTGGTTGGACAATAAGTAAATTTGCCAAACATTCCTATCTATCGGAACACTTGAAACTCACGCGCCTTTTCCCGGCCATCCTTCTTACACTCGCGGTGTCAACCTCTGTCCGTGCGCAGAGCCCGCCGCGTGGTGCAGACGTGTCTGTCGCGGAAGAACCGGCCATCTCAAAGAATCCGACTTTTATCTTTCGCACCCTGTCGCTCAGCCAGGAGTCGGATCGACTTTCTAACGGACGCATTTTTACCACAACGCTTGGCTATACCGAACCGCTGCGGAACGCCTCCATGAGCCTCGGTGTTTCGGTCCCCTTCGCGACACCCACTCCCGGGACGCCTACAGACTCCTTGATGGCGCTTAGCGATATCGCCTTCAAGTCGCAGTGGATTCCGTATGTAACATCGCGCCAGGGGTTGCTGCTCACTACCGCTGTTACCCTGCCAACCTCGGAAGACAAAAACGTTGGCACCGGCAAGTGGAGCATCACTCCAGGCACAGCCTACGCGCGCTTCTGGGGGCCACGCTTTCTGCTGGCGCAGTTTGTGCAGCATCAGGTCTCATTCGCTGGCCCAGCGGATCGCGCGCCGCTCAACCGCACCGACCTCGATCTCTATGGCGTCTATAGCGGTCGCAGCCTGCAATGGTGGATCAACGCTGACTTCAACCTCAGAATCGACGAAGCAGATCACAACAAGATGCCTTCCTCGGTTACCGTCACGTATGGACGAGGCCTGCGGAAGATCTTCGGAGGCTCACTGAATGGTTCACTGCAATCCGGCGCAGGCATCGGGAGAAACCGCCCCTACGACTTTATGCTGACCGGTGGAATATCGCTGGTAGGGATCCACTGAGCTCGATAATAAGTCCAATAACGGAAGCCGCCTGTGTCGGCCAATGTGCTTGTTTCAGCAAGCATCTACTCCGTCCGAATCTCCACCACTGCCACTGAATACGGATCCATCGCGACAGAGAAATTCCTGGCATACTCCATGGATTTGCTCACGGGCGTAAATGCGTCAGGATGTTCCAACGAGGCGGTGGCGTTCTGCTTTGCCGCGATCGTGTACAGCTTCACATTGGCTCGCTGCGGCAGGCTCTCGCCCTGCAGTCGCACCAGCAGCGTATTGCGCCTGACGCTGTAGTTCACAGCCTTGATCACCACACGCGTTCCGTCCGCGCTCGCCGTTGCAATCGCATCCATCGACCCCTGCTTCCATTCAGTCGGTATCTGCGTGGAGATCTTATCGAAGAACTGGCTTCGGTCAGGGATGTCCTGGAAGGTCCCCATCGCCGACGCGAGGTAGCGCTCAGCATAGTGCTCCCGGAACAGCTTCTGGACCGGGTAGCTGCCCCCCGGAAACCACGTCACATGGTTGTGATAGATCGACGATGCCCACTTCGGATCGTCCGTCGTATTGCGCATCAGTAGCGCTGGACACGTCATCGTCAGCTCTGGACTTAGTTCCTCGTACAGCATCAAGCTGCCCGCCGCGTGCAGTCCCGCGCGCCAATCGTAAGTGTGCTGCAGGCTCCACTCCAATACGGCAACTTCGATGCGAGGATGCTTTGACACCCGCACATAGTCGCGCAGCTTCGTCAGGTAGTTCCGCAGACGAGGCAATCCGGTTTCAAAGTTTTCCGGCTCGTACTCATAGTTATGGCAACCAAGAATGTCGAAGTTGTTGCCGGCAAGGTCGATGACCTTCTGGCTCCAGTCCATGTCACTGGAGCGCTTCTGTCCGCAGGCCACAATCCTGGCATCGGGCACGATCTTCCGTATCTCGCTGCCGTAAAGGTTTACGATCTCGGCGTACGCCTCGGGGGTGAAGCCGTTGTTCATCGGCTCGTTATCGATCTGGAACAGCTTCACTGCATAAGGCTCAACATGCCCATTCGCCGCGCGTAGCTTTCCCATCTCCGTGGTTGGGGGATCGTTCAGGTATCTCACCCAGTCCATCGCATACTGCATGCTCTCCGGCTTCGTATCCGGGCACGCCAGCACAATCAGCGGCTCGCTCTTCAGCTTGCGGCACAGTCCCAGAAATTCATCGGTGCCGAAGCCTCCATAGCCCGAGTATCCTCCCCAGTACATGTTCGGGTGATACCCCCGTGAAGCATACGGGCCAATGCACTCTTTCCATTTATAAGTCGAAGCGTATGACCCCCCGGGCCACCGGATAAAGGAAGGCTCGAGGTCCTGCAAGGACTGCAGCAGGTCCGGCCTCAACATGCCATCTCGCCGCGCGTCCGCACGCATCAAAGAGACAAAGTCGAGCAACAATGTGCCTTTTCCATCTGCAGCGATCTCCACCGTTGCCTGCTCATCGCGTACCTTACTGGTGAAGCTGAACGGAACCTCCTGCCAGTCGTGGCCGGAGGTCGTCAGGGGAATCGACGCGATGGATTCGCCCGTGGACCCTATGACGCGAAGCGCGATGTGAGGCGAGCCGCTCTCAGGCTTCACCCACAGCCAACCGTCGTACCTCACACTCTCTTCCAGGAACACGCGCCCCTGTCGAATGCCCGCGTGCCCGCCGCTGACACGGAGCCGTACACAGCGACTGCCATTGTGGAATGCCACCTCGGCAAGCTCCACCTCACCCTCCTCAGCGAATGGCTTCCAGTACGTCTTGAAATCTTCACCCTCGAAGCCCGCGCCGCGAATCTGTTCGGCAAAGAGTCCATCTTCGATGGAATGGTTAATATGCTCGAGGAATTGCCCGTAGATACGCTCGTTGATCGGCGCGGAAGCGCGGTCCGTATCAACCAGCAGCACCGCCACCTGCGGTTCGCCTGCTGAATCTCGTTCGAGCGCCAGGGCTGGAGCTTCGGCAGCGTCCAGGGAGCCGGCGGCAGTCGCGGCCAGAGAAGTCCAAAGGAATTGACGTCGATTCATAAGTGAAGGGACCTGCGTAAACAACGATAGACAATCGTCGCGTCCCGGTAAAGCCACTTGCAATGCAGACGCCCTGACGAAAGGTGCATGATGCCATGCCCGGGCATCTGCGCTCCAAGACCGGACGGTCGAACAGTCCGAGTCTGAGACGTTCGCCTCTCAGCGGCACGATGCTATACCTTGTCTGTTCTCCTGTCATCAACAAGGGCTGGCTTTCCGCGGTGAATTGGCGACTTCAGGCCAATGCACTCGTTGAATCGTGCGAGGTGTCGTCGGCGAGATTTCAAGTCCGGGCGTATCTGGAATTCACATCGAACCATGCGGATTAGCGATAGGTTTTCGATTTAGAAGAGTGGTCTGCGGGGTTTGGGGGTGAGGGGGGCGTTGAGCAGGGCGACGAGGGGGGCGGCGAGGCGGAAGCGCTCGACGATGTCCCTGGCCAGCGTGGGGCGAGTGGCGAAGTCGGCGGGGAGCGTGGTTTCGACGCCCCATTGCTTCGACAGCAGCAGGTCTAGCGCAGGGTCGTCGGGGGAGAAGCCTTTGGGGGGACGGGTCAGGCGCTGGCCGTCGATGGGATGCATCAGCTTCGTCAATTTCTTCACTGCCAGCAGGCGCCGCAGCTCCGCGTGGTGCTCGACCAGGTGGCGGCGGATGGCCAGCAGTTGCTCGCGCTCGGGCATGAAGACGCCTGCGGCGATGGTCACTCCGGCGCCGCTGACGTCGAAGTAGAAGCCGCCGCCGGAGGTCTTCTCCAACCCGTGTCGCACCCACCATGCCGCCTGGTGAATCTTGTAGGGGCGCTTGTCCCTGCTGAAGCGGATGTCGCGATAGATGCGCAGGATCGCCTTCTTCGGCTCGCGCACGTTGTCCGGGGCGAAGTCGAGCATGGCATCGTTAATCTCGCGGATCAGGGCGAGCATCGGCTCCTTCAACTCGCGTTCGTACACCGGCTTGCGCGCGGCGAACCACTCGCGGTCGTTGTTCCGCTTCAGGCTGCGCAGGAACTTCAAGGCCTCGTTGGAAAAATGTGCTCCCATGTATTCCATCGTAACGCTGGCCTGCTGACGCTTGCTGCCAACGGCTCGAGTTGCGGGGATGCGGGTTGCGGGGATGCGACCGGGGTTCGTTGAACGCATCTAATCTATATAGATAGGAATCCGCTCCCAGCGGCGATGACGGTTATCGGGTTGGGCGGCGAGAACAAACCAGTACGAGATACAGGGATCTCTCCGCTGCGCCGCGCGATGAAACTGCGCGGCTTCGGTCGAGATGACGTTCTTGAGGCCTATTGTTTCGAGGCTCGATATTCGCCCGCGCAATGGCGAGCGGTGCGGGCAGTAAGATAAAGTGTTTGGCAGAGATTAGGAATAAACAGAAAACGGAGCAGACCCTTGGCAGATACGATTTATGACCTGGTAGTAATTGGTGGCGGACCGGCAGGCTATACCTGCGCCATCCGCGCCGCGCAGTATGGACTGAAGGCCGCGGTGGTGGAGTCGACCGATAAGCTGGGCGGAACCTGCCTGCACGTCGGCTGCATCCCGACCAAGGCGATGCTGTTTTCGGCCGAGGTGTGGGATCACCTGAAGCATGCGGAGCAGTACGGCATCGACGGCGTGAGCCAGCCCAAGCTGAACTGGAAGAACCTGCTCGCGCGCAAGAACGAGATCATCACCAAGCACGCCAAGGGACTTGAGTTCCTGATGAAGAAGAACAAGATCACGGTGGTCAGCGGCTATGGCCGGCTGACCGGGCCGGCGAAGGAGGGCGTGTTCTCGGTCGAGGTGGACAAGGCGGGCAAGAAGGAGACGGTGAAGGCGAAGAAGGTAGTGCTCGCCACCGGATCGGACGCGCGCATGCTGCCGGGCTACAAGGCGGATTCGACCATCCTGACCAATATCGAGATTCTTTCGATCGACAAGCTGCCGAAGTCGCTGGTCGTCATCGGCTCGGGCGCGGTGGGCGTGGAGTTTGCGTCGATCTTCAAGAGCTTCGGCACGGATGTGACGGTGATCGAGGCGCTGCCGCGCGTCGTTCCGGCGGAGGATGAGGACGTCAGCAAGGAGCTGTTGCGGCTGTTCAAGAAACGCGGCATCGACATGCATGTGTCGGCCAAGGTGACCAAGATTGAGAAGACCAAGGATGGCGTGAATGTGCATTTCACCAAGTCCGACGGCAAGGATGAGGTGAAGTCGGCGGAGAAGGTGCTGGTGGCCGTGGGCCGCGCGCCGCGCACCTCCGATGTCGGGCTGGACAAGACCAAGGTCGCTCCGGATCGCGGCTTTATCGTGACCAATGAGTGGATGGAGACTGCGGAGCCGGGCGTGTATGCGATTGGCGATATCGTCGCCGGATTGCCGCAGCTTGCGCATGTGGGCTCGATGGCCGGGCTGGTGGTCGCGGCCAAGCTGGCGGGTAAATATGCTCGCGCCGTCAACCGCAGCCGCGTTCCCGGCTGCACCTACTGCGATCCGCAGATCGGCAGCGTCGGCCTGACCGAGGCGAAGGCGAAGGAAGTGGGCTACCAGGTGAAGGTCGGCAAGTTCCCATTCGTCGGCAACTCGAAGGCGACGATTCTGGACGCGCACGACGGCTTCGTCAAGGTGGTCTCGGATGCGAAGTACGGCGAGATTCTTGGCGTCCACATCATCGGGCCGAATGCCACGGAGCTGATCGCCGAGTGCGTCACCGCACTCGAACTGGAGGCGACGGTCGAGGAGATGATGTTCACGATTCACGCGCACCCGACGCTGTCGGAGAGCCTGCTGGATGCGTTCTCGAGCGTTGAGGGCATGGCGATCAACGTCTAAGGATCAGAGTGAAAGAGGTTTCCTCAAAATCGAAGCAGCTTGCGGAGATGGCCTTTAGTTCTGCTTTCAAGACGGGCGGCGCCAAAGTTTCGAGCAACGAAAGTACCGCGTCTCAAGATGGATCGATCGTTCAACTGATTGAGAGATTTGAGCAGGCCTCGCAGGTTGATGAGGATGGGGTCGAATACTGGTTTGCGCGAGATTTGCAGAAGCTCCTTGGATATGTGGAGTATAGGAACTTTCAGCCCGTCATTGCCAAAGCGATTGAAGCTTGTAGGAACTCCGGTCAGCCCATCGAAAACCATTTCGTGCAGGTGCACGAAATGGTTGAGATTGGGTCAAATGCTGAAAGGCAGATCAGTGACTACAAGCTCACCCGGTATGCCAGTTATCTGATTGCACAGAATGGCGATTCACGAAAGACGCCCATTGCTTTTGCACAGACCTATTTTGCGATTCAGAGTCGCAAACAGGAGATCTCCAATAACGAAGCCCAGCAATATGTTCCACTAAGCGAGGACCATAAGCGACTTCTTTTGCGCGACGAGATCAAGACGCACAACAAAAACCTGGCGAGCGCTGCGAGGGGAGCCGGCGTTGCAACGCCAATCGACTTCGCAATCTTCCAGAACTTCGGATACAAAGGTCTGTATGGCGGGTTGGACAAGAACGGGATACAGAAAAAGAAACGCCTGAAGGCCAAAGAAAACATCCTCGACCATATGGGCAGTACGGAACTGGCAGCCAATCTTTTTAGAGCGACACAGGCAGAAGAGAAGCTGCGGCGGGAAGATACACTCGGCAAAAATCGTGCTAACAATATCCATTTCGATGTAGGCAAACGAGTCCGGCAGACCATTCGCGATCTCGGTGGCACGATGCCGGAGAATCTACCCACGGCGGAGAATATCGAAAAAGTTGCCAAGCGTCTCAAGAATGCCGCTTCAGGAGAACTGCAAAGCTCGCCGGAAGACGAGAGTTAGAGATTGTGAGCGGCTGCATGTATGTTCACCTCGTTTCCCTCGGCCGCATTACGTATGCGGAAGGCCTCGACATTCAGCAGCAGGTGATCGCGGCGCGGAAGCAGAACCTCATCGGCGATACGCTTCTGCTGCTCGAACATCCTCCGGTGATTACGCTGGGACGCAATGCGCATCGCTCCAACGTCATCGTCAGCGACGAGTTTCTCCAGCAACGCGGCATTGAGCTGCATGAGATCAATCGCGGCGGCGACGTTACCTATCATGGCCCCGGCCAGTTGGTCGGATACCCGATCATCGATCTGCGCGGCGACCTGCCCGGCAAGCGCGGCCCGCATCTGGGGCCGGTTGATTACGTTCGGCTGCTGGAAGAGGTTCTGATTCGCACCTGCGGCGACTTCGGCGTGATGGCGCAGCGCATCGCCGGACGCACCGGCGTCTGGACGATGGCGGGCGGCAGCATTCAGGAGAAAAAGATCGCCGCCATCGGGGTCCATGTCTCGCAAGGGGTTACCTCACATGGCTTCGCGCTCAACGTGACGACGGACCTCCGCGACTTCGACTGGATCGTTCCCTGCGGCATCACCGACCGGCAGGTTGCCAGCCTCGATATTGAAGCCGATCCCACGCGCCAGCCGACCTTCGAGAATGCGCTGAACGCCACCACCCGCAACTTTGGCCGGGTCTTCGAGCGGCAGATGCTGTGGTGCGAATCGCTGGAGGAACTGCTGCATGCGCAGGTCGGGGTGAATGACCGGGAAGCTCTATAAGAGCTGCCGTATCGCCGTTGTCTTTGCAAGTACGTCCACCAAAAGCACATTATCCGGCCGCGACTGGCTCTGCTAGTCTCTGGAAACTGTGATGAAACTTTGGATCTTTGCTCTCTGTATTTTCTTTGCGTGCGGCGATCTGAGCGCGCAGAAGTTTGTGTGGCAGCCATCGCCGGGGCATACCCAGATACCGATTTGGCCGGGAGCGGCTCCCGATCCGCAGCCGGTCGCGGGGCCGGAGTTCGCCAAGGCATCCGGCAAAGACGATCTGATTGCGGGCAGGCAGGTGGTTGAGGTGGACAATGTGACGCGGCCCACGATGACGGTCTATTCGCCGAAGGGAAAGAATACCGGCGCCGCGGTGGTCGTGTTTCCTGGCGGAGGCTATCAGATTCTGGCCATCGATCTTGAAGGCTCGGAGGTCTGCGATTGGCTGACGCCCAGGGGAATCACGTGCGTGTTATTGAAGTACCGTGTGACGGATGTGGGGCCATATCCGAAGTCGGGGCCCTATCCGGAGTCGCCGATGGCGCTGGAAGATGCGCAGAGGACGATGGGGCTGCTGCGCCTTCATGCGGCGGAGTGGCACATCGACCCGCACAAGATTGGGGTGCTTGGGTTTTCGGCGGGCGGGCATCTGGTGGCGGCGATGAGCACGCATTTTGCGAAGCGTTTGTACCCGGCTGTCGATGCCGCCGACAAGGAGAGCTGCCGTCCGGACTTTGGGGTGGCTCTTTATCCGGGCCATCTGTCGATAGCCGCGGCGGAGTGGGATGCCAGGCAAGGCAGAAAAAAGTTTGCGCTTCATTATCCGGCGACAGCCGACAAGAATCTCGGGTTGAATCCCGATCTTCATATAACCAGGCAGACGCCGCCTACGTTTTTGCTCCAGAATGAGGACGACCACGTGGACAACGTCAACGACTCGCTGGCCTACTATATTGCGCTGAAGAACGCTGGGGTTCCCGTAGAAATGCACTTGTACGCGCAGGGCGGGCATGCGTTTGGGCTGCGGCGTACGAAGTTTCCGGCGACGGCGTGGCCTCAGTTGGTGGAGACGTGGCTGGGGACGATCGGGATGATTTCGAAGTAGGCGCCCGGAATCGCATGCGGCAAGGGGGTGCCGATTATCGGCTAAACCTGCCAGTTTTCAACATGCCGTCTTATAATCCAAAGTTGCGCGGCAATATAACCAGCGCCAGGTAACACGATAAGGAACCTTCATGCCGACTGACGTAGTTATGCCCCAGATGGGCGAATCCATCACCGAAGGCACCATCACCAAGTGGCTCAAGAAGCCCGGCGACACGGTCCAGCGCGACGAGCCGCTGTTCGAGATCTCGACCGACAAGGTCGATGCGGAGATTCCGTCGCCCGCTGCCGGAGTCCTTCAGGAGATCAAGATTCCCGAGGGCACCACCGTCCAGGTCAACACGGTGGTCTGCACCATCGCTGAGAGCGGCGCTGCCGCTGCCGCTGCGCCCGCAAAGGCGGAGGCGACGGCTGCCCCTGCGGCAACTCCCGCTGCCGAAGCTCCGGCTGCGGCGGCAACCCAGGGCGATCAGGCCGCCGCAGGGCCGGGCACCGAAGTTCTGATGCCGCAGATGGGCGAGTCCATCACCGAGGGCACCATCACCAAGTGGCTCAAGAAGGTCGGCGACACGGTTCAGCGCGACGAGCCTATCTTTGAAATTTCGACAGATAAGGTTGACGCCGAGATTCCGTCGCCCGTGGCCGGAACGCTCACCGAGATCAAGGTTGAAGAGGGCAAGACCGTCACCGTCAATACTGTCGTCGCCGTGATCGGCGGCGCTGCCGGTAAGGCGGCTCCTGCTGCTGCACCCGCCGCGGCTGCTCCTGCGGCAACTTCAGCCGCTGCCCCGGCGCCGTCGGCTACGGCGGGCGAACACGTACGTTCTTCGCCGCTGGTCCGCAAGATTGCGAAGGACAACAATGTCGATCTGACCCAGGTACCCGGCACCGGCTCCGAGGGCCGCATCACCAAGACCGACATCCTCGGCCACCTCGAAGGGGGTGCCAAGCCTGCCGCATCCGCTCCGGCGGCAGCCAAACCGGCTGCGCCCGCAGCACCGGCTCCTTTGCCCGGCGACGTCGTTCCCTTGTCGAAGATGCGCTCGATCATCGCTCAGCGCATGGTCGAATCCAAGCGCACCAGCCCGCACGTCCACACCGTCTTCAAGGTGGACATGACTCGCATCGTTCGCCTGCGCGAGAAAGAAAAGAACAAGTACGAGCAGCGCAACGGCGTGAAGCTGACCTACATGCCCTTCATCACCCGCGCCGCTATCAACGCGCTGCGCAAGCATCCGGTGGTCAATGCGTTCCTCGAAGGCGAGGCGATCCGCTACAACAAGAACATCAACATCGGCATCGCGGTCGCGCTCGACTGGGGCCTGATCGTGCCGGTCATCAAGCAGACCGAGGAGAAGAGCTTCCTCGGCGTCGCTCGCGCCATCGTCGATGTCGCGGGCCGCGCTCGCGGCAAGAAGCTGGCGCCGGACGAGATCTCGGGCGGGACTTTTACTCTCACTAATTCCGGCATCTTCGGGGAGCAGTTCGGCACGCCGATCATCAACCAGCCGCAGAGCGCCATCCTGGGCATCGGCGGATTGAACAAGGAAGCCGAAGTGATCACGGACAAGGACGGCAACGACTCGATCGCCATCCGCTCCATTCAGCGGTTTACCCTCGGCTTCGACCACCGGATCGTCGATGGCGCGGACGCCGGCAAATTCATGTCCGACTTCAAGGCCTATCTGGAAAACTGGAGCGAAGATATCGGCTAACTAAGGAAAGCGCAGCACGGTAGTGGAAAGAGGGGACGACTCAGCTGAGTCCGTCCCCTCTTTCTCTGTTGAGAGCAATTTAAAACAAACCTTGCGGTATCTTTTACAGATGCCGTCCAATCGCTCTGAAGAATATCTAAGTAGCCTACTCCGCGAACTTTGTAAATTGCCTCAGGAGACGGAATGGCTCGAATTCAAAGAGAACATGGCGGAAGCCCAGGAGATTGGAGAGTACATCTCCGCTCTGGCGAATTCCGCAGCCTTGGCGGGCAAAGCGAACGCCTATTTGATATGGGGCATTCGCGACGATTCGCATGAGATTGCTGGTACAAGCTTCAACCCAAAGGCGACGAGAGTTGGGAACGAAGAACTGGAAAACTGGCTACTGCGTCTTCTCTCTCCGAAGATACATTTCAGCTTTTACGAGGTTACCGTCCAAGGCTGTGCCATAGTAATCCTTGAAATAGAGCGGACTCTTCGTCACCCGGTTCAGTTCAGCGGTCAGGAATATGTTCGCATCGGTACGTACAAGAAGAAATTGAAAGACTTCCCCGAACGCGAGCGCTCTCTTTGGCGCATCTTCGATAGAGTTCCCTTCGAAAGCAATGTAGCGGCAGAACATCTGACCGAGAGTGATGTGCTGGCTCTGCTGGATTTCACAACTTACTTCGATTTAATCGGACGTTCCCTGCCTGAGAACAATCGACAAATTTTCGAAGCAATGCAATCAGACAATTTGATTACTCCCACGGCGGCAGGCCGTTGGGAGATTACTAATCTGGGAGCAATTCTGTTCGCCAAGCGGATAGATTCCTTTGGCTCCCTTGGCCGTAAGGCAGTTCGCGTCATTCAATACCGGGGCACGAATCGTATCGACACCCTTAAAGAACAGCTTGGCAGCAGAGGGTATGGCGCGGGTTTTGAGGGACTCATTAATTACGTCAACACCCTGCTTCCTTCCAATGAAATCATTCGACGGGCTTTGAGGGGTGAGACATCGACCTTTCCGGAGTTGGCCATTCGGGAACTGGTTGCGAATGCAATGATTCATCAAGACTTTACGATCACCGGTAGCGGGCCGATGGTAGAGATCTTTAGCGATAGGGTGGAGATTACCAATCCGGGAGAACCGCTGGTTCGAACGGAGCGCTTTGTGGATTCCCCTCCTCGTTCCCGAAATGAGGCACTGGCGTCTCTGATGAGACGCATAGGAGTTTGCGAAGAGCGTGGAAGCGGCTGGGATAAGGTGGTCTTTCTCACAGAAGTTCATCAACTCCCAGCGCCATTGACAGAGGCCGTCAGCGAAAACACCCGGGTTGTGCTCTTTGCCCATCGGCCCCTCGGTCGTATGGACAAAGAGCACCGAGTACGAGCGCTGTACCTGCACGCTTGTCTGCGCTATGTCAATCGAGAGCACATGACGAACACCACGGTTCGAGAGCGATTCGGAATCGAGCCGCAAAATACTGCCACCGCCTCACGATTGATTCGCGAAGCGATAGAGGCAGGGCAAATATTGCCTTATGATCGAAACTCGGCGCCCAAGCTTATGCGCTACATCCCTTTCTGGGCTGACTGAAAGCGCCATGTACTTGATGGAACCGGGCATTTAGTGTTCGCCAAAACCTTTTTATTGGGATAAACCATTTTGAATCAATAAGAAATCTGCTTTGTGGATACTTGATGGGTACTTGATAGCCATCTGATCGCTACAGTAACGCCTTGGCCCGCTGCACCAGCTCCACTGCTTCTTCCGCCGTCTTCCCCACGGCAGAGAGATGCCCCATCTTGCGTCCCTTGCGTGGGCGCAGCTTTTCGTAGAGATGCAGCCGCACGCCGGGCACGGCAAGCGCCGCATCGAACCTTGGTTCCCTCGCTGTTCCGTCAGGCGCGAGCCACAGATCTCCCAGCAGGTTCGCGATCGCGGCGGGCTGCACGATATCCACGTCGCCCAGCGGCAGGTCGCAGACTGCCCGCACCAGTTGCTCGAACTGGCTGGTCACGCAGGCCCGCTCGCTGGCGTGATAGCTGTTATGCGGCCGCGGAGCCAGTTCATTAATCAGCAGCCTTCCATCTTTGGTGCAGAACATCTCCACCGCCAGCACGCCTTCGAGCTGGAAGGTGTCGGCGATCTCCTCGGCGATCTTTCGCGCCTCCGCCTCGGTCGCTGAAGACAGCGGAGCAGGCATCGCGCTCCACGCCAGTATCTGTTCTTCGTGGTGGTTCCATGCCGTCGGAAAGACCTTCACCTCGCCGTTCGGAGCCCGCGCCACCATCACCGAGATCTCGCGCTCCAGATCGACGGCCTTCTCGGCCACGCCCGGACCTTCGCCCAGCGCCGCCCATGCGCCCCGCACCTCATCTTCGGCAGATGCGCCAGCGGAGAATCCAACTTTTCCCTGCCCGCGTCCGTCGTAGCCTCCGGTCGCGCTCTTGCAGAAACACCTGCCGCCAAGCGCGGCAATCGCGCTGCGCAGTTCATCGAGCGACCGCACCGCGCGATACTCTCCTACCGGAAAGCCATTCTTTCGCAGCCAATTCTTCTGCTCGATCCGGTCCTGAATGATGGCCAGCATGGCTCCGCCCGGACGCACCGGCGCAAAGTTCGCCGCGGCCTTCATGCTTGCCGCTGCAATCTGTTCGATCTCGAGCGTCACCACATCGCATCCGCGAGCGAGATTCGCCGCCTCGCGCGCATCGTCCCAACCGGCTTCGATGCAGCCATCCACCACAAACCGCGCCGGACAAGCCGGGTCGGGGTCGAGCACCTGGATGCGATAACCCATCGCCCGCGCCGCCATGGCGGTCATGCGGCCAAGCTGTCCGCCGCCAAAGATTCCAATCGTCGCGCCGGGAAGTATCGGCTTCGCCGTTTGCAAAGGAGCTTTCGATTGAACTTTCGATTGACCCGGGCTCACGCGCCAGCCTCATCTTCTCCAACCACCTGCGCCAGCACCTCATCGCGCCGGGTTGCGCGCCATGCCACCAGCTTCGCGCGTAACGTGGGGTCGGTCGTGGCCAGCATGGCAATCGCCAGCAGCGCAGCATTCGCCGCGCCCGCCGCTCCAATCGCCAGCGTGGCGACGGGAACGCCCTTGGGCATCTGCACGATGCTCAGCAGCGAGTCCATCCCCTGCAACGCGGTCGCGGCAATCGGCACGCCCAGCACCGGGACGACGGTCTTGGCCGCCAGCATTCCCGGCAGATGCGCCGCGCCGCCCGCGCCCGCGATGATCGCGCGCAGACCGCGTCCAACCGCCGCGTCGGCGTACTCAAACAACAGCTCCGGCGTGCGGTGCGCCGAAACCACGCGCACCTCGTGCGCCACGCCAAACTCTTTCAGCACCTCGGCGGCGCCACGCATGACCGCATAATCGTTGCGGCTTCCCATCACAATTCCAACCAGCGGCTCGGCGTTCATAGACCCAGATTATACGGTTTCGAACTGCTCAACACCGATAGGACAGAACATGCGACCGCGGATTACGCGGATAAAAACGGATTTAAAGCCAATAGCCCTCTCTTTGTTTTTATCCGTGTCGGACGTGCTTTCATCCGCGTGATCCGTTTTGATCCGTGTAATCCGCGGTCGCTCTATCCTCTCAGTGGCGAAAATAATCCACCGCCAACTGCGCCATCGTCAGCAGACCCCCTGCGGCGGTGAACAGTCCTTTCATTCGCTGCACGCCGCGCTCGTGCCGCTCCACGCGCTCCTCCAACTGGGCCAAGCGCCCCGGTTGCCCAATGCCCATCAACTGCTCCATCTGGCTCTTCAACACGCTCAGATCCGCCAGCACCTGCGCTTCAAACTCCGTCATCCTGCCCCCTTACGACCCCACTGGAAGATCCGTAAACACCGCGCTTGAAAATCGCGAATACACCGGCGGCGTCGAGCCGTCGTACATCCGCACGTAGTACCGCTCCACCTGCGCCTCGCGGGGAATCGAAAAGTTCCGTACCGGACTGCGCAGCACTAAATCCTGATCGACATTGAGACCGAAGTTCCAGTCGCGCCGCCGCACCTCGAACCCGCCGCCCGCAGGGGCAGCCGTTCCGGCATCCACCTGCAATGCGGTTCCGGTCGCGCTCACAATCTGTAACTGTTGCAGGTTCGCAAGCACGTTGCCGGTACTGTAGGTCGTCGTGGTCAGCGCCGTCTGCGGCAGCAGAGCACCCGCCGCAATCGCCTCCGAGAGCTTCAGCCCCAGGGCCTCGGCCCAGTCATTCGCGAAAGCGATGCGATAGGTCAGCGTCTCGGGCCACGTTGCGCCGTCGTCGATCTCGACGCGGCGGGCCACGACGTGCAGGGTTGCGCCGCCGCTGCTGATGGCGAGCACATCCCCCGGCCACACATCCTCAGGATTGACTGCTGTGTAGCTTCCTGCAATCGCCGCCGCGCGACTGGTCGAAAGACTCAGCACCGCCAGCGAGGCGCTTTCGCAATCGGCCGAGCTCCGCGCCGCAGGCGATACGATTCTGCCCAGCCACTGCGCCGTTCCCGGCATGCCGCCCGCCGCCTCCGCCGCTACGCTCGCTGAATCCTCCATCCGTGCCACGGCCCGTCGCCGTCCGCGATACGTAACAGTTACAAATTCCCCGGCGACCGGTATTCGTCCTGGCAGAAATGTAACCTTTCCGGAAGCAGATACGATGCAATCCACGCCTTCCCCGGCAACGCCGATCAACCGGGTAATCTTCGCCCCATTTGCGAGCGTGCTGACCATCCAGGCCGATCCCGCTTGCGTCAGTCTGCAATAGCCCATCGAACCAAAGAGCTGCAGGCTGTTTACCGCCACAAAGCGGCAGACCGCAGGCGAGCTGGCGATCGCTCCGTCGTACAGCACCGTCGCCGGTGTCGTCGAGGAGACGCCGAGATCCTGCAACTCGAACACCAGCGACATCGGCGCTTCGACCAGGCCGTTGCCGAACGTCTGTACCACGCCGTCCACCATCGCGTAGTAGGTCTGCAACACGCGCTGCGCCTCGACCGAGTGCAGCCGGATGCGCAGCGTGTAGGTGTGTCCGCTCAGCAGCGTGTAAACCGTTCCAGCCTCGGCTCCGTTCACCAGCGGAGCCACCACCGTCGCTCCGCCGCTCTGTCTGACGTTGTAACCGGCGGTGCAGTTCGCGCTCTCGGTGGGGCCGTTGTACAAGCCGCACACTATGCCCGCGCTGGCCCCTCCCAGTTGCAGATTCCCTGCCTCGATCACGAGAGCGCCGCCCATCTCCACCACGTCGATTGCGGCCAGCGTCGTCTGTCCGTCGAGCCCGTTGCCTCCTGTCATTGCCAGCCCGCCCGCGCCGAATCCGAGATGCGAGCCGGGATCGGTGATCTGCCAGACGCGCGTATTGAAAGCTCCCTGGTTGAAGCTGTCGTCCAGCAGCCGCGAAGAACCGGAGGATCCTTTGGGGCGAAACGGAGTCTCCGCGAGTTGAAACACGGCGGTGGTCCCGTCGCCTGCAAAGGTCTCGGCGATGTAGGCCGCGGGCTCGATCTCGCCGCTGACGGTTACGTCGTTAGCCAGTTCTTTCACGGCGGAGGTCTGGAGCGCTGCAATCTGCAAGGTGCCGTCGCCGTCGCTCAGGACATGGGTTACGGTGCCAGCCGATTGCATCGAGACCGCGCCGTTCAGTACGCGATACGCCGCGTAGGTCGCGTCCGCGATCCGGCCTGCGTTCGCCGACCAGCTCTCTGTCTCGACCGGATCGAAGACGCCGACCGAGCGCCCGTTGAGCACGCCCGCCGTTGTAAACAAGCCGTGGCCCACACGATTGGTCAGCGTCGTCAGCACCTGCCCGCCCGGCTGTGCTAACCCTGCTCCGCTGAGCCCGGAGGTCTGCTTATCCAGCAGCCACTCATCGCTGATGGCGCTGAAGCGATAGCGGTACACTGCTCCCATCGTCGCCGCGCCGGCATAGATGCGCTCCGGCTCCGTCGCCACGTATCCGGTAAACAGAACCGCGCCGCTCGCCGCCGTCACCACCACACGGCCGCGGCGCGCCGGCACGGCAAGAGCATCGCCGGTGACAGTCAGGACAGCCAGCACTCCGCTGCACCGCGAAGGAGCGTTCAACACGCGCTCGATCTTCAGCGCCCGGTCGCTCTTCAGCGCCTGGTTGCTCTTCAGCGAATGATCCGCGCACACCGCGCCGCTATAGTCCACCGCGCCCGCGCCGTCGAGATTATCGATGGTGATTCTCACGCCGCCACCTCCGTCTTCAGCGGAGCCAGGCCGCGCATCTCGCGCACCTCGTCCACCGTCATCACGCCCGCCTGGAGCAGCGCCGTCTGGATCCGGACCTCTTCCATCTCGTTCCTGGTCTCCAGCGCGTTGAAGCAGAACTCGAACTCGCGCCAGCCCAGCTTCTTGGCGAAGAGGTCGCGCGTGATGTGCTCGGCGAGCAGCTTCGCCACCGGCACCACGGCGCTTTGAAATGCCTCGTCGGCCATCTCGCCCGCGGTCGAGCGGTTCACGTCGTGCTGCAGGCCCAGTAGCATCGGCGGCAGCTCGAAGGCGTTGGCGATCAGCCGCATCAGCATCTCCTGCCACGCCAGCCGCAGATCGGCGTCGGTGCCGCCGGCAAAGCGCAGCACCTCGGGCTTCTGCTCGCAGCTCAGCAGCGGCACGCGGCCAGTACCTTCGATCTCGTCCTGCCACCAGCGGATCAGGCGGTCATGCTGCTCGGGCGTCGCCTCGTTCAGCCAGAGTGCATACTGCACCACCGAGTTCGAGGCGAGCCGCCCGGCGTAGCGGTTCGCGCTGAGAAACTGGTTCACGGTCTCGAACGCAACCTCCAGCCGCCCCAGACCGAACGGTGTATGCGTGCGCGGATTCAGGCGCACGTACATCAGCTCGTCGTCGAGCAGCGGCACTAAATTCTCGCGGCCCGTCCCATTGCCGCCGAACAGGCTGCCGGCCTGCGCATAGCGAGGCTTCGCCGGATCGCCGTCCCACCGGCTGTCTATCTGAATGGTCGCGCCATCGACCGCCCAGAGATGAAACGGCCGCGCCGGATCGCCGGTCGCCTCCATCTCCACCGCGCCGAAGCCGCCCACTAGCAGGTCTTCGAGCACCTGCTCCCAGAGCACGCGAAAGCTGTCCGAGGCGTTCGGCTCTTCGAGCGAGAGCCGCAAGGCTTTCAGCCGCGCCTCCGTGTCGGGAACCTGCGTGGCGTCATAGCCGCGGCGTACGCGCACCTGCCAGTCCATGCTGGCGATCTTGTCCTTCACCACATTGATCGCCCGCCGCACCAACGGGGTCTCGGCAAACTTGCGCAGGTTCGCCGGAGTCGGCTTGGGCAGCGCGCTCTGCCCGACTCGTCCTGCCGGGTTATACGGCGTAAATATCGAAGGCAACATCGCGGTCTTCCGCTCCCCCATCGCTGCGTCCGCTGCGGCCTCAATGCCCCCCAGCTTCTCCCAAACATCCCTGACCCTCGTCACTATCGTCCGAACTCCCATGCCTCACCTCTTTCCGTATCCGTTGCAAAAAAGTCCGTTGCAAAAAGAAAAAGGCACAGCCCATGGGCCATGCCTTTACCGTCTTTCTAGTCCCTAGTCCCTAGTCCCTAGTCCCTAGTCCCTAGTCCCTAGTCCCTAGTC
>JBEPUJ010000031.1:0-39364 GCA_041691575.1 Terriglobales bacterium
GGATGATCTTGGGTCCGGGCGGCAGCGGCGCCTGCCACGCCCAGGTCATGGCGCGAATGCTCATGGAGCGTTGCGCAGCAAGGAGCGGCGCTAGTCGATGTCCAAACCGTAGCGTGGCTCATCGCGGTAATTGTGCAACCTGCTTGAGCGTACATGGGCGGACTCCAGAGCCCTATGTCTTCCTCCCTATCCGCGTGCGACGGGAGGCAATATGTCCCAATATGGCTGCGCAGCGAAATGGTTTTTTCAGTATTTCTGTAATCGCACCGCCACGGCGCCGCATGAACGACACTTTTCGCAAGCGACTGGCGCTGTCCTCGTCTCCGCTGAAAACGCGGTATTGCGAGTCAAGATCGCTTTGCCAATGTAACCAGGAGGTCGAGTCCGCGCAGGGCCAGATCCATCTCTGGCCGGGAGATTTCGAGCGACGGCGCCAGGGTAATGACGTTCTTGAAATAGCCGCCGATGTCGAGAATGATTCCGAACGTTTCGCCTCCGAGGTCGAGATTACCGTCCAGGCCGAGTTGGAACATCTGATCGGCGAGCTTGCGGTTCGGAGTTTTGCCATCGGAAGTGCACATTTCCATGCGCAGCGCGAGGCCCAGTCCGTCGACGTCGCCAACTTCCGGATGCTTGCGCTGAATCGCCTTGAGGCCGTCGAGAAAATATTGTCCCTTGGCGTTCACTTTGGTTTCGAAATCTTCACTTGCGAAGGCTCGCATCACAGCGAGGCCGGTAGCCGTGCCGAGCGTATTCGACGCAAAGGTTGAATGTGTGGAACCCGGGCCGAAGACCTGGGGGTTGATCAGCTCCTCGCGCGCCCAGATGCCGGAAATCGGGTTCAAGCCATTGGTCAAGGCTTTGCCGAAAACGATGATGTCGGGCTGAGCGTCGAAGTGCTCCATCGCCCACATTTTCCCGGTGCGGTAAAAACCCATCTGGATCTCGTCGTCGACGAGAAGTATGCCGTGGTCCTGGCAGATCGTCGCAAGGCGCCGGAAATAGCCTTTGGGCGGAATGTTGTAGCCACCGGTACCCTGGACGGGTTCCACGAAGAACGCACCAAATTCCGAATGCCCGGTCGCGGTGTTCCATGCGCCGGTATATTCGTGCGCAAACAATCTGTCGAATTCCTCGATGCAGGCGTCTTCCGTGCGTTGTGCGTCGCCGCCAAAACCTGCGCGGAACGCATAAGGAAAAGGCATAAACTCCGCGCGATCGGCAAATTCGCCAAACGCCTCCCGATAGCGATACGACGACGTCAATGCTGATGCTGCCAGCGTGCGTCCGTGATAGCCGCCCTGAAAGGCCAGCATGTGTTGCCGCCCGGTAGCCTTGCGCACTAGCTTGATCGCATCTTCGATTGCCTGGGAGCCGCCGACGTTGAAATGCACTCGTCCCTTCATCCCGAATCCACGCGCGACGCTTTCGCAAAGCTGCTCGGCCAGTTCGATCTTTTCGCGATGCAGGTATTGGCACGCGAGCTGCGGCAGACGATCGATTTGCGCATGGAGCGCGGCATTAATCTTAGGGTTCGCGTAGCCCAGGTTGACGGCCGAATACCACATCTGCAGGTCGAGGTAGCGGCGCCCGAGGTTGTCGAAGAGATAACTGCCTTCGCAGCGCTCGAAGATTTTGGGATGGCGCGCGTAATGGACGGTGTCGCCGTATGAGCAATACCGCTGCTCTTTGTCGAGCAGGAATGCCGAATCATCGATCGGCCGGTCACCGGAGCGATCTTCGATTATTGGGTTCGCTTGCATTTGTTCACCAGAAATCCGATATTATTGTGTGAAAACGTGACATACGCGAGTCTTATGACGACGAACATCGCGAATGATCGTAGAGACCTTTATCCGTGATCATCGGTCCTGACACTCACAGCATGAAGACCGTAGTATTTATCGATTTCGATAACACGATCAGCGTCGGAGACGTGCTGGACCGGGTCATCGAAAGGTTTTCGCGCACGACACGCTGGCGCGAATGGGAGCGCGCATGGGTCGACAACCAGTTGAGCAGCCTCGAGTGCTTGTGCCTTCAAGTGGGTGACCTCGAAGTCAGCGAACAGGTCCTGCTGGAATATGTGCACGGCGTGGAAATCGATCCCGGATTCATTCAAATTCAGAAATGGGCCGCCCACGCGGGCGCGGAGCTCGTGATCGTCAGCGACAATTTCGAGGTCATCCTGCGCGAAGTTCTGCTTCGACACGGCGTCACCGCTCCAAGGATATTTGCCAATATGCTGGCGTTCGAACACGATCGGCTCATACCCACGTTTCCCTATCGAAGCGTCGACTGCGCGCGCTGCGCCCACTGCAAGGCGTCGCATTTTTCACACTATCGCAGCTATCGGACGATCTACATTGGAGATGGCCTGTCCGACATATGCCCCGCCTTGCGAGCCGAGCACGTCTTCGCCAAGGATTCGCTGGCGAAATATCTGCTGGAGCAGGGCGTTCCATTTACGCCGTTCGCCAGGCTGCGCGACGTCGCCGAACGTCTGACGAGCAATATGCCGATCGCGCACATCGCTATCCAGGCTTGAGTCGAGACCGGACGAGCGCAAGCGCTGGTCGCGGGCGGGATGCGCGCGCACGAAATCCGCCAGGGCGGGATCCAGGGATGCCCAGGAGGTCGACCGCGCCGCCCATCGCAGTACAGCATTGATCAGCCGCGAACGGTGCTCACAGTAATTGTATAGAGGGACCAGTTCATGGCCGAGGTCCAGCTTCGCGCTGTAGCCGGTCTGTCCGGAATGCAGCGTTTGCGCACCGATGGCGGCCGCCCAATCGTATGCTGCCACGAACAAGCGGAAGGGAAGATATGCATGGGCTCCGCGCGAATAATCGAATCCGACGAAGCGATTGATCACCCGGTCGCCGATCCGCAACAGCAGCATGAAAGCAACTGGATCATGTGTCTCGTGCGTTTCCATGACGATGAAGTGCGCCTCCGGCGCGCGCGCGATTTCGAAAAAGAACATCGGCGAGAGGTTTTCGAACTTGACGTTTCCTCGAGCGTAAGTCTGGCCGAAGAGGGCATAGAGATTATTCAGTTCGGCGCGAGTGGGTTCGGTCACCATGCGCGTATGCACGGGCAACACTTTTTCTCCGAGCGAAAGCTTGCGGCGGATCTTGTGGCGGCGCGCGGACGATTGTGCTTGCAGGAAGCTCGCATAACCACCGGGCAGCAAATATATTCTGGTGCCGGGGTAGGAGGGAACACGAAAGGCGCGTCGCTGCACCGTCAAGTCGGCAAGCGAAGCGGCGTCGACTGAATCCATGTCCTTCCATACGACAAGTCGCGCCCCGAGTGCCGTGGCGCGGGCGCGCGCGCCGTCATGCAGCGCGAGGGCGACGCTCTGCAGGCAAACGCCCTGGTCGAGGCCAACGTGTCCTTCCTCGCCCGCGACGTTGCCGACGAAGAAAACGCGCAACTTGCGTATGCCGCAAATACGCGCGAGTGCGCGCGGCAATGCGTGGCCGGCGCCGGGAGGAAAGACGACGTCGAGCGGCATGTCGAACGCAAATGCGGTGATTACGGCGATCGGGATACCGGCGCACTCGAGAATTCCGTAGCTGAATTCTCGCGGATCGACGCAGCCTGCCTCGATGGCGCGATACCAGAAGAGCCCTTCGGCGGGGGGCGAAAACAAGCGCTGCCAAAGGGCGGCATCAACCGCCGCGGCGTGACAATGCCAGACCATCCGCGGAGGATCCCGCGTGGACGCTGCTTGCGACGTTACCCGGTACCGCATCTATTGTCGAATGTCCCGCAGCAAAAAGATCCCGCCGATGATTAGCAAACCGCCAAGACCCTGCGTAAAATCCAGTCGCTCGCCGAGCCAGAGCCACGATGCGATTGCCACGGTGACCAGCGTGATCGAAGTCGCCGCAAATCCAATGCCGATGGGTGAATGCTTGAGGATTTCGAGCCAACAGAGAAAGGCCAGAGCCAGTGCGCTGGTGGCCGCCCACAGTTCGACCGACGCGAAGGCCGCGCGCCACCAGGCGGCGCCGAAAATTTCATGTGGCAATCGCACGGCGGTGAGCTTGAAACCGAGCTGGGCCAAGGTGTCACAAACGACGAACGCGAACCACACGAGCGCAAGCCAGGGACCGCGCGACGGTTTTGATACTGAGCTCACAAGGCTACGGAAGGTTAGCGACCGGTAGCATGCCACACCTTGCGAATTCGATGCACACATTACTCGTCAGCTACGCATGTCTTGCGCTCGCGGTGCTTTTGGAGGTGGTTGGTCAGCTCATGTTCAAGGCTGGCGTGTCGGCGTCTGGCCGGCGCCGTCGTGGCGCAAATGCGGTGGATGGCGGATTGACGTTTCGTCCTTGGATAGGCCTGGGTGTCGTAGCGTACCTCGCCGAGATTATCGCGTGGGTTGCGGCGCTATCTTCGTTGCCTTTGAGTCACGCGTTTCCCATCCTGACTCTGAGTTACGCCGGCGTGGCCATCGGAAGCTGGTTCCTGTTCGACGAAAAGCTTCGCGCACGAGCAGTATTCGGAATCGCACTGCTGACGGCCGGTGCGGTGCTGGCGGCGATGTGAGGTGGTCCGGCCGCTTCAGTCGTTGGAGCGTTCGCCGTGCAGTCGCCCGTTTGTTGACAGCGGCGGTCGCGCTGTCAGGCATCCACGCGTTCGACAGCTTAGCGCAAGGCCTGCCCGGCATCGGCCCGATTCATGGCGATGTGACAGGTGGTGCAATGTATTCGACGGATGCGCGCAATTACGGTGTGCTGGTTCGTCCGCGCTGGCAGCCCGCAATCGAATTTAACCTCGAAGCTGGGCGGTTTTATGTCGGCACCGATCATGGCGTAGGCGTGAAAGCAATTGCGAACGGTACCTTAGCGCTGGGTGTAGGTGCGGATTTCCGTCAAGGTCGAGACGAAAGCGCCGACGCTGCCTATCGTGGCCTCGGCAGCGTCCGAGGCGAGATTGTCGCGACGTCCTACGTCGAATGGATGCCGCTGGGACCGGCATTGACGATCTATGGCGATTTTTCCGTCGCTGCTAGAGACCCGCACGAGACCACGTACACAGCGGGTGTGCGAGGCGGCGTGCCGATCCTGGAGCGGGTGACCGCCTTTGTCGATGCATCCCTCGCCGGCGCCGACGCGCACTATATGCAGACGTTCTACGGCATCAGCGCAAGTCAGGCAGCCGCAAGCGGCCGCCCATCCTACGCGACGCAAGCCGGTCTAGTAAGCAATACGGTCGCTGCGGGTCTTTTGTTCGACGTGGGCAAGAATCTGCAGATCATCGCAAGCCTGGGTAGTTTTTGGTACGGATCCGATCTCGCGAGAAGCCCGCTCATCGCGCGACGCAGTTATCCCGAGGCACTCGTTGTAACCAGCTATTCGTTTTGAGGGCGAACCGGGCATTTTCGAATTGCGTCATTGTGCGATTGGCGAATGTTCCAACTCGATCGACAGCGCGCGAATTTTGAAGCTTGCGATTGACAATGCGATTTCGTCGGCGCAATGTTTGCAACACGATTCCTCTCGCGCGGCGGCTGCCGCGGACTCGATTGTTTTGCTCATGAATACCGGCACGCGGTATGACGCGCCACCCGGTTCTCAGCAGGCCGTTTCGCCACCAGTAACCGACACGCCGCGTGGCGGCGAGCTTGCGGTGCCCGTCGGCGTCGAAAGAGGCGTTTTGGACCTGCCCGCCGTAGGCGGTCTCGCGGTGTATCACCTGCTGTTGGTGCTGGCGTTCCTGCCCTGGTTCTTCTCATGGGCGGGTCTAACACTCTGCGCTCTTGGCCTGTATGTGTATGGCACGCTCGGAATCAACCTTTGTTATCACCGATTATTGACGCATCGGGGACTGGTCGTCCCCAAATGGCTGGAGCGGACTTTCGTCACGCTCGGCATCTGTTGCCTCGAAGATACGCCTGGCCGCTGGGTTGCGATGCATCGGTTGCATCACCAGCACGCGGATCAGCAGCGTGACCCGCACAGCCCCCTTGTGACCCTGCTGTGGGGACACATGGGATGGATCGTCGTGAAGAATCGTGACACTGCCGACATGGCGAGCTACGAACGGTATGCCCGCGACGTTCTCAAGGACCCCTACTATCGCGGATTGGAGGAACACGATCTTTGGCTGGTATGGATCAATCTCGCACAGTGGCTCATCTACTTCGCCGCCAGCTTCGGTGCGAGCTGGCTCATGTACGGCAATCTCATGACCGCCGTGCAATTCGGCTTAAGTATGTGGATTTGGGGCGTCATCGTCCGGACGGTTGTCGTTTGGCACATCACCTGGAGCGTGAATTCGCTTGCACACCGCTGGGGTTATAAAACGTACGAGACCGGCGACAACAGCCGCAACAGCTGGTTCGTCGCCTGGATTAGCAACGGTGAGGGCTGGCACAACAATCATCACTCCGACCAGAGGGCTGCCGCGCATGGCCACAAATGGTGGGAGTTCGACGTCACCTGGTTGACGGTTTGGCTGCTGGAGCGCGTTGGCCTGGCGACGAATGTCGTGCGGCCTAACGTATGGCAGCGACCGAGGGGTTGATCGAATTGCCGGTCAGGCGCTGGCAAAAGCGCGCCATTACCGCAGCGACACGATCGCGCTCGAGGTCCGCCGTGATCATGTGAAAGGAGTTGTGCAGGAGCAGCATGTCTTTTTGCGACGAGCCGACATTGTCGAGAATGTGGCGGGAATTGCGCGGACCCGCGACATCATCATTCGATGCCTGTACTACCAATAGTGGAGCTTTGACGTCACGCAAAGTGCGCACGCAGCGCGCAACCAGATGGCGGCTTTCGCAGAACAGGCGGATCGGAAAATGCGCATATCCGTGCGGGCCGGAATCATCGTTGTCGGGCAACGCGACGGACTGATAGGCTCGCGCGACTCGCTTGCGAAGGGATTCATCCTTGAGGCCGTAAGGGGCCTCTTCGCGGTAATACGCGAAATACTTGAGCGGCGTGTAATCGACCAGCGGGATCAGGCGATGAATCCAGGGAACATTCCAGCCGTCATAGAAGAGTGTCGGCGCCAGACAGATGACGCCCGAAATGTCTTCCGGGAACTCGGCCGCGAGGAGCAGCGACAGCACGGCGCCTATCGAGAGCCCGCCGATCACCAGCGGCGCCCCACAATCATGGGCGACTTTGCGAGCCGCCAGGAAGTGCGTACGAGCGCTTTCGTAGAGTTGTCCGGAACGCGTTGACGCCAGGACGTTGAGACGTTCCCCATGATTCACGAGGCGCGGGCACCAAACTGAGGATCCGCCCTCCATGTGAAGTTGCCGCGCAACGTAGGCCAGTTCGGTTGGACCACCGGTCAAGCCATGCAGCAAAAGGACATGGGCACCTGTGCCGCGCGTTCGCGGCAAATCTTCTCGCGACATTCCGCTGGGCTCGCGGTGGCGAAGCCATGCCCACTCAATTGCCATTCCGAACTGCTCCCTAGGGCAGGCACGGTCATGTGCCTGAAATGGTCGTAATAGTATCGTTGGGACCACGATCGCGAAACCTTTGCTGCGGAAGTTGCAAGATGCTGACGAATTCCCCACAAGATGCTGACGCATGAGTCACCCGGAATTTTCCGAAACGCGCGAAGAACGGTTCGACCGGCCTCATATTTGAGCCGCTTCGTCGCGGCAACCCATTTCTGGTTCGCCGCGTCCGCCCGGAATTGACGGTCGAGCAAGTTGTCGGCCGCGGCGCTGCGCTCGCCACTATCTGCAGGGAGCCCCGGTCGCCGAGGTCGGGCCCGCAGCGCGTGTTCGTGCATGAGGCGCTCGTTCCGGTGCAAGCCGCAACGGTGACCCAAGGCCAACACGTAATGCCGGATGCGGCGCGCACCGTGGATACGGCGCCGTTTCAGGAAGCTGTGGTGGACCTGCCCCCCGATGACCTCGTCATCGCGACCGCGTTGGCTTCGGCGCCGCGTCAGACATCCGTAGAAACCTCTCCGCGAAACACCGATTGCCTCGCACATCAACAATACCGGCGTGGCCCCTCGGTGTATTCAGGTGTTGGCTTCGGCAAGGGACTCGATGGCACCGCAGGGCCTTCGCATTTCTTGGTCCTGTTCACGAGTGCGAGGCAAATCGCGCGATAATTTTCCTTCCGCCAGCCGCTTCCGGATATCGATCCGGTGATTGCAGCCAATAACAGATTCCAGATGACCCAGGCGCTTTCTATAGCGGCGATGCTGGAGAGAATGTACGGCGCCTCTCGCAGGCTATTGTCGTGATACTCGCCGGCCATAAATTCTCGTCATCACCCGTGGCGCGCAGGCTGTAATCTTCGCACGGGTAACGCCAAATCAGCATGCATAATTGCCGGCTGCCGATGGTTTGGATGTACCGTCGAGCTGGGTCTGGGAGGGCCAAAAGGAACCTGGCTATCGGAGAATCCGACGCAGGCAAAAGCTCGCGGGCGGACGTCGGCGTCGACACAGAACCCCTCCTTCAAGAGTCCTGCTTGAGGGGCTCGAAGTGGTATTCATTGTCATTGCCGTCGGCGCGGGCCGCGGCTTGTTACTACCGGCTGCACTCGGCGCTGTGGCCGCGTGCGTATTGGTTTTGACGATAGGCGCCATAATCCACCGGCCACTCGCGCGCGTGCCCGAGAACACGCTTAAATTCGCGGTCGGCGTGATCCTGTGCGCGTTCGGCGTGTTCTGGACCGGTGAGGGACTAGGAATCCGCGGGCCGGGCGCCGACCTGATGATCGTGCTGCTGGCGGTCGTGTTTCTCCTGGTGGGAACCGTAGCAGTCGCGCTGCTGCGTGACCCGCACGGGCGCACAACGTGACGATCCTGCGCGACGTCCTCGGCGGATTGGTCAAGATGTTCGTAGGGGATGCCTGGCTGTCGCTGGGCATTCTCGCCGTAGTGGCGGTTGCGGCGCTCGTCGCGCAATCGCGCGCGGTCACGTCCATAGTTGGTGGTGCGGCCCTGCTATTGGGATGCATCGGTGTGCTGCTGGCTAGTCTTATGGCGGAAAGGCGCAAACGGCGTCGCCGCTGAGTGGGAGCGAAACACCGATGGCAAATTAGTGGCAAATGGGTTCCGTGACGGAGGTTTTGCGCATCGCACCTGTTGCATGCCTACGGGTATATCGCGTTATGCGTACGCCTCGGATTGGAAACCACTACGAATCTTGTTCTTTCAAGAGTCTCGTGAGGAGCTACGACCTGGCTTTTTCCAGTGGCCGACCTAGTGAGGCAGAAGTTCGTGCGTCAACGTGCATAGCCGTTTGTTGTCCGCGGTAGGCGCTACCTGAGTGTCCACCATGCTCGAGCAGGCGAAGTGAGCGCAGGCGGACACTCGCAAGAAGTGGTAAGGATTGGTGGCGTGTTTGTACGCTCTTCGGTAAGGGATCACCCACGGAGGTCGCTCGCGCCAATTGGATTCGCCTCGATTACCCAAGCTAGTCCTCGCCGCACATAGCGATGCACGGCCGCGATAGAAAATTCCCCTTCCTGCGACGACCAGTCGTACCGGCCAACGGTCACCAGGTCCTGTTCGACGTTCAGCAAGTTGAACGAGTTCAGCTCGCCGCGCCGGCGTGTTGAAGTCGCCGTTCCTGCCTGCACGACCACCGCAACACGCCCCGTCAGGTCATATCGCTTCGCCGTGGTGCCGGTTTCGTGCACGTGTATGTGACCCGCAAGCAGAACATCGGGTATACAGTCCTGAAATTGCGACAATGCCGTCGCGGCGCGACCCACGAGTTCTCGGCGGCGCGCTGAGGCCAGGTGAAACGGATGATGCGTCACAAGGATACGCACGCGCCGGGCCTCGGCGCAGAACAGTGCCCGCGCACGCTGCACCTGCTCCATATTGATCCTCCCGCCCTTGAAGACTAGCGAGCGTGCGGTGTTTACCCCAACCACGACGATCTCCTCGTCGGCGAACACCGCCGCTGCGGGATCGCCGACGTATTGCTGAAAGCGCTTCAGAGGGGAGAGGAATCGAGCGCGAAGATCGTAAAAAGGGATGTCGTGGTTGCCCGGCACAACCACCTTTGGCGACCCCAAGCGGTCGAGAAACGCGCGCGCGGCGATGAACTCGTGTCGCTTCGCCCGCTGGGTGAGATCGCCCGATACAGCGATCACGTCGGGGGCGAGCGCGTTGATGGTGTTGCCAAGCGCCGCGACCACTGCCGGGTCGGCGCGTCCGAAGTGCAGGTCCGAGATGTGCACCAACTTACGCACGGCGCGCGCCATCGGGAGCAGGGACGAGCACACGAAGCGCACGCGGCTGCACCTCGTAACGAAGCGGCGTTTTGAGGCGCGTGACCTCACCATCGGTCGCCACGGCCACGCTCTGACGGCGTGTCTGCACTATCAAGTTGGTGACGCAGAATGTTGCAAAGTCCTCGCTGCCCTTTAGCCGACAGAGCAGCGCACGCAGCGCCAGCAGAAGCAGGGCGCGACGAGTGGTGCATTTGATGACGTAAACGCCGAGATGGCCGGCGTCGAGGCGCTGTCGCGCACCAAGGCGGACGCCCGTGACCTCGTAACTGTTATTTCCCACGAAAATCAGTGGCGTGCGACAGAAGACTGCTTTGCCATCGATCTGTAGATGCACTTCAACGAAGGGGAACCGATGCAGGACCGTCGCGGCCGCCCAGACGTAGGCGGGCCATTTGCCACGGCCCAGTTGCTCCGTCAGTTGGTCGCGCTCGCGCACGACCTGCGGGTAAAGGCCGAGGCTTGAGTTGTTGAGGAAGAGACGCCCATTGACCCTGCCGACGTCGACGTCCTTCGTGCAGCCGGCGCAGATCGTGTCTACTGCCGTCTCGAGATCGAGCGGGATGGCGAGGACTTTGGCGAAATGGTTGAGCGTGCCGAGTGGTAGTACCCCGAGCACGATTGACTGTCCGACGAGGGCGTGCGCAACCGCGTTTAGCGTGCCGTCCCCACCGCCCGCGACGATCACGTCCGGCCGCTCGCACACGGCGGTTACGGCAGCGCGGATGATGTCTGCACCCTGTGACAGAATGCGCACGTCGGCGGTCACGCCGTTTGCTTGAAAACGCTTGTGGATCGCGGCTGCCGCGTCCGCGTGCGCGGTTCCCGCGCCCGCATTGAGGAGAACGACATACTTCATGGCTCAACCGCGCCGCGAAGCTGTCGCCCGACCGGCCAGGAAAGGCGCATCCCCCAGGTTTCGAGGGTAGCAGTCACAAGCAGCACCCACGCCAAGCCTTCGAGCACGCCGGCGAGCACGTCACTCGGATAGTGCGTGCCCAGGTAGACACGGCTCGTCGTAACCAACATGATCCACACAGCGATCGCTGCGAGGCCTGCGCGCCGCGACCGCGTCGATTCACACCGGGCAAGCAGGATCGCCAGAAACCCGCCAAACACAGTCACTGCAGCAGCATGGCCGCTCGGGTAACTGAAGGTGGTGAGCCGCAGCAGGGCATCGCCGCCGTCCGGTCGGGGTCGGTGAACGAGATGCTTCACGCCAACGTTCAGTGCCACGCCACCGTAGACAACCAGCGCAACGGCGAGCGTCATCGTCCACTGGCGGCCGGGAAGATACGCTAGAAGAAGAATGCTGGCGTAAACACTGGCGATCGACGGCCCACTGACTGCGCTCACCAAAAACATGACTTCGGTGAGCCAGGTCTGGCGATGTGCCGCAGCCCATGTAACCGCGATCCTGTCCGCTTGCGTTACCGCAGGCAGCCACAGCAGCGCGCCGGTGAGCGCGGCAAGGGCGGCTAGCGCGACCAGCCCCGCCGCAATGTTCGGACGCATATGGTTGTCGCCATGGTTGGTCGCGGCCATGAAAAGTCCCCGGTTTATTCTAGTGGGCTATGCAAGGGCAGTCATCATGATTGGAAGGAAGCGCAATGGGCACGCTTGAAGGATCGCCGCTTTGGCCGCCAGACCCCGCCGCTGCGCCGACAACGCGAACGCGATCATCATGATGGCGTTTTTCTTCATGATCCCGATAAGCATGAGGATACCGATGCTGGCGATGACCGTAAGCGGGAGATGGAACTGCTGCAGTGTCACGAGGGTGCCGACTGCGGCGGAGGGGACCCCGGAAAGAATCGTCAATGGGGTGGATGTAGCTTTCGTATAGGACGCCGAGCAAGACATAGATCACGAACACCGCCGACAGGATGAGGATGAGTTGCGTCGCCTGCGATTGCTGGAACGCAGCTGCCTCGCCCGCGTAGAAGGTCAGCACGGACGACGGAATATGCGCCTCGCGTTGCCACTGGTCAATGACGCGCGTTGCATCGCCGAGCGTCGCATCGGGTGCAAGGCTGAACGAGACGGTGACTGCGGCAACTGCACGGTATGATTGATCGTCGTTTGCCCCGCAACCCGGCTGATCTGCGCCAAGTCGACAGCGGAACAAGGTGACCTTCTCGGGAGCATACGGCGAGCTTGCGGATGGCGGTCTCGTCCTCGCGAAATCGCGGTGCAACCTGCATGATCACGTCGTACGTACAGCTCGCGGTGTAGATGTCCGACACGTTGCGCTCGCCGAACGCACTGAACAACGCGCTGCGGATGCTGCGAGCTCGACGCCGTACACGTTAGCGCGATCACGATCCACTTGCACCCGGGCGTTCAGGCCGTTGAACTGAGAGTCGGTCGTAATGTCGCGCAACCGCGCGTCCGCCGCCAGTGTCCGCTGCAGCTTGTTGGCCCAAGACGCAAGTTCGCTGCCGTCTACGCGCTCCAACAGGTATTGGTACTGACTCTTCGTTGGCTGTCCACCAAATGCGCAGGTTCTGCACTGGCTGCAGAAACGTCTCGCTACCCGCCTCGCAGGCGACTGCGGCGCGAAGTTGCTCGATAACGACGGGCGAGGTCGCACGCTGGGCCCTGGACTCGCGTACTTGTCTCCCGTTTCGGTAACCCATCCACCATCGCCGATACGATTCCAGGTGTCGCAGACGCAGGTGGTGTCACTTATTACGCCGGCGTCACGCGCGGATTGTTGCAAACGAATCCAATAGCTCGATCCTAAACGTGACGACTATTCCGGCTGGCGTGACGACCGTCGCTCTGGGCAACCAGGCTCATGAGGTCGCCGTTAACGCTGCCGGGACGCGAGCAGCGGTCTCCATCGATTCGGGCGGACTGCAAGTCGTTGACCTCACGACCAGCCCTCCGAGCTTGGTGGGCCCGGTGGTCGAGCAGTCTATCGTCGCGGACCCGCTCGGCGTCCCGATTTCCGCTGACGGTATGCGCGCCATCCACGTAAAGGAACAGTCACCCGCGTCCGCGGTTATCGTTGTCGATATCACGGGATCGAATCCCGCACTAGTCGCAACAGTTCCGCTTGCGGGACTTTCCCCGAGCGCGGTTGCGTCTAATCCCGTGACCGGAGCGGCACTGATTGCACGTGATGACGGTGTCGCCATCCTTATCCCGCCGTAAACGGCGGTCAGCACGACGATTGCACATCTGGGACGCCGAGGGGCCACTAGCTATTCACTCGTAGTCAATCCTGCGGGGACTTCTGCTCTCGTTTTGCACGAGGACGGGTTCTTCCGTCCCTACCCGGTCGACTTCGGAAACGTGGCCGGGACATATGGAGTACGCGATCTTTGACGTGTCAGAACTCGTCGTCGGGGACCATCAACCTAACGCCGGTAAAACGTCATGCGAGTATCGCTACGTGGCGATCCGCTGCTTACGCGGGATCAGTCGATGGGAACCGGGGCCACCGCGTCGACGTTGAGTCCGAAAAGAAATTGCTCGAAGGCCGTCTTGACCCGCAGCATGTGGGACTGCTTGTACGGGAATATCGATTCGGGGTCCATCGCGTGGACCACCATCGCGTGATCGATCTCGAAGATCAGGAGTTCACCGTCCGGCGTTTCGGCGCAATCAATGCAGACGTAGTCCAAGCCCGATCGACGGTGGACGGCGTCCAACGCGCCGCAGTGCCTTGCGACGAATTCGTCGAAATGCAGCATGAAGGACGCTTCTTCGGCGCGCTTAGCGGCGTCCTCGTACATACCCGCATTGACGTAGTGAATCATCCAGTTCGAGGAGATTGCCATGTGGCAGGCATAGGGGCGGCCGGCGATGAGCGCAATCCGGAACTTACGAAAGAGGCCGTCGTCGCCTCTGTAGTCGATAAACCGCGACAGGAAGAACGCCGGGGCTTGCACCCTGGAGAGATAGCCGGAAATTTCCTGCGTGGTGTCGATCCGGGCTAAATCGCGCCCCGCATGGGATCCCACGGGACGCAGGATGATCGGAAAGTCGCAGCTGGCGAACACGTCGCAGAGGCGCGTTTCGCCGTGGACAATGGACTTGAGGCTGTCGCGTGACACCGCTCGGGTGGGCGGCATGAGCAGGCCGGGAACGTTCTGAAGAAGCTCGCTGGCAAGCCGGCGCTCCGTATTCCGGATGTTGCGCGGAGCGTTGAGGACCGGCCGAGGCCATGCAACCAGCAGCGACGCCAGCGCTACGAGCAAATCGCGATTCCCCTCCGCCTCGCAGATCGCCACCAGCAATGCGTCATGGTCGGGCACGGGTTGCGGCAGCGGTGCTTCCAGCGCAGCAAAGTAGTAGATCAGCTCGATGTCGCTGTCCTCGAGCAAGCAATCGAGCGGCGTGTTCTCGGCGATGTCGCCGGCAGTGATCAGTATCAGCAGGCGAAACTTGGGTGACTTGCCCTCCGGCACGATCTGATAAATGCGCTTCATCTGCAACGCCTGATCCTGGATCGACAGACCCAGCTCCCTCTGGCCGATGGCGAACATCGCGGTCGACAGATTCAGCCACAATTCGGCGTTGTCGAGTTCCTGCTGCGCTCGGGCCAGCATGGTTCGGGCGGTATGGCCCAGGTCGCCGCCATTCAGGCTCATGCGCAGGAACGGAGCGAGCCCAATGAAGGGCGTATCGGATTTTGTAGTTTCGAATCGAGCCAGCAAGAGATTGTTGAGGGGGCCGGATGCAGCGCCATTGTTGGCGGCGGCTTCTTGTCGGGTTGCGGGTTTGCCTGCGCTGGCATGAACGCGCGGCAGCGTTTTGGAATCGGGATCGGGCGGGACCGACGCGGCGAAAAATGCGTCGAAGAAAAGCGCTTTCCGTCCGCAGCGCTCGCTGGCCCAGAAACCGGTCAGGGTAAGTATCGGCGCCCCGCCACGATGCACGCAGGTCAGGTGCGGCCTGTCCAGCATTACGGTGTGGACATACGTGGCGAAGCATTCGGCGAAATCGTCGTAAACATTGGTAGCGGCGTATAGGGTCGGAAAGGCGGTCTTCTGCAGCGACTCAAAAATGCCCGGAATGTCGTTCCCGGAGAGTTGGGGCGTCGCGTAGTAGGCGACCTGGCTCCGCAGCGCGAAATCCTCGCCCGCCAAGGGCCGAATCTTCCGGTCTGCGTTGACCTCCCAGCCGAGTGCGAGGAATGGATGCTGGTCGTTGGGTTCAATCAGTCGCTCTTCCAGCCACCAATCCGGCATGAGTCCCGCGCCGGCTGTCAGGACATGCCCGAATTCATGCAGCAGCAGGTATTGCAGCGCGGATTTCCGGTTGTCATGTTCCGGTTCCGCAATGCGCGTCTCGAGCCGGATGTCCGCTGCCGGAGCGAATGGAGTGTTCTCCTTCCAGGTCGCCCATTCGTTCGCCCTGCGCGCAAGGAAGGCGTCGACGTCCACGACCACGAATGCCCCAATCAGTTCTCCATTCGCAAGTGCGATCACATCGGTCACCGCCGAGCAACCCAATCCAGTCATGAAGAAAACACCAAGCAGCCTAGAATCCAATTTGCACAGGACCGAGGTCGGGATTTCCGCGATCGCCGCGCGGATGTCAGCCAGGAAGTCCGCTGGCGGAATGGCCCTACGCGGCACGGATGTATTGCCGGTGGCGGCGTTGTATTGCGCCACGAACGCGACCAACGCCGCTGGCGCCGGCGCAAGGCGATCCGCGATCGGCCGATCGAGCATCGATCCCCAGAAGAGAGAGTTCGTGGCGAATATCATCGGTTGGTACCTGTTTCCTTAGTTGCTCCACGGCACACCTGTCAGCCCGAGCACTACGAGCTCAAGGGAATTCCGCTGCTCTCGCGACCATGCGGGACGCCGGCAAGATGCGCAGCATCGGGAACTACCAACCTTAGCAACGCGGAGCGCAGCCGGAAGGGCGAATGACGGGGGGAAATACCTATCAATTCTCCCCGCGAGGTCGCGATGCCCGAATGTAGTGCCGGCATCGCCGCGGCGGCGCGAGCCTGAATGGCAGGCTTGCTAACTGACGAGCGACTGCTCAGGGACTTGGATTCAACCGGTCAATGCAACACACTAAAGGCTGCGTAAGCAGAAGGAGTGTGCGCAAATGGGACGCCGGCCACGGATCTACTACTCGGAAAGCCAGAAGGCGCTCATGTGGGAGCGCTGGCAGAAGGGTGATTCTCTACAGCAGATTTCCCAGCTGTTTGATCGGAACCACTCGTCGGTGCAGGGCATCCTGGTGCAGACGGGCGGGATACGCCCCGGACGACGGCAGCGCGCAAGCTCGGCGCTGACATTGCCCGAACGCGAGGAAGTGTCTCGAGCGTTGGCTGCCGGCCAATCGATCCGGTCGGTATCAGCAAAGCTCGGACGCGCGCCCTCCACGATTAGCCGCGAACTCCAGCGAAATGGCGGCCTGGAATGCTATCGGGCGAGCCGAGCTGACCAAGCGGCGTGGGACCGAGCGCAGCGTCCCAAGGCATGTAAGCTGGTCGAGAACAGACGTTTAGCCCGTGTGGTGGCAAGCAAGCTTCAGGCACTTTGGTCGCCGGAGCAGATTGCCGGATGGCTCAAGCGTACGTATCCGAACGACGAGACCCAACGCGTGTCCCACGAGACAATTTATCGCAGTCTCTTCATTCAGGCTCGTGGCGCTCTAAAGAAGGAGCTGCTGCAGCATTCGCGACGCACCCGAGTCACGCGCCGTTCACGCCATTAATCGCCGCATGTACCGGGGATTCGCCAGCCTCGCGACGGAGTACGCTGTTCTCGCGTCCCATCGTCAGGGCGGATCAGTACCCTTTAGGAATCGTGATGAACAGGTACACGCTGCCGATAAGCGTAGCGACGGCGACCATGAGGACGGCCAGTCGGTGGTGCAGCGCCAACTCATTCAACCTGCTTTGCGTCAATCAAGATTCGGTCAGGATCCGCCGCTATATTGGCAACCCAGGAGTAGCGGCTCTGTGCCCGGTACGCAGCGCAAATATACGCGTGTCGCCGGGGAATGGACAGCTGAGGAAAGGTGCGCATAAGCGATAACATCGCGTTTGCCAATCTTTACGCGGTAGGTAGTCCACTCGGCATCAACGAAGGCACACCATTTCGAGACAAATGCTCGTATTCGTGAAGGAATGACCTGTGACACGGCTGCTAGTAATACCAAGCGTGTGGACGTTGTTGGTCGCATCAGCGTTTGCCCTTGCAGCGTCCCACGCGCATGCCATCGACGTGGTTGTGCACGCATCAGCGTTCGAGAAAGCCTTGAGAGGACAGCTTTTCAAGGACCACGGCCGCCTTTACCTCCGACGGCCTGACCGTTGTAATGATCCGTATCTGGAGAGCCCCACCGTATCGATCAGGCAAGGACGCGTTTATGTCGGAGCACATTTTGCCGGTCGGATCGGCGTGCTGATAGGGGGAGTATGCCAATCAGTAACGGAACCCAGCGCGATCACGCTCTCGACCCGGCCCGTCGTGCGCTCTCAAGAGGTCGCTTTGGAAGACGTGCGGGTAGAAGGCGCGGTCAATCCGATGATGGCCGCGGCATTGGAAAACCTCATGGGGGCCGATTCGCTCGCACCGCTGCGCATCAACCTACTCGAAGCGGTTCGGACCTCGATGGTCCCGGATAAGACAGCCCCTTACTCAATCGTAGTGCGTGCGCTGGAATTGAGTAACCTTGTGGTGCAGTCCGACGAGCTTCATGTCACGGTGACCGGTGCCGTTGAAGTCCGCTAGGGCAGGGGCAGCCTGCGCGCGGTGGTGAGATCCTCGCAAGAGATTTTGACATCTCTCCCACCAATCTTAAACAGGACGGGCAGCGGCCACGGGCTCGCAATCGTCAAGAGCATCGCCGACCGCCGCCTTGCTACCATTCGGCTCGACTCCGGGACCGGCGGACACGGCCTGGCAGCCCGCGTCAGCTTCCCGATGTGAGGAATTCGCTTGAGCCCCAAGCATCGTCTCTGGATTTCCGTGGCAGTTTTCATCCTCGCGGGGACGCTCGCCTATTGGTGGCATGGCCGTGCCGCACCCGCGGCCAATGTCGCTGCCGAAAAACCCGTCGCGGTTCGAAGCGGCGTCGCCGCGGTACGAAGGGTTCCTGAGGTGTATTCGGCAAGCGGATTCGTGACCCCGCTGAACGTGGTCGAGATCCGCTCCCAGATCATGACCACGGTTCGCAAAGTGGATATCAAGGAAGGGCAGACTGTTCGCACGGGCCAGCGCATGTTTACGCTCGATAATCGAAGCGACGCCGCGAACGCGGACAAAGCCGCCGCCCAGGTCGTCAAAGACCGGGCAATTCTCGACGATGCGCGGCGCACGCTCGCACGCAATATCGATCTGAAGTCCAAGGGTTTCGTTTCCCAGAGCGCGGTGGACAGCGCGCAGAGCAACGCCGACGCGCTTGCCGCGGCGCTTGCGTCTGATCAGGCCGCGGCAACCGGCGCGCGGGTGACGGTAGGATTCTCTGAAGTGGCCGCGCCGATGTCGGGTCGCGTCGGTGAAATCAAGGTGCACGTCGGCAGCCTCGTGCAACCCAACGCGACTCTGCCCATGACGACGATTACCCAGATCGACCCAATCGAGGTCGCTTTCAACGTCCCGGAGCGTGAGGTGCAGAAGCTGCTTGCGGCGCAGCGCGCGGGTCCGGTGCGTGTCACTGCGCACGTCGATGAAAGGACTGTCGAGGGGCATCTTTCGTTTGTCGATAGCGCCGTGGACAGCTCGTCGGGCAGCCTCAAGGCCAAGGCACAATTCGACAATCCCGACAGCCTGCTGTGGTCGGGAACGCTGGTGACCGTCGATCTTGCGCTGCGAACCATCGAGCGCGCCGTCGTGATCTCGCCGCGCGCGGTGCAAGTCGGCCCGAAGGGGCAATTCGTCTACCGGATAGAACCCGACGGGCGCGTATCGGCTCAGCCGATCACGGTCGACTACCTGAACAGTGAACTGGCGGTCATCGACGGGCTGGATGGCGGTACCAAGGTGGTTACCGAAGGCGGTCAGAATCTGCGTCCGGGGCTGCGCGTAAGTGTGATTCAGGACGACGCTGCTCGATGACGCTGTCCGAGCTTTGCATCAAGCGACCGACGATGACGGTGTTGCTGTCGCTCTCGCTCGTGGCGGGCGGCGCCCTCGCCTATCGGTATCTGCCCATCGCCGCGTTGCCCAGCTTCAACACGCCGATCATTCTCGTTTCCGCGGATCTGCCGGGCGCCGGCCCCGAAGCGATGGCCTCTTCGGTCGCTACGCCTCTCGAAAAGCAGTTCTCCACCATCCCCGGCATCGCCGTCATGAGCTCGACGAGCTTCCAGGGGACGAGCGATTTGACCTTAGAGTTCGAGCCGAACCGCAACATTGACGCCGCCGCGGTCGACGTCCAGGCGGCGATTCTGCGGGCGCAGCGCAGTCTTCCACCCGAGCTGACCCAGCCGCCCGCGTATCGGAAGGTGAACCCCGCGGACGCTCCGGTCCTACTGCTCGCGATTACTTCGCCTTCGATGTCGCTTCCGGATCTCGACGACTACGCCGAGAACTTGATCGCACCATCGCTGTCGACGCTCGATGGTGTAGGCCAGGTCACTGTTTTCGGACAGAAAAAATATGCGGTCCGCGTCGATGTAGACCCCAAGAAGCTGGCGGCGCGCAATCTGACGCTCGATGACCTCGCCAAGGCGATCGATGCGGCGAACAGCAATTCACCGCTGGGCATCCTCCGCGGCCCTCACCAGACGCTGGTAGTCGAGACGAACCGGCAATTGCGACGGGCCGCCCAGTTCGCGCCGCTGATCGTCGCCACTTCCAACGGCGCGCCGGTGTACCTTTCCGACGTCGCAACCCTGAAGGATGGAGTCCAGTCGACGACCACGGCGAGCTGGCTCAACAACGAGACGGCGATCGTCCTATCGGTATTGAAGCAGCCGGATGCGAATACTGTCGCTACGGTCGATGCGATCCGCGCGGCGCTACCGCGGCTCGTCAGCCAGATGCCCAGCTCTGTGAAAATCCAGGCGCTGAGCGATCGCTCGGCGTCGATACGTGACGCGGTGCACGACGTCCAGTTAACGCTCCTCGTCACCGCGCTGCTGGTCGTGCTGGTTATTTTCCTTTTTCTCCGCCATCTCTCGGCGACGCTGATCCCGTCGGTGACGCTGCCGATTTCGCTGATTGGCGCGCTGGCGTTGATGTACTGGCTGGGCTATAGCCTCGACAATATCTCCTTGCTCGGACTGACGCTCTCGGTCGGGCTTGTCGTCGACGACGCTATCGTGGTCATGGAAAACATAGTCCGGCACATCGAAGCTGGCGAATCCCCGGTACAAGCGGCGATTAACGGCGCGCGCGAGGTTACCTTCACCATCGTCTCGATCTCGTTGTCGCTGGTCGCGATCTTCATACCGATTTTCTTCATGCCCGGCGTCATCGGCCTTCTATTTCATGAATTCGCCGTCGTGGTGATGCTGGCCGTCCTGGTCTCGGCGGTAGTCTCGCTGACGCTGATTCCGCTCATGGGCAGCCGTCTGCTTCGGCAGGCGCACCCCGAGCATGAATACCGCCTGTTGCTGTTGTTCGAGGGCGGCTTCAACGCGACCCAGCGCGCCTATCAGCGGTCGCTGGAATTGGCGCTGCACCACCGACTGGTCGTCCTCATGGTGGCGTTCGCTACGCTGATCGGCAGCGTGTACCTGTTCATCACGATACCTAAAGGGTTCTTTCCCCAGGAGGACATCGGTCAGATCCAGGGTGTGGTTCAGGGCGCCAACGATGCGTCGGTCGACAGCATCGCCGATCACCTCCAGCGGATTTCGACTCTGCTCCTCAAGAACCCTGCGGTCGATTCGGTAGTCGCGAGCGTCAACGACAACGCCGGCCGTCTTTTCATCAATCTAAAGCCCAAGGGAACGCGTCCTCCAGTGGCGAAGCTTCTGGATCAGTTGCGCACCACGCTGGCCAACGAGCCGGGAGCGGATACCTACCTTCAGGCCGTGCAGAACCTGCGCCTCGGCGGTCGCATCTCGAAAAGCCAGTATCAGTATGTGTTTCAGAGCGTGAACGGGGAGGAACTCAACTCCTGGGCCGATCATCTGCAGCAGACGCTGGCCCGCGATCCGCGCTTCCGCGACGTCAGCACGGACTCGCAGCTGAACGGGCTGGACGCCCGGGTCGACGTCGATCGCGAGCGCGCCAACCTGTACGGCGTTTCGCTCGGCGATATCCGCTCGGCCCTGTTCAGCGCGTTTGGAGATCGCAACGTTTCGAACATCTATACGGCGAGCGGATCGTACGAGGTCATTCTTGAAGTGGCCGCGCCCTTCCGCCAGGACGAGACCGCCATCAACCAGATCCAGGTGCGCTCCAAGGATGGTCAGCTCGTGCCGCTATCGAACGTGGCGCATATCAGCCGGGTCGCGGGCCCGACGGCGGTCAACCACGCGGGCCAGTTACCGGCGATCACCCTGTCGTTCAGTCTAGCGCCTGCTGCGACCTTGGGCGAAGCGACCAAGGTAATCGACGACTGGCAGCGACGCGCCGGTCTGCCCGCTTCCATACTCACGTCGTACGCGGGTGAGGCGGCGGCGTTTCAACAAACGCAGAGCACCCAGATCATTCTGATTGTCGCGGCCGTCCTGGTGATCTACGTGCTGCTCGGGGTGCTGTATGAAAGCTACATTCACCCACTGACGATCCTTTCCGGTCTGCCTTCCGCGGCGATTGGCGCACTGCTGACTCTGGAGCTCTTTGGCCTGCCACTGACGCTCATTGCCAGCATCGGCATCCTGATGCTCATCGGCATCGTCAAGAAGAACGCCATCATGATGATCGATTTCGCGCTGACGTCGCAGCGCAACGGGAAACCCGCCGAGGAGGCCATACGCCAGGCCTGCATCCTGCGCTTTCGGCCGATCACCATGACCACGCTCGCGGCGATGATGGGCGCCCTGCCACTGGCGATCGGCATCGGCGCGGGATCGGAACTGCGTCAGCCGCTGGGGATCGCAGTCGTAGGCGGACTCATCTTTTCGCAGGCGATCACGCTCTATATCACTCCGGTCTTGTTTCTCTACCTCGATTCGCTTCGTCATCGGTCGCGTCCGTCGCACGCCTCAACGGACGCCATTGCGGATTAGCCGACGCTGCGCTGCACGCTTTCTTCTGTGCGCAGTCCGCAGTAAAACCTGTCTATCGCGCGAAAAATCCTTTCCCCGGCGGTGTGAGTAACTGAACCTCGATTCGCCGATCTACTGACGGCCGTTTAAGACCGGCCTTTCGACACGACCCGGATGGCCTCGTGAGACGCGTTGTATGTACGGCTGCCATGTGTCAGCTTCTGGCCGCTAACCGACTTCGGTCGATGTCCGCCACCCATAGCAGAAGCAGCAGCTTCCGGAAAGCGGTCGTTTCGCTGAGGCACGCACGGCAACCCGTCAAGCGGAGGCCCTCATCAGACTCCGACCATGGCGCGCATCACTGAGCTATCGTTTCCCACTTCGTCATTCGTCACGCGTGCCACTGTGACGGCGGAGGTTAGTCACAATGCGAACTTAGCCATCCCGATAGCCCGGGGTAACATTGCGGGACACTCAGACGAAATGCGGGTTGCACAGTTGCTGGTCGACGAACGGAAACAAATTCATGCACACACACGACCTATCCCCCTGGACGCATGAGCACGTCTTTGACCTCGGTAATCCGGCGGCCGAGCGCGGGACACGCGCGGTGATGTGGGTGACCGCAGCGATGATGGTTGTGGAGATTGCAGGCGGGTGGTGGCTGAACTCCATGGCTCTTCTCGCGGATGGGCTGCACATGAGCTCTCACGCCATTGCCATTGGGTTGAGCGCCTTCGCTTATGCTGCGGCCAGACGCTTAGCCAAGGACCATAGATTTGCCTTCGGTACGTGGAAGATTGAAGTCCTCGCTGGCTTCGCTAGCGCGGTATTCCTAATATGCATTGCTGCGCTGATGGTCGTTGGGTCCGTCGATCGCTTCATCACGCCTCAACCCATCCAATATGTCGAGGCAATTGCCATTGCGAGCGTCGGCCTCGTGGTAAACGTGGTTTGCGCGCTCATCCTCGGGAAAGCGCACCATCATGACCACGCTGAAGGCGATGGCCAGCATACCCACGCCGCGCACAACCATGATCTGAACCTCAGGTCCGCATACGTCCATGTCATCGCCGATGCAGCCACCTCTGTGCTTGCGATCACGTCGCTGACCGGCGGCCTCTTCCTTGGATGGTCGTGGCTAGACCCCATCATGGGGATTGTTGGTGCGGGAGTTGTGACGGTCTGGGCCTGGGGTCTTCTTCGGCAAACAACTCGCGTACTCCTGGACAGCGAAATGGACCATCCTGTGGTCCAGGAAATCAGGGAAGCGATCGAGTCAGCACCTGCCGAGGCTGAGACGCGTCTGTCGGACCTTCATGTTTGGCGCGTTGGCAAGCAGTCGTTCGCGGCCACTCTGAGCCTAGTCACCCACGACCGATCTCTTACGCCCGCTGAAGTGCGCCGGCAGTTGTCCATACATCCAGAAATCGTACACGTAACCGTCGAGATTGCGCATTGCGACTAGGGGCGACGGACGGGTCAGCGGGGCTTCATGGGAAGGCCGAACTCACTCCGAAAGAAAGAGCGTAGTCATGCGCGCCGCATGTCGGCTATTGGCCCGGCAGTTGACGAGCGCGAAACAATCTCAGCTGTAGATCACTTGAACTTGTAGAACTGCTCGCTCAGGTATTGCTCGACGTTCGCCCGGTCCGTGTCGTTCAGCTCGACGTGGGCCCCTTTGCTGCATCCCATGAGCTGCTTGTCGAGCGCGTCGAGGGACTTGATCTTGTGGTCCTGTCGCGTGTGGATGCTCGCGTTGTGGCATTTTACGCAATTCGCGTCATAGAGTGCTTTGCCTGTAGTGCTGTCGGCCGCTAGCGCCGGCGGCGTCACCACGGTGATCGACAACAGGAACGAAATCGACAGTACGCGTTTCATCTTCGATCTCCCGCGGACGCGAATCGGCGCTTGTCCGGGTTGAATAATCCCAATAGCCCTGGACGCGCGGCCGCTCCGCACGCAATATCCTACGCCTGCCGGGGGTGACACCTAAACTCGCCTTTCGATTTCCGGCGACGCGCCCGGGACGCATGGTGGGCGTCCGAATCGCGCGGGCCGTAACCAGCGGGGAGCAAGGTTCGTCAGCGGCTGCGCTTCGAGGTGCGCGTGCGCCGCGCAATCTCCTGGCGGGTCTCGCGGCCCCCCCCGCTTCATGTCGAGACCGTACTGGATCTTGAGCTTGGCCTCGGTCATGAAGAGTGCCGCGTGGAGTCGGACGAACGACAGTCTCAATTTGGCCAAACTGAGCGACGCGATCGACCGGCTCCTCGCGACCCATTGCTGATATAACTCGATGCCCGAAGCAGACGTACAACGCGGGCAAGTGGTGCGGTTACGGTTTCAATATTTTGTCGGCCTTCGCCTCCTTTGCCTGTTCGGCAGGAGACTCTGACTTCTTCGAAACCATACGGCCTGTTTTTGCGTCGACCTGGACTTCGATGACGTTCAGCGACTTGGGATCGCTAATGTCGAACGACCAGACCAGTTTGCCGTGCTCGTTCTCCAACTCAGCGCTCTGAACTGTTCCGCCGGGAACCTTTGCCAGCACCGTGGCACGAGCATCTGATTCGGTTACCTTCGCTTGGGCCTTCAATGCGTCTTGTGACGCAGCCGCGGCCAAGACCGTCGGCGCGGTAAGCGCCATGGCCAAAGCGGCCGCGACAACCGCGAATTGCTTTCTTTGGTTCATTTGCATAACTCCTATTGAATGCGGGCGAGCAAAACGCTCTACTACGCAGAACCAAGACTAAGTGGCAACACTTAGGCGGCGCATAGGAAGCACAAAGTGACTCGGGAAAGGTTATCGCGAGCAACTGAGCACGTTGGCGTAGCAGGCACGATTCCCGCCGTCGGGTTGCAAGCCCCAGGCGCGTTGCACTTTCGGATTCGGAGTCAAGGCGGTCCCTTACTTTCGTGCTTCTTCATGCGCTTGAAAATGGCTTTGGTCACTCGTTCAAGGAAAGGCAGAAAGGAAAGTATGAAAAGGCCGAGGGTAATCGCGCCTAGTGCGATGGACAGGAGGAACAACAGCGCTGACACGTTGTATTGCTCGGCCAGTCGACCCACATCCACTGCGATCCATGTAACGGCGGCGTAAGTCGACCTGGGTGCGTAAAGGCTAAGCCCGAGCAGGATCAGGCCAGCGATGATCGATGCGATGGCGCTCGTTCTAAAGACGTGGCGGACGGCCAAGTCAGGCGCGCCGAGGTAGGCGCGACGGCGACGATAGAGCAGGTAAACCGCGGCAAGCGCGATGCACGCGAGCGCAAGGAAGAATGGCCACCGACTTGTTGAGTAGGCGATTACCTGGCGGATTTCGGCCAAGGCGTCCGGATTCGCTCGCACCGCATAGGCCGAATACGCGAGTACGGCGTTAAAGACAAGGCTCCCTGCCGCGCTGTAGAGCGTGAACCTGCCCACTTCCATGTCAGCGAGCCCGGCAGGAATGCTCACGGCTGCGCGGACGAAAGGCAGCATGCGAAGGAAGAACACCAGGCTTTCCCCGGCCGGACGCCGGAACCACCCATCGAGCCGCGCGCGCCGCTGCTCGGTGAGGCCGAAGAATCGCGGATGGCGGTCGAGAAACTTTCGACCACCGTAGCGCGCGAACGCGTACAGCGCGAGACTGCCGGCGGTAGCGCCCAACGTGCTGACGACGATGACAAGCGCCAGTCGGGTGCCGTCGGTGGCGAGTGTGGCCGCCGCCACGGTAACAATGACTTCGCTTGGAACGAAGTGAAGGATCATGGCCGTCTCAAGGGCGAGGAGCACGAACAGCGCGATATAGCCATACGCGTGAAGGAACTGAATTGCCGCATGCTCGAACCCGCCGGCCATTAACAAGCCCTTCGGTGAGCGGGTGAGCAGAAAGAGCGTCTTGACGCCATGATCGGATTGCTTCGCGACGGGAAAGCGAACGATTGTAGGTCGGCGAAAGGACAGTTAGTCGATCGGCCTATAAGGGGTGCGCAAAGCGGCCTATGCGTGGCCTAAGTCTGGCAGGGCAGAGTTGCGCCGAGGTTCATTCATATCGGCTTGAGACAACGACCTTGAATACGCTCGTCGCACCTACGTCAACCGACTTGCTCAACAAAGTTCCCGAAGTCACCCTCACGTTTTGGATCATCAAGATCATGTCCACCACGGTGGGCGAGACGGGAGCAGATTTTCTGGCGGTCAACGCCGGCTGGGGCCAGGGTACGACTCGCGCGGTCATGAGCGTGTTGCTGGCTGCCGCCGTGCTCACGCAGTTGCGCACGCGGCGCTATACACCGTGGATTTACTGGCTTACCGTGGTCTTGGTGAGTGTGGTTGGTACCCAGATTACCGACCTGCTCACCGATGGTCTGGGCGTCAGCCTGTACATCAGCACATCGGTCTTTGCCTTGGCCCTTGCCGCGATTTTCGCAGTCTGGTATCGGGTGGAGCGGACCCTGTCCATTCTCGAAATTGATACGCGCCGCCGAGAGCTGTTTTATTGGGCGGCCATCCTCTGCACGTTTGCACTGGGTACGGCGGCAGGCGATCTGGCGACCGAAGCGCTGGGTCTTGGCTTCACCTGGGGCGCAGCGTCGTTCGGCGCACTGATTGCCATCACCTACGCTGCCTGGCGGATAGGTGGCAACGCGGTGCTGACCTTTTGGATCGCCTACATCCTGACGCGGCCATTGGGCGCGGCCGTCGGCGACATGCTGTCGCAGGCCAAGACTTACGGCGGACTCGGCATGGGGGCCATGTGGACCAGCGCCCTGTTCCTGACCGTGATCGTGATCCTGGTCGCCGTCGCGCAGTTCAACGTAGATAGCCGCCGGAACGCACAGCTCACCGAATGATCACTATTCCACTACTCGAAGGAAAAATCATGCACCGACTTCATGCGCTCGTCCGTCCCGTTGCCGTCCTATCCACCATCAGCCTCTTCGCGCTAATGGCCGGATGCTCCAAACCTGCCGATACCGGTACCGCAGGCGCTGCGTCAGCGCCAAACCCATCCAATCCCGCGCCGCAAACGAAAGCTGTCTCCAAGCTGGGAGACTTGTCGGCGTTTCGCAGTATCGCCGTAGATGTTGCGGGCATCGTCGACAAAGGCGATCTCCCCGCGGCGAAAGCGCGGATCAAGGATCTAGAAATTGCATGGGACTCGGCCGAAGCGGGCTTGAAGCCGCGAGCGGCGGACGATTGGCATACTCTCGACAAAGCCATTGACCGTGCGCTCGCCGCGCTGCGCGCTGATACGCCCAGTCTGGTCGACTGCAAGAAGGCACTGGCCGACCTGCTCGGGACGTTTGATTCCTTGCAAGGCAAGAGCTAACGGCGCGGAGCACGAAGCAATATGAATATTTCAGTACAGAACGCGCTAAGCAAGGTGCCAGAAGTCACCTTTGGTTTCTGGGTCATCAAGATTGCGGCCACCACGCTTGGCGAAACCGGTGGGGATGCTGCCTCGATGTCGATGCACTTGGGCTACCTGATCAGCACGGCTATTTTCGCGGCCCTGTTTCTTGCTGCGGTCACAGCCCAGATCAAGGCCAAGACCTTTCAGCCATTCCTCTACTGGGCGACGATCATTGCCACCACCACCGTCGGCACGACGCTGGCTGATTTTGCCGACCGCTCCCTTGGCATTGGGTATGCTGGGGGCTCCGCCCTGCTGCTCGCGTTGCTGCTCGGTTCCCTGTTCGTCTGGCATCGCACCCTCGGCTCGGTCGCCGTGAACAGTATCAGCTCCCCAAAGGCTGAAATGTTCTACTGGGTGACGATCATGTTTTCCCAGACGTTGGGCACAGCACTGGGTGACTGGACAGCCGGTACGGCTGGCCTTGGCTACACGGGTGCGGCTGCGGTGTTCGGTACGCTGTTGATCCTGGTCGCGGCGGCTTACTATTGGACGAAGGTGCCGCGAACCCTGCTATTTTGGGCAGCGTTCATCTTGACCCGGCCGCTTGGTGCCGTTGTGGGGGACTTTCTGGACAAGCCGCATGGTGCCGGTGGGTTGGCGCTGAGTCGCTTTTCAGCATCGGCTGCGCTTTTTGCCTTCATTCTGACCGGCATTCTTCTGTTCAGGCAAAGGGCTGCCAGAACGACGCATTGAGTCACCGACATCGGACGGAGGGCGAATGCGCGTGTTGCTGGTCGAAGACGATCTCATGATCGGGGAGGCCATCCAAGAGGCGCTGAAAGACGCGTCCTACGCCGCCGACTGGGTGAAGAATGGTCAAACCGCTCTCACAACGATGAGCAGCCAGCGCTATGACTTGGTACTGCTCGATCTCGGCCTTCCCGGCAAGGATGGGTTGGAGGTGCTGGCCAGCATCCGCGCCAAAGACAATCCCGTCCCCGTACTGATCATCACCGCTCGCGACGGCCTCGATGACCGGCTGCGCGGCTTGGACGGCGGGGCCGACGACTATGTGCTCAAGCCCTTCGAGATGGCGGAACTGCTCGCCCGCATGCGCGCCGTCCTGCGCCGCAAAGGCGGCAACGCAGCACCTGTCCTCAGCAATGGCGTGGTGTCGCTTGATCCAGCAACTCGGGAGGCCGCAGTCAACAGCGGAGCCCCTTTACAACTCTCCAACCGGGAGTTCGCCCTGTTGCAAGCTCTGTTGGTGCGGCCGGGCGCCATCCTGTCGCGCAGCGATCTTGAAGATCGCATCTACGGATGGGGAGATGAAGTCGAAAGCAACGCTGTCGAGTTCCTGATCCACGCGCTGCGGCGCAAGTTGGGCAGCGAAGTCATCAAGAATGTAAGGGGGGTCGGGTGGACGGTTTCAAAAAGCGTTTGAACGAGTCGATTCAGCTCAAGCTGTCGTTCTCCCTGTCGCTGGCTATTCTCGTCGTCGCGGTGGTAGCGGGCATCTTCTCTTTTATGTCCGCATTCAACGAAGCGCATGAACTCCAAGACGATACGCTGCGGCAGATTGCAGCGCTGTTTAATCGCCAAAGTCTCCTACCGGCACCACCTGGCGGCGACCGCCGCGCCAAAGACAGCGATGAAGAGTCCCGTGTGACCGTTCAGTATCTTGCAGACGGTAGCAAGGCGGTCAGGACTGGCGACGCGCAGGGGCCGCTGCCGCTCCCGATCGCGCTCCCCGATGGTGTGCAAACACTTGAAGTTCGCCGCGAGAACTACCGCGTGCTAGTCAAGACAACGGCCAGCGGAGAGCGGATCGCTGTGGCCCAGGAAACCGGCGTCCGCAACGAAATCGCTCGCGATAGTGCCTTGCGGACGGTGATGCCGTTCCTGATCCTGGTTCCGATCTTGCTATTGATCGTTGCCGATCTCGTGCGCAAGTTGTTCCGCCCCCTCTCTGCCCTTTCGACGGAAATCGATCAACGCGCCGAGCAGGAGTTACATCCCGTGGAGGAATTGCATCTTCCTGTCGAAGTTCGCCCGTTTGTCGTGGCGATCAATCGCTTGCTGGCCCGCGTTGCCCAGTCAATGGATGCCCAGCGTCGGTTTGTTGCCGACGCTGCACACGAACTGCGGTCCCCGTTGACCGCGTTGTCCCTGCAAGCGGAGCGGCTGTCTGAGACTGAATTGTCTGGCCCTGCGCGCGAGCGACTAATCGCATTGCGTCAAGGCATCGAACGCGGGCGGAATTTGCTCGAACAACTCCTGACCCTCGCCAAGGCGCAAGCCGTGCCATCCAGCCCGAACTCGCCGGTCTCAGTGCAGCATATCTATCGCCGCGTTCTGGAAGATTTCATGTCGCTGGCCGAGGCCAAACACATCGACATCGGTGTGGTGGGGGAGCAGGACGCCCAAGTGTTGGTGAACGAGTTCGACCTGATGGCCGTCATCAAGAACTTGGTCGACAACGCCATTCGTTACACGCCGGAGGGCGGTAGGGTCGATCTATCTGTAGTCAGTGCAAATGGAAATGCAATGCTGCAAATCAAAGATTCGGGGCCCGGCATTCCAATGGGTGAACGCGAGCGCGTGTTTGATCCGTTCTATCGCACCGTCGGAAGCAATCAACCGGGATCAGGGCTGGGCCTTTCCATCGTCAAAGCGATCTCGGATCGGATCGGCGCGGAAGTCCGACTGACGTTCTCCGACGAGGCGAAGCAATCAGGTTTGTGCGTCTCTGTCGTCGTCCAAAAGTTCGAACCTTCTCGCGGCGGCTGAAATGACCGCGATGGCGTAGCGTCGTCTCTTCTATTGCGGGCATCCAGCAAGGAGGTCGCCGTCTATACAACCAACGTCGCAGCGCGGCCGGCGTAACTTAAACGCTCCGGCACACAAGCATGCAGACCTCTACTTCACGCTCGCGCTACGGAACAGTGGCGCAGATCTTCCATTGGCTCACGGCTATACTGGTCATTATGGCGTTTTACATGGGACCGGGTGGGTCAGAGGAGCGCGTCTATTCGTCCGCCAACGACTGCTCCCGGCAGATCCACGAGACCCTGGGTATCATCGTTTTCGCCATCGTACTGCTTCGCATCCTGTGGCGATTGAAGGACAGTGCCCCCGAACAACCGCCGATGCCGCCCTGGATGAAGTTCTCCTCGAAGCTAGTCCACCTTGTGCTGTACGGGCTCCTGATCGTGACGCCGATTACCGCAATTGTGGGCGCGTGGCTGGAAGGCATCCGCTTACTTTCTTGGTATTCGGCGGCCCGCTGATGTCAGAGGCCCATGACCTTGGGCAGTCGATAGCCCAGATTCACACGTTTCTCGGCGATGCAATTCTTTGGGTGGCCGGGCTCCATGCGGCTGCGGCGTTGTTTCATCACTTCATTCTTCGCGATGGTGTTCTCCGCTCGATGCTACCGGGACGCCAATGAACGGGGGCCTCACACCGGTCGGCGCGGATATTGGTATTGAACCGTCGACCGACGCGTTCGCTCTCGAGAACGTAACCCAGGAACGAGGAGGCCGGGTGGTGCTGGCCGGCGTAACAGTTCACCTGGCGAAAGGGGGCTTCACGGCGCTGATCGGCCCTAGCGGCGCGGGTAAGACCTCGCTATTGCGGCTGTTGAACCGGCTGGACGACCCGACTTCGGGTGTCGTGCACTTTCTTGGACGGCCTCTCATCGACTACCCGGTGCGCGAAATGCGCCGACGCGTCGGATTCGTATTCCAGACGCCCGCGATGTTCCCCGGAACCGTGGCCGATAACCTTGCGGTCGTGGCCACTCTCAGCGACAAAGCAACGGCTCCCCGCACGTCGGCGCCCATTGCCGAAGTGTTGCGTCTAGCGGAGCTTGGTGCCGATTTTGCGGATCGCACCGCCGCCGATCTCTCAGGCGGGGAGAAGCAGCGCGTGGCTTTGGCGCGGGCACTGATGACGGGGCCGGAAGTGCTGCTTCTTGACGAACCGACCGCGGCACTCGATCCGGAAGTCGCCGAACATCTGATGGATACGTTGCGCCGACTTCGTGAGAGCACCGGCCTTACGATCATGATGGTGACGCATCGGCTGAGCGAAGCGCGCTACTCCAGTACCCACGCGGTGATGCTCGAAGCTGGTCGCGTGATCGAGCAAGGGTCCTCTGCGCAGCTCTTCAGCAATCCTGTCGAGGCGCGCACGCGCGAATTCGTCGCCGCGGGAAACGACAGCAATAACCATGACTGAGCCTGCGGTCGACATCGGTTGGGTCCAGCTGACATTGGCGTCAGCATTGATTCTGGTCGCAATCGCCCTGTCGGCATGGCAACGCCTGGGGCTCGCGAGGAGCCTGGTGATTGGCGCGGTCCGCGCGGTCATTCAGCTGACATTCATAGGTTACGTGTTGGTCTGGCTTTTCGGTACCAACCGTTGGTATTTCGTGCTGGGAGTTCTGCTGCTGATGACTCTCACAGCGACCATCGCTGCCACCGACCGCCAGCCTGGGGGAGCGCAAGCGCGAAGGCGGCTGCGGCCGATTTGCTTTACGTCAATCCTGGTAGGTTCGGCTCTGACACTTGCCTATGTAGGCGTGGTCGTCGTCGATGTCACGCCATGGTACAACCCGCGCTACCTGATCCCCTTGTTCGGCATGATCGTCGGCAACACTATGAACGGCGCGGCGCTTGCCGCGGAACGTTTGCAGTCGGAGATGGAGGCAGGACGTGCGCAGATCGAGGCTTACCTCGCGCTCGGTGCGACGCCGAAGCAAGCGTCAGCGGAACCCGCGCGGCGCGCGACCGTCGCGGCGATGATCCCGACAATCAACGCGCTGGCGGTAGTCGGCATCGTATCGCTGCCCGGCATGATGACTGGCCAGATCCTCGCGGGTTCGGCGCCGACCCTAGCTGTACGCTATCAGCTGGTCGTTGTCTTCATGCTCACCGCAGCAACTGCGCTCACGGCGACCGGAATCGTCCTGTGGTATCGACGGACGTACTTCACGGCCGCCGCCCAGCTGTTGCCCCGCTTGCCCGTTTGATTTGAACTTCCGCTTACGCGCCACGCTGAATTGTGACCGGCCTTGGTCACGTCGGGTCCGTCGGACGCCAGTTTGAGTCTTGCAAAACTGGGCGGTGCCGTCAACTGCGTGGCGCCGTGCTCAACCATTTACGCGGGCTGAGTAGTCGCGAACTACGTCGCTATCATGCTGGAAGACAGGGCCTCACGGACCAAGATCTCCGCGGAGCAAGTTCTGTCCGATCTCCGAGAATGCGTACCCACCACTTGTCATTCGGCAGATCCATACGAGATCGAAACGCCCGTCAGGCCAGTCGCCCGCGAAGTCCTCGACGCCGATGCCTCGCACAATTCGAGGGATGTTGTGATGCTCCCATGACACAAGCACCACTCCCTGCTCGCGCAGAATGGCGTTAGCCACATCAGTCTCCTCGCCAACGGCAAACGTTGTATCGAGAGGAATGCCTCTGGCCTCAGCGAGCGGTGTCACCGTCTCGGCTGGACGGCGACCCTGTGGTCCGTTCACATGGTCTGCGCCCGCTGCGAAGATCTTCGTCGGACTTTCAACGCCGTCATGCGCAGACCCGAAGAAGCCAATGAGGGACCCCGCGCGCGTCCATCCGCGCACTGTGAGAGAGTGTTGGTCAATTGACCCATCCATCATTACGCCGGCCGGCGGTCCACCGTCCGGCGGCGGCTTCTCCCCGTGGCGGATGAACATGACGAGCGAAGGTCCGGGCATTCGCACTAGCCTAGTGAGTGACAGCGTGTCAACGCGGGAAGTATATCGGACTCGATTGAAAACGAGATTGCGGAGCTGCTTCGCCCGCGGCTGCGGCCCTAACGCCTAGCGTGCAGGAGCTTGGCAGGCTGGTTGCGAAGAACGTGCCGCCTCGCTCCGCTCAGTCGCGCACCGACTCGGAAGCCATTTCGGCGGTCGCCATGGCCGCAGGCAACACGGGATTGGTGCTGTGCCAGGTCGGCGGCTAATAGTCGGGCAGATGACCGCAGCATTTAGTTGGCCGAGCGTATTGATCAGGCCCAGATGTTGGTGATCGTCCACGCCCGCGACATTCTCTACTCCTCACAGGATCGGACGCAGACATCCTGCCGGTCTTGTTCGTGGCGGGCAAATACGGCACCCGCGCGCGGAGAAGTACAAGCCGACACACAGGCCGACGCCCACCGCATAGAGCAGCCACGTATGGGAAGTCGCGTAGGGGTAGAGCATAAGCGCGACGCCGATCCACTTGGGCGCCGGAAGCGACATTTTCTTGCCATACCGATACCCCACGAAGCCGATGATGCCGAAGACAACGGCGCCGATAATGTAGGCCGTGCTCGGCAAGGTGAAGCCCAGCGCATCGAGTGCCGCGAGTTGGTCCATGGGGCAATGTACTCCGCCTCCGCGCGCCGGTCCGCTCGTAGCCGGTGGCGTCCGGTTTGCTGGCATTGAGGGGTGACTGCTCAACCGGCAGCACGGTCATGGGCCATGAGCTGAACAAGCGGGGCAAGACATACGTCGATTGCCCGCCGCGCAAACTCACCGTGCGTTACCTGGTCACTGGGAAGGTGACCTACTGTTCGGTAGCAAGAACAGCCAGATCGCGACGCTGGTTGAGCGGCAGTCACGTTACGTGATGCTCGCAAAGGTCGGCAAGAAGGATACCGAGACCGTGGTTAACGCCCTCATCAAGCACGCGCAGAAACTGCCCAACGAGCTATATCGATCGCTAACCTGGGATCGCGGCAAAGAGATGGCGGACCACCGGCGCTTTACGCTGGCTACCGACATCAAGGTCTACTTCTGCGATCCCCGAAGCCCCTGGCAACGTGGCTCGAATGAGAATGCCAATGGACTCTTGAGGCAGTATCTGCCGAAGGGGATCGACCTCGGCAGCTACTCTCAAGCCAAGCTGAACGCGATTGCTCGGCGCCTCAACGAACGACCGCGGAAGACACTGGACTACGAAACGCCAGCACATCGGTTTCACGACGCTGTTGCGTCCACCAGTTGAATGCGCCACCCAGAGCGGTCTTCAGCGCGCCCGAAAAGTTGACGTTTAAGACGTGAGACACGCGAGGTGCATGATATGTGTTGTGCACCATGAGAGGCTTGTCTACGTGTTGCAGCGGAGGTAGGCCAAGGTCCAATGTCCCGCCTGTCCCGTTCAGTCGGTCAAGCCCCCGTCACCAATCAGTCGCACTCGATTTCTTACGCGAAACATCAGGTGTGTTCGCCGGCGCAATTGGCGGTGTAATACCCATCGACACATAAACCGCCATTAGCTTGTCGACGCCGATGTTGGCGGACCATATCCACGCTGCGGGCACGTACAGCAGCGCACCCCCGAACGGCACCGGCGCCGTAGGCACAAGCACCGCGAAAAAACTGCTTCCGTTGATGTCGATGGGTTCTGCACTCGGCGCCAGCGCGAGCACCGCAACGCCGTCACCGCCGAATCGGCACCAAACTGGGCGCATGGCGGCGATGTCCGACCCCGGCTTCTGGTCCAGCAGGCCTACGAAGCGATCTGCCAGATTGTAGAGTCCGCCCACAATCGGAATGTGCCGCAGCGTGCGATCGGTTAGTTTCTTGAGCGGACCTTTAAGCCCGAAACTCACAACCAGACCGAGCAGGTAGATCGCCGCTACCAGTACCAGCGTTCCGAAGATGTAGGCAAGCGCGGGATTGTTCGAGAATGGATAGCCGAGCGCCGCAAACAGTTGGCCGACGAGGCTCCTCGGCCCGAAATACTCGTAGATAAGTTTGAGTACCCATGCAAGCACAGCCGCCGTCAACGCTAACGGCAGGAGTGCCAACAGCCCGGCAAACCAGGTCGCGAAAACGGAATTGAACCCGCGCTGAAGCATTGCGCTTGCCCTTCTAGGGCGCGATACCGCTCAGTGTGGCTGCGGTATAGAGCATCCCGAAAACGTAAACAGCCAGCACCAGGTAGGGAAGCTCGGTGCCGCCCCACGTCGTCAATGACCGTGGCGTGCTCGCGCTCCGCGTTTTGTCGAGCCAATGCAATGGCCATCGGTCGAGAGCGAATGTTCGACCGCGATCGTGCACGTTAGGCGCGATCAGCTTCGCTGGCCGACGTGCCAAACTGGCACTCATTTACCCATCTTCTGATCGGTTCGCCGCAATCGGATGCGTTGTTATGGTCTTCGATTGGAGCGTTAGAACATGAACCGACCGTATAACAGTGCGCTGTTCATCTTCCAGTTGATGTGGCCATCGAAGCCATTCTTGGTCACATCGACAGAAACGTCGGAGTGCATGTAACGCAGTCCGATCCCGAAATTGCGGACCAGCATGTATTCTGTAGAGGCTTCCGCCACGAGGACCCGGCCGTCCACGTCGCCAATCTTGGCTTTGACGCCTTGGAGGTTCCCCGAGATTCTCCATCGCGGGTTGATGTACCAGTCCACCGTTGCGCCGATCAAAGGCAGCGGTACGGTCGTTGAGGCCGTCGTGTTGAACGTCCTTGGATCGATGGCCTCGTTGCCCGTGGCATCGACATTGAACTTGAACTGGCCGCCGTAGAAGCCCAGCAAACCAGCCACCTCAACTTCGTCGGTCTTGACGAAAGAGTAGCGATAGTCCGCGACTAAGAACGCGTCCTTAGCCTGGGTCGACACGGTCGCCCCGACGGGAAAGGTGGTGCCGTCGATGGTGATTTCCCCCTCGTACTGGTGGCCGCCGCTGCGCTTGGCCGAGAAATAGGTCAGGTCGATGCGGTTACGGGACAAGAAGCGCCACGTGCCGCCGGCCACGAACGACGAGCTGTTTTTCTTCAGTCCGCCGTTCTCCAGATTGATGTTGCTGCCGTTCTGGCCCTGCCCATTGAGCTGAAGCGAGGTGTTGAACTGGTTCACGATGCCGCCCAGGTCAAGGATCAGCGTCTCGTCACCGGGTTTGATGAAATTCTGGGACATGAAGTCCTGCGCCGACGCGCCGTGCGCGCCGACGATGAGGATGGCGAGTGCGGCAATCGAAGGAGCCAAACGTGGAAGGCGGATCGGAGTCTGCATCGGAGTCTCCTGATTGAGGACAATTATTGTACGTGTCGCCGCAAGTCGCTCTACTACCTGGCGTCATCGTTATGCCGAGAAAGCAAAACCTGCCGCTCTCTCCCGTGGCGAACTGAATATACCCAGCATTCCTTTGCACTGTCTACTTCGAAGCCTAGGGCTGCTTCCCGGCAACTTTGCCAGCGACGGCGATCAACTGCTCCCGGCCGAAAGCTGCCGCACATACTCGATACACGCGGTTTCATTCGCGACCAGCCGATTGGGTTCTAGGAACGAGCTTGTGTTCGCGTGGGTCTCAAGGGGGTTTCGTGGTTTCCTGTGCCGGAATCGAACGAGGCATAGGCCGCCCGGCTCCTCGAAACATAGCCTTAACAAAAACGTGACAAAAACGTGACAGACGCGGCAATCATCTGCGTGCTTCTACGGGCAAGGGCGGGCCAAAGCACGTTAAAAATCGCCTGATTTCGAACTTTTAATCCGTTGGTCGCCGGTTCAAGTCCGGCACGGCCTACCATTCAAAAAAGAGAGTCGGGTTAGCTGCCGACTCTTTGTCTTTTTCCATCGCGACAAAACGTGACAAATTAATCACGCTCTTGTCACGTCCACGCGCGATGCAAGCCGCGGCGCCCGTCAGATGGCACGGCCCCGAACTTAGCGTAGCGGCCCACACGGCCATTTCTCGTCCGCTTTGGAATATGCACGATATTCAGGCATTTGCTCATTGCTGCAATGATAGCGATGAAGTTGTCGTGGTCCAACGACAGTTGTTATCTGATTGCAGTAAGAATAGCTTGGCAGCACGTAGCTAAGTCAAGGAGGAGCAGATGGTCGCGTTCATATTCGCATCCGCGCCGTGGTCCAGAAAAACGCTGACATCGATCGCCGGCGTTGCGGCCATGCTATCCGCGTTTGCGGCTTCGGCTGCTTCGAACTATGTTGCCACACCGCTGAGCATGTTGGGCATGTTCGGCAGCAAGTACAACGGAGTAACTGCCATTAACGGCAACGGGGACGCGGCCGGTACTTTCATAACCCAAAGCGGGATGACGCGGGTGTTTCTCTTCGCCGATGGCTCATATCGCGATTTGGGTGTGCCAGGCCCATCGTTTGAGGTTTTGGGATTGAACAATCAACAAGAAACCGTGGGGGAGATCCTAATCGGCATAGGCAAGTTCGGCTATGGGCATGCATATGTGATGGCCGGTGGCGTGGTGACCGATATCGGCACCCTGGGCGGCATGAACTCGATTGCGTACGCCATTTCCGACAACGGCACGATTGTCGGCAATTCCGAGCCCTCTAACAGCGCCCTTAATCATGCGTTCGCCTACGCCAATGGAACGATGCATGACCTGGGAACCCTCTCGGGAGGCGAATCGATGGCGTTGGCGATAAATGCGCGCGGTGACATTACCGGAACGTCTGCATCGTCGGGAATTTCGCACGAAGGGCGGGCATTCCTCTTCACCAACGGTGCTATGCATGACATCGGCACGCTAGGAGGAGCCTACGCGTCTGGCGCAGCCATCAGCAATTCCGGCGCTGTGACCGGTACATCGACGCTAGCCGGCGATTCGACCTCGCATGCCTTTTTGTATACAAATGGCGCAATGCAAGATCTTGGAGCGCTCGATGGCTATAGCGAAGGCGTGGGCGTCAACAGCGGTGGCGACGTCGTCGGCAATTCTGGCGTGAGCCATGTAAACCCTAAGCGCGCCTTTCTTTATACAAGCGGCGCGATGCATGATTTGAATGATCTCGTCGCATCGGGGCTCGGTGCCGCAACACTTCTGGAGGCGACTGCTATCAACGACTTCGGCCAGATCGTGGCAGTTGGATGCACGCCCGGATTTTGCCAGTCATTTGGTCTCAATCCAGTCGTCGCGCAACCGACAGCACCGGTAATCACTGTCGTCGAATACTATCTGGCCCAGTTCGATCATTATTTCATTACTGCGGATCCAACCGAGATTGCGCTTCTTGATGCTGGGGCTTTTGCAGGGTGGGTTCGGACTGGCGAAACATTTAACGCCTACGCCAAACCCGCGCCAGGAGCCGAGCAGGTGTGTCGTTTCTTCAGCACCAGCTTCAGTCCCAAAAGCTCTCATTTTTACAGCGCAGACGCGAACGAATGCGCCGAAGCATCTGCGCTCGGTGATTGGCAATTCGAGGGATATGTGATGTATTCGCCATTTCCGCGTAATGGCAATTGTCCGTCGGGCACATCAAATGTGTACCGCCTCTATAACAATGGACAAGGAGGCGCTCCCGCGCATCGCTACACCACGAGTTCGGCCACTCGCATGAAGATGATTCAGCAGGGATGGGTGCCCGAAGGCTATGGGATAGTTGGCATAGCCATGTGCTCGCCGAACTGAGCCGCGCACATCTTTCATGGACGATCGCGCATACCGCAGGCTGCCGGCCGCTCACCGCGCGGCGATCAAATCGGCGGGTGGGATTGCGGAAATCATGCTTCGCGAAACGTTTGCCCGCCTTCGCGATGCGCCCGCGATTTGGGGCTACGTCGGCGACAAGCTTGCAGAAGTTGTGGACCTCCGTGGCGGCTTCGTCCATACGGGCGTCAAGCACGTGATGGTCGTATGGAATCGGGACATGGATGCAGACGAGAAGGCGTCT
>JBEPUJ010000032.1:0-38640 GCA_041691575.1 Terriglobales bacterium
CGATCCCATACCCGAGTTCGACCAGCATTCCGAGGAAGGCTCCAAACGTCCGTCCTCCGTCGATCGACAGGACACCGGGAACGTTCTCCCACACCAGCCATAGGGGCCGGAGTCTGCCAGCAAGTCGAGCGAACTCGATGGTGAGGTTGCCACGTGGGTCATCCAGTCCTGCTCGCTTACCGGCGACGGAGAAAGACTGGCAAGGTGTTCCTCCGGCCAGAAGGTCGATTGTTCCCACATCGTCTTTACCTATCTTCGTGAAATCTCCGGCATTGATCACTGCGCCATCGGCAGGCAGAGCAACGATGTTGCGAATGGCCGCCGCGCGCTGCTTCGCCTCTTTCCGAGTGGGTGCATCATGCGGACTTGGCATGTACATAGGCCCCGATGCACCATAGTGTGAGCGCAGCAACCAGCAACAGAAGGGATCGATCTCGGCGAACATTGCCGGTTCCCAGCCCAATGGCTGCCATGCGACCGAGACGGCCTCAATGCCGGAGCAGACGGAGAGATATCTCACATAGCACTCCCATGTCGGGTTCTCTGCTTCCCGGCGCAGAGCACCTCAAGCGCGGCGAGGATGTGCGCCATTGAGGTGTTGTGTCCGTAGAGCACGATGTCGGCATAGCGAACCGGCGCGAGGTCTCCGGCGCGGTCCACAAGCAACAGAGGAAGGGGAACGGAGGCGCTGAGGATGCGGTGAATCAGCCGCCCCGCAAGATCCCCCTGTTCCGCATGGATAAGGATTACGCAGGCGAAACCGACGTTAGATTCACCCGCAAACATCGCCATCACATCAGCACTGTTGCAGAACGCTGAAACCTCATAGGGATGGAGGCGCAGCGCATAGGCGGTTGCGGAAAGCAGGCGGGCGTCGGCACAGTAAAGCAGAATAGGCTTCTTCAGTCGCATATTTAGTCCTCGAATGCCTGGTCCTGGTGGACGTAGCTGATAACGAGACCGAGGGGATTGGTGAGCAACATGTGATTTGGCACTTCGTCTCGGAAGCTGTAGATGACATTGGCAGTCCAACGTTCGCGGCGCTGCTCCTGGCCATCGCCGGGTGACAGGAAGACTTTCTCGAACTGGATCTGCGCCCGATAGGGTGCATGTTGCAGGTCTTCCAGAATGACGGCATCGATCTGGACGTCGACATCGGGCTGGCTCGGGTCGAGCAAAAAACTCTCCAGCGTCTTCGTCTTCTGCACCTGTTGCAGCGTCGCGTTCTGCAATGGATTGGAGAAGAAGTTCAGCGACTCGGCGAAGTCACGCTGTAAAGTAGCGTGACTTCGGCCGTAGTAAAGCTCAGCCCAGCGCGCAAGATAATACTTGCTGACGTGGTCGATGGGGACCTTAGAGAAATCGGTGTAGCTCGATACCTGCCCTCGCCCGGCCTCCGAGACCGAGATGACGAGCGGCTTCAGCCGCGAGGCAACGGTCTCGGCACGGTAGAGGAGCGCAAGCAACGCGAGCGTGACGATCGAGAGCACAAGCAGTGCGACCTTCAGATAGGTGTTAGTTACGACAGGCTCGGCATAGAGTTCGAGGTATTTATGCCCTGCGTCGGTAGCGGAGAAAGACGTCTTTTTCATAGTGTTATTTCCTGTCGAGATCGATCCATGTTCCGGCGCGTCCGCTGAGGATCGAAGCGGTCAGCTCCGGTATCTTGTGCAGGCCGTAGATGCAGACAAAGACCAGGGTGAGCAGCGCCGGCAGCAGGGTCACGATATTCGAGATGCTGAGCGTGCCGATCACCCTGAAGATGCCGACGACGACCTGGGAGAAGACGAAGATGAAGGCGGAAGCTACGACCTGGTAAAAGCAGAAGCCAATGAATGCCTTGAGCCATCCCCAGACCAGCCAGTCGAGTTTGGGCACGATGAACCACGGAATGAAGATCGGGCCGATGAGCACGCACACGGCAGAGGCAACATAGCCGTAGGCGATGACGGCGAAGACGAACGCCTGCATGATGGCAAGCGCAATCCGTGCGATGAGCCAGGTGATTTCCTCGTTGGGGCTGAAGAGTCCAGGGGAGGCGCCAAGCTGCTTTTCTGCGGTGGTGATCGAATCGACGATCTGCTGGGCGTTGTCGGATTGTATTTGCGCGGAGATCGAGATGGCTTCTTTGGTGATGAGGTCGCAGAAGCTGTAGCCAATGCCCGGTATCGGCGTCGAATAGTAGGTGAGCATGCCGAAGCCGAAGGAAATCATCAGGATCAGGTCGGCGAATTTGGCGAAGTGGAACCCTCCGCCGTGTCCCTGCGCAGCGGACAGGGCGGACTTGATTCCGAACCATGCAATCAGGATCACGGCTAGGCCACGAAAGATGTCGAGGCCGGCGGACTGAATCGACGCGCTCTTTGTGGTTAGCAGTTGGTTGATGGCCTGAGACAAAAAGCTGAGGTAGTTCTCGGACATGGTCTACCTTCCATTCGGGCTTAGAGAGATGGACTGGAGGGCGTCGGTGATGCCTCCAGTCGTCTGTTGCATAACGCTGGGGAAGTTCTGCTGGAAATAAATCGACTCATTGATGAGCCGGTTGCGCTCGTCCAGTTGCTCTTTGGCGTTGAGTATCTGCTGCGCTGCCTGGGCGGCAAGGATCTGGTTGGTGTCCTGCTGGGAATGAATCTGCAGCAGAGTGGCGGAGTTGATTTTGCCCAGCAGGGCATTCGAGGTCTGCTGGCTGGGATCAGTCGAGTAGGTGTCGGACTCGAGGTTGGCCAGCTTCTGCTGGAAGGTCTGCGAGTCAGCGCGGATGGTGCCAAGCGTGGAAAGAGTATTTGTAACCGTGGCTTGCCCAAGTTCGGAAGAGGAGTACTGATTTTTGATCGCAGCCTGCGTGGACGCGTCCTGCGACGACAAGGCGCTGGATGGATAGCTCTGCACTTGAATCACGGCGCTGTTGTATGCCGAAGTCGCGCGGGTCGGGTTGCCGAGGTCGAGCGCATTGATCCACGCCGAGGTATTGCCATAGGTGTCAGGCACGGATGAAGACGAGAAGTTCGTCCACATGGAGAAATCGGACCTGTACCGCGCGGCCAGATTCTGCGGCATCTTCGACATCTGGTAAGCGAGGTTGTAGGTGGCGATGACCTGATCCATGGTCTTGTAAGTCGTCGTATAGATTTGCTCCGCCTTCTGGAGCCGCTGCGATCCCTGCTCGATCTGCTGGATAGCGTGGGCGCTCTGTGTTGGGTCGTAGACGATGCCCGATCCAAACTGCGCATGTGCCGCAGGTGCGTATGCAATTGCAATTGTGAGAGCGAAAAGCGGAGCGACTAATTTGATGGATTTCATTGCAAGTCCTTTCTGTGAGCGCAGCGGTATGGGAGAGGGTTTCTTCGGTGGCGAGGGGAGGCGCAGTCAACCACGAGCACCAGAAGCGCGAGCGAAGCAAGACGCATCACATCACCCCCGGCATGTTGTGGTTCTCGTAGGCAGGCAGGAGCATGTCTTGGGTGATGTAGACCTTGATCCGATGGCCTTCACGGATGGTGATGGTCGGAGGAATGTTGATGAATTTGTCGAGCACGTTGGCGCTCGACTGCGAGAGGCCGGATGCTATGCCCTGGCGGTAAGCCTGGGAACCGGTCTGGTTGTAGCCGCCGTTGGTAGTGGCCTCGGCAGCACCTGCGATCACGCCGAGCGCGATGGATGTCCCAAAGATCTGTAGGTAGCGGTTATTGATCTTGTCCTTCAGGCCGGTATCGCCGATCTGATCGAGACCATGGAACTGGTCGAGATCGACCGAGTAGCCATCAGGCATCAACATGCGATGAAAGGTGACGGAGAGGCGCTTCTGCCCAAAGCCGGAGACCTTCTGGGTATCTCCGAGAAGAAAAGTGCCTTCAGGGATCAGGATGTGCTGGCGGTCCCGGCTGTAGACGGGATTTGAAACCATGACTTTTACCGGCCCGGCGAACTCTCCGTCGAGACGGTTGGTCAGGACGGTATCGATAGTTGTGCCCTCGAAAACCACGTAAGGCTGGCCGTGTGCCGAGTTGATGTTCACTTCGGCAGCACGTTTTTTATCGGTGGGAGTCGCAGCGGGAGCGGGCGGCAAGCTCGTGGAGCGAGTCGGCGCATTTTGATCCGCGCTCACCGGCTCCGGCGATGGATGAGAAGCGGCATCGTCGGGGGCGACAAGGTTGGAGGCGAAGCGGGCTTTGAAGGCCATCGCCTTCTCAACATCCGCGATGGGATCGCGGGGAGGCTCATTAGCCTGGGCTTCACTAGCCAGCGGCAATTGCCCAGCAGAAGCGGTCACGCCGGGCTGTGGCGAGTTGGCCGCATTCACTATGCCCGTAGAGGGCACAACCGCACCTGTTCTCTGAGCCGCGGACTGTTGCTGGCTTCGACGCTGGTCAGCGCTGAGGTCCTGTTCCAGTTCCTGAATCTTCTGCTGGTTCATGTCCGTGGACGCGGCCAGCGGAACGGGCGCCGCGTCCTTTGCCACAGGCTTGGCATGGTTCTTCGAGAACATCACCGCCATCAGGATGAGGACGGCGAGTCCGGCAACGACGTAGCCTTGCGCTTGTTTGGGAACCACGCCCTCCGGCACAGCGCGCTTGTCGCGCACCGCAGATGAGTTCTCCGGGGGTGGTAACATGGGCTGCGTCTCCTCTGCTGCGTTTATCTGTTTTTCGTCTGCCATCTGCATCACCTACTTGCCCTTCCGCTCGAAGTTGAGCTTGCGCTTGCCGATCTGGAGATACCCCTTGTCGACAACGGTGGGGAGGATGTAGGTGCCATCCTCTAACTGGAAGGTGATGAGGTCGGGTTTCTTGTCCTTCAGTTCGTAGACGGAGAACTTCTCCGCAGCCGAAGACTTGATGTAGGTGAACTTATCGTCGTGATAGATCGCGGAGACATCGAAGGGCTTGTCATTGTGGAAGGTGTAATCGAACTTCAGCGCGGAGGTGGGGTATTCCGAGCGGAACTGCTCGATTGCATTGGCGGCGCGGGTCTGGGCGGCTTGAGCCTGTGCTTGTGCCGCTGCAACCGCGCTTGCCGGCACGAGTTTGTCAACGCCGTTAGCGGCGGCAAGCGAGGACGGGTCGGACGGCTCGATGACGACCTTCAGGTCGGGATCGCCGGACTCGACATCATCGAGCGTGAATGAGTAAACGCTGCCCTTGTCGGTGATGAGGTTGAGATTGGAGTGGATGCCTTCCTTGGCCGGATGCAGAAAGCAGTAGTTACCAACCGTATCGATAATCCAGAAGTCCTTGTCGCCGGTGGCGACCTCCAGAATCTTCTCCGTGGCGGGCAGCTCGATGAGCGTGGTGTAACGCATCTTGGCGCGGACACTCACGATGTCGTTGGCGTGGTAGTGGACGATGCGGGCCGATTGCTGACCGTGTGCGACGGTCGCAACCAGGCCGAGCACCAAAGGAAAGATAAGTGAGCGGTTCATAGAGCCTCCTCGGTGGGTTTTGGATGAGTGGGGTTGGGGTAGTCTTCGGCCAGGCGCAGGAGTCCCTGTTCCGGGCCAAAGCGGGCGAAGTAATCCTGTTTGCGGAGGTTGTCGCGAGAGTTATTGGTGGCGATCCAGTACGTCAGCGCATCGACTTCGAGCACCAGCTTCTTGGTGCCTTCCGGCTGGATCAGCAGCAGCTCGCGCCTGGGGACAAGCGACTCCAGTAATTCAAGCTGCGTGTCGTTCAACTGGAAAATTTCCGAATACACCTTGCGGTCGATGTTGGGGTTAGCGAGAAAGATTTTCGTTGGGCAGGATTCATTGACCACATGCAGCATGTCGGAGGTTGCCAGCTCCACGACCGACTGCGTAGCCAGCACCATCGCGGCATTCTTCTTCCGCCACGTCCGCTCCGCACGAATGATCCAGGCACGGATGATCTGGTTCTTGAGGAAGATCCACGCTTCGTCGATCAGGAATATCTTGAATATCCCGGTGTTCTCCGGCTTCTCGATCTCCGACGATGCTCGGTGCAATACGTAAAACAGCAGAGGCTCCAGGATGTCTGGGTAATCGCTCCACCCATCGAAGTTGAAGGTCTGGAAGCGCGAGAATGTGAGCGTGTCCTCTACGTTGTCGAAGAGGTAGCCAAACTGCCCGGCCCCCTGTGATTCGTCTTTAGTCCAACGGTGCAGCCGCTCACCGAGCGGCCCGAGGATGGACGCGAAGTTGGTCAGCGTCCGTATCTCGTTGGGAAGTTTATAGATGCGCTCCAGCGCAACGTAGAGCACCTTTTCGTCCGTAGTGGTCAGCTCATAGCGGCCACCGGCCTCGATGAGCACACGCAGGAAGAGGTACAGAAAGTTCAGGGTCTCGTGCGTGGGCTCCAGAGAAAACGGATTGATACTGAAGCCTGGATTCTTCAGTCCGACGTTCAGATACGACCCGCCGAAGGCCCGCGTCAGCGTCTCATAGCTGCCGCCGAGATCGAAGATGAAGGTCAGCGGTTCATACTTTTGCGCGGACTGAAGAAGCATCGATGCGCAAAAACTCTTGCCTGCGCCGGTTGCCCCCAGCATCAGCGTGTGGGCAACATCGCCGGAGTGAAAGTTCACATAGTACGGCGTGCCGTGCGTCGATTCGAGAACAGCGAGGTACTCGCGTTCGAGATGCGGGTTCCACTGCGAACCGCTACTGACGGTGAACAGGAAGCTCAGGTCGGCGTAATTAGAGTTCAAGGCCCACTGCTTGCGGAGATTGAACTGCTTATTTCCGGGGACTGTGGCGAAGAACGCATTGAGCAGGTTGTAGCGTTCCTCATAGAGCAGCCCATCATGCTGCATGAACAGCTTCTGGAACTCCGCTACGGCGTGCTCTACCTTCACGCGGTCTTCGTCGTGAACCACGACCGACAGCGTGAACTCGCCAAAATTCTTGCCGTCGATGCCGAGTGCAGTTAGGGCTGCTCCTAACTCGGCGATAGCGGCTTCTTTGGAGTCATCGACCAGGTTGTCCTGATTGCCGGTATTCTGGCGATCCTGAAGGTTGCTTACAAAGCTGGTCTTCGAGTTATGGTGATGGCGGCGGCGCGATGCAATCTCCTTGCGCGCCTTCGCGTTATCGACCGGGTGCCATTCGGTGACGACATGGAAGTTGGCAGGGATGTCGAGCAGACCATTCAGAAGCAATGGCCTTGTTTCGCTTGGCAACTCCTTCAAGGTCAATAACCGCACGAAGTGCTCATCCATGCGCAGATAGCCGCGGTGTGCCTCCAGCTCCGAATCGCATAACTGCGAGTCAATATGCTGGGTGCTGTAAAGACGCGCGGCATGATTTTTGGAGGGGCGGAAGTTTAGGAGACGCCGGATAACCCGGAACGTCTCTTCCGCCCCTGACAGCTCGATCTTCATGAGATCGTTTAGCTGCCCACTCAAACTGTTTATCTTTTGCTGCAAACGCATGCGTTCGCGTTCGATCTGCTCATAGATAAAGGTGCGTTCTTTGTTGCCGGAGAACAAGGCGCGCAAGCCGCGGAGCGACGAGCGTGGCCGCTTCGGCAACTGCGCGAGCCCGTGCAGCAGACCGGTCTTCTTGTAGCTGCCTTCGACCATCACAACCCAGAAGATTTCTATGTCATAGAGCCGGTCGGCTTTTGACTGGAGAAATGCCGCACGCTGTTCGACGGCGGCGCGGACCAGCGGGTTCTTATACTCGGCATGAGGAATCTCAGGCCAGTTGCGCTTGAAGAGAATCTGGTAAAGCCTGCATCGGTCGTCGAGGGAACGGAAGGCCGCTTCGAGACGCTTCACTGCATAGTCTCTGCCGGCGCGGTCGAGGCTCTCGTAATCGATGCCGCCGATCTTCAGTACCGCGCCGAGATCGCCCGATTTGGTCAGGAATGCGTGCTCGTCCCAAAAGCCGTACAGGTTGATCTGAGCCGGGAACGATCCGGCTTCCTTCCATTCCTTCGTGATGTGTTCAACCTTGACCATCGCGCCTCGTAATGCGGATCTCCGTTTCGTCTGCTTTCATGGGGTCGTAGCGTCTGCGGAATTTGGTGGAGTTAAAGAGAATGCGGAGGATCTCGACATCGTGTTTCGTCACAATGCGGGCGATGATGACGCACACGATGAACAGGCCGATACCGCCGAGCAATGAGTGAAGGAGAGAGAAAATGGAGCCGCCGGTGATGAGCGCGACGAAGAACAACCTTCGCTCAGCGCCCAGCACGGTCAGCGGGCGGTTCATCGCTTTGAAGACTTTGTTTTGTCGCGAACCGCCCTCTGCCATGCGCTGCCTCCTTTCTGTCTATCGAGTCACTGGTGTTGTGGTTGGGCCAGCCGTCGAAGCACTACGACGGGAATAGCCAATTCATGAAGTTCACCGCGCTGATCGCCATGCCGATGCCGAAGACGATGCCGGCGAGCATCTTCTTCGACTGGCCCTCGCCATAGGCGAACATCAGACCACCGACGACGATGGCCACGAGTGACAGCCCCTGTGCGATGGGGCCGGTGAACGAAGTCTTAAGCGCATTGACCGCGTTCTCCCATGGACTGGCGCCCGTCTGGGCATAGACCGGCATAGCAGCAACGAACATCAGCGAGGGAATGGCCCACCTCCGGCACTGCGCGCGCAATCGCCGGATAGAAGGCCGTTGGGTGAGAGAGGTAGTTTGCATGTCTGCTCCTTTCGTTTCTCCGGCGAGTGGGTACTCTCCGTTCGAACGTCATGGAGCGAAGGTAAGTCTGAAAGGCGGCTGCGATTTATATCAATTTCGACAGACTTATTCATCTACGACATAAATCAGGGACACACTTTGTGGCTGGTTAAACACACGGAAAGGAGTTGCAGAGATGAGCATTCCAGCGATGTCAGGAATGAAGGGCACGGGCACGCCACGGGTCAAGACCGCGTGGTGACGACTCAGAACAATGTTCGTCTTGAGGCGAGGTGGGTCCGTGCGCATACTCGCTATGCAGCAGGAATGCCTATAGTGGAGGACCGCCTCCTGGCGGCGATCCTCTCGTGGACCCTGTTCATGCGAGCACTGGCCTGAGTCAGGTAAGTTTCATCGAGTTCCATCCCAACGTACTTGCGACCCGTCAGCGCGGCAGCCGCACAAGTAGAACCGGCCCCTGCAAAGGCATCGAGGACAATTTCGCCGGGAAGCGAAAAGCTGCGAATCAGCGAAGCCAGCGCCGATACAGGTTTCTGCGTGGGATGGAGCTTGTTACCGCTGTAGGGCATCTCCATCACATCGCCAAGTGGCTGCTTCGGCAACGGCGGCCTGCCCTTTGCCAGCAGGAATGCCTGCTCGTGCTGGTAGCGAAGGAAGCGGCTCTTCGAGCTATAGGACTTGCGAAACACAATATGTCCGACTGGTTGGAACCCTGCGCCGAGCCATGCCTCGAAGAACTTATCCACCTTCGTCCAGCCGTAGAACATTACGGCGACGCGGTCCTGTTTCAGCACGCGATACGCTTCTTTCATTGCCGGTTTGAGCCAGGTATCATCGTCGTCGTTCTGAATCGTGCGCCCGGTGCGGTCACGATAGTTCACCAGATACGGAGGATCGGTAAGGATGAAATCAACGCTGTTAGCTGGCATCTGCCCCATCACCTCGATGCAGTTGCCGTGAACGATCTGGTTCGTGAAGTTGTTCTGCTGTGTCTGGACTGTGGTTGCCATCTCTGAAATCTCCTTTGGGTCCCTCGTCTCTGAAGTCGCTCGGGACACACCCGGCGAAGCCAAGCGAGGGTCCCGCCTCCCAAGGCCAGCGTGCGCATTTTCGGAAGGTTCGGGAAATCTTTTGCGGTCTTTGCACAAAGATTTCCTGAAAGCCGAAATCCAAAGGGCGGCGTCAGCCGAAGCAGAGCACGCGCAGTCCGCAGGGCGGCGGAAATGACCCGAAGCAGTGTCCGGGCGATGCACAGAGAGGATGGGGCTGAGATGAGAAGGGTAATGGCAACTGCAGGAAGTTGCACAGGCAACGAGGTACGACGAATTCACTGCATGGAGGCCATGGCCGTGGATGCTAGTTCGGCTTTTTCGAATGATCGTCGGAGGCGAGCATTGTAGAAGTCACCATAACCTGGCGGAACACGTCCGTAGGAAGGACACGTGCGATTGGCTGGGCCGCGTCGATCTCCTCCTGTCGCGGAACAAGGATCTCCTCCTCTTCGCAGGCCGTGGCCTCATTCGACTGGAGCAGGCGCAGGAATTCCAGCTTGTTCTCTGTTGAGTTGAAGGAAAACAGGAGTTCATAAGCGCCATCTTTCGCACTGCCAACGAGGGCAAGCATTCGTGTATCCGTCATGTTGGCATAGGCCAGCATATAGCCAATCGCTTCTGCTCCACGGGAGCGGTCCTCCTGGTCATCGTCGCGCAGGAACTCTATCAGAACAATCCAGTCCTACTCGCTGCGCCAGTGGGGTGGGATCCTTGGCGCGCTGCCCGGTGGAAGAATCGGCGTATTGCTCATCGACACGATCATCGCGCACATTGCGGATCGGAGCAACCAGGTCAAGGTGTGGCTGGGGTGAGACAGTGTGTGGCCATGGTTTATATCAAAAATGAATAAGTCTGTCGAACTTGATATAAATCGGCCCCTCAATTTCACCTTATCGTCAGGCTATTGAGGCCTGTCGGAGACGGCTTCGTTGGGTGTTGCTCCGGACGTGGATAGGGATTTTGGGGACCGAGAAAAGCTCGATGAGAACCGCTCCATCCCACATTGAGGGGCCGGGAGGCGATACCACGCCATTCGGGCCTCAGAAGCTGCTGACGGTGGCTGAACTATGCGCTGTATTCGGCGTATCCGCCGCCTGGGTCTATAAGCGCACCCAAAAAGGCGCTGAAAATCCCCTGCCCGTTTATCGCCTGAGTGGGCGCGCGATCCGCTTTCATGCGGACAAGATTTTGTCCTATCTTTTGACTCGCGAAAGGCACCGCATCGATGCTACGCTGAAGCCATTCGACGGAATTGCCCGGGTCAACGGAAAGGGCAAGTGGATATTGACTCGTAAGCGATTTCAGGCCGGCAGCGTCCGGTTACGTGAGGATCGCGGCCCAGCGTATTGGGAGGGCTGGTATCGGGAGGACGTCGTCAACGAAGCAGGGAAGACCGTGCGGAGACGCAGGGGTGTCAACCTTGGTTTGCTGAAGGAGGTCAAAACCGAGAAGGCCGCCCAGCAGAAGCTGGCCGTGATTCTTGAACCTATCAACGATGGCAGGCACCGCCCGAAGAAAATGATGACATTTCGCGGATTCATCGAAAAATACCGTTCGCTGAAGCTGGCGAACAAGAAAGGGACCACTGTGCACGGGTACGAGACTAATATCCGTGCCCATTACCTCCCTGAATTCGGCGATGAGCAACTGTCGGAGATTTCGATCGAAGCGGTGCAGGCATTCCTCAACCAGAAGGCAATTGAAGGCAAAGCTGTGCAAACCCTCAAGAACCTGAAATGGGGGCTCAGCTCCATCTTCGTGGCCGCGATCAAGTACGGATACATCACGTCGAATCCCGCTCGTGATGCGGATCTCCCTCCAGAAGAGATCAAGGAACAAAAGCAGTTGCCGACCGGCGCTCAGCTCAATCGACTGATCGAGCGTCTGGACGAGCCAATCAGCACGGCAGTATGGCTGGCGGCTGTGAGTAGTGTTCGTCCGGAGGAGTTGGCGTTCAAATGGAAAGACCTCGACGCCGGGAAACGGATGTTGTGGATCGTGCGCGCAGTGAATCGCGGCAAGCTCCACACGCCGAAGTACCACCGCACCAATCGCCCCATCCGGCTGACGGAGGCAGACGTTCAGCGTCTGCTCTCCCTGAAGGCGCGGACGAAGGCGGGGGACGAAGACTGGATGTTTCCCAACAGTCGCAAGACCGGTCCGATCTGGCACGAAGATCTTCTGGCACGGCGTATTCAGCCGGTGGCAGAGGAGCTTGGCCTTCCGCACATCACATGGCGTCTCCTGCGGCACTGGGGAGCGACGGAGATGGTGGAGGCTAGTGTTCCGCTCAAGGCAGCGCAGGAACGCCTGGGGCACTCGCGGCCCGATATTCTTCTCAAGTTCTACGCGCATGTCCTCGATGCATCGGCGGACATGGCGGCGGCGACGCTTAGTGGGCAGCTTGGGGGCGGTTTTTCGTCCTCCAAAGTTGCACACGCGGCTGATTAATCGAGGCTTATACGCTAATTGGCTGCCTTATTGGCTGCCATCAGCAGAAAGTCCGATCAATCAATCGAGCTAAGTTGTTGAGGAGATGTTGGAGGCGCGGGTCGGGATCGAACCGACGCATAAAGGTTTTGCAGACCTCTCCCTTACCACTTGGGTACCGCGCCTCGGGTTGGGCTATCGAGATTATAGCCCGGCTGAATTGTAGGTGAAGTGTACAGCAGGCAGGGCTTTCTTGGAGCGGGAGACCGGGGTCGAACCGGCGACATCTTCCTTGGCAAGGAAGCACTCTACCACTGAGCTACTCCCGCTCTCACAGGTTCAAGTATAGCCAGCATGCTGCGTATGGTCAACGCGGCGGCATCTATTAGGTATGGAACAAGGTATTGAACCGCGAGGTGGCCGGATGTGAAGAATTTTGCATCTGAAATTGGAGACGGGAGCGTATTGCGTGAGTTTTCTTGGAGTCGCGGAGATGATGATGACACCAACGCCAGGAGGTCAGCGGCAGATGCGGGAGTGGCAAGCCGTTCTGGACTCCGCTGGCGAAGGGATATGGGGCCTGGATCTCGTAGGGAAATGTACGTTCGTCAATCGCATGGCGATGAAACTGCTGGGTTTTGCAAGCGAAGAGCTGTTGGGCGGCGATGTTCATGAACTGATCCACCATCACCGTTCCGGCGGGCGCAATGTCTCGGCCGGAGAGGAGTGTCTCATCGATCTGGTGCTGCGGCAGAGCTCGTCCATCGACAGTCGGTCGGATACCTTTTTTCGCAAAGATGGAAGCACCTTTGTTGCGGAGATATCGGCGCAGCCGGTCTCGGTTGAGGGAGAGATGTTGGGGATCGTGGTCACGTTTCGTGACGTGACCGATTTGAGGCAGCAGCAGGAAGACCTGCGCTCGGCCTGTGCGCTGGCCGAGCAGAGAACGGCGGAGTTGAACGCCGTCATTGAGAGCATGCCGCATGGCGTTTACATCGCCACGCCCGATGGACAGGTCCGCAGCAATCGTTGGGCGCGGACGATGAGCGGGGAGCACTTTCCGCCCGAGTTGAACACGCTGGCAGGCGCTCTGGCCGGCGAATCTTCGACCGAGACGGTGCGGACGCCGGGCCGTTGGATTCGCAGCGTGGCAGCGCCGATCGTTCAGGGCGGCAAGATCACCGGCGGCGTGGCCGTAAATACGGATGTGACGCAGGTGCGGCTTCAGGACGAGGCGCTCCGCAAGTCGGAGAAGCTGGCGGCGGTGGGGCAACTGGCCTCGTCGATCGCGCACGAGATCAACAACCCATTGGAGTCGATCACGAACCTGCTGTACCTGGTGCAGAAGTCGGACTCGATGGAAGAGGTAAAGGAGTATGCGCGGATCGCGCAGGACGAACTCTCGCGAGTGACGGAGATTACCTTGCAGACGCTGCGCTTTCACAGGCAGCAGAGCAAGCCTGCGGAGATCGATCTGGCCGATCTTTTGCGCACGGTGATGTCGCTCTATACGGGCCGGCTGCTGGTACGGAATCTGACCGTCGAGATGAAGCTGATCGACTCGCCGCGGGTGATGTGTCTGGAGGGCGAAGTCCGCCAGGTGGTGAACAACCTGGTACGAAATGCTCTCGATGCAATGAGCGGCGGAGGGCGTCTCCTGATCCGGCTGCATCCGCAGACGAACTGGGTGGATGGACGAAAGGGAGTGCGGCTGACGGTAGGAGATACGGGCGAGGGAATCAGCTCCGAGATCATGGAGCACCTGTTTGAGCCGTTTCAGACGACGAAAGAATTAATGGGCACGGGTCTTGGACTATGGGTGAGCAAGGGCATCGTCGAAAAACACCGGGGATTGATCCAGCTCAAGTCGCGTCGAGGAAAGCGGCATGGAACGGTGTTCGCGGTGTGGCTGCCGGTGGAGTGCGGGCTCAATTCGGCTGCTGAGGCAGATTGAGCGCGATACGCGGTCCCGCAATGGTGTTGGACCGGCGGCGAACGACGTGGGGCGTGAGGAGGAGAATCAGTTCGCTGGAATCGGTCTCGGTCGTCTTATCTGCGGTAGCAGTCTGAAAGCCGGGCAGTTCGCCGAGCCCTGGGATGCCGCTGACGGCGGCGGACTCCGACTTGCTGAGCGTGCTGACCAGCATCGCGGTCGTCCCATCGTCGATTGTGATGTCGGAGACGAACTGACGGTTGTTGAGAATCGGGATGTTGTTGAGCGCGGTGCCGGCCAGCGCATTGATCTTGAGTTCGATGTGCATGCTGACAGCGCCGGACTTCTGTATGGTGGGGGTCGCCTTCAGAGTGAGGCCGAGATCTTCATACTGAATCTGCGGGATGATCCTGCCGTTGGAGCCGCCGGTCAGTTGAGAGAGCAGGCTGGAGGCGCTGACGCCGTTGATATTGACTCCGGCGAGCGCCGATGAATTTGCCGTGGGACCGGTGTTATAGGTAGATGTTGTGATGGGATAGCGCGTACCGACGCGGAAGTTGGCGGTCTGCCGGTCGCCGACGCGGACCTGGATGTCTTCAATGGCGCGGCTGTCGCTGGAGTTCATTGCGAGATTGAAGGTGGGGAAGACGTTGGTCGTGATGCCGGTCTGGGTGAGGCCGCCGCCCACGAAGCCGACGGTCGAGGACAGCAGAGAGCTTTTCACGAGGCCGGAGCCGATCAGTGCAAGTGCGATATCGATATTGCTTGCTCCCGCCGGGACCAGCCCCTGGGCGATGGCCTGATCGACCAGCGATCGATTCTGGTTGACGATCTTGGCTGCCTCGCCGGCGACGCTGTAAACGCCGACCTGCTGGGGAAGCTGGGCTCCGATATTGCGCTGCCGGGTCCTGTCGATGGCGTAGAGCTTGAGCTGGATCATCACCTGGCTATTGCCGTCGATCAGGTCGGCCAGGGTGAGGTTGACGGCTCGCAGCGTATCTTCGGGAGCGCGGAGGACGAGATTGCCAAGTCCTTTCTCAATCGCCAGTTGCTTGATGTCGAAGATGTTGCGAACGACGTTGCCCAGATCGTTCATCTCCTGTGCAGTCATGCCGGGGATGCTGATGGTCTCCTGCAACTGGCGCTGGAGCCGAAGGCGATTTTCCAGCGTGTCGCTGGCGACGATGACGCTCGTAGAGTCGAGCGGAACAGTAAAGAGGCCGCCCATCTGCAATAGGATGGGGATAGCGCGGCCGTACTGGACGTCTTCGAGGTCGAAGCGAAGATTCTGATGTCCGACCGAGTCGTCGAAGACGGCGCGGATGCCATAGCTCGAAAGCACCTGGCTAACCGTAGCCTGAATGTCGGAGCGGATGTGGAAGCTCTGGGTGCTGGAGTTGGGCAGTAGCAGAACTGGGCCTGCAATGGAAGGGCCTTCTTCAATCCAGGATTGGGCAGAAGGTTCAATCGCGGAGTGGAAGGCGACCGGCAGCGCGCCGGGCGGAAGGTGCTGCGTGACGATGGGGTTCTCGGGATCGAGCAGTTTGGCCTGCGCGAGCAGGGTCTCGGCTTTTTTCTTTTCTCCCGTCAGCCGCGCTTTGCCGGATTGCTGGACGAGTTCGGTGACGCGATGCTCACGGGTGATCTCCGCCGCCATGACGTAATCATGGTTCTCGGGATCGAGCTTGAGCGCCTTGGCGAACTGCGTCTCTGCGCCGGTCAGGTCGTTGCGGTCGAGCAGACGCGCACCAGCAAGATAAGCATCCTGAGCTTGGCGGCGCTGGTTTTTGTTGAGCGGGGAATCGGCTGACGGAGCCTGGGCGAAGGCGGCGGCCGACAGGCTGAAGATGGCGCAGACGGCTGTGCTTCGGGTGATTGCAACTAGCCGGGAATGGATGGGGTGCGTCATCTACTGCTGCTTAGACGGTGTAGCTGGCTAACGGGCGCTGGCAATGCTCTGGATGCGCGGTCGTTCGCTGCTGGGCGGACGGCGCATGCCGTTGCGGATCGCTGCCGTATCGAGGTCCAGCTCGGCTAGGGTGCGGCTGAGGGTGTTGCGGTGCATGCCCAGCTCTTCGGCAGCCTTGCACTGGTTACCCTTGTGGTGCGAAAGGACTTCGAGGATGTAGCGCTTCTTGAACTGGCGGATGGCATCCGCATAGGGGATGCCGGCGCTGTGCATCTGCGTGATGAGGCCGTCCATTTCGCGCTTCAAGATAGTGTCCTCGCTTCGGGGTCCAGATTTGCCGTGCATACCCATTGTCACTCTATTCGTGCTGCTTGATCCAATCGGGTGCGGTGTGCTTGAGCTGTGTCGCGCCGTTCAGAATCAGTTGTCGAAGGTCGTGAGGTACAACGAAGGATACAGCATGAGCCCCGGCAAGGAAATAGGGAGTTAGAGAAGATTTTGAGATTGCGTCCGTTGGGGGAAGAAACGCCGTAATGGCCATCAGGATAGCCACGCAGAGCAGGCAGCCCCGCAGATAGCCGAAGACAGCCCCGAAGAGGCGGTTGAAGAAACCGAGCCCGATGGCGTTGGCGGTGCGATGAAGCGCTCCACCTACAAGAGCGCAGAGCACCATCACCCCGACGGCGATCAGCAGGAAGGCGACAACGTTAGCCACCATCTTCGAGGTAATGACGTGTTCAAAGATCGCCGCCAGCGCCGGGTAATTCCAGGAGGCCAGCAGCACTCCGGCAATCAGTCCCCCCAGCGCGAACAGCTCCAGCACCAGTCCCCGGAAGAAGGCCATGATGGTGGACCAGGTGAGAATGATGATCAGAAACCAGTCGAAAAAGTTCAGGCTCATAGGGGCCTCAAGTTATAGGGCTTCAAGTTATAGCTCGGCGCGGCCGGTAATCAAATGAAAGGCTTCGAGATACTTGGCGTTAGTCCGCTCGACGACTTCAGGCGGCAGCGCCGGGGCAGGAGCCTGCTTGTTCCAGTGGATCGATTCGAGATAGTCGCGGACGTACTGCTTGTCGAACGACGGTTGCGCGCCGCCGGGGTTATAGGTCGCTGCAGGCCAGTAGCGGGAGGAGTCGGGAGTCAGAACTTCGTCGGCCAGCGTGATTTCGCCGTCGATGAGACCGAATTCAAACTTGGTATCGGCAAGGATGACCCCCTTGCCTGCGGCATGGTTAGCCGCTTTTTCGTAGATTTTGATGGTCAGGTCGCGGAGAGCTTCCGCAGGCTTTTGGCCGATGGTGGCGATCATCCGCTCGAAGGAGATATTTTCGTCGTGGCCGATGTTGTTCTTGGCGGCAGGAGTAAAGATGGGCTCGGGCAGCTTGTCCGATTCGCGCAGCCCGGCGGGGAGCTGGATGCCGCAGACAGAGCCGGTCTGCTGATAGTCCTTCCATCCTGAGCCGGAGAGGTAGCCCCGGACGACGCACTCGACGGGGAACATCTCCGCCCGTCTGACCACCATGCTGCGCCCTTCCAACTGGTCTGAATACGGTTTGCAGGATGCAGGAAATTGCGCAACATCGGCGGTCGAAAGATGGTTCCTGACGGTGTCCTTGAGCAGGTCGAACCAGAACAGCGAGAGCTGGGTGAGGATGCGGCCCTTGCCTGTGATGCCGGTGGCGAGGACGTGGTCGAAGGCGGAGATGCGGTCGGTAGCGACAAAGAGAAGCTGGTCGTTGCCGAGGTCGTAGATGTCGCGCACTTTGCCGCGGGCGGTGAGAGGAAGGTCCCCGAGGCTGGTCTGGATAAGGGCTTGGCTCATTGAGATGACGGTATCACTCCTATGTAGAGATTCTAGGCGGAAATTCAGTAGAGCTTTACTACAAGGCTTCGGGCCGCGTCGGGCGGCTGATCCGCGGCCGCCGGGCAGGACATCAGAACATGCCTGCCATCGGGCTGAAGGGCAGCAGTTGCTCGCGAGGCATCGCACTGGCCGCTGTAGTAATGACACCCCTGGCGGCGATGGCGCAGGAATTTTGACCACGAAGGGTGCGAGTAGACGACAAGGTCGAAGCCGGAGGTCGGCGCAGTTCCTGTGCCCCAGGGGACGAGGTCGCTGACGAGGTTGGGGCCGATGGAGACGGTGATGTGCGGTGCGGGGTTGAAGAGTTCGGCGAGCGGGAGGAACGCGCTGGCGGAGAGGATCGGCAGAAAAAGGATGATCGCGATGATCGTGGTGAGCCATCGCGGGCGCAGCAGCGTGAATAGAACGAGCAGGATCCCATAGCCTGCCAGCGCCCCCCAGTAGAGCGCGGCGTTCAGATGGCTGGAAGAGGTATTCAAGTGGGTGGCAGAGCTGACGGCGCAAAGGGCAAGCGCCGCGCAGGCATAAACGATGAGTGCCCGACGTGTCTTCTCGGAAAGGCGAGCCCAGCGCAGACGAAGCAGAACCAGAGTCCCGGTCAGGACGGCGAGCGCGGCGAACGTGAGCGGGATCATGACTTTAGGTTAAAGGTTTTGTGCCGATTTTGGGTAAGGAATGTTGCGGGCTGGGCGGCAACCGCAGATTTGTGGGATTGGGGGAAGGGAAGAGGTATAGAATTCCGCGGGACCCCTCTTCAATCGAAACACCGGCTTGAGCGTATTTCGGTATGCGGCTTTGCGGCGTGCTGAATACCTGTCGCCGGCAATCTTTTGCAGCTCAACTTTTCCAGCCTGGGAGGGCATTTCTTATGAAAAAGCTATCAGGGCTCTTGCTGGTATCGTGTCTTTTCTGCGGTGGTTCCGGCGTTCTGGCGGCGCAGGAGCCCGGGGATGGAACAACTCCGCCGCCGAACGTGCTGGTCATTCAACGTGAGTATGTGAAGCCGGGTCGTGCCGGCATGATCCACGACCGAAGCGAAAGCGCCTTTGTGCGGGCGTTCGCTGCTGCCAAGTCGCAGAGCCACTATTTTGGGATGAACTCTCTTTCGGGGCCATCGCGGGCGCTGTTCTTTCTGCCCTACTCTTCGTTTGCAGCGTGGGAGAAGGACAATCAGGCCCTGGAGCATAATGCAACCCTCTCCGCTGCGATCGATCATGCTGCGGCTGCGGATGGCGACCTGCTCAATGCTTATGATTCGAGCGTCTGGACGTACAGCGACGAATTAAGTTTGAACTCTATAGTCCATATTCCGGACATGCGCTATATGGAAATCAGCTCGATCAAAGTTCGTTCGGGGCATCGGCAGGAGTGGAATGAACTCGCCAGGTTATACCAGCGGGGGTATGCGAATGTGCCCACTGCAAAGTGGGCCGTGTTCGAAAATATGTACGGTACAAATATGGGCGGCGAATATCTGGTGATCACCCCGATGAAGTCGATGTCGGAGATCGATCAGGAGGTAGCCGACGACAAGCAGTTTCGCGCTGCACTGGGCGAGGATGGCTTGAAGAAAATGGCGGAGTTGTCAGCGTCCTGCATCGAGTCGGCCCAGACGAATCTGTTCCAGTTCAATCCGAAGATGAGCTATGTCCCGGATTTCTGGATCAAAGCCGACCCTGATTTCTGGAAGCCGAAGGCGATGGCAACAAAGAAGCCGGAACCCAAGCCTGCTCAGTAGCGACTGCGCAGGGCCGCGTCCCTTGTCCTGCATAAGAGCACGGCCCCACAGTCCCCGGAAAACCCCGCTGTGCTGAAGCGCACAGCTTCAGGCCGCCGGAAACCCGCTTCGCCTAAGAACGCGGCTTCATCAGCCGCGTAGAACCCCGCTGTACTTAAGGGCACAACTTCAAGCCTTGGAGAGCCCCGCTTTGCTTAAGGGCACGGCTTCAGCCGTGCCGCGGATTCTCTATGAGCAGTGGGGCTTTAGCCCCTGAGGTACGGTTTACAGCTATACCCCGCACCTTCCCCCAGCGAAGACGAAAACGACAATCCCCCTCCACAAAAGTGAAGGGGGATTGTCGAATTTCTGCTCAAGCTAAGCTACAGCGCGACGATTCAGATTGACACTGACGATCTTGCTAACGCCCGGCTCCTGCATCGTCACTCCATAGATGACGTCGGCCTGGGCCATGGTCCGTTTGCTGTGCGTGATCACCACAAACTGGGTCGTCGTGGACATATCGGCGATCAGCTTGGCGAAGCGGCCCACGTTGGTCTCGTCGAGCGGCGCGTCGACTTCGTCGAGGATGCAGAACGGCGCGGGCTGGAACTGGAAGATGCCCACTAGCAGCGACAGCGCCGTCAGCGCCTTTTCGCCTCCCGAAAGCAGAAGGATGTTCTGCAGCTTCTTGCCCGGAGGCGATGCGAGGATATCGATGCCGCTCTCGGCCGAGTTCTCCGCGTCGGTCAGGCGCATCGAGGCCGCGCCGCCGCCGAAGAGCTTGGTGAACGTGATGCCGAAGTTTTCGTTGATGACCTTGAAGGCCTCGTCGAACTTGAGCCGGGAGACGTCATCGATCTCCTTGATCGACGCCTGCGTATTGTCGATGGAGTCGAGCAGGTCCTTGCGCTGGGCTTCGAGGAAGCCGTGGCGTTGCGTGGTCTCGTTGTACTCTTCGAGCGCCATCATGTTGACCGGCCCCATAGCCTCAAGCTTCTGCTTCAGGGCGCGAGACTCTTCTTCCTCAGTGGTCAGGGCTTCGCCTTCGATGCGGACGATGCTCGCATCTTCGCGGAGCGAGACAGCCTCGACGGCAAGATCATTAAGGCAGGTGGCCTCGATGTGCTCGATGTCGGAGGCGAGTTTAGCCGCGCGCGCTGTGAGTGCGGCACGCTGCTCCCGGAGCAATTCGGTCTCGTGCCGTAGAGCCCGGAGCCGGCCATCGAGTTCGGCCATGCCGGCGCGCAGCGCATTCGCCTCTTCGGTAAGCCGCGCACCCTCGGCGACAGCGGTGGCGCGCAGTTCAGTGAGTTCGGCGTGCTGCGTGGCCAGTGCCGCAGTCTCTTCCTCGCGGCGAAGCTTTTCCGATGCGGCAGAGGCAAGCTGCTGGTCGAGCTGCTGAATACGCTGGTTCTGACCGTTGTAGAGGCGCGTGGTCTGATCGAAGTTGGCCTGCGCGTTGCGGCGTCGTTCTTCAAGTCCGGCGAGATCGGCAGAGGCTGCTGCCGCTGCCTGCTGAAGCTGCTCCCGCTGGCCGCGCAGTTCTTCAAGCTGCGCCAGAAGATCGCTGAGCGACGCTTCGAGCGTTGCGCGTTCAGCCTCGAACGACGATGCCTCCTGCTGGCGGCGGGAGATGAGGTCGGTCTTCTGGTTGCGCGCGTCGCGGTTGCGTTCGCTGGTGAGCGACCAGTCGGCGAGACGCCGCTCGATGCGTGCGGTCTCGGTCTCCATCTGGCGCAGGGCCGCGCCGGAGTTGGCCGACTCGCGCTCAGCTTCGCGGCGCTCATTCGTCTTGTTCTCGAGGGTGGAGTTCAGGTCGGCGATCTGGTGTTGAAGATCGGCAGTTTGTAGATCGGTCTGCGCCAGCTCCTGCTCGGCCTTCTCGATCTTCTGCTGAACCTCAGTCAGTTCGCGTTTGAGCGCCAGCGGCCCCTGCGCGCGGGGACGTCCGCCGGTAACGGTGACGTTGTGGAAGGTCTCGCCCGTGGGCGAGAGGAAGAACGATTGCGGGTTCGACAGCGCCAGCGACCGCGCAGTATAGGAGTCGGGCGCAACGTAGCCCTCGCGCAGTTTGGGCAGAATCACTTCGAGCGACTTGCCGAAGCCGTCGAGCACGCGAACGCAGTCCTTCAGCGGTATAACGCCTTCGATGCCCGCGGTGCTGGTCTGGGCAGCGCTGGTCATGCCTTCGGAGAAGGGGAAGTTCGCCTGCGCATCGTTGGGATGAACAAGGAAGGTGGCGCGTCCGCTGACGTCGGTCTTAAGCAGGTTCATACCCGCGTCGGCGGCGTCCCAGCTCTTGACGACGATGTAGTTCAGCTCGTCGCGCAGAAACTCGTCGACGACATTCTCGTACTGGCCGTCAACTTCAAGGAAGTCGGCCAGCGTGCCCACGGGTGTGGTGCCGTTGAGGCTCGGGTGGCTGGCGTTGTGCTTGAAGATGTTGCGGACGGTATCGGTGGAGTAGCTGTGCTCGCGGATCAGCGCTTCGAGCGAGTTGCGGCGGCCATTGAGGGTAGCCACCTCTCCGCGAAGCTGGTCGCCACGGCGCTTGCTCTGCGATTCCTCGGCGCGGCGAGCTTCGATCTGCAAACGAAGGTCGGCGATCTCAGCTTCGAGCCGCTTGAGCCGCTCGGTGACTGACTCGAACGATAGCTTGACCTGCCCCCGCTGTAATCCCAGAGTCTCAAGCTCCTGCCGTGCAATGTCGGACTCAGAGAGCAGCCGCTCCGCCTCACGATCGAGCCCGGCCAGTGCCGCCTCGGCCTGCGCCTGTTCATTGCGCGTCTGGCCAATGCGCTGGACGAGCTGCATGGTCGCCCGTCGGTTCTGCTCAGCCTGTTGCTCGGCCGAGCCCAAAGCGCGGACAGCCTCTTGTGCCTGCTGCTGGCGGAGCTGCGCCGCCTCGCGCGATCCCGTCGATTCGGAGGTCGCGTTTTCAAGGAAGCTGCGGTGCTGTTCAAGCTCTCCGGCGAGCGTGGCGAGTTGTTCGCGGGCCTGCGTCAGATCGTCGGCCCCGGAGGCAAGCCGGCCCGTCAACTCGGCAATGCGGTCGGCGTTGGCGGCGGTGCGAGCGGTGATGCGCTCCAACTCAACGGCAGACTGGTTCGCCTGCCCTCCCGCCTCGCGAATCTGCTGGTCCAGCGTGTAGCCGGTGCGGATACCTTCGGTGTGCTCGGCGTCCATCTCTTCGACGTTGGCCGCCTGCGCATCGATCTGGGTCGCGAGCGCCGTGATCTTTTCGGTGGTCGCCGTCTGCTCCGTATCGAGCTGCGACATGCGGCTGGCAAGTACCACGCGGAGCCGGGTGCGAAGCTCGTCGCGCAGCGCTCCATATCGCTCGGCCTTGGAGGCCTGCCGCTTCAGCGTGGTCATCTGCCGCGTAACTTCGTCGAAGATGTCGTTGACCCGCGAAAGGTTCTGCCGCGCAGACTCCAGGCGAAGTTCGGCGAGGCGCTTCTTGGTCTTGAACCGGGTGATGCCGGCAGCCTCTTCAATAATGCCGCGGCGGTCGAGCGGCTTGGAGCTGAGCAACTGGCCGATGCGCTCCTGCCCGATGATGGCGTAGGATTCGCCGCCGAGGCCGGTGCCCATGAAAATATCTTGAATATCGCGCAGGCGGCAGATCTTACCGTTGAGCAGATATTCGCTGTCGCCCGAGCGGAAGAGGCGGCGAGTGATCGTAAGCTCTCCGGCGCGGATGGGAGCGCGCCCGAACTTGCGGCGGCGAATCTTGAGGACAACGTTATTTGCGGCAACTACGCCCGCTTCGGCTGCATCCGTGTCAGAGTCTGTCTTGGCAGGCACGATCTGCGGGCCTTTGGCCTCGCCTTCAATGACGGTGCCGGGCTGAGCCTCGGCGATAGCGTCCTCGGTCTCCTCTGCGTGCTGCTGGCGAAGAGTGGTCTCGTCCCAGTCACTGGGGAGCGTTTCGTCGATGAGCACTTCGGGCTCGTCGCCGAGGCTCTCGCCGTCGTAGACCTCAGGGTCGACCAGCGTTAGTGAGACTTCCGCCATGCCGGTAGGCTTGCGGTCGCGCGTGCCCGCAAAGATGACGTCTTCCATCTTGATGCCACGCAGCGATTTGGCGGACTGCTCGCCCAGCACCCAGGTGATGGCGTCGGAGATGTTCGACTTGCCGCAGCCGTTGGGGCCGACGATGGCGGCGATCCCTTCACCGGAGAGCTGGACCTCGGTGCGGTCGCAGAAGGATTTGAAGCCGAGGATCTGAACTTTCTTGAGCTTGAGCAAAAGCACCTCTGCGGCGAGACTGGGGAGTTGCTGCTATGGTCTCGCCCCTGTTGTTAAGACTGAATCAACTTTAGCCGCGGCCGGGGCCAGAATCAACGGCTACAACACTACTGGTTGTGGATAAGACGGCAGTAATACCACGAATGGGTAGCCTTGGCAGGAATTGGCACAATTGGAGCGCATCGGAGGCGCATCGGAGGAACGACCGGCACAGGGCCGTTTGCGCCGGATATTAATACCAGTATCGGGGAAGACCGGCATCCAGCGCAAAGGTCTTACTTGCCATGAGTACAACGGCGTTTCTATAATCCGCATCATTACCCCAGGACACAAAATTCGGACTTCAGACGAATCGATTGAGAGATCGGTTTTGATGAACGATGACGGGTGAATGCAGCGCGATTCGCCAGAGCGTCTATTGTGGGTTATGTTGTAATGACTTGGCCGGAAGTACCGGTGTCGGTATATGAACTTTCTGAGGAGTTTGGAATGAATAAGGTAGTCGTTGCGTCTCTCCTGGCGGTTGCAAGCATCGCGGTTGGTGGGCGGAGTATGGTTGCACAGGCACCGGCAAGTCCGGATGCGAGTGCGCAGGCAGGTGGCGGGGTCCAGATGTCCCCGGCAGAATATAAGGCTTATAACGATGCAATTTCCCAGTCGACGCCCCAGGCAAAGGCCGAGGCGTTGGAGTCTTACCTGACGGCCTATCCGCAGTCGGCAGTTAAAACGTCTACCCTGCAGATGCTGATGCAGACCTATAGCTCCTTCGATCCAGCCAAGACCCTGAGCACGTCGGACCGCCTGCTTCAGGTGCAGCCGGATAACCTGGCGGCGCTGACCTTTGAGGTCTACTTCCGTCGGCAGGACGCCGACAAGACAACAGACCCCGCAGCCAAGCAGGCAGCGCTCACCGCGGCTGCCGGCTTTGCCCAGAAGGGACTCGCAGCCACCAAGCCCAAGGAGATGAGTGACGCGGACTTCACGAAGCTGAAAGAAAACGTGACCCCGGGCTTCTATGGCGCGATTGCGGCTGATGCGGCTGCCAGAAAAGACATGGCGACAGCGGTCACGAACTACACCTCCGAGTTGAAGGCGTCTCCGGTTCAGGCGACGACGACCCCCGGACCGACGTTGCAGGACACCTACCTGCTGGGCCTGGCGTACTACCAGTCCACACCGCCTGACTTCGTGAACTGCACCTGGTTTACCTCGCGCGCCGCCGCCTTCGCTCCCGAGCCTTACAAGACCGAGTTCCTGAAGGTCGCGACCTATTGCTACAAGAAATATCACGGCAACGCGGATGGTTACGATGCAGTCACCGCCGCGGTCCAGACCAACCTGTTCCCGCCTTCGGGCTTCTCCATCAAGCCGGCGCCTTCGCCTGCTGACATCGTGGCGCAGGTGATCGCGGCCACTCCCGACCTGGGAACGCTGGCGGTCAGCGACAAGGAGTTCATCCTTCAGAACGGCAAGCCTGAGGATGCCGCCAAGGTTTGGGACACAGTGAAGGGCAAGTCGGTTCAGCTTCCGGATGTCACCGTCATCTCGGCGACGGACTCCGTGATCCAGGCTTCGGTCTCCGACGATGCGGTGCAGTCGAAGGTGGCGGACTTCACCTTCAACATGAAGGAACCCTTGAAGACTGTGCCCGCGCCCGGAGCCAAGGTGACCCTCTCCGGCACATATGCCTCCTATACGGTAGGCGGTGTAGCGCCTGCCGGGACTGCTGCTGCTCCTGCTGCTGATGCGACTGCCTCCGCCGCTGCTCCTGCCGCGACTCCTGCTCCTGCTGCTGCCCCTGGGGCTGCAACGGGTCCGGTGATGATCGTGATGAGCGATGCGGCTGTCGTTGGCCCGAAGGCGGCTCCGGCGAAAAAGCCGGCTCCGGCGCATCATCGTGCTCCGCGCAAACGCTAGCAGTATCAATCATGCATGAATCGTTGACACGTAAAAGAGGCAGCCTTCGGGCTGCCTCTTTTACGTTCAATCACATTGCCCCTTCGCCGTTCGCCTGGGCATCTTCCATGCCTCTATGCAGTCGAAAGAAACACGTCATCTCGACCGGAGCAGCGGACGGTTTTATCGTCCGTTGCGCAGCGGAGAGGCCTCTGTATTTTGTTTTCCCTTGTATGAGAAACCTTTCCGCCAAACAGCAAAGCCCCCGCGATCAGCGGGGGCTTTGCCTGTAACCAATCCCTGAAGCTTACTTGACCTTCAGGAAGATGATGACGAACGTGAACAGCGCGAGCGACTCGATGAAGGCGAGACCGAGAATCAGGAAGATAAAGATTCCAGGGCGTGCACCCGGGTTACGCGCCAGAGCCTCGGTTGCCGAGGCCGTCGCCCTACCCTGGCCCAGACCGCAGAGACCCGCGGCAAGGGCCATGCCCAGACCGGCTCCGATGGAGACCCACCAGTGACTCGGTTCAGCAGCGCTTTGCGCAAAAGCCGGCGTTGCAAGCATCAGCGCGGCCAACGTCATAAATAGATATTGCATCTTCTGCATAGTGTTACTCCTGTCTCCCGTCAGATACGCCGCCAGTGGGTGGTTGATGCTCACCGTGCTGGCACCCTCACGCTATGCGGCGTTGTTACCTGCCGCGAAGAGGGAGGCCCTCCGCGGCAAACTCAAACCTGATCTCTTCCAATCACTTCCAGCCCAAACTGTCATTCCACTTGGCTGTGCAGCCAAACCGCCATTGCACTTGCCTGGCTTCTAGGTACGCCAAGGCTTCAGCCTTGGCCCTCTCAAGCGGCCAGATGAACCGGGGCTTTAGCCCCTGGGGTATGTCGTTCCTGCCCCAACTCAAAAACTCTAATGGTCCTGCGCTACGGCCAGCGACAAATAGATCGCCGCAAGCAGGAAGAACACGTACGCCTGAATGACGGCGACGCCAAGGTGCAGGCCCAGAAACACCAGCGGAATTCCGATCGGCACCAGCGAGAAGAACGCCAGCGACAGCAAATCTCCGGCAAACATGTTGGCGTACAACCGGACCGTCAGCGAAAGCACGCGCGCGAAGTGCGAGATGATCTCGATCGGCAGCAGCAGCGGATACAGCCACCACACCGGTCCCAGGAACTGCTTGATGTAAGCAAAGCCATGTGCGCGGACGCCGTGGTAGTGGTAGTAGACAAAGGTCACCAGCGCGAAGCCCAGCGGTACCACCACGTTCGCCGTAGGCGACTCCAGCCCCGGAATCAGGCCCAACAGGTTGCACAGCAGGATAAACAGCAGCAGCACCGTCAGGTAACCGGTAAATCGCTCGAAGCCGTGTCCGATGATCTGCTCACCCTGCTCCGACACGAACTCATGCGTCATCTCGGCGAGGTGTTGCGCGGGAGCGGGCTTTTCGACGCTCAGCGTCAGCCGCACCACGATGAAGTAGGCCACCAGAACCGCGAAGACCAGTAATTCCATCGCAAACGAGTTCGTAATCGGCGCCGCGGGAGACGCTGGCTGAACATGCAGCGCATGAAGCAGCGAATCGACCGGTCCGGCAAAATGAGCGTTTAAAAATTCAGTAATCAACAATTGAGTCGGCATATAGAAAAATAAGATAGATAGCTGTTGCGGTACAAAGGCCCGAATCGCCGGTTTAGACCGTCCACGCCTTCATCAGCCTCAGCCCCTCCACCGCGAGTGCAAAAACTCCCAGTGCAAGGCCAGCGGCGAGCGCATAAACCGAACCATTCAGAAACTTAAGGCTAACATAAAGCAGCACGATCGCGCCCACCAGCCGCAGGAAGAAGCCCAGCAGGACCATCGTCATGGGCCGCGCCGCGCCTCCGCCATCCATCCGCACCATTACCGCCGACATCAGCCGCAGCCATTCAAACAGCCCCGACCCCGAGATCACCGCGCCCACCAGCAGCACCGCCGCGCTCTGCCAGCCCATCTTCCACCACACCAGCGGAGCCGCCACCACGGTAATGATCGTCAGCAGCCGCAGCGCGCTCCAGATCGTCCGTTTGAAGTCGGCGTCGGTATAGCTGTCGATTGCCTTCACAGAATTGCCCTCATCTCTTATCTCACCGCTCTCATCCCACCGCTACTTGTCATTCTTCGCTTTACCTTGTCATCCTTCGCCGAAGGCGGAGGACCTGCTTTATGTTTTTTCGCCTGCTCCTTCAACACACCGAACACTCCAAAATCAATTTTGCTCTATCGTTACTTGTCATTCTTCAAAAAGCGCGAGGCGGTTGTAAAGATCTGCACAAAGCCCGCCACCGCGCCCAGCACGATTCCCGCAATCGAGATCCAGCTCTGGTGAAAGTACTTGTCCAGCCATGCGCCGATCAGCCAGCCGATCAGGCACCCCGCCGGCAGCGCGATCGCCAGTTGAATCATCGACTCGGCCTTGACCAGATCGCCCAGCGGACCTTTGCCGCCGCCCCCCGCGTTGCCGTTTTTTGATTCTTCATCCGCCATAGCCCACCATTACATCACAGCCGCCGCCCCCGCTATACTGGGAATTCAACGACTGTAATCCAAAGGAATCCGCGTGTTCGAGTCCGAGTTTGAGCAGAACCTCTACCAGTTGCGCCGCGAAAAGCTGGAGCAGATCGCCGCTCTCGGCCAGCAGTCCGGCCTCAGCCACGCCCAGGCCACCTATCCCAACAGCTACTCCTCCAGCCACACCGTCTCCGAGGTCCGCTCCGCCTACGACCCTCTGACCGCCGAGCAGTTCGAGTCCGCGCCCACCCCCATCGAAGTCAGCGTCGCCGGACGCATCATGGCTATCCGCGTCCAGGGCAAGGCGGGCTTCGCCCAGCTCCAGCAGGGCGGCCAGCGCCTCCAGATCTACGTCCGCAAGGATGACGTCGGCGAGACCGCCTTCGCCCTTTACAAGCTGCTCGACCTCGGCGACCATATCGGTGTCCGCGGCCGCCTCTTCCGCACCCGCACCGGCGAACTCACCATCCACGTCTCGCACCTCACCTTCCTCGCCAAGGCCATGCTCGCCCTGCCCGACAAGTACCACGGCCTCGAAGACACCGAACTTCGCTACCGCCAGCGCTACGTCGACCTCTTCATGAACACCGGCCACAGCGCCAAGCAGCAGGCCGCCAGTCCGGCACCCTCCACAGCACCAGCTGCGGCCACAGAACCGGGTTCGGCCATAGAACCGGGTGCCCCAGGTCTGGCAGTTGCAGACCTGGGTGAAGCGCCACAAAATGCTTCGGAGACCGCTGAACCCGCCGAGCCCGAGACCCGCAACGTCCGCGAAGTCTTCGTCAAGCGCGCCGCCATCCTGCGCGCCCTGCGCAGTTTCTTCGATAGTCGTGGCTATCTCGAAGTCGAAACTCCGATGATGCATACCATCGCTGGAGGAGCCGCCGCCAAGCCCTTCCGCACCCATCACAACGCGCTCGATCTCGATCTCTCCCTGCGCATCGCGCCGGAGCTATACCTCAAGCGCCTGGTCGTCGGCGGCCTCGACCGCGTCTACGAGATCAACCGCAACTTCCGCAACGAGGGCATCAGCACCCAGCACAACCCCGAGTTCACCATGCTGGAGTTTTACCAGGCCTACGCCAACTACCACGACCTCATGCGCTTGACCGAGGAACTCGTTATCTTCGTAGCGCAGGAAGTAAACGGCCACACCATCACCAACTTCAACGGCGTCGAGATCGATCTCGGCAAGTGGACGAAGCTCTCCATGCGCGAAGCGATCGTGAAGTATTGGGATCCGCGATACGGCGAGGTTCCAAATTCGCAAGAATTTTCGGATGAACTTGCATTCTTCGACGTATTGAATCGCGCTTCCGACGCAGCACACACGATGGCCTATAAATCGGAAGTTGGGGTTGAGCCTGACCACTTCATCGTAAGGATGGACGCCAAGCGGACCGCGCTTCAAGCACGGTCGAATGCATTGAAGTTTCTTCTTAACGACTACACTCGAGCCGTGGCTAGCCGTAGTCCAGTTCTAGGTAAATCGATCGCTGCGCTGTTTGAGATTTTGTCGGAACCCCATCTCATCCAGCCCACGATCATCTACGACTTCCCATTAGCCGTCTCGCCGCTCTCCAAGCAGAAGCCCGACGAGCCGGACTGGGTCGAGCGCTTCGAGTTCTACATCGGCGGCTTCGAGGTCGGCAACGCCTTCAGCGAGCTGAACGACCCCGACGACCAGCGCCGCCGCTTCGAACAGCAGCTTCTTGAAAAAGAACGAGGCGACGACGAAGCCCACGAGATGGACGAGGACTACGTCCGCGCTCTAGGCTACGGCCTGCCCCCCACCGGAGGCGAAGGCATCGGCATCGACCGCCTGACCATGATCCTCACCGGCTCAAAGTCTATCCGCGACGTCATCCTCTTCCCGCTGCTCCGCCCTCAGGCCAAAAAGCAGCCGGTCGTCGGTCAGCCGCATGCCGAATCCGCGGAGTAGTACCCTCATTAAATAATCCGCTAGCTAAACAATTGAATAAACAAATAGTTGAGTACTTAACTAAATTGACCACTTAAGTCACGTTATCTCGACCGGAGTCGTGCATTTTCATCGCCCAGTGGAGCTGATTCCTAAGCCTTCTTCAACCGCTTCACGACTCCCGACAGCGCGTGTTCATTCATCGCCGCCACCGCGTCCGCCCGAACCTTCTTCATCAGTCCGGCCAGCGCCTTGTCTTCGATCGTCAGCCACTCTCCGGCGGTGGCATCGAACACATCGCCCAGCCCGATCTGCTTGGCCGGAATCTTCAGCTTCGCGCCGCCGTTCGGCCCCTTGCGCTGTACGATCAACCCGGCCTTGTGCAGCAGCAGAAACGACCGCCGCACCATCACCGCGCTCTCCTTCAGGGTCTCCGCAATCGCCGCCGAGGTGTGCATCGCGTCCGGCTCGCCTGCCAGCACTGCCAAAACCCGCAAACCCAAAGCAAACCGCGCATTCTGTGCCATGAACAAAAAGCTACCACAACCATCAGGCCGGGTGCCCCATCTTCGCGCGGTTTCATCGCGCTAAGGTGGGGGGAGCTGCACAACACTCATCTCGACACCATGTAAACTTTTTAAGTGAATATCCTCTTTGTCGGCGACGTCTTTGGCTCCGCCGGTCGCCACATCGTCCGCGAACATCTCCCCCACGTCCTTGAAACCAACGCCGTTGATCTGCTTGTCATCAATGGCGAAAACGCCGCCGGAGGCTTCGGCATCACGCCCTCCATCGCCGAAGAGCTCTTCGACCTCGGCGCCCACGTCATCACCACCGGCAACCATATCTGGGACAAGAAAGAGATCTTCGAGTACATGGCCGTCCCGGCCGACTCGCACTCGCGCAACCGCCGCGTCATCCGCCCGGCCAACTATGCCGCCGGAACGCCCGGCTTCGGCGTCTACCAGGGTGAACTTGGCAACGGCCAGAGCTACGCTGTCCTGAACCTTCAGGGCCGCGTCTTCATGTCCTCCTGCGACGACCCCTTCCGTAAGGCCGACGAACTGCTCTCGAAGATCACCGCCAAGGTCATCCTGCTCGACCTGCACGCCGAGACCACCAGCGAGAAGGTTGCCATGGGCTGGTATCTCGATGGCCGCGTCACCGCCGTCCTTGGAACCCACACCCACATTCCTACCGCCGACGAGCGCGTCCTGCCCGGCGGCACGGCCTACCAGACGGACGTAGGCATGTCCGGCCCATACGATTCTGTGATCGGAGTCGAAAAGGAGCTGGTGCTCAACCGCTTCCTCACCGGGATGCCCGGAAAGTTCGAGTCGGCCAAGGGCAATCCGAAGATGTGCGCCGCGCTGATCGAGTGCGATGGAGCCACCGGCCGCGCTCACCGCATCCAGCGCATCATGCTCGGGGAATAGAGCGTGATGCGCCGCGCTGATTGAGCGCGGGCCTTCAGAGGTTGCTGAGGTAATAACATACTTGACTCAGTAGTCTCCAGATTGGAGGGCTCTGAGTGCGTAGCCAATCAAGAAAAACTCAAAGATAGGTTTCAATTATCTTGCTGATTCTATTTTGCTTCGTTGTATCGAGTGCAAAGAGTGAACGGTTGGTCTTTGTTGTCAGGGCTATAGTACTCACAGAAATGGGTTATGTAGGAGGTATTTGTTCCTACGTCCGTGTAGACAATTTCTGAAAAAATAAAGAAAAGCTGCTTAGTGCGTTTCCATTCCGAAAAGGCACCAACGGGAACGTTATATTCAAATGTTGAATTAAAGCCGGCTCCTGGAAGGATGTAGGCAATGCTGGCCTCTCCGGTTCCAAGTGTTGGAAACATTGGCAAGGATTTGAATATGGCAGCCCCATGTATATCTTTAGCAGAAGCTGGTCTCTTCCCCGAATTTATTACATTGATGGTGATTTTCGCCGTTTGCCCTTCCACAAAGTTAACTACTTGTGCGGAGCTAACACCGATCCAAGGACGTTCCGATTCCACACTCGTTTTAATGGCTTGCTGAGCGAAATCTGCAGACCGCTGTGCTTGAACAGCCAAAGCATTGGTGGCGGCGGTTTGTGCGGTGGCTTCCTTGATAAGAGTGTCAGTTTTAGTGAGGGACTCAGCCATTTTGCTCACTTGCTCTTTGGCTTCGTCAGCTTGCGCCTTGGCAGCATCGGCTTGAGATTTAGCAGCGTCAGCCAAAGCGTGAGTGTCCACACCCCCGGAGTGCATTTCCTGCCATTGCTTATAAAAGATAAATCCCTGAATCACAGCGGCCAGAAAAAGACAGAGGGTGAAAAGAGCCACAGTTTTGTCAGTCCACTTTGGCCTGTCGGTGTTGGTGTATTGATTTACTTCATTGGAGGGATGGGCGGCTGGTACAACTTCTGCCTTCTCGGGACTAACAGGGGCAGTTGGACTCGTTTGTGTGTCTATGGAGTCTGCTGACTCTTGGGCGGGATTTTCCTCTGGCAAGGTCTTTCACTCTCTTTCACATTGAAGGTGGAAGTTTACCATTCTATAAATTATGGTTTGCTCTTTCCGCACCGCAACGGAGTTATTCAGCAACCTGCTTCAGCCCTCACAACTTTTGGGAGTCTGCGGACCTGGGCCGATGACCCAGGCTGGTATAAGACGCGCCGTTGGCGCTTTCGAGCGAGAGCTTACTGCACGGGAGAGGTCACAGCCTGGGGGACAGTTGCCGGGGTGCCCAATGCGGGTGCAGATGCGGCTGCGGGTGCCGGCATGGCGCTGGCGCGCTGAGCTAGGTTGAGGAAGTGGCCGGGGAAGATGCCGAGCACCAGCGTGGCGGCGGCGGCGATGGTCAGCCCGATGCCTGCCGGAACGCTGAGGCCGCGGCTGTGGTCGAGGCGGCTGTTCTCGGTGGCGGGACGGGTGTAGAGCGCGGCCAGCAGGCGGAGATAGTAGAAGCAGGCGACGCCGCTGTTCAGCAGGCCCACGACCGCAAGCCAGACGTGGTCGGCATGCACGGCGGACGAGAAGACGTAGAACTTGCCGAAGAAGCCGCCGGTAAAGGGGATGCCGATCAGCGAGATCAGGAAGAGCGCAAGGAACGCCGCCAATAGAGGCCGCTTGATGGCGAGGCCGGTGAAGTCGTCGATGCTGCGGATCTGCTCGTCGTAGCCGGTGACCTGGGTGACCACGGCGAAGGCTCCGACCTGCATGGCTGCGTAGGTCGCGGTGTAGAAGCAGGCAGCCGCGATGCCGTCGGTCTGTAACGCCGTGAAGGCGACGAGGATGTATCCGGCGTGGGCGATGCTGGAGTAGGCCAGCATCCGCTTGACGTCGCGCTGGAGCAGAGCGCCGAGGTTGCCGACGGTCATCGACAGCGCAGCCAGAATCCACATTAGGACGGCCCAGCGATGCTGCATCGGCCCGAAGGCGGAGAAGGTGATGCGCAGCAGCACGGCGAAGGCGGCGGCCTTGGGCGCGGTGGACATGAAGCCGACGACCGGCGAGGGCGCTCCCTGATAGACGTCCGGCGTCCAGACGTGGAAGGGAGCGGCGGAGACCTTGAAGGCGAGGCCGATGAGGATCATGGCAAGCGCAAGGAAGGCGAGCCGCGGCGTTGTGGTGGTGGCAAGGCCCGCGGCGATGGCGGCGATGCTGGTGGAGCCGGTAGCTCCGAAGGCCAGCGCGATGCCGTACAGGAAGAAGGCGGTGGCGAAGGAGCCGAGCAGGAAGTACTTGATCGAGGCCTCGGAACCGGTGGCCGAGCCTTTGCGGAAGCCGCACAGGATGTAGGTGGCGATAGAAGAGATCTCGAGGCCGACGAAGACGACCAGCAATTCCGTCGCCGAGGTCATCAGCATCATGCCGACGGCGCTGAACGCGACCAGCGCGAAGTATTCCCCGGCGTGGCGGGTGGGGCCTTCGAAGTAGTCCAGTGAGATGAGCAGCGTGACCAGAACGATGGCGGAGATCAGCAGATGAAAGAAGACCGAGAAGGCGTCTACCTGAATGGTGCCGGAGAAGGCGGTGAGGACGCCGAGGTGCAACTGGCAGTAGCTTGCCAGACCGGCGCCCACGGTTCCGGCGATGGCGAGCCAGCCCAGGGGCTTGCGGCTGGAAGTCGGCGGCAGCAAGGGCTCGGCCAGCATGATGAGGACGCCGACGAGGGTGAGGATGAACTCGGGCAGCAGGGCGAGAATATTGGGCGAGAGGCTTTGCATTAGCGTTGGCCTCCTTCTGTGGCATTGATGGGAGTGTCGAGTTTCAAGGTCGTGTCGGACTGGATCGTGTCGGACTGGGGTTGGGCTACGGTGGCGGCGATGCGGGCACCGGCCGTATCCATGGCGCGGAGCCAGATCGGGGAAGCGACTCCCATGGCCAGGAAGAGGATCACCAGAGGCCACATGGCCAGATGTTCGCGGGCGTCGAGGTCCCAGGCTCTGACGTGTTCAGGCTTGGTGCCGAGGTCGCCGTAGAAGACGCGCTGGATCATCCAGAGCATGTACGACGCGCTGAGGATGACGCCGCTGGTGGCAAGGACCGTCCACGCGATGTGGTGCGCGAAGACGGACTGCATTGCGCCCGAGAGGATGAGGAACTCGCCGACGAAGCCGTTGAGCATGGGCAGGCCGACCAGAGAGAGCGTCATGATGACGAACATCGTCACCATCCAGGGAAGTTTGGAGGCGATGCCGCCCAGCTCTCGGATGTCGTAGGTGCCGTAGCGCTCGTAGAGGAAGCCGAGGAGCATAAAGAAGGCCGCTCCGGTGAGGCTCTCGCTGAAGATATGGAAGATGCCGCCGTCGAGGCCGGAGACGGTGAAGCTGAAGATACCGAGAACGATGAAGGCGACGGCGCTGAGCGTGGCGTAAGCGGAGAGGCGCTTGAGATCCTTCTGCACCAGCGCCAGCAGCGCTCCGTAGACGACGCCGATGGCTCCGAGAGCAAGCATCAAGGGAGCGATGCGATGCGACTGCTCGGGAAAGATGCTGAAGGAGAAGCGCAGGATGGAGTAGAGGCCGAGTTTTCCGGCGAGCACCATGACGGCAGCCGTGGGGGCCTCGGAGATAGCGTCCGAAAGCCAGCCGTGCAGCGGGAAGACCGGGACTTTGACCGCGAAGGCGACGAGGAAGGACAGCGAGCAGAGCCAGAGCGCGGCGGAGTTGCCGGAGATGCTGTGCGCGGCGGCGAGCTGCGCAAGCTGCGGCAGATCGAAGGTGCCGGTCCTGACGTAGAGCCAGAGGATGCCGACCAGCAGGATCGCCGAGGGAATGAAGGCGTAGAGGAAGAACTTGATGGCGGCGCGGCGGCGATTCTCGGTGCGGCCGAAGCTGGCGATCAGCAGGGTCATGGGAATCAGAGAGAGTTCCCAGAAGGAGTAGTAGAGGAGGACGTCGAGCGAGACGAAGACGCCGAGCATCGCGACCTGCTGGAGCAGGAAGAGAACGTAGAAGGTCTTCTTGCGGGTGTCGATTGCGCGCCACGAGACCAGGACGCCGAGCGGGGCGAGGATGCCGGTGAGCACGACCAGCCACATGGAGAGGCCATCGACGCCGAGATGGTAGCGAATGGCGGGCGAGGCGACCCACTGTAGATCGGTTGCGAACTGGAAGCCGCCGGAGGCAGCGCCGTAGTCGTAATGGAAGGGCAGATGCAGCGTGCAGACGAAGGTGACAAGCGTGACGGCGAGTGCGCCCCATTGCATCAGCTTTCCCTTGTCGGGCAGCAGCGCCAGCAGAATCGCGCCGGCAAGCGGGACGAGGATGATGATGGTCAGGATGGAGTGGTCTATGTTCATTTTGCTATCGATTCCTGGTGGCGCATGGAGCAGGTACAAAAGCATGTCCTCCGCCTACGGCGAAGGATGACAAGAAAGTTAGTGGGGCCAGAGGCCTCGGCCGAAGATCATAACGACGAGGATGGCGGCAGCGCCCAGCGCGAGCCATCCGGCGTAAGAGCGAATGTTGCCGGACTGAACCCGGCGGGTGACGGTGCTGAGGCCTCGGGTGGTTGCTCCCGCAAGCGATCCGGAGCCATTGACCAGCCCGGCTTCGACGAATCCGGCGAGGACGAGGCGGGTGAACATGAGCAGCGGCGTGACGATGAAAGCGCCGTAGATCTCGTCGACCCAGTACTTGTTTTCAAGCAGGGAATAGAGCGGCTTCGCCTTGAGAGCAAGTGCGGTAGAGGTACCGGGCTTCTTGTAATAGAGGAGATACGCGAAGAAGAACCCGAGGGCCGCGGTAAGCAGCGAGACAGCGGCGAGCGTCAGTTCGAGGCCGTGACCTGCTGTGGCTGCGGCGGCTTCTTCGCTGCCGAAGACGGGGGCGAGGAAATGGCCGAACTCGTTGTGTCCGCCGAGCGCTGCGGGAACACCGACCCAGCCGCCGACGAGCGAGAGAATCGCAAGGATGGCCAGCGGGAGGAGCATGATCCAGGGGGACTCGTGGACGCCGTGTGACTCGTGGCCGTGGGCATCGTGCGTGTCGTGCGCTTCTTCGAAACGCTGTTCGCCGAAGAAGGTCTTGAACCAGAGGCGGAACATATAGAAGGACGTCATGCCCGCGGTGACGAGGCCGACGAACCAGAGCAGCTTGGCGATGGGGTTGCCCGAGGTAAAGGTCTGATAGAGGATCTCGTCCTTCGAGAAGAACCCGGCAAAGGGCCAGATCCCGGCGATGGCGAATACGCCCGAGGTCATCGTCCAGAAGGTGACGGGGATGCGCTTGCGCAGGCCGCCCATGTTGCGCATGTCCTGTTCGCCCGAGAGCGCGTGGATGACCGAACCGGCGGCGAGGAAGAGAAGCGCCTTGAAGAAGGCGTGGGTCAGGAGATGGAAGATTCCGGCGGCGTAGGCTCCGACTCCGCAGGCGAGGAACATGTAGCCAAGCTGCGAGACGGTGGAGTAGGCGAGCACGCGCTTGATGTCGTTCTGCACCATGCCGATGGACGCGGCCACGATAGCCGTCGCCGCGCCGATGATGGCGATGACGATGAGTGCGGTGGTCGAGCGGTCAAACAGCGTGTGGCAGCGGGCGACCATGTAGATGCCCGCCGTGACCATCGTTGCGGCATGGATGAGGGCGGAGACGGGCGTGGGGCCTTCCATGGCGTCGGGCAGCCAGATGTAGAGCGGAATCTGGGCGGACTTTCCGGTGGCTCCGAGGACCAGCAGAAGCGCGATGGCGGTCAGGATGCCGCCCTGCCACTCGGGATGCTGCGCGATGGTGGCGAAGATGTCGGTGAAGTTGAGGTTGCCGAAGTGGGCGACGAGAAGGAACATCGCCAGCAGGAAGCCGAAGTCGCCGATGCGGTTGACGATGAAGGCTTTTTTCCCGGCGTCGGAGGCGGAGTCTTTCTTGAAGTAGAAGCCGATCAGCAGGTACGACGCGAGGCCCACGCCCTCCCAGCCGACGAAGAGCAGAAGGAAGTTGCTGGCCAGCACCAGGACCGACATGAAGAACATGAAGAGGTTCAGGTAGGCGAAGAAGCGCCAGTAACCCTCTTCGTGCGCCATGTATCCGGCGGAGTAAAGATGGATAAGGAAGCCGACGCCGGTGACGACGCCGAGCATGATGAGCGTAAGGTGATCGACGGTAAAGGCGAAGTTGACCTGAAAGCCGGAGATGGCGATCCATGGACGGCTGACGGCGTAGATCGCGTCAGGAGCGTTGGGGGCCTTCATGATGACCCAGAGCCACGCGACGATGGCGGCGGGGATGGCGGTGAAGATCAGCGCGACCGCCGTGACCATGGCGCGGGGCAGCTTGCGGCCAAGGATTCCGTTGATCAGGAAACCGGCGAAGGGAAGCAGCGGAATCAGCCAAAGATAGTAGTCGGGCATCAGGGAAGTCTGGGGGCTCATAGTTTCATCAGGTCGATCTGGTCGACGTTCAGCGTCTGGCGGGTGCGGAAGATAGCAATAATGATGGCGAGGCCGACGGCGGCTTCAGCGGCGGCGACGACCATCACAAAGAAGACGAAGATCTGGCCGTTGATCTGATGCCATTGGTGCGCGAAGGCGACAAAGGTAAGGTTGACGGCGTTGAGCATCAGCTCAATTGAGATAAAGATGGTGATGATATTGCGCTTGATGAGAAACGAGCCGACGCCGATCGAGAACAGGACGGCGGCGAGAACAAGGTAATAGGCGATAGGGACTTGTGCGGACATGGGCTTAGCGATCCTCCTTGCGCGCGAGAACCACGGCACCGAGGATGGCGACGAGGATAAGGATAGAAGTGACTTCGAAGGGCAGCAGAAGTTTGGTGAACAGAACCTGGCTGAGTTCGGCGATATTGTCGAGACCGTTGTTCAGATGGCCGCCGAGGCTGGCGAGGCCGAGCGCCTTGCTCTCGGAGAGAAAGACGAAGCTGAGAAGGCAGAAGATGGCGGCAGCGCCGGGGAAGCCGGCGATGTAGGCGGCACGGCTGCCGGTGGTCTTCTCTTCTTCGCCGGTGTTGAGCAGCATGATGACGAAGACGAAGAGCACCATGATGGCGCCGGAGTAGACGAT
>JBEPUJ010000033.1:0-34442 GCA_041691575.1 Terriglobales bacterium
CTTCGTACTCCTGCTTCCCCGCAGCCTTCTCGGGCAGAATCTTCATGCCGCAGACGGGATCAACAACTTTTACGGATGTTTCGGCCAAGGTCTCAGGGGAAGTCATGTCGCTCGATTCTTAGTTGCAAAAGGGTAAATTGGGCGCTCAGCATAGCTGAGCACCCAAGGAAGCGTTTCGTCTGGTCTTTTCTGCTCAGGCGTATTGCACGGGCTTGGCGTCGAAACTGCGTTTGCATCCGGCTCCACAGAAGAAGTACCTCTCGCCCTGATACTCACCCGTGCCGGCGGCGGTCGCAGGATCGAGCGTGTCGTCAGAGCGAAGGTCGGTGGGTCGGGGATACATGATGCCGTGGAAGCCATCCAACTGGCGCGAGCCGCGCCCACCAATTGCTCTCGAATGGAAGGAGCGTCAGCAGACCCAACACCGTGACGCTCCGCGGTTGGCATGTAGGCAACCTCATTCTCTCGTTATAAAGCGATTATATGGCGATGCCTTAGAGACAACATCCGAGCCATTGCGCCAAGGTGAGCAAGAACTGCCGCAACCCCGTTCTCTCCAAGAGGCCCTGTATGCAACTCCAGCGACGAGGTGCGGCTCCTGAACCCCCGTCAGTCTCCCCTTCGCTAAACCACCCATAAAATCAACCATCAACCGCGGCCGCGTGTGCCACACGTGTGCCGCTTTCTTTCATTTTGGAGGCAGTATGGCACGCAAGACTGGCCAGATCATCCGCCGCGGACCGAGCACCTGGCTGGTCCGCATCTACGTCGGCCGCGATCCGGAGACCGGAAAACGCCAATACATCGGCAAATCCATCCAGGGCGGGTTGCGCACCGCGCAGGCCCACCTCAACCGTATGCTCGCGGAGCGCGACCTTGGCCGGAACATCCGCTCCTCTCGACAGACGCTGGACCAGTATCTCGATCATTGGCTCGAAATTAGCGCTCAACCGCGACTGCGAGCCAAGAGCTTCCGCGACTACACAGGTCTGCTCGCACGGTACGTTCGGCCGCGACTGGGCGCAAGGCCGCTTGGGGAGTTGACGCCAACGGAGATCCAGACGCTTTACAGCGAACTACTCAACCGGCCGCTGTCGGCACGCACGATTCGTTACACGCACGCGGTCCTCTTCTCGGCATTGCGGCAGGCGGTGCGGTGGAAGCTGCTTCTGTCGAACCCGGCCGAAGATGTCGATCTGCCGCGACAAACACGGCGACGCTTCACCGTATTCGACGTCCAGCAGGCGAAGCAGTTCATCGCGGCGATTTCCGGGCACAAGTATGAGGTCCTGTTTGCTCTCGCGATGACCACCGGCATGCGGCCGAGCGAGTATCTGGCGCTGACCTGGACGGACTTCGATCTCGAACGCGGCACGGTCAGTATCTCGAAAACCCTCGAATGGCGTAAAGGAGGATGGCGCTTCGAAGACACGAAACGGGAACGCAGCCGGCGCCTGGTCAAACTACAGAACTGGGTTGTGACTCTACTTCGCAAATTCGACGAAGCAGCCAGCGCATCTGAAGCCGGACACGGCGACCTCGTCTTCACCTCAGACCGTGGAGGGCCGATTCAGGAGTCGAAATTCGTCGGACGCCACTTCAAACCGCTGCTTAGATCCGCTGGCCTTCCGGACATCCGTCTCTACGATCTGCGCCACACGGCGGCCACCCTCGGTCTGGCAGCTGGCGTCTCGCCAAAGATCGTGAGCGAGCAACTTGGGCACGCCTCTGTGGCGTTTACGCTGGAGGTCTACTCGCATGTTCTACCGCATATGCAGGACACAGCGGCTATGCAGGTTGAAGCCCTGCTGAGGGCGGCGTGATACGGATGTGAGCCTCGCCTCGCAGGCCACGAAGGGGGTGCTCAGGTGCTACATCACCGATCGGAACACAAGCACACAAGCAGTCTGTTCTCGTCAAGAATCGCTAGATAGGTCTCAAAATTAGCTTCGCGGTCGCTTATTGCACCCATATCCTCTGCCGTGCCGCAGCAGAGTTGAAATAACACAACTCTCACAAACGACATGCGAAGTGTGGCTCGTTCCAGTTCTACAGGCAATTACTGGTAGGCTTATCGAACCCTTAATGAACCCGTGATCTCTGTCCTCGGAGGCGCATTCGGCCAAGGTGCCGCATCAACACGTCTCTACGTATCAACGATCGTGAGTTTTGCTGACAATAACAAATGTCCGTTGCGCCATTTCTAAACGAGACGCGCGTTTGAACGAAGCCGCTAGCGGGCGGCAGCTGCATGGGCGGCATGGAAGCGGCGGGGCATCGACTGAAGATTCTTCTGGTTGCGCACCAGCTTAGTTGTCGTCCCTATCCGAGTAAGATGCACTCCCGCTAAAATCGCAATAAATTGTGAATACTTGGAGCAACGAACATGGCTAGACGGAACCAAATTGGAAGAAACGAGCCGTGTCCATGCGGGTCTGGACGGAAATACAAGAAATGTCACTTGGACCGCGAGTCGGCACGACCTATTCCTTATCACGAGACAGCGAAGCAACTGTTGAGCTTCCGCGCAGGCGAGAAGAAGTGTCTATATCCGTCAACTGGAACCTCCTGTACCGGAAAGGTAATACGGGCGCACACGATCTCTCGGAGTGTCGCGCTGTCTCGGATTGCGAGAGCAGGCAAGGTTTATCAGCTCGATACAAATCCGTTCACCATCAGGAAGCACGAGGGCGAGCCGCAACTCACGCTCGAAAACATCGCTTCCGCCACGACATTCACAGGTTTTTGCAGCCCACATGACAATCAGCTCTTCGACCCCGTTGACAAAGGCAGCTTGACTCCAACGCCCGAGCAAGCCTTATTGCTCCACTATAGAGCTCTGTGCCGAGAACTCTATGTAAAGAGTCCCAACGTTGAGACTAACGAGTTGCTTCGTGATGCCGACCGAGGGAAATCCGTCTCAATCCAGCAAATGGTTCAAGGCTACGTTTCTGCTAGGGGGATGGCAATCGCCGAATCACTTGCGCAGCTTGAGTCCGACAAGGCGGTGTGCGATCAGGCGATCCTGAATCAAGACTTCAGCGTGCTCAAAGGTGCATTCGTCCGATTCAGGAAGACCCCGACACTTGCTTGCTCCGGATACACCCAACCGACCTGCGACTTTAACGGGAGCGAGATTCAAGATATCGCTGACATGTCGAAGCCGTGCTTCAATCTATCCTTCACCTTATTGCCGAACGACAACGGTGGACTCGCCGTGTTCGCCTGGCTACCTGACGCGGACGGTCCCTGCAGGAAATTCGTCCAGAGCTTCATGAACCTTGATGCTGGCCGAAAGAGTGACGCGTTAGTTCAGTACGTCTTCGATTCCTTTGAGAACTTCGCTGCCGAGCCGCAGTGGTGGGAATATCTTGCTGCTGAAGCGAAAGATGGATTGAAGATGCTGTTGCTGAACTGGACAGAGATTTCATTCGCTGTGGATTCGTCAACGCTCATACCCGGATCCACCAGGTTCGCAGACTGGGAGGTAGAAACGGTGGGTTGGTTCTAGCGGAGGACTCGACCTCTTTCGGTCTTCTACAGCACTCGCGGAATGAAATAATACGATACCCCACTCATTGGCGCAAGCCATGAAAATTGGGAGGAATATGTTTTGGGATCTTTTTGCTTGACCCGAAGCGTGCAGGAATAATGAGTTAAGCGAAGGCAAGGCGAATATGACACAATTGAATCATCGGATTCCAACCCATTATGGTGCTTTGGATTGACCTACTTTCGTGGTTGAACGAGGACGACTCAACGGAGCAGACTGAGTTATACCTTATCAGTTCCCGCGTCTTCAATCGGCTTCGTGATCGAGGAGCATTCCAAGAGGAAATAGACCGGGTCTTTCGGTCGTTGGCGCCCCTGGAGTTCCACGAACGACACGCGGGGAGCAGCCCCTGGGGTTGCTTCTTCGCGCCAAAGATGGCAGCTGAACAAGGCCGGGATGAATTCCCTAAGCTAGCTCTGCTGGACAGCGAGAACGTCTCTGAATGGGCGGAGATTGCCGAATCCGTGAAGCACCCGCGCCTCAAGGCTCGATTTGCTGATGCGGTATGGGAACTCGGCAAGAGGCTCGGAAGCACGCGCAAGGATCACCACCGCTTCGGGCGAATGGCATCGGAGTCATATCTCGAATTCGCTGGTCGTGTCGGCACTCATCCAATCGAACTCATTGATGCGGTTGCGCGGAGTGTTCAGCTTGCAATGCAACTCGGGGCAGGTGATCTGATCGATCCCGGCTATGAGTTCCTGATGCAGTACGCTGACTCCGTGGAGCAGGCCCATGTCGGGCTCTGGTCTGCGCCATTTGATCGTTTGCTTCCTTTGAGCGGACTAAGCACGGGTCAAAAAGACCGCATCCTCGCTCGTCACGCACAGCGATTTGAGGCGACCGTCGCAAGCGGGGACATCTTTCGTATCACTGTTGCAGGTCCAACGTTTGCGAAGTACTTCTACGATCGTCAGCAGTACCAGCTCGCAAAGAACATCACCTTTGCCTACGGCGAAGTGATCCTCGGGAGCGCGGCTTCGCTTGATGCTTCCATAGCAACTCACCATATCGAAGGTGTTTTAGAGGCTTATCGCCGCGTTGGGTTAAAAGAAGAGACAGATCGAGTCCGGCTCCTTCTTGAGGAAAGGGGCAACGGTGTCCTGGCCGGAATGAAGTCCCATCGCGTAGAACTCAAGCTCGACCTGGACGCGATAGAGTCTGCGATTGCCAAGATGATTGATGTGGCGGACCCGCTCACGGCGCTCTATCGGCTGGCCAACACCTGCGCCCCAAATCCGGAGACACTTGAGGAGCAATTTGAAGCTGCAACCGAAGGACTGATTTTTCACAGGCTGCTCCCAGTCAGCATCATTGGCGACGATGGTCTCACCGTGCGGACGATCGGGACGTATGACCAGGACAAGGAGGGCTGGCTCGTAATGGAGTTGGCGCGTGACATGGGATTGAAGGCGACTTTTTTCCTGAGTGGGCTTGAGGAGTGGAAGAAGAAGTTTGAACTTGGAGGCATCCCGGATACGCCGTCTCTTTTCGACGGTCTCCTGATTCCGTCGGACCGGGTAACCCTCTTTCAGGATGGCCTGCAGGCTTTTGAGCGTGAGGATTACGTCAAGTGCATCCACGTATTGGTCTTCCAGGTTGAGAACAGTTTGAGAGAGTTACTGAAGCTCCTCGGCCGACCGGTTACTAAGAGCACTGACGACGGGAATCAACCGAAGAACATGAATGATGTCCTGCATGATTCTGCGGTGAAGGATGCCCTCGATCCAAAGCTCTGGTCCTTTCTTAAAGTGCTCTACACCGACAACCGAGGCATGAATCTACGGAATCTCGTGGCGCACGGAGTCGCGCCGACCGATGCGTTCAATCGCATCAATGCGGCGCTGGTTGTACAGAGTGTCGTCTTCCTGGCCCTAGTTCGAGAGGAGGCGATGTACGTTGTGAGCGAGCAAACAACTAGTCCATCAGTAGGAACCTTGCTCGCGGAGGAGAAGATTGAAGATTCTGGGGATGCGCCCGAAAAGGATGAAGAAGCTGTTACGCCAATGCCGGACTCGCCTACAGTCTAAGTGAGAGCGTACCCAGGGAGGTTATGCACCGAATGACGAGTCCCGCATCCACTGGCGGATCTGGTGCGCTTTTCGAGGCGCAGGTCGGTGCTGCCTATCTGCTGTCCATGTTGCTCGAAGTGGACGCTCGGGGTTTGCCGAACTGTCGGATCGAGAGCATTCGGTTGCAGCGAGGGCAGGAAGGCTATCCCCTAGATGACGTGATTATTCAGGGGCGGGATAAAGGCGGAAGAGTTGCGACCCTTGAGACTCAGGTCAAGCGGAGCATCACTTTTGCACCCTCCGACGAGGTCTTCCAGGATGTTGTGAAGCAGGTCAAGAAGGCGATGGATAACCCCGGTTTCTGGGCAAGTCATCACCAGCTTGCGGTCGCTATTGCGCGGACAACGCAAAGAATCGAAACGGCCTATCAGGATGTCCTTAGCTGGGCACGAAATATCGAGGACGCGACGACATTCCATGCGAGGCTCACCCGGGGGGGCGAAGCGAATGATGCAATGCGCAGCTTTGTATCGACGTTTCGTAACAACCTCAAGGCCGCGGGCGCCCCTGACGACGACCAGACCGTATGGAAGATTCTTCAACGATTTCATATCTTGGTTTTTGACTTCACGGCTTCTGACTCAGCCTCTGTCGAGCTTATGCACGAACGTGCTCTGCGGGCTCTGGAGTCGGGCGGGATGGATGAGGCGCGCAACCTCTGGTCCCGTCTAACCGAGTTGGCCTTGCAAATTGCCGTCAACGCTGGACACCGAACCAGGGAATCCCTCGTTGCAGACTTGGCCTCTTTTCGGTTGGCTTCGAGTCGAAATAACCGCAAGGCACTAGCATCAATTGCCGAAGAATCTCAGTCGGCTTTGTCAGACATCAACGACGAGGTTTCGGGTGTAAGGCTCATGCGTCAACGGCGTATTGATGCGGTACGTGACGCAATGACCAGGAGCCGCTATGTCGAAATCCGGGGTGAGGCCGGTGTGGGCAAGTCGGGAGTCCTGCGACGGCTTGCGGAAGATCTCAATACCGAGGCGCAGGTCCTCGTCCTGAGCCCGAACCGAATTGTTGAGCGCGGGTGGCTATACATGAAGGCAGCCATCGAATACGACGGTATGGGCCGTGATCTCATGGCCGACCTGTCCCTCAGCGGCGCGGCCATTGTGTTCATCGACAACCTGGATTTCTTCCGAGTTGAAGAACAAACAACCGTTCGTGACATTGTTCGGTTCGCCTCGCAGAGTCCGAATATTTGGGTGGTCATAACAGCCCGCGTTGAGTTCGGAAAGACAGAGCCGAACTGGCTTTCCAATGACGTATTGACCAGTCTCGGCCAGACCGATCCGGTCCTGATCGAAGAGCTCGATGACGCCGAAGTTGGCGAGCTTAAAGAACGCGCACAGAGCCTCTCTCAACTGCTTTCAGACTCCCACCCCGCACGTGCCATTGTGCGAAACCTCTTCCGGCTCTCGCGCTTGGCGAAACGTTCAGATAGCGATCCATGGCCCGTTACGGAAGCAGAGATGGCGAAGCAATGGTGGGACCTGGCCGACGGCAGGAACGACGCCGGATTGCGCGAGCGCTCGCGTCTTCTCCGCAGATTAGCCGTGCACTCGCTGTCTTCGATGCAGCCATACGACGCGACCTCTGAGAACGCAGAGGCGCTGAGCCATCTCGTCGCGAGCGGCACCCTGCGCGACTACAGCAATGATCGCGTGACCTTTCGACACGACGTTCTCCGCGAATGGGCGATTGCGAACCTTGTATATGGGGAGCACGGGTTTAGCTCCCAATTCCGGATCTCCGAGCGTGCCACCCCCGACATGGCCCGAGGAATGGAGCTCGCCGCGCGAATTGCCCTGGAGCAGCCGGACGGACTGCAGCGTTGGCAGGAAATCCTGGCGTCGCTCGCAAATGCGCACGAGACGTGGCGAAGAGCCGTTCTTCTCGCGCTGGTGCGCTCGGAACTCTCGATAAAGATTCTGGCGACGGCAGGCCCGGTCTTGCTGGAAAACGACGCTGCGCTCTTTAAAGATTTGGCACGGTACGTCATTGCGGTAGAGTTTGAGTCGGCCGTTGACCGTATGCGGGCGCGTGGACGCAAGCCGGAGGGTGTCCCCCCAGGATGGCAGGTTCCGAGAAACAACTCATGCGCGCACCTAGTCGGCTGGCTGCTGCTAGTGTTCGCTGGCCTCCCCCCCTCGGCAGTCCCAGATGCGGTCAAGGTCTATTCGGCCTATCTGATAGGGACCTTGGGGAACGACGATTTTGCTCCACTCATCCTCCAATATCTCTACCAATGGCTCCAGGCGATTGAAGCCGATCGTGAGAGCAATCCCTATGGCTTGTCGAATTTCGTAGATGCTATCCCGGGCCATCAACTTAAGGTGATGGAAGCAGAATTACGAACGGCGTTCTTGTCTTTCTGCCATCGCACTCCAGAGCTCGCCGCTGGTTACCTCGAGTCCTTCACTGGGCACCAGCACGCCGACGAAACTAGAATCAGCATCCTGCAATTCAGGGGTACGCTCGCACAGGCCGCACCGAAGCAACTGGCAGACTTCACAATCGAGACGCTCATCGGAAATGGGGAGCGCAGACCCCGCCGCCGTTCGGGTTCTCTCCCCGAAAGGCCTTTCGAATACACTGACCTGAAGTTTTTGCCTGCATCCCCCTCCCAGGGGCCATTTCTTGATCTCCTTCTTCACTGTCCCGAAGAAGGCCTGCGTCTTGTACGCAGAATCGTCACTCACGCAGTTCAGTTCTATCGGGATGACAAGAAGGATGATTATGCCACGGTAGTTTACTTCAATGAGGATGGAGTCGCCTTCCCTTGGCCGGAGTTCTACTACTGGTCACGCGATACCGGAAATGCCCCATACCTCGTAACTTCCGCTCTGATGGCTCTTGAGGCGTGGTCACATAAACGAGTTGAAGATGGTGATCCGATCGATGCAGTGGTTGCCCAAATTGTCGGCGACTCGGCAATGTCAAGCGCTGCGCTCTTAGTCGCCGTTGATATTGTCTTGTCTCATGATGGGCAACAGTCCGTTGAGACTGCTATCCCCCTCGTCGCTTGCCCCGAGCTATTGTGCATGGATAGGCTCAGACCGACTCACGACAACATGAAGATTCCAGACTTTTTGGGGCTGGGGGCACTCCAACGAGAGCCGATTGGATCAGCAACACTTGATAGCCTCAAGGTGCGCAATTCGCGCAGGATCAGTCTTTACGACGTTTTGTTTCGGATGGCCTTTGGCCCGAAGGATGTCGTCGAGAAGGCGCGAGGCCTGCTGATACGTGCCATTAGTAGGCTCGGATCTCCAGATGAAAAATCAGACCTCGGCGATCCAAGATTGATGGCTCTTCATGCCCTCAACGTTCTCGATCGCGAGAACTGGAAAGAGGTGAGTGTCACGGATTCGGAGGGCCATAAGCAAACGTTTCTGCAGTATCAATCGCCGGAAGCGGAAATGAAACAGTTGGAGCCAATCCAAAGAGAGGCGTCACCGCGGGTGGAAGAGAACAACCTGCAATTCGGGATTTTGAATGCCCTCTACGCACGCGAGGCCCCCACCCCGGATTTCTTAGCGAAGGCGACCGCCTGGGCACAGGAGCATACGAACCTATTGGAGAGTCGTCCCGAGCTTGACCGGGATGGAAAACATCTTATGAGCGTCGAAGCCATTGTGAGTGCCGCAACGCTGCTCGCACGCTATAGTACTCCGGAGCAGTTGGTAAAGTACGGAGTGTGGATGCGGGGAATCTTTGCTTGCGTGCATGAAAGAGATTCCGACCCGGTGTATCTGATGCGTGATGGACTGCGATTCAATCCACGTGCCGTAGCATTTGTTGGTCAAGCGCTGCTGCTTCAGCGGCATCCGAAAGACCACGACATCCGCCGTCTTCTTGAGTTTGCGTCGGTAAGTGGCTACGCTTCAGCACATGGGTTTGGGGCAGCTCTCTCTATATTGGACCAAACGAATCCGCTCCTCATTCCTGCTGTGCTGCGGTGCGCCTTTGCAGCGTCCGTGAGACTGGATCTGCCATGGGACATGTCCGAAGAGGAGAAGGAGAAGAACAGAGTTGCCGATCATGAGCGCATTCAGGAACGGATTGAATCTGAATTGGCATGGCTGAGCGCGCCGAACTCCGAACAGGCGTGGCCTGAATTTCCTATTCAAAAAATAAGACCACGTGATCACCGGAGCCGCGGAACGAGAGATTATGCAGCAGAGGCTGCCGAGTACAACTCCGTGAAGCCTCGCGTGGATTATCAGAGGACGGCTTTGTGGCTCAAACAAACCCGGTCAATCTTCGAGCCGAACGCATGCCCCTGGTTACGAGCTGTGGTATCCGGCTATGCAGAATGGACTCGTCAAGCCAACGGCTTCGGCCAGGAGAAAGAGACGCAGTACGATGGACAACCTGACGGCTGGAATGAGGTATATTTCGAACTGACGGCCAAATGCGTTGCCGGTCTGAGTGCCGATGCTCTCGACCAGGACCTTCAGGGACTCTTTGCTGGCTTGCCGGACGAATCTTTCTGCGATTGCCTTCCATCCTTCTTGCGCAGCGCGGATCAAGCATTCTTTGAGAGAAACCTGCTATCAATCGAGCAGTTGATTCAGATTCGGAGATTCCTCATGAGTCACCTCTCCGGAACGAAAACCTTCGGTTGGAATAAGGATAGAGACGAAGCCAGCGCCGAGATGCACCTCGCGCATGCTCTCGGGCCGCTTTGCTTCAACGATCACAACAGCGTGGTTCCGTCCAAGTGTTATTTACCGCCGTCCTTCATTCCGAAGGCAGACCCATTCCTGCCGCTTCTGGAAAATTTTGTGGGAGAATTCCCATCTCCTTTTCTGGCTACGATGTACCTGAACTTCATGGAGGTCGCACCTCGCGCCGAGCAACTGCCGTTCATTATCGGCTGCGTCGAGAAATGGCTCAAACGCTTTCCTGACAGCAATCGATTTTGGATTGAGATGAGCTTTGGGGGAAGGATCTGCTCTATTCTCATCACGATCTTTCGCGCCTCACACGAGGCATTTGACCCGGTCGAGGTGCGCTCGCGTATTGACAAGATTCTCGCTCAGCTCGTCGGTTTGGGAGTCGCGCAGGCGCACGAGTTGGAAAAGCTGATGTACCAACAGCAATGATAAATACATCTGCCGTACACGACCCGCGTGGACTGGAAAGTCCGAATATCTTCCACCCGGATTTTGGCAGAGGTCGAAATGCGGAAGAGCAGGTTTCGCTTACATAGCATCTAAGTCTTCCACCTCGGGTCTGCTGCAACGTGGTTCTTGGAGGGCGTTATCGAACCCGCGACCTTTGCCTTAAGGCAGAGGTCTGGACAGAGGTTTGGTGGACAGAGGACGTGGGTTCGATAAGGGTGCAATAAAGGGTTCCAAGGGTGTCTCAGGGCTCCAAAATGGCCATCCGGGGCTCCTGATTTCTATAAGTTACGAAATACTTCCTTGCTGCCACGGTAGAGGTCTGGATCTTGCATTCGCCTTCATTATGTCGAGGAACTTTGGCCACCTTACATGAACCGCCCAGTTGTGGGAGTACGAGAAAAACACACTTGCCATGGAGGTACCTCAACACTATTTTGCGTCATCCCAGCCCTGTCGATCCGCGAGATAGACTAGAAAGCGACAACCTATGCTTTGGATAGCCCCTTCCGAAAAAGATGTTGGCACTGCGACGCTCGAACGGCGCTTGTGGGATGCCGCCGACCAGTTTCGCGCCAACTCCGACCTGAAGGCCGCCGAGTATTCGCAGCCTATCCTCGGTCTCATCTTCCTGCGCTTCGCGGGTGTTCGCTTCGATGCCCAGCGAGCCAAGCTGGAGCAGGCCACAGCTAGTTCAAGGCGCGGCTCTCGGCTCGATGACCCCGCCGCCTATCACTCCGCAGGCGTGCTTTATCTTGCCCCCGACGCCCACTTCGACCATCTGCTCTCATTGCCGGAGTCCGCCGACATCGGCAAGGCCGTCAACGAGGCCATGCGTGAGATCGAAAAGCATAACCCACAGCTCGCCGGCGTTCTGCCCCGCACCTATAGCCGATTCAGCAGCACGTTGCTCAAGGAAATCCTCAAACTCATCTCCGAGATTCCTGCGACGCTCGATTACGATGCCTTCGGTCGTATTTACGAGTACTTCCTCGGCCAGTTCGCCCGCACCGAGGGGCAGGGCGGCGGCGAGTTCTACACGCCGTCTCCCATCGTGCGTCTGCTGACCGAGGTCATTGAGCCCTACCATGGGCGCATCCTCGACCCAGCGTGCGGCTCGGGCGGTATGTTCGTGTCGTCTGCGCGCTTTATCGCGGAGCATAAGCACAATCCTGCCGCTGAGCTCTCCATCCACGGCGTCGAGAAGACTGGCGAAACCAGCCACCTCTGCCGCATGAACCTCGCTGTCCACGGACTCGAAGGCGACATCATCAACGGCAACACCTACTACGACGACGCTCACACCGCCACTGGGCACTTCGACTTCGTACTCGCAAATCCGCCCTTCAATGTGGACGCCGTGGACAAGGAGCGCCTCAAGGATGCCGTCGGCCCCAAACGCCGCTTTCCGTTCGGTTTGCCGCGCACAGACAACGCGAACTACCTCTGGATTCAGCTCTTCTACTCCTCGCTCAATGCGAAGGGGAGAGCAGGATTCGTCATGGCGAACTCGGCGTCGGACGCACGGTCGTCTGAGCAGGACATCCGCCAGAAGCTGATCGAGTCCGGCAATGTGGACGTTATCGTCGCCGTCGGCCCGAACATGTTCTACACCGTCACGCTGCCGTGTACGCTCTGGTTCTTCGACAAGGGTAAGACTGACACGCCACGCACAGATACCGTTCTATTTGTCGACGCACGTCACGTCTACCGACAGATCGACCGCGCCCACCGCGACTGGTCTGCCGCCCAGACCGGCTTTCTCGCAAACATCGTGCGGCTTTACCGTGGCGAGGCGCTGGACTACACCTTCGGCGGCGCAGACGCTGAAGCAAAGATCAAGGAAGTCTTCGGGAAGAAGCCGAAGTATTTCGACATCCTTGGCCTCTGCAAGGCCTCGACTCGCAAGGAGCTCGAAGCACAGGGCTGGTCGCTCAACCCTGGTCGTTATGTCGGTGTGGCTCCCGGTGAAGACGTCAGCGATGAAGACTTCAAGGTGAAGCTTGGAACGCTGAATGAGGAGCTGGCAATACTCAATGCGCAGGCACACGAATTGGAAGCTACCATTGCGCTCAATGTTGCGGACATTTTGGGGGCATGATGAACGCGATGGCTCGGATCGGTGATACGTGTCAGGTCGGCGATGGAACACATTCAACAATCTCTCGGCAAGATTCTGGAGTAATGTACATAACCTCTAGAAATCTCAAAGATGGAAGACTTGATGTGAGCAAGCTGTATTTCATTTCCGAACATGACTACGCTAAACATTTCCTGGGCAACGGAAAAGCGCTTACCAGACCCGAAAAGGGTGATCTAGTTTTCAGCATCATCGGATCTATGGGCGAACCGTACTTGATCAGAGAGAGAGATAGGTTTGGAATCTCAAGCAGTGTCGCCATTGTTAGGCCCGACAGAACGAAACTAGCTTCAGAGTTCCTCCTATATTGGATGAAAGGAACCGCATTTCAAAGCGCGTTCCATGGGATACGAGGCGGAGTCGCACAAGGCTATGTGAGCCTTGAAATGCTTCGGTCTCTTCCCGTACCTATTCTTGACCTGAAATTGCAGCGGCGTATTGCTGATGCGCTTTCCGCTTATGATGAACTAATCGAGAACAACCAGCGGCGGATTCGGATACTGGAGGAGATGGCCCGCAGCCTCTATCGCGAGTGGTTTGTCCACTTCCGCTTCCCCGGCCACGAAAACCATCCCCGCGTCCCATCCACCCTCGGCGAAATCCCCAAAGGCTGGGAGATCTCATCATTAGGAGAAGTGACCACCAAGATCGGCAGCGGAGCGACGCCACGTGGTGGCAAAGACGCATACAAGCAAAGCGGAATTAACCTCATTCGAAGCCTCAATGTATACGACTATGATTTCGTGATGGATGATCTTGCATTTATCGATGAGCAGCAAGCTTCGCAGCTCGATAACGTTCAGGTTCAGCCACATGATGTACTACTCAATATCACAGGGGCTTCCGTCGCACGGTGCGCAATGGTTCCTTCGTCGCTTCTGCCAGCGCGAGTAAATCAGCATGTAGCTATTATTCGGGCCAACAAGAAGAAGGCTGACCCCTTCTTCTTGTTGGATACGATCAACAACGACTTCAATAAGCGTCAGCTTTTGGGGATAGCGCAAGGTGGTGCTACTCGCGAAGCCCTCACTAAAATCGGTCTGGAAGAGTTCAAGATTGTTTTGCCACCGCTCAAGCTGATCTACGAGTATGGCCATTATGCCGGGGCGTTACATCGGCAGCGTGAGTATCTCAGCAGTCAAAATCAAGTCCTGCGCGAGACCCGCGACCTGCTACTCCCCCGCCTTCTCTCAGGCCAGACCAAGCTGGAGATAAACTAAGCCATGCCGCAGCCCTACTCCGAAAACCTGCTCGTCGAACAGCCCGCCTTGGAGCTGTTCCGCTGGATGGGTTGGGAGACGGCTTCGGCTGCGGATGAGACCTTCGGTGTAACGGCCTCGCTTGGCCGCGAGACCAAAAGTGAGGTCATTCTCACTCCGCGTCTACGCGATGCTTTAGAACGCCTGAATCCCGACCTTCCCGCCACAGCGTTCGCCGCCGCCATCGAAGCCCTCACCCGCGACCGCTCCGCGATGCTGCTGCCTGCCGCCAACCGCGAGGTCTACGAGCTTCTGAAGGAAGGCGTACTCGTCACCATCCCGGACGGCGAGCACGGCGGCCAGAAGCAGGAGCGGCTCCGCGTGGTCGACTGGCAGACGCCCGAGGCGAACGACTTTCTACTCATCAATCAGATGAGCATAACCGGCCCGCTCTACACCTGCCGCCCGGACCTGATCGGCTTCGTCAACGGCCTGCCGCTGGTGGTGATCGAACTGAAGAAGCCGGGTGTCGCCGCGCGTGCGGGATTCGACGACAACCTGACGCACTACAAAGCAGAGATTCCGGCGCTCTTCTGGCACAACGCGCTTCTGATTTCATCGAATGGCACGGATAGCCGCGTCGGCTCGCTGACCGCCGACTGGGACCGCTTCTTCGAGTGGAAGCGTATTGCAGCCGAGGACGAATCGCGCCGCGTCTCGATGGAGACGATGCTGCGCGGCACCTGCGACAAGGCTCGCCTGTTGGACATCGTGGAGAACTTCACGCTCTTCTCCGAAGCGAAGGAGGGTATCGCCAAGATCATCGGCCAGAACCACCAGGTGCTGGGCGTGAACAACGCCATCGCCTCCATGCTGAAGGCGCGGGACGAGCGCCATGGACGCGGCGGCGTCTTCTGGCAGACGCAGGGCAGCGGCAAGAGCTTCTCGATGGTTTTCTTCGCACAGAAAATACTGCGCCGGCAGCACGGCAACTGGACGTTCGTGATCGTGACGGATCGCGTGGAGTTGGACGACCAGATCGCCAAGACCTTCAAAGCGACCGGCGCAGTGAGCGAGAGCGAAAGCAAGCAGTGCCACGCCGACAGCGGCAAGCATCTACGCGAGTTGCTGGAGGGCAATCACCGCTACGTCTTCACGCTGGTGCAGAAGTTCCAATCAGCCGAAGTGCTGAACGACCGCTCCGACGTCGTGGTCATCACCGACGAGGCACACCGCAGCCAGTACGACACGCTGGCACTGAACATGCGAGCCTCGCTGCCCAACGCCACCTTCCTCGCCTTTACCGGCACGCCGTTGATCGCAGGTGAAGAACGCACCAAAGACGTATTCGGCGAATACGTCTCCATCTACGACTTCCAGCAGTCGATGGAGGACGGTGCTACGGTTCCGCTTTTCTATGAGAACCGCACACCGGAGCTACAGCTCGTCAATCCCGACCTGAACGAGGACATCTACGAGCTGGTAGAGGACGCTGAACTCGACCCCGAGCAGGAGAAGCGGCTGGAACGCGAGCTCAGCCGCCAGTACCACCTGATTACGCGAGATGACCGCCTGGAGACGGTCGCCAAAGATATCGTGCGCCACTTCCTTGGGCGAGGCTTTGTGGGCAAGGCCATGGTCGTTTCCGTCGATAAAGCCACGGCGCTGCGGATGCATGACAAAGTGCGGAAGCATTGGAACGAGGAGACGGCCCGCACTGAGCGGCAGATGGAGCGACCTGACCTGAACGAGTCCCAGAAGGGCGACCTGTGGCAGCGGCACGAGCTACTGAAATCGACCGAAATGGCACTGATCGTCTCTCCAGCCCAGAACGAGATTTCCGATATGCAAAAGCTGGGTCTGGACATTGCGACTCACCGCAAGCGCATGAACGATTCAGAGCCGGGACTGGACGAACGCTTCAAGGACGGAAAGAATCCACTGCGGCTCGTCTTCGTATGCGCCATGTGGCTGACCGGGTTTGACGTACCAAGCTGCTCGACGATCTACCTCGACAAGCCGATTCGCAACCACACGCTCATGCAGACCATCGCCCGCGCAAACCGCGTTTATTCCGGCAAGCATAGCGGCGTGATCGTGGACTACGCGAACGTCTTCGCTTCGTTGGAGAAAGCGCTGGCGATCTACGGCGCAGGTAAAGACGGCAAATCTCCGGTCAAAGACATTCAGAAGTTGATCGCAGACCTTACCGTCAGTTTGGAAGACGCAAAGCTCTTTTGCCATCACCACGGCGTGTCGATAGAGGGGATTGCGCAACTGCCGGCAAGCATTGAGCGGCTTTCAGGGCTGGATGACGCTGTGAACGCCCTGATCTCCCCAGATGGGGTGCGGCGTGACTTCCAGGCTCGCGAGCGCCTTGTCACGACGCTCTATAAGGCTTTGAAGCCTGATGCCGCTGCCATGAACTTCATAGGTGCGGTGTCCTGCTTGGCCGCGATTGCGGATGCGATTCGGGCTAAGCTGAATCCGAACCCGGCCAACATTTCCGAGGTGATGGCCGACATCGGTGCTCTGCTGGATTTATCCATCACAGGCGTGTCGATGCCCGAAGGGAAGAAGCTTCTTGATCTCTCAAAGATTGACTTCGAAGCCCTACGGAGCAAATTCAACCACGCAAAGCATAAGAACACTGACCTTGAAGTACTAAAGGCTGCTGTTCGCGTGCAGTTGGAAAACCTCGTGCGTTTGAACAAGACACGTATGAACTTTCAATCGAAGTTTGAAGAACTGATCGAAGCGTACAACGCCGGCAGCCTCAACATTGATCAGCTCTTCCAGGAGCTCGTGGCCTTGAGTCGCAGCATGACCGACGAAGAGGCGCGGCATGTTCGGGAGAATCTTTCAGAAGAGGAACTCGTCATCTTCGATATCCTCACTCGTCCAGCGCCCGATCTCTCCACGGAGGAACAGTCGGAGGTGAAGAAAGTCGCGCGGCAACTCTTGGAACGCTTGAGAAACCTGTTGGTCATCGATTGGCGAAAGACGCGACGTGCGCGCGCATCTGTGGAAGATGCAATCAAGGACCTGCTTGATGACGGACTCCCACGCGCATATTCCAACGATTCTTACGAGCAGAAATGTTCGGCGGTGTTCGAGCACTTCTACGAGAACTATCCGCAGCGCGACTCGAATGTGTATCAATGAGTCTTCATTGATTGGCCACCGTTACTAATGCCCTTATCTAGTGGCTGCGCGGTGGAGGCATTCGCGATAGGCTCTCCCCGTCTGAACTGTCGGAATCGGATCTAAAGAGGCATCCTTATCACGTTAGATTGCCATGCCCTGAAGAAGCCGAGCACGAGATCTATGGAAGTGATTACCTGCATGACAGCTTCTTCGCGGAATTGCCGTCGACGGCCTCTGAGAATACCTGTTTCTTAAACAGGTCAATCCGGTTCACTGGCTCACGACGGAGATCTCGGCGCTAAGTTCTTGGGCCTTATGTTTTCCTAATTGGTGGTAGGCACGCGGGTAGGCTGATTGGCCATCAGCCGGCTCAACTCGGGCACGGCGCGTAAACCTTCGGGTCGGACTGCTTCAAGTGTGCAGTGTGTGTGCTACGCGATGCAAAACCCGATCCGACCGAACCATGGAGGATTTGCTTGAAGGGGAGATGACCACCTGCGAGAGTGAGAAGAGGTTTGCTGGTACGCCTTCCGCGTATCTACACGCGTCGGTGAGTGACTTGGCGATGATCGCTCTTCGAAAACCAACGTTCTCGATAAGCACGCTTTTTGCTACGAAAAGCGGCGTTTCTCATTATCCAGGTCATGCACCTCGCACAGACCTCTGTCGTGACAGAAGTGCTTTTGGAAATAACTCATTGAAGACATGAGCACCCTTGGCTACCAAAAGCACTGTAAGTCATTGAAAAAATCCGTAGGCAAGTCTCCAGCACCCTCGCCAGCACCCTTATCGACCTCTGCCTTTTGGTTACAGACCTCTGCTTTCGGAGGGCAGCAGTCGGCGCAAATCGACTGCAGCCCCGGCACAGCAGAGGTCTGGAGCACAAAGACCGCCGCCGTTGTTCGGCAGAGGTTCACAACCCGTAATTTCGAGCGAATTTGATTGATTTTGCTACAGCAGAGGTCTGCTCCCCCGTTTGAGCGTAACTCGTCGCCCAGAAGGGTCTTTATCGTCGGGTTTACGGTACTGACAACAAACCAACATGCCGTTATCGATGTAGCTAAGGTGCCGAACGCGCTTTCGAGAACCTAATCGGACGCAGGTTGAATAAACTGGCCTGCCAGAACCTTCGGTTATATACACAGGTGGCGACTGTTTTCGCCAAATAATCGCCTTATACTTACGGTATGGGTGTCGGCGATAACAACGAGTATCCCAACCTCGCCGCAATCGCGGCGACACTTGGTGGATCGAAACCGGCTAGCTCGGTGCCAGGACTGAGTGCGCCCTCGAACGCCTATAACGCTTTGGCGGGCCTCTCTCTGAACACAGCGGCAGAGAATCCCTGGGCGTCGCTACTGGCGCCTGCACCTACTCCGTCGCTCGTACCCCTAATCGCACGGCCCACGCCTTTGGCAAGGGCCATAGCTGCAGCGCCGCTTGTGGCACCTACGATCCGCTGGGCCTATGTCACGCGGCGTTTCAACCAGTTGATCGAGGCGATCGGTATTACGGAAGACGAGATTAACGACGGCATGAAAAAGGCGATGCGCGTCGTCGGCAGCTTGAACCGTGCCTATTGGAACGTCAGCTCGGAGACCGATCACGCTTTTCTATTGGGCTCCTGGGATAAGCAGACTCGGGTCCGGCCTTTCTCCGATATCGATGTGCTGTTCGTGATGCCCTGGAGCGAGTATTCGCGCTTCGAGGCGCACGTCGGCAATCGGCAGTCGAACCTGTTGCAAGACGTGAAGAATAACCTTGGCATCACATATTCCCGCACCGAGATATGGGGTGATCGTCACGTCGTAGCCGCCGAGGTAGACGGGGTGGAGATTGAAGTTGTGCCGGCCTTCTGTTTTGACAGCGGCGACCTCTCTGGCAAGTTTTTGGTCTGCGACACGAAGGACGGTGGCCGGTATAAACTGGCTGACCCCGCGGCAGAGTCGTGTGTGCTCAGCCAAGCGGATACTACCTATAACGGAAACGCCCGCCAGCTCCTGCGACTGATGAAGAAGTGGCAGATCGAGACCGGCGCGAAGATCAAGTCTTTCCAGCTTGAACGTCTGGTGATCGAGTTTTTGGGGCCCTACCCCTACAGCAAGCAAAACCGCTTCTGGTATGACTGGATGGTGCGTGACTTTTTCCGCTTCCTAATCGGTCGCGCCAATGGCTATGTGCAAATGCCGGGAACGAACGAGTGGGTCGCCCTCGGCGACGAGTGGCTGTCGTCGGCGAAGCTCGCGCTCCTCAACGCGACGGCGGCCTGCAATCATGAAGACGCCAATCAGGAGCGGGAGGCCGGGAGAGCTTGGCAGCAGATCTTCGGAACGGTAGCGCCGGTGACGGTAGCGTGAACCCGATCGCGCAAGCGCTGGTCGATGAGTGCAATCGCGAGAGGGAAAACTGCGAGTATACCGCCCTGGGCTTCACGATTTGGCTGCGGAACCTGCGCTGGCGGCGCACGGCGTCGATGGTATTTCCCGTCATCTTCGGTGCGCTTGCGACCTGGCAGATCGTGACCCAATACCTACCTTGGATGGCTGCTGTCCTGACGCTGCTGGCGACCGTCATTCCCCTGGTCTACCGGGCCTCGAAGACTGACGCGGCGATTTCCCAGTTCACCAGGCTAGCCGGCACCTTCACGAATCTGCGCGACCGCTTCCGGCAGCTTGCCGAAGTGGGGCCGCACAAGGAGACGGAGTTCTTTGAAAAGGAATTCGCTACCTTGATGGTCAAGATGGAGAAGGCCAGGCTGTACAGCGAGACACCGCCCGAATGGTGCTTCAAAGCTGCACGTAAAAAGATCAAGGCAGGCCACATGAGCCACGATTACGACGAGGCGAAGGGCTTGCCAGAAGTTCGATAATGTCACTAGGAGAGTAGCTGCAATGAATGTGACCGTGACCCAATCCGGGGACTGGAAGAAGAGCTGGAAGCGCTGTAGGAAGGCGCTCATTCTCTCGAAGGACAGCAGGAGGTCGCTCTCGGTGATCTGATGCCTCCCGAGTTCATTAAAGCTTGCAGCGAGTATGCGTCGCTCGGGGATCTGTTTGATGCTGCGTCTTTCAGCTTCAACTCGGCAGAAGAGTTCAAGAACCTTCCGACAGAAGAGGTGGATGCGTTCATTTGTTCGCACACGAGCTATGCGACTTGGGAAGAGATGAACCACGCAGTCGTTGCTGAATATGTGCGCGGCCTTCTGGGCTTGAAGTAAGGCGAACTCCGTTAAAAAGGAACCTCATCTACAGGGGCTGATAGCTATGACTATGCGCACCATCGATCCAAGCACACACCTTCTACATCGCCATTAGTCGATTTCCGAACTTGCTCATTCCGCATCTGAGAATTCTGCCCGAGGCGAGTGCATAGACCGACCAGGAAACCCAATAAGGTCTTCCTCGGCGCTCCAACGACTAGACTGGATGCTAACTTCAGTGCAATCGAATCTGATCCCCATCCCGTCGTATTTGCTCGCACACCCTATCGAATTTCCTGGGGAGCCTCCGGTCGCGCCTCATCACCAGTCTCTGCCCATCGACAAACTCAGTTGGGAAAACTTCGAGCGGTTGTGCTTGCGTTTGGAGCGTGTAGATGCAGAGCTGGAAACCTGCCGCGTGTATGGAATTCGCGGTCAATCGCAGGAAGGGATTGACGTCTACTCGGTGGAGCGCACGACGGGCAAGCATCGCGTTTTGCAGTGCAAACGAGTTGAAAGATTTAGCCCGTCCAACCTAAGCGCAGCGGTCGATCTTTTCCTAGAAGGCACATGGGCTTCTACTGCCGTGTGCTTCACCCTCTGTACTACATTGCGTCTTGAGTCTACGCAGATTGTTACCGAGATCGAGAAACAGAGGAAAAGACTTCGAGACTCGGGCATTCGATTTCAAGTATGGGATGCGGCCGAACTCGATGTCCTGCTTAAGGGGCAGGCCGAGATCGTTGACGACTTCTTTGGGCGTGATTGGCTGCGCCTGTTCTGTCCTTCGGAATGCATCGATGCTCTTCAACGACGAGCTACCGGACCGGCAGTTGCCCAGATGCGTTCCAAGCTAGCACTTCTCTATACACGCGTGTTTACAGCTCACGACCCGGGGCTTTCGGTGGAACTCGGTAGCAGAGAGCCTGTTCCGCTACGAGACCGATATGTCGTACCAGACATCTATGAAGATCGCGTGGAAAGCCGGCAAGTCGAGGCAACACGAACTACGACTCCGCAACAGGAAGCTACAGGCCAGGGTGGTCAAGAATCGACTTCAAACATTCGGAGGATAGCGAGTGCGACCGACCTTCCGAGACAGAGGCGAAGGCTAAACGACTGGCTTTCTGACCAGATGCGTCAGGTATTGATTGGAGGACCCGGATTAGGTAAGAGCACACTCCTGAGATATGTAACTCTCGACGTGCTAAGCGAGAATTCGACGCTGACGCAGGCATCTTCGCTGCACGATACCTATATACCCGTGTGGGTCTCGTTTCCGTTCTGGACAGCGAGGATAGAAGAGTCGCCAGATGTCCTGTCGATACTCGACATAGTTCAAGCATGGCTGCACCTCTGGAGCGAGGACCGTTTATGGCCACTATTTGAAGCAGCGTTGAATGATGAACGGTTGCTCCTCATGGTGGATGGTCTGGATGAATATCGAAGCGAAGACTCCGCTCGAAGCGCGCTGACACAACTGCAGGTGTTCGCTGAACAAAGGAATTGCCGAGTCCTTGCAACTGCTCGGCCAGCAGGGTATGACAGGCTTGGTATCCAACGCACGGGTTGGCAGGCGACACATTTAGCAGAATTCACGCTTGCGCAGCAAAAGGAATACGCCGTCCGTTGGTTTTCACAGCAGCGTGAGCTGCTAGGCGAGGTTGGTGAGCCAGAGCAGAAAGAGCTCGTTGTCGAATCCGCAGCGGCGAGATTTATGGCCGAGCTGCGACCGTCCGCAGACCTGAGCGAACTAGCAAAGATCCCTTTGTTGTTGGGCTTGCTTCTCTATCTGAAAAGTTCAAGCATTCCGTTACCCAACAGTCGCTATCGTGCATTCGGACGCTTGATTGAGCATTTGATTTCAGTGCATCCCGTTGCGAGACGGCGCGCCTCTATGGTGAGAGCCGAAGACAATGATTTAACACCGGAAGACGCCCATATCGTTTTCGCTAATCTCGCCTATCATATGCAATCTCACCTGCCGGAAGGCCTGATCGACAGACGAACAGCCGAGGATGTGGTGAGTCAATTTCTCCGTGATGAGGTACTCGGTTTTGGGCTATCTCAAATCGAGGCTCGACGCCAAGCGCGGACGCTTCTGAGTCTCGGGGAGCAAGCCCTCGGTCTACTGGTTGAGAGAGGGCCACAAGAACTAGGCTTCTTACACCGTTCATTTCAAGAATATCTCGCCGCTGAATATATCGCGCGACAACCATTTGCAGATCAAACCGCCTTCGTAAAGCAACACTGCATTGATCCAATTTGGCAAGAGGTGTTGCTTTCGTTGCTCCATCTGACAAGACGGCCAGAAGAAGTCGCTGCGCTCATCAGCACAATGGGGGACGGCGCGAAGTTAATTTCGGACCGGTTTATCACCACGCCAATACGTTGCGAGATCGCCGTAGGCGACTTCCAGTGTCCGACGCCCCTCGCGCGGAAGATCTGTTTAGAGGTAATAGACGATATCGAAAGATCTCCGTGGTTGCGTCATCGTGAGACACTTCTGCAATCATTATTGTCCGGCCTGTTTTCTCCCAAAGTTCGGGATTTGATCGAAGATCGACTTCGGTATTGGGTGCCCGGAAGACCTTGGCGGTATTCCGTACCTGTTGCGCTGGCCCGAGGTGCTCAATCGCCCGATGTCGTCGAGTGTCTTTTGCGTCTTCTGGTCGACGAGGATGAAACGATCAACAATCAAGCGAGCGCTGCGCTTGCAAGTCTTGCCGGCACGCAGACGGAGATTGCAAACCGGCTAATCGAACTCTTGGGCCGTGCATACCCTCTATCAACCCAGATTGCAATTCTCAACGCTCTGTCTATTGGTTGGCCAAACCACGAAGAGTGGCCTCGCATCGTGGCTGAAATCCATGACTCGCCAAGCATGGACCTCCGCATGATCGCTATTCTAAAAAAGATCGAAAGTGGTTCGCAAACGGCAACCGATCGAGATCAGGTCTTGACTTGGGCCAGTACCCGAGCTGGTCTCCGAATGTTTTACGGAGGCTCGTTTGCCACTACCCTGCTGAGGGGCTGGCCTGGTGACGATTTGCTTAGGGCCAAAGCGCTAGAGGCAATCCGGCCCAATAGCTGGGGTGATGATCTGATGGACGTGGAGGTCGCGCTTGTCATCCTCGGGCATGGTTTCGCAGATAATCCGGAAGTGCGGGATGCCATCGCTCGAGTCATCAAGGATGACCAAAGGCAATACATCTGGATGCATCACTGCACATGGCTCTATGAACGACTCAAAGGCGTGCCGGTGATCATTGATGCTGTCGATGAGTGGCTGAAAAAGCATGACTCTGTTTTGACAAGAGAAGTCTCATTTTTCGCTCGTATCGGATGCACTGACATAGGCAAGCGGAGACTAATAGAAGGGCTCTCACAGTCGTTTCCATTTTGGTGTGCAGAGGCGCTTCTGGACCACTGGGGGATGGAGGATCAGGAAGTCGCTACTGCATTGGTCGATTTGGCCAATTCTTCGCGCGTGGCCGAGATCGGACACATTCTGCCAAGAATTCTGTCCGATCCTGAAGCATGTAGTAAACGACTCCTGGACCTGTTAAAAGACCCAGAATGCCGTCGAGCAGACTCCGTTTTGTTGGGCTTGGTAAGGTTGGGTGTAACTGAAGACGGCAAGGAGATCGTTGCTGCGGCGATGCCTTTCACTGAACGTGAAACGCTGTTCGACCCAAAAGTTAAGGATCTTCTTTTTTCCGACTTCTCCAGCTTCGGCGAAGTAAAAGAACTTGCTAAGAGACAGCTCTCGCTTCGAGAGGGTAATCTCGCGAGCGTCGCCGAATTCATGGGCAATGATGACGAAATCCGCAGGGGCGTCATTGCAATAATGAATCCGCTGCCTGCGGTCTTACGTGAAGTGATCATCGAATTCCTTTGCAGCCATCGGAACAATCTGCCGTGGGCCTATGAACTATTCGCTCAATATGATCTTGAGGCCGACCCAGGTATCAAAACACAAATGGCGGTCGCTCACTACGAACATCTTGTTGAGTCGGGGACGGACCTCACGGACGCCAAGAATCGTTTGAGACAGGAGATCGTGGTCGGTGGCCCCGACCATACGGAACGGCGTCAGGCTGCCTATTGTGGAATGCAAGTCGTTGGAATGTTGGGTGACTTGCGTACGATGTCTGGAATCTACCACCAAGGACCACCGCACATCGATCTGTACAACGGATTGAAGACGAACTATCCGATGATTGAATTTGTTCTCGCGAACTGGTCGAAGATTCGCGCCTCATTAGGTGAGGGTTTTTGGGCCAGCCTTTCGGGCTACAATCGTGATCAACTTTCTCTGTGGGGCACTCTCTGCCTGTTAGCTGACAACTACGCTGAGCCGCGGGCAGAAGCCCTGGATTTTATCCGAAGTGAACGCGACCGAGCCACCCGCCCGCAAATCTTGGACTTCGTGGCAAGGGTCCAGCCTAGGTCAACGCTCCTACGGGACCTATGCCTGAAGTCTCTGTTCTCCAATTCGAACCACTCCGAAAACGATCCTGAAAAGGCTATCGAGCTTTTGACCAGAGATTTCTCAGGAGATGCAGTTGTTCGAGATGCCTTGGAAGCCAAACTGACAAGAGAGTTCCATATGCACGGCCACAGGGCTATGTGGGCAATTTGTGAATTTGCTCCAGACGATCCGATCCTCGTCGAGGAGATGGAGCGTCTTCGTCCAGAGCTTCTCCGAAATGGAGACTGGTTGATTCAAAGTTCGTTCGACATGGCCTTGGTTTGTGCCGTCGGTACAAGCGAAGAGGTTTTTTCGATCATTCGGTTCATCCTGCGAGGTTGCCGCCCTAACTACCGTTACTTTGCGGGCGGATTTCAGCGTCCCATAGTGCGCCGTGTAAGGATCGACTCTGAGTTGCAAACGATGCTCCTAGCCGAGTTGAAGAATACTCACAATCCAAGTGAGCGCGGGAGCTTTCTCGCTCTATTATTCTCAGCAATTGGAATGAGTCCGGGGTTACGTGAGTGGTGCCGAAAATCAATCGAACCGGTACCTGACCGGTTGGTAACGCCTTTCGGAATGGATCTAATCACTGGCTTATTGCGCCCCGTTCCCGACTTTTCTGCCACGGTCCTACTTGAGAGCGTTCCGAAGTAGACCGACGAGAATAAGACAAGCAGGAAATCGAAATGGGTCTAGCACGGCGACGCCGGGCTTATTTCAGCACCCTCTTGAGCACCCGAAATCAAAGAAGACCCGCAGAGCTCGACTTTGAAGTCCGCCATTATCATGAATTGTATGGATAGAGATGGAATCCTCTCGCGTGCCCAGCCCGTTGTGCATCGGTTCTATGAAGCTGTTCTGGCTTGCGGTCGAAAGCCTCCGTTCAAACCGGCAATTGCGATTGCCACCTCGCCTGGACCGATCCGATACGATCATGCCAATCGCTCCGTAGTTCTTGTCCCATATGAACTGCTCGATCCAGCAGCCAAGACAGGTATGGACCGCTACGCGACGATTGGCACATTGGGTCTATCTGGTCGCGCGCAGTACGAAGAGATTTTTCAAGGGCTGTTGATTGCTCATGAGTTGGGACACTGGCTCCAAACGATCGCGGATCGACCGTTGACTCGTTGGCAAGCCGAATATGGAGCCAATCGAATCATGGTAGCTTTTTGGCGCGAGTACCCGACTCCGGCGGCCTCAACTGAGGCTCGATTGGCGAACTTTGTTGTCCAGCCACCCCATTTCCCGAGTCTAGTTCCAGAGGAGCTTGATATGCCTCTCGAAACGTATTTTGACCAGTCCTACGAAGAGATCGAAATGAATCCCATGCGCTATGCAGGATTTCAAAAGATGATGGTGCGCCGGGCCATGGAGGAAGAACCCCGACCTCGCTTCTGCGACCTAATGGGCTCGACTTGGCCTGACGCTGCCAGTTGAGTCTCGATAAACGCACTTGTATTGATCAATCGGTGCCTTTTCAGCACCTTCTTGAGCACCCAAGATCGTAGGAAAGTCCGCAAAATTTGGGCAATACCTCTGCCGTGCGTGAGCAGAGGTCGAATTGGGATAGATGCTGGTATTTAGGTTGGCATTGAGAAATCCGTCCAAGCTTGTTCTTCAACTGACGACATCAGGCCAATACGCTCACCGAGACCGGCACAAACGGTCGCATCCGGGATGGGGACAGAGAACGGACTTCTCTTCAGGCAAACGCAATATGCAATTCCAGCGGCGGAGTTCCGGCTACTGACTGGCCATCAGCAAGTTCAACTCGGGCGCGGCGCGTCAGCCTGCGCGGCGCACTGGTTCAAGTGTGCGGTGCGTGTGCTGTGCGACGCAAAACCGAGGCGACCGGATCACGGACAAGGTACTTCCGGAACCTGACCGGCTGCGAGAGCAAGAGACGATCGCATAAAATTCAGTTCTCGCCGCGGAGCACTGCCGATACGCCACTAGAGATTTCCCAACAGATGAACGCGGGCTAGTACGACTCAACTTCGGGCTTGCCGACGATGCGGGCCAAACTTTCGAGTGTTGATTATGGATCAGGACAGAAGTTCCCAGAGACCTCTTCTGTCGGGAAATGGCGCAAACACTATTCCGAGGCTACGATGATAATGTGTTCCCATCTGCAAAGGCACCCGCGCAAGGTTTCCCGACAGTCGGCGTTCCGGACGATCCAGGTGACAAATGATTCCTTCGCGAGTCCGAAAGCCGCTGCCTGAAGATGCAGCGGCCCCGATCACCGTGGTGGCAATTGGGGCGTCTGCAGGCGGGTTGGAAGCCCTCACGGCTGTTCTCCGTGCCCTTCCGACCGATATCGCCATGGCGTTCATGTTGATTCAGCACCTTGATCCGAAGCGGCATAGCATCCTGCCGGAGTTGCTTGCCAAGGCGACCAAGATTCCTGTGCTGGAAGCGTTGGATTCGATGAAGATCCAATCGAATCGCGTCTATGTGATGCCAAGCAACGTAGATATCTCCATTACAGATGGCCACTTTGGGTTGAGGCCGCGAGTCATGGATCGCAACCAGCATTTTTTGCCGATCGACATTTTCATGCGTTCTCTGGCTGTCGTGCGCAAGACCCAGGCGATCGGAGTCATCCTCTCCGGCACCGCATCGGACGGTACTGCGGGAGTGGAAGCGATTCGCGCTGCGGGTGGAGTGACCTTCGCCCAGGATCCTGTCACAGCCAAGTTCGACGGGATGCCTAGCAGCGCCATTAAGTCCGGCGCGATTGACTTCGTTATGTCTCCCGAAGAGATTGCCGCGGAGCTGACATGGATGAGCCATCACCCCGCCGGCCGCCGCACGCAGAAGAAAAAGCGTGAAGAGCCGAAAGACGACGAACATGCCTTCGATTCCATTCTGGACCTGGTAAGTTCCGCGCAAGGCGCCGACTTCACCAAGTACAAGCCGAGCACAATCCAGCGGCGTACGCAGCAACGGATGGCCTCGATGGGCATTGCTACTCTGGCTGCCTATCTGGAGTATCTCGGACTGCATCCCGAGGAGTTGGCGAGGCTTTCCAGCCACATTCTGATTCCTGTGACGGAGTTCTTTCGCAATCCGGAGGTCTTCGATGATCTGGCGAAGACTGTCTTTCCATCGATTGTCGAGAAGTCAAAGGGGGTTCTTCGCCTTTGGGTGGTTGCGTGCTCCAGCGGGGAAGAGGTGTATTCGCTGGCGATCACCCTGCTGGAGTTTCTGGACGGAAGTGCCGATGGTCTTCGAGTCCAGATCTTCGGGACAGACATCAACGAGCAAGGGGTCGGGAAAGCCCGCGCTGGCATCTACTCCGAGAAAAATCTGAAGAATGTCTCCGAGGAGCGCCTAGCCAAATTTTTCACCAAGGTTCCAAGCGGATACCAGGTCAATAAAGTGGTTCGCAGCCTATGTGTTTTTGCACGTCAAGACGTGACCAGAGATCCGCCATTTTCAAACATCGATCTGATCTCTTGCCGGAACTTCCTGATTTATGTTCAACCGGATCTGCAACAGAAGATCATTTCGACCTTTCACTATGCGCTAAACTCTACCGGGTTTCTGCTGCTGGGGAGCGCTGAGAGCGCCGTCTCGTATCCAGAGATTTTCACGCCGCTGAACAAGAAGAGCAAGATTTATTCCAAGAAGGAATTCAGTCAAAGACAGCAGCGCACCTTCAAGACCAGCAAGCCCCTGACGACCGCAATATCGTCGCCAGAAATGAAAGTTGCTCCCAGCACCGCCCTGTCGAGTGAAACGGAACTCGCGCAGGCGGCGGATCGAATCGTGCTGCGGGAGTATGCTCCAGCGGGCGTGATCGTGAACGACTCGCTTGAGATTCTTCACTTTCGTGGTCGAACGAGTCTTTATCTTGAGCCTACGTCCGGACGCGCCAATCTGAACCTGCTGCGCATGGTGCGGGAAGAACTGGCCATTCCGCTACGCACCGCTATTGCTTCGGCCCGGAAGAAGAATGCGCCTGTCACAAGGAAGAATGTTGTCTTTGAACACAACCGGAAGCGCTGCATTGTGAATTTGTCAGTGACGCCGCTGGGTGACTTTGCTGCGGCTGCGGACAGGTCGTATCTCATCCTGTTTGATGAGGCGAAGACTCTACCGGTGCGAGAAAAAAGTGACAGTAAACACGCACCTGGTAAGGCGGCTGGCGACTCACACGAAAAACTACTTGCGCAGAAGCGTGAGTTGCGGGCGGCCCGCCTGCTGCTGCGGGAGAATGTGGCCTCGCACGATGCCCTGCGGGAAGACTATCAATCGGCGAATGAAGAGCTGCTCTCGGCCAACGAAGAGTTGCAAAGCACCAATGAGGAGTTGGAAACGTCGAAAGAGGAGCTGGAGTCCTCGAACGAAGAACTTACTACCGTCAACGACGAGTTGAACAGCAACAACGCCACGCTGAACGTGCTGGGTAACGACTTGAGGAATCTGCTCGACAGCACAATCATCCCGGTTGTGATGGTGGATAGCGGCCTCTGCATTCGCCGCACGACAGCCATGGCGGAGACGATCTTCAAGGTGCTTCCCTCCGACATTGGGCGGCCCATTACCGACATCAGGCCGGATCTGGACATCGATCTGAAGCCTCTGCTGGCAACGGTCGTACGAGACATTGTGATTGTCGAGCGAGAGGTCCAAGATCATGAGGGACATTGGTACCGGCTGCAGATAAGGCCTTACAAGACGCTGGATAACCGCATCGATGGGGCGGTTCTGGTCTTGATGGATATCGATGTCATCAAGAAACGCAATCAGGAACTGGTCCTTGCGATCGACTTTGCTAAATCAATCATCGAAACCATGCCGGAACCTGTGTTGGTATTGAATGGCGGATTATGCGTCCTGATGGCGAATCGTTCTTTCTACGAAGCGTTTGAAGTTAAACCAGAGGCGACGCTCAACCATCTTGTGTATGAGTTGGGAGATGGCCAGTGGAATAAGCCCGATCTGCGGGTTCTGCTGGAGGAAATACTGCCGCATGACCAGAATTTTCTCAATCATGAAGTTATCTACGACTTCCCCGGGATTGGCTGGAAATCGTTCATGCTCAGCGGTCGTTACATGGTGCAGGAGCCGGACACCGATCCTCTTATCCTCTTGTCACTTAGTGATATCACCAAGCGCAAGAAAATCGAAGCTGCGCTGATTCAGGCAGAGAAGCTGGCCATTGCCAGCCGTCTTGCAGCTTCCATCGCCCACGAGATCAATAACCCGCTGGAGGCTATCACCAACCTTCTGTACCTCGCTTCAACCGGCGATGACGTCGTGGCTGCGAAGGAATTTACCGCGCAGGCGCTGGCAGAGGTAGGCCGCGTCTCTCAGATCACCCAGCAGACACTCAAGTTTTACCGCCAGGCGACATCACGTTCGGCCGTTCAGGTCTCCGAGATATTCGACTCCTTGATGGTGCTCTACCAGGGCAAGGTTCTCGCGAGAAATATTTCGATCGAGCGCCAATTCAAGGAGACTCCCCCGTTGGTGTGCCTCGGCGGTGATCTTCGGCAGATCTTTGCGAATCTCGTCACGAACGCAATCGACGCGATGCCGTCGGGAGGATCACTCACAATACGGGTAGGCCCGTCCGTAGACTGGCGCAACCATGAACGCCCCGGCGTACGGGCTACGATCTGTGACTCCGGTATCGGAATGGATGCGGCAACGCTCAAACGCATCTACGAGCCCTTCTTCACCACGAAGAACGAAACCGGCACCGGTCTCGGTATGTGGGTGACTGCTCAACTCGTGGATCGTCTGCAAGGCGATCTGCGGGTGCGAAGCACGACACGGCGCGGCAGAAGTGGTACAAAGTTCTCCCTGTTCTTACCGCTGGAACAATCTAAGTAGCGATGTCGCAGATGGGCGACCCGTGGAATGGAAGCTCCAAGACATGAGTGATAGGCCCAAACCATTATCCTTTCCGCCCCTTGGATAGACACTTCGTCGGAACAAATTTGCGTGATTTTTGTGAATGGCCTCCAACTGACGAGAATAGACCAAGCCACGTTTCCAGAACTGCAGCGTCTCGAAATGCGGTTTACGATGATGCGCTCGATGAAAATCATTGACGCTCTGTTGGGAGTCTGTAACGCTCTTGCTCACGCCTGATAAGGGACACTATCAGGCGTGACAAGACACCGCTCATAAAAGAAGTTACGGGTGGTTTGGCTTTGTGAAGCGGCCAGCATAATCGGCTTATACCTCTCTGACCGTCGCATAAAGTTCGCGTAGCTTGCCGACAAGATCGACCAGAGGATAGCTTCCATTCGCGCCGCTTTGACTGGGAAGCAGCCATACCTGGGCACCCAGCTAGCGCATCTTGCCACCGACTGATTTGCGCGTCTGGTTGGCTGAAGGTCGTCCGATAAGCCAGGAGGCCGAAGACCGCAACCCAGCGCGGGTGATAATCACATACCGTATGAGCAAGCCTGCGTCTGCCGGTCGCGAGCTCCGCTGTTGCTACTTCACGAGATGTCGGGGTGCGCGGCGTACTAGGCTCGTAATCCCATTCCCCGATTCGAGAAGGTCATAGCTCTCGAACGGTGCTGATAACCGTGGAGTAAATCCAGCGAGGTGCCGAGCCGGCCAGAACCGGTTGCCAGGCCGCGTAAAATAACGTTTTACGGCTGCTGAATAGAGTTCCGGATTCATGCCACAGAAAAGAACTTTTAGTAACGGCGCAATAAGGTCAAGGATATGGCAGCCCACAGCAGCACGAATTTCGTCGGCAGTTGGCTGCGATGACTTTGGTTGTGTGTCCATGTACCTTCCATAGACGGAGGTTTCAACGCTTCACTTTCAGAGCTTGGTCAGTGCTGAGCCCTTGTGCATTGCGATGTGGTCCGTTTTGTCGCTCTTGATCTCGTATTGCGGTTCGTCCTTGCTGGCATGAACCTTGTAGCCTTTGAACTCGATCTGGGACATGATCACTTTTGTGATGGTGCCGGTGACATGACCTGCCTCCGAATTCCAACTAACGTGATCGCCAATATTGAAGCGCTTTGTCGCCATCGTCTATAGCTCCGGGATTCCTGTGATGGCCACTCTAAACGGCTTATCAGATGCTTAAGCATCTCCACACCACGAGATCGAACGTGCGTACGCGGAGAAAAAGATGTGATTCCGATTATACGTGATCGCTCAACCGCTCACGGCTTGGACTACATCGTCGGCGTCAGGCATCGGATAGCGTAGGGCCCCGTCGGGCAAAAGCCGTGCGTCTGGCGTGATAATTGCGGGCGTCACATGGCGAAGTCCCATGATGTGCTCAACCGGAATGCCTTGGGCCAGGAGATAATCGGCAATGATGCGCCGGTGACAGCGCCACCAGACGGCTTCTGCGCACATGATCGCGCATTGATGGTTGTGCGAAAGAGCGAGCAGATCTTCGAAGCCTGCGCGGAACGCATCGGTTTCAGCGTAATCTGCGTAATTGCGAAAAGCTAATACGTGCCAAAATGTATTGGTCGAGACTCGCGCGCCTTTAGGGTGGTGACGTCGCCCACCGAGAGCGCGCAAGTGCTGGTAGCCGATGCCTTCCTGCGCGAGGGAGTTTGGCAGCGTGTCAAAATTGAACTGCGGCACCATGCATGAGCGTGGGATCGAGCGCACATCTACGAGTAGATCCACTTTGACCTGCTTCAGCAGCACAACGAACTCGGCAATTGTTCGCGTCAAGTGACCGATAGTAAAAACTGTTCGCCCTACCGCTGGAGGCTTTGTAATCGTCGTCATACTCCCATTAGAGAGGGGCAAAGGCATAAATTACGCATCCAAGAACGAGTTGACCGCAATTCTTCTACCCTCGTCTTCTACTCTTGGATGCGCTTCATGAATCCATTAGGCATAGGATGGCTGGAGCCAGACTTAGCTACCTACCAAATGTGGTGCTACTCGAAGCATAGATGCGGGTGTTCATTGGTACGCGAATATAGGATCTCACTCAAACTACCGTACCGCCTGGATCTCACGGTGAGCGTGCTCCGGCGACTCTCGACCAATGTCGTCGATCGGTTCACGCCAGACGGGTGCTATGTTCGCGTCCTCTCCGGCTTCCCCAGTCCCGTGATCGTACGCGCCAGACAGCTTCCTAATGAGGACTGCCTCTCCATCACCATCGAAAGCGATGGGGAACAGGACTCCTCGGTGCTTGCGCTCGTGTGCCAGATGCTCGGAGTTGATCGCGATCTCACGGATTTCGATCTTTCGGCTTCGCACATTCCCTGGCTGACTCCCCTCGTTGCTCGAATGCGCGGTGTTAAACCGCCGCGATATCCCACGCTTTGGGAGACATGCGCGAACGCGATCATCTTCCAGCAGGTAAGCCTGCGTGCAGCGAGTGCCGTCATGCAGCGCATGGTCGTTGCCTTTGGGCAGGCGGTCGACACCGTCGATCTGCCGACTCCTTGCTACGCCTTTCCATCTCCAGAACAATTTCAAGAGGCCAAGGATGAATTGCTACGCGCGACTGGTCTGAGTACAAGCAAAGTCGCGACTCTGCGGCGTGTGGCTGTAGCACTCGGCTCCGGCACGCTCGACCAGATGACGTTGGAACGCAGCGCAAGCCTGGATGCGGCAGCGATTCTCACTCAGATCAAGGGGATCGGCGCGTGGACGGCGGCAGTGATCCTGTTGCGCGGCCTGGGGAGACTGGATGTCTTTCCAGCCAACGACACGAGTATAGCGAGCAACCTTGCGCTTGTAGCTGGATCAGTGCCGCTCGATACGCAAGCCGTTTTGAACACTCTCGGGTCCCAGCGCGGGATGCTGTATTTTTATCTGCTGCTCGCGCGCTTGGAAGCTCGTGGCGAGATTGGGTGCCCATCGTTCAAGAAGCCAGAACCCGGCACTAACCTCGGTCTTTAGCTCAGAATCTGAAGCGATTACCGATCCGTCCATGACTTCCCGAATAAGCATCTAATCCTAAGTAGGCCGGAGACGGCCCGTGTAGGAGGAGAAATGGCGACAATCCCGGACATCACCGGTGGCATTGATCGTGAACAATCACAAATATCTCAGTCGAAACCAATTGACGAGAACTTACAGAGCTTTGTTCATAAGGCATTCGCCAGTGGAGGCGAACCTGTACAGGCAGTTAAGAATTTTCTGAACGGCACCTGGATCGGCGAACCCCTCCACGTAATCCTCACAGATATTCCCATAGGTGCCTGGACCGTCGCGCTTGTATGCGACGGTTTGGATGTCGTCAGTAAAGATCGCGGATTTGCCATGGCGGCTGACGCTTCGATCGGCATAGGCTTGGTGGGTGCCGCTGGTGCTGCTATAACCGGTGTGAACGACTGGCAAGATGTCGATCCGCCCGCTCGCCGAATTGGGATGATCCACGGGATGCTGAACGTCACGGCTACAGCGCTCTTTGCGACCTCTCTTATCCTCCGCAAGCGGAAGTCGCGAATAAGCGGGCGTGTCTTAGCCGGACTCGCCTACGGTGTGATGGCATATGCCGCACACCTTGGTGGCAAGATGGTCTACGACTACAGGGTAGGCGTTGATCGAACCGATG
>JBEPUJ010000034.1:0-25665 GCA_041691575.1 Terriglobales bacterium
CGCCTTCGCCAGGAGGCGTTCGGCATGTAGGTACATGCCACGCATGGCATGAAAAGCAACGGCAACCGCCAAAGGAGACAACACCATGAACAGCAACGAAACCACCAACAACGTCACCGCCATTGACAGCAAGAAGCCCCTCACCAAGCAGGAACTCATCGCCGCCAACATCAAGCTCCTCATCGAGCAGCTAGAGGCGGGACAGTCCGACGCCCTCACGAACTACCTCACCGCCATGAGCCGCTTTCACAACTACAGCTTTGGGAATGTGCTGGAGATTGCACGGCAGATGCCCACCGCAACCCGTGTTGCTGGCTTCTGGACATGGAAGAACATGGGGCGCAGCGTCAACGCCGGAGCCAAGGGCATTCGCATTCTCGCGCCGATGGTCGGGGTTCGCCGCAAGAAGGACAAGGAAGCCGAAAAGGACATCACGAAGCAGAACGAGCGTGTCTTGCTTGGATTCCGTAACGCCTACGTTTTCGATGTGTCGCAAACTAACGGCGTAGACCTTCCCAACTTGCACGAAGTGAGTGGCGACCCCGGCGATAACGTCGAGCGGTTGGCCGCGTTCGTGGAGAGCAAAGGCATTCAGCTTGTCTACAACGAAAAGATTGCCCCCGCGCTTGGCATTAGCTACGGCGGACGCATTGCCATCCTTCCCGGCCAGTCGAAGGCCGAGGAGTTTTCAACGCTCGTTCACGAGACGGCGCATGAACTCTTGCACAAGGCAGGACGGCGCACCGCAACGACAAAGACTATCCGTGAGCTTGAGGCGGAAGCCGTCGCGTTTGTTGTCGGGAAGACCGTGGGTTTGCTCAATGAAAACGCCTCTGCGGACTATATCCAGCTCTATCAGGGCAACGCCTTACTGTTGGCCGAGAGCTTGGAAGTCATCCAGCAGACCGCCAATCTCATCCTCGCGGCACTGGAGCCACCAGCCCAAGCCGAAGACAGCGAACCCGCCAAGACAGCAGAGCCGGAAGAGGTGGCGGCATGAAAACCATACTCGCCATCTTGAAGGAAGCCGGAGGTTGGCGACCCAACCTCTACCTCAAGATTGAAAACCCGCCCTATATGGAGCTTGTCATCGAGGCGATGGACGAGTCCGGCCCGTGTGGTCTGCCTTCGCTCTCCGTGGCTCACTACGGCGAACAGAACGGCGACCTGATGCGCGACCCGGAGATGTGCTTCGAGCTTGGTTTCGCTGGAGGCGCACACCTGAACCCGTTTTATTGGCGAAATGACTATGCAGGCATTGAGCAGTGGAGCCGCTTTATCAGCGACGGCCACTACTGCTACCACACCAACCTACACGCCGAGCATGAACGATTCGCCAAGCAGTGGGACAACAACCTGCGACAACAAGGTTTCGCCGAAGTTTTCACGGACAAGTGCATCGTCGGCTAGTCCGCTCACCTTGGAGCGGACACCGCATGACCGTTGCCGCTCTGCGACCTCAGCCTCTAACCGCTCAAAAGGAGCCTTCATCATGGAAACCCAAGTTATCAATGCCACTGAATACCGCAATGTGTCTTTGTCTGTGCTGAATGAGTCGAAGACCAACCCGCGCCGCACCTTCGAGCCAATCGCCCTGAAGGAACTGGCCGAGTCCATCCGCACCCAGGGCGTTTTATCCCCGCTGTTAGTGCGGCCTCTTACGGAGAACGGTTTCGAGATCATCGCAGGGGCGAGACGGTATCGCGCCGCGCAGATCGCCGAACAGCCCACCGTTCCGGTACGCATCGTCAATCTCTCCGATGCCGCCGCCTTAGAAGCTCAGCTAGTGGAGAATCTGATTCGTTCGGAGATTCACCCGATGGAAGAAGCGCAGGGATTCCGCGCCTTGCTGGACTTGGACGAACCCAAATACAGCATCGAGCAGATTGCTGCGAAGGTTGGGAAATCGCCCGTCTTCGTGGCCTCAAGGTTGAAACTAGCTGACCTTGTACCCGCTGGTGTCGAAGCGTTCTATGCCGATGAAATCGGCGTAGGCCATGCGCTTCTACTGGCAAAGCTGCCAGCCGAGCAACAATCACAGGCGCTCTCCGCTTGCTTCAAAGAGGTCTACAACAATGGAGCGAAGCCAGCACGTATCCTGCTGCCCGTCCGCAACCTGCAATTCTGGATTGACAGCAATATTCTGTTAGTCCTCAAGGATGCGCCATTCAATAAGCGGGACGCGCTGCTTGCGCCCGCCGCTGGCAGTTGTGCCGACTGCCCAAAACGGACAGGCCATAACAAACTGCTGTTCGGAGATGACCTTGGAAGGCAGGGCGACCGCTGCACCGACCCCGGCTGCTACGCTGCCAAAGTCGCAGCGCACGTGGCATCTACCATCGCCGCGAAACCGGAGCTGGTGCAGATCAGCACGGCTTATGGTGGACAGAAGGAAGGTAGCGCGGTACTCCCACGCAACAAGTACACCGCCATTCAAGATGAGAAGCCGAAGGACAAGCAGCAAGCCCAGAGGCCGGAATACAAATCCTGTAAGTTCACCACCGAGGCCATCATCACCGAAGGCAGCGACGTTGGCACCATCCATAAGGTGTGCGCCAATCCATCTTGCCCCGTTCATCATCCGAAACAACAAACCAGCCGCGACGATGAGAAGTGGAAGGCCGAACAGGAGAAGCAGCGCAGGGAACAGGCCATCGCCAACACGACCGGTCTTCGCGTCCTTGCCGCCATCGGCTCCGCTGTCCCGGTTCGGCTCATGAAGCGCGACCTGCTTTTCGTCATCGAGATGCTGGTAGGCACCTTGGACGAGAGCCGCATCGAAACGCTGGCGCGGCAACACGCTATCCGTCAGAAGCGTGACGAGGGAGGCATCGCCAAAACTCTAATCGCTTTCATGCGCCGCGCTGATGAAGGGACACTGTCCCGGTTGATGATCGAGACGACCATTCTTCTAGCAGCAACCCGTCAAAACGGAACCGATGTCCTCAAAGATGCAGCAAGTCTGTACAAGGTGGATACCGAGGCCATCAGTCAGAAGGTCAGGCAAGAAATTGCGGCCAAGGCCAAGGCAAAGAAGGAGCCGAAGCCCGAAGCCAAGCCAGCACCCAAGACAAGGAAAGCGGCCTAATGTCTCATCGTTCGGGGAGGCGGCGAACCTGCCGTCCTCCCCTTTTTCATTTTTGCCAAAAACGCGCAGGAAGACACCGCTTCGGTTTCTCCCTGCAACCCACGTTCCCGCCATCCTCCGGCCCACGCTCGTCGGCTGAGCGGCAGGACGACGTTCCGAGACTGTTACGGAACTCAGCCGTCTCCACTCTACGTCTACTGCTGACTAGAAGCGACTCATGAGAACATAGGCGGCTGGTTGCACCCCCCAGCTACCGGCTTGACAATTGAAACATTTCACAGTACTTTACCTGAAGGCTAATTAGCCTGTAGGTGAAATACATGTCTGACGGTTTAAGTACGACGTTTGCCGCACTTTCGGACCCTACGCGGCGCGCGATACTGGCGCGCCTGGCATTAGGAGAAACGTCGGTCAAAGATCTCGCAGAACCCTTTTCCATCAGTGCTCCCTCCATCACCAAACATCTCAAGGTCCTCGAACGGGCCAAGCTCATCACGCGCAGCCGCGACGCGCAATGGCGTCCCTGCCGTCTGGACGCGACTCCGCTTCGGGACATAGCTGACTGGGTGGAGAACTATCGCCTGTTCTGGGAACAGAATATGAGTCGGCTCGATGATTACCTCTCCACACTGGAGCAGAAGGAGACGAAGAAATATGCTCGCAAAAGGAAATCTTGACGTCATCGTGACTCTTCCCTCGGATACAGAGATTCGCTTTACGTGTTTCTTCCGCCGCCGCCGGCAGACGCTCTTTGAGGCGTGGACTCGCCCGGAGCACATTCGCCACTGGTGGGGTTGCGATGGCGCACGCGTCACGGCTTGCGAGATCGATCTGCGGACCGGGGGTTCGTGGAAGACCATTCTGCAGATGTCGGACGGAAGCGCCCATCTGTTTCACGGCGTCTATCGAGAGATTGTCCCCGGAAAAAGGCTCGTATACAGCGAGCGCTACGAAATGCCGCAGCTGGACAATCCCGAATGGCTGACCACGGTCACCTTTGAGGAAACCGCGGGTGGAACGCAGCTCACTCACACCATCCGACACAGTTCCCGTCAAGTGCGTGACGGGCACCTTCAGGCAGGAATGGAAACCGGGGCCGTCCATCAGCTTCGTCATCTCTACGAATACGCGGAAACAATGCTGGCAGCCAGTGAGCAGGGCTAGCGTAACCATCTATGCGCGTTGGCTGCACCCTATGCGACTCCACGTCAACCATCACAAACCTATAAGGAGAGATCTAATGAAGCTCTATACGCAACTCAACTTCGGCGGCAACTGCGAAGAGGCATTCCGTTTCTATGAAGCGAATCTAGGTGGCAAGGTCCTCATGATGATGCATCAAGACCAGGCCCCTGGCAGCAGCGCGACGGGTGAAGCATCGAAGGCAGTCATTCACGCGCGATTGGCCATCGGGAATACTGTGCTCATCGGAAACGATGTTTCCTCCTCCGTATTTGAGAAAATCAGAAGCGTTTATATTTACCTATCTCTCGACTCGCCGGAAGAAGCTGAGAGGGCTTACAAGCTTCTCGCCGAAGAGGGACAGGTCTACGCGCCGCTCGGAGAGACTTTCTATGCGACTCGCTTTGCTCAGTTGCGTGATCGATTCGGGGTGTCATGGTCCATCATCCATGAGCGCGCGATCCCGCAGTAGGTTCGCGCAGAGGTTCACTCGCAACGGATTGTAATAAGTGATGATGCGTTCGCCTCAGCGCCCGCTGGCTCGAAGATTAGCCTCCTATGAAGTCGGGTTGTCTTCACTAACGATGGATCATGAGAAGCGTGTTTTAAGGGCGTAAGCCTGCAGACACGGCTTTTCCAATTGGAAGGGGGTCTGCTCGTGTTGCCACTTGATTCTGCTCGTCTGGTGTTCCGCAGTTGGACTGTCGAAGATACCGCGCTCGCAGAAGCATTATGGTGCGATCCCGAAGTGACCCAACACTTCGGCGGCGCCATGACCACGGAGCAAGCGCGTGACCGGCTCCACGCAGAACGCGAGCGGGGGGACCTCATGGGCATCCAGTACTGGCCAATGTTTCTGCGCGAGACGGGCGAGTTTGCAGGGTGCGCCGGGCTAAGACCCTGGTCGTTAGATCCATCTACGATCGAGGCAGGGGTCCATTTGATGCGGTCGGTTTGGGGACTAAGGTTGGGGGAGGAGGCTTTGCTTGGGATCCTCGCGCATGGCTTCGATGCACTTAGTTTGCCGAAGATTGTCGCTGGACACGGGATTGAGCACCGCAACTCTCGCAAGCTGCTTGAGCGAGTCGGGTTTCAGTACACGCATGATATTTTGTGGAGTGCTTCAGAGATCAAGGTTTGCATGTGGGAAATTACTGCGGAAGTGTGGCGTCAGCGACGAAGCGTTCAGAATCAGGACTCGGAAGCCCTTGAATTGGAACCTCCACCTCGCACCCAAGTTGAACACCTACGCGCACGCGGCAGCAGAGTCGAAACCATCTTTCCAGATAGTGATTCTTTAGACGCACTCGGCATGGGGATGAATCTGATGGATTTGTCGACACGTCGGCCCTCCGCTCAAGCGGGTTACAACCAAGGCAAGGCAATAGCCGATCAGTTGAGCGAATTTTGGCGCTGACGCCCATGAAACCACTTGAGTCGCAGCGTCGCATCGGCGACGCTGAATTGCTGGATGCCGCTTTTCAAGGGAAGTGGCGAAAGTTCATACTGATTCGCCTGTTAGACCAACCGTCCAGGCTGAGCGAACTGCGCCGCTCTATCCCTTCTGCCAGCAAGAAAATGTTGGTAGACAGTCTTCACGTATTGGAAGAGAAGGCGATTATTGAGCGGGTTGATCTATCCACTCCGCAAATGAAGCATGTCGAATATCGAATTGCCGATGACTATCGAGACGTCTTGGAACGAATTCTGGCGAGGATTAGAACACCGGCGAACGGGTTGTAGAGGCAGCGCGCGTTGGAAGTACCGATTCATAAATCCACATACGGGTAACCTTCGATATGAGTAAGCTCTCCGAAGTGCGCAGCTTGGATTGTAGGTGAAATTGCGAACGGAGCAGTTTGCTAATGCCGTACCTGAAAAGCATGAAAGCTGAGAAGTAGCGAAGCCAATCGAGCATTCGGGGATAGTCTTCGAACTCTGGGTTCCGACATTGTGCCGCTCCTATCTCGAACTGAGCGCTCTATCGCCGGTGAATTATGCTTAATATGCGAATGTCCAACGTTAGGGGACTCGCTCTATGAGATCACTTCGAATCAGCAATCTCGCAAGCGACCTCCCATTTGGAGCCCGCATAACGGGCATCGACGGGGCAAGCGTTTTCGATGCCGCAGTTCGTGCGGATGTGAAATCAATTTTCGAAGAACGCGGTCTCATTGTCTTCGAGGAAGTAGAGCAAAGCGATGCTGTGCAGGCCGCGATCACCGAGATTTTCGGTCCAGATCACGTGGAGGGTCCGGAGAACGACAGTCCTCAAGAGAACATCATGGAAGCAGTTATTGACCTGGAAAGCAACGGCATCTCCAACGTCGACGGCTTGAAGCTGACTGCGCTGGTGAGGAAGCCGCCCATATCCATCTTGCAATACATCGGGGTGTCCGCCTGTCAGCACATAGAAGAGGATGCCGGCTGCGAATGATAAATCGGACCGGGGATCCTTTTTGTCGAGACTGCCGGCCGACAATTCGGGAAGACGAAGGAATCGGTTTCCGACCTCCTGGCCATGCTCGGTCTGAAATTCAAGGTCGGGAACTTCGTGGTAGCTCAGACCGAAATCGAGGAGCTTAGGCTGAGCCGGATCTCCGCCAGCCAAAATGATATTGTCGGGCTTCACGTCGCGGTGGATGCAACCCTTCGCGTGACAAGCGTCCAGTATTTGGAGAAGAGCGAGGACCATATGCACGCCGGTATCCAGGTCAGGTGTCGTCTCGGCGCGCCATCGACGGATCGTGGGACCTTCAATGAACGTCGTCGCGATGTAGAGTTGCGCACTAGGCTCCTTATGGAGATGTGCATTGCTTTCGATCAGTTGAGGTATGCCGACGATATCGAAACTGTCGTATGCCGTCGCCTCGCGGAAGAAGCGTGCCCGGCGCTCTGGATCCTTGGGGGACTTGATAGCCTTGACGAACGCCGGGGTTTGATCGGATTTGCGCAACGCTCGGTATGCCTCCCCCTGGCCGCCCCCCGGAAGCGCCTCCTGTTGATCAAATCGGTCCAGCCACCGGCTTGCATTCACCCAGTTGGAGTGTTCGGCTGCATTCATAGCACCCAGCTTATCTGAGGCGTCACGCAAGTTCACCTGCCCCACCACGAGTTCGAAGAACCTCTCCGTAGACAAAGGCGTATATCGCCACGAAAGTTAAGGATCGGCGCTAGTCGACGTTCCCTGAAAACGGTGGTTTCAGCAATAGCGATTGATAACGATGAGTCGGCATATAGTCAGGATCCAGCCTGCTGGCGACGATCAGAGTTTTGTAACAGGCAATGCGGAGGGTGATCCACGCGGTCGACGTGCTCGAGAATGTTTCCTGAAGACTCAACTCCAGATTATAGTTACTGCAGAGTCATCGCTTGCCGAGGAACCTATGCGACTTAGCTTGTTCATGCGCCTTATACCGCTTTTTGTGTTCACCGCCGCATTGAGTGGTTGCATTCGGGATGCCGCATATCAACCGGTTGGAAGCCGACAGCCGCAGTACACCGCGCCTGTCATCGGCGCTTCACCGGCGTTTGGAGATAATGTCGCGGCGGTTGAACTGAATGGTTCTGGCAAGTTGCAGAGTTGCTGTGGCGCAGCCCAGCTCGCATTTACAGAGAAACTCATTCAGTCGGCACGTGATGGTGTGACGGATAAGAGCAAGATCGTAGTGATCGTCTTCATCCACGGAAATCAGAACAACGCGCGTCTCGACTCGAACAACTACCCACATTTTCTGCAACTGATCGATTGCCTTAACTCCGGGGGCCAGGAATTCGAGCGCCATATGAAATCGCTCCAGGAAGGTACGCTCAAGAAGCGTTTCGATAAGTTCAAGGGAAACGACGATTTCGACTGCAAGCAGCCGCAACCCGGGGGCGAGACGCGATACGTCGGAGTGTACATAGGTTGGCGCGGGTCTCTGAATACCCTAAGATTGGACTTCCAGCAGCGCGCGGCGCGGCTGGTTGCGGACAATGACGACATCCTTCGTATTCTTCGTTCGCTGCGAGATACAACTAAGCCCGACGTTGGCAGCCCGTCCCGCCTAGTCTTGTTGGGGCATTCTTTCGGCGGGTTGATTCTCGAGCGCGCAATCTATCACCTGTATCAACCACAGGCATCAGGTGGCGCGGCAGTGCAGCCATTCGCGGACATGGCAATGACTTTTAACGAGGCCACAGGTGGTGTTATTCCTAAGCGCCTGATCGAGAAGACGAATGGGTATTCGAGCACGAGTTTGACGCCCGGTTCTGAGAAAATTCCGCTTCGTCCGTTGTTGATTACTCTCCACTCCAAGAGCGATCCATTGACGGGTCCCTTCGCAACGGGTGGACGGGTGATCGCGGGTCCACCTCCGGTACCGAAGGCTGTACCTCCCGAGAATGACAAGGCCTTCGCTGATCCAAATTACGTGCAGGCCGGGGATAAGCCGAGCATGGGAAAAGTGCGGCGTTCCAACCCCTCAAACCTGTTGTACTTCGATAGCGGATGCTACATCGGCACAGACGAGAAAAATGCAGCGACCTCCCATGCAGATTTCGTCACAGGCGACCATCCCGGTTGCGACGATGTCGTAAAAGCTTTGGTAGAAGATACGGCTCAGACGGACAGGCTGAGGCTCTTCCACGTCGGCGATGCTTTTCCGCAACTCGCCAATCTCTATCGCCGAATCGAGTACAAGTGCCGTGGAACGAAAGAGCCAAAGTACGACCACGAAAACCGTCCATTTTGTAGCACGAAGCAATCCACGTTGGCCGATGACTACGATCATCTACCGTGGAATCAATCGGCCGATTGGATGATCAACGTTCCGCCTGGAGTCATCGCCGGCCATGGGGGATACTGGCAGCCGGAGCCGATTGAGTTGGTGGTCGAACTCGCGAACGTCTGGCCTGTCCTCAAACGACAGGAAAGTTTGCCGTAGCGCTTGTAGCAGCTTTAGAGAACAGGCAAACCTACTTCGCGTCTCATCAGTAACCCAACCTCGCCGAGTGGCGAACGGCTAGTTTCGTAGCAGGCTGGTCCCCCTTCCTGCACCATTCCCCTTCGGCCTGCGCCACTATTCAGCTGACTTGATCCATATGTAATGATATGTCGGCTTCTCGGAAGTAATCCTCCGTCAATGAGTGCATCGGCGATTTGGCGTCAGCTCAGTGGCATTGTTGATACTGATATCGTACCCCACAGAGGAGGTGCGCTATGCCAGGAGCCGGAGCAACAAGGTTAGGGCCGGTGGCGCGAAAGCTGATCTCGCCGGACAAGTGGACTGACGGTTATCCGGGGCCGGATGCCTACATCAAGGAACTCGACGTGCTGCTGCAATTCGCAGATGAGACGCCTGGGTGCCTGGCGCGGTCCAGGCCCAACATCGAGGCAAGGAATATAAAGCGCGATGAGGCGCTGAACGAGCTGCGCCTTGCCTACCTTCTCCACTACATCGGCTTTCCGATCACTGGATGGGATCCCCCGGGCCTCGGCAACATGGTCGGCGAGTTCCTGCTGGATTCGGCAGAGAAGACGCACATCTTCGTCGAGATCAAAAGCCCCGGTTGGGAAAGCGAGCTTTCACCGGCAGAAATCAAGGCTGGCCGAACGAAGCTGCCGAAGTACATCGGCCTCGAAGGCGGTGCAGTCGGCAACTGGCAAGTCGTGCATCGTTGCATCTCATCGTCGAAGACCTATCCGAAGTTCACGAATAATCAGTCGAATCTGCTCATCATCTCCGATGATCTGAAGCTGTCGCTCTTCGACTCGCTGTTCCAGGTGGAAGGTGCGCTGTACGCGCCAAAGGCACAGTACGGCGTGGATGGGTTTTTCACGACTAACCAGTACGAGAACATTGGCGGCCTCGGCATTTTCTACGCTGTCTCAACCGGATCGCGTGATGGCCTCGAATACAAGTTCATCGTCTATGAGAATCCGTGCGCGCTGCCGGCCAATAAGCTGCCGCCGTCACTGCTCAAATACAACACGCCGTTTTCCTGCTTTGTCCGGGGAACCGAGCGGCGCGGGCCATAGGCGTATCACGCATGACCCTGCGCCTTTATTCCTTCGACAGAGCCTTTGTGAAGCTGTTCGTACAGTCCTGGCCGCTTCGTTCGGTCGATGCCCTGTTTGCGCAGGAAACGATAGCCTAGCAATGCGGCCATCTTGAAGCTGATGGTCATGAAGTCGGTATCGATATCCTCGATGCCTTCTTTGGCATGATCGATCTGCGTGTAAAAGTCCGCCATCTCCTTGTCAGGATCGATTTCATAAAGCAGCATCTTCTCGCCTACGAAGTAATGCTGATACCTGTCTTTGTCGATGTACCGGATGTTCGCCCTGACCTTACCGAGGGTCGCATCAGCTTCCTGAACACCGGCAATATTGGCTTCCATCATGATCTCGGCAAGCATCTCGACGTGATCTAGGTTCTCTTCCACTTCAGCGGTCAATTGCTCGGTGATTGCCTTCTTCAGGCGCTTTTTCGTCAGCTTCGTTTTCACGGTTTCGGTGAGCAGCGCGCTGCCGACGCCGAATACGGCGCCGACGCCAGCGGTAATGAGGATCTTCACCCATTCCGGCATACCGCCAGCGGGCTGCTGGACAGTGACAAATACTTGCGGCGGTGCAGCCTGCACAACAGCCTGTGAATGTTGCGCGACGGCCTGAAGCAGCATGTAAGGCATGCCAGGATTTTACTGGAGCCAAGGCATGTCACCAACGCTCTTCCTGTCGATGCTGTGCGCTTACCTCCCGGTGATAGGCGGAATCCGAATCCCGATCCCTATACCGAACGCGCTCGTCCAATACGTTTGAGTCGGCAGTGTGCTTTTGAAAGCAACTCCAAGACTCTCTCCCACAGTGAACCCGGTCAGCCGCGTGTCGTGTCCGTAATGCCAGAGCGGGCTGACCATGAAAGTTCTCCAAGAGAGAGAAAGACCTGCGGCAAAGTCAGCGGAAACGGTATTCGGATTTACGCCAACCGCTCCTGTCAAATATAGATTTGACTTCCACTTGCTCCATCGGAGGTCATTCGTGAGGCGGTAATTTCCGGCGGCGTAAGGGATGACGGTGGGGCGGACAATTGTTTGCGCTACCTTGTTGTCGGTGACGTTTGTGCCGTCGAAGACTGGCACCACTGAAAATGATCTGATCGGGAGCGACGAAAAGAACACTCCCGCCGACGCTTCCCATCTGAGCGCCGGTGACTTGCCCACGTTTGGCTCATCGGCAAAATTGAGCACGATGTTGCCGCCTAATGTCTTCTTCTTGCTCGCGTCCACGGCTGCTTCCTGCGAATAGGAGACCAGGTTGTACGTGTTGAGCGCATAAGTCACAGTGCGCGTCACCATGTTCTGGTAAGGTTCATCGTCATCCTTGTTAGAAGTGACGGCTACGCAATCGGTTTTTTCGTCCTTTAGTTCCTTGCCAAAGTCTTTGCATGGATGGTGCCCGTTCGAATAGGTTCTCAGATCGGCGATTCTCGTTCTGTACGCAAGGAGATCGGCGGCAATCGCATCGATCAGTTTCTGCGAAGCCGTCAGCTCTGCAATTGCAGGTTGGTCGGGTGCATTTCCCTTTAGACCAGCATTTCCCGTGATGGCGGTGATTCGGGAGGTCACGAACAGTTCACTCTTCAGAAACGGTTCAATCTTCTGGTCTATAGCATCGAGCGATTTGAAGTCCGGGGTGTCGTTGGCAGAAATGGCGTCTGGTAACGTGTAGGGTTCAAGATCGCTGTAGATTTTCTGGGCTTGCTTTGACAACTGAACAAAGCATGCTTTGAACGACGGAAGAACGTCTGGAGTTTTGCCTAGGGCCGGATCTGTGGTTATCGTGTCGTTATTGCAGGGGTCCTTGTTCTCTTTGACCATTTCCTCGATCAGGCCGACAACTTCCTTCTCAGCGACGAATTTCCCAATCGCGGGTAGCATTCCCTGCACGATCGCGGCTGCCGTATCCGGGTACTGCGTGAGCTGACCGCTCACGGGATCGAGCGAATACCTTTCAAAGTATTTCTCGTCCTTCACAACGACAACGAGACTTTGCTTTGAGAACATTTGAATCTGTGTCGGCGCCATAGGGGAGTTTCGGTCCATCACGTACTTGCACGTCGTATTCAGCTTGGCGAGCGAACACGGGTGCAGCGGGCTAATCGCGGCCGGCGTGAGCTGAGACTTCTTCACGGGGACTGTTGAGGTTTGCGGAGGCCCAGAGGGCTGTTCAGGTTCTTTTGCGGGGGCAGGTTGTGTTTGTTGAGCAGTTGCTGCGATGCCAAGACTCATCAGAAGCGCGATTACGACGCACTGGCGCATAGGGAATCTCCTACTCTGTAATTGAGATCGTGCTAGAGACCGATGACTGGCGATAATTCTAACGCTCACTTTGACCGTCAGATAATAACTTTCACCGCAATGCGTACCTCGAAAGCCAAGTTATATCTGTGTGCGATGGAAGTTGTTCGTCTATTCTTTGCCTGATTGCGGCTCTGAGTTACTCCACTTTCTTACCTTCAACGTGGTTTATCCGAGCATCTGGATCACATTCATAGTGGTCTTGCAGCATATCCGTGAACATTCCTGGCGTGAAATCTGGGGATCCTTCACGGCCACAATCGTCTTTCGTCGGGTAGTGATTTCCTTTTCCTCAAATGCTGCCATCGCAGTCAGCTTCGTTCACCGCGTACTGCAGGCAACTACGTAAACTTTTGCTATTCGGACTTTGAGGGACCGGACGGCCACCTTTTTATAGGCCCATTTTCATGTCGCTTATTCCGGAGCAAGAGTTGCAGCAACGCAAACTTGCCAGGGTCTCGAAGTAATAGCGCAATGGCTTCGTCTTGAAATGGTGATATCAGGCCAATGCACTCATCGACCCCAAAGGCGTTGATGTGCGATTGCTTCCGAGAAGCGCGTTCATCAGGACTTAGCGGAACGCAAGTCTCGCTTTGCCTGGTGCGGTCCTTCCTTGCCGATAGGTGAGCGCGAACAAACACGATCACAGTGGTAAGGCAGCCAAATCGATACAGTCCATGGCGTAACGCGCAAACAGGAAATCATGGATCGCGACCACCCGGTCGTCAGTGAAATCCAAGGCAACAAAATAGGCTGGTGCTTCGAAAGATACCCGAGTGTCGAAGACAAGCATCGCGGCCCGACCGTCAACGACGCCTGCTGAGTAAGCCCAATGCTTAGCAGCTGCATATTGAGCGTAATATTCCCCGACCTCGCTCTTTCCTTGCTTGCGAAGCTTGGTGACGAGGTCGAGTCTGACATCATCGGCGAGCATGTCGCGGACAGCATCGAAATCTCCGGCCTTGAACCCGTCAACATATCGAATCAGCCGCGCGCGCGCTGCGTCCGACAGCATCGGCAGCAACATGTCTGGCGGTTCAGCAGCAAACTCGCGCAACCGGGCTCGCCCTCGTTGAAGCGCGGATTTTGCCGCCGCCTCGCTTGCGCCCGTAATCCACGAGACTTCCTCAACGGAATGGTCGAGAACATCCTTCAAGATCACGGCGCTTCGCTGCAAAGCTGGCAAGCGCATGAAGGTGCGCAGGCTCATCATCGTGACCTCGTCGTCGACGCCTCCGGAATCTGGAGCAGCGATTATCTCTAGACCCTCATCCTGCATCCCTGGCTGACGAGCGCGTTTTCGTAGGAAATCGAGCGCAGTGTTGTGGGCGATACGGAACAGCCAGCCTTCAGGGTTACCAATGCCGTCCACGTCACGCAGTGCGATGAGAGCCTTGACGATCGCATCTTGAACAATGTCCTCGCCATCGACGGCGGATCCGGTCATACGCGCGCAGTATCGATGGAGCTTTGGGCGAAGCTCGCTCAGCAGCCGTTCGAACTTCGCACGCGCATGATCAGTCAATCAGATGGCGTCTCCAACGCTCCTATTCAAATGTAGATCAGGCGTGGTGGGAGTAGACGACGTTGCCGGCGAAGCTCTCGAGTGTCGCAAGTGCACCGATGCGCGGGAAGTACGCCTTCATCTGGGGATCAGCCCGCATTCCCTCTATCGACGCAAGGTCGCGCCACTGCGAGTAAATAACCACCCGCCGTCGGTCCGAAGACGCAATGAAGCTGGTGGAAATCCAGCCATTAAGCTGACTGATAACGTTCTCGGTGTTCTCGCGCAGGAGTTCTAGGAGCTTTGATTGATCATCGGGCTCGACGGTGAACGTATTGATCAGCGTTGTGACCTCGTTTGTTACTGCAATCGTCGCGTTCATGAAAATCCTCCAATGGTTTTCGTGCTGCACGATGAAGACGAACGCGGACGCACAAACGAATCGATTGAACAGCAAATAGAGAGAGGCATACCCGTTCGCGGCCCACTTGGTTTGCTTCGGGCTTCTTGTTGACGGGTTGGCCGGAAGCCGAGTCGTGGCGGACCAGCTTTGAAGAGAGGTTTGGCGGGTCTCGCTCAACCCCGGGCTCTTTCCGACTCTTCGAGCGTCGGGACAGGAGTCGATCTGGTGACCGACCGTGCCACATGGTCTTCGTACTGTGGGATGCTCCGTTGAGTCTTCCGACACTTTCCTTTTCACGCATCTGCCTGATTCTGGGTGGAAGGGCAGGGGCAGAGGTGTTTAGGGCAGAGGTCGTGGGTTCGATAAGGGTGCAGTAATCGCTCCTAGGTGTTCCCAATAACGCTAATGGAGCCATCCATGACGCGTAGTTTCAATATGTTACGATATTCCTGTTCACTGTCACGGCAGAGGTCGCGGGTTCGAGCCCCGTCGTCCCCGCCATAAAGCCTAAGAAAACAAAGGTTTTATGGCAAGTGGCAAGATCAAGAACCTCCTTTGAGGGTGCTGACGAGGGTGCCGGAGCGATCCGCACCTTTTTTCGTTTTCCCCTCCGCACCCTTCGAGGGTGCTGGAGAGGGTGCTGAAAGCGCCTTCCTTCCCGCCTCGAATACCATCTCCATCACCCTGTTGTTGGCCTCGCGCTTGGTCGCGGAGATCGCTCGCGTGTAAACTTCGAGCGTGATCCGTGAATTCGCATGGCGCAGAAGTTCCTGCGCCGTCTTGAGATCAACCCCTGCGGCCCGAAGGTTCGTTGCCAGTGAGTGACGGAAGCTGTGCCAGCCAATCGCCTTGCCTTCGATCCCCGCTCTCTTGAGTGCGGGACGGATGATCTTCTTGAGCAAAGTATCCGGAGACAAGGGCTGCTTTCCCTTGAGCCGAATCGACGGAAAGAGAAAATCGCTCTCTTCCGCGTACGGCGACTCCTTTCGCCATACACCGAGCGACTTCACGACGGAAGGATGCAGTGGAACCGGTTTACGGCTCGCTTCGGTCTTGGTGTCTCCGAAGTGATTCCGCACACAGGAGCGGCGGACATTCACCTGCATGAGTTCGAGGTCGATGTCTGCCCATGTGAGCGCGACCAACTCGGATCTCCGCAGTCCGGTGCTACCGACAAGCATCACCATTGCGCGTTCCCGAATGTCGAGCACGGCGATGAGCGAAGCGATTTCTGCCGGTGAAAGCACATCCGGTTCCCGCAACCGTTTGGCCGAAACCCTGACCTTCGTAATTGGGTTTCGATCCATCCATTCATGCCGGATGGCGTGGTTGAAGACCGCCGACATGATGTTGCGAATCTTGCTCCGTGTGCCAGGCGCATACTGGAGGGAATGCAACCAGAACTCGACATCCACGGTACGAATGTCTGACAAAATAGAGTGCGCCCCACTTTGGGACGATGCGATTTGTCAGATAGTGCGTGTTAGCTTCGACGGTGGCATAGGCTTTCTTGTCCTCCGTCAGTTCGTGGCTACGGTAGTGGGTTATAAGCTCAGCGACCGTTTCCGGTACGGTGAACTCAATGTTGATGTTGTTACGAAGCGCATCGGTGGCCTTCTCCGCATCGCGAAGATGGGGATAGAGGGAAACGGTCCCGAGAGTCCGCTTCCGATACGTGCGCGTTCCGTTGGTCTCTTCATACCAGCGAAAGACCCACACATCGGGACCGGTTTTACGTTTCAGTTTCAAGAGGCTTCCTTGTTGTAAACGGCTCATGCTGTTCTCCTCGCATGAGCACCTATGGCTGTCTTCATGGTACTCGCGGGTGGCCGTTTTTTCTCCGCTTCTCGCGCCTCAACCCACTCCAACAGTTCGTGTTCCAGAAAGCGCCATAGCTTCCGTTTGCCCTCGCCAAGGGGATGCGCTGGAACATAACCAAGGCGTGCCCAGCAGATGAGCGTTCTTCTGTCCATCCGGAGAATTTGGGCGGCTTCTTCCGCATCGAGAAGATGATGTGGCATTAGGTTGACTCCCCGGCCTTAGCTCATCCTTTGTGTCCTTCCGAGATAATCGGAACTGCTACAAGGTCACGCGGACTAGAGCTGAAGCTCAGAACCAATGATGTTGAGCTTGTTCGCTTGCGTCCAATGAAAATTTGGGCGAGCGTCATTCCTTTTGGGAATGACGACATCTCATGCGGCGGCTCATGTCGCTGCAAATGGACGCGATTCAGGATTACAATTGCTGCATTCGGTGGTTGTTTCCGCGCCATCTTGAAGTGCTTGCTGTCTCTCCCAGAATCCGCTACCTGGAGGATAGTTATGGTCTTACCGGAGATTCGATTGCTGCAATCGGCGATTGTGCTTGCCGAAGAACTTCACTTCTCAAGAGCAGCCGACAGGCTGAACATGAGTCAATCCACGCTTAGTAAGCAGATATTCAAGCTGGAGCGCGGGCTCGGCTTTCAGGTCTTCAAGCACAGTCATCAAGTAGCCGAACTTACAGAGGCAGGGCGGGTTTTCATTGTCGAGGCGCGCGAAGTTGTTGCTCATGCGGAACGGGCAGTCCTTTCGGCTCGGGCTGTCCTCGACGGGCCGAATGAAATCCTCAATATCGGCAAGTCTTCCTATACTGAACCGATTCTCGTTTCAATCCTTCTATCCATCCAGCTCTCACTCTTTCCTGAGATGAGGATCAAGCTCTGGAGCAACTTTTCCAATGAACTCGCCCGCCAGGTCAGCACAGGTACACTCGACCTCGCCGTCATATCCGGTGTCCCCCAAAAACCACAGCTCAGCGTTCTGAATATCGCGGATGATCCTTTTTACATCGCGATGCCGTTGGGAGACGAACTGACACCCAACATGATCCAAGCAAGCTTGATCTGATCTGCATGCATATTGTGTCCACACTTTGGGCAGAGGTCCACAATCCCTGGATCAGAGGGAGCCCAGATCACGCGTAGGCCACCCAACCTCGGAACGTGAACCCTGCGTAGAAAAGGCTCACGTTCGAAAAGCCAGCCTCTCGCAGGATCGATTCATCTTGTTCTGGTGTGAGAATATTCAGTTTCGCATCAATCGCTGCGCGTGCGTTCGCTGCCTTGTCAGGATCGACGCCGGACGCAATTAGGAAGGCGGCATGCCGCGAAAGCCACAGATCTCGCTCGCCTTCGCCCTGCGGAACGCTGAAGTGGGCGACGATGAAAGGCGCGCCAGACTTGAGGCGGCGGTGGACTTCGATCGCCATACGCAGACGCTCTTCGAACGGCAGGAAGTGCATCGTCAAGAGACAGGTCGCCGCATCGAAGGGTCCATCGGGAGCGTCATCGATGTAACCCTGATGTAGACGCGCACGCGAGCCAAGCGATCCCAGATTCTGTTCGGCTAGCTTCAGCATCTCGGCCGACGGATCGACACCATCGAATGTCCAAGCCGACTGGGCTTCCGCAAATACTTTCAACTCCAGCCCGCCACCTGCACCAAGAACCAACACTCGTGCGTCTTCCGGAACGCGCTCGGCGATCAGAAGCGTTGTCATCCTTTGCAGTCTGTTATAGCCGGGCACGAATCGCGGTGGCCCTTCGGCGTACTGCGCTACAGCCCGAGGATCGGAGAAGTGGCTAAGAGGCGTGCTCATGGCGTCACCCTGAGTAGTTCTGGATGAGGCGTGTTCAAGGTGACCTGACGCCGCGACATGGCCGATCGCTTCAAAGGCGCGTCTTCTTCGGTTGCGTGACGAATGTCTGCAAGCAATTCAGCGAAGCTCCCGTCGATGATGATTCCGTCAAGACGCATGTGCGGTCTCCAGATCATGGCAACCGCCACGAGCAATCACGCGCTGGTGGAGGTCAGCGCTCAGCTTGGCCAGCGTCACTTCGCCAAGGCGCGACAGCAGCAAAGCCTCCGCATCCTGAAAAGCCTGATTGAGGACGGCATGTACTGCCTGTTCAACGAGGCAGCCAGGTGTCTCCGTCCGATTAGCAATGGCGAGCAACGACGGACTCCCCAAGGCGGCGTAGATATCGCGCAACGTCACCTCTGATGGGTTGCAGGCTAACGTCCATCCGCCGCCATGTCCCTTTTCGGATCTAACGTATCCCTGCTCCCGGAGGCCTGCCATGGTCCTTCGGATGACCACCGGATTGGTGTCCATCGCCTTGGCAAGGACTTCGGAAGTCACAGGGGCATTCTCCCCCGCCATATGCAGGAGGACGTGAAGCACAACTGATAATTGACTGCCACGTTTCATGTAACTTATTGTATTACGTGACTGCTAAAAGGTCAATCCGCGGACAGCGCCGGATTTCAGGAAAGCGTTATGAAGAGCAGCGTTGTCTCGAAAGAGGATCAAGATGATGTTCGACGTTCTTATCGTTGGGGGCAGTTTTGCAGGACTTTCAGCCGCGATGCAGCTTGTACGTGCGAGACGAAGCGTATGCGTGATCGATTCTGGTTCTCCACGCAGTCGCTTCGCGGCTGCTTCTCATGGTTTTTTCGGGCAGGACGGCACACCGCCGCGTCAGATGATCTCAACTGCGAGAGAAAAGCTGCTCGCCTATCCCACGGTTACCTTCCTTGCTGACCAAGTCGACGAAGCCGAACGCGACGGCGCTATGTTTCGTGTCACGCTTGCATCAGGAACTTCGTTGATGGCCACAAAGTTAATCCTCGCATTTGGTCTCAAGGATGAAATACCCTCTATCCCTGGCATGAGCGAACGTTGGGGATATGGTCGCCGCGAATCTGACCGGAGGCGAAGCCGAAGAGTTACGCAAGGCGATGGGCGGCAAACGATCCGATACCATCCTTGCGAGGATGCGGGCACGGCTGATCGAAGGCATGACCACCAACGGAATTGGACCGGAGGTACAAACCGAGATTCTACGGATTCTCTCGACAGTCAGAGAGTTCATGTTCCCCGAGTCGCACGCGCATAGCTTCGCGTCCATCGCCTATTCGAGCGCCTACACGAAGTTTCATTATCTCGCGGCCTACACTTGCGCTTTGCTCAACAATCAACCGATGGGTTTCTACTCGCCGTCCACGATCATCAACGATGCGAAACGCCACGGTCTGAAGGTTCTGCCTATCGATGTGCAACATTCCGAGTGGCAATGCACGCTGGCTGAGTTGAATGATACGGAATCTAAATACAGTGGGCCATTCGCTCTCAGAATCGGCCTCCGCTATGTGAAAGGGCTGAGGCAGGAGATAGGAAACGCCATTGCCAACTCCAGAGAGACACATGGCCCATACGCCTCGGAGTACGATCTGAAGCGTCGCGTGCCTTCGATTCGCAAGGCAGAGCTGACGCTGTTGGCGAAGGCTGGCGCATTCAACTGGACCGGCAAGAAGCATTATCGCCGTACCGCCCTCTGGAGAGCGGAGCGTGCGGGGCGGAGCGTGGGGCCGCTTTTTGAGAACATACCCGACGCATACGAAATCAACGACTCGTCACCGCTATTGAGTATGTCGATAGATGAGCGCCTGGTAGCGGACTTTTTCATCACCGGCTTCACGATTGGGCCGCACCCGATGGCCTACCACCGAGAGGAGATGAAGGAAACCGGCGTTCTGAGCGCCGATGATCTGAGAGCAATCCCCAATGGGACATTCGTTCGGGTGGCCGGTGCGGTCATTGCGCGGCAGCGCCCTGGTACGGCGAGCGGCTTTATCTTCCTGAGCAATGAGGATGAAACGGGCATCTCGAATGCCATCATTCATCCCACGCTCTATGAGCGGAACAGAGTTGCAGTCGCAAGAGGAAAGTTCCTCATGGTGGAGGGCACTCTCCAAAATCAGGACGGTGTTATCTCTGTGAAGGCGTCAGCCGTTCGCGTGCTTGCGCTTAGCGATGTAGAGCTGCGGTCACATGACTTTCATTAGAAGGCTTCTAGTTGATGAGGGCCGCTGAGATTCTCTCTCGTTTGTCTAGGCTCTTCTTTTCTCTTTAGGGGTGTCCAGCGGGGATATTTCTCTTTTCAGAGGGAGAGCGGTGAGATAGCGAGAACAGACGAACTGCTGATCTCAGCTAGAGGACTTCCGTGGCAGAAGCCGATTTCCGCTTGCCGATCACGGCTCAATGCGTGATTCGGCGATTATGCGGGGCACGCACAGCAAACCTCGTCGGGCCAATGAGCGTAGGCAAACGGCCCTCTTACGTTGAAAATGCCTTTGAACTGATGGGAACACCCGGCCAATGGTACTTCGACCGCTCAGCCTCCACTATTACGTTCCATGCCGAGGCGAAGATCTCACCCATGCAGACGTTGAAGTTCCCATCCTCGAATCTCTGGTCACGCTCAAGGGCACCGCATCCCAGCCCATCCACGACGTAACCTTCTCAGGAATCCAATTCTCCTACGCCACATGGCTAGGCCCCAGTACCCCCCGGGCTTCTCTGCGATTCAGGCGACCTACCAGGTCACAGGGAAAGATGGCTATGCCAAACAGGCACTCTGCAATTTCGTTCCTGGGGGCGAGTGTCCCTTTGGCAACTGGACCAAAGCTCCGGGCAACATCACGGTGGCTTTCGACCGCCACATCCAATTTCTCAATGACGTCTTCACGCATCTCGGAGCAGCGGGCCTCGACTTCGCCAGCGGTTCCCAGCAAGATGTCGTCGAAGGCTCTATCTTCACCGATATCTCTGGAAACGGGCTCCAGTTAGGCGGCGTCGAAGCACCGCTTACGCCCATAGCCGACTTCACCAGCGACAACAGTATCATTAATAATCTCTTTCGCAATGTTGGAGCAGAATACCGCGGTGGCATCGGAATCGTCGTCGGCTATGCCAGAAACACAGTCATCGCCCACAACGAACTGGAACATCTCCCCTATGCCGCCATCTCCATTGGCTGGGGCGGCTGGCCCGATAAGATCAAGCACCCGGGCCAGGCCAACAACTCCGGCAACAACCTCATCGCAGATAACTCCATCCACGACTTCATGCTCGTTCTCTCTGACGGCGGCGGCATCTACACCCAGGGCCGCACCGGCAAAGCCCTCGCCGACGGCGAAAAGATTACCGGCAACGTCATCCGCGACCAGTACAGTTCCGGACATGGCATTTACACCGATAATGGGTCCGCCATGATCACCATTCGCCGGAACGTCGTCTTCCACACCGAGCACGATAACATCAACTCGCGCCATCGCGACTACTACGACGGCCAGCACGGAGAAAACTTCAATCCGCTCGATATCAGCGACAACTGGTGGCAGCAGGGCGACCGGGACTCAGATCAAGAACAGGTACGGGTCCAGGGCAATCGCATCATCTACGCCCTTTCGGAAGCCCCCTCTGTCCTGCTGAAAAATGCCGGTCTCCAGCCAAAGTTCCGTAATCTGCTGCAACGGCGATTCGCCGCACCAGCCGCTCCGGAGCCGCCAAGCCGTGTAGCCTCTTTCGGCATCGATAAAGCCGCCTATCTTACCTGGAGCCCCTCCGTCTTCGACGGAAGCTCTCCCATCGCCTCATACACCGTTACAGCATCGAACGGCCGCAAAATAATAATCTCCGCAGCCACATTTATGCAGAAGACGTATGTAATATTCAACGGCCTCACTAACGGCCAGGCCTACACCTTTACCGTCAGCGCAACCAACGCACAAGGCATAAGCGCCCCATCGCTCCCCTCACGATCTATTACGGCCACAGATCGGAAGATCGACCTTCCAGGTCCCCCAGCCAGTATCCAGGCTTTCATCGACCACGGCAATGCCAGCATCCACTTCCAAACCCCTGCATCCAGTCTGCCCAAAGCGCAGGAACCACCCCTCGTCGCATACGTCGTCACCATCCACCCATCGGGCCGCAAGGTCTACTTCACCGGCAGAAACGTAATCGCAATGCAGGAGTCGAAACACGTCACCTTCAGCGTAATTAACCGCCTTAAGCCCGGCCAACCGTATAGTTTCAGCGTATCGGCCGTCAACGCAGCTGGCGAAGGCAAACCCGTAACTGCCCAGGCAATCCCGGTCTCTCAATAGGTGTTGAGAACCTCACAAGCCATAAATTAGCTCTTCATCGGAAAATTCGATCTCGTTCATCGGCACCAAGACTATCGAAATTCGGCGTTTGGATTTGCTTGACGAATGGTAGTTTGAGAGGAAGCGAAAGAGGTTTTCGAAGAGAATGCTATCCCTGGGCGGCCAAAGTTTGATGCTGGCTGCGGTAATGGGTTTTCCTCTCTCTGCTGGCGCACAGCGTGGTACCCCGCCTCGATGGCGGGGCCTATCTTTGTTGATCTGACTCTAAATTTTCTTTACCACGCCGAACGAGGCTCAGTACGAAGCGTGTTCAGCAATCTCCTGTGAAGCACAGGGCTCAATTTCGAAGAGCGATAAATCTCTAGTGCCGTATCGGCAGTGCTCCGCGGCGAGAAGTTTTCGTGCTCCGACGCTGTTGGTACGGAGCGGTGCGGATACGGCGATTTGCAGTAAGCCTCTAGCGCGGTAAAAGTATGGGGATTGAAAGCTGTTTGCGGTGAGTTGACGCGGCTGACTAGGCACGAAACGGGATGACGGTGACCCGAGCGGGGCCGTTCGGGGGCGTGCCTGCGGTGAGCATGAGAAGGCTGCGGTATGCATCGAGGCCATGCTGAGCCGATTCGAGCCATGGGGTGGCGTTGGCGGGATGAGAGCCCGTCGATGGGAGGAATCGTGTTGGCCTGCGTGTGGACATGGTCTTTCTCAGGATGAGTCGAAGTGCGCGCAAGCGACGTGTACGCGGGAGTCGGCTGGCCCGACCGACAGTTGATGAGCGATCACATGCAGGGTACCGCGCTTGCACTGGGGACAGGATCGGTTGAGTGCGGACTTCTGCGGTTCGGTCAGCAGTGCGCTGATGTCTGGGGCGGTGGCGTGGAGATGGAACCTGCACAGGGATAGGGCCTGACGGCGGTTGCGGTTGGCGAGCGGTCCGAAGTGGCGGATCTTGACGAAGCCTGCGGGCAGGATGTGGAGCAGGAAGCGGCGGATGAACTCGACCGCGGCGAGGGTCATGACGCCGCTGCGGTTGTTGTGCCTGGAGTCTCTCCAGCGGAAGCGCACCTATCCGTTGTCGAGGCTGAGCAGTCTGCCGTTGGAGATGGCGACGCGGTGGGTGTAACGGGCCAGATACTTCAGGGCATGTTCGGGTCCGCCGAAGGGAGGCTTGGAGTAGACCACCCACTCCTTGTTGCGCAGTGCACAGAGCGTGGAGTGAAATACACGCGGCTGGGAGAGTGCAGCCAGCGTGCCGGAGAAGCCTAGTTCGTTGTGTCGATAGCTCTGCTTGAGGAAAGCGAGCATTTGCCGCGGAACATGCGGCTGAGCACGCGGACGGGCAGGAAGAAGTCGCGCCTTGACGCAACCCAGCGGGAGCGGTCGAGCGCCAGTCTGCCGGCGGGAACGAGGCAGTGCAGGTGCGGATGATGTCCCAGGTTCTGGGACCAGGTGTGCGGCACGGCGAGCACGCCGACGCGAGCGCCCAGATGGCGAGGGTCGGCGGCGATCTCCAGCAGGGTCTCGGAAGCGGCTCGAAACAGCAGGTTGTAGAGCAGACGCTGGTTCCTCAGTGCGAGCGGCGCCAGTTGCTCGGGCACGGTGAAGACCACATGGGCGTAGGGCACCGGCAGCAGGCTTGAGGCCTGCTTCATGAGCCAGCGATCGCGTGCTGAGGACTGACACTTGGGACAATGCCGGTTGCGGCATGAGTCGTATGCGACAGTCTCATAGTTGCAGCGATCGCATCGTCCGAGATGAGTGCCGAGCGCCGCCGTTCGGCATCGGCCGATGCCACGCAGCGCCTTCCGCTGCTGGTCCGAGACCACATGCCCCCAGCGCTGAAGGAACTGGTTCTGGTGAGCCTGAAAGACATCGGCCACTTCGAGCCGGGGTCCCCGGCAAGCGCACTTCGCTTGCTGGGGTGGAAGCCGATGTCCTATCATGCAGTTCGGTTACCTCCCTGGGCAGTTCGAACAATGCGAATGGGCAGGTCGTCGAGCGGACTCGCCGTGGCGTGCAGCGTGGCTTCGGAGACGTGCAGATAGCGGGCTGTAGTCTCAAGATCGCGGTGGCCCAGCAGCAACTGGATGCTGCGCAGATCGGTACCGGCGTCCAGCAGGTGGGTGGCGAAGGAGTGGCGCAGCACATGCGGGCTCAGCGGCTTGGAGATGACGAGCTTCTTGCGCAGCTTCTGACAGGCGACACGCACTGCGTTCTGAAACAAGGGATGGTCTGGCCGCTCTCCAGGGAAGAGCCAGTCCTTGGGCTTGCGCCACTTCCAATACGCGCGCAGCATCTCCAGCAGCTTGGGCGACAACATGACCTGGCGCGGGAACTTGCCCTTGCCCTCGCGGACGTTGATGATCATCCACTTGCTGTCGATGTCGTTGACCTTCAGGTCGAGAGCTTCCTGACAGCGAAGGCCAGCGCTGTAGTATACGGCCAGCAGTGCGCGGTGCTTGGTGTTGGTCGTGGCATCCAGCAGGGCGCAGACTTCTTCCCGGCTCCAGACGGTGGGCAGCTTGCGGCGCACCTTGGGCTTGATGATCTCCTGATCGAACCAGGTCTGCTTCAGCGTGCGCGTGTACAGGAACTTCAACGCCGACCGGGCGCACTGAAGGGTTCCCCAGGCCAGCTTCCGCTCGTCGAGCAGATACAGCAGCCACGCACGGATATGTTCCGGGCCAAGTTGATCGGTGACTTGCGGAAGTAACTGGCGAACTCAGCCACTATCCGGGTGTAGGAGTGAATCGTGCGGGGCGAGTAGTTGCGCAGCCGGAGATCTTCCTGCATGCGCTCGCGTAGGTGAGTCATGGACACCTCCTTGGGTGTCTAAAACTCTATCGAAACGCCACAGATGCGTAACCCTGCCGCGCTAGCGGCTTAGTGCAAATCTCTAGTGCACTCATTGACTGGCAACGTCATAATTCACCTATTGTTGCTGCGAACTATGCGATTGGATGGCAAATTCTTCATCTTGACTTAATTCTTGCTTAAGGCACAGTTGAGACAGTGAATGGGCGCATGGTAGACGAATCGGTCGAGCTAGGCGTGGAGCTTCTATGACATCGAGCAGCGTTAGCCGCACATTTGTTAATTTGGGGAAAACTGATGCTCGCTGCATCCTTTGCCGGGGTCCTTCTGGCGCCGTCCGTCG
>JBEPUJ010000035.1:0-23945 GCA_041691575.1 Terriglobales bacterium
AATTGTCCGATCTGCGGCATGGCGCTCGAGCCTCTAGACGCGACGGCCAGCGAGGACAATACCGAGTTGCGCGACATGACGCGCCGCTTCTGGGCAAGCGCTGCGCTCGCCGCGCCGCTGCTGGTAGTCACGATGAGTGATCTGCTGCCGGGAGTCGATCTTCAGCATCGCGTTGGTGGCGAGATCTTCAACTGGGCGCAGGCAATTCTCGCCACGCCGGTGGTGTTGTGGGGTGGTTGGCCGTTCTTCGAGCGCGCATGGGCCTCATTCAAGTCGTGGCACCTCAACATGTTCAGCTTGATTGGGCTGGGCACCGGTGCTGCGTTCCTGTTCAGCATCATCGCCCTGTTATTCCCTGGCCTCCTTCCGGAAGCCTTCAAGATGAACGGCATGGCGCCGATCTATTTCGAGCCGGCCGCCGTGATCGTCACGCTGGTGCTCATGGGGCAGGTACTTGAATTACGCGCTCGCTCGCGCACCAACAGTGCGATCAAGGCTTTGCTTGAACTCGCACCGGCCACGGCCACGCGGGTTCGTCCCGGTGGCAGGGACGAGGAAGTCGGGTTGGCGCAGATCGAGGTCGGCGACCAGCTTCGGGTAAAGCCCGGCGCCAAGGTTCCGGTGGATGGCGAAGTGGTCGAAGGTCGCTCCAATATCGACGAGTCCATGATCACCGGCGAGCCGGTACCCGCCGCCAAGGAGACCGGCAGTCGCGTGTCCGCGGGAACCGTGAACCAGACAGGCTCTTTCATCATGCGCGCCGACAAGGTCGGCTCCGATACGCTGCTTGCCCGCATCGTCCAGATGGTCAACGAAGCCAGTCGCTCCCGGGCTCCGATCCAGAAGCTTGCGGATCAGGTCTCCGCGTGGTTCGTGCCGGCGGTGATTGCCATTGCGATCCTGGCCTTCGTGGCGTGGGCACTCGTCGGCCCTTCTCCGGTCTTTGCCAACGGATTGGTCGCGGCGGTATCCGTACTGATTGTTGCCTGTCCCTGTGCGCTTGGGCTGGCGACACCGATTGCGATCATGGTGGGTGTCGGGCGCGGAGCGCGCGATGGCGTACTCATCAAGGACGCCGAGGGTCTCGAACTGATGCAGAAGGTCGATACGCTCGTCGTCGACAAGACGGGCACGTTGACCGAAGGCCATCCGAAGGTACAGCGCGTGATCGCTGCCGAAGGCTTCGGCGAGGACGACGTACTGAAGATTGCGGCGAGCCTCGAAAAAATGAGCGAGCATCCGCTGGCGGCGGCGATTCTCGAATACGCGGTCGAGAAGAAGATCCAACTGGAGGCTGTTTCCGGTTTCGAATCGGTGACGGGCAAGGGCGTCCGCGGCGAGATCGCGGGACGCCACGTCGTGCTCGGCAATGCGCCATTGTTGCAAGACGCCGGAATCGGCTTCGCAACGCTCGAAGCCCAGGCACAGGCGCTGCGCGAGCAGGGTCAGACGGTCATGCTCGTCGGTGTGGACGGCCGCGGCGTCGGACTCATCGGTGTCGCCGATCCGATCAAGGCCTCCACAGCCGAGGCGATCACCCAGCTGCACGGCGCCGGCGTACGCATCGGCATGCTCACCGGCGACAACGCCGTCACCGCCAAAGCGGTGGCCAAGCAGTTGGGACTGGATGAAGTCCAGGCGGAAGTGCTGCCCGAGGACAAATTCAAGGCGGTCAAGGCGCTGCAGCAGCAGGGCCTGATCGTGGCGATGGCTGGCGACGGCATCAATGACGCTCCGGCCCTCGCGCAGGCCAACGTGGGCATTGCCATGGGCACCGGCACGGACGTGGCGATGCAAAGTGCGCGCATCGTGCTCGTCAAAGGTGATTTGCGCGGGATCGCCAAGGCGCGGGCGCTGAGCCAGCAGACCATGCGCAACATTCGCCAGAACCTTTTCTTCGCCTTCTTCTACAATTTCATCGGCGTGCCCATTGCGGCCGGAGTCCTCTATCCGTGGTTCGGCCTGTTGTTGAGTCCGATGATCGCCAGCGCGGCGATGAGCTTGAGTTCGGTCTCCGTCATCGGCAACGCGTTGCGGCTGCGCAGGGCCCGTCTGTAACGCTGAATTCGAAGCGGGTTGCGGGACCGAGGTTGCGTAATCGAGCGGCAGCATGATCGGCAGACTCTGGCGTCCAGACTGGGTGGGCTCGCGGCCGAGAGCCCACGGCAGGATGACCGTGAACCGATGGCATGGCTTTAGCATTTCATTTGGCGTCAACTATTTTTTCGATGACGGCAATTAAAACTGCCGTTCTTTGCACCACCGCCGGTTCTCGGGGGACGCGTGCCTTCGATTCCACCCCAGTCGCGTTAGCGTGGGTGTTAAATATAAGTTACACCATCAATGCGCTTTTCTGCCTCGATTGGCGGTGTGCTGATTTCGGCTTGCGGACGGGATCAAAGGCCGGCGCAGTCGAGCTTGGGCAAGCCGATGGGCGGCATTTCGAACTGACTTGTAGGCGGGCGCGGTTGCGCGCTTGCGCCGATGCAACGAATGTAACCTTTTGCGCTCCGCAGCGAACTTCCCTGCAGGCAGGCCATGTCCGACTTGCCGTCGCAAGCGGTTTCGCAACTTCGCGCTGCCGATCCCAACTGGAGAAACAGTTATGTCCAATCAAGTGCTATCCGTTCTCGTCACCAGCGCCTTTGCAGCGGCACTCGGGTCGATTTCCGTCGCTCCCGCCAGTGCCGCTGATACCATGAAGCCCAGTGCAGCAATGGAAAAGATGATGAAGGAGAACCAGGCCAAGACCATGAAGGTCCTGGCGGGCGGCAAGATGGAGAAGTGCTTCGGCGTGGCGCTGAAGGGCCACAACGACTGCTACGCCGGCGCCGGCACCACCTGCGCGGGGACGAGCAGCAAGGACTACCAGGGCAACGCGTTCAAGCTCGAACCCAATGGCACCTGCACGACGATACAGACGCCGAACGGACCGGGAAGTCTGACTGAGAAGGCCTGAAGCCCGCGTGACGCGAGCGGGGACACTGACCCGCCCGCGTCACATTCGCACGGAGGCCGCCATGCCCCATCGAGCACTGATTGACGATCCTGGAACGGTCCCGCGGCGGGCTGGCGTTGGCCTGAAGGCCGAGCACTACCGCACCGTCATCGACGTCGAACCCGACATCGGTTTCTTCGAGGTCCATGCCGAAAACTACATGGGTGCCGGCGGACCACGGCACCGTTATCTCGAGGCCATCCGGCAGCGCTATGCGCTGTCGCTTCATGGCGTCGGGCTGTCGATCGGGTCCGCTCGGCCGCTGGATCATGAACACCTGCGCCGCCTGCGCGGCTTGATCGACCGCTACAGCCCGGGACTGTTTTCGGAACACCTCGCGTGGTCGTCGCACGACAGTGGCTTTCTCAACGACCTGCTGCCAGTGCCCTATACAGCCGAAATGCTTGGGCGCGTGTGCGAGCACATCGACGACGTGCAGACGACGCTCGGCCGCCAGATGCTTCTGGAGAATCCGTCGACCTATCTCGCGTTAGTTGAGAGCACGTGGTCGGAGGTCGATTTCATCGCCGAAGTGGTGCGGCGTACCGGCTGCGCCCTCTTACTGGACGTCAACAATGTCTACGTCTCATCGACCAATCAGCAGCAGGATCCGACGGCCTATATCGACAGCTATCCGCTCGCCCACGTCCAGCAAATCCATCTGGCCGGCCACGCACGGGAAGCGGACGAAAAAGGGCGGCCACTGCTCATCGACGCGCATGACCGCCGTGTCGACGAAATCGTCTGGGAACTTTACGCGCGCGCCATTCGACGCCTCGGAAGTACGCCCACGCTGATTGAGTGGGATGCCAACGTTCCGGCCTGGCCAGTGCTCGAGGCGGAGGCACAGCGCGCACAGGCGGTCATGGCCGCCGTCTCGGATGAAAGACATGAACAGCACACCCAGCACGAACAACCCGAACGGCCCGAACAGCAACGCTGGCGCGAAGAGCATGAAGGGCACGGAGCGCCGCGCATCGTTCCGCGGCTCGCCGAACGGCAACACGGCTTCGCCCGCGCATTGCTCGATCCGCAGCGTTCCATTCCGCCCGGCCTGGTCGGCCCCGACGGCGAGCCGAGCGAGCGGCGCTTTGCGGTCTATCGCAACAATGTGGTAAGCGGGCTGATCGACACCCTGCAGGCGGCGTTCCCCGCCGTGTGCCGGATCGTCGGGGCAGAGTTCTTTCGCGCGATGGCGCGCGTGTATGTCGCGCAAGAGCCGCCGGATTCGCCGATCCTTCTCGGATACGGCGCAGGCTTCGCCGACTTCATCGGCACTTTCGAGCCGGCGGCCACACTGGCCTATCTGCCCGACGTGGCACGCATTGAACACGCCTGGGCCGGCGCCTACCACGCCGCCGATGTATCGCCGATCGAGGCCGCCGCGATGGCGCAAATCCCGCCGGACGCGCTGCCCGGGGTCCAACTGTGCCTCGGCCCTTCGGTCCGGCTGATCCGATCCCGCTTCCCGGCGCTGACCATCTGGCGGATGAATGTCGGCGATGGCGCGCCGGGACCCGTGGATTTCGACGCGGGCGGAGAGAACGTGCTCGTCGCGCGGCCGGGGACGCAGGTCGAACTTCGCTTGCTGTCGCAAGCAAGCACCGAATTCATTCAATCCCTGGTCGATGGATGGCCCGTAATCGAAGCCGCCAAGGTTGCCTTGGCGGTTGACTGTCGCTTCGATCTTTCGCTCGATCTCGCCGAGCTTCTGCAATCGGGAATCGTCGTCGGCTTCCAGTCTCCGCGGGACGCACGCGGACAACTCCAAGGATCTCGAGCATGACAAGCCTCAACGATGCGCAGGTAAATCCCGCGAACATGGTAACGACGGTGCGAGCGGCCGTGAACTGGCTCGCCCGAGTGGCTGCGATCATCGCGCCGCCAATCCTGCGGATTGCGCTTGCCGTTCCCTTCTTCCGATCGGGCCTCACGCGCTGGGACGGGTTCCTGTCGTTGTCACCGAGCGCGGCTTATCTCTTCGAGCAGGAGTTCAAGCTCCATCTGTTCGGAGGGACTTATGGCTTTCCGGCTCCCCTGGTCGTCGCGCACCTCGTCGGCAGCGCCGAAATCGTGCTGCCGATCCTGCTGGTATTGGGTCTGGCCACGCGGTTCACCGCGTTCGGCTTGCTCGTCATGACCGGCGTGATTCAGCTCGTCGTCCCCGAAGGCTGGGCCAATTTCCATCTGCCCTGGGCGGCCATGGCAATCGCCATCATTGCCATCGGACCGGGTCGGCTGTCGATCGATCATGCGCTCGACCGCTGGTTCCGAACGCAATCGCAATGACGTCGGTACCGCGCATCCGGCCACCGCCGCTGAAGCTTGCCGCAGGACGCGGACGTTGCGGCAAGGTGATAGACAATGAACAGTTGGATGACGCCAACCGGTGCTCGCGGGTATCGAGGACGCGATCCAGGACGTGCTGCTGACGGTTCATGCGACCTGTCTAGGACATGTGTGAGAACGCTCGCACGATGCGTCGTGACAGTGCGCTGAATACCTTCGCCTTGTAGAAATTGCTGGCCACTGACTTGTTTGCTTCGCCTTGTGTGGGGTAAGGCGCCATCAGTCGCGCCACTGACTTGAGTTTCTGCCCCGACGCGATCACCGCCACCCAGAGATGCGCAAGCTCGCCAGCGTGCGATGCGAGAATGGACACGCCGAGCACTTTCCCGTTGCGGCGCGCGACCACCTTCACCGCACCGACAGTCGTACGCTCTGTTTGCGCCCGGTCGTTGTCCTTCATGGCGAACTCGAGGACTCGGACGCCGTCGCCGTGCTGCTTGCGCGCTGCCTCTTCGCTCGCACCGATGTGCGCGAGTTCGGGATCGGTGTAGGTGACCCACGGCAATGAGGCGTAGTCCGTTCTTGCGTACGGGAACAGCAGCGCGTTTTGCACGGCGATTCCGGCATGGTAGCCAGCGACGTGAGTGAAGTGCGGCGCCCTGGCCACCACGTCGCCAATGGCGAAGACGCCGCGGGCGCTGGTACGAAGCTTTGCGTCGACGATGATGCCATCATCACTTGCGTGCACACCGGCGCGCTCGAGATCCAGTGCGGCGAGCCTCGGCCGGCGTCCGGCGGCGACCAACAGGTGCGAGCCCTCGACCTCGGAGTGCTGACCCCCTTCGACGAGCGCTAGCACAATGCCCGCGCCACGCTGCCGCACCGCCGTGACCTTGGCGTTCTGGCGGATGACCACACCCTCGCCAGTGAGCACCTGCAGCAGTCGATCGACCAGCGCGGCATCGTCGTGGACGAGGGCCTTCGCGTTCTCGATCACGGTCACTCGCGAGCCCAGGCGCCGGTATGCCTGCGCCATCTCGATGCCGATCGGTCCGCCCCCGATGATCAACAGGTGTTCCGGTAGCGTCGTGTTGCCGAAGATCGTCTCGTTGGTGAAATAGTCGACGTTATCGATGCCGTCGATCTTCGGTGTCGACGGCCTCGAGCCCGTCGCGATGATGATGCGCCGGGCGCGGATGCGCGAATCGCCGGCGGTCACCACGCGCGGCTCCACGAAGCGCGCTTCGGCACGAATCACCTGCGCGCCCAAGCTCGTGAAGCGTTCCACAGAATCGTGGGGCGCGATCGAGGCGATGACCTGCTGCACGTGGCGGTGTACAGCGGCAAAATCGACACGCGGCTCGACCGCCTCGATGCCGAACGGTGCGCACGAGCGCATGACGTGCGCTGCTTTGCCGACGGCGAGTAACGCCTTCGACGGCACGCAGCCATTGTTCAGGCACTCACCTCCCATCTTTGCGCCCTCGATGAGTACGACCTTGGCGCCGAGTTGCGCGGCGATCGCAGTTGCCGTAAGGCCAGCCGACCCGGCACCGATCACGCAGAGATCGACTGCGACTTCGTTCATGGCTTGCCCATTCTTCTCTTTTTCCTTTTCATTGGATGTTGCCTACCCCGTGCTCCCTGAGCTTGGCCCCGGCTTTTCGGGTGACAAGGTAGGCGACGACAACCGTCGCGATGAGGCCGACCACAAAAAACGTCCATTGCAACGGACCGCCGCTTTCGCCGGTAGCAGCCTTACCCACCGAGCCGAGATAGATATAGACCAGCGTGCCCGGCATGATGCCGACGAACGTGGCCCAGATGTACTCGGCGAGCCTCACGTCGGTAACGCCATAGAAATAGTTCTGCAGATTAAAAGGAACGACCGGGCTCAACCGGAGCAGCACGACGATCTTCCAGCCGCTTTCGCTCACCGCGGCTTTCACGGCCTTCAGTTTAGGACGCCCGGCTACGTATTTGTCCACGTGATCGTGCACCAGGTGGCGGGCGACGAGAAAGGCGAGCGTCGCGCCGATCGTGGCCGACACCACCACCAGCGGAAAACCGAGTGTCAGCCCGAAGGCGAGCCCGGCGACAAGTGTCAGTACGGATGCGGGAATGAGCAGCACGGTGGCGGCGATGTACACGCCGGCGAATACGATCCAGCCCAGCGGGCCAGACGCTTCGATCCACCGCTGGAAGTCCTCCGTCCACATCTTCACCGGCAGGAAATAGGCGACAGCGATCAGCACAACCGCGACGAGTGCGCCGGCGGCCCATTTCCATGCCGCAATGCCGACAATCGTCGCGTTGCCGTTACCCATGGCCCGTTCGCCGCACCCGGACGGGTAGCGTCTGCCGATCGCTCACGCTTCGCCGCGCGCCGGATAATCCTTGGCGATGACGAAGTCGAGTGCAGCGAGGATTTCCCGGAAATGTGGACGCGCAAATGGCATCGACTGGACCGACGCCCAATAAAGCGTTTTGTCGCTGCGCACGAGGAATACACCCGGCTCGCTGAACAAAGCCGGCTCCTCGATGCCGGTGGACGTCACGCCGCGTCCACTCGAGATATACAAGCCCCACGCGCGGGCGGTCCCGATCGTCAGCGAGTGACCAACGGTCAGCTGCGAGAGCCCCCATTTGGTTTGGGCCTCGTGCGCACGCGCTTCGGTGTCGCTGCTGATCGCGATGGTCTCGACGCCACGGGTCGTGAACTCGGCGACTGACTTGTTGAGCTCTGCAACGTACGTCGCGCAGATCGGACAATGCAGCCCGCGATAAAAAACGATGAGCGCAAAGCGTTGCGGTGATGCCGCCGCGAGACTCCACGGCGTGCCGGACAGGGTGGGCACCGTGAGATCGGGGACGGGTTGACGGGGAAGTATGCGCGACACGGATGTCTCCTTGGAATGTGGGGTGCCACCAATGGTCAGAAGCGAGTCGTGAGCTCGGTCAGCCAAGCCGGAGAGATCTGGACCAGGTACGCTTCGAGCGATCGGTCAAAGCCGCTTAGCATGATGAGCCCCAGTGCCACCATCATTGCGCCCAGTACGTACTTGCCGTAGGTCCCGGCGCGAAGGAGGTTTGCTTTCGAGCCGGCGAAAAGCCGGTGCGAAACGGAGCCGACGACCGTCAGCGGTAACGCGGCGCCAATGCCGAAAAGCGCCATGACGAGCGCCACCTGGCCAAGACTCTTGCCTTGGCTGGCCAGCATCGCGGCGGCGCCGAGCGTCGGTCCGACGCAGGGCGCCCACACCAGGCCCAGCAGCAGGCCGACGACCAGCTGTCCGCCCATGCCTTCGATGCGAAGCCGGCGCAGCCATTGATCTGCGTAGGCGCCGAGTGGCGCGGTGGCGCCCGCGAAGCGCCGCTGCAGCGTTCCGCTCAGCAAAATTGCGCCGAAACCGACCAGCAAGGCAGCCGCGGCATTCCGAAACCACTCGGCGTCCAACCCGACGGCGAATCCGACGGTAGCGACAAAGATCCCGACACCGGTAAACGACAGTGCGAGTCCGACAGCGAGCGCCACCGCACCCAACGGATGTGCGGCCACTGCGGTGCCCACGACGATCGGCACCAGCGGCAACACGCACGGCGAAAGGATGGAGAGCAATCCGGCAACGAATCCGAACCCGTAGCTCCCAGGGCCAAGCTGCATATTTACTCGCTCCCGGGAGGGCTCAAGACAACGCCTTGCGCAAGGTTGCCGCGATGGAGTCTTTGCGGGTATCGCCGATCGTGCGCGCCACTTCCTGCGTGCCGCGATAGACAATGAACGTGCTTTGCTGCGTCACGCGCAGGGCATGACGCACGTCTTTCTGCGTGTCGAAGTTGACCTTGAGCACGGTGTAGTCCTTGAATTCAGGGCGCGTCATCAGTTCGGACACGATCGGCGTCTGCTGCTTGCAGGTGGGACACCAATCCGCATAAACATCGACCAATATCGGCTTGCTGCCGGCCTGCAATTGCTCGAATGTCGCCTGGTCGAAAGGCTTGATATCCGCGCCGAGCGCACTCGTGGCTGCAACGATGGAAAGCACCGCCAGCAATACTCGCGATCCCGTTGTCATGGATAACCTCCTGGGTAGTGTTGTGTTAGTGAAACTGACTTTGATCAAGCGTGCCATCGATCGACGCAGACTTCAGGTCCCGCTCGCCGCTGGAGTTGAAACATGGTGTCATGTGGTGTTAACGATCTCGTTGTGAGACCCATTGTTGCTAGTTCGCTGCGGCACCTCAAAAGGTAACGGGTCAGATAAAAAATATTGTGCTCATGAGGAAGGAGGATTCGGGTATCTTGGTTTGATGAACGAAGGGACCGATCATCAGTTGTCGGCGGCGTCCACCAGATCCACAGATAGAGCCACATTGTCATGAGCACTGGTGGCGACCATCGCGCCCGACCGCTTACGCTTGTGCCTGGGTCCGCCTCATCAGGTGAGCGCAGCGACGACCCAGAACGCCGCATACCGGATGCGCCAGTGCGTGGCCTGGACTGGTCCATTCTCATGGCACATGCGCAGGCGGGGGAACAGGACGCCTACAAGCGTCTCTTGCAGGAAATCGCACCCTACGTACACTCGCTCGCGAAGAAGTGCCATCGCAATCCGAGCGATGTCGAGGACTCGGTGCAGGACGTGCTGCTGACCGTGCACGCGGTACGCCACACCTACGATCCGACGCGTCCATTCGGGCCATGGCTGGTGGCGATCGCCAATCGCCGCATCACCGATCGGCTGCGTCGCCAGGGACGAACCACGGCGCGGGAAACCACGTTGACAACGGAGCATGAAACCTTTGCCGCGCCCGAAGCGAACTACCATGAGTCGATGTCGGACGCTCGCGCCTTGCAGAAAGCGATCGAGCGCCTGCCGCAAGGTCAACGCGATGCTATCAAGTTGCTGAAGTTGCAGGAAATGTCATTGAAGGAGACGGCGACCGTATCAGGCATGTCGGTTGCCGCGTTGAAGGTAGCGACGCATCGCGCAATCAAAAGCCTGCGCAAGATTTTGGTGAAGCCACACAACGACACATGATCACGACACCCCAATTGATCGGTTTGCTTGCGGCCAATGCAAGACCCGTGCGCCGCTTGCGGCCGCCGCTGGTGCGCGCCGGGCTCTGGCTTGTGTTGGCTGCGGCTGTCTTTGTGCTCCTCGAGCTGGGCCATGGCGTGCGTCAGGATCTCGCGCAGCAAGTCGAGCAACCCCTGTTCGTGGTCGGTATCGTCGCTTCACTGGTCACCGGAGTTCTTGCGGCCATTGCTTCGTTCCTGGTCAGCCTGCCCGATCGGTCGCGCAGCTGGGTTCTGCTGCCCGTACCAGCGCTCGTCGTCTGGGTGTCGACTGTCAGCTATGGCTGCCTCACCAACTGGGTCAGTATCGGCCCCGATGGCATGCACGTTGGGGAAGCAGCACGATGTTTTGCCACGTTGCTGCTCACCAGCATGCCCTTGTCACTTGCGCTGTACGTCATGCTGCGTCACGCGGTGTTGATTCGCCCGAACATGGTGACGATCTGCGGCAGTTTGGCGGTCGCCGCCATAACCGCGACCGCCTTGTCGCTGTTCCATGAGCTGAACGCGACCGTCATGGTGCTCATGTGGAACCTTGGGATTGCAATGATGATCGTAGGAGCCGGGTGCATCCTCGGATCCCGTGCCAGTGTTTCCGGCTGAACAAGACAGGTCAAACCAATCAAAGGTGACAGACTGCCATGCATGCGACCCTTCCACTTCTGCGGGCAACCGATTTCCCGGCGATCCATCGTCACATGCTGGAAAGCCTCCAGGTCAACCTCGGCTATCGGTGCAATCAGAGTTGCACCCATTGCCACGTTGCCGCGGGCCCGAACCGGACGGAGGAGATGTCGCACCAGAATGTCGACGCGGTCGTGGCGTTTCTCGCCGAGTCCCGGATTTCTACACTCGACCTGACGGGTGGCGCGCCGGAGCTTCACCCACTCTTTCGCGAGCTTGTCTCGCAGGCACGAGCGTTGGGCGCCCGCGTCATCGACCGCTGCAATCTCACCATTCTCGAAGAACCCGGCCATGAGGATCTGGCGCAGTTCCTTGCACATGAGCGGGTCGAGGTTGTCGCCTCGCTGCCATGTTACCTCGAAGAAAACGTCGATCGGCAACGTGGTGTGGGTGTCTTCGACGCGAGCATCCGCGGCTTGCAAGCGCTCAACGCGCTGGGCTACGGGCGTGAAGCGAGTGGACTCGTTCTCAACCTCGTCTACAACCCGCAGGGGCCAACGCTGGCACCTGCGCAGGCGAAACTCGAAGCCGAATATAAGCGTGAGCTGGGGCAGCGCTTCGGAATCGCTTTCAATCGCTTGTACACGTTGACCAACATGCCGATCCAGCGCTTCGGCAGCACGCTCATTTCCAAGGGCCAGTTCAATGCTTACATGACACTGCTGCGCAACGCCTATTTGGAAGCCAATCTCGATGGTGTGATGTGCCGCAGCTTGTTGAGTGTGGATTGGCAGGGTTTTGTCTACGACTGCGACTTCAATCAGATGCTGGGCTTGCCAATCGTGCAGGGTCATCGGCCGCGCGTGCATTTGTCGCAGATCGACGTCACGCGGCTTGCCGGCCAATCAATCCGGGTGGCCGATCACTGCTACGGATGTACGGCAGGACAGGGCAGCAGCTGCGGTGGTGCGCTGGGGGACTGACCGTTCAGTAGGCCATCGGAGCACTTGGCCATGTTTGCACAAGGCGCACTCGGCGTCGCATTCTGGGGCTTCCTCGGGTTCTACGGCATCGCGCTGTACGCGCTTGCGCCGTCGGCGCGCACCGTCGATGGCTTCTTTCGCGGCCGCGATGCGAGGGGGCGTCCTACGTCGCGCTGGATGCTCACGTCGAGCGTCTTCATTGCGTGGATCTTTGCCAAATCGGTTACCAATGCGGCCAACCTCGGCGCGGCGTACGGCGTCGTCGGTGGACTGGCGTATGCGGCGTACTGGCTCTCGATTCCACTCGCGGGTGTCGCGATCTATGCGATCCGGCGCAGTACCGGTGCCACCGGGCTCGTGCCTTTCCTGGTGGGCAAGTACGGCCGCGGAGCCGCCGTCGCGTTCGCGGCCGCGATTCTCATTCGGCTCTACAACGAAGTGTGGAGCAATACCGCGGTGGTCGGTGGCTACTACGGCGCGCCGGGCAGCGCGGCCTTTATCGGCTCGGCGTTGCTGTTCACCATGGCGGTGCTCGTCTACAGCCTCAAAGGGGGTTGCGTAGCTCGATCTTCACAGATGTCATCCACACGGCGATCTTCGTTGTCTTCCTGGGCATCGTGCTATTTCTGATTCTGCCCCGGCATACGCCTTCGGAACTCTTGAGCCAGGGCAGCTTCACGTTGGCCACCGGTGCGGATCTGCTGCTCGTTGCGCTGCTCCAGGTACTGAGCTACCCGTTTCACGACCCGGTGTTGACCGACCGCGGGTTCATCACCGACGAAAAGGTAATGCTGAAGTCCTACATGATCGCGGGCATTGCGGGTTTTGCCGCAATCTTTCTCTTCAGTCTGATCGGGATCCATGCCCGGATCGAGGGACTCGTCGGCGACGACAACGTGCCGGCGGCCGTGGCGCGCTCCTTCGGCCTGGGCGCGCTGTTCCTGATGACCATCATCATGGTAAACGCCGCGGGCTCGACACTCGACTCGGCGTTTTCCTCAACCTCCAAGGCGGTGGCGTTGGAGCTTCCGTTTCTGGCGGGGTGGAGCACGGGTCCGCGTTCCGTGCGCGTTGGCAGGGTAACGATGATCATCGTCGCGGTCTTGGGAAACATACCCATGATCTTCGGGGTGGATATCCTCGCTGCAACCACGATCAGCGGCACCATGGTCATGGGCCTGGCTCCGGTTTTCCTGTTGCAGCGCTTTGTGCGTTATTCCCCGCGGAGCTTCCACCTGTCGTTCTGGCCGGGTGTGATTCTCGGTGTACTGCTAATCGCCAAGCTGATCCCGCATGCGTGGGCCATCGGCACCGGCAAGTATGCCCTGCTGCTGGGTGCCAACGCCTATGGGCTCGTCATCTGCACCGCGGGCTTTATGCTGCCGCTCCTGTGGCAACCACACTGTGCGCGGGAATGCGCTCAATGACGACGCCCGGCAGGTTCTGCCCTGCGGATTACCATTACGACCCCACGTCCTTCGCGCGGGCGCCCGACTTTTGCACCGAGACACTTTACGTTGTCGGCGGACTGTACGGCAATCGGTGGGCGCTCGATACGATCGAGCAGATGGCAAGCGGCGAAGAGGGGACCGTCGACATCGTCTTCAACGGCGACTTCCATTGGTTCGACGCCACGCCGCGGCGATTTGCCGATATCGGCAGGCGGGTCGCCGGACATCGCTTCCTGCGTGGCAACGTGGAGACTGAACTCGCGCGCCCCGGCGATATTGGCGCCGGCTGCGGCTGCGCGTATCCGGGGTCGGTGGACGACGCCACGGTCGAGCGTTCGAATCGCATCCTTGCCGAATTGCGGCGGTGCGTCGATTCGCTGGATGGAGAGCGTCAACGCCTGGCTGCGCTGTCGATAACGCTGGTGGTTGCCATAGGCCCCTTGCGTATTGGCATCGTTCATGGCGACGCCGAGTCGCTCGCCGGGTGGCGCTTTGCTCACGATACGCTCGATGCTGCGGGGGCTCGTTCGTGGCTCGAACTCGTCCGCGCTGCGTCGCGCATCGACGTGTTTGCGTCGACCCACACCTGCCTGCCGACGCTGCGGTGTTTTCCCCTCGACGCTGGCAGGCTCGCCGTCATCAACAACGGTGCTGCGGGAATGCCAAACTTCCGTGGAACAAACTTCGGCGTCATTACCCGGATCGGCTTGCGCCCAACGCCACATCAGGCTCTGTATGGCGTCAAGCGCGACGGCGTGTTCATCGACGCACTGCCGGTGCACTTCGACCAACGCCGCTGGCTGCATGATTTTCTCGAGTACTGCCCTCCCGGATCGCCGGCTCACGACTCGTATTTCCATCGGCTGGTCGACGGGCCGGCCTTCTCCCTGGATGACGCAATCGGGCGTGCGACCGCGGGTGCGACAACGGTACGCGAATTCACCCCATGATCAAATTTGTCCGATCCCGGGTCGAGGTCAACAATTGCTCTTTTCGCGCGTGGAAGCGTGCCCATGTTTCCGCACATTTGCTGAAGCTGGTTTGGCGCTACCACGCATGGCAAGTTGTCTAAAGACATGGCGACACTTTCCATTGTCGTTCCCACGCTGAACGAAGCTGCCGGCATCGTCGAGCACCTGGTAGCGCTGCAGGGATTGCGAAGGGGTGGCACTGAAGTCATCGTCGTCGACGGTGGAAGTACCGATGGCACGCCGGCGCTGGCCGCACCATGGGCCGACGCCATCGTCTCCGGCATCCCCGGGCGAGCGGTCCAGATGAATCTCGGTGCCAGCCACGCGGGCGGCAGCTTGTTGTTGTTCCTCCACGCCGACACGCGCCTGCCTGAGTCGGCAGATTCGCTGATCGCGGAGGGTCTTGCCGATGAAGGGCGGACATGGGGCCGGTTCGATGTCACCATCGAGGCGGCGCATCCCTTGTTGCGCGTGGTCGCCTGGTCGATGAATTGGCGTTCCCGCCTCACCGGGATTGCCACCGGCGACCAGGCCATATTCGCGCGCAGGAGTGCTTTTGAGCAAGCTGGCGGATTTCCCGAGCTCCCGCTGATGGAAGACATCGCACTATCGCGCAGCCTGAAGCGCATAGGGCACCCGCTTTGCCTTAGGGAGCGCGTCACCACCTCAGGGCGACGATGGGAACAACACGGGGTGCTGCGCACAATTATGCTGATGTGGCGTTTGCGCGCTGGCTATTGGCTCGGAGTAGACCCGGGTCGATTGGCGACGGCGTATGCGTCTGGTCGCCGTGTGCGCTGAATCAATCGCCATGGAAGTCGACATCGCTATCTTCGCTCGTGCCCCGGTGGCAGGCCAGGCCAAGACGCGCCTCATCCCGATGTTGGGAGCCCAAGGCGCGGCACATCTCCAGCATGCGCTGATGCGCCGCGCGCTCGCCACTGCACTCGCGGCGAACCTGGGACCGGTATCCGTGTGGTGCACGCCAGATTGCCAACATCCGGCCTTCGACGCCTGCTCGAAGCAGCCTGGCGTTTCGCTGTTTGCGCAGCGGGGTGCGGATCTGGGTATGCGCATGTTTCACACTTTTACTGAGCGCTGCCCGCAACGGCCGACACTGATCATCGGTACCGACTGCCCCGCGTTGACCGCCGATATGTTGCGCGCCGCCGCCAAGGTACTGCTCGATGGCAACGACGCCGCCATGATTCCGGCAGAGGACGGCGGTTACGTTCTGATCGGTCTGCGCCAACCGATTGCGCCGCTCTTTCAGGGTATCGCGTGGGGCAGCGATAGGGTGATGGCGCAGACGCGCGAACGCCTGCACCGTGAGGGACTTCGCTATGAGGAGCTCGCGCCGTCCTGGGATGTGGACCGATCGGAGGATTTCGACCGCCTGCGCGCTAGCGGCCTCATGGAAGAAAGCATGCTGCCGGGATGCGGATTGAAATCAATATGATTACCCGGTCGGCTGTTGGTTGCAGGGAAGACGTAACAAGGTAACGTAGCACAAAGCGGCGCACGCAAAGATGGACTCGCATGCGTGGGCGATGGCGGTCAAGTCTGGCTGGGCTACAACGATCCCGCGTACATCGCGCAGCGCCATGGCGTGTCGCAGTGTCTCGCGGTGGGAGACCTCAGCAAGGCATTGTCGAGCCTCGCAGAGGCTACGACTGCGCGCTGAGCCGCGTACTCGATCTGGAGGAAACCGCGTGATCAAGAGCGGTGACATCTCACCCGTCGATGGCACGAGCCGGTGCATGACGCCACAGGAGGTCCGCGCCGCACAACCCGCGCCGCAGCCGCCCGATCATCGTGCCGCGCTCGCGGCGGCACGCGAACGCATGATGGCGGCAGGCCAGTGGACGGCAAGCCAGTTCATGGGCAGGCGCTGGCCGATCGGCTGTGTTGCTCTCGAGATCACGCAACGCTGCAACCTTGATTGCGGCGCATGCTACCTCTCGGAGAACGCTGAAGCGGTAAAGGATCTTCCCCTTCAGGAAGTGTTCAATCGCATCGATATGATCTTCGCCCACTACGGGCCGAATACTGACGTGCAGGTTACCGGTGGTGATCCGACGCTGCGCAAGCGCGATGAACTGGTCGCAATCGTGCGGCGGATTCGCGACAAAGGCATGCGGCCGACGCTGTTCACCAACGGCATCCGTGCCAGACGGGATCTGCTGCAGGAGCTCGCCGCCGCAGGCCTGGTCGATGTCGCTTTTCATGTGGACATGACGCAGCAGCGCAAAGGCAACGCAAGCGAGGTGGCACTGAACGCGCTACGGCAGGAATACATCGAGCGCGCGCGCGGCGTGGGTCTCTCAGTCATGTTCAACACCACGGTCTTCGATGGAAATTTCGATCAGATTCCCGAGATAGTCGCCTTCTTCATCCGTAATAGCGGCACGGTCCGGCTTGCGTCCTTCCAGCTTTTGGCGGACACCGGCCGGGGGATCCTGGACGGCCGGGATCCACGGATCACGATTTCGTCGGTAAGGCGCCAGATCGAGCTCGGCGCACGCACCTCGCTTTCGTTCGATACCGCCCAAACAGGCCATGCACGTTGCAATCGGTATGCGATGACGTTGGTGACCAACGGTAAGGTCTACGACATGCTCGATGACCAGGATCTTTTCAATGACGTCTTGGAACATACGGCTCAGTTGCAATTCGACCGGCGGAGCCAGTGCAACGCGATCGTGGCATTCATGCGAGGGATTATGACCAGTCCACGTCTTATGTTGCGCGGAGCGCTATGGCTGCTGGGCAAGCTATGGCAAGCCAAGGCCGACCTGCTGCGGGCACGTGGGCGCGTCGACAAGCTTTCCTTTTTCGTTCACGACTTCATGGATGCGTGCAGCCTGGAAAAGGATCGGATCGACGCCTGCGTCTTCACCACGACGACGGGTACCGGGCCGATCTCGATGTGTTTGCACAACGCCGAGCGCGACGCCTTCGTTCTGAGTCCAGTGGGCTTGCAAGGAGCAAAGCGTGATAGTTTTTGGAGCCCGCTTTCCGGAGAGATCACGCCAGAGCCGATCCGGATCTACCCGATGATCGACCACGATAGCAAGCTTGCGAAGGGGCGGCTCAAACGCGCGGTGGCTACTCCAGCCAAGTGATGAGACTGACTGGCCGAGAATCGGGATCGCTCATGGTGCGCGCGCTCACGTCAGTTGCTATGGCTATTCTGCCGATTTTGATTGCCGCGGCGTCGGCGGCGGCACCTGCACCGGGCGCCGAAGGCATGACGATCCCCGAATGGGAGGCCCTTTGGACACGCGTCCTGACCCGGCATGTCGACGATGCGGGCCATATTGATTTCTCCGGGCTGAAACACGATCACGCGGATCTCGATCGCGTTGTTGTGTTCATTGCAATGTCCGACTCCGTTTCGCAGCCCGAAAGATTTCCCGATCGGGCGTCGCGTCTTGCGTTCTACATCAATGCCTACAATGCGCTGGCGATGCACGGCGTCGTGCAAGCAGGCGTTCCGGAAAGTCTGAGCGGCTTGAGGAAGTTCACCTTCTTCTACCTTCGGAAATTCACCATTGGCGGGAAAGCGATTTCCCTCTACGCGTTCGAAAACGATGTGATTCGTCCGCTTCGCGAGGAGAGGATCCACTTTGCGCTCAATTGCATGGTAGTGAGTTGCCCGCGGCTGCCTCGCACCGCGTTCAGCGCCGGCGCGCTGGAGCAGCAGCTCGATGCGGCGGCCCACACGTTCATCATGGAGAAGCGCAACGTCAGCGTCGATCCGGTAAAGCGCGAGGTCTGGCTCTCGGGTATCTTCGATTTCTACACCAGGGATTTTCTCGGCCCTGCGCCGAGTCTTATCGCTTATGTAAATCGCTATCGGACGGAACCGATCCCTTCCGAGTTCAAGGTACGCTTTTTCGACTACGATTGGACGGTGAACGATCGCAAGCGTGTCGGTGGGCAGTGAAGTGCGAGGTAAGCAATGACGATGGACAAAACTCCCCATTGCAGCGCGCGATGACATTGCATATCCGTGGTCACACGATCACGGGTCGCTGAAAACAAAACGCCAGAAAGGCGTCGGGAATCGGCCCCAGCCTTGGTCTGCCATCCAGTCTTCTCGTGAACGAGCCAGCTAGCGTTCCTGCCTCGCTGGGCTCAGCCCATCCTTCGGAGAAAGGCCTTTCTTCCTGAATGGGTAACCTTTTGGCTGGCCGAGCGAACCTATAAAAGGGTTCTCTATTTTCAGTCCTACCTATCGGAGGCGCCATGGATAACGTGCATCGCAAAAATTACTGGAAAGGCATCGCGGCCGGCTTTGTCGCGACCATCGTTCTGTCGGCCATCATGTTCATGAAGGGCCGAATGGGAATCATGCCGGAGCTGGATCCGATTCAGATGCTTGGCAACATGGTCGGCGGCGGATCGCGGACGGTCGGGTGGGTGATGCATTTCATGATCGGCGCAGTAGCTTGGGGCCTCCTCTTTACAGCTATTTTCGGGGCGGCCGCGAATGGGTTTTGGTGGCGCGGCATCGTCTTCGCCATTGGTGCCTGGCTTGGAATGATGATTGTCGTGATGCCGATGGCCGGCGCTGGTCTTTTCGGCATGAATCTCGGCCCCATGGCGCCCATCATGACGCTAATTGTCCACATCATCTATGGTTGGGTACTCGGAGCGACGTACGCTGCGCTGGTCAAGCATGAACCCTCAGACTCGGCGCGCGCAACACGGTTGGCGCCCTAGCTTCGAGCGAAGGCATGGCATCCAACCTGCTGCCGCACCCCGGCCGCATCATTCGCGCGCCGGGACCCACGCTTGGTCTTCGGCGGGCGGGATGGAGGGGCGCGGAATGCGCGCAGGTTGCGTTTGCGCGTCGAGCGCTCTGATCGCCGGAACGCGCTCGACTTCCACCTTGTCGCGGTCGCGATCGGTGTAGATGGCGCGGCGCGTTACGTGGTCACCAGCGTGTGGTGATCGGCCCTCCCCGGAACCAATACAACCTCGTCTTGCCTAAACGAAGCTAAAGATCACACCACTGCCATTCGCAAACGAATGGACAAAATGTTCCACGACAGGTTTACCGTGGCGGAGCTACGGCGACGGTGACCTGCCTTGGAACGAATCGTTGTCCGTATTTGTAAGGTATTCCAACAAGAAGGAGCTCCCTTGATACATCAATGCAGTCGTCGTCGATTCGTACAGAGCACAGCGGTCCTTGGCGCATTGGTTGCTTCGCTTGCCCTGTCGTTGCCACTCGCCGCCGCGGAGCCACTCGAACCTGCAGTCGTTACGCACGCCGCTTTCTTCTCACAGGAATCCCATCAGCCGCAAGCGCTGGATCCCCAGGTTTTTGTGCAGGATTCGTCTGCAAAAGCAGGGACAGGCCCGCAAAGCATCGTCCACGTCGACGGTTATCGCAATGCCCTTCTCACCGATCCGATGGACAGTCCACTCTTTACCGCTCAAGGTAAGCGGTTGGAGGGTTTCACCCTCGGCAGTTGGCTCGGCGCGCGCGGAGAGGTCGCGATCACTCCGCTTAAGACCCGCGGTGCGAAGGTCCTCGCTAAATTCACCGGATTGCGACCGCACGGAGTCTACAGCCTGTTCGAAAATCATTTCGATCAGAAGCCGATTGGCTTTACTCCATTGGATGGCCACGGAACGAAGAATTCGTTTGTCGCCAAGGCCGACGGGAGCGCCTCGATTACCGTAAAGACCCCGGAGATGCTAACCAGCGCTAACGCCGTCCTGCTGGTTTATCACAGCGACGGAAAGACGCACGGCACGTCGCGTGGCGACATCGGCGTCACTGCGCATCATCAGCTAATCGCGAAAGTCACATAAGGGATCATCCGTATACTTGTACCGATACGTAATGTTCAAATCACATACCGCTATGGGCGCAGCGCTGCGCAAGATCACTTAGCCAGCACCGCGCAGTGCTCATGTACACGGCGAGCGCAAGCGAAGGCGGGCGCGGCGCTGGAAGGCGCTCGTTGCATGGGCGCTTGATCCTGCCGGCAAGTTGTGCCCGGGTGTTCCGGTTGCAAGGCTGCACGCGGATTCGCGGCGGCTAAATGGACTGGAGCTGATGCTCGAGGGTGGCCAAAATGGCTCTTGGGAACTGTTTGAACGGCTGTTGTGGATTGCGTGAGCGCCAGCTGTTGGGCGATGTCCTGCTCTGCCACTGCTCAGCGCGTCCGGTCGTTCGCGGCCGGCGCGGCAGCATCCTCAAGGCTAAGGTCACCGTGTTGGCTCCGGCGGCGCAGTGCGACTGCGCCGAGTGGCGTGCGATTCACAACTCGCCTGTGGTACGTTCTGTTATCAAACTTGCGAGCAATGCCGACGGGATAGTGCCCACCTTGTGCGACGCGCACCACGCCAGTGGCCTACACAGACGGCCCCGCAACTGCATCGAGCTTTTCCCAGTCGAATTCCACGCCGATCCCGGGCTCATCCGGCGCGATCGCGAGATGTTCCCCGAGAATAAGTGGTCTCCTCGTGTACTCGGCGATCGGAAACGCGTGCGCCTCCAGCCAGCCCGCGTTGGACTGGCCCGCCATCAGGCTCACATGCAGCTCCTGCATGCCGTGGCTGCATACGGGCATGCCGACCTCGCGTGATCGCCGCGCGACATGTAGCCAGCCGGTAATGCCGCCGCAATTCGAAGCGTCCGGCTGAATGAACGACAAGCGGGCACGCTCGAAAGCAAGATCGAACTCCTGTGACGTATGGAGGTTCTCACCCATCGCGAGCGGAATCCCGGTTTTCTCGGAGATCGTCGCGTATCCCGCATAGTCGTCGGGCACGATGGGTTCCTCGAACCACGTAAGATCGAATTCACCCAACGCCCTTGCCGCAACGATTGCCTGGTCGACGTCCATCGAATAGTTGGCATCGACCATCAGCGCGAGACCCGAACCGATCGTCTGGCGAACCTCGCGCACACGATGCACATCGTCCGCGAGATCGGGTTGCCCGACTTTAATCTTGACGCCGTTGAAACCTTCGGCCATGTATCCCTCGACACTTTCGAGTAGCTTCGGCAAAGTGAATTCAAGGTCGATGCCTCCGCGGTAGGCCTTGCAGCGATTGCCGGCGCCACCCGCCATCTTCCACAACGGGAGCTGGGTGCGCTTGCCGCGAAGATCCCACAATGCGATGTCCAGCGCCGAGATGGCGAACGAGGCAATGCCGCCACGGCCGACATAATGCACGCGCCACTGCATCGCTTCGTAGATCTGCTCCACATCATTTGCGTTGCGTCCCACGAGCCACGGCCCGAGATCGTGACGGATCATCGCGAGGATCGCATGGCCACCAATTCCACCGGTGTAGGTATAGCCGGTGCCGTCGGCGCCGTTGGTAAGCCGTACCGTGACGGTCACAAGCTCGAAGTGGGTGTGCGCGCCATGCTTTGCGTCGACCAGTACCTCGGCCAGCGGTACGCGGTGGAGCCGGGCGGTTACGGATTCAATTCGGGACATTTGACGTTACCAATTGCCCATCGAGGTGGCGGATGAGCCGGGTGTGTCAGGCCATGCCAACTTGGGGCAGGGGCTCGACACTGTCTTGCGGGCGGCTGGCGATCATGTCGGTGAGCTCGCGCCGTACGTTTTGAAAGCCGGGATCGTCAAAACGATTGATCATTTCGTGAGGGTCGCCCACGAGATCGTAGAGCTCGCCCGCGCCGCTCAAGAGCTCCAGCGTCAACTTGCGATCGCGGGTGCGCACCGTCCGCAAATGAAGATCCACGCCACAACGCGAAGCACGCAGGTCCCACTCGGAAAGGGCAAAATCGCGCGAGGCCCGGTCGGACTCGATGAGGGGCCGCAGGCTCGTGCTGTGCACAGGTTCGGGCATCACGGCTCCCGCGTAGTCGCAAAAGGTTTGCGGGAGGTCGAGTGTAGAGACGGGATCGGTGACGAGCTTGCCCGCAGGGACACCGGGACCCTCGAACAGCAGACCAACCCGCAACAGGCCCTCGTACGCCATCGGTCCCTTCAAAAGCAAGCCGTGATCGCCCAGCCAGTCGCCATGGTCCGTGGAATATACGACCAACGTATTCTCCGTCAAGCCGAAATCGCGCAATGCGATCCTGATGCGTCCTACCTGGTGGTCGATAAGCGAAATCATGCCGTAATAGTTGGCGATCAATCGGCGGAGCTGCGCATCGGTCTGTTTAGGCGTCCGCGAAGACTGCTGCCGAAACTGACGCAATTCCTCGTTGGCCATGAGTGGCTCGCCCGTGAGAGCGGCGCGGTGCCACCACGGGCGGCTGTCGAGATCGAGCGTCCGATGCTCCGGAAGGTCGACATCATCGGGGTGATGAAGGTAGCACCAGGGCGCGGGCGCGTCGAAGGGATGATGCGGATCCGGGAGGGATGCCCACAGACAGAAGTCTCGCTCGCGGTGCTCGCGCAGAAAGTCGATCGTGCGATCGCCGATCCAAGTGGAGTTGTGCCACGCGACCGGCAACGCAGAGTTCCAAGTCTGGGTTGCATCGGTGATCGGCAAGAGCTGCTGGTGATAAAGGGCTGTGCGCTCATCGCCGCGTCCATCCGCGTGATACCAGCGCTCGTAATGTTGGCCGCGCGGCGGCTTCATCGGTGGAAAGCAATTGTGCCCCTCCAGCATTAGTTCGACATGGCCGAATCCCATGTACGGACCGTACCAGCCGGGGCCGAAACGTGCGCTGCTCTCCCTACACTCTGGCGTGCCCGTGGGGGCGAAGGTGTGCGCAGTATTGAAGTGCGCCTTGCCGATGAGCGCTGTGTCGTAGCCGTGTTCTGCTAACGTGCCTGCGAATCCGCGGCTACCGGTGGCGCTCGGCAGGTCGATTCCGTTGTCAGATACGCCGTGAGTGAGCGGGAGAAGGCCCGTGAGAATTGATGCTCGTGACGGTTGGCATACGAGATTCGGCGTGATGCACGCGGAGAAGCGCGTGCCGGCACGCGCCATGTCGTCAAGGTGAGGCGTCATTATGCGCCGGCCTTCAAAACCGTAACAGTCGCCGCGCTGCTGATCCGAGGTTAGAAAGAGTATGTTCAAGGCCGAACTCTGCTATTCGGGCTGAATGCCCGCAGCCTTCACCACAGGGGGCCAGCGTTTGATTTCATCCTGCAGCATTTGCGCGAAGTCGGCCGGGGTGGCGCTGGTTGTGGTGTCCATGCCGATTGCAGCGAATTTGTTGATTATTTCCGGCTGTTGCATGATTTTGATCAGCGCGTCGTGCACTCGCTTAATGATTGCCGGCGGCGTTCCGCGTACAACCGCACGCGCCTGACGCCGATCATCCAGTCGCTGCTGCGCCGCTGGCTCCAGTGGTAACAACCCACTCGGGAGACATATATGAAACTCGGCGTGATCGGTTTGGGGCGCTCGCGCGTCAACGCATGGGCGCCAACATTACACAGCGCCTGATCGTTGACTGATCGAAGGCTGCTACATCCATCGACGCTAGCATTCATCGATCGGGCATCGGGCATCGGAAGTCGGCAAACCCTGGATCCCGCCCCAGGGATGTCTTGCCGGTGCATGTCAAATCGAGGCAAGGTCACATTG
>JBEPUJ010000036.1:0-23576 GCA_041691575.1 Terriglobales bacterium
CTCTACGCGGGACTGCGGAAGGCCGGCATACCGGAAAAGTGAAAACGCATGTCGGAGGACTTGCCGTTCGGCGAAGCCCGCGAAAGTCTGCTTCTCTCATACCTGACCGTCTGCTCAGGGTCTTGGATTCAACCGGTGGCTGCAACAGATTGGCTGAATCGCTCAGCGGGTGTTTCGTAGTCTAGGGTTTTCCGCGGCCGCTCGTTTAGCTTTCTGGCCACTGCATTTAGTTGAGCTTGCGAGAAGGCAGAGACATCATTGCCTTTGGGGAAGTACTGCCGCAAGAGGCCATTAGTATTCTCATTCGATCCGCGCTGCCAAGGACTGTGGGGATCGCAGAAGTAGACCTTGATGTCGGTCGCTAGAGTAAAGCGCTTGTGAGCGGCCATCTCTTTGCCGCGATCCCACGTCAGGGATTTGTAGAGTTCCTGAGGCAAGTTGCCGGCGTTCTTAATCAACGCATTGACGACCGTCTCCGTGTCTTTCGCGGAGACCTTCACCAGCATCACGTAACGTGTGTGACGCTCAACGAGGGTCGCGATCTGGCTGTCGCGGTTTCCAAACAGGAGGTCACCCTCCCAGTGGCCCGGCACCGCGCGATCGTCACTGGCTGCCGGGCGTTCGCTGATCGATACCGCATCAGTGATTCTGCCGTGGTTGTCAGTCTTCTGGGTGTGATGGCGTGAACGGCGCATGACTCGGGTGCGCCGCAAATGCTGCAGCAGCTCCTTCTTTAGAGCGCCGCGAGCCTGAATGAAGAGACTGCGATAAATTGTCTCGTGGGACACGCGTTGGGTCTCGTCGTTCGGATACGTACGCTTGAGCCATCCGGCAATCTGCTCCGGCGACCAAAGTGCCTGAAGCTTGCTTGCCACCACACGGGCTAAACGTCTGTTCTCGACCAGCTTACATGCCTTGGGACGCTGCGCTCGGTCCCACGCCGCTTGGTCAGCTCGGCTCGCCCGATAGCATTCCAGGCCGCCATTTCGCTGGAGTTCGCGGCTAATCGTGGAGGGCGCGCGTCCGAGCTTTGCTGATACCGACCGGATCGATTGGCCGGCAGCCAACGCTCGAGACACTTCCTCGCGTTCGGGCAATGTCAGCGCCGAGCTTGCGCGCTGCCGTCGTCCGGGGCGTATCCCGCCCGTCTGCACCAGGATGCCCTGCACCGACGAGTGGTTCCGATCAAACAGCTGGGAAATCTGCTGTAGAGAATCACCCTTCTGCCAGCGCTCCCACATGAGCGCCTTCTGGCTTTCCGAGTAGTAGATCCGTGGCCGGCGTCCCATTTGCGCACACTCCTTCTGCTTACGCAGCTTTTAGTGTGTTGCATTGACCGGTTGAATCCAAGCCCAATGGCTGCCGCTTCGGTCGCACCCCGGTCGGTTCGAAGCATCGGAGGTGAATCATGAGCAACAGTGAATTTCCAGGCTCGCTGCCGACATCGGCGCCGCGCACACTCATTGCGCGATTGCGCGAGTGGTGCGAACCTCGAGAGTGGGATGCGAAATATCTCGCGGCCGCCAGCGATCTCGCAGACCTCGAGCGTCGCATGCGAACGCTGGATCAGCCGAGTTACGTGCCGTTATTCGTAACCTTCAACCACTGACCTTCGAATCCCGATAGCTGCCTAAGATCGGCGCACCAAGTACCTCCGAGCCGTTCAGATTTTCTTGGGACATACCAAGCTTGAGAGCCCCGTGCGCTACCTTGGCATCGAAGTCGACGATGCGTTTGGGTGGGCGCTTGCCGGCCGGGACCGGTCTTTTCGGCGGGGCACGAAAGCCCAGTTAGGCACGATCGTCAGGTGATCGTCAGCGCGGCGACAGACGATTTGACAGTCTCTCGCAGCCGGTTCAGGGTGGCACAGCAAATGTGCGCTGTGCAACGCAGCGTAGCGCCCACGTGAGTGGAGGCCGCTACGGTTCTCCGCGTGGCGGCGCCAAGCAGGAGACGCCAATGTCGCGCGCCAATGTCCTCGCGTTACTGGTAAGAGACCTGGCGTGGAAGCGTCGTTTTTTGGCGTGCGCGTTGGTGCTCGTTGCATCGCCAGGGATGTGCGCCGGACTCGATCACCCAGTTACTCCGAACCACTCGGGGATCTGGTCGCATCAGTTTACGCAGGCGCTCGAAATTGGCGTTATTGCCACCGAGGTCGGAGGTGCGTTGTGGCTCGGTGGCGAGTCGGAACTTGGCCACACGTTCTGGCAGACCGTGGACTCATCCGTCTTCAGCGGTGCCACGGCACAAGTCACGAAGTGGTCATTCGGTCGCAAGCGACCGAGCCAGACGAGCGATCCCAACGAATGGTTCAAAGGCGGCCAAAGCTTTCCCAGCGGCGAGGTGACGCTTCAGGCGAGCTTCGTGACGCCATTCATTGTTAATTATGCCGATCGCAATCCTTGGGTTTGGGCGTTGGAGGTTCTGCCGGCCTACGACGCGGTCGCCAGAGTCAAGCAGGGTGCGCACTGGCAGACCGACGTGATTGCCGGGTGGGCTCTGGGCACGGGATTCGGTTACTTTGCGGCCAAGAACAAGTCCCCCTATATCTTGTCCGTTCTGCCACACGGTTTCATGGTGGGCATGCACGTCAATTGGTGAACTTGCTTGCCGGCTATCGGCCAGAAGCGGACACAGAGTCTCGCGCTCTGAAGCAGTCGGTCGTCAGTGCGCACTTCCCAAAAGTGAGCCCGCCTTTTCAGAAGATATTGCGTGGAAGTGGGCGCCCCGGTACGAGTCCAGTATGCGTTCAGCGCCAAGTCAAGCGCTGCCGCGTTTTCTTACCACTCCGGCAGCCCCATCCTGCGCAGGAATGCCCCCCACCGCGGATCGGCGTGCAGGGGGCGGAGTAATCGATCGGATTTCATTCCGCTGAGCCCACTATCGCGATGGACGTGGGCGCGCTCGAGCCACTCGAAAGCGAAATCGGTCTCGCCATGGGCCGCAAGCACCTCCACGATCTGGTAGGCGGCCACTTCAGCGCCCTTGGCAATGAGTCCTTGCAACGCTGCGATCGCTGCGGCCGGGTCCCCGGTGGCGTGCTGGATGATCGCCGAGGCCCAGAGACGCCAAAACTCCTCCGGCTCGCGCGACGCCTCGGTCAGCGCATCCTCGCCACGGCCCTGCCACAGCAGGTTCAACGCGAGGTATGCCCGAGTGGCGGTCAGCTGCGGGGAGAGTTCGAGCGCCTTACGAAATGCCTGCTCAGCTTCGACAAAGTCACCGTTCGCGTCAAACGCGTAACCGAGGTTGTGGTAGCTATTGGCACTCAGCGGGTCCTGCGCGATGGCGCGGCGATACAGACCGATCGCCTCGTCGAGTCGACCGAGGCTCGATGCCAGAAGTCCGGCACGACGAAGCACCACAGCGTCTCGCGGCGCCAGCGCCGCGGCCCGGGTGAACGATGCCTCCGCACCGCGCCAGTCCCAGTCGTAGTTCATCTGGATCCAACCCGCCCCAATGTGCCCCTCGGCCAAATCCGGGTTCAGCGCGAGGGCGCGGGCCACCGCCTCGCGCCCGCGGGTATGTCCCTCGATCGCCGGGCCCCAGCCCCAATCTGCTTCAGTTGAATACGCCCGGCCCAGCTCGGCCCAGGCGAGTGCATATGTCGGATCCAGCTCCAGCGCCTGCTTCAGATACCCGATTGCCTTGATGGTGTCGTCGCGGGTGCGGCGATCGAGAAAATGCCGGGCTTGCAGATAGAGCCGATGCGCCTCCGGATCGGTGGTGCGTCCTTTCACCGCCGCCGCTACCTGGGCCATCACCGCGGCGGCCGCCTGCGCGTCCACCGGCTCGCCCAGCAGCGTCGCGCGCAACTCATTCACAACTGACTGCGCGATCTCGTCTTGCACCGCGAAGATGTCCTCCAGCGTGCGGTCGTAGCGCTCCGACCACAGGTGATAGCCGTCGGCTACATTCACGAGCTGCACCGAGATGCGCAGCCAGTCGCCGGACTTGCGCACGCTGCCTTCGAGCACCGTGGCGACGTTGAGCGCGCGCCCCACCTCCGCGACGGTTGCCCCTTTGCCCTTGAAGGTGAAGGCCGATGAGCGCGCCGCCACCCGCAGCCCGCGGATCTTAGTCAGCACGTTCAGCAGTTCGTCAGCAAGGCCGTCCGAGAAATACTCGTCTTCTGCGGCGTCGCTGCGGTTCACGAACGGCAGCACCGCGATCGACGGGGGTTCCTTGGCCGGTGTGGGGCGACGCGCGGCCAGCTGTCCTGGCTTCGCCGCCCCGGTGTCCCCGAGCACCACCCGATACACCTCGATCGCCCGGGCGATGTTCTTCATCTCCTGCGCGCCAAGATCGTCAAACGCGAAGGTCAGCTTATCGAGGACTTGGTCACGAACCACGCGACTGACACAGATGCCGCCAGGCTCTGCCAACGTCTGCAGCCGCGCCGCCACATTGACGCCGTCGCCGTGGATGTCGTCGCCGTCGATGATGATGTCGCCAACATTGATGCCGATGCGAAAGATGATCCGCGTCGCTTCGGGCACCGTGGCGTTGCGCTCGGCCATACCGCGCTGCACATCAACCGCACAACGTACGGCATCGACGACGCTGGGAAATTCCAGCAGCAGGCCATCGCCCATGGACTTGACAGTGCGACCGCCGTATTCCGCGATCTTCGGTTCGATCAACTCGCGCAGGTGGGCTTTCAAGCCTGCGAGCGTGCCGGGCTCGTCCAAGCCCATAAGCCGCGAGTAGCCGACCGCGTCCGTCGAGACAATTGCCGCCAGTCGTCGTTGATCGCGTGCCACGTTTCGGTCCGGTGCCTAGCCTGAGTCGAGGCTGACTATAGGCGGGGCACCGACGACTGACAACCGTTGCCCACGCACTATGAGCGCGTGGAGGATATCGCCGAGTCAGCGACGCTAGAAGGGAACGATGGCGCCCGCCGCAGGGTGAACTTCGTAACGTCCGCTTCTCTCAAACCTGGAAGACCGCTTCGGGTCGGATTGCGACCATCGCCAGGGGCAAGGCCAACAGGGCTTTACCACCATGTTTCTCCCTTCAACCAGAAGAGGAGAAGACAATGTAACAAACCGTCTCAGCTCATCGCGGAGAGTCTTGGAACAAAGGCAAGTTGATAGGTCAGAAGGAACCGCTCCGGGTCAAGGACATTTGGGCAATACGCATTCGCCTTCAGCTGCAAGCCAAAACCCGCGATCTTGCGTTGTTCGACCTAGGGATCGATAGCAAGCTGCGCGCCTGTGATTTGGTGCGACTGCGAGTCCGCGATGTCTGCCATGGCGACCGCCCAAGCTCTCGAGCGATGGTGCTCCAGCAGAAGACACAGCGCCCAGTTCAATTTGAGATCACGCAAGCGACTCGCGAAGCGGTCGAGCAATGGATCAAAGTGGCCAATCTGCGTTCGGACGACTATCTGTTTCCCAGTCGACTTCGTAGGTCCCCGCATCTGGGCACGCGACAATATGCCCGAATCGTCGGTGGGTGCGTCCAAGAGGCTGGGCTCGATCCCATCGGCTATGGAACGCATTCGATCAGGAGGACAAAGCCGACGTTGATCTACCGGCGGACCAAAAACCTTCGAGCCGTACAGCTCTTGCTGGGCCACACGAAACTAGAAAGCACGGTAAGGTACTTGGGAATCGAGGTCGACGACGCTCTAGAGATCGCGGAACAGACTGAGGTTTGACGAGATGTCGGCCGGCAGGCGCCTCTGACAGGGCGCTTACCGGCCAGAAGCTGACGCGCGGCAATTGTGCTACCGCCGGCTTTCACCCGCAGGACTATCGAATTTGTAGTGTGGAGGACTTGGAGGGGATTCGCGTGTCACCCTTTTGCCACGGGACTGGCCTGAAGTTGGCGTAGTTCAGAAATGTCGAGTGGGATCGCGAGCCGTTGCTCGGCATCCTTGGCAACAGCCAGTTTTAGTTTGGCCTCGGCTCGTTGGCCAAGTTTGGCGAGTACCTCGGACCATTCCTTCAAAGCTTGTACGTTGTCGGGATCCCGCCTGATTACTTCCGCGTATTCGGTGTCAGCTTTAACCATTCGACCGGACGCCGCAAGCGCCCTCGCTAGCGAGTGGTGTCCATCGGCGAGCCAAGGCCAAGCATTCACGTAGGACTCGATTCGTGGAATAGCGGCTTCAACCTTTCCCTCCTTCACCATAATGTCGGCGACAAGTGTCGAGTCATTCTCTTGCAACTTTTCGTGTGATAGTCGCTCGTACCACCCCCGAGCCTCAATAAGATTTCCTTGTAGTTCCGCGAGACGCCCGGCCACTCGCCACGTGTCCGAACTGTCGGGAAAATCGCGCGTCAACACCCCTGCTATCTCCCTTAGCCTTACAACATCATTTGTCGCGGCATACGAAGCGGCGAGTGTGGCTTGCTGCGAGACGAACCAGTCGAGCGATTTCATCGCCCAGCCATCTAGGAGTGCAATCGTCTCACGTGGTCGGTGCAATCCGTTGAGTGCTTCTCCGGCCACCCACAGCACATTCTCGTTTTTCGGATCGGCGCGTCGTGCTCGTTTGACTAAATCCAGCGCGTCACGCCATCGTCCCAGCCCTAGCGCCAGCTCCCCTGCCATAGGAAAGAGCATCGGATCTGATTCGCTAGACCGTATGAATTCGTCTAGGCGGATACTCGCGCCGTCGAATCGACCTAAGTGAAGTGCGGCCTCCGCTGCATGGAGCTGATACTGACCCTTCGACGGATAGTCGAGGGCTAGGTGCGAGTAGACTTCCAGCGTTGTCGCGAAGTCACCACGCCAGAGGGCGATGTTCCCGCGATAATCGCGAACCTCGCGGCTTCCGCGCATTCCCGCCGCTTGCTCAAGAAAGTCCACCGTTTGCTCGAGCTGGCGCAGTGTGGCTGCGTCGCGAGCGGTGTAGAAGTGGTTGTATTGATACTGAAGTATTAGCTGTGGATTCGTGATTCGGAGCAGTGATACCGCGCCAGCTTCAACTAATGCGCCTGGAACAGAGTCTGCCTCCAGCACACCAGCGTCCGCAACGAGGTGTGTGCTCGGGTCACGCATGCTTATGCGCCAACCGCGGTCGGACTGTGTCACGATCCCGGTAATCCGAGTGTCGCTGTACCCAAAGAGCCTTCGAATCTGGCGGCCCACGACTTGGAGCGAGGGACCGATAGTCAAAACGTGAATTTCACGTACGTCCCTTGATGCGCGAGTTTCTGGCACTAATAGATTGGGAACTGCGCCCAACTCCGTGACGATGCGTCCAACTCGGTCGACAATTAGCGCGGCGAGTGCATCCGGCGTCACGCCGAGTTGCGCTAGCGAGGGCGGTACCGTGATTGGTTCGACATAGACGCTATCGTCGCGCACCTCATGCCAAATAAATGCCGCTGCGACTATCGCGACTGCCCCGAATACGAGATTGCGAAAAAGCGTGGTCGCAGCAACAAAGTGGCCGATGACGCGAACTGCGGTTGAGCCCTTACCTGATGACGAGCGCGCCGTCGTTACCCCTGCCAGCCGCTGCTTGAGGCGTTCTGCACGGGCCACCGAGGAAGTGTTGCGGGGGCGCACGGATCTGTCAGGAACCTTGTAGAGGGTCGGTCAAATATAGGCCCCGCCCTGGAATGTAGCAACAACTGCATTGGAATCACATGGTCATCGCGATTTCGCTATTGCAGCGATTTGCGCGACGCCAGTAGCTACTACACGTCTAAGTAGTTATTCGAACGTCCGCTATCGAGAAGGCTTAATGTCTGCAACGGGTCGTTAGCAGCCGTCCGAACATCAATCGCCTGGCTCGTCCAACTAAGTTCCAAGCACATCATATTTGGAGCGCGGACCGCGTCCGAATTACCTCGCATTTCGAACCCGCTCGTGAAGGGCAACAAGCGCCCGTAGAAAGAGCGAGCTCGGCCCAACGGGTCGCGATATCTCGGCGATCTTATCCCGTGAGATGAGCATGGAGGGCTGGGGCATGCACCTGCCAGCCGGCTTCATTTGCGGCGAGTTCGCCGAGCCGAATTCCGCGCTGCTCTATGATCAGCTTTGTTGCGGTCGCGCCGCCAAGGGAAGCCTCTCCGAATGCGAAGTGAAACAATTGCAAGCCCCACACGTGCCGTCGTCGCTGCCGTGCAACTGCCTGATGTGAGCGATTTTGAGTTCGAGCTTTCATTGAACGAACTGCGCGGCCTGGGGAAAACGCTCGGCTTCGAAATCGTGGGCACGTTCACGCAGAAACGCAACGCTTTCGACACCACAGGCTATCTTGGGGTGGGTAAGCGGCAAGAGGTACGCCGGTTCGTGGAAGGGGAGCCCGAAGCTGACCCCTCCTTGGGGCTTGTCAGCGCCAAGAAGGCGCCCAGGAGCGGAGCGGCCAGAGCGAAAGAGGCCGCGCGATCAGCCGCGGATCCCGAGACCCGCCGGGCCGATGTCGTCATTGTTGATCATGAGATTTCACCGTCACAGGCGCGCAACCTCGAAATAGAAGTCGGCTGCGAAGTCTTGGACCGCACGATGGTCATCCTGGAAATTTTTCATAGACACGCACGCTCGCCTGCGGCGCGTGCCCAAGTGGAGATCGCACGCCTTGGCTACATGGGGCCGCGGCTGCGTGAAGGGGCCAAACTGGCGGGGCCGAAGGGGAGACAGCGCAGCGGTACTGGTGGCCGGGGTGCCGGCGAGGCACACGGCGAACTTGACCGGCAAAAAATCCGCGAGCGCATCAAAGAGCTGCAGCAGGAAATCGCCGCGATGGATGTCGAGCGCAAGACACAGCGCGCACGACGGCAAGTGGGCCTGGGACTGGCGCGGGTGGCGTTGGTGGGCTACACGAACGCCGGCAAGTCGACTTTGATGCGTGCACTGACGGGGAGCGAGGTGCTGGTCGCTAACAAGCTCTTCGCGACCCTCGATACTACCGTGCGCGCGCTCTATCCCGAAAGCGTGCCAAGAGTGCTGCTCAGCGACACGGTCGGTTTTATCGAGAATCTGCCGCACGACCTTGTTGTCTCGTTTAAATCAACGTTGGAGGAGGCCAAGGAGGCGTCGTTGCTCATCCATGTCGTCGACGCCAGCGATCACGGCTTTGAGCGACAACTTGCGGTAACGAACAAAGTGCTGGGCGAGATTGGTGCGCAGGACGTGCCGCGCATTCTCGTCTTTAACAAAATCGATTGCGTAGGCGACGTGGAAGCACAGGCTGAAATGGAAGCCAAACTGCGAGAGCAATATCCCGACTGCATCGTGTTGAGTGCGCGACGTAACGACGACGTGCAGAAGCTGCGTGCGACATTGCTCGAATTTTTCCGACGCGATCTCGTCGACGCCGAGATATTTCTTGCGTGGTCGGAACAAAAACTGCGCAGGAACATTTTCGAAAGTTTCGAGGTTCTGGAGGAGCGCGCGGACGACGCGGGGACGTTCTTCCGCATTCGCGGCGAGTCCGAGATCGTCAACGCATTGCGTACGCAACTCGGTCGGACAACAGACCCATCAAAGAGCGGCTCATGAATCACGCTTGAGGCGACGCAAAGATTGCATTGGCGACTCGCAGGCGGCCAAGCGAGCTTTCGCTGCGCCAGCGCTCAAAAACAAGATGTGGCGCCACTCGAGCGCGCCTGGCTTGCGCGGGCCCGCCATCCTCGCGCAGACTCTCCTGGCCCGCCCGGACGTCCTACAGGGGAAATACCATGCGCGTCATCCTCCCCGCACTCGCTGCGACATTTGCGCTGTCTGCCAGTCCGGCCTCTGCCGCGCCGTGCGACGGTTTCACCGACGTGGACAGCGCCAACGCCACGTACTGTCCCGCGGTGGCCTACATCGAGGATCGCGGCGTCACGCTTGGCTGTACCGGCACAGCCTATTGTCCCAACGACTACGTCACGCGATTGCAGATGGCGCTGTTCCTGCAACGAATGGGCAGGGCCGATCCAAGCAACACCTTGGGCGATCACACGTGCTCGATTGGCGGAGGCACCAACAACTTCTCGAATTCCGGTTGGTCCAGCGTGAGCGGTGGTGGTTACAACTGAGCGACCAACATTTTCAGTTCCGTCGCGGGCGCGATGATGGCCTGTTTCCCGGCTGGCGGCGCTCCGGACAAACATTCAAGGCGTACTCCACACCGGTAATTGGTAGCGAGGCTGTCTGCAGGCTCTTCAACGATTCATTTGCGCCGAAGAGCTCACATTTCTATTCGTCGTACCCGAATGAGTGCTTATTCACGGCGAACTACGCCGGGTGGGCGTGGAAACTCGAGGGCGTCGTGATGTACATCCCAACTCCCGATGAATCGGGCGCTTGCCCTTCCACGGCGAGGTCCGTTTACCGGCTCTACAACAACTGGCAAGGCGGTGCGCCGAACCACTGCTACACAACTAGCTTGGTCGTTCGAACGCAGATGCTTTCGCAAGGCTGGGTGTCGAAGGGCTACGGGTCGATCGGCGTTGTCATGTGCGCACCGGAGTAAGGTTCCCCGATGGCGGTACCTTTCGGCCGGAACAGTGAGCTCCGACGGAAATTGTTTCGGTCCGACGTGGCGCTTTGCGTTGCGAGCTTGGCGGCGTCGGGGTAAGCCATAGGGTTCTTGCTAGTCTGTATCTCGAGTAGCTTCGTCTCGTCGTTCACCCGGATGCTGTACCTGCCCATGTTGTAGAGGAGGTACATAGCAAAGAGGTTGTCGAAGTCCGCGTAATGGCCCTGCTCTTTCCTGAAGTCGAGTGACAGGACGGACGGGAAGCGGTTGGGCAGGTCCTTGAACGCGACCTTATCTTCATCGTGCGCATCCACGTAGGTCGAGCTCGGATACTTCTTGTAAAGCACGACGTCGAGTCCATAGCCCCGGGCGTTCCACTCCTTGAGAAGCTTCATCGCCATCTCGGTCGGAATGTTCGCTTTGAGCGCCGCCTTGACCTTCCGAACGGACGCGATTGGAGCGCTCTTCACTTCGAGATCCTTGTATCCCGCGCCGTACTTGAATGCCGCGCCGATGGTCTTCGCGCAGTTGAGATCGAGATAGTCGTAGACGACTTCGCCGCGATGATATTCGGTCGATCTGACGTGATTGTGATAGTCATCGTTGAGGCGGTCGAAGAAGTCGATCAAGGCGTTCTTCTCGGCAACCGGAACGTTGAAGACGCGCACGCCCACGACAGATCGCTTGTAAATCTCGCCGAAATCCAGGCCAAACGACGCGGTGTCGCCGAGCGACGAGGTCGTCTTGAACAGGTACTCCTTCTTCGGGACACCGATCATGAGATCGTCGTTGTAGAACCCTTCCGCGTGCTCGGGCGTACGGTCGGCGTAAAAGTTGGCCGAGTACACCATGTCATCGTCCGCTGCCGGGTTGGGGATGGCCAAGGCAATATGGCCCGCCGAGCCGCCTTTGGAGGTGCCGAAGCTGATCAGCAGCTCCATGTCGTAACGGTCCTGTCGCAGGACGCTGGATATCTCGTCGATGTTCGCGGGTTCTGGCCCACCCCTGCTTCCGAAGTCCGCAGCTGCGACTCCCGAGACGAACACGAGCACCGTCAACACGCAGCAAAGCTTGGCGATCACTTCATCGCGCACGGGACTTGGGCGGATGGAAGTCGCGGTCGATGGTGGACCGCTATGCGATGCGCCAAACGCAGTCATTTGACTAGTCATGTGCGGCGTAAGTCATCGTCGTAAAATCGAGCGCAAACTCGCGGCAAGCCTTTACCAGATCGATCCCCAGGCGACCCTCGCTTTCGCCACCCGTGTCGTCGCCCGCGCCCGAGTCGTCGCCAAACCTCACGTGCGGTACTCGGCAAAGCGCGCCACCTACCCGCACATCGAGCGCAGTCGACTCCCAGGTCTGATGTTGGATCAAGCCGCTGATGCCCCCGGTGGGGGCCGAGCGTGGTGTAAGCCCGGCGCGTTCGGCGTTGGTCAACAATGCGCGGGTCGAAAGTCGCAGTTCGGTGTTGTTGGCCCCGGTATCGAGAAAAGCGTGCACTCGCCCGTTGTGAAGCGCTATGTCGATGGCGACGCCGGAGGGATTCCATGTCATACGACTGGACAAGGGCACTGCACTGCCGCTGGTCAAATGCAAGTGCCGGCCAAAATCTGAAAATTCGACGCGGCCAAAAGCGTACAGAATCGGTGCGCCGAAAAGCGACGGGACGACATGACCCGGCATCGGCGTGAGCGATGCATCTGGCAGCACGAACACCGGCACATTGCTGATCTCGGCTTGCCCGACCTGGATATGATCGATAACGCCAAGCTTTCCACCCGCGGTTCCGGGCGTGCTGCCGTGAAGGCCCAGTGATTGATCGAATAGCCGCACGCCCAGGCGATGGGCGTCGGTCTCGCTTATGACCGAGACCTCCGCGCCTGTATCGACACCCCAGCTCATCGTGACGCCGTTCACGGTGACAGATACTTCCGCCATGCCGACCCAGCCATAGTCGAGCGGCGCATCGACGTCACCTGTCACGCGTATTGGAGGAGTGTCGGCCAGCAGCCGTCTAAAGGCGATGGAATTGGCGAAATCGGCGTTGGCGCCACCTTTGATTTCGGCTCTGCGCACGCAGGCTTCGACGGCGTCGCGATATCGGCCGACATGCGTGTATGCATCGCAAAGCGAACCGTAGGCGTCGGCGCGCTTTTCGGCGGGCGCCTTCGGATGCTGCGCAATCCAACTTTCAATAGACGCGGTGTCTCCGAGCGGTGCCGTGAGCGCGATCTGATCGATCGAAGATGGCGCTGTAGCACAGCCTGCGCAAACCATGAAAATCGGCAGGAAAACGAGATTTTTCATGCGAGCGATTGCTGATGAATCGCATGCTACCAGTACGACTACGATGCGCTCGATGTGGCACGCGACTGCCACGACCAGGGAGATCTCAAACTGACCGCATTCGCGGGTAGGCTCGCGTCCAGTGCCCGCGTTGCCGCGCAGACTGTCGACAATCCTTACAACAGCTGCGGAGGGCTATGCGCCGCAACGACGCAATCGTTTGAAATAAAAGCCAATCATTTCGGCGGCACGATTGTTGCGCGATCCACGCCCGCGTGGCGACTTGCCGCGCACAAGGGGAGAGAAAAAATGGCGATGTCGATCAGGATGATTGCCCCAGCGGCCAGGATGTCGACATTGTGCATGGCGTTGTCCCTGCTGGCAGGCCCAGCATTGGGCACCCCGTACTTTTTCAGCACCGGGAACCCGGACGGCCTGATCGCGACCGGATCGCGCCCCGACAGCGCGAACAAGATCGAGATCGAGACCGCCGACGACTTCATCCTCACCCAGCAAACAAGCATCACGAGCGCAACATTCACGGGCTTGCTGTCAGATGGGATTAGCCTCAGCGACATCGGCGAGGTGCGCGTCGAGATCTACCGCGTTTTTCCCCTCGACTCCTCACCTGCAAGCGGCAACGTCCTGACGCGGGTCAATTCGCCGTCGGACGTGGGATTTGACGACAGGGACACCGCCGCGGGCAGCCTGTCGTTCTCCACCAGCACGCTCGCGAACAGTTTCACTGCGAACAACAGCGTCGTCGAAGGCATCAACAAGTCGCCCAATCAGCACACCGGAGGCGAGGGACCGGTCACCGGGCAGGAAGTCGAGTTCGACGTAACCTTCACGACGCCGTTCAACCTGGCACCCAATCACTACTTCTTCGTCCCGCAGGTCGAGATAACCGATCCAAAAGGCAATTTTTACTGGTTGTCGGCGCCGCTCCCAATCACCGGCGGGACCGGACCCATTGTCCCGGACCTGCAAAGCTGGATCCGCAACGCGAACCTGGATCCGGATTGGTCGCGTATCGGCACCGATATCGTCGGTGCCGGGCAGTCGGGGCCCGCACCCAAGTTAAACGCCGCTTTTTCACTCACCGGACAGACAGGCACGGTCCCGGAGCCCGCAAGCATGTTTCTTGTCGGCATTGGCTTGGGCTCGCTGTGGTGGCGGCGCAGACGTAGCGCCTGAAGCGTCGCTTGCTGCGACGCTATCGCTGGCGGAGCGCCGCTGCGGGATCGGGCTGCGGCGCATGATCACGCTCCTGTGCGGCACCCAATCATGCGCGTCCTGATTCTCACCGTGCTGGCGATGCTGGCGTTCGCAGGCAATTCGCTGCTGTGCCGCATCGCGCTCAAGGGCACCGCTATCGACCCTGCCAGCTTCTCGTCAATCCGCATCGTCGCCGGCGCGCTGGTGCTCGTCGCCATGGTGCGTTTGCGCGCAGGCGCCGGGTCGGTGTCCGGCAATTGGCCGGCGGCGCTGGCGCTCGCCGCCTATTCGGTCGCCTTTTCATTCGCCTACGTGAACCTCACGGCATCGACGGGCGCGCTGATTCTTTTCGGCGCCGTGCAGGCCACGATGATCGCCATCGGATTGCGGCGAGGCGAGCGCTTGCACGCACGGCAAGTCGCGGGCCTGGTGCTGGCGCTCGCAGGACTTGTGGGCCTGATGCTGCCCGGGCTGTCCGCCCCGCCGCTATTCGGTTCGGCATTGATGCTGGCCGCCGGTATCGCATGGGGTGTGTACACGCTGTTCGGCAAGGGCCATGGCGATCCATTGGCCGTCACGGCCGGCAATTTCGCGCGCGCAAGCCTGCTGGCGCTGATCATCTCGATGGTTGCGTTGCCATCGCTATCGTTCGATGCGCGCGGCGTGTTGTACGCGCTATTGTCGGGCGCGCTGACGTCGGGTCTCGGCTATGTGATCTGGTACACGGCGTTGCGCGGGCTCACCGTGACCACGGCGTCGGTCGCGCAGCTCAGCGTGCCTGTGATTGCAGCGATGGGTGGCATCGTGCTGCTGGACGAGCCGCTGACGCTGCGCGTGTTGGTGGCGTCGGCGGTAATCCTCGGGGGTATCGCGCTGGTGGTCGTACGTGGTGCGTCACTTCGCGCGCCGTGACCACGAAGTTTGCAACGGAGAATCTTGCAGCGGCGGGAACGCGAATCGAGTCGGACCGGACGAACGTGACGGAGTTGACACGTTTGCGTCACGTTCGACAAGAAAAATGAGCTAGCGGTTTACGCTATTGCGTTGAATGATCTGGCTCCCCGACCAGTGCTCGAACCTGGGAGCAACGGATTGGCAGTCCGCATATCAATACCGTGGACTCCGACGGAGTCGCGCTAGCGGCGATTCAGGGACTCAATGCCAAGGTTGAGCAGTACCGCGCGCAAATGCAGGAAAAGGAGGCCCACATTGTGGTACTTGAACATGCGATGGCGCAGATATTCGCACAAATGGCTGTCGAGCCACACTGACCGCGCGAGTGACGCGCGTCAATAACGCGTCGTCAATTCGGTGAGCCAGTCCGGTGACCACTGCACCAGACGAGCCTCGACACTCTTGTCGAAACCGGTGAGGATAGTTGCGCCAATGATTATCATGAGGGCGCCAAGTAGTCGTTTGCCAGCGGCGCTGAATCTCATCATCTTTACTCGAATGCCAAGCATTGCTTCGCGTGACAATCTGCCAACGAATGCCAGCGGCAGCGCAGCGCCTATTCCGAAGACGAGCATCACCAGCACGACCTGGCCCAATCCGTTTCCCTGACTGGCAAGCGTCACCGCGGCGCCGAGCGTAGGGCCAACGCACGGGGCCCACACGAGGCCCATGACGAACCCCAGGGCGAACTGGCCGAAAAGCCCGTCCAACGACAGGCGTCGCGACAATGCGTCACCGACGCCACTCAATCCGGTGGTGGCAGTGGCGAACCGATTCTGAAGCGTGGCGCTGAGAAGGATCGCTCCGAAAATGACCAAGACAACGGCGGCGACGTCGCGAAGCCAGCCTTGATTGAATCCAAGGTAGAGTCCCAGCGCCGCCAGCACCACCCCTGCCAGCGCGAACGACAACCCCAGTCCAATCGCCAGTGCGATGGGCCCGTTGCGATGGCTGGTGAGCGCCGAACCGATCAGAAGCGGGAGCAGAGGCAGGACGCACGGAGAAACCGTGGATAGAAGCCCCGCAAGAAAGCTCAACCCGAGCGGTCCCGCAAGCGAGAACATGCCGGCTCAGCCGTTTGCCTTCCGCAGCAGCGCAGCGATGCCATCTTTCTTGGTGTCGCCCGTGGACCGACCCTTCTCCGCATTGCCCTTGAACACGATCAACGTGCTCTGCTGAGTAACATGGAACTGCCGCAAAACCGCTGGCTGTGTGTCGAAATTCACCTCGAGCACCGCGTAGTTCTGGAACTCGGGACTTGCCAGTAGAGAAGAGATGATCGGAGCCTGTTGCTTGCAAGTGGGGCACCAGTCTGCCCGTACGTCGACAAGGATTGGTCTGCCTTCGTGCTGCAGAGCCGCAAAAGCGGACGGATCAAACGGCTTTTGATCTGCCGCGAAACCGGCGCCGGCAAATGTCAAGGCTGCCCACGCAAAGAGGATCGAATAGCGATTCATTGGTGTGTCCCGCGAGAGATTTTAATGAAGAATTGGAACGACGATCCCGGGCAAAGGCCGCGCGCGGCCTTTGCAAACCTAAATCGGATTACTTCTTCATCGTATCCTTGCCCATCGAATCATGACCCATGGCATCCTTCTTCATTCCATCCTTGTCCATGCAATCCTTGCTCATCGCGCCATTGGCCATCGCGTCTTTTTTCATTCCGTCCTTGCCCATCGCATCCTTGGCCATAGCTTCCTTGCTCATGCAGTCTTTGCTCATTGCATCGTTCTTCATCATGCCGTCCTTGGCCATTTCACCTTTCTTCATATCATCCATTGCGCGCGCGCTTCCGGCGGCAACCATCAGGCACATGGAAAGCAGAGCTACTGTAATTTTCTTCACGCTTGCTCCTCGAATCTGATTGAACGTCGACAGGTAGAGCTGATGCATCAGGGCAGCCGATGAAAACTCGATTGCCACAGATTTCTTGATTATCGGGGACCAAACGAGATTTCACGTTCGGGCACAGCGACCGACGCTAACGGCCTGAAGGATACTTCCGGTGTTTTCGTCTTCGATGAAAGCGACCACGTCCAGCTTCTCGCGGTTCCATGCAGGCGGTAACGTCACGTTGCGTTGCACATGCACAGCTCCGTCGGTCATGCGGATTGGCCCCACCCACGCACGCGCAACGTGATCGTGGGTAAGCGTCGCTCCCGCGTTTTCACCGCGCGTCACCTTGGACGTGAGGCCGCTCTCGGCGACCGCGAGGTAAAGCGAGACTGGGGACGATCGGTCTAGCGCGGTCGCATCGGCGCTCACCGCGAGCGTTCCGCCTGAATCAACATTCGCCTTCATGCGGATCTCGGCCACGGCCGGGCGGGCATTCACGTGCCTGATTTGCACTCCCAGCGCTTCGCTTTGCGGCCCCATCTCGGTGCCGCCGACGAAGAAATGCGGGGTGTAGACCGTTTGATGCTTGTTCAGACCAACCAGCCTGGACTGGCGTTCGGTGAATTCAACCTTGGCGTAAGGGTCGTGCCAGCCGATGTAGTCCCAGTAGCCGACGTGCAACGCCAACGGTATCACGTCCGCTGTGGTGCCAAGCGTCTGCTTCAGGCGACTGAGACGTCCGTCGGCCGGCGGACAGCTGGAGCAGCCCTCGGAGGTGTAGAGCTCGACCAGCGCCGCGGTATTAGGCCCGCTCTGCACTTCGCAACCCGCGAGCGCCGTGGTGGGCAATACCAGTGATGAAGCAACGGCAACGGTGCAGGCGACGGCAGCACGCGATTTCATGAAATGGTACCTTCGGTCGTTGAATGGCCGCGCGTTCGGCCGCATGGCATCTGCAAACTAGTTCGCGCAAGAGTCGTCTGCGGTTACATTGAAAAAGATTATTTTTCGCTTCGCCGGGTCAGAACGGCTTTCGCCCCTGTAACCAATCGGCCCGATGGGACGAATAGACAGACAGGAAGGCTTGGTTGCGAACGAGGCCCGCTTGCGCGGCTTGCTGATGCGTGGCCTCGATGGCGACGGGCTCGCGTATCACGCCTTCCTGAAGGATCTGAGCGCGCACTTGCGGGCTTATTTCCGGCGGCGACTGATCAATTTGCCTGAGGAGGTCGAGGACCTCGTGCAGGAATCGCTTCTGGCGATACATAACCAGCGTCATACCTATGACACTGGGCAACCGTTGACGGCATGGGTGCATGCAATTTCGAAGTACAAGCTGGTCGACTTGCTGCGGCGGCGCGCTGGTCGCGATTTGCTCAATGACCCGCTGGATAGCGACAGCGATCTGTTTTCATCGACGGATTCCGACGCGGCGGAAGCGCAGCGGGATGTCCTCAAGCTGCTTGAGCAATTGCCCGATCGATATCGGCTGCCCATTGTCTATATGAAACTTCAGGGCCAGTCGGTCGCGGAAACCGCACGAATCACGGGGATGTCGGCGTCAGCGATAAAGGTGGGTGTCCATCGCGGCCTGAAGGCGCTGGCGGCAAAGGTAAGGGGAGATCGATGAAAACCGACGACCTGATAGCGATGCTTTCCACCGGCAGCGGCGCGGTCGAGCCCCACGCGGTATTCCGTCGTTATTCCACAGCGATCGGCTGGGGTGCGTTGTGCGCAATGCTGCTCATGGCAATGCTGCTGGGAGTGCGGCACGACCTTGGACAAGCACTTTCGCAGCCCATGTTCTGGGTGAAGGTTGGCTTCGTCATATCACTCGCTGCGGCGAGCCTCTACTCTGTGTCGCGTCTTTCGCGCCCGGGCTCGGGCCTCGCCACGGCAATAGTTGCCCTGGCGGTGCCGATACTGTTCATCTGGACCGTTGCGGCAATTGCGCTGAGTAATGCCGTCCCGACCGAACGCGAGGATTTACTCTTCGGGAGAACCTGGAGCTCGTGCCCGTTCCTGATCGCGACGTTGTCCGTGCCGATTTTCGTGGCGCTCGCCTGGGCAATGAAAGGGCTTGCGCCAACGCAGCTGCGTCTCGCGGGCGCTATCGTGGGATTCGCAGCCGGCGCGATCGGCGCGGCCGTATACGCGTTGCATTGCCCGGAAATGGGCGCACCGTTCCTGGCCTCATGGTATTTGCTCGGCATGCTGATTCCGACCGCGGTGGGAACATTGCTTGGGCCGCGCCTCTTTCGCTGGTAGTCACGAGGAAGAGACTTGGCAGGTAGCATTACCCAACTGTTGATGGCCAGCGAATTGGAGTCGAGCTCTTCAGGCATTGTCCGCATTTCTAATCCAAGGCCAAATCAAATGATTGTCGGGCCGTCGGCGTGCGCGGCAGCAGACGTTCAGCGATGTTCGCGCGGGCGGATTTCGGTCGCCACAACCGAGTGTTGAGCATGCAAGTGCGACTTGGGATGCTGGTCATCTGCGAAGTCTGTAGCCACCAACCCGAAGAAGATTCAAACGCACAGGCCGCGAAGAGATCATTGCTATGTTGTTGAGGCAATCGCTCGGAAGGGGACCTAAAGATCCAATATCCATCATTGTGGCAATCGAGTTCGACGACGGTCCCGACGATTCTAACGCCGGCGTGCGCCAATGCGAGAATAATTGGAGTGTTCCACACCGAGACGAGCAGACCGAGCGCGACGCCGACAAGGCTGTATATGAGCACGCGGATATTCATCAAGCTCTCCAATTCCGAGTTCCCAAAACCTGCCCGAACTGCAATGCGAGCCTCCTTCGCATGAATTGCCGGACGCACATCCGCAGTGGGAATCAGAGACCGCCCAAGCAATTGGACACCCGGGCCATCGGGTCTATCGAATGCCTTCAGTACGGTTGCAGGGGGCTACAGCAATATCGCCAATGGCGAAGGTGCCGAAGTAAACGGCGGCCACCCTGTCAATTCTCCGGTCGCGGAGTTCGCCAACTGTTGCAGGTAGCGCAGTCAAACCTCTCCAGCGGCAGATGGAGCGTTGTCGCCTGCAGATACTGGAATGCCCCTCGGGAACCAATGGCCTTGCCGCAGGCAAGCAGGCGAACGCTTAATTCCACTGCGAACTCGTATTGGCGGACATTTGGGACCGAGTGTCCGGGCAAGATCTCGCAGCCCGAACCAGGAGGGAAAAATAGACCAAGAACTTAGTCTATTCATAGACCACGCGAAGTAACTGCTATCGCGCGATCTGGAATTGGAGTGGCTCCCCGACCAGGGCTCGAACCTGGGACCTGCGGATTGACAGTCCGTCGATCGGAATCAAACTTTTAACGTTTTATCAACTGCTTACGGTGTCCGCGCAACCTCACTGTTGCAGCCGATTACAGTCCAACGCAAGGGCAGCCAATTCAATGCTGCTACGTTTTTGTATACAGGTAAATTGATTGCGTCTGCTGCGTGTTCTGACAATCAATCGTCTTGGTTGGTGCCGAGGGGGCTTTTCTCGACGAATCGCGAAGCAAATCAGCGCAAGACCGCACTGGCGCCTGTCCTCACTGCGGGATGCTCGGTTTCCGCCGACCTCGGTGACGGAATCGGCGCCGCGCGCGCGGGTACCACCGCCCTCCATTCAGCCGAGATTCGTACTCGTCGTTTGTCTTCCCGCGGCGCGCACCCCGAGATAGCCCTTGATCGATGCGATCACCAATGGCACGGCACCGAAGGTGATGAACACCAGGTCGCCGGGCAATCTTAACCATTCGATCAGATGGGATCGGCCGCTCCCGACGTACTCGAGGCTGCGCGCGTGCCAGTATCCGTGCTGTACCACGTCCCAGACTTGCAGCACGCCACCGGGGAACAAGCTCATCGTGACCATCATTGCCAGGCCGATGTTGGTTCCCCAGAAGGCAACTTTAATGTATTTCTCGATGCCCGCCCAGCGTGTTTCGTCGCTTGTCTGCCGAAGCACGAACACCATCAGCGCGATAGCCAGCATGCCGAAGACGCCCATCAGTGCCGCGTGGCCGTGGTTGGGCGTTAGCATGGTGCCGACTTCGTAGTAGCTGACGATCGGCAGGTTGATCAGAAATCCGAAAATGCCGGCACCGACGAAGTTCCAGAAGCCCACCGCCATCAGGAAATAGAACGTCCACTTGTGCGGAATCGCGATCGCCTTGCCGCACACGTCGCAGTCGCCGCGCGTGGTAAGCACGAAGTCCCATGCGTCCAGCGTCAGCAAGGTCAGCGGAACCACCTCGAGCACCGAGAACAGTGCCGATAGCGCCATGTTGACGTTAGTTTGACCAGTGAAATACCAATGGTGGCCGGTACCCATCAGCCCACCGAGGAAATACAGGATGGCATCGAGATAGATCACCCGCAACGCAACATTGCGGCGGGTTAGGCCAAGTTGATAAAACGTCAGCGCCACTATCGTCGTGGCGAAGAACTCGAAAAAGCCTTCTACCCACAAGTGGATGATCCAGAAGCGCCAGGTATCAACCACCGTGTAGTTGGTCTTGGCGCCGAAAAATAGCGCCGGGACATAGAAAACGGGAATCGCCAGTGCTGCCACCAGAAACATCGTGACGATCGGCTTCGTTGCGGGCTGCGCCAGCATGCGCGGCCGCACCAACATCCATAGCAGCGCAAACCACAACGATAAGCCCACCACCAACAGGTATTGCCACAGTCGGCCGAGCTCGAGGTACTCCCAGCCCTGGTTGCCGAGCCAGAACCACCAGCCTCCGAGCAGTTGCGAGATGCCCAGCCACTCGCCCATCAGACTGCCGCCGATCACCACCACGAACGCGGCGAACAACACGTGTGTCCAACCTGCGAACCAGTGTGGCTCATCGGCTCGCAGCGAGCGGCCGAGAAAAAGCGCTGCGGCGACATAGGCGGTCGCAATCCAGAAAATCGCCGTCTGCAAATGCCAGATGCGCATCAGGTTGCTGGGGAAAATACGTTCCAGCTGGAAGCCGTAGAAACTGCTTGGGTCGGCGCGGTAGTGAGCGACGGCGCCGCCTACCAGCGCCTGCGCCAGCAATAGCAGCGCCACGACCACGAAGAATTTCACCAGCGAGTTCTGGCCCCGGCTGGATTGTCCCGGCAACAGGTGCGGGTGTACGTGATGCCCGCGAGTGATCCAGCCCAGGTAATCGAATTTGCCGAATGCCAACAAGACAGTTGCCGTACCAGCCAGCAGCACAATCAGGCTCAATGCACTCCACAACAGCGCGCCGGGCGTCGGCTGATTGCCAACACTCGGGTCGTATGGAAAGTTGTTGGTGTAGGAATACTCCTCGCCGGGGCGAGCGGCCACCGACACCCAGGCCGCCCAGGTCACGAAGGCGGTGAACTGGTGCAGCTCGACCGGGTCGGTGATGAGGTCGGGCTTCAGTCCACCATTGCGCGCTGGATCCCGGAAGTAGCCGGTCCAGTAGCTGATCTGCTGGTGATAGGCCTCCGCTTCCGGCGGGGTCAAATGCAAAATTTCGGTGGCCGCGTCGTAGCGATTCGTCTTGAGCACCACTGTCGTTTCGGCGTGCACTGCTGCCTGCTGCAAACGCGTCAGTGCGGACAAAGGCTGCTGATATTGTTGTTGCGCAATGGCCTCGGCGGTGTCCTCGCCCATGCGATGCAGCGCGTCTGCCGAGTAGTCCGGCCCGAGATAGGCGCCATGGCCCCAGATGCTGCCATTGGCCATCAGGCCATATCTGAGAAATACCGCTTGGCCCTCGCTGATATCGTCGCGGGTGAACAGCGTGGCTCCTTGAGCATCCACCACCTGAACTGGTATTGGCGGAGCATTGTGATAGGCCAGCGTGGTGATCGTGATAAGGCCGGTGAAGCCGAGCACCATCACGAGAGCGACGCTGCGTATCCACCATGGCGAAAGCGGGCCCTCGTCGTCGGTCAACGGTTGCGCTGCGACACTCATGATTTGATCCTCCGTCTTTCGCACTTACACGCTAGCGCATCGCCCGGTCCAGCTTGTCTTTCACGTTGCCCCATCGGTCTTCCCAGAATCCTGCAAGCTCGAATTTTGATGATTGCGGCGCCGAGCCGGAACGTAAGCCTGTGATCGTTGGTCATGTGCCTGTGCGTATGCGGTTATGGCAGGTCGGGGGGTCGTGTTTCCAGATGACGACGCTCTACCCGGCTGACCTCTTGCGGTGATTCAGAACAAAACGCTTGAAATCGAGATAGCTTTGGATAAATAGCGTCCGATACTCGGGCAACGACGCAAAATGCGGCCGAGCGTGACCGCGCTTTCGGCTCGTCAGGACTGCGGTCCGATAGGTGCGACTTGTTCGCGCGCAGTAGTCGAGCGCGCCGGTAGTGCCATCCCGTTCACACAGGAAACTGATTACTCGCGATTCGTGGGGATAGTGCTTCTCGTCCACGGTCGTAGAGAACAGCGATCCAAGGGTTGACGGACTCATCGTCTGAATCGGCGCCGTAACTCAACGCGATGAGTGCCGATCAAAGCGAGTCTTTAACCATCATGCGCTTGATCTTCTCGATCGCGCGGGACACCGCGATGCCCTTGGGGCACACTTCGGTACAGTTCATAGTAGGTCGCATGTGACCGGGAAGCTCGGCAAGGGGCGCAACGCGACCGGTTCATCCTTTGAATCGCGCGACGTTACCCCAGCCAAATGCGCGTGTCTATGCCGCCGGACACGCACATGGGTCGCGCCGCTATCCCGTTATCAATCGCAATGCCGATCGGAATCGCAGAAACGAAAACAGCGACCTGGTCGCTGTTTTCGTACAATTGAGTGGCTCCCCGACCAGGGCTCGAACCTGGGACCTGCGGATTAACAGTCCGTCGCT
>JBEPUJ010000037.1:0-22960 GCA_041691575.1 Terriglobales bacterium
GCATTGGCAATTGCGCAAGCTTCGTCTCAGTCTTCGGCAAAAGCTTGGGAAGCGTCGCTGCGCAATAACGTGGGTTATGCGTTGTACCAACTCGGCAGGTACGAAGAAGCTCTGGACCAGTTCAAACAAGCCGTTGTCCTACGGGAGCGTGGCAAAAATCTAGCGGCCACACGTAGTGCACATTGGATGGTTGGCTGGACGTTGCGCGCCCTGAACAAGGTTGATGAAGCACTTGAAATCCAACTTCGCCTGGAGCGCGAGCGTAGAGCTACCGGGGAACCGAGCCCATACGTGTTCGAGGAATTGGAACTTCTGTACCGCGCGAATGGCGACGAGACGCTCGCCAACCACTATGCTGAGTTAAAGAAATCTGCCCGCAAGTGAGCGATGTACTGACGCCTGACCTCTCGCTCAACCGGACCGCTCGCCGGCAGCGCCTGCGCATCGCCCGGTCGCGGCCGGTCAGCTTATTTCGTTAGTGGTGATAAACGCGCCGCGCACAACCCTCGTCGCTTTCTCCTACAAGATCATTGGTCATACTCTGCCTGATGACCCCCGCGCACGAAGACCCGTTCGATCTCAGTCGGTTCGTCAGTGCGCAATCGAAGCGCTACTCGTGTGCGCTTGCGGAGCTTCGCGCGGGTAAAAAACAGACGCACTGGATGTGGTATGTATTGCCACAGTTACGCGGACTGGGTTCCAGCTCCCAAGCCATCTTCTACGGTATTTGCTCAGAGCAGGAGGCTGAAGCCTACTTGGCCCATGCGATTCTAGGACCACGGCTACGGGAATGCGTGGCCGCAATGAACACTTTGGACGGCCTAAGTGCCGTGCAGGTGCTTGGTGAGATCGACGCAGCCAAGTTTCGGTCCTGCCTGACACTGTTCCGGTTTGTCGATCCGAGGGATGTGGCCTTCTGCGAAGCACTAGACAAATTCTTTGCCGGCTTGCCAGACGAAGCATCACTTGATCTGTTGAGTGCGTCGAAGCATGGAGCCTGACCCGTCATCCATCGCGGAAGCCCCAAGCGCCGGCAACTTGGCGAGCTCCTGTAGGTTCGCGCCGCCTACCTGTATCGTTAGACCTCCGTGCCCCAGCACACGGACGTGAGTTGAGGACAGCGATATGAAACAGGACTTGCACCAAGAATTTCGCTCCGCAACGCTGGCCGCCCTCCTTGTTCTTCTCAACTGCACTGCTTCCATTGCACAGACTAAGCAGGAACATGTGCATCAAATGGCTCCGGGTGTAATGCCGTTTGATGTCTCAAAAACTGTGCACGTCTTCAAGATGACCGAGACGGGGGGCGTTGAGAGAGTCGTCTCGAAGCAGACGGCGGCTGCGGATCAGATCGTTCTCATCCAGCAGCATCTGCGGCGCGAAGTGGTGAACTTCCAGCGCGGCGACTATTCGGACCCGGCAGCGCTGCACGGCGCCGCTATGCCTGGTCTCCAGGAACTTCGGAATGGAGCATCACGTGTCAAAGTGTCTTATGCCTCGCTTCCCTCAGGTGCGGAGATTACGTTTGAAACTGCCGACGTGCATTTGCTGACGGCGCTGCATAGGTGGTTTGGTGCACAGTTATCTGAGCACGGCAACGATGCTAGAGCGGAATGAACTACCCGCGGCCTAGCCCGTCGCTAAAGGTGCACGAATATCGGCGGGCTTTCGCCGCCGCTGGTCGCAGGTAATCCTGTTTCTTTAGCCGGCAACTACACCGCAGCCCTCAAATTGCAAAAGGAGAGAACATGAAGCCTGAGATGATGAATCTGGTTTGCGTCACCATTCTGACCGGCATTCTCTGGATTCCCTACGTCCTGGATCGGATCGGGGTTTGGGGGTTGACCGATACCCTTGGATATCCCGAAACACCAAAGCCGCAGTCGCCGTGGGCCCGGCGCCTGAAGTCTGCGCATGCAAATGCCATTGAAAACCTGGCCATCTTCGCGACACTGGTTTTGGTGGCCAATGCCATAGGACTTAGTAATACGTCGACCGTCTTCGCCGCGTCGCTGTATTTCTGGGCCCGACTAGTGCACGTCTTGGCCTATACGTTCGCGGTGCCTTGGGTGCGTACGCTGGCCTTCGTGGGCGGCTTTGTCGCGCAAGCCATGTTTGCCTGGCAACTAGTTGTCCACTGATGTTTGCTGCTTAACCCGGTGCTCAAACCGGACGTCCCGTCGCGCGGCTTCGCCAGCGCAGCGGGCCGTCGACTCTCCTGATTCTTTACGGCAACTAGAGATTGCACGATGGGCATAGGCCTAAAAGTATCGTGTCCGTGTTTCGGGAGCTTCACGCTTCAGGTCGGACCGCGGATGGCCCCACCCAGTTATTGCCTGTTTCCTTTCATCTGCAGCAAGTGCGAAGCCGCCTCTTGCCTGGATATTCACGCCGAATTGCTGGCCTGTGAACACTGTGGCTCTGCATCCGTTATTCCCTATGGAAACGGACCCGCACTCGGCGAATTGGGGCCATCGGTAATATTCGCGTGCTGGCCCAGTGACAAGTTTTCCGCCGACCAACTAACCTTAACCGACGGGACATACTGGTGTCCTACTTGTCGAAAGCACACCGCGCGCTTTAGCGACGCCGGCATACGGTGGGATTGATTGTGTTGCCGCGTTAGCCGTCGGTCAATGCCAAAGCGCCGGTACGTACGTGGACTCGGCGTGCCAATGTGGCAGTGGGCCGGTTACCCTGAATCGTTAGGTGCCAAGCGTACTGACAATACATTAACGCGCGGAGGTTATGACAATGACTCTAGTCGACGGCGGCTGCCTTTGCGCTGCGGTTCGTTATCGCGTTAGCGGCGCGCCTCTTGCCACAAGCATCTGTCACTGCAATTCGTGTCGGCGCGCGTGCGGGGCTCCGTTGGTGGCTTGGGTCGTGCTTCGCACCGCCGACTTTGCGTTTGTAACCGGCCAACCCGTTACATTTCGATCGTCGCCGCCCGTCGCCCGAACTTTTTGCGGCAAGTGCGGAACACCATTGACGTACCAACACGATGGAAGTCTCGACACGATTGATGTCACCACGGCAAGCTTGGATGTCCCGGAGCGGTTTGCTCCGATGCGGGAAATCTGGCTCGAACAGAAGCTTCCTTGGCAGCCGGTGAATGAATCGCTTCCGCACTTTCCGAGAACCAGAGCGGAACAAACGCGCTCCGCCACCTGACCCGGCGTTCGATCGGACGGCGCCGGAATGTGCCTTCAACTTGGCGAACGGAGTTGGCGGCACGCCGGTTAACTGATCGTTAAGCCACTCGCAGGCATCGATATGGACGTAGTAGCGATAAGTATCGGAGGACCCCGAGAGGTGGAATGGCGGGGAAGCGTGGTACTGACGTCCATCTTCAAGACGCTGGTGTCAGGCCGTGTAAATGTCGCGCTAGGAAACATCGAAGGTGACCAGCAATCGGACCTGTCCGTTCACGGCGGACCCGACAAAGCCGTCTACGCTTACCCAGCGGAACACTACGATTTCTGGCGAAGCGAGCTGCCGGGTTTCGAATTGCCGTGGGGCGTGTTCGGCGAGAATCTCACTACGCGGGGACTGTTGGAAGACGATGTCTGGATCGGTGACCGCTATCGTATCGGGACAGCCGAACTCGTAGTCACACAACCTCGCATGCCTTGCTACAAGCTTGCGATCCGCTTCGGGCGCGTTGACATGGTCAAGCGCTTCCTTCAGAGCGGGCGCAGCGGATTTTATCTTGCCGTCGAGCGTGAAGGCGAGGTGGGCGCCGACGACGCTATCGAGCGGATTGAACGCAGCGAAATGCGCCTGACAGTGGCCGAAGTGGTGGCGTTGTATGCTAAAGATTCCACGAATCAATCGGTGCTGGAAACCGCGAGCAACCATCCGTCGCTCCCCGCTTCCTGGCGCGAGTACTTTCGCAAGCGATTGTGGGCACCTGATGCCTGACTTGTACGATGAATGAATGCTCGATTCTCAATAACGACAAGGAGAGCGCATCATCAAGCTTCTTCTCACTTCCGCGGGCATCAAGAACACGAGCATCCGCGATGCGCTGATCGACCTCCTGGGCAAACCGATCGCGGACTCGAGTGCCTTGTGTATACCCACCGCGGGATACGGGCACCCCCAGGTCACTCCTGCCGGGGCATGGCGCTTCATCAGCGGACGCGAACCCAATTGCCCCATGTGCGAGCTGGGTTGGAAGTCCTTGGGCGTGCTGGAGCTCACCGCGCTACCCAGTATCGATAAAGAACGCTGGGTGCCTTGGGTACGGGAAGCAGACGTCCTGCTGGTGAACGGCGGCGACGCTCTTTATCTTTGTCACTGGATGCGCCAGTCCGGACTTGTGGATCTCCTGCCGTCGCTACGCAAGACGGTCTGGGTGGGACTGAGCGCCGGAAGCATGGTGATGACACCCCGTATCGGGGAGGACTTCGTCGCGTGGAAGCCACCCAGCGGTAGCGACACTACGTTGGGCATCGTCGATTTCTCTATCTTTCCGCACCTGGATCACGCGCTCCTTCCGGAAAACACGATGGCCGATGCAGAAAGATGGGCGACCGGCATCTCAGGTCCGGCATACGCGATTGACGATCAAACCGCTATAAAAGTCGTCGACGGCAACGTCGAAGTCGTCTCCGAGGGACACTGGAAGCTATTTGCGTAACGAACCGCGGGAAGTCAGCTCCACGACCCGGATATATAGCGGTATCGCAACCCGCCCGTCGCGTTATTGCAAGTCGGGCCTGCTCGATGGCAATGATTACTCCGGGTTGGGCACAAAATGTTTTCAACTCGTCGACCTGGGCCCTGGCTGGCGAATCGCGGCGCTGTCCTGGGTAGATGACGATGCCTGAGCTGTCTCATGTGCGAACATGGCGCTACTACAAAGATAAAGAGGCCTGAATGGCAAGCTACGTCGAATCGATTCTTGGCTCGGGTGAGCACATCGTCCACGTCGGGCGCTTGAGCTTGTGGACAATTCTCTCGTCGCTGCTGGGCGGCATGTTCCTAATTGTCGTTGCGATCGCGTTAATGGTCATGCCGGTCGGATCGCCGGACGTCACTCATCCGCTGGCTGCTATTGCGGCCGCGCTCGGCGCGATCATAATCGTCGTCGCGCTCGTACGACGCAGCTCGACCGAGCTCGCCGTGACCAATCGCCGCGTGATCGCCAAGTTCGGGCTTGTTGCTCGACGCACTGTAGAAATGAACCTGGCCAAGATCGAGAGCGTCAGCGTCGAGCAGACGGTCATGGGTCGCCTGCTTGGGTTCGGATCGATCATCGTGACGGGCACGGGATCGACGATGGATCCCATTCGGTTCATCGCCGATCCGATTGTATTCAGACAGGCGATTCAGGCGGCCACGGACGCCCTCCCGAAGATATAACGCCGGACACGTGCCTGCGAACGGCAATCTGCATCGGCGCGCCAGTCAATTTGTATCGTTCGGCATGATCAAAAGCGCGCCTGCTGAGAGGACGTCAGCGCTCGAACGCGCGGAGGATCAGCGCGGTGACCCTCCAAAGCCCGGCTTAGCGACCGGCCGCGAGTCCGACGATGGTCTCGAAGCCGCCCCAGAACATGCGCTTGCCATCGAAAGGCATCTTCGACGGGTCCATCGACTCCTTGAGCTGGGGATCCTCCATGACGGCCTTGCCGATGCGGTCGCGATCCTCCTTGCTGCGATACACCACCCACGCCAACGCAATCACCTCGCCATCCTTGAGTTGCACGGCCTGCGGAAATGACGTGACCTTGCCCGGCTGGGCGTCGTCACTGATCGAGTCGGAGTAATACAAAGCACCGTGGCGCAGGTGGGCGTTGCCCCACTCCGTGGACATGCGCTTGTAGGTCTCAAGGTTGGCGCGGGGAACGGGAATGACGATGGCATCGATATATGTCGACATGGGACCTCCAAGGTAGAAATAGTAGGACCAGTTGCGCCCGCCACCGTTCCGCTTCCAAAAATGGGACGGTCAGCGGCCGCGGTGGCACGTCGCACCAGATTTACGAGTTATGTCGCTATGCCTGGGCTACCTTGATTCATCCGGTGTCGTGTACGCTACCTTTCCAGTTTCTGTTATCTCGTGGAGTCTCGAATGAAGAGGGTCACAGGCATCGGGGGAATCTTCTTCCAGGCGCGGGATCCCGTCGCGTTGCAGGCCTGGTACAAGAAGCACCTCGGCATCGACGTCCAGCAATGGGGCGGCGCAGCGTTCCCTTGGACGGATGACTCAGGCAATCCCACGTATGGAACAACGGCGTGGTCTATCGGCGCGGCGGGCAGCGATCACTTTTCACCAGGCACGTCGACGTTCATGGTCAATTATCGCGTCGATGATCTGAACGCCATGCTTCGAGCACTGCGTGACGAGGGCTGCAAAGTGCTCGAGAAGACAGATGACTCCGAGTACGGCAAGTTTGGTTGGGTGATGGACCCGGAAGGCAACAAGGTTGAACTCTGGCAGCCTCCTGAAGGGCAATGAATTCCCTGTTTGGCCACAGCACGTTGTGTGACTATAGAGGAGACGCAACATGGACCGATTCACGGGCGGTTGCGTGTGCGGCAATGTCCGGTTTGAGGCGTCGGGACGTCCATGCCGGGTGGGCCTTTGTCACTGTCTCGACTGCCGCAAGCATCATGGCGCCCTTTTTCACGCTTCCGCGGTGTTTCCTCAGGATGCCGTCACGATCAATGGCGAAACGCGCGGCTACGCCGGGCGGTATTTCTGTCCCCGCTGTGGATCGTCGGTGTTCGCACGCACCGCCGACGAAATCGAAGTGAACCTCGGCTCCCTGGATGCGCCCGACCAACTGATGCCAACTTACGAAAGCTGGATCATCCGTCGCGAGTCCTGGTTGCCGACGTTTCCGCTCGCGAGGCGATACGAGCGCGATCGCGACGCCACGGGCCCCTTTGAAGGTTAGTTGACGCGACCGCTAGATAGTTGCCACGTAACCCATCGGATTGCGCGGACGCGTTGCTGCGTGTCGGCTGGCTGAGAACTGTGGTGGCGGCGCGGCATTTGCATTGATCCAACAGGCTACGAAAACATGTACACCATCAGCCCGGCGCTCCTGGACGACGCGCCAACAATGTTGGATCTCCAGCGGCGCGCCTTCGCGGAAGAAGGTCGCCGAAGTGGGACCCAGGACATTCCTCCACTCACCGAGCAACTCGAAGCGGTGACGGACCACATCCAGAAGCAGACCGCGCTTGTTGGCCGGGACAACGGAGAAATAATCGGAGCGATACGAGGCATCGTCAACGGCCGGGTATGTACGGTCCGCGCGCTGGTGGTTGACGCCGCGCATCGAGGTCGCGGCATAGGCTCGGCGCTTCTCGATGCTCTCGAGCGATCCCTTCCGGATGTCGCGAAATTCGACCTGACAACCAATACGGTGATGGAAGGAAACGTTCCCTTCTACGAGAGACATGGTTACCGGATCGTTGAGCTCACGCGTCATTCCGAGCTCGTTGTCCTCGCGCAAATGACAAAGGCCCGTACGTTTAACCAGCCTACGACGGCTTGTTCTTGAGGATGACGTGCACCGACACGAGGTTCCCTGCGTGATCGAAGATGCCGATGACCGTCGCGCCGGGGCCGTCGTAAATCACCGCCGCATTGCATGGGCAGACCACCGGCGCCGGATAGGTAACGTCCTTGGTCGATGGCGCTTCCCCAGCAGCAGCAGGCTCGGAAACAACGACGAGACTCTTATGCGTCCCAACCGGCAGGATACGAACCGCTCCGCCGCCCGCGATCACCGAAAACAGCAACGTCCCGCGGTGGTCGCTAACGCTGATGATTTCACCTGCGCCGGCCACGTCGACGTTGACGATCAACTGCGGCACCAACGACACGTTACTTCCGTGTGCAGACAAGGGAATTTGCTGGCCGGGTGTAGCAGCCATGCCCGTGCAGGCCAGCAGGCCCAGCGATGTGACTGCGATCAACGTTTTCGGTGTCATCGGATTCCTCCAAGCGAGATGGCATTGCGGATAAACTAAGCTACGCGCTCCATCTGAAATTGCACCTGTCCTTTTTTACAGGTGGCGACGAACGAAATACACTCAACGTCCGGGCTCGCGGGTTCGAGACGACATCGCCAAGTGACCGCTGCAGCGGCATCCACAGAAGCGTTACCGGTGGTCGCGGCTGTATCAGCCCAGGTACGCGAAGTAACGAGTTCAACTATGCTGTGAGCATTCTCGGGATTTCTACGTCGGCCGAACAATCGGTGGAGTCACCTGAATGGTCAAGATTCTCTTCTGCCTACGAAGGCTTCCAACCCTCTCCGCCCAGGAATTCCAGCAGTACTGGTACGAAGTGCATGCACCACTGGTGAAAAAGCACCAACAGGTATTAAGGATTGCTCGATATATTCAGTTCCATTCCGATCTGGGTGAGACAACACGGAAGCTGTCCGCCTTTCGAGCATCACCCCAACCATTCGATGGCGTGGCCGAGATTTGGTACGCAAGCAAAGAGGCACTCGAAACGCTTGGGAAAGACCCCCAGGCGCGTGCCGCGAGCAGAGAACTGAAGGAGGATGAAAGACGATTCATCGACACCACCCAATCGCCAATATGGACGGGCGAAGAACGAACGATCATTTAGGCCCCATCGAATAACGCGACGCCGCGCAGGAGTTAGGTCAAATGGCGAGGTTCGCTAAAAACCAGGGAGATACCCGATGCGGCGCACGTGGACGATCATTGGTGTTGGCGATGTGGTTGGAAGCGTCAAGTGGTACCAATCGCTACTTGGCCTGCCGCAGACAGCCCCGGCTCACGATTACTTTGGTCAAATCGTCGACTCGGATGGAACGGTCCTGCTCTGCCTCCACGCGTGGGGTGCCCATGAGCATCCGTCCCTAGCGAGCCCCGATCACGCGCAACCTGGCAACGGCCTCCTCTTGTTTTTTCGTGTCGATGATTTCGACATCGCGCTGCCGAGGGCACGTGCTCTCGTTGCTCGGCTCGAGGAGGAGTCCCACGTGAATACGAGCACCGGAACTAGCGAGTTCTCGCTCCGGGATCCGGATGGTTACTACGTCACGATCAGCGAGCTCTCTTAGTTAGCCCGGCGCTGTGGCCAAGCGCCGCCCCAAACCCAACTCACCATAGTCATCGCAAAAGCATGGCTTCTTCTGGCGGGCAGAACCCGGGCCCAAATCCTATGGATCTAGCGGTCTCTCGTCCCGCAACGATCGTTCTTCCCTACGCGGAAGGCGATCTCGACCCCACGCATTGTCGCGTCTGGGTTGCTGAGCAATTCGGGCAACTGTGCGCAGTGGCGGCGGCGTCTGACTCGTATCGTTAGGCCGCCAACGTTATGAACATTTTGGCAGCGATCCTCGCACTCTTTTTCCTCGTTGGAGTCGCTTGCGCGATCCATATGTACCGTTTCGTGCAGCGGTCGGTGCGAGTTCCAGCAAAGATCGTCGAGCGCCTCGATGCCACCGTTGCCAACCCCGAGACGAGCTCCCAAACTTCGCCGGTGTCGCGCTACGTCGTCGAAGTGCAGGATCAAGGCGGCCGCAAGCGTCGCGTCACACTGGCCGATGCATTCGGCGGTTCCATTGCAGACAAATTCGAGGCGGACAACGGCACAATCGCCGTCCTGTACGACCCCGCGAGTCCGAACGTCATACGGATAGACTCACCATGGGCTCTCTACTTTGTTCCCGCATTTCTCTGCGCGCCTGGACTCCTGTTCGCTTCGCTTGTCGCCTACGTCTGGATCCAGACGTGACGCCCCGTCAACCCTCCGGCTTTTCGAGTGTCCCACGGTCCAACCCGTCGCTCAGCCAATGCCCGCGTGACGACGGCACTCTGGTTAAGCTAAGCTTTACGCCCGAACGTCGGCCGCTGCGGTTCGAAAAAGATTCTTGAAATCGCGGCGTGGGATCAGAGCTGGGGTATTGACCCCATTCGTACAACAATGACACGTGTATTCAGCATGCGACCACTAGTGTTTTTGCTGCCGTTCATTTCAGCGCTTGCGCTGGCCCAATCCGCGGCGCCGTCGAAAATCACTACGGAGCAAAATGGGCGCGTCACGAATTATCGTGCGGACGGAAGTCTCGAATCCACTCAAGCAATAGGTTGCATTCCTCTAGCGAAAGCCAAAAGCACTCTCACTCCACCCGATCTTTACTCGGGTGTCGCTGATTGCATTGCGCAGGACAATTACGATTTCGCAGCCGCATTGTTTGCGCTGGCTGGCATGTTCGCCAGTTTCGACGCCCAGAGAGTCTCCGACAAATCGGCCGGGCAGGCGAAAACGGTCCTGGTAATGAACACGTTTGCAAGCTTGCCCCAGGACAAGAAAATAAAATTTAACGAGACGCTGAATCGAATAGCGAACAATCCGGAGTCTCTTGGAAGACTATGCCGCGAAATCCGGATGGTCGGAAAGCCTGGTTATTACCCACGCTACATGATTCTGCACGGCATGGGGGCGTTCACCGGCGACCCTAATGACGGTGCGTTACTGAAGGACTTCGATCCGCAAAAAGCCTGGGCGAATCTTCAGGCAGCGTATCTCCATTGCCCGGTCTAACGAGACCATTTTTGCCCGACCCGGAGAACCAATGAGCGCCGCCACGCAGCAACATCCATATGCAACGTTTCTCAACGTACTGGTCCCGTCTCTGCAGCTCGTGGACGTGCCTTCGCTGGTCGCTGCGTGTACCGACCGCTGGTACAACCAAACGCTGTGCAAGGTGAACGAATCAGTGGTACGCCTTGGAGTCATGCAAGGGGAGTATCACTGGCACAAACACGACAATGACGACGAGTTCTTCTTTGTTCTCGAAGGCAACTTCATCATCGACCTGGAAGGCCGAAGCGTCGAGCTTGCCCAACAGCAAGGTTTCGTGGTCCCGAAGGGTGTCGTTCATCGCACGCGCGCTCCCGAACGCGCGGTAATTCTGATGGTTGAAACAGCCGCAATCATTCCGACGGGCGATGCCTGACCACTCATGAAGTCGTCATTCGGATCTCGCCACCCCGTTCCCGCATTCGCCCTGGGTGCTGCATCGACGGCCAAGATTGCCCCGATCAAGGATGAACCCAAGGTTAATGGCGCACGAAAGCTCGGGCGTTCCCGCCGCTAACCGAAAGATCGGATCTTCATGCCTACGCGTGTCGCATCGTGCAGTTGCGGTCAGCTGTCGTTGACGGTAACCGAGGATCCGATAAGGGTCAGTATTTGTCACTGTCTTGCGTGCCAGCAGCGCACCGGTAGCGTATTTGGCGTCCAGGCGCGATTTCGCAATCAGGCGGTCGAAGTCAAGGGGAAGTCACAGAATTTCGTCCGTGTGGGCGATGGAGGCACCAAGGCAGTCTTCAACTTCTGCGCGGAATGCGGGTCGACCGTGTACTGGCGGATGGAGGGACGCGAGGACAACATTGCAGTGGCGGTCGGAGCCTTTGCCGACCCTGCCTTTCCTGCGCCTGTGCGTTCGGTCTATGAGGAGCGCAAGCACCCTTGGGTTCAGTTGCCGCCGGATATGGAACATTTGGAATAGTGCACCGACCCATGAGTTCACCCGAACTGAAAATCCCGCCCCCTGCAACAGCGGTACTTGCGGCCACAGCCATGTGGGGGCTCTCCTTGGTCACTTCACCGCTACAAATTCCAACAGTCATTCGCCTTTGGGCGGCGCTGGCCTTCGCGTTAATCGGCGTGGGATTCTCAATAGCGGGCGTCCTCTCGTTCCGCCATGCAAGGACGACACTCAACCCTACGAAGCCACAGTTGGCCTCTTCATTGGTGAGTTCGGGCGTCTACTCGGTCACCCGCAATCCCATGTACGTCGGCTTGCTCTGCGTTCTTGTCGCTTTGGCGATCTATCTGTCCTCGGCGTGGGCGTTCCTTGGGCCAGCGGCATACTACTTCTACATCGGACGCTTTCAGATTGCGCCCGAGGAACATGCCCTCACTGAACTGTTCGGCGCCCAATACACCACCTACCTGACCAAGGTTCGCCGGTGGCTATGACGAAACTAGTCGCCACAAGTCCTTCGGAGGGACGTCCGGTGAAGCCGATCATGAACCTCGACGAGGTTGAATTCGACGATGTGGAAGCGAATGGCCGCTACACTTCCAAGCGCGAAAGATCAGCGATCACATCGGCGCCAGGAAGCTGGGCTACAACCTGACGGTCCTCCCGCCGGGTAAGGTCCAGTGCCCGTTTCATTGCCATCACGGCGAAGAGGAAATGTTCCTGATCCTGGAGGGCGAAGGCGAGCTGCGATTTGGTGACAAGCGGTACCCGATCCACAAGCAAGAAACCGAAGAAACGTAGTCAGCCTCTCACCATCAGGAGTTTCAGTCCCATGCCCAAAGCGTATTGGATCGCCACGTACCGTGCCATTCACGACCCTGAGGCCCTTGCGGCCTATGCCAAACTCGGCGGTCCCGCACTTCAGGATGCAGGTGGCCGAATTCTCGCGCGGGGGATTCCCGCACACGCGTATGAAAGTGGTCTGCGCGAACGCACTGTCCCTGATCGAATTCGACAGCGTTGCACAGGCGATCGCAGCGCATGACACTCCGGGGTATCGCGAAGCACTTCGCGTACTGGGCAGTGCCGTTGATCGCGACATTCGGATCCTCGAAGGCGCCGACTAGAACCCGTGACGCGCGCCAACCATCGTTGTGCCAGGAGTGCGGATGATGCAAACACCCGACCCGCAGTGGGAAGCTCGCGTGGCCGCGCTGTGGGAGCGCGCCCGCTCGTTGCCACCGGAAGAACTCGTGAAAGCCGCGGATGCACTGGCCGACGAACTCGAACCCGGCGACGCGAGGGCTCTGTTCGAGCGCGCTTGCGCTCGCGACACTGTTGGACTCGAATCCGATGCAGAGCACTACTACCGCGCCGCTTTGGCGAGCGGACAGTTGGACGCCTATCGCAGATCCAGGGCCTCCATCCAGCTGGCGAGCACGTTGCGCATCCTTGGACATTTGAACGAGAGCGAACAGCTGCTCGTCGCCGAGCTCGACTGCCACATGGCCGCAGGTAACGAGCGCGCATTGCACGACGAGGCGCGTGCCACGCTTGCCCTTACCTATGTTGCCCAAGGCAGAGCGGTGGAAGCAGCGGGCCTGGCGCTCAGCACTCTTGCGCCCCACTTGTCTCGTTACAACCGCTCGGTGGCGGGAAACGCAGCGGAGCTCGTGGGAAAAACCTGGTCAACCCTGTGACCATCCGCCGCCTTGATCCCACGGATGCTTTCGCATACCGCACGCTGATGCTCGATGCGTACGAGCGGCATCCCGATGCGTTTACGTCCAGCCACGCCGAACGCGCGGCGTTGCCGCATCTTTGGTGGGAGTCTCGTTTCGACACGGGCTTCGCGCCATCGGAAATGGTACTGGGAGCCTTCCAGGATGGCCAGCTTGCGGGTGCCGCCGGCCTATGGTTCGAAACACGCGAAAAGGCTCGCCACAAGGCAGGACTCTTCGGCATGTACGTGCCGCTGGCGTTCAGACATCAAGGATTGGGGCGTCAGCTCGTGCTCGCGGCGCTCCGGCACGCGACGGCTCGCAATGGCGTGACGCTCGTGCAGCTAACAGTGACTCTCGGCAACACTGGCGCCCAGTCGCTCTACGAGAAGTGCGGCTTCGTGCAGTTCGGAATCGAGCCGAACGCTATCGCGGTCGGTCCGCAATTCCTGTCCAAGGTTCACATGTGGTGCGATCTCAGCACAGCTGAGCTTGCCGGACAGCGGTGATAGTTGCCACCGCGGTACCAGTCCGCCCAATCGGTAGCGCCAGCTACATCACATTCACGTCATGATCAGCGCGGAACGTTGGGTTATTTGTTGCTTCGCCGGCGGTCTATTCCGGGTGTGGGTGATCTGATGCGGCGCCGCCGAGTGGCTCGAAGGCACTCTCGCATCGGCCTTTCTGATCCGCGGGCTTGCTGACAATTGGACCGCCGAAGGCGTGAAGCTGTTTACGTAGCTCAACCTACGGGAGCCTCAATGAGTCGAGAGATCATTCACACCGCCAACGCGCCCAAGCCGCCGGCGACCTACAGCCAGGCTGTGAGAGCGGCCGGGTTGGTGTTCGTGTCTGGAACGCCCCCGTACCACCCTGCAACGGGCATCGTTACCGGCAACACGATCCAGGAGCAGACGAGGCAGTGCCTGACGAATATCAGCGCGATCCTCACGGCCGCCGGCAGTTCGCTTGCGAAGATCGTCAGTGCGACGGTCATTCTCGTCGAGGAGTCCGACTTCGCGGGAATGAATGAAGAGTGGGTGAAGTGGTTTCCGATCGATCCGCCGGCCCGTCAGGCGGCCAAGCTGCCGGTGCGCATTCCAAGAATGCTCGTTTCGATTGCGGCCATCGCAGAGGCCTGATCCATCGGTCCAACCGGTGTACCGGACACCGTCCGCGATCAACCCCCGCAACACCGGTTTGGCGCGTTGGGGGATATGCGAATCGACCCGCGGCGTGGCAAAATCGAGGATCGGGCAACGTCATTGCAAGGGAGCAAATCCAAAATGAAATATCGTGGAAGCTGCCATTGTGGCCAGGTCGCATTCGAAGTCGAAGGCGAGATTCCACAGGTCATGTCGTGCAATTGTTCCATGTGCCAGCGCAAAGGCACCTTGATGTGGTTTGTGCCAAGGCAGGCGATGAAATTGCTTACGCCGCCGGAAAATATGAGCACCTATACGTTCAACAAGCACGTCATCAAGCATCACTTTTGCCCGTCGTGCGGCATTCATCCGTTTGGTGAAGGCGTCGCGCCTACCGGCGACGAAATGACCGCGATCAACGTTCGCTGCCTTGAAGATATCGATTTGTCGACTTTGAAGATCCAGCAGTTCAACGGGCGCGACAAATAAGAGAGGTCGCGACATGAGCACAACCGAAATCAACGCCGGGCAACTGCGCATCCGATATCTCGTCGACGGTTCGCAGAGCGCGAGCATGGGCATGTTCGAGCTCACCGTTCCTGCGGCCTCGAACGTTCCGCCGCCGCACAGCCACTCCAACAACGAGGAACTTGTCTATATCCTGGAGGGCACGCTTCGTTACTCGGTAGGCGCCGAAACGCGTGACCTCAATGCCGGCGAGAGCATGCGAACGCCAAAGGGAACCGCTCACGCGTTCTCCAACCCCTTCGACAACGTGGCGCGTGCACTGATCGTCCTGTCCCCGGACATCGGAGCCCAATACTTCAGGGACGTAGCCGAAGTCGTGAACGCGGGCGGGCCCCCAGACAAGGCCGCACTGATCGCGGTCATGAATCGACACGGCCTTGTTCCATCTGCTCCGAAGTAACGTCCCGCAGTCCGGACTTCTTGACCTAGGTCGCTAGCGCAATGGCCGCAGCCAGCGCGATTGCAGTGGTCGCCGTGTTTGCACTGCATGCACTCATCCACGTCTATTGGGCCTCGGGCGGTCGCACCGGGAAGATCGCGGCAGTTTTCGCATTGGCGGCGGGCTTGTTGCTGCGCGCCGTGGGCGATTTTCGCTTGGTGGGCTTTTTCACGCGAACGCGCGGTACCGTGTTCGCGCGCCTCGATACGCCGGTGTTTTCCCCACTGTGCCTGGTGCTTTCGTTCGGTGTGTTCCATGTGGCCTTGTCCTCCGCGGCCTGAATCACGGTTCACCAAGCGTCTGGCGATTCGCCGGTGATCCATATCGTTCCGGCCAGCGACTCGACCGATATCGAGGTCGCCACCGAACTCTTCAAAGAGTACGCGCGCTCGCTGCCGGTCGATCTTGAATACCAGGGTTTCTCGGCCGAACTCAAGAACCTGCCCGGCGCATATCAGCCCCCGACGGGTGCATTGTTCGTGGCTCGCATCAACGGCGTGCCGGCGGGTTGCGTGGCTGTGCGGCAGATCCGCGATCACGTCTGCGAAATGAAGAGGCTGTACGTACGGTCCACTCATCGAGGGCACGGCATAGGTCCATTGCTGGTCGCGGAGGCCATCGCGGCCGCACGTGCGATGGGATGTGAAGAAATCTGGCTCGACACGCTCGCATCGATGGCGGCAGCGCTGCGGCTATACCTGAGCTTGGGCTTTCGCGAGATCCCGAGCTACGGCAGCAATGCCGAGCCGGGTACGCGATACTTCGGCTTGCGCGTGTCGCCCGACCCTCGGTGATCGCGATATTGAGGCGCCATGGCTGCTGCACTGGAAGACTACATTCGAAGCCTGGAATCGTTGCGCATCCTCGCCCTGGTTGCGGCCGACATCCCACAGCTCCAGTCTCTGCACTGCGCCGACTATCAGCTGATAACACCGTCGGGTCGAACGTTTTCGCGAGACCAGTACATCGACGCGATTGCATCGGCCCAGCTGCGATACCTGCGATGGGAAGCTTGCACGATGGAAGTGAGGACCAGCGAGGCAATGGCGATTGTCCGTTACCAAGTGACACTGCAATTCGGATCCCCGGAGAACCCCGGAACGACGTTGAGATGCTGGCATACCGATTCGTACGAGCTCAAGGAAGGAGTGTGGCAAGTCGTTTGGTCGCAAGCCACGCAGATCAAGTCATAACCGTGCCTGTCGGCGCCATTCCGCCGCGATGACGCGCGTGGACAGATGGAGCGAGCATGCCTTCAGTATTCGAGAAATTGAACTCCGCGATGCGTGACGCGGGCTTCGATAGCGTGCGCCAGCTGGCGAACTGGCCAAGCGGATCATCACGCCCGATGGACCCGCCCTGCTGATGCTTCGAGACAGGTGACCGTACTCGATCCGACATGAACATTGCACAACTGAAGCAATACTGCCGCGGATTTACAAGCGCCATCGAAATCCTGCACGAAGAGCCCTACAATTTTCTCGTGTATTCCGTCGGCGGCAAGAAATTTGCCTATTTCAAGACCAGCCAACCGGAACGCTGGCGCTTCAGCATGCGCGTTTCCCCGGATCGCTTCGTCGAGTTGACGGATGTGCCCAGCGTGAAACCCGCGCGATATCGGGGACGCTACTATTGGATCACCATCGTGCAGGTGTCCGAATTTCCCAGCGCCTATTTGAGGGAACTGGTCGAGTGGTCCTACAAAAGAGCACTTGCATCACTTAGCAAATCCCGTCGCGGCGCGATTGTCGTGTTGCGCTGATCACACGCTCATCAACGTTCTTCAAAACAGACGGAACATGCAAGCCGGCAACTTGTTGGTGACCTATCGGACAAACGTACACCGATGGAAATGAATCCGACTTCCAATCCACTGATGATCCTGGTTGCCGGCCCCTACCGATCAGGCACTGGCGACGATCCCGCGCTGATCGCAAGAAACGTGTCGGCAATGACGGACGCTTCGCTGCAGCTTTTTCGGGCCGGTCATTTGCCGGTGATGGGCGAGTGGTATGCGCTGCCGCTCATCGAGTACGCGGGCTCTACCGGCATAGGCGACCCGGCGTTCAACGAGATCTTTCACCCGATCTCGCGGCGGCTCGTCGCCAAGTGCGATGGTTGCCTCCGGATTGGCAACGCCTCGGCGGGCGCTGACGAAATGGTCAGCCTTGCAAGGCAGCAGGGCAAGGCCGTTTACTATTCGATCGACGACATACCGAGTGCTTAGAATGCCCGTTCCCATGCAGGCGCCGAAAAGCTCCGTCGCCATCCGCGCCGTCGAAAGATGGCACCCCCTATTAACGCGCAACCGAACGGCTTCGAGAGCATCGGGATCATGACTTCTTCACTCAAGCGCATCAGTGCCGTGAGCCTGTTCGTCGAAGACTTGCAGGCGGCAAGACTCTTCTACCAGCAGGTGTTCGGCGTCACGGTGTTGTTCGAAGACGAGAATTCGGTTGCAGTGGGATTCGACAACCTGATCGTCAACCTCCTTCGTATCGAGAATGCACAGGAGATTGTCGAGCCGGGCATTGTGGCCGCGCGGGATTCCGGCTCGCGCTTTCAACTGTCCATCTGGGTGGATGACCTTGACGCGGTGTGTGCGCATTTGCGCAAGCGTGGAGTCCAGTTGCTCACCGGGCCAAGAGACCGGCCATGGGGCATGCGCACCGCGAACTTCGTCGATCCCGCGGGGCACAGCTGGGAGGTTGCCCAGAAGATCGCCTCGAACTAGCATCCGGGCAATCGAACGCAAACCATGACGGTCGCGGCATCAAAACTGACGTGGGTTGCGCTTGGCGTCGCGGCCTTTGCTTGGCTTTATCTTTTCTTCGGCCTCGTTTACGCAAACTATTACGTCACGCAGTCACCCCCCAATCCGGTCATCGTTTTCTCCGCCAAGGGGCTTACGAGCTTGCTGTTCGAACTTGGCAGCCTTGGCATCGGATGTCTTGGACTATTGCTTGCGTTGACCGCCTATTTCTGGTCCCCGCACAGTCGTTGGCTAGCACTGGCGGCAATCGCAAATTCGGCCATATGCGCGACATGCGTGGCAATGCTGATGTAGGATTTCGACATTCCTCATCAATGTAACCTGACGCAACGCCATCGCCATCGTCATCGCCATGAACGCTGAAGCGCCAGCATATTCCCGCGCCCGCGACTTTGCGGTAGTAGCGCTGTTCGGTCTGGGCTCGCCGTGGGCGTGGGTCTTGCTCTCGGGTCTCCTCGCGATCGCCGAAGCGCCCGTCCTGGCAGCGTTGTCGCGCGTCATTCCGCTGTCCAAGTCGTGGATGTCATGGTATTTGACCGGCTACGGCGTGATCGTCGCGCTGCTTTGCGCGGTGGTCATAGCGTTGCCACTTGGCTTAGTCGTGCGGCGGCCGCCCTGGCTGGTCTGGTTGCAATTTGCATTGATGTTCTGGATTGCCCTGGCCCTCGCCGCCTGGCTCGCCCCTGAGCCGGTCGCCCTGTCGGTCTTTTATGCGCATCCGAATGCGTGGCTGTTCCTTGGGGCGAGCGCACTGCTGATCATGCTGGGTCGCAAGCTTGGACAGCGTCGTGCAAACGCATAGCGACAGGTTGCGCGACGAGCGTCCTTCGATACGCATCCGCTCAATCGAGCAAAATGATTTTAACGGCTGGAAACTATTGTGGGACGGTTACAACGCGTTCTACGGTCGAACTGGCGACACCGCCCTGGCACCGCCGATCACGCGTGCCGCATGGGAGCGATTTTTCGATCCCGCCGAACCGATGTTCGCGATCGTCGCAGCCGTCGACGGCAAGCTTGCCGGTCTTGCCCATTACCTCTTTCACCGAAGCACGACGAGGATCGAGCTCACGTGCTACCTGCAGGATCTGTTCACCGCGCAGACCGAGCGCGGGCGCGGCATCGGACGATCATTGATCGAAGGCGTGTACGAGCGCGCGCGGTCGGCAGGCGTAAAGCGCGTGTATTGGCAAACGCACGAAACCAACGCCGCGGGGCGCCGACTCTACGACACGGTGGCGCGCCACGCAGGCTTCATCGTCTACGCGCAGGATGTGTGACTTCGGCGGGCGATAGCGCAGCGCCGATCGCATCGCAAACCTTCCTGCCTGCCAGACCCCGTCGTTGATGCCATTGCTCTTTTCATACGGCACGCTGCAATCGGCAGGCGTGCAGCTTTCAACGTTCGGACGTCTGCTGCAGGGAAGCAGCGATGAGCTTCCGGGGTTCGAACAGTCGCTGGTACCCATCGAGGACCCGCGCGTCGTGGCGACGAGCGGCAGGACGCACAATGCGAATGCCACGTTCAATGGCAGTGCCGACAGTCGCGTCAGCGGTACGGTCTTCGATGTCACCGATGCCGAACTCACCGCCGCCGACGACTACGAGCAGACCGCGGACTACGTGCGCGTGGCTGCAATACTCGTTTCGGGGAGACAGGCGTGGGTCTACCTGGATGCCCGGTCCGGCCGACGGGCCGGGCGATTTTTCGCGCTTTTATCGACAGGCAGTCTATAGTTCGGCGATGCGACACACGTCATCGTCCCCTCTCCGCCTGCTTGCGGCTGCCGCCGCCGGTTGCCTCTTCTCCTCGCCGCAAATTCTCTTCGCCGCCGACCGCGCCGTTCCGGGCCGCTGGGAATTCACGATGACGACCGACGGCGTGGCGCACGCATCGACGATCTGCATGTCCGCGGAAGACGCGGAACAGGTCAACGGCGACTCGAAGAGTGGCCGGGCCGCGGCGGAAAAGAAGGCCGCAGGGCGCTGCACCGTGGCGGCTTTCGCGGCCGCGGGTAGTTCCGTCGAGTACACGCTGGTATGCGGTTCGCGAACGATCCATAGCACGACGGTTTTCCACAAGGACACTTCGGAGGGCACGTTGACGACGACCGCGGATGGAAAGACCATCACTACGCTCGTCAAGGCGCGGCGACTGGGCGCCTGCACTTGACGGCTGGACCGATCGGCGTCGCAGCGCCGGTCGCGAATCGCTTGGATGCCGGAATGATCGCGCGCGAGCTTCCATGGATTTGAACCCGATCGTCGATGTGGTCCAGCGCCAGGTGGACGCGTACAACGACCGTGACCTGGCCCGGTTCGTCGCCGAGTACGCCGACACCGTATTGATTTATCGGATGCCCACCATCGAACCCAGCATCTCGGGCAAGGTGCAGCTCGCGGAAACCTACTCGACCCAGCGATTCAACCTCCCCGGACTGCGCGCGGAAATCGTCAATCGCATCGTCCTCGGGAACAAGGTCATCGACCACGAACGCGTCTTCGGCATTCGCGACGTCCCGGTCGAGGTCGCTGCCGTCTACGAGGTCGTCGGCAGCCTGATTGCGCGCGTCTGGTTCTTCGGCTCCGAGTAGCATCGGCACCGGTTCGGCACTCAAATAACTTGCGGAGGATCCCGATGGGATTGCGCTTCCTGAAAATTGCGGTCGTGTACCTGGTCATCGGCGCGTTGCTCGGTGGATACATGGGCATCAAGCAAAATTTCATCCTGGCGCCGGTGCATGCGCATCTGATGCTACTCGGCTGGGCGACGTTCGCCCTGGCCGGGATCGTGTACCACCTCTACCCGGCGGCCTCGACGACGCGGCTCGCAAGCGTCCACTTCTGGCTGCACAACGTCGGGCTTCCCTTTTTCATGCTCACGCTGGCGGTGTTGCTCACCGGCCACGAAGCGGCCGGCCCATGGGTGGGAATTTCGGCGATCGTCGTGATCGTCTCGCTCGCAGTCTTCGCGGCCAACGTGCTGATGAACGTGCGGGCGCCGCGCTGATGTACGTGCAGGCCACGCGCTGAGTCGAAAACGTCGACATGCTACTGCGCGGCAGATGCCACTGCGGAAACATTGCCTTCGACCTCGAATGGAAAGGCGATGCGGCGACGATCCCGGCGCGCGCCTGCGACTGCTCGTTCTGCGTCAAGCACGGCGGCGTGTGGACGTCCAATTCCGGATCGAAACTGGCGGTGTCCGTTCGTGATGCGTCGCTGGTTTCCCAGTACACCTTCGGAACCTGCACGGCCACGTTCCACGTCTGCTCGCGCTGCGGAGCGGTTCCGCTGGTGACCTGCGACATCGACGGTCGCTTGTATGCCGTCGTCAACGTCAACGCGCTGGACAACGTCGGTGAACTTCCGCTGCAGCGCGCCGCGCCACCTTCGAAGGCGAAGAGGTTGCATCACGCCTCGCGCGCAGGAAGCGCAACTGGATCGGGGAAGTTTCCATCACCGAGGCGAGGACTTGATTGGATATTGAGGGTCGCGCGCTCACGCGCCTGCGTACTGAAAGACCCGCTCGAGCGGTGCGTCGAACACGCGCGCGATGCGGAGCGCGACTTCCAGCGAGGGCGAGTACTTGTTGCCCTCGATCGCGTTCCCGATTTGCCGCATGACGCCGACGCTGTCCGCGAACTGTTCGGCGTCAAGTATTTCGTACATTGCGTCGCAGGCCATGGATCGCGAGCGCAAAATGGATTCTCGTCAGCGACCGCGGTCGAATATGCCGCTTCGGTTTGAGACTGGCTAGGCGAGACGGGGAGCCAAATGGTCGAAACGCGTCCGGACGATAGCTGGAACATGGGCGATCCCTACGAACGCTATGTGGGGCGCTGGAGCCATCGTGTCGCCGACCACTTCGTCGCGTGGCTGGATCTTCCGCCGTCGCTGCGATGGCTCGAGGTGGGTTGCGGCACGGGCGCGTTGACGGCGGCCATAACCGCGCGCGGCCGGCCTTCACGCCTGACCAGCATCGACCCATCCGAAGGATTTCTGGCCAAGGCGCGCGAGCGGCTGGGCAGCGGCGCCACGTTCCGGATTGCGAACGCGACCTCATTGCCATTTCAATCCGGAGAGATGGACGTCGTGGTGTCCGGGCTGGTACTCAACTTCGTTCCGGACACGGCGATGGGGCTCGCCGAAATGCGGCGCGTGACCATCGCCGGGGGGATGATCGCAGCCTACGTCTGGGACTACGCGGGCAAGATGGAGCTGATGCGGCATTTCTGGGACGCCGCAGTTGCGCTCAATCCGGCGGCACGCGATCTCGACGAGGGCGTCCGATTTCCGCTGTGCCAATCGGATGCACTCGAGCGTGCGTTCAGGCAGGCGGGACTTGCGTCGGTCGAGGTCGTCCCCATCGATATCCCAACGGTGTTCCGCGATTTCGACGACTACTGGAGCCCATTTCTCGGTGGACAAGGGCCCGCGCCCGCATACGCGATGTCGCTGGATGAACTTTCGCGCAGCCGCTTGAGCGACCGAATCCGCGAGCGCTTGCCGGCGACGCCTGACGGATCGATACACCTAACCGCACGCGCCTGGGCGGTTCGAAGCAAGGTGCCGTCATGACCAACCTGGGTGTCGATGTTCCGTCACCGATCGCGCGGCCGTCGCGCGCAATCGCAACGCTCGCGAGCGCGATCTGGCTAACGGTTTCGGTTCCGTTTTTCTATCTTGCGTACTTGTATTGCAACTGGCCGCCCACCAGTCCTGTCAATTGGCGCGGGTGGATATTTGCGGCCGTGGCCATGGCTTGCGTCGTAATCGCGCTAGCTGCCCCACCGCGATACCGCGTTGCACTCACCGGTATAAAGGTGCGTTGGTGGGCGCGTTTTACCTAG
>JBEPUJ010000038.1:0-21447 GCA_041691575.1 Terriglobales bacterium
CGCCGGTGAGGCGGTAGCGGACGTAGTCCTTGGGGCAGAGGACGTGGGCGATGCGAGCGAAGATCTCGGGCTGGTGCTTGCGGACCCAGAGGAGCTTGGTCAGGGTGAAGTTGGGCAGGGCGGGGTTGCAGGTCAGTTCGATGAGGCGCTCGAAGCCGATCTTTTCCGTCAGCCAGTCGCACTGGGGCTGGGTGCGCTGGTCGGCCCAGATGAGGGCGGGTCGGAGCACTTCTCCGTTGGCGTCGAGCATGACGCAGCCGTGCATCTGGCCGGTCAGGCCGACAGCCTCGATCTCGCTGCCGGCGAGTTCGCTCTGAGCCATGGCTCCGGCGATAGCTTCACGGGCGGCGCGCCACCAGTCGTTGGGGTCCTGCTCGGCCCAGCCGATCTGCTCGGAGTGGATGGGAGCGTGTTCGCTGCTGCATGAGGCGACAACTTTGCCGCTGCGGTCGATGAGGATGGCCCGGGTGCCGCCGGTACCGACGTCTACTCCAAGAAACATGTTGGTTCCTTTTGAAGGGTGATCAATGCTTTTAGTAGCAGTGTAGCTGGTGGAGTGGGCGGACGGGGATATCCGGGGGGCTGGATGCCGATTCGAACGGGAATCCTTCGGCCCGTGATACCTCATGTCTGGTTGGGTGATTGAGGTCGTGGAATACTTTTTTGAACATTCGGTGCGACTTAGTGCATCTGAATATGGACAGATAGACACAGCAGTCGGCGAAATGGGGCGAAACACTTCCCACGTCGCTAAAACCATAAAGTTCTTGAGAACAGATGCAGGTAACATTCAGAGATATGAGCCAAAGCAAGAGAGCGCGTTACGCCCGAAGTATGGTTGCAGTGCTCGGAGTCGGGCTGTTATGCCTGCCGAGCCAGACCCGGTTGGCGATGGCGCAAGAGGGTGGCAGTAAAAGTCCGGCCACGGGGCCAGGCACAGGGCCGACCAGTTCGCCGATTGCCACCGCGCAGCAGCAGCTTTACGGGGCTTCGGGGGCGAACGGGGCGCAGCCGACACAAGGGTCTTTTCAGGGGAGCGTGGTCGAAGGCAAGGCGACCGGCTCGATGATGGACCTTTCGCTCGATGAGGCCGTCCAGCGCGGACTTCGGCAGAATCTTGGGGTTATCCTGCAATCGTCCGCGATGAAGAATGCGAGCGGCCAGCGGCTGGAGGAGTTGCAGGCGCTGCTACCGACGGTGACCGCGGCGGCGAGCGTACAGGTGCAACAGGTAAACCTGGCGGCGTTCGGTCTAAAGTTTCCGGGGCTGAATCCGATTGTCGGACCGTTTCAGGTAGTTGATTTTCGTGCCTACCTGACGCAGAATCTGGTGAATGTTTCGGCATTGCAGAACTACATTGCCGCGAAACATAATTTCGAGAGTGCCAAGCTGACGGCGGCGGATGCTCGCGATCTGGTTGTACTGACGGTGGGCAACGCATATCTGCTTTGCATTGCGGACTCCGCGCGGATCGAGGCGGTCAACGCGGAGATGGCGACTTCGAAGGTCTCGCTCGATCAGGCGACGGCAGCGCACGATGCGGGCACCAGTCCGAAGCTCGATGTACTGCGGGCGCAGGTGGACTACCAGAACGAACAGCAGCGGCTGATTTCGACGCAGAACCAGTTGGCCAAGGATAAGCTGGCGCTGGCGCGAATAATCGGGCTGCCGCTGGACCAGGAGTTTCGGCTGATTGATGAGGTCCCTTATGCTGCACTGGATCAGGTGGATGCCGAGACGGCTTTCGGACAAGCGCTGAAGGCCAGAAAAGATCTGGCGGCGTCGGCGGAGCAGGTGAAGGCGGCGCGTGCGGAGAAGACTTCGGCGTGGGCCGGACAGCTTCCGGTGGCGAGCTTCTCGGGAGACTTTGGCGATCTGGGGACGACGCCGGGACACTCGCACAGCACCTATACCGCAACCGGACAAGTGAACGCTCCGATTTTGCAGATCGCCAAGACGCGCGGCGAAGAGCAGGTCGCCGATGCCCAGTATGAGCAGGCGAAGGCACGGCTGGCCGATCAGGTGCAGCAGGTCAACGCCGACGTTCGCGATAGCTTGCTGGATATTCAGGCGGCGGCGAAACTTGTGGAGGCAACGCACTCGAACGTCGAGCTTGCCAATGAAGCGCTGAGCGATGCGCAGCAGAGATTTCATGCCGGGGTTTCGGACAACCTGGCGGTTTCGCAGGCGCAAGCCCAGACGGAACAGGCGAACGATCAATACATTAGCGCACTGTATCAGCACAATGTCGCCAAGCTTTCGCTGGCGCGGTCGCTGGGCATAGCGCAGACGAACTACAAAGACTATCTCGGAGGAAAGTAACTTGCCAGACCAAGAGAACCAAAATCGCGAGGGGCAGACCGCGGAGACCGGCGGAACGGTTCACAATACACCGCACGATGAAGGGCCGCTATCCGGCAGAGCCGAGGGCAACGAGGACGATCTGACGGAGAAGAAGTCGCGGCGCAAATTTGTTGTGATTGCGGTGCTGATCTTTCTCATCGTCGGAGCGTGCCTGTTTTACTGGCACTCCACGTTTTCGGAAGATACAGATGATGCGCAGATCGATGGCAATCTCTATCAGGTAAGTTCGCGCGTTACCGGCCAGGTCATCAAGGTGTACGTAGACGACAACCAGATGGTGCAGGCCGGGCAGTTGCTTGCGCAGATCGATCCCAAGGACTATCAGGTGGCGCTGGAGCAGGCACTGGCCAATCTTGCCAGCGCGCAGGCTGGGCTGATTCAGGCCAACGTCAACGTTCCCATCACAAGCACCAGCGTTCGGACAACTTTGAGCACGACCGGCTCAGATGTTCAGGGCGCGATGGCCGCGGTGGCACAGGCGCAGAAGCAGGAACAGGCGGCGGCGGCGCGGGTCGATCAAGCGAAGGCGAATGCGCTGAAGGCAAAGCTGGACGTGGACCGGTATACGCCTCTGGTGGAGAAGGACGTGATTTCGAAGCAGCAATTCGATGCGGCGGTGGCGCAGGCTTCCGGCAGCTCGGCGGCGGTGATCGAGGCTCAGTCGCAGGTGATTGCGCAACAGGAGGCCATCCGCGAGGCACAGCAACGGCTGGCGCAGTCACGGTTTTCAGCGACTGAGTCGCGGACCAATGGACCGCAGCAGGTGAGGGTGCAGGAAGCCAAGGCCCACGCCGCGCAGGCGGAGGTGCAGCAGGCACAGGCCAAGGTGGATCAGGCGCGACTAAATCTGGGCTACACGCATATCACGGCACCTGCAACGGGGATCGTCAACAAGAAGAATGTCCAGGTAGGCGCGAATCTCTCAATTGGGCAAGACCTGCTGACAATTATTCCACTGACCGCTCTGTGGGTTACGGCGAACTTCAAGGAAACGCAGATCCAGCACATGCATCCAGGTCAGGCAGTGACGATTGAAGTGGACGCCCTGGGCGGCCGGAAGTTCGATGGCAAGGTAACGCAGATTGGCGGGGCTACTGGCTCGCGGCTGTCGCTGTTCCCCCCGGAGAACGCCACGGGCAACTACGTCAAGGTGGTACAGCGGATTCCGATACGTATCGACTTTACCGAGTTGGAGAAGGAGAACAAGGATTATGCCCTGCGTCCTGGTTTTTCTGTTACTCCTTCTGTGTCTGTCAAATAGCGGGGGAAACCCACGTATTCCCCGCTGCATCTTACACAAGGGAATCAGAGAATTCTTGAGGTGAACGATGGCAATTGCAATGAAGAAAACACAGGCGAACGACGCTTCCGTGGCGCCGCATTGGCATGCGCATGCGAAGGAGATCCAGAAGTTCGGTACAGTGATTGAAGATTTACCGCATCCGCTGGATGCCAAGGTTCGGGCGGAGATGGTGGGTAAGCTGAACCAACTTCTGTCCGATTCCATCACCTTGCGCGATATGTATAAGAAGCACCATTGGCAGGTGTCGGGCGCGACGTTTTATCAGCTTCATCTGCTCTTCGATAAACACTATGGGGAGCAGGTCGGGATCGTCGATACGATCGCGGAGCGCATCCAGCTTCTGGGCGGGGTCAGCATTGCCATGGGTGACCATGTGGCGGAGATGACTAAAATCCCTGGGGCGCCGAAGGGCAGGGAATCGGTGCCGGTGCAGATCTCACGGCTGCTGGAGGCCCATAAGCTCATCATGAAGGAGTGCTCCGATATCGCGGAGGCGGCGGACAAGGCCGGCGATGACGGTACCAACGACATGGTCGTTGGCGACGTGTTACGTCCGAATGAGCTTCAGTCATGGTTCCTCAGCGAACATCTGGTCGATACGCCGCTGGTTCTGGAAAAAGACTAGGCGGTAATTTCAATAATCGTTAGAGATGAGAGAACAGCCCTGCCGTTGACCGGCGGGGCTGTGTATCTTTAAAGCGAGAGATTCGCATCCAATCTCCGGTCTAACTCATCTACAAAGACACCCCTATGCCGATTGCGCTCGCATTTTTCGTGCACTATGCCTACCTGATCCTGTTTCTCTGGGTCTTGGTGGAGCAACTCGGCATGCCTGTCCCCAGCATTCCTGTGCTGCTGATGGCGGGAACCCTCAGCGCGACCCATCGCGTCCACCACTCGTATGCACTGCTGGCGGTGCTGATTGCCTGCATCATTGCCGACTCAATCTGGTATGCGCTGGGCCGGCGTTATGGCGGCAGCGTCCTTCGCCTGCTCTGCCGGCTGTCGTTCGAGGCTTCGACCTGTGTCAGTAAGACCGAGAGGTACTTTACGCGCCGGGGTCCGGTAACACTGGTCTTCGCGAAGTTCGTTCCGGGGTTGAGCACCGTCGCCGCACCTATCGCGGGGCAGACGGGAATGCCGTATGCCCGCTTCTTTATATGGGACCTTGCAGGGTCGATCCTCTGGGCGGAGACTTTTCTGCTTGCGGGCCGCTTCTTCGGCGATCTCGCGAAACGGAGCACGGCGTTTTTCCAGCTTCTGAGCCACTTCGCCTTCACCATCTTTATCGTGATGGTGCTTGGCTTCTTCGCTTACCGGCTGCTCAAGCAGCGCAAGTTTCTCCAGCAGGTGCGTAATATGCGACTTGAGCCAGCGGAACTGAAGGCCATGATGGACGATGCCGAGGCACAGGGAAATATCCCTCCCTTTATCGTCGATCTGCGGCATCCGCTGGATTATCTGCCCGATCCACGAGTTCTGCCGGGAGCGTTGCGCATCGGGCCGAACGAGATCCGGCAGCATAGCGAGATCATTCCCCGCGACCGTGACGTGATCCTCTACTGCACCTGCCCGAGCGAAGAGACGAGCGCGAAGCTGGCGATGCAGCTCCACAAGATGGGAATCTATCGGGTGCGTCCGCTGCGGGGAGGCTTCGACGGGTGGAAGCAGGCGGGATATCCGCTAGCCGACTACGTCGAAGACGTTCCCCATGCGCAGCCTCTGTTGCCCGCGACGCAGCTCAGTTCCCCAAGCGGAAGTTGACGCAGATCGTGGTCTGTACCTCGGTGGGGCTGCCGTTGAGACGATAGGGCTGATACCGCGCTGTGCGAATGGCATCGAGCGCTGCCTATTGCAGCATGACGGGTCCACTGACAACGTGCAGGCTATCAATCGTTCCGGTCCGGGAGATGATTGCTTCGACGACGACCGTTCCTTCGACACGCGCGATTCTAGCGATATTGGGGTATATCGGACGAATCGGCGTGATCAACATTCCAGTCGATACGCCGGAGGAAACCCTTACCGGGCTGCTCGACGGATGCGTTGCAATGACTGCGATGTGCGGGCCACGGGGTGTGTCGCCTATGCCCACAGCTTTCGGAACTCCATCGGCCGCTCCCATGACAAAGGGAAGTGGAGAGAGGGATGGAGCGTCATCGTTTTGACGTGGAAACAGGTTGGCTAGAATCGATGGCGCCTGACGCTGCTCTGTTGCGACGGATGCGGACGTTCCCGACGAAGTAGAGGAAGCCTGTACGTGTTCGACGGGAACGGGAGGTTTTGCAGGCAAGGGCATCAGGAGCCGTGGAGCACTCATTTGAAAGGCCAGCCTCTCCGGATGAAGCAAAGGCAGCACGATGATAAGAAATGCGATGGCAAACTGGAGTCCCACGGAGGCAAAAGCCGTCCAGCGTTGAGTGGAAGAAGTTCGGTTGACCTGGGAGACGACGAGACTGTTCTCAAACATAGATGCACCCTCCAAACCAGCGGATCAGGTGCGCATCTGCGAGGAATGCGTCCGTACTGAGTTAGACACCTGCGCGGCATAAATGTTCCCGCAGAAGTTCTTTCTGAACTTCCTCTTCAGAACCCGTTACCATAGACTTTCGCCCGTGGTGTGCCGCGGCAGGAGAGGGAATTGGCCTACAACGATCTTCGCGACTGGATTAAGCAACTGGAAAAAGCCGGTGAGCTGAAGCGCATCACTGCCGAGGCCGATCCGGTTCTCGAGATGGCCGAGATTGCTGACCGTGCCGCCAAGCTGGGGCGAGGCACGGCGAAGGCGGGCGGGCCGGCGCTGCTGTTTGAGAATGTCAAAGGCCACCCCAAGGCGCGGGTGCTGATGAACCAGTTCGGCAGCGAGCGGCGAATGAAGCTCGCGCTCGAAACCGACTCACTGGACGATATCGCTAACCGGATCCGCGAGCTGCTGCATCCGGTTTCGCCGACCAGTCTAATGGACAAGCTGAAGATGCTGCCCAAGCTGGCGGAGGTTGGCAGCTTCTTTCCCAAGGTGATTGCGGCCAAGGATGCTCCCTGCAAGGAAGTGATTCGCCGGGGCAAGGCCGTCAACCTCTTCGAGTTGCCCGTGCTACAGACCTGGCCGCAGGATGGAGGCCGCTTCATTACGCTGCCGTGCGTGATTACACGCGATCCAAAGTCGGGCAAACGCAATGTGGGGATGTACCGGATGCAGGTCTACGACGCACAGACGACGGGGATGCATTGGCAACGGCAGAAGGTGGCCGCAGAGCACATGCGCGACCGGCTACGGGCGGTGACGCCTGATCTTGCGGGCAATGTTGATCTGATGGCGTTGACGGCTGGGGGCACCACTTCTGCCGTTTCGCTCGATACGTTGAATGCGACGACGCTGACCAAAATTCGCAATGGCCGTATGGAGGTCGCCGTCGCCATCGGCACCGACCCGGCGACTACGTTTTCGGCGATTGTTCCTGCACCGCCAGAGGTGGAAGAGTACCTGATTGCAGGGTTCCTGCGACAGAAGCCGGTTGAACTGGTCAAGGCTGAGACAGTTGATCTTGAAGTTCCGGCTCATGCGGAGTACATCCTCGAAGGCTATGTGCAGCTTGGAGAGTTACGCACCGAGGGGCCTTTTGGCGATCACACCGGTTTTTACACGATGCAGGATGACTATCCGGTCTTCCATGTCACGGCGATTACGCATCGCAAGCAACCAATCTATGCCGCGACCATCGTTGGCAAGCCGCCCATGGAAGATGCATGGATGGGCAAGGCGGTGGAGCGAATCTTTCTGCCGCTGATGCAGATGACGCTGCCGGAGATCGTGGACGTGAACCTTCCGGCAGAGGGCGTCTTTCATAATCTGATGATCGTCTCGATCAGAAAGTCATACGCGGGCCATGCGCGCAAGGTGATGAACGGCATCTGGGCGATGGGGCAGGCGATGTTTACCAAGTGCATCATCATCGTCGATGAAGATTGCGATGTGCAGGACGTGGCGGAGGTGGTGCTGCGCACGACCAACAACATCGATCCGGAACGGGATATCCAGTTCACGCTGGGGCCGGTGGATTCGCTCGACCACGCGAGCCGGCTGCCGAACTTCGGCAGCAAGATGGGCATCGACGCTACGCGAAAATGGCCTGCGGAGGGATTTACGCGGCCTTGGCCCGCGATGCTTACGATGGATCCTAAAGTTAAATCGCGTGTCGATGTGCTGTGGAAAAAAATGGGGATTGAGTAGCGGGCCATACTGCATTAACATTCTCGCCTCTCTCGCTTGCAACCGTCATGCGCTAGGAAAGCTATTCCGTATCTTCACGTCCTTCAACATTTTCGGGCTAAAGCTAGTTAATGCTGGCAACGCGTTAGCCCGGCCTTGCCTCTAAGCTTCATAGCGAGTCTCTACTCTCCCCTGGAGGCATAACTTTGAAGCGTTCTCACTTAGTTGGTTTGTTTGCTTTTATATTCGGCTTGTCGATCATTTCGCATGCGCAGGCCGTCCCCATGGCCGCACGTCTAGGTCACGTACAGGTGGGTGCGGGTTTTTCCTTCGCCGTACCTGATTATGGTGGAACGTACATCAAGGGTTTCACTGTCTATGGCGACGCTGATCTGTGGCGTCGTCTCGGACTGGAAGCCGATGCGCATTTTGTCAGCATTCTTGCACCGACGGACATTGGGGAGAATACCTTCCTCATCGGGCCGAGATTTTCTCTTATACGTCAGGGCCGTCTCAATGCCTACGTGAAGGCTCTGGGCGGAATAGGCCGTTTTCAGTATCAACAGGGGACCTACCAGCCCTCCCATACTGACACGTTTGGTGTCTACTCCTTCGGAGGCGGCATCGAGTTTCGTGCCTCTCAGCACCTCAATATTCGAGCAGTCGATATCGAAGCACAACGGTGGCCCGGTTATGGAACACCTGGATTCCCAGCACATGGGCTGTCACCCTTTGTCACAACCTTCGGGGCTGCCTACTCGTTCTAGAGTGTTGAAGTTCTATCGGGATAAGGGAAGAAATGGTGGACGCGGTAGGGATCGAACCTACGACCAGTCGATTAAGAGTCGAATGCTCTACCAACTGAGCTACGCGTCCAGATTGACCTCAATTGCATGAGGGGGAAGTGATTGAGAGACACACCCTGAAACCAGTCTGCCTAATCAATCGACTTAGTTAAGATAACACAGCTTGCAGGGCAGAATCGCCCTGCAAGCTGATAGCTAACCAACAAAATCTACATTGGCGCGAAGCGGGATGATGCCACGGTCGAAGCCCATGTCGAGGAGCTTGCGGATGGCCTCTTTGCCGTCCTCGCCATAGTTCAGGGTGCGGTCGTTGACGTACATGCCGACGAAGCGGTTGGCGAGGGTGGGGTCGAGGTCGCGGGCGAACTGCATGGCGTAGGCCAGCGCCTCTTCGCGATGATCGAGCGCGTGCTGGATGCTGTCGCGGAGAGCATTGGTCGTCGTCAACAACGTCTCTGGACCAAGTGATCGGCGGATGGCGTTGCCTCCGAGGGGCAGAGGCAGGCCGGTTTCGTCGCGCCACCACTGTCCGAGGTCGAGCAGTTTGACCAGGCCGTCGTTGGCATAGGTCAACTGGCCCTCGTGGATGATGAGACCGGCGTCGAACTCCCCGGAGACGACAGCGGGAATGATCTTGTCGAAGGGGACGACAGCGGTTTCGATATCGGGGGCAAAGAGCTTCAGCGTCAGGTAAGCCGTGGTGAGCGTGCCGGGGATGGCGATGCGGGTCTTTTTGACCTCGTCAAGCGTGAGCTTGCGGGTGGAGACGATCATCGGGCCGTAGCCTTCGCCGACGCTGCCGCCGCAGGCCATCAGGGTGTACTTCTCCTGCAGGTAGGGGTAAGCGTGGAAGGAGATGGCGGTGACATCGTAGAACGCTTCGTTGATAGCCCGGTGGTTGAGTGTTTCGATATCGGTGAGAGTGTGGTTGAACTTGAAGCCGGGGACGCGGATCTTATTGGTGGCCAAACCGTAGAACATGAAGGCGTCGTCGGAGTCTGGACTGTGGGCGATATTGATCTCTTGAATTGCAGTATTGGCAGTGGTCATAATTCGGTAATCCTTGGGAGAGTAAGAGGAATATGAGACGTGGCCCGACAGTGTCACTTCAGGACGTAAAGAGGTTCGTTATTTCTGGACTTAAGAGCGCTGCCACCTTTGCAAGGTGCTGAAGATTCCGGCGGCGGCGGTGATTTTGATGGCTTCGCCCAGCAGGAATGGAGCAACGGCGAGGCTCCATACAGCGGTGCTACCCAGGTGCAGAAAGTGAGCCAGCCAGCCTGCGCCAAGGGCGAAGGTGATAACGCTGGAACCGATGCCGGCGATGACGCCACGGCTGAATCGCGATACGACGCTGGGGATGGAACGGACGAGCCCTCCGGCAACGGCAGCGGCCAGAGGAGAGGCGAAGAGGAAGCCGCCGCTGGGACCAAGCAGTTGCGCGATGCCGCCAGGGCCTTGCGGACTGAATACCGGCAGTCCCATCGCGCCTTCGGCGAGATAGAGGACCATCGTCGAGAAACCAACGACCGGGCCAAGCGTCATGCCGATGAGGATGATGGCAAAGGTCTGGAGCGTGATGGGCACGGGTGTGAAGAAGAGCGGAATCGACACTCGGGCACACATGGCAACGAAGAGGGTCGCGGCAACGGAGACGGCAATTTTGCCTGGAAGGGTTTCGAGGAGCGGCTTCGCGTTGTGCATCAGGCCAGTGGTGGAAGAGCTAATGGGTTGCATGGGGCAGGTCCTTTCGCGGTTAGCCGCGTTTGGGTGAAGTTGCCTTATCGTCGAAGTGCGTGCGGACTTGTGTAGAGGGGGACATATTCCAACTGCTATAAACGGCTGGGTCCTGACCTTCCGGATGCTGTACGGATTGGGACGGAGAAGCGTTCGTTCCTTCCGTGGCTGAGAAAAGATATTGGCTGAAGTTGGGCTGCGATTGGGTCGAAGAGCTTTCGAGCTTGTGGCTGGTACGGATGCGCCCGGTGATCGCCACAGACGAGCACAGGAGAACGAGAAGAGACAGGATCGAGATGGCGAAGAGAATTTGCATCTGCCATCAGAAGAATACCAAGGTGCATCGGTTCGTGCAGCCATTTTGGCTTCTTGTGCCGATTGAGGGGAGATTCGACGGCTGGGCAGTCATCGTACATCTGCAATTCTCCGTTGGAGCGGTTTGACAGTACAAACTTGGTACATGGGCTTGGGAAGTGGGTTTTCCACTTGACGGAGTTCCATAGGAAATTTGTACTCGATACTAGAGATATGACTCGTTCCGGCACAGCAGGCATAGGGGGCAAGAGACCGAGCGCCTTCGTGCGCCTGTACGTAAGGGTTCAGGGTGGGTGGAGAAAGATAGCGACTGGCGCGGCGGCGGTACTGGCGCTTGCGATGGCCTACCACGTGATCTTCGGGCCGAACGGCCTGACGGTGTATCAGAAGAAGCGGCAGGAGACGCAGGTGCTCTCCAAGCGGCTCCATAACCTGCAGCACGAGAATGACTTGATGAAAGCGCACGTCGAGCGGCTGGAGAACGATCCGAATGCGATTGAGCATCAGGCCCGCGAGGAGTTGCACTACACGCGTCCCGGCGAGGTGATCTACACGTTACCTCCGGAACCGGCGAAAGATACAGCCCGCGTGGCCAAACCTTAGCCACAAGCAATCAAATAATAGTGAAGGTCCCACTACTCGCTCAGGAGATGTATTCCTTGAGCCATGGGTCGGTGGTGTGCACCAGCGCTTCCGTGGCGCCGTCGAAGATGATCTTTCCGTCGTTGAGGACCAGGAATTTGGTACTGTCATCGATGCCGCCGTCCGGGATGAGTTCCATTCTGCCCGTCTGCGCGTTGAACCGATTTCTTGCGAGCGCGAAGGCGTCCTGCAGGCGGTGGGTAATCAGCAGTGCAGTCGTGTGGGATACGTCGCGCTGCTTGACGACCAGTTCGATGATCGTCGTCGATGTGATGGGATCCAGGCCACCAGTCGGGGAGTCGTAGAGAATAAGGTCCGGGCTGGAGATAATGGCGCGGGCGATGGAGACCCGGCGGCGCATTCCTCCGGAAAGCTCGGACGGAAACTTGTCGATGGCCTGTTCCAATTCGACGAATTTCAGTGCTTCGGCTACCCGTTTGTGTGCCTCTTCTTCCGGGACGCGGTCTTCGTGGAGGCGATAGGCAACGTTGTCTTCAACCGACAGGGAATCGAATAGCGCCGATTCTTGAAAAACCATGCCAATGCGAGCGCGCAACCGGTACAGATCCTTCTCGCGCATTGCAGTAACATCTTCTCCAAAGACACGGATGGTTCCAGAGTCGGGACAGAGAAGCCCGTTAGCCAGCTTCATCAAGACCGATTTTCCAGTGCCGGCAGGGCCGAGAATGATGCGGGTTTCGCCGCGTTGCACCGTGAAGGAGATGTTCTCGAGTACCGGTTTGAGATCAAAGCTGATGGAAACGTCTTCGTAGACGACGATGGGCTCAGACGGGCCGGAATCGTTTCGGTTCGACGAGGGGCTGCTGTTGGCGAGGTCTACGGGCATGGTCCGGGTCACCTGCCGAAGATGCCAATCATCGCACGGCTGACGATGAAGTCGACGATGATGATAAAGACAGAGGAGGCGACGACGGCTTGGGTGGTAGCGCGCCCCACGCCCTGGGTGCCTCCCTTGGTCTTCAGTCCGTAGTAGCAGCCGACGGTGGCGATGATAAAGCCCGAGAAGATAGGTTTTACAAGTCCCTGGACAACATCGCCGTAGACCAGGGCGCGATAGGAGTTGTGAAAATAAGACGACGCATTGAGGTCAAGCAGGCCCACGCTGACCATTGCCCCACCAGCGATGCCGACCGCGTCCGCCACAATAGTGAGGAAAAAGAGCATGAAGACGGTAGCGTAGAGCCGCGGCGTAACCAGTTTGCGGATGGGGTCGGTGCCGAGGGCACGCATGGCGTCGATCTGCTCGGTCACCTTCATGGAGCCAAGTTCGGATGCCATTCCAGACGCGTTGCGTCCGGAGAGCATCAGCCCGGTGAGCACGGGGCCCAGCTCCTTGACCATGGAGAGCGCCACCAGATTGCCGGTCATACTCACGGCGCCGAACTGCTGGAGCGAAGTGGCAGACTGCAGGGCGAGTACGCACCCGGTGAAGAAGCCAGTCAGGACGACAATCGGCAAAGACCCGAAGCCAATCGAGTCCATCTGAGTAAAGATATCGGGCCAATAACGCGGACGCGAAAAGATGTTCGTGACCGCTCGCCACGAGAGTAGCGAATAGTCCTGAAGCGCGGCGATCCTTTGCTTGGCGAATACCTCTGGAGAGACGAAGGGCATGTCGTTATCAGGCTCACTGTATCAGATGCAAGGATAGTCTTGAAGACTGCACGGTTTTGCCAGAATTGGATGTTATCCGTGGCGGATCAGGTTCAATTGGGATTCACCGTTGGTATTGTTCGTCGCTGACCTGCTCCATCCAATCCACGACCTTGCCGTCCAATCGTTCCTGAATTGCGATGTGAGTCATGGCCGTGGTCGGTGTAGCCCCGTGCCAATGCTTCTCTCCGGGCGAGAACCAAACCACATCGCCGGGGTGAATCTCCTCGATCGCGCCGCCTTCCCGTTGCACCCATCCGCAGCCTGCCGTGATAATCAACGTCTGTCCGAGGGGATGCGTATGCCAGGCAGTACGCGCTCCAGCCTCGAATGTGACACTGGCACCGGCAACAAACGCAGGGTCGGGCGCTTGAAAAAGAGGGTCAATGCGAACAGTGCCGGTAAACCAGTCTGCCGGACCTTTGCTGGACGGCTGCGAGCCGATGCGTTTGATCTCCATAGCCACCATTCTAATGGGCCAGTAAAGGAGGACTGTTAACCTGACCCAATACCAAGTTATTCCCGAAATAGGGATTTAGGGCACAGGAATGAGAAAATAAAATGGATTATGGCTGAAATGACAGCGGCGGTGCTATACGGCAAGCAGGATCTGCGATTGGAGCGGTTAGAGATTCCGCAGCCATCGAACGGGGAGTTGCTGGTCCGTGTGCAAGCGGCGCTTACCTGCGGCACGGACCTGAAGGTCTACCGGCGTGGCTATCACGCCAAAATGCTGAAGCCGCCCATGCTATTCGGCCACGAAGCTGCCGGAATCGTAGAAGAGATTGGGAGCGGCGTAACGGCGTTTCGCAAGGGTGACCGGGTGGTAGTCCTGAACTCCGCACCCTGCGACGTCTGCTTCTTCTGTACCCACAACCAGCAGAATTTGTGCGAGGATCTGCTGTTTAACAACGGGGCCTACGCCGAATTTCTGCGGGTTCCTGCAAGGATCGTCGAAAAAAACACGCTGCTCATTCCCGACGGCGTTGCTTTTGAACATGCCGCACTAACCGAGCCATTGGCATGCGTCGTTCGAGGCATTGAGGAGAGCGGCGCGAAGGCTGGCGATACGATGATCGTCATCGGTGCAGGTTCGATTGGCCTGATGTTCATGCATGTCGCGGAGTTGGCTGGTGTCAACGTGATCGCAGTGGTAAAGCGGGAAGATCAGATTGCGACCGCAAAGCTGTTTGGCGCAAGCAGCATCGTGCAGGTGAGCGAGACAGAGGATGTCGCCGCCGCCGCGCGTGCGTTAACGCCCGGGGGGCGAGGCGCGGACATCGTCATCGAGGCCGTTGCTGCGCCGGTAACGTGGGAGTGGGCCGTGGATATGGTGCGCAAAGGCGGCGTGGTAAACCTCTTCGGCGGACCGCCCAGCGGGACCAAGGTGCAGTTCGATACGAATCGGCTGCACTACGGCGACATCACTTTGAAGGCCAGCTTTCATCACACGCCCGCTACTTGCCGGACGGCCTTTGAACTGGTGACCAGCCGCCGTTTCAAGTGCGCTGAATATATTACCGAGCGTGTGGGCCTCGATGAGGTGCCCGCTGTCTTTGCCCGCATGATGGATCGAAACGGAGGATTGCGAGCGATCAAGACCGCAGTCTTTCCAGCCGGGGTGCCAGAGTGAGCGAGATAACCATTCCTGAACACGCATTGTTGGGTGCTCCTTCGGAGTACCTCACGCCACTGGAGCGGCCGACGCTCGATGAGGCGCAGGCATGGTGCCGTCATCTGGCTACGGCGCACTATGAAAACTTTCATGTGGCTACATGGTTCCTTCCGCGCAAGGTAAGGCCGCACTTCGAGAGCATCTACGCCTATTGCAGGGTGGCGGACGATCTCGGCGACGAGGTTGACGACCCGGCAGTCGCGACGCGCCTGCTGGATGCCTGGGGTTCGATGCTCGATGAGTGCTACGACAAACCTGAATTGTCGGTTCACCCGGTCTTCGTTGCTCTTCACGAGACCGTGCGCGAGTGCGGAGTTCCGCGAGAGCTCTTTGCCGACCTGCTCCACGCCTTTCGTATGGATCAGGTGAAGACCGAGTACCAGACGTGGGAGGAGCTCCTGGAGTACTCGCACTACTCGGCGAACCCGGTTGGCCGGCTGGTTCTATGGGTGTGTGGATACCAGGAAGAGTCGCTGGCGCTGTTGTCCGACAAGGTCTGCACCGCGCTGCAACTGGCGAACTTCTGGCAGGATGTGGTCGAAGACGCTGACCGCGGCAGGCGGTATCTGCCTGCACAGGCCATGGAACAGTTTGGCGTGGAAGATGGTCAGATCGAGGGGCGCGTCTTTACGCCGGAGTTCGCTGCGATGGTCGAGAGCCTGGTGGCAGGAACTCGCGCGATGCTGCATGATGGCGGCGTTATCAGCAGGCATGTCGATAAGGAACTGGCGGTCACGCTGGACCTTTTTCGCAAGGGCGGAGACGCCATTCTTGATGGCATCACCGCAGAAAACTTCGATGTGCTGAGGGGAAGACCTGTGGTGTCCAAGGCAAAGAAGTTACAGCTGCTGGCGGGAGCGTTTATAGCGAAGATACGGGCGGGGCTGACGACGTGACGACCGCCCAGGCCTATGCCGCCTGCCGTGCCATCGCACGCCGCGAGGCAAAAAATTTCTATTATGCATTTCGCGTTCTGCCGAAACACAAGAGCGACGCGATGTGCGCCGTCTATGCCTTCATGCGCAAGGCAGACGATATTGCTGACGATGAACTGCTCTCTGTCCCGGAGCGCCGGGCAGCGATGAGCGCCTGGGTTGAGACATGGCGGACTGCACGCAGCAGCGGAGTGTCCGCCGACCCCGTCTTTCTTGCTCTCAACGACACGCAGAAGCAGTTTGCGATTCCGGACGCGCTGCTCGAAGAACTGGTGCAGGGAACGACGATGGACCTTGATCCTCGGCCTGTAACAGCCGGTGAAATCCAGACGTTTGGGACCTTCGACGAGCTTTACCGCTACTGCTATCTTGTAGCGTCGGTGGTGGGGCTGGTCTGCATCCGAATCTTTGGCTATAAGGATGTCCGAGCGGAGAAGCTGGCGGAAGAGACAGGCATCGCGTTTCAGTTGACGAACATTCTTCGCGATGTAAAAGAAGATGCGGAGCGTGGACGGGTCTATCTTCCGCTCGATTTATTGCATGGTGCAGGAGTGAGTATCGAGCGCGTAGTAGCCCTCGCGAAGGGGGCTCGGATCGAGTCCGCCGAACGTGCAGTCCTCCACCAGATTGGGGCGAAGGCCGCGGAGTATTATGCGTCCGCCGACAATCTTCTGCCTTTGATCGACAGAGATAGCCGTGCGGCTTTGTGGGTACTGGTAACAATTTATCGCGATCTGCTGATCCGAATCGAGAAGCTCGACTGCGATGTGTTCTCTCAACGAGTAAGCGTCCCGACTGCGTCGAAGCTGATGATTCTTGCGCGAGGCATGGCGATGGCCCTGCGCAACCGGATGATGGCATGAGCGATCCGCGCAACAACGACGTGATTGTCGTAGGCGGGGGCGTCGCCGGACTGGCTGCCGCAGTAGCGCTTGCCGGAGCGGGTGCGCAAGTGACGCTGCTCGAACGGCGCCCCTACATTGGCGGACGCGCCTACTCGTACGAGCATCCCGCCATCGAGGAGACTATCGATTCGCAGCACGTTGTTCTCGGCTGCTGCACCAATATCCTCGATCTCTGCCGGCAGGCAGGAATGGCGGACACCATTCGCTGGTACGACGATCTGACCTTCCTCGAACCAAATGGCCAGCGGAGTTTATTGCGTACGGGAAATCTTCCTGCACCTGCGCATCGAGCGGTCAGCTTCCTGCGCGCCCCCATGCTGAACCTTCGCGATAAGGCAGGCATTGCAACAGGGCTGGCGCGCTTTCTGCGGGGATATCCGGCGGACGACTCGGAGAGCTTTGCGTCATGGCTCAAGCGTTCCGGACAGACCGACCGCGCCATTCGCCACTTCTGGGAGCCAATTATCGTCGGGACGCTCAACGACACTTTTGAGCGATGCTCCCTGAAGTACGCGGGCAAGGTCTTCCATGAATCTTTCCTGCGATCGGAGGAGGCAGGCAGGCTGGGAATCCCGGCAGCGCCGTTGAGCGAATTCTTCACTCCTGTCGCGGAGCTTGCGCAGCGAAAGGGAGTTGCGATGAAGTTCAAAGCCGGCGTGGAGCGCATTGAGCAGACGCCGGATAAGCGCTGGCTGGTTCAGGCTGATGGCGAGAGCTATACTGCCTCAACCATTGTTCTGGCAACCGACTTTAAGCAGACGCAAAATCTGCTGGCAGACCTTGTGTCCTCAACAGGCCACGGCGCGTTTCTGAGTGGAGGCTTCGAAAAGTTTATTGCCTCGCCGATCACGACGATCCACCTCTGGTATGACCGCGACGTCACCGAACTTGATCACGCAGTTCTGCTGGACACGCGCATTCAATGGATGTTCGCAAAGTCGCGGATTCGACAGTGGCAGTCGGAACGCGGAAGTTATCTCGAACTGGTGATCAGCGCGTCGTGGCCTGAACTGAAGATGAGCAGAGAGCAGATACTTGCTTCGGCACTTGAGGAGATCGAGTTGTTCTTCCCTCTAATCAGGCAGGCAAAGCTATTGAAGAGCGGAGTGCTTAAGGAAGCGCGGGCGACATTTTCGGTGACGCCTGGACTGGATGCCTTTCGACCGAAGCAGGCCACGCCATGGGCCGGTCTTTATCTCGCCGGTGACTGGACCGCGACCGAATGGCCCTCGACGATGGAAGGCGCTGTTCGTAGCGGGAGAATGGCAGCGGGCGCTGTGGTGGGCGATACGGGCCGGTTTATGACAACAGAGACTCCCGCAGGCGGCTGGATGCGGTTGCTGAGTCGGTTTTAAAATTCTGATTACGCAGCTATTTTCTGGGCTAGCGATGTCTTGCATAACGAAGAGCGCTTTCCGCGAGGATGAGAGCAAGCCCGGCGAAGAAGATCACGACCGTGGCGGCTGGGGCAATTCTGAGATGCGGCGCCGTCCAGTGCACAAGGGCGAGCCAGACCAGGATAGCGAGAGCGAAGCTGCCATCGTCTACGAAGAGGCCGAAGATCTCGCGAAGAATGTTTGTTATCCACTTCATTTAGTATCCCTGAAGGCTTGACGTGGTGATTTGCGACTGGCTGCGGCAGAGTGGAATCATAGCGAGCGCAAGCAAAAGATAGGCAGCGATGAGCGCCAGGATCGACCAGTCGGCCCCGGGCCAGGCGAGCTTCATGCCTTCGCCGACCCAGAAGGTTCCGAAGGCGGAGAGCAGGACACCGACAGTAAATTTGAGCGTGTTCTCGGGGATACGTGCCAGCGGCCGATGCAGGGTGAGTCCCAGCGCGATGATGACGAGCAGCGCGGCTACGGCTCCGAGGCTGGCGGGAAGCAGCATTCCGGTGTGGCCTGTTCCGATAGCGATGACGATAAAGACGACCTCCGTGCCTTCGAGCATGGTGATGTTGAAGGCGGCGGCGAAGGCAATCTTGTCCCATCCGGCACGGTTGCTGACGAGATGACGCATAGCCTCGGCATTCTTTGCGAAGGCTGCCTGCTCGTCATGAAGAGGGATGAGTCCGGCGGACCGAAGGATGGCTTTACGCAGCCAGCGCAGGCCAAATAGAAGGAGCAGTGTCCCGACGACGAGCTGAATAACAGGCAGAGGAATGTGGGTAAGCGCTGTTCCCAGTGTGGCGATGATGATGAGAAGAACCCCGATCGCTGCAGCGCTGCCAACGAGGGCGGAGCGCCAGCCGCGAACGCTGCCAACGGCGAGAACGACGGTCAACGCTTCGACGCACTCGACCAGCGAGGCAAGGAAGGAGGCGACAATCGACGTTCCCAGATGTGCCCAGCCGACGCCCATATTCCTCCGGAACGGTAATGCTGCTAATTTCGATGCGCTAATGGATGGTCTTCATGCGACGGGACATGAAGTCCATGAGGAGATAGTTGCCGAGAGTTTCAGGAGTGGTGAAGTAGGCCTTGCCTCGGCACATGGCTGAGACCTTCTGGACGAACTGGACGAGCGTGAAGTCGCTGGCCAGCATGAAGGTGTTGATCATGATGTTGCTGCGCTTGCAGCGGCTGACCTCCTGCAAGGTCTCTTCGATAACGAGAGGGTCGAGGCCGAAGGCGTTCTTATAGATGCGGCCGTCAGGGAGGGTCAGCGCGCTGGGCTTGCCGTCGGTGATCATGACGATCTGTTTCATGTCCTTGGTCTGACGGGCGAGGATGCGCTGGGCCATGCGCAGGCCTTCGCGGGTATTGGTGTAGTGAGGGCCGACCTTGACGCGGGAGAGCTGCGAGATGGGGATCTCTTCGGCGCTGTCGTGAAACAGGACGATGTTAAGTGTGTCGCCAGGATACTGCGTGCGAATCAGATGCGCGAGGGCCATGGCGACTCTCTTTGCGGGTGTGAAGCGATCTTCGCCGTAGAGAATCATCGAGTGGGAGCAGTCGAGCAGAACTACGGTGGCGCAGGAGCTGGTGTAATCGGCCTGCTGAACGTAGAGGTCGCTGTACTCAATGTTGAGTGGAGCATTTTCCTCTCCTTCAACCGCAGTCACGATGCCCTCGCGAGCGAAGACGCTGGAGAGAGTGGCGGCGAGGTCGAGGTTCAGAGTGTCGCCAAACTCGTAGAGCTTGCTGCTGCCGTTGGTCTCGACGCCGGAGGCTTCGTGGCGAGTGTCATGACGACCGAGGTTGGATTTGCCGAGCGGGCCGAGAAGCTCGCGGAGGGCTTTGTAGCCGAGGAAGTCCATGGACTTATCGGTGACTTCGAAGCGGGCCTCGGCGTTGCCTTCGCCTTGCTGACCCTGACGCTGCTCTTCAGGGAACTCGGCGTTGATGAAGTTCTGATCCTGCATCTTCTGAATGATCTGGTTCACTAACTCTTCAACCTGATCGGCATTGAGCTGGTCGAATTTGTCCTGGGCTTCTTCGTCGAAGAGGTCGCCTGATTCGAGAGCCTGTTTGATGGCATCGCGCAGGTTATCGAGCGTCTGGTCGTTCATCTCCTGGAACTGGGAGTAGGGATCGTTGAAGCCGGAGTCGAGCAGAAAGTCGGACAGTGCCTGCATAAGGTCTTCGAGGCCGAAGCTCGAGGAGAGGTCGCCGGTGAACTTGGTGTAGCGAATGCGTTTCATAGGCCTCTTCCGATATTAGACGCGCTGGAGCGATGGAGGATGTAGCGATATCGTATGGCAACGAAAATTCTGCTCAAAGACCACTGGCCCGGCAGCGGGGCTCTTTGCGGATTTGATCCAGTAGTGGAGTAGTAAGAAATTCGATCGTCTTTCCTGCATAGGTAAGACGCAACGTCGGAAGGGCTTTGAGATACTGAAGGTAGTAGGTCGCGTCCTCCATATTGGAAGACGAGCGGGACGGAGAGTTGTAACGAAGCTGTCCAGAGGGAACGTCCAGTCGTTCCCATTGCCGCGTGACCGGCTTGACGTGGGTGTAGCCAAGAAACTCCATAGTCACCTTCACCTTGACTGTGGATGGGGCGAAGAGCCCTCCGTCGTCGGACTGCCAGGGTCGGTGAAAGGAGGTGTCCTCTACGCCGCCGTAGTTTGCGAGAAGCTCTAAGAAAAATTTACCCGTAGGACGCTGTGTACATTGCACAGTCAGAGTCGGAGGCAACGCGGGAAGAGACTCAGCAGAGGATGACAGCAATTTGCCTTCAAGGAAGATACGGGTATAGGCGATGCCGCTCTCTGCATCGGTTCCTTCGATGCGGCTGAGTCCGGGAGAGAGCGTCGTGGTTTGTGCGCATGCCGGCAGAGCAGCATAGAGCAAAAAGAGCGTTGCCAAAGTCGCCGTAACACGAAACTGGGGGCGAAGCGATTGCATAGGACGGCCAGCATAGCAGGAGGTGCGCTTCGTCCGCAGGGGAACTGTCTTTAGTTGAAGCCGCGGCGGGTGCGATTCTTGGCGGCGTAATCGAGTTCCTGTTCGCGTTCGCGCATCTTTTCGGCGTAGTTAATCGCGTCGTTGGTGCGTTGTTTCTTTTCGGCGGCGGTGAAGCTACGTTCTTCGCTGCGGCTGATGCGCTTGTGGGCGTACATGCCTTCGAGCAGGAATTCAGCGGCGCTGACGGATATTTCGGGCTCGGACTTTCCGTTGATCTTGAGCGGCGAGAGCTTCTCGAAGAGCCCTTGAATCTGTTGCAGTTCGGCAAGCGAGCCAGCGGCAGGCTGGGCGTCGTTGAGTTGGACGGTGCCGCCGAGATTGAACCACTGCTCGATCTGCTGGGTGTTGGTCCCGGTGAAGTACTCGTCAAAGACGCTGGCTACGCTGGCGCGAATGATCTCGCGGATGACCGTGTCAGCTCCGCGCATCTCGCCTTCGTATTCGAGTTCGATCTTGCCGCTGATGCCGGGGA
>JBEPUJ010000039.1:0-19710 GCA_041691575.1 Terriglobales bacterium
ACCGCCGGCGAGTTTTTATGTTTAAAAAACTTCGGTACTTCGGCTTGGGGGGGGGGGGAGCCGGGGCGCCCGCCGCCGCCCCCCCACAACGCGCACAGTCCTGTACGGACATCAAGAGCTTGCGGATGGAGGGTGTCGAGATCACCAGGGCTGAGCCGGTCGCTGCCGGTGCCAGGATTCCGGTGCCCTATGAGGGCGCCATCGGGCCGCTGCCGGCGCATTGCCTTGTCGACGGTGTGATCCATCGGCGCAAGGGAGTCGGCGGCGAGGAATTAGGAATCGGGTTTGAGCTGGCTCTGCCTTCTCAGGAGGCATGGAACGGCGACTTCATGATGCAGGGCGGTGGCGGAAGCAATGGAGTTGTCAGCTATCCCCTGGGTTCTTCATTCAGTGGGGAGAAGCCGGCGCTGGTCCGTGGATTCGCCGTGGCCAGCACGGATACGGGACACAAGGCAAAAGGAGGCGGCTTCGATTTTTCCTTTATGAGTGACCAGCAAGCCTATCTCGACTTTGCCTTCGAGGCCAACGCGGAGGTGGCGAGTGTTGCCAAGCAGGTCATCGACCACTATTATTCCAAGGCCTCCCTGTACTCCTATTTCGTTGGCTGCTCGACTGGCGGCCGCGAAGGCATGATCCTTTCGCAACGCTTTCCCACCGCGTTCAACGGGATCGTTTCGGGCGATCCGGCAATGCGCACAGGACTCTCGAACCTTGCGATTGGCAAGTGGATTCCGATTGCATATAACCAGGCTGCTCCAAAGGACGCGTCCGGTACGCCGCAGATCGATCAGTTCCTCTCCGCGGAGGACCGCAAGCTTTTCATGAGCGCGCTGATGAATCGGTGCGATGCACGCGATGGAGTGGCTGATGGGATGATCTTCGATCCGCTCGGCTGTGATTTCGACCCCGCTACGCTGGCCTGCAAGCCAGGACAGAGCCAGGGCTGCATCGCGCCGGAGAAGATGGCTGCGATCAAGAAGGCTTTCGCGGGACCAAAGAATGCATATGGTACGCAGGTGTATCCGGGCTTTCTGTACGACGCGGGAATCGCATCGACTAACGGCGTTCCCGGATTGTTGGCGATGGGCGCGCGCGGCATCTTCGGCGCCTATCCTACTGCGACCACGATCGACGTCGACAAGGAGGCGTTGCTCGCCAGTGATCCGCTCGTCGAGCCAGCGTCAACCAATCTTTCCACCTTCTCCGGCACCGGCGGCAAACTCATCTTCTTTCATGGCGACAGCGATCCATGGTTCTCGCCTCTCGACACTCTTGAGTACTACAAATCGCTGGCGACAGATAACGGCGGCGCGGAGAAAGTGGCCGAGTGGAGCCGCATGTTTCTCGTGCCGGGCATGGCGCACTGCGGCAGTGGACCGTCTCTTGATCGCTTCGACATGTTGACTGCGGTGGTGAACTGGGTCGAGAAGGACACTGCGCCCGATTCGATCACAGCGACGGGAAAGGCCTTCCCGGGTCGCAGCCGTCCGCTCTGTGCCTACCCCAGACACGCGCAGTACAAAGGCGGCGGCGACACCGAGGATGCAAAGAACTTTAGTTGTCAGTGAGCAGTCTCCGCTTCGGCGGCGGACTGATAAAGGGGGGTTGCACCCATGATCGCCAGATATATTCACCTCGCGTCAGGTTTACTGGCCGGGACCAATCGCAGCAGGCTTGCCCGGGCTGGCGGTGGATCTCGTCGGTCACTCTGTGCAACGGGGCATGCCGGCTGCTCGTCTCCGAGCGGATGATTCGCGCGGTATGGACGAAAGCCGCAGGTCCGGTTGAAGCAGTTGGCCAGCCTGTCATTTTCACGGCTCAGATAAACCGAACAACAAACCAGAGAGGGGATTTCATGTCCAAGTTAGGTTCTCATCAACGCGAAGGTCTCAGCCGTCGCGATCTTCTGCGACTTTCAGCTACAGCAGGTATTGGCCTCACCGTAAGCAGGCCGGCAGCAGCGCTCGACAACATTAAGACAGCAGCACACCAAGGCCCGGGAAACTGCTCAACGCCCCGGTCCGCAGTCGCGAAGACTCAGTACGGCAAAGTGCGCGGATTTCTTGATGGAGGCGTCTTCACGTTCAAAGGAATACCGTATGGCGCAGATACAGGCGGGGAGAATCGCTGGATGCCGGCAAAGCCCCCCAAACCCTGGACGGACGAACGCTTCACTCTCATCTATGGAGACAACTGTCCGCAGAATCTCCACAGCTACGCTTCGATCGAGCAATCCTTCCTGCAGGACTGGGACGATGGCCCGATGAGCGAGGACATGCTGAAGCTAAACATCTGGACGCCGAGCCTGACCGGCAAGCGTCCCGTCATGGTCTACTTTCACGGCGGCGGCTTCAGCTTTGGTTCATCCTATGAGTTGCCCTCGCACGAAGGCGCACAGATGGCGCGTCATCATGACGTGGTCCAGGTGTCGGTGAATCACCGCCTCAACGCGCTGGGATTTCTCGATGTCTCCGAAGTTGGAGGAGGGGAATACGCCGATTCGGCCAATGTTGGCATGAGCGATCTGGTTGCCTCGCTGCAATGGGTGCGGGAGAATATTGCTAATTTTGGCGGAGATCCGAACATGGTCATGATCTATGGCCAATCCGGCGGCGGCTCGAAGGTCACCACGCTGATGGGAATGCCGTCGGCGGCAGGGCTCTTCCATCGTGCGTCGGTACAATCCGGCGGCGGCGGCAATCCGCCAAGCAGCGAGCAGGCAAGAGAGTTGACCCGCCAGCTGATGGTGGAGCTGGGTTTGCAGCCCAACGACATAGCGTCTCTCAAAAAGGTGGAGTGGTCGAAGCTCTTCGTGGCCGGAAACGCCGCGATTACCAAGGTCAATCCTCCGGGACAGAGATTCGGAATGGGAGGGCCGCCGAGTCCTCATCCGCGCGTAGGTTGGGGACCAATCCTGGATGGCCGGGTCGTGACCGTTCGGTCGTTCTACGAAGAGGCCCCGCAGATATCGAAGGATGTTCCGATGTTGATCGGCTCGGTCAGCGAAGAGGGAAATCGAATGTCTTCGAACCCCACCGAGGAAGAGTGGCATGCTACGCTCGCCAGGACCATGGACGATGCCAAGGCAACCACATTGATTGCCGCGATGAAGAAAGCACATCCGCAAAAGAGCATCCGCACCCTGTCGTACGGAGTTGCCGGCGTCGGTCAACGCAATAACGTCGTTCGCATGGCAAATATGAAGTCCAAACTCAAAGCGGCGCCGGTCTATTCCTACTATTTCACCTGGCAATCGCCGATGCTGGATGGTGTAGCGGGGGCGTGGCACACCGCTGAACTCGCCTTCTGCTTCGACAACACAAAACGATGCGAGCAGGGAACGGGCAACACGCCCGAGGCACAGGCGCTGGCAAAGAAGATGGCCTCGGCATGGGCTACCTTCGCACGTACCGGAAAACCCAGCCAGCCGGGATTGGCGTGGACGCCGAGCGATTCGGACCATTCCCAGACCATGGTCTTCGACAATGATTGCCGCATGGTCAACGATCCCGATGGAGAACTGCGGCGAACCGTGTCGAGCTAACCGCGCGATACCGGCGATCGTAAGGTCGCCGGTATCGTTTTCTATCGCTGGATGTTTACTTCAAAGGTGGAGTTTATGAACTCACGTTCTTTATGCGTTCCCCTGGTACTCCATGCCTTCCTTGCCTTGTCCGACGCACGGAGCGCGGCAGGACAAGCTTGTCCGACCCACCAACGTCAATGCCCCTCTCGGCAATATCCAGTGTTTTCCTGGTGATGGCACAAGGGCATTAAAGACAGACAAATATTGCTATAGCTAAATTTGAAAGCGGAGCGGTCAGCCGCAGATGGATAGGAGAACAGAGATACAGGTTCCTGATTTCCCTGACGGAGTGCGGCTCCGAACCTGGATACGGCCCCTGTGCTCCTGCACAATCGACGAGCTGAGCCAGAGTCCTACTCTCGTCCCTTTTAATTCTTTTGTCGTAAAAAAAGCATCGAAGATTCGTTGCATATTCTCGGAGGGAATGCCGAGGCCACTGTCACAGATCGTAATACGAGCAGCCGGTTCCTTGCCGTTGGCCCAAGGGAAGCGTGGGAAACCTTGATTCTGATCTCCATTCCATCTTCGGAAGCTTCAATCGCGTTCCGCACCAGATTGGAGAAGACTTGCCGGAGCTGAGCAGGAAAGCCATTCACAGAGATCGTACGATCTCCCTCCTGACGCACTCGTAGATGTTTCTCCTCGATTCCGCGATTATTAAGAGCCAGTACATCTTCGAGCAACGCCGAGATATTCACACTGATCGGAGATGCAGTGTCGCGGTGGAAGGATAATATCTGCCGCGCGATTCGGGACACGCGCGCCACTTCCTTTTCTGTGGCACCAAGATATTCAGAAGCACTTTCCGAATCGGTAACCAGGCCTCTCAGAATGAAGAGAAGATTGGTTATCGCTTCCAGCGGATTGTTGATCTCATGCGCAATTGTGTTTGCCATCAGCCCTGTCGCAGCGAGCCGCTCATTGTGCAGCGCAGCGCACTCTGCGAGTTTTTGCTGTGTGAGGTCCGCCACGACAAAGATACGCTGCTCATCGTTGTAGGCTCCTGATCGCTTGAAAAGAAGTTGAGACGCAGAGGCCGGCTGACCACTGGTCAGCCGGCACTCAGAGAGCCGTTTCCGGCGAGAGCGGTTGCAACCCATCGTCGAATCTGCACGCTCATGATTTAGTCTGTGTCGTTGGAAACTCTAAGTAATCCCACTACGCAACTACTTCACCGCGTATACCAGAACCTCAGCCCGATGGCCCTTCTGGGCCGGGACAAACGTGACGTACTCCTCGAGTTCAGGAATAAGGCGACCGGTTGCAGCTCCTGGCGCCGTAGCGACGCGTCCAAGTGATTCATAGTGGTCGGCGTCCTTTTCCAGGTAAACGTCGATGGATCCATTCCCCGCCCCGCCCGATACGTAGATGTGCTTCGTGGATGGATCAAAAGAGATATCGTCTGCTCCGCTACCGATCGGAAGCGCCTGTAGTTCCTTGCCTGTATTCAGGTCAACAATGACAAGTGTCCCTTTGTGGCACGCGACAAACATGCGATGCGTCGATTCATCAAGCGCCATCACTGTGTTCTTCTCGCATTTGGTCACGGGCCACGTCGCGGTCTGAATTAATTTATGTCGATCGAAAATGTCGATCTCATTCTTGTCACGATTGTTCGCAAACAGTCTCGGCCCAGCTTTCTCGACAGCCATCCCCTCGATTTCTATGCCCTTCACCTGCATATCTCCAACCTGCACACCGGCTGTCGTGTCGAAGACGGTAATGTTCGAATAAGTATGCTTCGCCTTCTCTCCTCCATTGACCACGAAAAGCCGTTTGGTGGAAGCGTCATAGGAGACAGGATCTGCATCGACCAGGAGCTTAAGCGTCTTTACCGGCTTGAGAGAATTGGAATCGAAGATGCGCAAAGCCCCGCCACCATCGGAGACGTAGAGCCGATTCAAGTCTGGGCGGTATACGACTCCGCGAGGCTCGTCGATTCCTCTAATTGCATTCGTCATTACCCCCTTGTCGAGATCGAACACGACGACAAACTTATCTTCGACAGCGGTTCCAAACAGCCGCTTGCCTGCGGCATCCACTGCAAAGTGATCGAAGTGGCCATGGATCGAAGCCGGGAGCTTATATCGGTGAAGCAGGGTCAGGGGAGAAACTGCTTCCGCGCTTCCTTCAGCCCGTAACATCTTGGTTGGAAGCAGGCTAAGACCCAAAGCGGCAACAACAGCCAACACTCTCAATTTCTGCATGGTTTGATCTCTCCGATTTCAAATTTTCTGGGTGGTTCTTCGGGCGAACGCAAGAGAAACACGGACAACTCACTGCCGCTCCAGTTGTCCATCCTGCAGTCGCCATATCTTCATCGGGTTCGCGTCCTGCAGGGCAGCTGGCATCAGGGCCGAGGGCATGTTCTGGTACGCGACTGGTCGCAAAAATCTCTCGATTGCGCCAGCGCCAACCGATGTCGTTCGGCTGTCAGAGGTAGCGGGAAAGGGGCCGCCATGCACCATCGCGTACGACACCTCTACTCCTGTTGGGTACTGGTTGAAGATGATGCGCCCAACCTTGCGTTCGAGCGTTGGCACCAGGGTGCGCGCAGCCTCGATATCCTGCTCTTCGATAAACAGAGATGCAGTCAACTGGCCAGACAATTGTTCCGCGATGGCATGCATCTCCTCCAGGTTCTCGCAGCTGATCAGAACCGACGCCGGACCGAATACCTCTTCAGCAAGTTCCGGTTCGGCCAGAAGCTGTTTTCCGGTCACAGCGAACAAGGCCGGTGTTCCAAGACAGCTTCCCTGCCCCGGCTCCACCTCCGCCAGATTGCTGACGCCCTTCGCTTGCCTGAGGCGTTCGAGGCCACTCCGGTAGGCCGAATGAATTCCCGGAGAGAGCATGGTAGCTGCTGAGCGCGTCGATAGTTCCTCCGCGGCGAAACGGCTGAATTGCTGGAAGCCGTCGCCTTCGATGCCCAGAGCGATGCCTGGGTTCGTGCAGAATTGCCCAACCCCCAGCGTCACAGAATCGATAAAGCCCTTGGCCAGCGCTTCTGCTTTCTTATCCAGCGCCGAAGGAAAGAAGAAGACTGGATTGACACTGCTCATCTCCGCGTACACGGGAATGGGTTCGGGCCGGTTCGCCGCAGTTCTCATCAGGCTGAGGCCGCCTCGCCGCGAGCCGGTAAAGCCGACAGCCTTAATAGCCGGATGGCTGACCAGCGCCTGGCCCATCGTGTTTCCATGCCCTATCAATAGCGAGAAGACGCCCTCCGGCAAACCACACTCCGCGATTGCCTTCTGGATCGCCCGTCCCACGAGTTCGGAGGTGCCCAGATGCGAGGAGTGGGCCTTCACAACGACGGGACATCCCGCCGCCAGGGCGGACGCGGTGTCTCCTCCCGCCACTGAGAATGCGAGTGGGAAATTGCTGGCCGCGAATACAGCCACCGGCCCGAGAGCGATCCTTCGAAGCCTGAGATCGGGACGTGGCTGCGGCTTGCGATCTGGCAAAGCCGAATCAAGCGTCGCGCCAATCCATCGACCATCGCTCACGATGGAGGCGAAGAGCTCCAACTGAGCCACGGTGCGGCCACGCTCCCCCTCGATCCGCCCCTTCGGCAAACCAGTCTCCTCCGAGGCACGAACAATCAGAGTATCGCCCAGATCGCTGATCCCCCGAGCGATCGACCTGAGAAAGCGGGCGCGCGTGGCAGCATCCGTCTCGCGATAGGAATCGAAGGCTTGCTGGGCTAGGAGACATGCGCGATTGACCTCAGCATCGGTACCTACTCCGAAGTCTCCTTCGAGTACTGCACCAATCGCTGGATTGAAGGCGCGCATCGTTCCCTCAGTTCCGCGCACCTCCTCCTTTCCGATGAGCATTGTTCCATTGATTTTCATAGCTCAATCCCTTTGTACTGTTGAAGTCACTGTTATCGAAACCACTGGAATCAGGCGCAAAAACGTCTTCGTGTCGCGAATCCCAAACTGCTGCCGGACCTGTGAAATACAAATGAGGGAATCAGATCTTCGCAGAATTCTGACGCTTCCATGCCTCGTACGCCTCACGCGTATCCGCGTTCGGAGGATAGGTCCCGGTCAATGGGAGGCCTGATTGAACCTTCCCCAGAATGAAATCCTCCATGCTCTCCTGCTCGGCAGAATCCATCGCGACTTCTTCCGCCAGATGCCGCGGAATCACGACAATCCCATCCACATCCCCAACGATAATGTCGCCTGGATAAACGGAGACTCCGCCGCAACCGATGGGCAGATTCATATCAATCGAGTGGTGCCTGATCAGATTTGTTGGCGCGCTCGCACCCGCGCAGAAGACCGGGAAGTCGAGCGCGGCAATCACGCCACTGTCCCGCACCGGCCCGTCAGAGACCATACCGGCAGCACCCCGCACCTTCAAGCGCGTTGTCAAGATAGAGCCACAGGAGGCGGCCGACTTGTCTCCCCGGCAATCCTGTACGAGAACATATCCCGGAGGGATGGTCTCGATTCCCTTTCGCTGCGCGTTCTCAGGGTCGAGAAAGATCTCAAGAATATCGATATCCTCGCGTGCGGGAATGTTTCTAAGCGTGAATGCTGGCCCAACCATATTTTCGCTATCAACCTTGCCCAAAGAGGCGACGCCTTGCATGAAAACATTACGAAAGCCGCGCCGGAACAGTTGCGTCGTCAGTGTCGCGGTGCTCACATGCTTGAGAAGGTTTACCGCTTCATTACTCAGTTCGTTCACTCGTTTTACTCCTTGGTCAAAATCTCTAGGTCTAGTGGATTTCCGGATCAGTCGTACCTGTGTCGGCTGCCCGTACGGGTTCTTCTAAGAAATCGAAATCGCAGCCTTTGTTCGCCTGCAAAACGTGAAGTTGATTCAAGACTCCATACCCTCGCTCGAATTTTGGCTTCGGTGCGACCCACGCTGCTTTCCGCCGTGCCATTTCTTCGTCTGAAATGAGAAGACTAATCTTCCGGGCAGGTACATCCAGTTCGATCAAATCCCCGTCATGCACCAGCGCGAGCGGACCTCCCACAAACGATTCCGGTGCTACGTGCAGGATGCAGGCGCCATAGCTGGTACCGCTCATACGCGCGTCGGAGATGCGGACCATATCGCGCACCCCAGCCTTCAACAACTTCTCAGGAATCGGGAGCTGTCCCCACTCGGGCATCCCTGGCGCGCCCACCGGACCAGCGTTCTGCAGCACAAGCACGGAGTCGGCTGTCACCTCCAGCGCAGGATCGTCAATGCGCGCAGACATGTCGTTGTAGTCTTTGAACACAATCGCAGGCCCGATGTGCTGCTGCAGATGCGGCTCCATCGCAGGCGGCTTGACGACGGCGCCATCGGGGGCCAGGTTCCCACGCAGAACCGCAAGCCCATCGTGCTCGACAAGCGCGTTGGAACGCCGGCGAATTACATTGTCGTTATAAATCTCCGCGCCCTTGATGTTCTCGCCCAGGGTCTGCCCGTTGACCGTCATCTGCGACCCGTCGATCAACTCACCCAGTTCCGCGAGCAGCGCCCGCAGGCCGCCTGCGTAGAAGAAGTCCTCCATCAGAAATTCACCGGCGGGGCGAATGTTGGCCAGCACGGGAGTACGGCGTCCGAGTTCGTCGAAGCGATCCAGCGTGACATCCAACCCAGCCCGGCGCGCCATCGCAACGAGATGGACCATGGAGTTGGTGGATCCACCGAGTGCCAGGACCGTCGTAATCGCGTTATCGAAGGATGCCTTAGTCAGCAGGTCGGATGGCTTCAAATCCTCCCAGACCATATCCACAATTCTCCTGCCAGTCAGAGAGGCGTGCTGGGCATGACGAGAATCAACGGCGGGGATGGAGGCGAAGCCCGGAAGTGTCAGGCCGAGCGCTTCAGCGGCGCTGGTCATCGTCGACGCCGTGCCCATGGTCATGCAGTGTCCCGCCGACCGTGCGATGCCGGTCTCGATTCCCTTCCATTCAAACTGTGTAATCTTGCCCGCTTTCAAGTCTGCGGCATACTTCCACGTATCGGTTCCGCTGCCGAGCGTCACGCCGTTCCAGTCGCCACGCAGCATAGGGCCGGCGGGCATGTAGATCGCAGGAAGGTTCATGCTGAATGCCCCCATCAACACTCCCGGGGTCGTTTTGTCGCAGCCCCCCATCACAACGCAGCCGTCGAAGGGATACGAGCGCAGCAGCTCCTCCACATCCATGGAGAGAAAGTTTCGATACAGCATCGTCGTGGGCTTCTGAAAGTTTTCCGACAGAGTCATCGTCGGCATCTCAACGGGGAAGCCGCCTGCCTGCCAGATTCCGCGCTTGATCTCCTCGGCCCGGTCCTTGAAGTGGGAGTGGCAAGGATTGATCTCGCTCCACGTATTGACGATCGCGATGACCGGCTTGCCCATGTAGTCTGCGGAGGTATATCCCATCTGCGCTGTCCGGGAGCGATGGCCGAAGGAACGCAAATCGCTCACTCCAAACCATCGATAGCTTCGTAACTCCTCAGGCTGCTTCCTTCGCTTTGACATATCCCTCTATTCTGCGGGGTTCAGAAATGGATGACCCCTAACGGGATCGCGTACTTCCGCACTGCTTTCCAAGATCGATCAGGAGGGTTCCGTGCTGTCATCCAAAGCGCGGTTTCGAGCGTTGGAGATGTGTGCGCGCATGGCAGCACGTGCCGCCTCCTGGTTCGGTTCCCGAATGGCTTCGACAATGCGCGCGTGCTCTTCCTGCACGAGCAACAACCGGCTCCGGCTGCGAGTAAGCGAGAGATTGCGCGTGACATTCATCCCGTTGAACAGGTGAATCGAAAGTGCATCCAGCGTCTCGATGAATAACTGATTGCGGCTGGCTGCGGCAATCGCTCCGTGAAAGCGGATGTCCTCTTCTACACCAAGCTCTCCGGCAGCGTTCGCTCGATTGAGTTGTTCGAAGGCATTATCAATGGCAGCCAGGTGCTCATCCGTTCTGCGTTGTGCGGCGAGCGACGCGGCCTCTCCCTCAAGGGCAATGCGAAACTCAAAAGTCCGCATCAAATCTGCGATTCCACCAATAGGAGCAAGGCGAAGAAACTCCCGCCCGGGCTGACGCTGCACGTATGTACCCGCGCCGCGCCGCGTGACTGTTACTCCATCTGCATATAAGCGCGCCAGAGCCTCGCGTACAACCGCCCTGGAAACGTTATATTCCGCGCCCAATTGGTTCTCTGAGGGTAGCCTCTCCCCGATTTTGAATTCGCCAAGGACAATTTGCTCCAGCACTCGCTCATAGATCCGATCTGCAAACCGGGCCGAGGACTCTTCAAGATTGCCAGGCTCCTTCGCGATATTGGCAATCTTGGTCATTTGCGTTAGCTGCGTAGTTGAAGACATTTGCAAACTCAGTCTGGTTTTCCCGTAAGAACCCCGTTGGAATCAAAGCACCCAATTACAATCCGCTGCACTTCATGTTGACGGATATGCCGACTAATTGTCAATACTTGTTTGACAAATTTTTGGAAATACTGCAACTCGAGCTGAGAAAATTTCAAATAAACAAACATGTCGCACGGAGTACATGTATGACATGTGCGTATTCCTTACGCTCGACCGAGTCCTCGGTTCTATTCTGAGAAGGATTGCATTGTCAGAATAGAACCCAAGCCCCTGGCCGCTACGTTGGATTCCTTCTGATCGATTACCAGGTTACCTTGAAGGCAAGCTGGATCTCACGCGAATCATTGTTGGTCTTATCGAGAATACCCGCGCTACCATCCTGCCGGTCGTACCTTACGGTTCCATCGTCATTCGTGACCGGAGCAAAGAGCGTCGTGCTATCGAGTGGAGGGGCGAAGTTGGTGTGGTTCAGTACGTTGAAGAACTCTACGCGAAACTGCGTGCTGAAGTGCTCTGAGATCCGCTTGAACGATGTGTTCTTGTAGATGGAAAAGTCGAGATCTGCAAATCCCGGGCCAGCCATGATGTTGCGCTTGGCATTTCCAAACATATTGGTGCAGGTGGGAAACGGTGTCAGCGGATTGCAATACTTGGTATAGAACGCCTGGTCCGGAGCCTGGGGCATGGTGAAGCATTGCAGCTTGATGTAATTGTTTCGATTCCCCGGATTGACCAACGACTTGCATCCCGAACCGGTCAGCCTACTTGGAAACGAGAATGGATCGCTGCTGTTTTGACCGACAGCATCGCCCGCCACGAGCGCGGTGAAAGGCTGTCCACTCTGAGCGGTAAAGATGCTCCCCAGCTCCCATCCTCCCAGTACCTTCTTGGCAAGCAATGCAGACACTGGTGGAGTTGGGACATCCCAGATTGCGTTCAAGCTAAGTGCATGAGGTGTATTGAAGTCCGACACCGATTTATTGAGGCCCACGTTATACCAATGCAGGCTGCTTAGAGAATTGCCGTAGGAATCCGCTCCAGCGCCCGTGGAGTTGGTGTCCATACTCTTGGACCAGGTATAGGATCCCTGGAATTGAAGCCCCTTGCTCATACGCTTCGTTACTCCCACTTCCAGAGCGTGGTAGGAGGAGGAACCATTCCACCACAATGAGCGAATGGCTCCGAAGTTTGGATTGAGGACCGGGGCGGGTGTTCCATCCGCGGCAGGCAGGGGAAATACATAGCCAGCGGGAGTCAAAGTAGGCAGCGTCATGTTCGCATCGTCAACCTTGAATTGATGATGCACTCCGCGAGAGCCGACATAGCCGACAATGATTCCCAGATTCGGTGTCAATTCCCGTTGCACATTAAGACCCCAGGTCATAACGTAATTCCGGTGGGGATGTTGCTCGATAAAAGTCGAACCGAGACTGTTGACGCCGAGCGATTGATATGCGGTTTTTCCCTGAGCATTCGTCCCATTGAAGAAAGTGCCATCCAGTCCCGAATTCACGTTTCCAATCAGATTGAAAGGCGCCGGGCGCACTTGCAGCAATTGGACGACATAAGGAAGTGGAAGAACGTCGAACATGCCAAAGGCCCCATGCACCACCGTCTTGGAGTCCCCACGTGGGTCCCAGGCGAAGCCAAAACGGGGCTCCAAGTTGCGCAGCGTCGGGTTGGCGAAGAGTTGGCCGCCAATCTTCGGCTTGGCGTCCGTGATGTTCTGCAAGGTGACGAACTTACCATGGGCTTCTGTGGGGACGGTCGCTATTTCATACCGCACACCAAGATCAACCGTTAGATTTTTGCGAACTTTCCAAGTGTCCTGAACGTATACGCCAAAGATTGTCTGGCGGATGTTGCGTGGCGATGCGCCCGTCAAAGCGGAGTCAAAGCTCTGCGGCTTATTGGTGAGAAAATCCTGAAGCCCCGCGAAGGACCAGTTTCCCGCCACGTCGGAGAAGCCGGTGGAATTGCTACGTATATATTCGAGAGCGCCCCCAATCTTCAATGAATGGTTGCCACGCGTCAGAAAGGCATCGTCGTACGCCTGATAGGAGTTATACCCGTGGGTAAAGTGGTCGACAGCGCCCACGCCACCCGGCAGACTGCTAAGCCCGCCTACGTTCACTCGAGCGGCAACTTGTCCAGGTGTCGAAGCCAGCGTCTTGTCCGCGCCCAGAGGATTGATGGCGGCAACGCCTTTATTGTTGAACGTGCTTACCCGATTCACTCCGGCATGGAAGGCATTCAGCAGGGTCGGACTGAACACATGCGCCTCTTCCAGCACTACGACCTGCCGCCGAACATGATGTCCCTGCAATGAGATATTCAGTCCATCCGGCGCCGAATACGGTGTGTTGTCGAACATATACGTGCCTGACAGGCTGTCCTTCTGCGAGATCGTATGGTCCACCTTGGTGGTGAAGTAGTCTTCCCTCAGCACCTGTTGCCCATTGAAGGAGTAGATCCCGGTATCGCTGTGCGGATCGGAAGGTCGATTTGCCGCATGCCAGAACGCGAGGTACTTGGCGGCCGCCGGATCAACCTTCACCGTCGTCGCCACGTCCGTCCCGTTGTACAGTACGCCCGTTCGCGCGGCGTCCGAGGGCACAACAGCTGAGGTCGCAATGCCCTTGCTCTGCCGGATCCCTTCGTAGTCCCCGAAGATGAAAGTGTGGTTCTTGAAGATCGGGCCGCCCGCGGAAGCGCCGAATTGATTTCGGTTGAAGGGCGCCTTGTACGGATTGCCATCGGCGTCGAGATCGAAGTAGTTCCTTGCATCGAGCGCACTATTCCGGAAGAACTCATACGCGCTGCCATGAAACGCGTTGGTGCCCGATTTTGTGATCGCGTTGATCACCCCGCCCGAGGTCCTGCCATATTGTGCGGTGTAGTTGCTTGTAATGACGGAAAACTCCTGGATGGCATCGACCCCCAGCGACACGCCAAGCACACTGCCCGGAGCGCCGTTCGCGTAGTCGTTCACGCTGATCCCGTCCATACGGTAGTTGTTCTGCACCGGCTTGCCACCGCTGATCGAAAGTTGAGTGCCAAATCCATGTTCGCCGCGGTCCGCACCAGAGGCCGGATTCGACGAACTCTGCACCTTCACGACTCCAGGCTGGAGCGTAGCCAAGTCAGTCCAGCTGCGGCCATTTAGAGGCAGCTCGCGCACTGTCGTCGCATCCACAACCGACGCCAGTTCGGAAGACCCGAGCTGAAGGATCGGCGCCGATTCGTCCACCTCGATCTGCTCGCTCACCTGACCGATCTTCATCTGGACATCGATGACCTGGTTGCCACCAACATTCAACGTAATGCCTTTGCGTGAAACGGTAGCAAACCCCTGAGCTGTGACCGTGACCTCATAGCTGCCGGGCAGAAGGTTTGGCGCACTGTAGAGGCCATCCTTGTCGGTCACAGATTTGCGCGTGATCTGCGTTGCCCGGTTTTCGATGGCGACCTGTACGCCCGGCAGCTCAGCGCCGGTGGCGTCCGTGATCGTTCCGGAGAGCGTAGCTCCTGTTACCTGGGCAAAGAGCTGATGAGCGGGACAAACAGTGAGCGTTAAGACGATCGGCAGTATGAAAAGACGGACCATCATCGCTTTGGCTGGGTTCAATTTCATTAACATAAGTCAGGGCGCCCCTTTAAGTGTTTCGTGGTTCTCAACCTTTGAGACAACTACTTATTTTGTGAGCAAAGTAATAGACCACTTCGCAAATACTTGTCAAGCAAATTAATAAATAAGTCTGACAAATAATAGAAACAGCCCTAACATGTCTGCAAGTCCGGCAGGATGCCGGGTTATCGTAAGTACGGCGTCACGCTGGAGTGCGGGTTTCGTGCTTACTTATTGCGCCCGCTGTCACCTTCGGTAGCATCATCGTTAGCCCCGCCCCCAGTAGCAATGCCAGAACGAGGCTGTAATTTCCATACTTCATCTGACCCGTGTGGGTAACCGACCACCCCACCAGAACCGGCCCAATGAAGCCCCCGAGATTGCCTACCGCATTGATCACACCGAGCGCTCCCCCGCAGAACCCGGGAGGGAACAAAACAGAAGACATAGCCCAAAACGGCCCTTGCATGCATTTGAGGAAGAGGCCCGTCAAAACGAGCAACCCATAGGCGAGCCACACGATGCTGGAAAAGAAGGTAGCCAACAGAAGGCTCAATGCAAATCCGAGCAGGGCCAGCGCAGTCCATAGACGCCGGTTATTGCTCTTGTCGGACAATGCGCCAAACAGATACAGTCCACCCAACGCCGCCACGAACGGAAGAGAAGTCAGCCAGCCAACACTAGCTAAATTCATTTGTGTCAGCCTAGCCAGCAGAGTCGGCAGCCAAAGCGTATAGCCATACTGTCCAGTGGTGTAGCACATGATAATCAGCACCATCAGCCAGAGGTTCTTATCAGCGAGAAGTTGCTTGTAAGACCCGCCAGATCCTTTGGCGACTGTGAACAGGTGTTCACGAGCGACCCGGTCGGCTTCCAGTGCCGTCTCCAGATATTGTTTCTCTTCCACAGAGATCCATTTCGCCTTCTGCGGACTGTCACTTATCATTGGCGTCCAGATCAGGATCAGCAGCAGCGACAGACCTCCTTCGAGGAAGAACAACCAGCGCCAGTCATGTCTCGAAACAATCCAGCCCGAGATCGGATTGGTCAGGACGGTGGACAGGGGGAGGCTCATCAGAAAAAGGGCATTGGCACGCCCTATCTCCTTCGTCGGAAACCATTTGCTGACGAGCACCAGGAGCGCTGGGTAAACTCCTCCTTCGACCACTCCAAGCAGAAATCGCATGGTCATCAATTGCCATGCACTCTGGCAAAACCCTGTGAGGAACGAGATGCTGCCCCAAGCGAGAATTGCCCAGAATATGTACCTTTTCGCGCTGTAGTGCTCGGCAAAATGGCCCGCTGGCACTTGGAGCAATAGGTATCCGATGAAGAAAATGCCTGCCGCCAATCCGGACCGCGCCATGGAGAGATGCAGGTCCTTGTTCATCCCTCCCGCCATCGCAAAACTGATGTTCATGCGATCCATGTACGCAACGATATAAATCAGAACGGTTGCCGGTATGATGCGAACCCACCGCGCTCTCGGGATTACTGATTCCATTTGGATTTCCACTGATTCCGTCAGATGATCGATGTTGGTCTTATGCCAGGGCAACTGAGCTCCAGCACAACGTTTTCTAGTACGTCTGATTGAGGGCACGGTAGCTCTTGGGGATAACAGTTGTCAACATGTTGATCTAATATGTCATACATATATTCAGATCTAAGTCGCATTATCTGCAAAAGTGACCTACCTATTCGGACCTGGTCGTCCGGCCGTAGTTACCCTGAAGCAGATGTGTGACCGATGCCCAAACCTCATTGGGTTTAAGGATGGCTATGATATTGAGCTCATGACGCGGATTTATGCCCGGCTTGGAAGTCGCCTCACTTATATCGGCGGCCTCCCAACGGCTGAAACGTTTGCGCAGCCATATCTTGAGATAGGTGTGACAACGTATTCTTTGGCCATTTTCAACTTCATGCCGAAGTTTGCGAAGGACTTTTATGCAGCGGTTCGTCAGCGTAACCACCGGGCCGTATATCAATCCCTCCGCGAATTTGTGTTGCCTTACATTGAACTGCGTAACCGTCGCAGCGGCTACGCGGTCTCGATCGTGAAAGCTGGAATGATTTGGATGGGCTGCAGCGCAATACCGAATTCAGGAGAGCACGTAACCTTCAGAATGGAATGAAGCAGAGAAAGAGATACTGAGTGAGCCGCGCTGAATACTGCCACCAGATGTTTCTTCTAGCAGAAGATGAGAGATTGATCCATCTTCGCCTTACCAGGCCTGAAATGAGTCAATCGAGCTATGACTGCCAATCATTTGATGGATGCCCGCTGCTTATTCCGCGGCGGCAACGGGAAGTCTCCAGCCGTACCGGATTGCCATGAAGCGCAGCCCAAAGCAGAGAACCGCGCCGATACAGGTAGCCAGGGCGGACGAAAGATGCAACATGCGTCCGATCACGACAGCCGCTGCACCAACCAGAGCAGCGACGGCATAAAGGTCAGCGCGCAACACGACAGGAACTTCCGTGATGAGGATGTCGCGCGTCATGCCGCCACCAATTCCTGTCAGCATCCCGAGCAGTGCCGCCGAGACCGAGCCAAGGTGATATGTCAGTGCCTTCGTCGCGCCCGTAACAGCAAAAAGTGCCAGACCGGCTGCGTCGAATATTAAAACGGAACCGCTTAGGCGGTTAATGAATGGATAACAATAAAACGTCAGCAAGCCAGCCAGCAGCGAGACAGCAACATATCGCCAATCGCTGAGCGCCGCAACCGGCGTCGCTCCAATCATCACATCACGTGCGATCACTCCGGCGTTAGCTGCCGCAAAGGACAAAACAAGGACGCCAAAGATATCAAGCTTGTGCTTGACTCCGGCCATGCCCCCGCTCAGGGCGAACACAAAGGTGCCGCCCAAGTCGAGTACGACGTGAAATGTGTCCATTCGGATTGGGAAGTGAAAGGGCTCGACCACTCGAACTATCTCCTGTTGACAACTAACCAGCTACTTCCCCAGCCAGTCCAGGGTGGCAGGCCATTGAGATTTACAAATATGGGGTCGGAGGATTCCGATTTTTGTCGCTCATGACCGAACTTCCTTCGCTAACGTTATCTGCAAGATGGTACTTCGCGCCGGTGATTCATCCAACCCTGGAGACAGGCGTAGAAACACTGGTTATCACCTCGCGACTGCAACGAATGTGGGTTCCACGGATACGACCGACGGCCCGCAGACGGTGACGGTGGCCAACAGGGGCAACGCAGCGCTTACCTTCCCGATTCCCACAAGTGGGAACAATCCGAGCATCTCGGCAGACTTCACGCTGGACAGCAGCGGCAGCGGAACCTGCCCGCTGACAACCGGTACGCCGAACACGCTGGCTGCGGGAGCGAGCTGCGCGCTGCCGATCAGCTTCGCTCCCACGGTCGCGGGCGCGATCTCCGGCTCGCTGGTGCTGACCGATACCAACCTCAACGCCAACCCGAGCACAACGCAGACGATCTCGCTGACCGGCACCGGGCAATTGCAAACGCCCACGCTTGCGTTCGCCACGATTCCGAACCACATCTTGGGTGATACCCCGTTTATCGTCACCGCAACTTCGGCCAGTTCAGGAGCGGTGACGTACTCTGTCACCTCCGGCCCGGCGACGATCGCAGGCAACACCCTCACCATCACCGGGACAGGAACGATAGTGCTTTCGGCAAGCCAGGCAGCTGCGACGAGTTACGCGGCAGCGACGGCAAGTACCAGCTTCGCGGTCGGCGCCGCAACGCCCACGCTTGCGTTCGCAACGATTCCGAACCACACGTTTGGTGATGCGCCGTTTACCGTTACCGCAACGTCGGCCAGCTCTGGGGCGGTGACGTACTCTGTGACCTCCGGCCCGGCGACGGTCTCGGGCAACACCGTCACCCTCACCGGAGCGGGAACCGTAGTGCTCTCTGCCAGCCAGGCAGCTTCTGCGAGTTACACGGCTGCGACGGCGAGCACCAGCTTCACCGTGGCGGCAGCACCTGTGCTCGATTTTTCGATGAGCACTCCGACGACCACACAAACCCAGAGCGTGACTCGCGGTGGAGCAGCGACGTTCACCTTCTCGTTTGCGCCGACGTCCGGCGCTTATCCGGGGACAGTGACCTTCGCCGCGACCGGCCTGCCTGTGGGCGCGACTGCCAGCTTCTCGCCGTCAACGATCGCAGCTAACGGTGGGGCGCAGACGGTGACGCTGACGATCCAGACGTCGGCCGTGGCCGGGTTGAGTCAGCCAGTCTCCCCTCTCTCCCATCGTGGCGGCTTGATCGCATTCGCTCTGCTGTTCCTGCCGCTGGCGGGCACACGGAGGATGCGCCGCGTCGCGCGGAAGCTGAGCGGAAGAGCCAGTCTTGCTCTGCTTCTGCTCCTCTCGTTCGGCGCAGTGGCCGGGCTGAGTGGCTGCGGCGGAAGTTCCAAGCCCGTGGTTCAGCCGCAGAGCTACACCATTACGGTGACCGCCACCAGCGGCTCCGTGCAACACTCCAGCAACGTTACCTTGCAGTTGCAATAGAAAAAGGCGGCAGCATGGAATTCTCTGCCCAGGCATATCGCTGTCTGGGTACTGCGGCCAATGTGACGGTACGCCCACACTTCTAACTCCGGTGTGGGCGTACCGTCAATTTGAGCCTGTTACAAGATTCTTCGGACGGGCCAAAGATCAATCGCTGGTATTACTGATGGGATGCACCAGGCGTTGCGAATTGACTTGTACCGCCTGGTGCGAGCGTAAAGCAGTTGCGATTTTTAGAAGTGGTGTTCACCCGTTCCCAGAAATCAACACATACGCGAGTGCGCCGTCACTCATCACACAACTTCAGCCGGGTCGATCTTCACAATCGGCAGTTTGACCCGAAATTCTGTCCGACCGGGCCGCGATTCAAAGTCGATAGCGCCATCGTTATGGCGCACCAGGCGCCGGACGATGTCCAGCCCCAGACCGGTGCCGTGTCCCATCGGCTTGGTCGTGAAGAACGGGTCGAAGATTCGGCCGCGGACTTCCTCTGCAATCCCCGGCCCGTCGTCGATGATTTGCACCACCACGCTTTGGTTCTCTCGGGTCGCAAGCACCTCGACTCGGCCTCCATTCGCAACGGCGTCTAAGGCATTGTCGATCAGGTTGCCCCATATCTGGTTAAATTCACTGAGAAAGCCACGCACCTTTGGAAGTTCA
>JBEPUJ010000040.1:0-19227 GCA_041691575.1 Terriglobales bacterium
ACGAAATCGAGGCTCCACGCCGCATTTGGTCGCGCAGGGGGACGACGCTCGGGACACATACCCTGTGCCCGCCGGCGCCGCCCCGGACGCTACAACCACGAAGATTCTGCCGGAAACTAATTCTTAACTTGGCTCTATTTCCGTGGGAGCCGATCAACGTCATTGGTGGCGGCTTTGAAAACGTTGCAAACGGCGGATCCAATGTTGTTGCCGGCGGCGGAGTGAATTCCGCGACGGGCATCGCTGCCTGGTCCCCGCAACCGGTCTCTACGAATGGATGAAGGTCGCGGGTGGCAAGCAGCCGTATCACATCGGCATGATCGGCGGCGAGCCGTTCGCATTCGCCGGACTGTGGTCGAGTTGGAAGGATCACGAAGGTGAGTGGATCAACATGTCCGCGATCGTCACGACGAAGCCCAACGAACTGACGGTGAAGGTGCACGATCGCATGCCGGTGATCTCGGCGGCCGAGGACTAAGCGCGATGGCTGGACGTCGGTGCGCCGAACGCGACGGACCTCTTGCGTCACTACCCTGCCGACGAGATGCAGGCTTATCCGGTCTCGACGCGCGTCAACACGCCCAAGAATGACGACGCTTCGCTGCTAGACCGGGTGCCGCTCGCGGAGATTGAGCCGCGCACGCCGCGTGGCGTCGACGAGGATTAATGCTCGATGACGCAGCTGCCCACTGCATTGCCAGTTTCGTCAGCCTATGATGTTCTCGGCAAGAGCGGGGCACGTTTCCGTGGATTACAACTCCACCGTTCCTGTCATCAATGAGGTCCGTCACTTCGATATCTCGCCAAGCGTCGGCGACCTTGTCCTGCTCGGCGTATATTTCCCAGGCTAGGCGTCGCCAATCGGCACGAAGCCATCGACAAGGCCGTGCCAGAAGGATTGATCCGTCGGGCGAGCCTGTATTGCAAGCGGTCAACACTGTGGAATTCCGTGGAGACGTGGTCACTCGATCGTGGCAAGAGATGCCACCTATTTTCACCGATTTTCGCCTTCAGGAATGCTTGCTGAGATAGCGGCGACCGAAGCTCATGCCAGCGAACCCTAACGTAAGCAACGCCAGTGTGGCGGGCTCCGGGACAGTGGCGGGCGTCACAGCACCGGCGTATACATTCACAAAAGTGCCACCGACTGGAGCATAAGCAAAGTGGATGACCGCAGGCTGCTGAGGAAAACTACTAATTCCAACGAACCAGTCATTCTGCGCGGGCGTAACAATTGTAACGTCCACGCCGAACGCGAGGCCACCAACAACCAGTTGACCGGATCCAGGGTCATAGTCGAATCCGTTGCCGCCACTGCCCGACGTGTTGAAACTTGTGAATGAACTAAACCCCGCCGCCGTCGAATCGGTGTACGTCAAGGTGGTATCCAACCCGGAAAATGAGAAAGATCCCGTTAAACCGGCTGCATCAAAATTCCACGTTCCGGAAATTAGGGTGGCTTGAGCTGAAGGAGTGAGCAAACCGCCACACAGGGCGGCTAGGAGCAAAATGATTCGCATGAGACATACCCCTCTAAAAGTTCACGCTAATTCCACGCGTGAGCGTTGCCTTGCATGAACTCGGGAGCCAACACAATGGAGTGCTCCAAGAGGCACGGTCGCGTTACGATCCAGATCAACGCGCGGAGATGCCGGATCTGGCACGCTGTTATGTTTAGCAACTTTCACGCCAACGCTGTACATAGATGCAACACTTTGAAAGGAAAAGCATTTACTGAGATGCAGGCCAGTGTGGTTAACAGACTGTAAAGTCGGTCGACGCAGAACCGCGGTCGGGAATCACGGGCGGCTTGACACGGCCGGTAGACCGTTCGCGCTACTCGTTCGGTGTTGAGCGAAGAGAAGAAGCTCTCCATCGCCGCGTTGTCCCAGCAATCACCACGCTTGCTCATACTACGAATCACGCCTTGGTCCTTCAGCAAACGCTGGAACTGCTCGCTGGTGTATTGGCTGCCCTGGTCCGAGTGATGCATCAATGCTGCGGCGAACCACGGCGCCATATCGCCATCAACAAGGCATCGGTCACCAGTTGTGCCGTCATCTGTGATTTCATCGACCAGCCGACCGCGCGGCGCGAATACAAGTCGATAACGACTGCGACATACAGCCATCCCTCGCCGGTCCAGAATATTTGGCGCAATCGTGTGTTCGAGCCGTTGTCCCAGTCGTGCGGCTGGCGCCGACGCTTGGGGCGTGCCCGCAGTGCGGCACTCTTCATCAGGCGCTCTACGCGGTGCAGTCCGCAAGCAACGCCCCACTCCCAAGGATCGTGCCACACCCGCCTCGCACCATAGGTCCGATCACTGTCGACGAAGCTCGTGCGAATCTGCATGGTCATCATGGCATCCGCTTGCGCCCTGGCACTGGCCCGTCGCTCGAACCATTCGTAGAAACCGCTGCGCGAGACATCAAGCAGCTCGCAGATCTATGGCACCGGCCAGATTCCTCGATGCCTCGCGATGAAGCCGTATTTCACATCGACTCCGAAGTGATGGAAAGATCTCAAGCGGCGGACGAGGTGGCGCACGGCCGCGCTGGGGTTGGAGATTGTCCTAGGCATGACGATATTCGCGGCGGCGAGTCAATCACTCGATATCTCGCCCTCAGAGATCTAGACGTGGGTCGAAGACGGGAAATGCGAATGGAGTCCTCGCTGCGCAGCAGGCCGCTTGACGCCTGCGACGAGTGTTAGCGCAGGTTTAAAGGTTGCAGGGTCTCAATCTGGCCTAAGCAGACACCGCTGAGTCATTCGCTGCGGCGTTCGCGCTGCCGCGCTCGAAGGTTTAGTTCCAACGTACGCTGGGATAACATCCTGTCATGGCACGCGCGCCTCGAGACAGTTCAGTGGTTCGACAATCCGGCTTTGGCTACCGGCGGGGGCTTGAAGCGGCCCATCGTGGCGAAGCCAAGTCGTTTCAAATTCTCAATACCGCTCTCGACGATGCCGTCGCGAAAAACGACCGCAAGACTGCTGCACTCGCAGCCGCGTCGCTCCTGATCGCCGGACACAACTGGGGCACATTCCGGCGATTTCCGGCCTATCTCGCGCACGCACATCCGGCGCGCGACCCATCGTTCCCGTGGGCCAACCGCGACGAAGAGCTTCTTGCGCTTTCGGGGTTGTTAATTGGAATGCTTTTCGGTGCGCACAACGATCCATTTATCACATCGTGCACCGAACGCATCATGCGTTTGCTCGAACTGGATGTCGACGTCAATGTGAAGTTTGCCGCCGGGCGCGCCGTGATCTATTACGCTGAGCCGCGCGAATTGCGTGTCTTGGGCCAACGCGTTTACGGCCTTTTGCAGCCAGACGTCGACCATGCGAGTCTCGCTCCGCACCGCCTTTGCTATTGGTTGCAAATGTGGGAACAGTTCGCACTGTTTGCGAAAGACAGGCTACAGGCAGACGCCGCTCGGGCGATGGCGAAAACTGTCGCGGAACGGCACAATCTGCGCGATATCCTGTTCTGGATTGCCCGCTCCGACGTCGAGCGCAGTCTTCCGTCACGTGACATCACGCAGGCGGAGCGGGGACTCGCGGCTGCAGAAAAATTCGCCGATTCGGCACGCCTCAGTCAGATGAAGGGGCTTGAATACGTTAAGGGGAAAGTTGCAATGATGAAGCAGCAGGGTGATCGAGCAGTGTTTCACGCCGCCCGCGCCTTGCAATATTCAGTCGAAATGGAAGATACGCCTGTGTCGCAGGCGATCTACATGGTCAACGAAGCTCATGCGCGTCTACTGATCGACGATTTTGCCGTAGCGTGCGGACTGATGCGGCAAGCGTCCACGATGGTACCGGCTCTGTTCGTGAACGAGATACGCGATATGGTTCTACTCGCCGAGGCCTATCAAGCGACGATCCATGGAAAGCCCAATGGTCGCACGCTGCTGGCGGCGGCGTGGGTGCCCATACGCGAACGGCAGTTTTACGATACGTTCATGGCGTGTCCAGAGTTTGGGGCGAAGCTGTATGCGCTGACTCTCGAACATCGGATCGAGGTGGAGTTCGTCTGCCGGCAGATCGAAACCCATGGCGTGGCTGTTCCCGCAAACGCACCGGAAGCGTGGCCATGGCCGATTCGGGTCTACGCTTTCGGGGGCTTTGCCATCCAACGGCAAAGCGTGGCGCTGGTGTTAGAAGGCAAAGCACAGAGAAGGCCGATAGATCTCCTGAAGATCCTGATTGCGTTAGGCGGTCGTGGCGTCACCAAGCAAAAGCTATACGACCTCCTTTGGCCCGATGCAGAACCGCAGGCAGCAGCTGGCGCGCTGGATATGGCAATTTCACGCTTGCGAAAGCTGCTGGGCCATCCAGAAGCGATTCGCATCGAGGATTCCAAGGTGGGGTTCGATGCCACGCAAATCTGGGTAGATGTTTGGGCTTTCGATCGCGATGTCGAAGCCCTTCAAACATCTCTACAGCTCGCGGTTGAGCCGTCATTGATCGAAAATCTTTGCGGGCGTTTGCTTGCGCGTTATCGCGGACCGTTTCTTGGCAGCGAGGATTCCCAAGCGTGGTCGCTCGCGCCGCGAAATCGATGGCAAAACCGCTTTCGTCGCTCGCTGACCGACGCAGGGCGTTATTTGGAAGAGCGTGAAGAGTGGCATCGCGCGATTACCCTCTACGAACGTGCGCTCGATGAAGACAGCTTCGCCGAAGATCTATATAGGCGACTGATGCGCGCGCATGTTGCGCTAGGCGATTCGGCCGAGGCAACGCTAGTCTATCGCCGGTGTTGCGAAATGCTCGGCGCTCAATTTGGTATACCTCCGTCGCGGGAAACGGATCAAGTGTTCCAATCCATCAAGCGAACCTGATGTGCCCAAGGGTTGCAGCGGCACCGTTTCTCCGCGAAGGCGCAGGCGAATGCTCGGGCTGAGACTTCATTCCAAGCTGCGCTAACAACGGGCGGTTACGATTGAGCGGCTATCGGTGAGCTATCGGTGAGGTGGGCTTCCTATACTCGACGCAGTACACGCCGGGGGTCCATTTATGCACCGCATTTACGCTGCAATATCAGCGAAGCGCGTTCGCCTGTTTTTGGCGCTGATCGCCATGGTGCTCGCCGCGCCCAATACCTCGGCACAGGAACTTGTATTGACGCCGGCCCACGGGCCTCAAGGGGTGGCGGGTCACGCTCCTGCCGTCGTGTTCCCTGATCTCGGCGCCGGCTTGCCCGATCCTGCGAAGTCGTACGTGATACCTCTCGACGCTCCGCCCTACTTGGCGGCGCATGGACTCACGCTGATCGCTGCAGACAGAGCCCTGATGTCGCAGGAAGAGGCAACTATCGGGGCCGGGGGCAGCGTGACTCTGGTGGATACGGCCGCCGCCACGCGCATCGACAGCTATGCTTTGCCGCAGGCGCTCCCGGTGACGATGCCGCCAACCCTGTACGACGGATACGGTACGTTGGCCATCAACCCTGCAAGAACTCATATCCTGGCGATCAGCAGGTTCAACACGCTGTGGGTCATTCCGGCGCCGTTCGATCACACCGCCGTTGTGACTACGCTGTTGCTCCCAAGCGGCAGCGGTACGCCCCAGACTCGCGCTATCGCGTTCGACAGCGTTACGGGTCGGGCGTATGTCGCGGTGCGTACGGGCATCCTGGCCATCGATCCGCCTTACACATCGATCGCCTTCACGATTCCGAGCAGCAATGGCTCGCCGGGTGAAAACAGCGGCGCCATTGCGATGTCGCCCGACAATGCGACGCTGGTCGCGACACGCGGCGCGGACCTGACCTTCGGCCCGGAGCTGCGAATCTTCCATGCGCCCTTTTCCGCGGCCAGCGTGCCCGGCGTGCTTACGATCACCGCTTCGAGTCTCGACGCCATGACGTTTACGCCCGATGGCAGCAAGCTGATGGTGGTCGAGGCCTCCCGCGAAGCATCCCCCGCCTTGCCGCGGGTCTACGTCGTCGCCGCTCCCTTCAGCGGCACCTCGACGGTGGAAACGCTCGCATTCGAGTCCGGTGGCTTCCACCAGGGTTTCGAGGATGTCGACATCAGTGCCGACGGCCAGTTTGCGGCCTTGTCCGGCGGCGGCGGCGACAACGAACCCTTTGTCGTGCTCAAGGCCCCGTTCGCCGCCGCCGGTTTCAGCTTCTATACGATCACGATTCCAATTTTCCCCGCGCCGTACAACGGGGGCTCGGGGCGCGGCAACGGCACGGCACGATTCTGGTCGACAGCGATCGCGCCGTTGCCGCCGCAGGTATTCGTCGATGGGTCGGCAGCGTCAGTGTTTGGCCTAGCGGTCGCCGAGGGCAACAGCGGAACCACGGACGTGACGATACCCATTCATCTGTCGGGATCGAGCGCACTCGCGGTCACGGTCGATTACACGACGAAGGACGGCACCCCCAGTGGGCTGGGCATTGCCACTGCCGCTGACAACGACTACATCCCCGCGAGCGGTACGCTGACTTTCGCGCCGGGCGAAACGACCAAAAACATCGTGGTCAAGGTCGTGGGCGACACAAAATACGAGGCCGACGAGCTATTCAAGGTGGTGATCAGCAATCCGGTCAACGCAACGCTGTTCGCACCCGGCTTTGCCGATACCGCGCTCGTCAAAATCCTTAACGACGATGCCGTGGTGCTGGCGGCGATCACCTCGGGCCCGCCGCCGGACGGCGTAGTCGGCGTGCCGTATTTCTTCCAACTCACCGGAATCGGCGCCGACCCGTTTAAATGGACCAGCCAGGCCTTGCCGCTTGGGCTGACCCTCGACCCGGCGACGGGGGTCATAAGCGGCACTCCGACGCTGCTACAAACGGTCACTTTCGTCGTCAGCCTATCCGATGCTGTTGACCGGATCGCGAGTGCGCTTTATACGATCGTAATCACCGGCGTGGGCCAGCCTGCGCTGGTTACGATCCCTTCCCTACTCGATTTTGGTGCGCGTACGGTCGGTTCGACCAGTCCGCCATTTCCCGTGATCATTCGAAACGGCGGCTCTGGGCCTCTGGTTCTCGGCAGTCCGTTCGTGAGCATCGCGCCGGGAAGCGATTTCGCCTTAGCCACCGGCCCGGGCGCCTGCGCTGACGCGCAGACGATTCCACAAGCGGGCCAGTGCAATCTGTATTTTACTTTCACCCCGCTCGGCGCTGGCACCCGCTCACTCGTCGTTAACCTGGTCAGCAACGCTGCCCCCGCCACGCTCACTTTGACCGGAATCGGCCAGGGAGCGCCGGTTCCCGTGGTTTCCATTGCCAACGCCGCAGCGGTGATCGAAGGAAATGCCGGGACGACTCCCATGACGTTTGCGGTGTCGCTCTCGGCCCCTGCCAGCAGCGCGGTGAGCGTGACTTATGCTGTAGTCGGCGGCACCGCCAACAACGGCATCGATTACACCTTGGCGGGCACCGGCACCTTGACTTTTGCACCCGGTGTCATCACGCAATCCATCGTTGTCAACGTCATCGGAGATACGATGAACGAAGCCGATGCGACCGTCATCATTGGCTTGGCGAATCCCGTCGGGGTCACGTTCGGTACCGCTACCGCAACGGGAACTATCATTGACGACGACCGCGGCGGGGCTACTCCGGCGCAGATGATTCCAACGCTATCGGCTGGCGCCGAGGGACTACTCGTTGTGCTGTTGGGGCTATGTGCATGGAGTGTTCGCAAGCCAAGAAAGCCACGAGGGAACTAGGTCCGCTAGACAATATTCGGCAAGACGCAACCGAGTCTACGAAGATCCCCCCGAGAACAAGAGCGCTACCGCATGAAGACCGCCAACGGAGGATGTTAAGCGGAGCGAGGCGACGCCACGCCACGCCACGCAACCGGCATCGGTGCATGACATGCCCAATCTGAGGAGCCCCGCATGCGTATTTTTTTTGCAGCCGCAAGCATCGCCATTGCCGCCGTCGCTTCTTCTGCTGCCGCGACGTCATGCGACGGCTTCACCGATGTCGATAGTGCAAACACTACCTACTGCTCAGCGGTCACCTATCTGAAGGATACGGGGATCACGCTGGGGTGCACTGGAACCACTTATTGTCCAAACGACGACGTCACTCGGCTGCAGATGGCGTTGTTTCTCCAGCGAATGGCGAACAATGCTGTCTTTAAGCAGGGCGGCAATGCCTTCGGTGCTACGGCGGTGCTGGGTACTAACGACAATTACGCAGTCACCTTCCTTGCCAATGGAAGTCGGGTGATGGCTTACCAGCCGAACGCGAACAGTCCGAATCTGATCGGGGGCTTTTCCGGTAACGCGGCCGACAACTCGGACTTTGGGCAGACCATTGGCGGTGGCGGATTGGCGGGCACTGATTGCTACAATGCGGTCGATCAAATGTATGAGAAGCCCTGCGCAAATACAACCACGGGGGGCAATTTTGCGACGATCTCGGGCGGCTTCGCCAACACTGCCTCTGGCTCGGGAGCGTCTGTGGGAGGGGGTGAATCGAATAGTGCCACCCAGCTAGCCACCGTTTCGGGTGGCGTGGGTAACCTCGCAACCGGCTTGACCTCAGTCGTGGGGGGCGGCTCGGCCAATACATCATCCGGTGTTAATTCCTCTGTGTTGGGGGGCGCAGGCAACATGGCGTCTGGAGACTATTCCGCCGTGCCCGGCGGCTCCTACAATATGGCTGCCGGAACGCACAGTTTCGCCGCAGGTACGAATGCACATGCAAACAACGTTGGATGCTTTGTCTGGGCAGATGATTCCTCAGGGAGCGGCTTCGACTGCAACACCAACAACGCCTTCTACGCGAGAGCAGCTGGAGGCTTCAATCTGTACTCGAATAGCAGCGCTGCAACGGGTGTTCAATTGGCGGCGGGCTCGGGCTCGTGGACGTCACTGAGCGACCGTGCAGCCAAGGCGCACATCTCAACCGTGGATCCGCAAGCGATACTTGCCAGCGTAGTCGCGATGCCGGTTAGCACCTGGAATTACAACGCGCAGGACGCTGCCATTAGACACATTGGACCAATGGCGCAGGACTTCTACGCGGCGTTTGGACTCGGAGAAACCGACAAGGGCATCAGCACGGTGGATGCACAGGGCGTGGCACTTGCCGCGATTCAAGGACTCAACGAGAAGCTGGACGACCAATTGCAGAAAAAGGACGCGCGCATCGCGGCACTTGAACATGCGGTGACACGGATGCAGGCGCGGATGGACGCGTTGACGCAGTGACGGCACGCGGATATTTGTCGCGTCTGCGTTTTCCCCGTTATCTTGCTCGAGTACACACCTCGTCTATTCCGCGAACCGGTCGCCGGTTTGGCAAGTGAAATGCCGGCAAGGAGAACAAAACGACGATGCCCAAGCATGCAGTGCCTGCCACTGAGCCCGAGCCGGGAACGGAGGTGGCGGAGCCACCACCTACGCCGCTGGCGATTGCGCAGATTGCCGTGCGCAACCTGGTGCCGGTGGCGGGCATCCTGTTTTTCGGCTGGCACGCGTTCAACGTCCTCGCGCTGTACCTGATGGATACTTTGCTGCAGATCGCTGTGATTGCCGCTGGCATTGGTCGCAGCTTGTCGCCGCCGGGTAGCAAGTCGAGCGCTGGCACCCCCTTGACCGAAATGAGCTACGTGGGCGGGGGCCTTGCGGTGGCCGCGATTATGGCGATTCCGCTGGGCGTTCCATTGACTTTCATGGCCAACGGCGACGGCAATATGATGCAGTCGACGTTCACCGACCACTCGTTCTACATTGGCATCGGCATCCAGACGCTGATGGCGCTCGTCTCCTACGTATCCTTGCGACGGATGATCGATTCCGGCCACAGCGCGATCGAACTGGGTCTCAAGCGCCGCTTCACGCTGGTGTTCCTGCGCTGGATCGTCGTCCTCGGCGTCGTCTATACCGGCGTTGGCCAGTTGCTCGGGCACTACGCGCCGGCGCTGTTCGTCTTCATCTATGCGGCGGTGTCGATCGTCACCGAGATCGCGCCCGATCGCTTCTTACGCATGATGCCGAAATGAGGCGGCGGTCCCATTTGACGGTGGCTCATATCCTCTTGGACGCGAAAGGCCGACACCTCGCGAGCAATGTGCCGGCGAGCGCTGGGCCATTGATGGCGTCCGGACCTGAATTGCTGGAGCGAATGGCGCGGATTGCCGCCCTGACGTCGCGTGGATCGCCCGCTAACGAGATAGCTGCGGCGACGCCGCGAGAATTTGGATATCGTAGGACACGGCTTAGAGCGGTCGGCGAAGCGTAATGACATTCGAAGTATCGGCCCCGAAGTTCGAATCTACGGCGCTTCACGCGCTAATACGGAGGCGGAAAATACAGCCCCTCCAACATTCCGTTGCACACTATCTCGGAGGAGAAGGCGAAGAATCTGCTAGAACTCCAGCAGTGTCGGCGCTAGGCATTAGCGATTCCATCAAATCACCAGGTTGCGTACGCGTTGCGGGCCGCGCAGTATCTCCGTAGCACGTCCGTGCCTATTTCGGAGACCTGCCATGCGTACTTTCTTTGCGGCCATCGCCATTGCGGCTACAGGCCTTGCGACATCTGCAATTGCCGCGCCCTGCGATGGGTTTACTGATGTCGACAGTGCCAATATTACTTACTGCACTGCGGTCACCTACCTGAAAGATAGGGGAATCACGCTGGGGTGCACTGGAACCACTTATTGTCCGAACGACTACGTCACGCGATTGCAGATGGCGCTGTTCCTGCAGCGGATGGGGCGCGGAGGGTCAAGCAATGTGCTAGGCAACGCCTCCGACTTCATCGGAGGTGGCATTAACAACCAAACAAGCGATATCGACAGCGCCGTGGTCAGCGGCCAGAACAACTCAGCTACGGGAAATGCAGCCACCGTTAGCGGGGGTGGCTTCAATACAGCGTCGGGCGTCGGCAGCACGGTAACCGGAGGCCTCACCAATACCGCTTCCGGAGACTATAGCGCCGTTCTGGGAGGCGTATACAGTACCGCCGCGGGCTACGGATCTATCATCATGGGGACTCGCGCGCACGCCACAGCGGCGGCGCAGGGATCGTTCGTTTTCGGGGATAGCACCGAAACGGACGTCACGTCAGTCTCGCCCAATGAATTCATCGTTGCCGCCAGTGGCGGCATTCGCATGCTCTCGGACAAGTCCGGCACGGTCGGCTGCTCGATGGCCGGTGGCGGCGGCAGCTGGGCGTGCAGCAGCTCGCGCGACGTGAAGCGCGATTTCTCGGAAATCGATCTGCAGGACGTACTGGCACGCGCCGTTGCGCTGCCGGTCATGCGCTGGCGCTACATGAACGAGTCCCCCGAAATTCGGCACATAGGAACGTTCTCGCAGGATTTCCGCGCGGCGTTCGGCTTGGGCAGCAATGACACGTCGATCACGCTGGTCGACGCGGAAGGCGTTTCACTCGCGGCGATTCAGGGGCTGAATCAGAAGTTGGAAGCGGCCAATGCCAAACTGGACGCGCAGAATGCCGAGTTACGCGGAAGGCTAGAACACGTCGAAGCCGAATTGAGCGCACTCAGCAACGCGCTACACGCCGATGGCCGATAGTCCGCGCCCCTGCCCGCACTTCGCGCACGACCGCTGCTAGGTCATCGAGCTGGATGACCAGCCGGGCGAGTGCTAGCCGGTTGCCCGCGACGAGATGCAATCCCCACGTTGCCGTGCTGACGGAGCGCGCGCAGAATCCCTCCAGCCCGCCCGGGCGCATCTTGGAGATTTCCCATGCGTATTCTCGCCACCACTATTGTCATTGCGGCTACCGGCCTTGCGACATCGGCCACTGCGGCGCCCTGCGACGGGTTAACGGATGTCGACAGTGCCAATACTACTTACTGCTCTGCGGTCACTTATCTGAAGGATAAAGGGATCACGCTGGGGTGCACTGGAACCACTTATTGCCCCAACGACTACGTTACGCGGCTGCAGATGGCGCTGTTCCTGCAGCGGGCCGGACGCAATGGTCCGAACAACCAACTGGACGGCTGGACCAACGCAATGGGCGGCGGCGACTACAACCGGTCCGGCAGCAGCAACTACAACAGCGTCGGTGGGGGACTTCGCAATATCGCGGACGGACCGTACGCCACGGCCGCCGGGGGGTACTTCAACATAGTAGGCGCGGCGTACGCGGTTGGTGCCGGTGGCTACGGCAATTCCATACAAGGGCAATATGCCGCGAACGGTGGCGGCGAATCCAATTCTGCAAGTGCGGACCACTCTGTGGTGGCCGGCGGTTACTTGAATAGTGCAACCGCAACCGCTGCAACCGTTGGGGGCGGCCAATCCAACGTCGCTTCCAAGGACCGTTCTGTGGTCGCTGGCGGGTATGGAAACAATGCGACGGGCGCCATATCGGTGGTTGCTGGGGGGGAAGCCAACGTGGCAAGCGGATTCGAGGTGGCAATCGGCGGCGGCTTCGCCAACCTCGCATCCGGGGGCTACGCGACAATTCCGGGTGGCTTTAACAACACCGCCCAAGGAGCTGAGTCGGTTATATTGGGCTATCACGGTATTACCACCGCTGATGCGACCGGCTCGTTTGTCTTTTCCGATTCTACCGACCGTGCCGATCAAGGGGCGTTCGGTGCCGGCGCCGCCAACATCTTCGTCGCGGGCGCGACCGGCGGCTTTTATCTTTACACCAATAAAGACTATTCGACGGGCTGCTCAATCGGCGCGGGTGGCGGGGCGTGGGCGTGCACGAGCTCCAAAGACGTTAAGCGCGACTTCAGCGACATTGATCGTCAAGCGATCCTCGAACGTGTCGTGACGCTTCCGGTACAGACATGGCGCTACAAGAATGAAGCGCCGGATATTCGCCATATGGGCACGTTCGCGCAAGAATTCCACACTGCATTCGGACTCGGCATGGACGACAAGTCGATCACGCTGATGGATGCGGAAGGTGTGGAGTTGGCCGCAATACAGGGTCTGAACGCCAAGCTAGAACGTAACAATGCCCAGCTGGAAAACGAAAACGCCGACCTTCGCGCGAGGCTCGACCGGCTTGAAGCAGCGATGGCGCACTGAGCATCCATGCGCGCCCACTTGGCCCCACCACGGGCATGACCGCCGTCATCGAGCTGGACGATCAGCCCAGCGACGCGTTCGCTGTAGTCTGTGACGCGTGCGGTGCGCATGGTTCCTGGATACGGACGCCGACAGCGCGATGATGAAGTGGAACATGCGCTACGGCCACGAAGAGCCGACTCACATGGGCTTCGACTCAGCAGTAAGCAAGCCGCGCGTGATCCAACTGCTATACCGCTTCCGCTGCAGAGCAATGAAGCGTGGCCGGGCAAGAAGCGGACGCGTGACTCTTCATGTCCGTGAATCGGCAACCCGCCTACTAGCGATTCGCTCGCGTGATTAAGCGACAGCTGGACGCCGACGGCTGAAGAGCAGCGCTAGCAGACCGCCAGATAGCAGGCACAGGGAACCGGGTTCCGGCACCGATGCGGACGCCGAAACGTTGCCGCCGACATAATCCAAGACAGCAGCGGGGGTCGCGACCACGACACCATAGTCCACAGTTCCGCCGAAATCGCCATTGCTCCAGAAATCCACCACCCTGCCGCTATCGAGGGTGAACATCAGCCCGTAGATGTCCAGGAAACCACCATGGAACGGATAGTCGGATGCGGTGGGCGGCGATCCGCCGGGCCAGAAGAGATTGTCGAACGTCAAGAATCCATTGTTCTGCGGAGGCAGGCCGGACGCGACCGCGTACCTGCTGAAATCGTCTGGCGCGAGAAGGTTCGTGAGTTCAGGCGTGTCGTGCGTGATCGCAACCAGCGAGCCGATCGACGCGTCGACGATGTTAAGGCCATTGTTGCTGTCGGAGAAAGTGCCACTTATCCCGGTGACTTCGTACGCGTTGGGATATTTCGCATCTGTCGCCGCGCCGTATGTCAGCACGATCGAGCCGCTGACGCCCGGGCCTGTGAAGTTGATGTTGACGAGGGTGGCGCGTGCCTGACCGGCCATAGCCACCGTCAGTCCTAAGAGTACGGCCAACGCAAAATGTGTTCGATTCACGCTTCGTCCCCTCAATGTTCAATCAGAACAGAAATACGCAAGATCTGTGCCGTACAGCATTCTGCCTTTATAGATCTTGGAAACAGCAACTTAGCAACTCCAGTTGGATCCGAGATCGGCGCGATTGTAAGATTCCCCGACAGTAGTGATATTGCTATCGCGGGCCCGAACTAAAAGCAACTTGGGAATTGGAATTTCCCCATTTCTCCGGACGCTGCGATAACCCCGCATAACTTCGCATCCAGCGCGATTTCGCTACGTTGTCCTTGTTTTCGTACGGCGGTTAATACCTGTTGGGAGTTGCGCACAGCGACGGCCAACTAAAAGCGGGCGCGGCACGGGGCAGATCTTCCACGACCACTAAGTCGCGTTCGACGAGCTTGGGTTCTCTTTGTCTCTAGCTCGTGGATGTACCGGTTCGATGGCCGACGTTTCGAGGCCCATCGATCGATCGGTCATCGGACTTCATGCGCGAGAGACTGACTGCGGCGTTAGGACATCCATTGAAGCGACTTCCAACTTGCCCCTCCGATTTTTGAGCAATCGGCGTTGTGCGATTAATTCGCGAACCGCGTCGCGCAACTTGTTCTGTCCGCATTTAATTGGGCCCACTAGCGCACCGAGTTCTTTCTCGGCGGAGTTCACGCTGTACGTGCGGCCTTGGCGAGCCTCCTGTTCAAGGAGATCGACAACCTGTTCCCCGAGCGTTCGCGCGCCCTTGGTTGTCAGGTACCCACCATCCTTGCGATAGAGCAAAACGCCGTCGCTCGGCGGGGAGTAGTTCGTCTTAGTGACCGTTTTTCGCCGCGTTCAGTCTCGGAGAAACCGACAAGGGCATTAGCACGGTGGATGGCCAGGGCGTGGCGCTCGCGGCGATTCAAGGGCTGAACGCCAAGCTGGAAAGCGAGCTAGACGCAAAGCAAAAGCGCATCGAGGCTTTGGAGCAACGGCTGACCAGGCTCGAAGCCGCGCAACCCCATTGATTCTCATAATACTCAATGCTTCATTGGAGATCACCGATGCTATCCGCCCATTTTGTTTTGGCTGTTCCTATCCGCCGGGATCTACTCAACCGCCCCTTGCATGGTCAAAGTAAACGTTGCTATCGCCACCGTCGCGCTTTACTGCGTATAGATGCCGATCGCAGACCTCAAGGTAATCGCCAATCTTAGACAAATTCCTCGGGAAACGAACGGCCGCCGCACTGAACCCGATGCGCCAGCGCTCCGTAGCCGTCTCGCGACGGAAAAGATCCCTAAAACTATCGAGTACCCTGCGAGCAATGGCAAGATCTGCGCCCGGCATCAGAAGTGCGAATTCGTCGCCGCCAAGGCGCGCTACCGAGTCGTCGCGGCGAACCAGCCCTGCGAGTAGTGCGCCGAACCTTCGCAGGGCGCGATCGCCCTCGCCGTGACCACGCGTGTCATTCAATGACTTGAAGCGATCGAGGTCCATCGCCACCAGAACGAACGGCGTTCCTCGCTGTGCGAGGACGGAATGCACGGCCGCTAAATGCTCCTCGAACGACAGGCGGTTGGCGACACCTGTCAGCGGATCCAGTCTTGCGCGATCCTGCTCGTCGGCAAAACGCCCTTGCAATACGTCGTGCTTGCGCTCGAGCTGCATGCGTCGCCTTGCCAAAACCATAAGTGGAAGGGCCAGCGCAACGATTGCCGCGATCGACGTCGCGGCGAGGCCATCGCGGAACGCGCCCGACCCGGCATAGACAAACTCACGTTCCTCACTGGCAAAAACCCAGAGCGGGAACGGCGCAACGTGGCGGAACACGACGAGGTGCTGGACGCCCCCGAGTGAGCGCCAATCGATTCGAAAATCCACGAGATCGCGTTCGAATGCCAACTCATGCGCAAACACGTCGTCGGGAACTGATGCCGATGCGTCGAGCACAGCGAGTCTGCTTTTGGCAACCAATGTGCCGGCGCCATGAAGGAGGCCGAAATATCCATCGGCGTCGTTATCGAAAGCGCGGTCCACGTCGAGCAGCGCCCGCGGATCAATGGCTACGATCGCTGCACCGGCGAAGTGACCGGCGGCGTCGTTGATTCGCAGCGCCACCGGGACGGCCCAGCGTCGCGACAGCCGACTGACTATCGGAGATCCGACCACGAGTGCGCCGTCCGAGCGCTCCCGGGCATCGATGAAATATTCACGATCCCCAACATGAAAGTCGCGCGACACCGCAGGATTGGTTGCAACGACTAGGTCACCGGCCGCATCGACGACCGCGACAGTATTGCGGTCATCACCTTGCCCGTCGGGTGCGGCTGGATGAGGCAGGTCGCCGTCGTGACCGTAGACGATCCTAGCGATCTCCAGCTCGCGCTCGGCAGTTTCGAGTTTGCGTTGGACGTGTTCAGCCAACAGAGCGCTCATGTTGGCGAGGTCGCGACGCGCCGCAGCCAGATCGCCAGCTCGGTCGCGTTCGACCTCGTACCACGCGAACCCTCCGATCAAGGCAGCACCGACGGCCCACGCCAAGGCGTATGGCAAAGCGCGAAACCAGATACGCACATGAACAATCATGCAAGCCCTTCAAATTTCAAAGCCGCGCACCGTCGCTGTCAGGCCAGCTTGTACGCGCGCATTGGCCGCTTCAACTTCATTGAATTAGAGAATAACCTCGAAATGATCGGGTATGGAGACCATGGCGCAGTCAGACACCCTCAAGGTTTCTTCAGGAGCGGAAGATATTTCAGCCGTTCCGCACACTTGCCTATCGTCTTTGCCGCCGTTTCCCCGAGGTTTGCGCGAATTTCTTGGGGCGGCGGTATGGTAACTTGCGGGCTTCGCAGGCGCCTCTCACCAGTAGGCCGCCTGCCGCGCGTGGCGACACTCTAGATCGTCTGACTTGCGCGTCCCCACCATGGTCGCGCAGACTCTCCCGAGCCCGCTTGGGCGTCCGACAGGAGAAACAAATGCGCCTTCTATTCACCATCTTGTCCGCGGTCGCCGCACTCGCCAGCGCGCCGGCATTTTCGGCTGCCTGTGCTGGCTTTACCGACGTCGACAGTGCCAACACTACTTACTGCTCTGCGGTGACCTATCTGAAGGACAAGGGGATCACGCTGGGATGCGGTGACGGCAGCAACTACTGCCCCAACGACTATGTGACGCGGCTCCAGATGGCGCTCTTCCTGCAACGAGCCGGAAAAGGCGGGCCACACAACACGCTGGGTGACTACACTACGTCCATCGGTGGCGGGGATTTCAACGCCGTGAGTGCGCAATACGGAACTATTGGCGGAGGTGCCGCCAACGAAGCGTCGGGAGAACTTGCTGCGATAGGCGGCGGTACGCAGAACGTCGCCGGAGGTCTTGGCGCAACAATCGCTGGCGGCTTGAACAATACGGCCAGTGGAGACGAGTCCGTTGTCGGTGGCGGATCTAGCAATGTCGCCAGCGGCGTTAACGCGACAGTTGGGGGAGGCTCCAATAACACCGCCGCTGGCACGAATTCGGTGGCGATGGGACATCGAGCCAGAGTGGAGGCAACGGCTTCGGGATCGTTCGTATTCGGGGACAGTACCGACATCGACATTGGAACCGCAACCGCGGACCAGTTCCTGGTCGGGGCCAGCGGCGGCATTCGCATGCTGTCCAATAAGGATGGCACGACCGGTTGTTCCATCGTGGCCGGTGGAGGCAGCTGGGCCTGCACCAGTTCGCGTGAGGTGAAGCGAGATTTCTCTCCGATCCATACCGAAGACGTGCTCGCCCGCGCGCTGGCGTTACCGGTGATGCGCTGGCGCTACATGCACGAGTCGCCGGAGATCCGGCACATGGGCACGTTCTCGCAGGACTTCCGCGCAGCGTTTGGTCTCGGCAGCGACGACAAGTCGATCACGCTGGTCGACGCCGAAGGTGTATCGCTCGCAGCAATACAGGGGCTGAACGCCAAGCTAGAAGGTAAAAGCGCCAAGCTGGAAAGCGAGAACGCCGACCTTCGCGCGAGGCTCGACCGGCTTGAAGCAGCGATGGCGCACTGAGCAGCCATGGCCGACATCCCCCGCCCGTGCCCGCACTGCGCGCACGATCGCTGCTAGGTCATCGAGCTGGGTGACCAGCCGGTCGAGTGCTAGCCGGTTGCCCGCGACGAGATGTAATCCCCACGTTGCCGTGCTGACGACGCGCGCGCAGAATCTCCGCAACCCGCCCGGGCGCATCTCGGAGATTTCCCATGCGTATCCTCGTCACCGCTTTGGCCATCGCGGCCACGTGCTTGTCTGCATCTGCGTTTGCCGCTCCCTGTGACGGGTTCACGGACGTCAACAGCGCGAATACCACCTACTGCACTGCCGTCACTTATCTGAAGAACAAAGGCATCACGCTTGGTTGTACCGGCACGATGGCTCAGATGCCGGCGCGAATGGATGGCCTGTCGCAATGAACTGTTGCCATTGTTGCAGCATTTGGGATGAGGATGCACCTTATCCCGTCGATCTGCGTATGTCCTCCAAGTTGTATGCCACCTTGCAATTCGCTGGGCGGTACGTCGAATACCTGATTCGTCATATTGTTTAACAGGGTGCTCATATGGATAAGGCACAAGCAGAGAAGATCGGCGACGCTATTCTTGAGCCTGGCATCGTCGCGCAAAGGGAAAATCGCCGAAAACTCGATGCGCAATCCCTCAAGACGGCGCGGAATCGTCAAGTGGCTTGGTTTATTCTTGGCGGCTACGGCATAGGTGCCCTAGTGGCCTACTTCATAGGCCAGCGCATCTTCTTTGGCGGTATTTGTGGCGGCGTCGTTGGAGCCGCCGTCGGCTGGCTCATCTTTTGGCTACGCCGCACTTCGCCTGCAAAGTGACAATTCATTAAAGCTGTGTCCGCGTCGAGTTGGCGTGGATGCGCGGTGTTTCCGAATGTGCGGCCGCTACGAACTACACACTCATCCTGCGGCTATGTCGCTCGCCTTCGGGATACCGATCCCGCCCGAGTTGACGCCGCGTTACAACGTCGCACCGGCGCAGCAGAAACCAGTCGTCCGCTCTCGACTGATGGCGACTCGACGAAACGCAATAGCCGGATGGCAAGGCGGCGGACGCCGGCAATAGCGCGGTTCGGTCGGACGACAACCTGCAGCTCCGATTCGGGAACGGGTCCGTGCCGTGGAAATGGATGATGCCCATCATGAAGGGACTGATCGGCTCCCATGGAAATAGGGCCAAGTTGAGAGTTAGTTTCCGGCAGAA
>JBEPUJ010000041.1:0-18449 GCA_041691575.1 Terriglobales bacterium
GCCGCCCGCGACGTCCCGAGCATCTATGAAGTCCCGCTCAACTTCGCCGCGGAAGGCGTGGACACCCTCGCTCTCAAGTACCTTCGCATCGACGCGCCGGCGCCCGATCTCTCCAAGTGGCAGGACATCGTCCACCGCGCCTACAACCCCAAGGACGAAGTCTCCATCGGCATCGTCGGCAAGTACGTCGAGTACGAAGACAGCTACAAGTCCCTCAAGGAAGCCCTCGTCCACGGCGCGCTCGCCCACAACCTCAAGCTCCGCGTCACCTGGATCGAAGCCGAGGGCCTGGAAGTCGACGACTACGCCACGCAGCTCGAAGGCTTTGACGGCATCCTCGTTCCCGGAGGCTTCGGTAAACGCGGCATCGAAGGCATGCTGAACGCCATCCGCTATGCCCGCGAGACCGGCACTCCCTACTTCGGTATCTGCCTCGGCATGCAGACCGCCTGCATCGAATACGCGCGCAACGTCTGCGGTCTCAAGGAGGCCAACTCAGGCGAGTTCGACCCTGCCACGCCGCACCGCATCATCTACAAACTCCGCGAGCTGACCGGGGTCGAAGAGATGGGTGGAACTATGCGCCTCGGAGCCTGGGACTGCGTCATGGAGCCGGGCTCGCTCGCCGCCCAGGCTTACGGAGCTACCGAGATCTCAGAGCGTCACCGCCACCGTTACGAGTTCAATCGCGAGTACGAAACTCTCCTCACCGGAGCCGGCCTCCGCATTACCGGAACCACGCCCGACGCAACCTACGTCGAGATCGTGGAGATACCCAGCCACCCCTTCTTCCTCGGCTGCCAGTTTCACCCGGAGTTCAAATCGAAGCCGCTCGAGCCTCACCCGCTCTTCCGCAGCTTTATCGCCGCCAGCTACCAGAACCGGATCCGGCAATCGACTCCAGTGCTGACTGCGGCAGCCGTCGACTCTCGATCCTAGCGCATTCATCCGAGATCCAACCGCTTCACCAGCCTGCGCCGCTCAAACCCGAGCGGCGCAGGCTTTTTACTGCGTAGAGGCTATCGAAGAACATCACTGTGCGCCTTTCCTAATGGGCTGCGGGGCACATGCAGTCTTTGAACCCTTGACTGGTATCGCGCGTAAGCGCGCACACATACTGCGGCCAAAGCGGCTTGATCAAGGACGAGCTGTCTCCCACAAAAAAGTTTGCGATATAGGCCTGGCTCGCCTCCGTCTTCGCGTCGGGGTCATCCCGAAAATCCTCAATCAGCTTCTTCAGCGCCACGGGAGAGACCGCCGCCGCATGGTACGTCTGCGCGTAGTTGTATTCCTTCGACCACACCGCATCCACGCCCGTCTGGTTCGACGCCGCAAAGACGGTATAGTCCCTCAGCGTCCCCGAAGCAGCATCGACCCGGGCAACCGTAAACGAAGGATTGTTCCCATTCACCGGAGAGATCGACGAGACCATCTTGACCGCCACCGCGCCGCCCTTCGCGCCTTCTTCCGGTTCCAGCAGCCGCAACTCATCCATGTGGGTATGCGCGAAGATGCCGAGTTGCACCACGTCGGCATACTCGGTCAGCGTATTCCCCAGTGCGTCCGACGACAGAAACATCGCGGGCGCATCGCCTCCGCAGACGTTTCGCATCTTGGCAAAGGTCGAATAGATATCTACCCCCGGCGGAATATGCCCCATCACCCAGACTCTCTGCCGATGCCGCCGCGCCTGGTCGAGCTGCCTGCGCAGCCATACGATCTGCGCGGCTGCGGCTGTTCTGTCCTGTTGGCCGCCGCAGGTCGCATACTGGGTCAGCATAAAAAGATTGTCCAGCACGATCAGCCGCGTATTCCGCATCGGCCAAGCCATCTTGACGTTGTAAGAGCCGCTCGCCGCAAAGTCGGCCAGCGCCTGCTTCCGGTCTTGTCTGGTCATCGTTCTCGGCAGTCCCGCCACCACGCTCCTGCCCACCAATGCCAGAAAATCGCTGCCGCCATCGAGCCGGTTGTCGCCGCAACCCGAATCGTTGTTGCCCAGCGCCACATACACCGGCGCCCGGGGAAAAGTCCGGCGCAGCTCGGTCGTCACATACTCCACCGTTTTGGCGACAAACGCGGCATAGTCGCGCTGGGTCTTGCCCGGAACCAGCGCCGCGAACCTGCAAGGGAAGTTATGCACCACCAGATCGCCGCTCACGGTGACGAACGTCGCGTTCGGCACTTCCTTCCGCGCCGCCCGCAGGCTCGACTGCAACAGCACATCCGGGCTATCGACTCCACGCGCCCCGCACCGTTTCTGCAACGCAGCGAATGCAGTTGCCTGGTCCGCCGATGCTGGTTGAGCAAAAATCTTTCCCCACTCGCTCACAGGCGCGGCTACCAACAGCGCAGCCTTGCCCGGATCGTGAAACGGATCGAAGTGAATATCACTCAGCATCAGCGCCGGGACCTCGGCGTGCTCTACCTCCGCATGCCTGGACTCACTTGCGGCAGGCCGCGCCAGAGCACCCGAAAGCGCCACCAGCCCACAGCAGAAAGCATTTCGGATCGTCTTCTTCATCCCGCTCCTCCGCCTACTCCACCATCACATCGAACGTGCCTGTCTCCACCGTCTCCCCGTGCTTCATCTGGATGAAGATCCGGTACCGCCCCGCTGAAGGGAAGCCATAGGGAAACTCCACCACATTGGACATCGGCTCAGCGTGCATCGGCATATCCATCGCCGTGTGGTCCGTCATATCCGTCATCAGCCCGTCAGCCGCACCACTCTTATCTGCCCCTGCGAGCATCACTGCCGCCATCGCCGCCGAGCCATCGGGATGCGTATGCGCGAACACCGTTCCATCCGTCTTGACGAAGGCCGCGTGGCCCGCCATTCCAAGGTACGGCTGCATGTCTGCCGCAGGCTTGCCCTCAGCATCCATCAGCCGAAAGCGAAACGCATAGGCAGTATGCGCGGTCACGGTCGCAGGCCGGTCCCACACCATCACATAACCGTCCGGCAGCGTATACGAGCTGCCCAGCATTCCCCGGTCGAGCGGCTGCGGCCTTCCCTCGGCGTCCTCGCTATCCAACGGGCCGCCAGCCATCCCCGCCGGTATTTTGACCTGAGCAACCAGCGTCTCGGGAAAGCCGTTCCGATGCACAACGTCTCCGTAGAGACGGTAGTTGCCCTCAGGCATCATCGGCAACGCGACCCGAAAATCGCCCTTGCCCTCCAGCGCCGGGTGCAGATGGAAGACCGCATCCATCTCCGGCCAACGGATCATATAAAGGTGCATCAGGTGGCCGTGGTCGGGCAGAAAATCGTCGTTCGAACGCGAGTGTCGATCTCCTTCGTTGGGTTCATCGGCAATCACCTGAAGCTGAAGCCGATTGCCGTCGAGCACCGGATTCATCACCAGCGGACGATAGATCGCCGCAGAATAATCCGCCGCATCGACCTGCCACCACTTCGCTCCGCCCCAGACCAGCAGCGCCATCACCCCCAGGCTCACCGCCGAGGCAACCAGCGCACGGCGGCGCAGGGCTGGCGCGGCCGTCGCTCCGGGCGCAAGGCGAGCGTCCCGCACCGCCGCCGCAACCATCCCCGCCATGCCGATCATCAGGAACAGCCCCAGCATGCCCAGCGTGATGCCAAGGCTGCGATGCATCGTCATGGTCGACAACGCCGCCGCCGGGACCGGTACTGCCGTGGTATATCGTCCGTTCGCGCCGGACACCTCGAACCGTATCTCCCACGAACCCGATGCCATCATCCACAGATTGCCGGTAAAGAATGCAGGATCGCTGGCCGACCGTGTCATTACATCCGCTGCTGGCGGATGGTTGGCAGCCTCGCCCGTCATCGGCACCGGCGTAATGTGGATACCATCGACAGCAGCCCCGCTTGATCGCACCTCGATCTTCGCCACACCCGGAATCACCGTCGGCGTGCGAATCGTCACAAACAGCTTGTACGGCCCGGCCTTCACCTGCTCGAAGACATCCTTGCTGCCCACGTGCGCGTGCGCCGCCTGCGCGCCAAGCAGAAAAATCAGCAGCGCCCAGCGCACTCTGAACGACCAAAGCCTCATCGCTGCACGCTCCTCATCCAGCGGCCAAAGCGCAGCCCCACCCAGGTGCCGATCGAACCATAAACAGCAGCGCGCAACAGACCCTCGAATAAAGCCGCCCCATGATCCGGATGGAAGAACAACCGCATCCGGTCGAACCCGTTGGGCCGCGAGTTGTAGTCGAAATAGATGGTGCCGAAGAAGCGATTCTCCGAGGCCTTCGACAGCAGAAACGAAGCGAACGGCCACTCCACCACGGTCAGCACCGCAATAAAGACCACGCCCGAGACCGCCGCAACCTTCCACGGTTTCCATGCGCGCGTGCGCTGCCACAGCAGATCCAGCGCCAGCGCGGGAACCAAAATCAAAATGGGGAACTTTGCCGGAACCAGATGCGTCACCGGAAAGAACACTGGCCCCAGCTTCGGTTGCGCGGGAAACAAGGGGAGAATCAGGATCTCCACGATCATGAAGATCGTATACACCGCAGCCGCCCAGGTAGCCGCCCATCGGTGCCGCGAGGCCGCTGAAAGTATCGCAAACACCAGCGGCAGCGCAATCGCCATCGCAACGTAGGCGCTCGCCTGATGCAGTTTGACGTCCCACGTGTACTCCATCAGGAAGAACATCTGTCCGCCAACGATCAGCCCGCCGAGATAAAGAAACAGCCGCTGCAACGCCTTGAAGCTCTGCGCTCCGTTCGACACACCGTCCGCTGCCGCCCGGTTCATCGCGGCCAGAATCAGAAACAGAACGCCTACTCCAACCGCACGGATGCCAAGGATCAGCAGCGTATGCGGCGGACTGACGATCTTGACGTCGAGCCCATACGCCGCGTGCCACCAGTTATCGAACGGCGCCGAAGTCAGCATCGCGATGCCGCCCCAGGCAGCGATAAACGCTCCCAGCGGCGCACGAAACCCAAGCACGCTCACCGACGCGGCTTTCTTCTCGGCGGACCGCCCAAAAGTCGTAGCAAAGATTAGATATCCGCAGATCACCGCCGCCAGCACCCCGCAGGCGTAGATCGCCATATGCGCCGGTGTCCAGAACGTATCCCGCCCGATCGAGCGATGCCACGAAACATCCCACGCGCCGCCGACCGAGGCCGAGGTCACCGCAAGCACGCCTCCCCAGATGTACCACGGAACCGTATCCGGAACCACAGCCGGAACCGCCTGATCTCCCGCCCGTCCCAATGACTGCCCTGCAGATACCATCGGACTCGCCATAATCCCTCGCTCAATTCGTATGCTATACCGCCAGAACCCCCGTAAATCCATCGAACCCATTCATTTGGCATCGCTTCGTGGCATCATGGATGCTGACGGCTACCAGCCCGCATCCAAACCCCTATGACGACCCAATACAATTCAGGCCGCGGCTCCTCCGGAACCTTCATCGCCTTCATCCTCGCCCTGCTGCTCGGTGCGGCGGCGATGGTCGGCTTCCTCCGCCATGCCACCACCGGCATCCTTGCCCGCGTCGCCACCGCCATCACCGGGCGCGCTACCACCAGCTTCGACACCTCCGTCCCCACGATCGTCCAGAAGATCCAGCGCCTCAACCGCCTCGAAACCGTCGTCTATTCGCTCGATACGGTGATCGAAGGCTCGAAATCGAGCGCTGTCCTGCCCGACCTGCTCGCCGGTGACCGCATCCTGCTCATCGTTCACGGCCAGTCCATCGCCGGCATCGACCTCTCCAAGCTCCGTTCCGAGGACGTCCGCATCGATGGCCGATCCATCCGCGTCACCCTTCCCGCCTCCGAACTCTTCATCACTTCGATCGATAACCAGCGCACCCGCGTCTACGCTCGTTCCACCGGTCTGCTCACCTCTGCCGACCAGAATCTCGAGTCCGAGACCCGTGCCCGCGCCCAGGCGCAGCTCCAGAAAGATGCTCTCGGCGACGGCATCCTCGACACCGCCCGCAAAAATGCCCGCGATACCGTCACCACCCTGCTCTACGGTCTCGGCTTCCAGCATGTTGATGTCATGTAACTAAGTACATCCATTCCATCAATAGCGCATTCCCATCTCTGGCAAACCTGCGCTATCATCCACAATATGAAGTTTTGTTCGCGTTCCCGCAGCTTCGACAAAGACCTCGAGCAGAGTCTCGCCTCCCTGGCCGAAGATTCCTCGCGGGATGAGCGGGACTCGGCTCTCTACAAGACCATCGGCTGGATCTCCGCCGGTCTCGGCGCAGTCGCCCTGGGCCTGTTCGTAGGCCGCGAGCTGCGCCTGCGCTACAAGTTCAGCCACCGCACCCCCTACGACTTCTACGCCCACTCCGGCGACGAAGAAGACGTAGATTTCGGCCTCGGTATCTAGGCTTCCGCCATGCGAAATGAAAGCGCGCGGTATAAAGACCAGCTTTGCTTCGGATTGCCCTCTTGCCTGTCCTGCTGCTCTTTTTTCATATAAATCCCACCTTTTCGACCGAAATTAGCTCGTTTTCGGTGCTGCTCCCACCCGCCTCGTGATTTACCATTAAGTTCAATGACTAAATCTGCATTCCTCTTCCCCGGCCAGGGCTCCCAGTTCGTCGGCATGGGAAGAGACTTCTACGAAAACTTTCCCACCGCTCGCTCCACCTTCGACGAGGCCGACGAAGCTCTCGGCTTCCCTCTCTCCAAACTTATCTTCGAAGGCCCGGAAGACCAGCTCAAGCTCACCGAGCACACCCAGCCCGCCATTCTCACCGTCTCCGTCGCTGCCGCCCGCATCCTGGCGGAAAAAGGCATTACCCCCGCCTTCGCCGCCGGACACTCCCTCGGCGAGTACAGCGCCCACGTCGCCGCCGGAACCTTCTCCTTCGCCGACGCCGTCCGCACCGTCCGCAGCCGTGGCCGCTACATGCAGCAGGCCGTCCCGGAAGGCGAAGGCGCCATGGCCGCCATCCTCGGCCTCTCCGCCGACCTCATCAACGACATCTGTGCCCAGGTCTCCGACGACCTCACCCCGCTGCCCAACGCCCGCATCACCAGCCCCCAGGCCCAGGCCTTCTCGCCCAACAGCGCCGTCGTCTCCCCGGCTAATCTCAATTCGCCCAATCAGACCGTCATCTCCGGAGCCACCGCCGCAGTCCACCGCGTCGCCGATCTCTGCAAGCAGGCCGGGGCCAAGCGTACCGTGATGCTTGCCGTCAGCGCTCCCTTCCATTGCGCCCTGATGGCACCGGCGCAGAAGTCGCTCGCCACCGACCTCGACGCGCTCGTCTTCAACGACACCCAGTTCCCCATCGCCGCCAACGTCGATGCCCGCCTCATCACCCGACACGCCGAGGCCCGCGACTGCCTTATCCGCCAGGTCACCGGCCCGGTACGCTGGGTCGAGTGCATCCAGCTCCTCATCGACCAGGGCGTCACCCGTTTCATCGAAGTCGGCCCGGGCAAGGTTCTCTCGGGCCTCATGCGCCAAATTGATCGTAACCAGTCTGCCTTCAACGTCGAAGACAGTGCCTCGCTCGAAACCACCATCGAGGCGCTCATCGCTTTACAACCCATCAACCACGCAGAGCACCACGAACTGCCCGTCAAAAATTCGCCAGAGGATCGCAATGCAGCTCCACGATAAAGTCGAAAACTTCACCCTGCAAAATCAGGACGGTAAGACCGTCAACCTCACCGACTTCGCCGATAAGCCCGTCGTTCTCTTCTTCTACCCCCGCGCCAACACCTCCGGCTGCACCATCGAAGCCTGCGGCTTCCGCGACGCCTTCCAGAAGCTCCAGAAGGCCGGCGCCGTCGTCCTCGGCATCTCCCGCGACGACGTCAAGGCGCAGAAGAACTTCCAGCGGAAGTACAACCTCCCCTACGACCTGCTTGCCGATCCGGACATGACGCTCATCAAGCGCTACGACCTGCTCCGGCCCAAAAGCATGTACGGAAAACTGGTGAAGGGCGTCGAAAGAACCACCTTCATCATCAGCCCCGACACTGGCTCCGGCCAGCGCCTGCTGCATGTCTTCCCCAAAGTGCAGCCGGAGAACCACGCCGAGGAAGTCCTCGCTCTTCTCCAGCTCACACCCGCTCACCACTGAGCGTCTGAGCGATAGCAGGTACACGAACAGAGACGGCGACAACGGACGGGGAGGACGGAAGATGACATCCATTCAACTGGCCAGCGCCGCCATCCTCACCGCATCCGCCGCTGCCGGGGGCTTTGCCTACGCAGCCCTGTGGCCGCAGTCGCAGCTCTTCGGGCGGGTACTCGTCGCCGGCTCCGATCCCAACGAAATAGCCCTCACCTACGACGACGGCCCCAATGACGACGCGACCGAGCGGCTTCTTGAAATCCTCGCCCGGCACGAAGTTCACGCCACTTTTTTTCTCATCGGCGGCTTTGTGCGGCAGCGGCCCGAGCTGGCGCGAGCGGTCGCCCAAGCCGGACACGTCATCGGCAATCACACCATGACCCACCCCTGGCTCTCGTGGCAGTCCCCGGCGCGCATCCGCGAAGAACTAGCCGGGTGCAATGCTGTGCTCGAAGACACGCTCGGCGCTCCGGTGCGCTTCTTCCGGCCACCCCACGGAGCTCGCCGGCCCATCGTGCTGCGTACCGCCCGCGAACTTGGGCTGACTGCCGTCCAGTGGAACATCACCGCGTTCGACTGGAACCCCATTCCCGCCGAAAAGATCCTCGCCAACGTCACGCAAGGCATCGCGCACAACCGGAAGCGCGGACGCGCCTCGAACGTCCTGATGCACGATGGCGGTCACCTCGGCATCGGCCAGCCGCGTCTGCCGACGGTCGAGGCCACCAGCCGCCTGCTTCAGCAGTACAAACCTGCTGGAACGAAGTTTGTCACCGTCGTTGACTGGGTTTGAAGGGTTGGGTCTAGAAACTGTAATGACCCGAAGTGGAAAGACGGAATACAGGGGTCTCTCCACTGCGGCGGCAAAAGCGCCGCCTCCGGTCTAGATGACGTGCGTTTGGGTCGCAAGCGATCGCAGCCTCTAAAGCAAAATCAGTTTTGGTGTGCCCGAGCAGAGCAAGAGCAAAAACAAAAGCAGATCCTTCGACTGCGCCTCTCGCGATAAGGCTGCGAGAGGCTTCGCTCAGGATGACAATTTCTATAAAGATCAGTTACTTACGCTCTACCTGTATGTCGATATAGCCTAGGCCGCAAACGCCTTCCGCGCCGCCGCCAGCGTCATCTCGATCTCCGCCTCGCCATGCGTCGTTGAGACGAACGCCGCCTCGAACTGCGAGGGGGGCAGCCACACTCCAGCCTCCATCATGGCCCGGTGGAACCGGCCAAAGGCCTCGGTGTCGGAGGTTGCCGCAGAGGTAAAGTCTGTAACCGCTTTGGACGTAAAGAACCATGTGAACATCGACCCTACGCGGTTCACCGTCAACGCTACTCCGGCCTCCCGCGCCAACCCGGCAACACCGTCCGCAATCGCCGCAGTCGTCTTCTCCAATGCCGGATAAATCACATCTTCACGCGCGATCAGCTCCTCTAAAGTCGCGATTCCAGCGGCCATGGCCAGAGGATTTCCGCTCAGCGTCCCAGCCTGATAGACCGGGCCCAGCGGCGCGAGATAATCCATGACATCCGCCCGCCCGCCAAAGGCCCCGCACGGCAGCCCGCCGCCGATGATCTTGCCCAGCGTGGTCAGATCAGGCGTGATGCCGTAGACCTGCTGCGCCCCGCCCAGCGATAGCCGGAAGCCGGTCATTACCTCGTCCAGAATGAGCAGTGCACCATGCTCCGTCGTAAGCGCCCGCAGCCCTTCGAGGAATCCCGGAGAAGGAGGGATCGTACCGGCGTTGCCCACCACCGGCTCCACGATCACGCAGGCAATCGCGCCGGGATAGGCGGCAAAGGCCTGCCGCACCGCTGCCAGGTCGTTGAACGGCAGCGCCAGCGTATGCTGCGCCGTCTCTGCCGGGACGCCTGCCGAACCGGGAATGCCCAGCGTCGCCACGCCCGACCCCGCCTTAACCAGCATGGCGTCGGAGTGGCCGTGGTAGCAGCCCTCGAACTTGATGACGAAGTTGCGCCCGGTAAACCCACGCGCCAGCCGGATGGCGGACATGCAGGCCTCGGTGCCGGAGCTGACAAAGCGCAGCTTCTCGACCGAGGGAAAGCATCGGGTCACCAGTTCGGCCAGATCGGCCTCTGCGGCCGTTGAAGCGCCGAAGCTGGCGCCACGCGCCGCCGCCTGCTGGATGGCTTCGACGGCGGGCGGAAACGCGTGACCGAGAATCATCGGCCCCCAGGAGCCGAAGAAGTCGAGGTAGCGGTTGCCATCGGCGTCGAAGAGATAAGCCCCTTCCGCATGAGTGACAAACGGGGGTTCGCCGCCCACGGCACGAAACGCGCGGACCGGCGAATCGACGCCGCCGGGAAGAAGTTTTTCAGCGCGTTGCTGCAACTGACGGGAGCGGCTATGAGATCGAGGCATTTCTTTTAGTATAAAAGGGTACGCAGACCCGCGAGACGCGCACTGTCTCGGTTCGCGGGGCGTTATCCTCCTACTGCTAGACTGAAATCCTTCTTCTTCAAGCGATAATGACCTAATGGAGCACAACTTTGTCGGATGAGACCTTCCCCCCGCACGCCACAACACTAACGGACGCCGCCGCGCCCAGCCGCCCTTCGGCAGAGCACCGCCATGCCGCCGACGCTCACGCGGAATCCCCCCTCCGCTCCGCCGTAGAACTCGAAAAAAAGGTCGCCCATAAGAAGCCTGCCAATGGGGCGGAGACAGCGGTCAAACGCACCTCCACGGCGAAAAAAGGCATCAGCTATGCCGATGCCGGAGTCGACATCACCAGTGCCGACCGCAGCAAGCAGCGCATCAAGATGCTGGCGCGCAAGACCTTCAACCGCCATGTGCTGTCGGAGATCGGCGGCTTCGGCGGCCTGTTTGCTCTCGATCTGGAGAAGTTTCCCAATCCGGTGCTGGTCTCTTCCGCAGACGGCGTCGGCACCAAGCTCAAGGTCGCCTTCGAGCTGGGCATCCACCACACCGTAGGCCAGGACCTGGTCAATCACTGCGTCAACGACATCGCCGTGCAGGGCGCGACGCCGCTCTTCTTTCTCGATTACCTGGCGACGGGTAAGCTCGACAACTCCATCATCGAAACCGTGGTGCAGGGCATCAGCGAGGCTTGCCGCGCCAACGGCTGCGCTCTGATCGGCGGCGAGACGGCTCAGATGCCGGGCTTCTACGCCGAGGGCGAATACGACCTCGCGGGCACCATCATCGGCGCGGTCAACCGCGACAAGATCATCACCGGCGACACCATCCAGGTGGGCGACGTTCTGGTGGGCCTGCCCTCGAACGGGCTGCACACCAACGGCTATTCGCTGGCGCGCAAGCTGCTCTTCGAGGTGGCCAAGTACCACCCCGACCACTACGTCAACGAGTTGAAAGACAAGGCGGGCGCGGCGCTGATGCGTACCCATCGCAGCTACTTTGCGATCATCAAAAAGCTGACCGGCGCCGAACTTGTAAGCGGCATGGCCCACATCACCGGCGGCGGCATCACCGAAAACCTGCCCCGCATCCTGCCCAAGGGTATGGGCGCGGTGGTCGATCTGTCCTCGTGGCAGGTGCCGCCTTTGTTCGAGCATCTACAGGCGCTCGGCAATGTGGATCGCGACGAGATGTTCCGGACCTTCAACATGGGCATCGGCCTGATCGCTGTGATTCCAGCCGAAAAGCTGAAGAAAGCAAAGGCCATTCTCAACCGCGCCAACGAGCGTCACGTGGTCATCGGACGCATCGTGCGCGGAGAGCGCAAGGTCAGCTACAGCTAGGCTTGCGGGCACCGTCAGCGCTGCGGACGGCATCCAACACGATAGCAACCGTCGTGTGTTGCACAACGCCGGATACCCAGCGTTGTGCAACACACGACGTGGCAGCACAATCAGAAAAAGGGGTACGGTGTGAAGCGGCTTGGGATCTTGCTGTCGGGACGAGGATCGAACTTTCTTGCGATTGCGAAAGCGATCCGCGAACAGCGGCTCCTTGGGGCGAAGATTTCCGTTGTCCTCTCGAACCGCGAAGATGCGGCTGGGCTGGATGCGGCGCGCGAGTTGAAGATTCCCGCCTTCTGCATCCCTTCAGCCGGGCGCAAGCGCCAGGAGCACGACGCCGAGGTACTGGCGCGCCTGCACCAGCACCGGGTGGACCTGGTCTGCCTGGCGGGCTACATGCGCGTGCTGACGGAAGAGTTCGTGCGTGCCTTCCCCAACCGCATCCTGAACATTCACCCCTCGCTGCTTCCGGCCTTTCCCGGCCTCGACGCGCAGCGGCAGGCGCTCGAATATGGCGCGAAGCTCGCCGGATGCACAGTCCACTTTGTCGACGAGGCGGTCGACCACGGGGTCATCATTCTGCAAAAGGCTGTTCCCGTCAAAGACGACGACACTGAGGAAAGCCTCTCGGCGCGGGTGCTCCAGCAGGAGCATGTTCTCTATCCCGAGGCGATTGGCCGCGTGCTCAGCGGTCAATACGCCATCGACGAGCGGCGCTATATCCGTCGCGACAAGTAAGGCCTTGAGCAGCAGCGGCGGCTAGGCCCGCTGCCCTACCTGGGCCTGCTGATTCTTCGCGTCGCCCAGCGTCACCTTCACGTCCATCCGCTTCTGGCTCCGGAAGATCGTCAACGTCACCACATCTCCGGCGCGATGCGAGTTCATCGCGGCGGAGAGATCCTGGGCATTGGCGATCTCCTGCCCATCCATCGCGACGATCAAATCGCCGCCCAGCATCACCGGGATGTTGCCCATGTAAGCGCGCTGGTTGCCGCCATGCAGACCGGCGCGGGCTGCCGCACCGCCCGGTACCACCTGGTCGATCAGGATGCCGTAGTCCGCCGGCAGGCCAAGCTGCTGGGCGATGTCCGGGCTGATCGGCAGGGTCACAATGTCGAGCGAGGGCCGCCGAACATACCCATACTTCTCGAAGTCACTTAGAACCGCCTTTGCGGTGTTGATAGGAATAGCGAAGCCGACGCCCGAACTCTGGTCGGCACCGTTGCTCGCAATCAGGGTGGTGATACCGATCACCTCGCCGCGCGAGTTCAGCAGCGGCCCGCCCGAGTTGCCCGGGTTGACTGAAGCATCCGTCTGGATGGCGTCTTCAATCGGATTGCCCTGCGGCCCGCGAATGGAGCGGATCGCGGAGATAATTCCACGCGTCATTGTGCCCTGCAATCCAAACGGATTGCCGATCGCGTAAACCCGCTGCCCCACAATCAAGCCGCGCGAATCCGACAGCACCGCCGGCACCAGGTCCGGCGCATTGCTGATCTTAAGCAGCGCGAGATCGTGGTTCTTGTCCACTGCCAGCACCTGCGCCTTGTAGGTGTGCTTGTTTGAGAGCTTTACTTCGACCCGCTGTGCATTGTTGATGACGTGGTTGTTGGTCAGAATCAAGCCATCTTTATTGAGGATGAAGCCTGACCCCTGGCCCTGTTGCGGAACCGGTCCATAGAAGAAGTCGAAGGCCACGGCCGTCGAAGTAATGTTGACGACCGACGGCAACGCCTTCTTGTAGACGGCGATATTCTGCTGCTCCTCCGAATCATAGGCGGGCGCGGCGGAGGCCTGCGTCAATTCGAGCGTGCCCATCGGCCCGCTCGCCGTAGCCGGAGCCACGCCGGGGGTGGCGGCGCTCGAAAATACGCGATGCACCCAGGGCGCGAACGTGCCGGTCGGCGCGAAGTGCGTCGTCAGGTAGTAGAAGCCGGAGAGCAAGAGAATGACCAGCAGAACGGGGCGCAGTTTCATTGTTTAGACCCTTGTTTCCTTCTTGGCCGAACCGGTGGGCTCGTCTCCTGTAATTGTAGCGAGATGCGGCCTGCCCGGTACACCTCGCCGACCAGGTCTTCTATCGTGCCGCCAGCCGAAGAATAGGCCAGAGTTGATCGACCTGCCACTCCAGTTCAGTGATGACCCCATCATTGGTCAGGACATAGTCGCAGGCGGCAATCTTTTGTTCGTCCGGAATCTGGCGGGCCAGCCGCAGCCGTGCCTCGGCTTCCAGCTCGATTCTCTCCGCCTCGGGAATCTCTCCCTCGCCAAAGCACCGGCGGACAAAGCGGGCGATCTTTACATCGTCGGGGGCAGTGACGAGGATCAGCCGGTCGAAACGCTCCCGCCAATCCATTGCACCGCCATCGACTGCGCCGCCTGCCGTAGCACCGCCGTGGCCAGCCTCGAAGATCAACGCCGACTCCACCATCACCACGGCAGCAGGATTGCGCCGCGCAATGTCTTCGATCATCTCTCGCTGCCGGGCAATCACCGCAGGATGCACGATGGCATTCAGCTCTTCGGCGCGGCCCTCAGCGAACGCGATGCGAGCCAGCGCGGAACGGTCGAGCCGCCCATTGGGCAGCACGGCATCCCTGCCAAAGCGGGCGACGATCTCCCCATAGACCACCTGTCCCGGCTCCATCATCTCCCGTCCCATTGCATCCGACTGAAGTACCTGCGCACCGTGGGCGGCAAACAGCTTCGCTGCGGTCGACTTCCCGCTCCCCAACCCGCCCGTAAGGCCGACACGCAACATAGGTCTAGTCCTTTGCCGATTCAGCGGAGATGCCGCGACGAAGCTTCGCCGCAGTCACCGTATTCTTCATCAACATGGCGATGGTCAACGCTCCAACGCCGCCTGGAACGGGAGTATACGCGCCCGCAACCGCAAAGGCAGCGGGATGGATGTCGCCCACCACGACCGAACCGCGCTTGGCAAAGGTAGCCGCGCGCGCTGCATCGCCGGGGAAAAACGCCTCGACCTCGGCAGCGTCGGTCACGCGGTTGATACCGACATCGATCAGCGTCGCTCCGGGCTTCACCATCTCCGCCGTCACAAATCCCGGACGGCCGATAGCCGCCACCAGAAGATCGGCATCCCGTGTAAATTTCGCCAGGTCCTTCGTCTTGCTGTGGCAGACCGTCACCGTCGCCGAAGCATTCAGCAGCATCATCGCCGCAGGTTTGCCCACGATGTCCGAGCGGCCCACGACCACGGCGTTCTGGCCCGCAATCGGCAGGTTGCTGCGCTTCAGGATTTCGATGATCCCGGCGGGCGTACAAGGCGCGAGCCCCGGCTGCCCGCTCTGCAACCGCCCTGCATTGACGGGATGAAATCCATCGACGTCCTTGTCCGGCGACACCGCTTCGAGCAGCCGCTTCGTATCCACATGCTTGGGCAGCGGCAACTGGATCAGAATCCCGTCAATATCCTCGCGCGCATTCAGCGACGCCACCAGCTCCAGCATCTCGTCAGTCGTAATGCTCTCGGGCGGCGTCAGCATCTCGCTGTAAATGCCCAGTTCGCCGCAGGTCTTGACCTTGCTGCGAACGTAGATCTGCGAGGCTGGAACTTCGCCCACGAGAATAACGGCGAGTCCGGGCGTGATTCCGCGGGCCGCAAGCTGCTTCGCCTCAATCGCGACCTCGGCCTTGATCTGACCGGCAATTGCGACGCCATCTAGAATTCGAGGAGTATTTTTCATCTTCTTCATGGTATCGCGCCAAAGTTGCCCCCGAATCCGGCGCAATCGCTAAGATAAAAAGAATGAGCGTCCGCCCCCTCACGACTGAAGATCTTCGCTGGATTGTCTGCCCGGTCTGCCACCAGCCGCTGCAACTTCAGGGGGACAATGTGCTTTGCACCGGTTGCGGGCGACGCTACCCGATCGTGGACGGCATTCCTGTTCTGCTAGCAGAACGCTCCATCTAACTCACACAATCGAAGGAACTTTTCCGGGCGCATCCACGTAGAAACAAGTGTGCCGTATTGGCTGAGAGAACGAGCCGGGGAATAGGCTCTATTTTCGGCTCTTCGAAATGTGTTTACCACTCTGTAACCTTCACCCGTTCCGCGCATCTGATTAGAAGACGAAACGATGGCAGGCGTCATCGGGAAATCCAGAGAGGAGGAGACCATGACGAACATTCAGAAGAGTCAGATAATTGAACAGTTCCCGATAGCCGATCTCAACGGCCTTCGCGAAGAAATGCGCAAGTCAAGCGTCGATGCCTGGCAGTCGGCTGATCTCATCAGCAGCTTCCTCTCCGGACGCGGCTACGGCGTATCCACCGATGCTGCACGCATTGCGGCATCGCGCATCGAATCGGTTGGCTGCTCGTTGCAATCCATGCAGGAAGAGCTGGAAAAGCTAGCGAAGGTCATGTAACCGAACTACCGCGATCTCCTTTTATAAAAGCGCCCTCTGCGGGCGCTTTTGTTTGCTCCGGTCCACCGCGCCTCATCTTTTTTATCGCAGCAATCCGCGCGGAAACGACCGACCTTTTCCTGCATGAACGCGGCGCGACATCTCTTCGTTTGCTTTTAGCCTCGTGTCGATTGGTTTATGGTTGAGTTATGCCGTCCCTTTGGACCCCTCCTAATTGGCCTCAGCGCCTTGCCGAACTTCAAGCCCCTACCGGAGACCTGAAAGAAGCCCCTTTACGACGCGATGTTCGCTCCCTTGGCACACTGCTGGGTGGGGTACTGCGCGAGCAGGCTGGCGATCCTCTCTACGACGCCGTAGAAGCCCTTCGCCGCACCGCCATCGCCCGCCGCGAAGCCGATGCGAAGGATGATGCCAAGACCGCCGCCTCGCACCTCCAGCAGGCCCTCAAGCGGGTTGGCGCGCTTGAACTCTCGACCGCCTACCAGCTCGCGCGCGCGTTCGGATTTTATTTCGAGCTCATCAATCTCGCCGAGACCAACCACCGCAAGCGCCGCCGCCTGGCCATCCAGCTCGACCAGAACGCCGCCCCGCAGCGCGGCGATCTACGCGGAACCCTCCGCCGCCTCCGCGAAGCCGGAATCGACTCCGCCCAGGCTTACGATTTTCTACGACGCATCTGCATCACGCCTGTCTTCACCGCGCATCCCACCGAGGTCGCTCGCCGCTCGGTCATGTTCAAGCGCCGCCGCATCTCTGACCTGTTGGAGCAGCTCGACCGCATTCCGGTGCCTGCCCCCCAGCTCGAATCGCTTGAACGCGACCTGACCGCCGAGATCACAGCCCTGTGGCAGACCGACGATGTTCGCAGCGCACGCCCTACCGTTCGCGACGAGATTCGCATGGCGCTCGACTACTACGAGACCAGCCTCTTCGACACGCTGCCTGTCCTCTACTCCGAAGTCGCCGCGGCCCTCGCCGCCGAATACCCTGAATCAGGCGCAGATTCCCATCCCGTCGCCATCTCCAATCTCCCCCAGCTCGTCAGCTTCGGCTCCTGGATCGGCGGCGATCGCGACGGCAACCCCTTTGTGCTCTCTGACGTCACTCGCGAAGCCCTCTCCATGGCGCATAACCTGCTGCTGAACCACTACCGCCGTCGCCTGCAGAACGTCTTCGAACAGCTCGGCAGCTCGATCCAGCAGGTTCCCGTCTCCGCCGAGGTCACGGCGCTGCTCGACCGCTACCTCGACCAACTTCGCGCTGCCGGACAAACCACCGTCGAAGAGCGCTTCCCCCACGAGCGCCTGCGCCTCCTCATCGCCTGCATCATGATGCGTCTCGGAGCGACTCCGCAGTCCGGTCTGCCGCTTCCCTCCACCCCGGCGCTTGCCCCCTATACCCGTGCCGCCGACCTGCTCTCCGACCTCACTGCTCTCCGCGCCAGCCTTGCCGAAAACCACGGACACCGCCTGGCTCAGATGCTCATCGACCCGCTGCTGATCGAGGTCCGCACCTACGGCCTTCACCTCCAGACGCTCGACATTCGCCAGCACGCCCGCTTCCACACCACCGCCATCGCCGAGATCTCCGCATGGCAGACGCAGGACAGCACAATCAAAGCGGGTATAGAGACGCAGACCCTGCACCTTCCTGCCGCCCTCACCCCGCAGACCACCGAAGTTCTCAACACCTTCCGCGCCATCGCCGAACTCAAACAGGCCTACGCTCCAGAGTCCATCCAGCAGTACGTCATCAGCGGGGCGACCGTCGCCAAGGACATCCTCGACGTGCTCTGGCTCGCTCGCCTCGGAGGCGTCAAGGTCGAGGGCGATGCGGCCCTTGGGGACCCTGGCCTGCAGCCCGTCCCGTTGTTCGAGTACATCGAAGATCTCCAGAACGCGCCCGCCGTCATGCGCCAGCTCTGGACCAGCGACGCCTACAAGCCTCTGCTCGAAAGCTGGAACCACAAGCAGGAGGTCATGCTCGGCTACTCCGACTCGAACAAGGATGGCGGCATGATCGCCAGCACCTGGGAGATCTACAAGGCCCACCGTGCGCTCCATGAGGTCGCCCGCGAGTGCGGCGTCAACCTGCGCCTCTTCCATGGCCGCGGCGGCACCGTCGGCCGCGGCGGCGGGCCCACGCATCGCGCCATCTTCGCCCAGCCCATCGACAGCTTCACCGGCGAGCTTCGCCTCACCGAACAGGGCGAAGTCCTCAACTGGAAGTACTCCGACGTCGTCCTCGCCGAGCGCAATCT
>JBEPUJ010000042.1:0-16540 GCA_041691575.1 Terriglobales bacterium
ATGGCGGGGACGACGGGGCTCGAACCCGCGACCTCTGCCGTGACAGGGCAGCGCTCTAACCAACTGAGCTACGTCCCCAGACGTAGTTGTTACAACTTGTCACGTTGAATGAGCCACTTATGACCTGGCTCTATCAGCCCCTGCTTCCACGCCCATCTGGTCAATACAAAAACCAGACAGGCATCCAAGCAGCGACATGATTGAGTCTACCAGAAGATAAAGTCTTTTTGGCGTCTTATCCGTTCGTGAGGAGTAACTTTTCTCGCATAGCAAATCCTGAATTCTTCCGCCAACGATAGAGTGAAAATCCGCTCAGCATGAATGGCCATTCTTTCTTCATCGATTAGGCCAAAGCCACGCCGCTCCTCGAACTCCGCTCGAATCGCCATACCTGGCCTGCAAAACAGGCGTCGCCACCTCTCTGCCAAAGACATACTTCGATAGCCGCCTTGGAATATCCCCATAGAGATGCTCGATCTTTGAGAGTCCTCCGCCAAAGACCAGCACGTCGGGATCGAGCATATTGATCACATGGGCCAACCCTCGCGCCAAACGATCCTCAAAACGCTCCACCGTAGCCACCGCATCCGGATTCCCCATTGCATAATCCGCCATGATGTCGCGCGTCGTCCGTTGCCGCCCTGTCACTTTCTCATGGTCACGCGCCACACCACTGCCTGAAATCCACATCTCCAGGCATCCCCGTTGGCCGCAGTAGCATTCAGGTCCCGGAAGCTCATCGCTACTCGCCCAGGGCAACGGATTGTGCCCCCATTCCCCGCCCACACCGTTCGGTCCGGTATGGACGCGCCCATCAATGGCGACTCCGCCGCCGCATCCCGTCCCCAGAATTACGGCGAAGACCACTCTCTTCCCTGCCGCTGCGCCATCGGTAGCTTCCGAGACCGCGAGACAGTTCGCGTCATTTGCCACACGCACCTCGCGATCCAGCGCAAGGCTCAGGTCCCGGTCCAGCGGTCTTCCATTCAACCAAGTCGAATTGGCGTTCTTCACCAGTCCCGTCAATCTCGAAACACTGCCGGGAATCCCCGCACCCACCCTTGCCGTGCTGCCCATCTCCCGCTCGATACGACGAACCAGTGCAACCATCGCCGCAATCGTCGCGTCGTAGTCCTCTCTCGGTGTATCGACTCGATGCCTTACTAATTCCCTTCCCGTACTATCAATCGCCAGAGCCTCGATCTTGGTCCCGCCAAGATCGATCCCGATACGCATCTCTGAATTTGTCATTCCATTCTCGTCTGCCACGTACACTCATCCCCAATGCCTATTGAGATATCGCAGCTTAACCTTACCTGTCGACAAAAGTCCAGTACAGGGTCTCCAGATCGCAGGTAAAACCAGGCGCTACATCAATAAGCGCAGACGCATGCAATTAGTTCCTCTCTATCGATTTAACCTCGGAATCCTAAAGTGATACCCTCCTTCGGAGAGAGCATTGACCATCACCAAACATGCTCGCCGCAATTCCCCTTCTCATCGAATCTTCTTCGACATTACCTCCGCCATCCTCGCGGTATGCCTCTGTAGCAGCGCGTGCGCCCAGACCGCAACGCCCTCTATCGACGCAGCTTCGAACACAAAGATACGCGGCTATATCCACAATGGATGGGACAGCCTCTCCCGGTCCATGACCGATTGCAAATCACTGGCCGATCCTAAGGTGACGACCGCGCCGGTCCTTTATCTTCCTGCAGACCTCGCAACGCCAACCCCCGTCACTGCCATGCAGAAACTATGTAACGTGGAGGTGCGCAGGCTACCGCGAAAGATCACACGCATGGGCGATGTGAAGGTGAGCGAGATCCCCAAGGAAGGGCTCCTCTATCTCCCCAACCGCTACGTCGTCCCCGGCGGACGCTTCAACGAAATGTACGGATGGGATAGCTACTTCATTATTCTCGGTCTCGTGCACGATCATCGCTCCGGTCTGGCCCGCGGCATGGTCGAAAATTTCTTTTTCGAGATCGAAAACTACGGCGCTGTGCTCAACGCCAACCGCACCTACTTCTTCACGCGGTCGCAGCCGCCGTTCCTCACCTCCATGATCCGCGAGGTCTACGAGCACCCCGACGGCAAACCCCTGTCCAAAGACTGGCTCGCCAAAGCCTATGACTACGCCCAACGCGATTACGCTCTCTGGACGTCGTCAACCCATCTCGCAGGCGACACCGGCCTCGCCCGTTATAAGGACATAGGCGAGGGCCCCGTCCCCGAGATGGCCGACGACAGCGACTACTACTCCCACGTCATCCGCTGGCTGCTCGCTCACCCCGACGCCCACACCGGCTATCTCATCGACGCCCCCGAACACCCCACCCCGTCCCAGGCCGCCACCCTTGCCAGAACCAGTTGCGATATCGCCGCATCCAAAGTCTGCGCGCGCGCCTACGCCGACGGCCATCGTCTCAGCAGCGCCTTCTACAGTGGAGACCGAGCCATGCGCGAGTCGGGTTTCGACACCAGCTTCCGCTTCGACCCATTCAGCGGATCGACCGATGACTACGCGCCTGTCTGCCTCAACAGCCTGCTCTACAAATATGAGAGCGACATGGCCCACTTCGCCACACTGCTCGGCCGCACCAAAGAAGCCGCAGAATGGAATCGCCGCGCCACTACTCGCCGCAGCGCCATCAATAAATATCTTTGGAACCCCACCGCCGGCATGTTCTACGACTACAACTTTGTTACGCATCAACGCTCAACCTACAACTACGTCACGGCGTTCTACCCTCTCTGGGCCGGACTCGCCAGTCCCAAACAGGCCACAGCGATCGAGCATAATCTCTCGCTCTTCGAACACGAAGGCGGCCTCGCCATGAGCGATAAGGACGCCGGTGTCCAATGGGACCTCCCCTTCGGCTGGGCGCCCACCAACTGGCTCGCGATCAAAGGCCTCGCGCAGTACGGCTTCACCAGCGACGCATCCCGAATCTCAAATGAATTCTCGCAAACCATCCTGCAAAACTTCCTGCGTGACGGCACCATCCGTGAAAAGTACAACGTGGTCAGCGGCTCTGCCAACGTCAAGGTCTCTGCAGGTTACAAGAGCAACGCCATCGGATTCGGCTGGACCAACGGCGTCTACCTGCAAATGAGCGACCTCATCCCCCTCGCCAAAAAGAAGGCCACTCCCGCCGCATCACAAAAGTAATGTCAGTTGATATCTCCCTTGAGACAAGACCGCACGTCATCTCGACCGAAGCAACGGACAGCTTTATCGTCCGCTGCGCAGTGGAGAGATCCCTGTATTTCGTCTTTCGTTGGGCGGCAACCCAAAGCGGTTCCAAAGCAGCTATACCCCAAAATATTGTCATCCTTCGCCGCAGGCGGAGGACCTGCTTTTCTCTTGGGTACATTCAATATGTGGAAGCGCGCTACAACTGCGAAAATACCGCGCGATACCTACCCGAGCCTACTGCACCTTACCCAGCGGGCGGAACCGGCGCAACTCCACCGCACAGGCAATCGCATTCAACGCCGCCAGCTTTAGATTATCCGCCGCCAGCCAAAGCCAGAACCGCGTCACCCCATCGCCGCCAACGTCTTCACTCACGCGAACCATGATGTCTTCCTGCCCGGCCGCGCTCAAGTTGCTCGGCGGATCAGACTCTCCACTCACCACATCCACATGTTCGCCAGCCAGAGCAGCTTCCACCTGCTCCACGGTCGCGGACTCTGCGACCTCCACCAGCATCGACACCACGTAGCCATGAAACACCGGCGCCTGCACCACCTGCAAAGCCAGCGGCGGCAGCGACCCACCTGAAACTCCGGCATACTGCTCGCGGATGCGTTTCTCCGCCACGCCTAGCTTTACCCTCGCCGCCTCACCCAGGGATGGCAGCATATTGAACGCCACCTGCGCGTCATACTGCTCTCTCGGCAAGTTTTGGAACGACAGCAGGTTCACCGTCTGCTGATGTAGCTCGTCCATCGCCAAACGCCCACTTTCGGATGCAGGTTCCATCACCGTCGCCGCGACGCTCTTCAACTGCAGCTTTGCCTGCAACCGTGCCGCCACCAGCGCAAGCATCACCGCCGCAGGATGCGCTGCAACCACAGCAGGCGTATTGAGGTCCGGCTCCGTCCCACCCTGTGCGTTCTTCGACACCAGCGTCTCCGCCACCCACGGAGCCCGTCCCAAAACATCTTTCTCACCCTTCAGCGCATAGGTCAGATCGACAATGCTGGCTCCAGCTCGCCGCGCGTTCTGCCAATGCTTCTTCGTTATCTCCGCACCCCCTGCAAAGAAGACAAAGTCCATCCGGTCAAACGAAGATGCCTCCAGCCGCTGAATGAATGCCGCCTCGTCGCCGGTCGCCGTAATCTGTCCAGCGGCATCGTCTTCATCGAGCAGCACAAAATCCGCAGTCGCCAGCAAAGATTCAGCCAGCTCGTCGCTCAGCTCTTTTCCCACCAGCGACGACGCCCCAACGATTCCGATCCGATACATTCCATGTGCCATATCTGCTCTGTAATCTCTCTTGCAATTCACATCATCTAAAAGATCAGCTACCGTACTTCGGCAGAGTGGTATCGCCGCTCCCTGCTCCACGAATAAGCCAGCCGAGCCACCACACCGGACACCAGGTATCCCAGCGCAATCACGATCAGCATGTACTGCGAATACAGCGCAATCAGTGCGCCTACCACCGCAATCACGGCAACCAGTTGGAAGGGATGGCGGCCTCCAAGGCTGATCTCTTTCCCACTCCAGAAACGCCAGCTGCTCACCATCAGGAAGCCCGTAAACGCAATCAGGCAGAGCCACACCGCAGCAATCCACGGATTCACGATCGGGCTACCCCCGAAACAATGAATCACCGAACAGATAACGCCTGCGCCCGCCGGAATCGGCATTCCAACAAAATATTTGTGCCCCGGACGCCCCGGATTCCTTGGCTGCGGATTGATGCTGATGTTGAACCGCGCCAGCCGGCTGGCTCCGCAGATGAGAAAGATGAAACAGACAAATACCCCGAGATGCAAAATCTGCCCGCGCAAAGCAGTATGTGCCGCCTCCGGCAGCATCCGAACTCCCCAGATGTATGCCAGCAGGCTCGGCGCAACGCCAAACGTGATCACATCGGCCAGCGAATCGAGTTCCTTCCCAAAGTCACTGGTCGTATTCGTCATCCGCGCGATGCGCCCATCGAGGCCGTCGAAGAGAATGGCAAACCCAATCGCCAGCGCCGCCCGGTCAAAGTGCCAGGGCTCCGTTACTGTGCCCTGAACGCTCTGTGTAATCGCATAGTATCCCGCAGCGATATTGCCCGCAGTAAACAGCGACGGCAGCACATACATCCCCCGGCTGGGTTGGCGTCTTACCTTGCCGCCCGCATCCCTCTGCGTCCCCTCGGACGCATCGCCGCCCATCAGGCCACCACAGCCGTCGAACCGGATTGACCGCCAATTTGAGGAATCACCGCCAGAACAGTCGAGCCGCCACGCACCCGCACCCCTGTCTTGACCTTCAACTCCGCCTCTGCCGGCAGCAACACATCCACCCGCGAACCAAACTTGATCAGCCCGACCCGTTGGCCTCGTTCCACACGATCACCAGCCTTTACGTTGCACACAATCCGCCGCGCCAACAGCCCCGCAATCTGCTTGAAGCTGACCGAGTATTCACCCGCATCGATCACAATCAGCGTCTGCTCATTATGGAGCACCGATTCCGGCTTCATCGCATTCAGAAACTGTCCTGCACGCAGTTCGACGACCTTCACCGTCCCACTTACCGGCGACCGATTCACATGGACGTCGAAGACGTTGAGGAAGATGCTGAGCCGCAACCGGTTGCCGCTCGTCGTCTCAATCCACTCCGCTTCGGTCACAAGACCGTCCGCCGGAGAGACAATCTGCCCCGGCTCCTGGGGAACCACTCTATTTGGGTCGCGAAAGAACCACAGAAAGAATGCCGCCAGCACAATGGGCAGCGCGATCAGCGCGAGCGGCATCGCCAAATACCAAAGCACCGCCGCTACCGCTCCGAGGCCTAACGCATAATAGAATCCGTCTCGAACCATAAGTAGACTCGATTATAAGGCCACGCACACTCTCACTTCGTGCCCGCCTCAGCGGCCACCTGCCGGCAGGTTTTTCTCAGTGCTCAGAAACGGTCGCGCCAGGCTGGCGCAGCAGTTCGATCTCATCCTTCAGACTCAGTTTCAACTTCTTCAGCCGCACCTCTTCCAGCTTCTCAGTCTCAGTCAGAAACAACTTGTCGCGCAACGTATCCAGCCTGCGCGCATACAGGCTATGTTCCTGTTCAAGCCGATAGATGGAAGGAATTGCGGTGGAATTAGGTAGCTCCGTAAACTTTGCAGTCTGCATGAATCAATACCCCCAGCGTCAGACGACAGCTCACCGATGGCCTACACGCTACCACAGCTTCTCCGGCACTTGCAAAGCAAGTTATGCACTCCCCAATAAGTTCAACCGCATCAGCACCGCATCATCCGGCGGCCCGTTGTAATACCCCGAACGCCGCCCCACCCCAACAAAACCCAATCCCCGATACAAATCAATCGCGCCCCCGCTTGCCGCCCGCACCTCCAACTCAACCGACACCGCCCCCTCCCTCCTGCACCAGTCCATCACGGCTCCACAAAGCGCCCTGCCCACGCCACCGCGCCGCACCCGCAGAACCACCGCCACGCTCTCCAATTCCCCTACATCGGCCACAACGCTGCCCACCGCAAACCCAACCAGCGCCCCCTCCTCTTCAGCAACAAATAAGCAGCGGCGAACATAGTCTCCACCATCGCCAACCATCGCAGCATATTCACTCTCAGCCCAATGCGGAGCCTCCACCGTTGCCCGTTCCAACACGATCACGCCAGACAGATCTCCCGCCACACCCGCCCGAACGCGAAACTCCGTCATCGCACCGCGCTCTTCGGTTTGGCAAAGATCTCCGCATCTGTCCGCCGCAGATAATTGGCATCCAGCACCGCCGCATCGTCAAAGTCCATCGCCGCGGCCCGCTCCAACGCAAACGGCAAAACATCCGCCGCCCCCGGCTCCGCAACCACACGCGGCTCCAGTTCCACTAAGGCCTCCGCAACCTTTGCCTCGCAAACCAGCACCGGCCCACCAGCCACCGCAGCCGCAACCTCCTCAGCCGTCAGCAAAGCCTCACGCAAGCATCGATGCCCTGAGTATTCCCCATAATAAAACTCTCCCCGCCCCGCATCGAGCACAGCATGAACCGTCCCGCCTCCCGCCGCCGATGCAGCCAGCACCGCCAGCCGCGACACCGCCATCAGCGGCACACCGCCCGCCTCGCTCAATCCCTTCGCCGCGCTCAACCCAACCCGCACCCCTGTAAACGACCCCGGCCCATGGACCACCACCACTGCCGTCAGCTCCTCCAATCTCCATCCACGGGCCTCCATCACCCGCCGCACCGTCGGCACCAGACGCTCCGAGGCCGTCCGTCCCGGCAGCACCTCCGTCGCAACAATCGCCTCAGCCAACTCCGTATCCGCCAACGCAACGCTACCCTCACTCCCACACGTATCCATCAACAAAAACCGCATCACTCGCCTTCCCTTTTTGAATCAGCTTCACTGCCGACGATCTCCAGCAGCACACCGCCCGTACTCGCCGGATGCACAAAGAAATACCGATGCCCGCCCGCACCCACCTGAACCGATTCACTCGCCAGCCTCACGCCCTGCGATCTCAGCCGATCAAACATCGCGTCGACCCCATCCATGCGCACCGCAACATGGTGCAGCCCTTCGCCGTGTGTCGCCAGAAACCTCCCCACCGTCGAGTCGTCCTCGGTCGCCTCCAGCAACTCAATCCGGCTCTCCCCCAGCGGCAGCATCGCCGTCTTTACCTTCTCATGCTCCACTGTCTCTTCATGGCTCACCACCAGACCCAGCGCTTCGTAGAAACCCCGCGCTGCCGCGATACTTTTCACCGCCACTCCAAGATGATCCAGCCGAAGCCCGGCCGCCACGCTCCTGAATCCAGCCCGCCGCTTCCCTGCCCGCTCGGCACACCGGCTCACCGCATCCATCAACTCACTCACACCCTCCCCACTGGTAGCCACCGTTCGCACTACAGGCCGCCCCACTGGCGCAATCCACTCATCGCGATCCGCCAAGCCCTGCATCGCCAAAATCTCCGCCTCTACCCGCTCTGCCCCCTCGCGATCGCTCTTATTCACCACAAAGATATCCGCAATCTCCATCACCCCCGCCTTCAAACTCTGGACCTCATCCCCCATCCCCGGCACCAGCACTAATACCGTCACGTCGGCCAGCCCGGCCACTTCCACCTCGTTCTGCCCCACGCCCATCGTCTCAATCAGAATGACCTGCCGACCCGCCGCAGCCATCACCGCACATACATCCGTGGCAGCATTTGCCAGCCCGCCCTTCGCCCCCCGCGAAGCCATGCTGCGTATATATACCCCCTCATCCCCGGCAAATCCCTGCATCCGTATTCGGTCGCCCAGCAACGCCCCGCCTGTATAAGGGCTCGACGGATCGACCGCCAGCACCCCCACCGTCTTCCCGCTCTTTCGCAGCCACCGCGTCATCTGATCGACAAGCGTGCTCTTGCCCGCCCCCGGAGGCCCGGTAATGCCAATCCGCAAAGCCTCCCCCGCATACCTCCGGCAGGCCTTTGCCAACTCCGCCCCCAAAGGCGACTCATCCTCCACCAGCGACACGGCCCGTGCCAGCGCCCGCATCTCGCCCAAGCGCAGCCGCTCCATCATCCCGATCATCCCGCCAATTTCGCCCGGCTCTGCCCAATCGCTCACGTCAGCGATGATATCGTGCAGCCCGCCAGCGCCAAATCCGCAGCTTTCTCCCTTGGCCCAACTCTTTTTCACCTACGCCATAACTTTTTCACATACAATTCGATCGTCATCATTTCACCCCAAGGATTCTCCATGAACCTGAATCGCCGCACCTTTACCACCGGCCTCTCCACTCTTCTGCTCGCCCCCGCCGCGCTCGCCCAACTGGAAGGCAGCCGCATCCCCACCTCCGACGTTCATCCCGTCAAGGCCATTCAGGACACCGAAACCACCGCTCAGCGCAACGCCCGCATGGCCTGGTGGCGCGCAGCCCGCTTCGGCATGTTCATCCACTGGGGTCTCTATTCCATCCCCGCCGGCACCTGGAAGGGCCAGCGCACCGACCACATCGGCGAGTGGATCATGAACGACCTCTCCATTCCCGTCGCCGACTACAAGGCCCTCGCCTCCCAGTTCAACCCCACCGGCTTCAGCGCGCACGACATCGTCGCCCTCGCCAAATCCGCCGGCATGAAGTACATCGTCATCACCGCCAAGCACCACGACGGCTTCGCCATGTTCGCCTCCAAGGTCGACCCCTTCAACATCGTCACCGCCACCCCCTACAAGCGCGATCCGCTCCGCGAGCTCGCCGAAGAGTGCCGCAAGCAGGGCATGAAGCTCGGCTTCTACTACTCGCAGGCGCAGGACTGGACCGCCCCCGGCGGCGCCGCGGCCGTCCGCGGCAACCATAACCCCCAAACCGGCCACTGGGACAAGGCCCAGGACGGCAGCTTTGATACGTATCTCCAGAAAAAGGCCATCCCGCAGATCAAGGAACTCCTCGAAAACTATAAGGAGTTTCCCGTCGTCGTCTGGTTCGATACTCCCACCAAGAACATGACCCCTGAGCGCGCTGCCGAGGTCGTCAAGCTCCTCAACCACCATCCCAACCTCATCTGGAACAATCGTCTCGGCGGAGGCTACAAAGGCGATACCGAAACCCCCGAGCAGTTCATCCCGCCCCAGGGCTACCCCGGTCGCGACTGGGAGTCCTGCATGACCATGAACGACACCTGGGGCTATAAGTCCTACGACACCAACTTCAAATCCACCGAGATGCTTCTCCGCAACCTGATCGACATCGCCAGCAAAGGCGGCAACTATCTGCTCAACATCGGACCCGACTCCCACGGCCTCGTTCCCACACCGGAGTCCGACAGGCTGCACGAGATGGGCAAGTGGCTGGCCGTCAACGGCGAAGCCATCTACGACACTCATCCCACCCTCTTCGACGTGCCCACCGGCGTCTTCAGTTCCACCGAGAAAGACAAGAAGGGCAATCCGAAGTTCACTCCAACCTGGAACTGGCGCTCCACCACCGGCGCGAACAAGATCTACATCGAGATCTTCACCTGGCCCAGCAACGGAACCTTCCACCTCGACAAGCTGCCGCGCAAAGTCACCAGCGCCTATCTGCTGGCCGACAAGACTCGCAAGCCACTCAAACTAACCCGCAACGGCGACAGCCTGGACGTCCATCTCCCCGAAAAGGCACTGGACCCCATCGCCACCGTCCTCGTCCTCAACACATAGCCCTCAACCCATACCCCCACTCTCACTCACCACAAAACTCCGGGTGCCCCATCCTTCGCAGTCTCATCGCGAAGGGTGGGAGAGAGTAATCCTCTCACCAGCCAGATCTTGCCTCTTTAGCCAGACGCCCATCACTCTCCGGCAGAAGGCCAGAACGCATCCACCGTCCGCAGCCACTCCTTGGCCATCAGGCCATGTCCCGCATAGGTCGGATGAACCCCATCCCAACTCCAGTGGTCCGCCGGAGCCTTTTCGCACGCCGCGTCAAATGCCTTCTGATAAAGAACAATCGGCAGATGATATTTGGCAGCCAATCGTTCAGCCACCGCCTGCCGCTTCTTCACCTCAACCATCTCCGCCGCATAGTCTTGTTTGTGCTTCCCCACCGGAAGCAGAAATGGCTCCCCCAGAACAATCTTCGCTCTCGGCAGCGCTGCAATCGTATCAGCCAGTAGTTTGTCGTAGGCGCTCTCATACTCTTCCGCCGTCTCGCTCCTCGGCCCACGCCCCAACGTATCGTTGATCCCTACTAGGATGCTGAGCAAATTCGGCTTCAGGTCGAGCGTGTCCGTCTGCCACCGCGCCGCCAGCTCGACCACCCGGTCCCCGCTGATTCCGCGATTGACAAAGATAAAGCCGCGTTCCGGATACTCCGCCCCGATCTCCGCAGCCAGAATATAGGCGTAATCCTGCCCCATGATGTGGTTGTAATCGCTTCCTGTACGCTGCCGCCCACCGTCCGTAATCGAATCACCCTGAAACAGCAGCGTGTCTCCCTGGTGAAGAAAACCGAGCGGCTGTTGTGCAACAGCCAGCGAGGAAAGGCAAAGCAACGCAGCAGCAAATTTAAACAAGCTAGTCATATCGGATCGATCTTATCAACGCCCCGCCTCCATCAAACTTTCGCTCTTCTCATAGAATCTGTCCAAAACTAAAAGATCACGTCATCTCGACCGAAGCCGTGCGGTTTCATCGCACGGCGGAGCGGAGAGATCCCTGTATTTCTCCTCTGTTCCTGCCGTTGCCTGTTCTTTCCATCAAAATCGATGACCAGCCAGAGCAGCTTCTGGACAACTTCTTGCGCTCCGAACATTTCACCGGCCTGCCTCCCGCTCTTCCGAATAGCCCTACCGAATCTTCTCGGGCTTCCATCCATCCGTCCCCGCCAGAAACGCCTTCGTCTCATACTTCTTCGCCTCTGCCGCTGCAAGCTGCTTCGACAACGGCTCCCGCGCAGGAGCGTTCGCTCCCGGCCCGCTCGGATGGAACTCCGCATACGTCGCTGTCGGCAACCTCGGCGCCGGAGCGCCCTTCCAGTCGGACCAACCCACCGGCAAAATATGCGCGCCCATCGCTGTATTCATAAAAATCACGGTCGAGTAGCTCCGCCAGGGCCGTCCTAGATACACATTCTCGACGCCCGAGTCCGCCGTCAGTCTGCAGTGATTGAACACATACCCGGAATCCTGTTCCGGCTTGCTCCGGCTCTGCGCCGTCAGATAGCCACCGGCCAGATGGGGGATGCTGCGAATCTCGCAACGGTCAAAGACCGCCTTCGCGTCCCCAAAGATAAAATCCACATGCCCCTCGATATAGCAATCGGCGAAGTACTGCCGCATCACCGTACAGGGCGACCGCCCGTCCATGCACTTGTCGCTCGCCGCGTACAACGTATCCTGAGCACCCAGCAGCCGCACATGCCGGAACACCGCCCGGTCGCCCGTCACCTTCACCGCCACCGCCTGCGAAGGCACATCGCTGGTCTTGCTGTAGTCGTTCGCAATCGTCATCCCGCCCGCGAAAAAGTCGCTTCCCGTCACAAACAGCGTCGCCGAACACGACGTCCCGCAAGTGGACGCAGCGCTGTTCCCATACACCAGCACCACCTTGGCAGGATCGTTTCCTTCTCCTCGAAACTGAATCTTCGGTTTATCCACATGCACCACCTCGCGATAGATTCCCGGCCGTATCCGTATCACCGCGCCCGTCTCCGGAGCGGCATTCACCGCCGCCTGAATCGTAGTAAAGTCCGCTCCCGATGCTCCCACTGTTATCGTCTTCAGCCCCTGAGCCCAACTTATCCCACACCCCATCCCGCACGCCAAAGCCGCAATCACCATCACCGCTGCCCATCGTCCAAACCGCTTCATCGCAATCTCCATAGCCCTCGCACTCTTGTCCAGCTCCGCCATATATATACAAACCGGAAAAATAGCCGTACCTTGACAGACGTAGCCCAACAACAGCTATCCTCAACCTCGACACATCTGGCAACTCTTTCTGTCGAGCTAAAATGTTTTTCAGAAAAAGTGGTCAGACCAACATTCTCGCCGGAGACCCACTGAATGTCGAACAATTCCGCCAGCCTGTCAGACTCGGGCTTTACCTCCTCTGCTCCGCCCAAGTCCAACATCCGCTGGGCCGTCTGCGGTCTCATCTTTTTCGCCACCACCATCAATTACATCGACCGCTCGGTCTTCGCGCTCATCGAGCCGCTGCTTCACCTTGACTTCATGGGCTGGCTTCCCGGCGTCGACGCCGCCCACCAGGTCGGCTACAACCTTAACTACGGTCGCATCATCATCTGCTTCCAGATCGCCTACGGCATCGGCTTCCTCTTCGCCGGACGCGTCATCGATAAGCTCGGCACCAAGACCGGCTACGCTCTCGCCATCCTGATCTGGAGCCTGGCGGCGATGGGCCATGCCTTCGTCACCAGCGTCCTCGGCTTCTGCATCGCCCGCATCGTGCTCGGCCTCGGCGAGAGCGGCAACTTCCCCGCCGCCATCAAGGCCACCACCGAGTGGTTCCCCGCCGAAGAACGCGCCCTCGCCACTGGCCTCTTCAACTCCGGCACCAACGCATCTTTCTTTGTCGCACCCCTTCTTATCGCCTTCATCACCAACCTCTATGGTTGGGAAGCGGCCTTCATCGTCACCGGCCTCATGGGAATCGTCTGGCTCGCCGTCTGGATGGTCTTCCCCTACAACAAGCTTCGCCGCGGAGCCACCCAGACCCAGGCCGACCTCGCCCCCGTCACTCAGGGAGGAGCGCTCTACTCCATCCTTCTCCGCCACCGCGGCTTCTATGCCTTCTCCATCGGCAAGGGCCTCACCGATCCCATCTGGTGGTTCTATCTCTTCTATCTCCCCAAGTTCCTTAACGACAACTACGGCCTCGATCTCAACCACATCAAGTACCCGCTCATCGTCATCTACGCCTTCGCCAGCGTGGGCTCGATCGCAGGTGGCTGGCTCTCCGGCTTCCTGATGAATCGCGGCTACGGCGTCAATGCAGGACGCAAGATCGCGCTCCTGATCTGCGCTCTCTGCGTTGTACCCATCATGCTCGTCCCCTATGTGGGCACTCTCTTCCCGACCAATGCCTGGCCCGCCATCGCGATCTTCTGCCTGGCAACCGCCGCCCATCAGGGCTGGTCCGCCAATCTCTTCTCCACACCCACCGATATGTTCCCGTCCACGTCGATCAGTACGGTCGTCGGCATCGGCGGAGCCGTCGGCGCTGCGGGCGGAGCCTTCTTCACCTGGCTCGTCTCCCACTTCTTCTCGCTGCATCCCATGTTCATCTTCACGCTCGCAGCCTTCGCTTATGTCGTTTCTCTCGTAATCTTCCAACTGCTCGTCCCGCGGCTCGGACAGAGCAAAACCGCCTGATCCTAAAAGATCCTTTGGCATCTGAGGTATCTAACATGGCCCACTCGGATCTGGCATCCGGGTGGGCTCTTACATTTGGCGGCAAACCGTCATTACCGCGTGTTACTCTTCTCCCATCCATGCGCAAGGAGTCTTATTCGGCGTGAAAAAAGCGGTAGACGATGAAGTAACTGGCCACAGCCAACTGACCATGCAGGTCGTCGAACATGTCAAAGGCCTCATCGCTAAAGGTGAGGTGCATCCCGGAGACCGCCTCCCCCCCGAGCGCGAACTGGCTCGCAAGCTCAAGATCAGCCGCTCCAGCCTCCGCGCCGGCATCGGCTTCCTCTCCGCGATGGGCGTGCTCAAAAGCCGTCACGGCGCCGGAACCTTCGTCTCCTCCGGACCGCCCGCGCTCGATTCCAGCTCGCTCACCGTCCTCGGCGCACTCCACGGCTTCCTTCCCTGGCAGATGTTCGAGGCTCGCATCGTCCTCGAATCGAGCATTGCCGCCCTCGCTGCCGAACGCGCTACCGACGAACACATCGCCGAACTCGCCGAAGAGGTCGCCGAGATGTACGCCTCTCTCGACGATCCCCGCGAGTACCTCATTCACGACGTCCGCTTCCACCGCACCATCGCCCGCGCCTCCGGCAACCCCATCCTCGGGGCTCTCATGGAAACCATCACAGCCGACCTCTACCGGCACCGTAGCAAGACCGTCCAGAACACCCAGGACCTCAAAGAGTCTGCCGAGATGCATCGCGAGATCTACCGCGCCATCCGTTCCCACAATCCCGCCCAGGCCCGCCTCACCATGGAGCAGCACCTCAAGCTCGCCAGCGACGCGCAGAAGCTGGAGCTGGCTCAAGAGGACACACAAAACCCCGACGAAGAAACACCCGGCGAAGCGCTCCCCAGAGCAAAGTAATCACCTCCGTCAAATTCTTTTAAATCCAACCCTACCCAAAACCCACGGGTGCCCCATCCATCGCAGTCTCATCGCGATGGGTGGGATGTAAAAATCAATGACTGGCGTCGTAAAAGTCGATAGCCGAGATCGTAAATCTCCGCGATCCATCTCCCCGCCATCGCCTGTCCTCGTCCCCATCGCCCATCCCAAATCTCACTCCCTGCTAGACTGACCTTTGGCCCCCACCATGTCCGACACAAAGAAAAAATTCTATTTAACGACCCCCATCTACTACGTCAACGCGCGCCCGCACATCGGCCACGCCTACACCACCATCGCCGCCGACGTCATCGCCCGCCGCCACCGCCTCCTAGGCGAAGACACCTTCTTCCTCACCGGCACCGACGAGCACGGCCAGAAGATCGAGCGCAGCGCCCTTGCCGCCGGCATCCCGCCGCAGCAGTTCGCCGACCAGGTCTCCGCCCAGTTCGAGTCGCTCTGGAAGCGCATGGGCATCACCAACGACGACTACATCCGCACCACCGAAGAGCGCCACAAAAAGGGCGTGCAAAAGCTCTTCTCCCTGCTCCAGAAAAACGGCTTCATCGAACTCCGCGCCTATACCGGCCAGTACTGCATCTCCGACGAAACCTTCGTCGACGTACCGGTCGGCGCTCCCTGCCCGGAGTGCGGGCGAATCACCGAAACCGTCACCGAAGAAAACTACTTCTTCAAACTCTCCGCCTTCCAACTCCAGCTCATCGACCTCATCGAATCCGAAGATCCGGCAAACCGGCTGGACATCCAGCCCACGTCCCGCAAAAACGAAGTCCTCAGCTTCCTTCGCGGCAACGTCAACCAGGCCACAGAACCGGGTGCCCCAGGTCTGGATTCTCAGACCTGGGAAGGAGCGCCACCAGACTCTCCGCAGCCCGCCATCGCTCTCTCCGCCGCTGGCACTCCCTACGTCCCCGGAGCCCTCAAAGACCTCAGCATCTCCCGTAGCAGCTTCAAGTGGGGCATCCCCGTCCCCGGCGATGAGAAGCATGTCATCTACGTCTGGCTCGACGCCCTGGCCAACTACATGACCGCCATCGGCTACGGCTCCGACGACCCCGCCGATCAAGCCCGGTTCGAAAAATACTGGCCCGCCGACCTCCACCTCGTAGGCAAGGAGATCATCCGCTTCCACTGCGTCTACTGGCCTGCCTTCCTGCTCGCCGCCGGTCTGCCGCTTCCGAAAGCCATCACCGCCCACGGCTGGCTCCTCTTCGAAGAATCGAAGATGTCGAAGTCACGCGGCAACATCGTCCGCACCGAAACCATCCTCGACGCCTTCGGCACCCTCTGCCCTCCTACGCCCTCGTCGTCATCCAACGCACCCTCGTTGTCGCCTAACGCACCTTTTTTGTCATCCCGCAGCGAAGCGGAGGGATCTGCGTCACCAGAACCGCCACAACCTCCCACCAAAGCCGAACAGAACCTCTTCGCCTCCGACGTCCTCCGTTACTTCCTCCTCCGCGAAATTCCCTTCGGACAGGACGGCAGCTTCAGCTTCGACGCCCTCGTCCAGCGCTACAACAGCGACCTCGC
>JBEPUJ010000043.1:0-15731 GCA_041691575.1 Terriglobales bacterium
GTTCGCTTTTCAAAGCTGGCGAGGTCCTGCGCCTGCATTGCACAGCTCAAAGCCATTCCCAGCGCCAGAACAGCAGCTATTCTACTCCGAACTCGCACAGAACTACCTCCAGAAGTAACTACAGCCAGAAGACTAACTATACCGAATCGAGCCTCTTTCCCCTCTTTCGGCTACGCCTCAGCGCTTTTAATTTGGAGTCCGGCGGAATTCTGTTGCGTAGTGTCTCTTGTAATTGTTATCAATGAAGATCTGATCTCAAAGGGAGTCTGTATATGCCTGTTGTCGAAACAACGTTACTTCTGTCCCCACGCAAAGTCTACCGTCCAAGCTTCCTTGGTGTACTTGTGCTGAGTGCTTTTCTCGCCGGTTCCTTGGTGGCCGCCGTGGCGCAAACTCCCGCACAGCCGAAGGGAAAGGTAGTTCCCACCGACTTTGTGGCTTCGGGAAGTGCGCCGGACGATCCAGGCCCGCTGGCCACGAACCTCTCTTCGGCAATCCAGCCGAAGGCGATCTCTGCTGCGATGAAGAAGGTTGCCGACTGGCAGGTGAAGGTCGCAGAACCCGACTTCAGTCAGCAATGGACCTTTGCTGCGCTCTACGACGGCCTGCTCGCTGCTTCGGCCACCACGGGCGATGCAAAGTATCGCAACGCTATGATTCGCATGTCGCAGCGATATGACTGGAAGCTTCTCGACAATCGCTTCCCGCACGCCGACGATCAGGCGCTGGGCCAGGCGTACCTCGATCTTTATCTCCGGGACCGCAAGCCCGAGCGCCTCGCCCATACCAAGGAGGTCATGGACCGTCTCGTCGTTCGTCCCGACGATCCCAACAAGCTGCTTTGGTGGTGGTGCGACGCTCTGTTCATGTCGCCTCCAGTGCTGCTCCGTACCTACGCCATCACCCACGACCGCAAGTACCTCGACTACATGGACCGCGAGTGGTGGCTGACTTCCGCGAAGCTCTATGACCCTGAAGATCACCTCTACTTCCGCGACGACCGCTACCTCACCCAGAAGCAGGAGAATGGCCGGAAGCTCTTCTGGTCGCGCGGCAATGGCTGGGTAATGGGTGGCCTCGTCAATGTGCTCGAATACCTGCCCGCCGACTATCCCAGCCGCGCAAAATATGTTGAGCAGCTCCGCGAGATGGCGGAAGTGCTGGCAAAAATTCAAAGCCCCGATGGTCTCTGGCGCTCCGGTCTCCTCGATCCCGATGCCTATGAACTTCCCGAGGTCTCGGGCTCTGCCTTCATCACTTACGGCATCGCCTATGGCATCAACCACAACATCCTCGACCGGGCTAAGTATCAGCCCGTGGTCGAGAAGTCGTGGAAGGGAATGCTCAGTCATATCTATGCCGACGGGCGGCTGGGATCGATCCAGCCCATTGATGGCCAGCCCGGAAAGTTCAAGCCCTCGGCCAGCTACGTCTATGGTGTGGGAGGCTTCCTGCTTGCGGGCTCGGAGATGCATCGGCTCGCAGCGTCAAAGCACTAGACCTCAGTACAGAGCATTGGCTCAGCTCCCTGACCCTGCCATCCACAGCAACGGCTGACGGATGGGGAAGTTCCGGATGACCTCCGGAACCACAGGGTCAGGGTTCAGCGTCTTCCACAGCGCGATGTAGTCCTGCTCTCCATAGGCCACGCCCGAGAACAGCAGCGCGGGATTCCTGACGGGGAAGTCTTCGAAGTGTTCTACGTCATGCGCGAAGGGCCACGCGCCGCGGTCCTTAATGAAGGGAACCATAAACTCCATCAGCTTGCGCAGGCCGCGTCCGTCTTCGGTGGAAAAGCTCCACAGACTCTCGTCTTTAGTAGAAAGACTCTGCGCGATGCCGCAGAGTACGTCCATGTTAAATAAGGAGTAGCTGTACGGTTTTGTGCGCGCGAGTTCCAGCGGCAGACTGCCATTGGTTGCAATTTGGTAGGGCACCAGCACTGTCTTGAAACGATCGCGGCACCACGCCATCTCTTCGGCGTTCTGCGTAAACCGCGCAAACTCCCCGGCCTGCAGAACCCAGCAAGTGCCGTGATTGTTCTTCGCGTCGCGTTCCTCGTGTCCGTTCTTCGAAGCGCGCATCCACTCCAGATACTCCGCAAACCAGTGCTGAATCTCCTTGCCATCTTCAAGCACATCGGCCCTCATCAGCAGCGTAGCCGCGCGTGCGGGTTCGACCAGATGCAAGGTGTCGATAATTCCGATGCCACGTCCCTTCGTGATCCCGGAGATCGCCTGCGCATACTCCAGATTTGCATTCATTCGCGTGGCCGGATCGACGAACCACGCCCGTAGATGCCTTCCAGCGTGATCGGCATACTTGCGTTTTCCGGTCAACTTCCATGCCGCCGTCAAGGCTGGAACCATTAAGCTGAGCCGGACCATTGCCTCCCGATGCGCATTGAAATTTGCCGGGTTCGACATGCCATCGCGGCGTATGTAAGGACCGCCAGGGTTCTTTGGATCGGGCCACCAATAGTCGCCTTCAGAATAGAAGTCATGCAGGCGGCCTGCGCTTCGCCCGGAGCGCGCTGCTGTCACCGTAACCGGCGGCTCAGATAAGTACCGGTCAGCCGCAGCAAGAACTCGCTTTCGATCCACCCTGGCAACGATGTCGTAGGGAGTTGGTTTGCCGTGATGAACTGCCGCCCAGGTGATCCTGCTGGAGAGATATCCCGCCGTTCCACCCGCAATTGTTAAAAATTCCCGTCGCGTCTTCATTGTCATCAGTTACTTCACCCGCTGCTATCAGCAGAGTTTGCAGATCAACAAAATTGCATTGCTGCGGTCCATCATACCCATCAGCTATACGCCGCCGCAGGCCGCCGCTATTCCTCTATAAAGCAAGCGGGCACGGATGGCGTGGACCGGCTTGACGGAATGAATGGCCATTCAGTAACCTCACGACGTCGGAGATTATCGTCGCCGGAGCCTGCCTGATGTCCGAGAGTCGCACCGCAACACGACAGATCCACAAAGCCGCTGTTCTTGGTGCCGGAACCATGGGCTCCCGTATCGCCGCCCATATCGCCAACGCCGGAGTTCCTGTCGTTCTGCTCGACATAGTGCCTCCGGGCACAGGTGCGGACGCTACCAGGCCGGAGCGCAACAGGTTTAGCCTTGCTGCGGTCGATGCGCTGAAGAAATCCAAACCGGCAGCCTTCTACACGCCCGATAGCGCACGGCTCATTACCATCGGCAACTTTGACGATGACCTTGCGCTGATCGCCGACTGCGACTGGATCATCGAGGCCGTCGCTGAAGACCTCGACATCAAACATGCTCTGCTCGCCAAAGCACAACAGTACCTCCGCACCGGCGCGATCCTGACGACCAACACCAGTGGCCTGCCAATCGCCACCATCGCGTCCAGTCTTCCTGCCGAGTTGAAGCCACATTTTTTCGGAACGCACTTCTTCAATCCGCCGCGCTACATGCGGCTGCTCGAAATCATCCCTACCGTCGAAACCGATCTCGACGACGTCGCCACCATCGCGCGCTTCTGCGACCAGCGCCTCGGTAAGACCATCGTCCACGCCCACGACACGCCCAACTTCATAGCCAACCGTATAGGCACCTTCTCGCTGAGCAACGCCATCCGCCTCATGCAGGCGCAGGGTCTGACGATTGAAGAGGTGGACGTCCTCACCGGCACGGCGCTGGGCTGGCCCCGCACCGGAACCTTTCGCCTCGGCGATATGGTCGGCATCGACGTTCTGGCCCACGTCGCCAAAAACTTCGAGGCTAAGGCCGCGCAGATTAAAGACGAGCGCGCCGACGTCACTCTTCCTCCTTTCATCGGCAGCATGATCGGTAAGAAGTGGCTCGGTGACAAGACCGGGCAGGGCTTCTATAAGAAAGAGGGCAAGGACGCCGAAGGCCGTGACCTCCGCAGCGTGCTTGACTGGAAGACGCTCGACTACAGGCCCGCCACGCGGCCAAAATTCTCCGCGCTCGACATGGCGAAGAACATCGAGTCCACCGCCGCGCGCATCCCGCAACTACTCCACGCCGACGCATCGAAGGACAAAGCCGCCACGTTTTACTGGCCGCTGCTCACGGAACTCTTCACCTACGCCGCCAACCGCATTCCAGAGATCGCCAACAGCATCGTCGAAGTCGATCGGGCCATGAAGACCGGCTTCAACTGGGAGCTTGGTCCCTTCGAGATGTTCGACGCTGCCGGGGTTCGCGCCACCACCGAAAAGATGCGCGCGCAAGGCCAGCCCATCGCCGCGAACGTGGAAAAGCTTCTGGCCGCAGGCGAGAGCTGGTACAAGGACGACCCCGCCGTTCCCAGCGGACGTCTCTTCTTCGACCCCGTTACCAGCACTTACAAGCCGGTCGCCGTCGCCGACGGGGTTACCTCGCTCGCCGTCATTAAAAAATCGCACGGCGTCATCAAAAAGGATCCCGGAGCCTCCGTCATCGATCTTGGCAACGGAGTCGCCGCGATTGAATTGCACTCCAAGATGAACTCCCTCGGCGACGACATCGTCTCGCTCGTCACCCAGACGCTGAAGCCCGCCAGCGAGCAGGTCGCCAACTTCGAAGCCTTCGTCATCACCAGCGACTCGACTAACTTCTCCGTCGGCGCCAACCTCATGCAGCTTCTGCTCACCATTCAGGATGAAGAGTGGGACGAGGTCGAACTCGCAGTCCGCGCCTTCCAGAACATGACGCAGGCGATTAAATTCTGTCCTCGTCCTGTCGTGGTTGCGCCGCACGGTCTCTGCCTCGGGGGCGGCACCGAGATCTCGCTCCACGCCACCTCCCGTCAACCCCACGCCGAACTCTACATGGGCCTCGTCGAAACCGGCGTCGGCCTCATCCCCGCCGGCGGCGGCTGCAAGGAACTGCTGCTGCGCTCGATTGAGGCAGGCTCCAGCATCCGTCCCGACGCTCGCGGCGAGGGCGTCGAGATCTTCGAGGCCATCAAGAAAAACTTCGAGACCATCGCCAAAGCCACCGTCTCCACCTCTGCTGCCGAAGCGCGTGGCCTCGGCTTTCTGCGTCCGTCGGACAACATTACCATCAACCGCGACCGCCTTCTTGCCGATGCGAAACTTCGCGCCCGCGCCCTCGCCGACGCCGGATATGCTGCCCCTATTCCGCGCGCCGATATTCCCGCCCCCGGTGAGAGCATTCTCGCGACCTTGAAGCTCGCCGTCTGGACCATGCGCGAAGGCCAGTACATCTCCGATCACGATGCCAAGGTGGCCAACTGCGCCGCCTACGCGCTCTGCGGAGGCAAGGTCACGTCCGGCACACTCGTCAGCGAACAATATCTGCTCGACCTCGAACGCGAGGCATTCCTCTCTCTCTGCGGCGAAAAGAAGACCCAGGAAAGAATCGCCTTCACATTGAAAACTGGAAAACCGCTGCGGAATTAGCGTAATTGTTGTGTTAAGGGCACGGCTCTAGCCATGCACTTAACTTCAGAGTAGATACGGGCTTTACAGGCTGCGGAAAAACTTATGTTTTGCTTAAAGGCACGGCTTCAGCCGTGCCACAGAACTTCAGAGAAGACCCAGGGCTTTAGCCCCTGAGGGCAATGCTGCCATGAGTTATTTGCAGATAGCGAAGGAGTATCGAGATATGGCTACTGATAAGACACCAAAGGCTAAAGCTTGCAAATGGTCTGAGGCACTCCCATGAACGAAGTCGTTATCGCATCGTCGGTCCGCACCGCAGTCGGCAAGGCCCCTCGCGGCACCCTGCGCACGACCCGGCCCGACGACCTCGCCGCGTTCGCCATCATGGGCGCTCTGGAACGCATCCCGCAACTCGACAAAAAGGAGATCGAAGACGTCATTCTCGGCTGTGCTATGCCCGAGGCAGAGCAGGGAATGAACGTCGCCCGCGTCGCCAGCTTTCGCGCGGGCCTCCCCATTGAGACCGCCGCCATGACCGTCAACCGCTACTGCGCCTCAGGCCTGCAAAGTATCGCCCTCGCGGCGGACCGCATCCGTGGTGGAAGCGCGGAGGTCATCATAGCAGGCGGCACCGAAAGCATGTCGTACGTCCCCCTCGGCGGCAACAAGATCTCCGTCAACCCCTGGCTGGTCGAGAACTATCCCGGGTCCTATATGTCGATGGGACTTACAGCGGAGCGCGTTGCCGCTCACTACGGCATCACCCGCGAGGCGATGGACCAGTTCTCGTTCGACTCCCACCAGAAGGCCCTCGCTGCAATCGCCGCCGGACGCTTCGACGACGAAATCATTCCTGTTGCCGTTACAAATACACGCATCTGCAGCAAAGGCAAACTCAAGTCCGCGGAAACCGTCTTCAAGCAGGATGAAGGTCCCCGCGCCGATACCTCTCTCGAAGCCCTCGCCAAACTCAAGCCTGTCTTCCACGCCAAGGGAACCGTGACGGCAGGGAACTCGTCGCAGACCTCCGACGGAGCCGCCGTAGCCGTCGTCATGTCCGCCGGCCGCGCCGCCGCGCTCGGCATCAAGCCGCTGGCAAAGTTCATCGCCTTCGCCTACTCTGGCTGCGACCCCGAAGAGATGGGCATCGGCCCCATCTACGCCATTCCCAAAGCTCTCAAGATGGCAGGCCTGTCTTTGGACGACATCGGCGTCATCGAACTCAACGAAGCTTTCGCCGCCCAGTCGCTTGCCGTCATTAAGGTACTCGGCATCGACCTCGCGAAAGTCAACGTCAACGGCGGAGCCATCGCCCTTGGTCATCCACTAGGCTGCACCGGCGCCAAGCTTACCGCGACTCTCCTCCGTGAGATGCCCCGCCGCAAATCGAAGTACGGCATGGTAACCATGTGTGTAGGCGGAGGCATGGGTGCCGCCGGAATCTTTGAGGCTGTATAACAAAGCGGTAACGACCATCGGACTTTGAGGAGCTTCATCATGGCTACAACCACCGCCCCTACCCCCACCGACAAAAAGACCATTCCCGGCGGCAGCTTCCTCATCTCCGACCTCACCCCCCAGGACTGTTTCTTCCCCGAAGACTTCACCGACGAGCAGCGCCAGATCGCCCAGACCACCGCCGACTTCGCCACCAACGAGATCGTCCCGGTCTCCGACCAGATCGAAGCCAAGGACTTCTCTATCACGCGTCGCCTCATTAAAGAGGCCAGCGACCTCGGCCTCACCTCCGTCGACATTCCCGAAGAGTACGGCGGCCTGGAGATGGACAAGGTCACCTCCGCCATCATCGCCGACAACATCGCCAAACAGGGCAGCTTCTCCGTGGCCTTCTCCGCGCACGTCGGCATCGGCACGCTGCCCATCGTCTGGTACGGCACCGCCGAGCAAAAGCAAAAGTACCTCCCCAGGCTAGCCTCGGGCGAGTTCATCGGAGCCTACGCGCTCTCCGAATCCACCAGCGGCTCCGACGCCGTCAGCGCCCGCACCCGCGCCGTCCTGTCGGAGGACAAGCAGACCTACACCCTCAACGGCGAAAAGATGTGGATTACCAACGCCGGATTCGCCGACCTCTTCACCGTCTTCGCCCAGTGTGCCATTCCCGACGGCCCCAAAGCAGGCGAAGAAAAGCTCACCGCCTTCCTCGTCGAGCGCGGCACCCCCGGCCTCACCATCGGCAAGGAAGAGCACAAGCTGGGTATCCGCGGCAGCTCCACCTGCCCGCTCATCCTCGCCGACTGCAAGATCCCCGCCGCCAACTTGCTCGGCCAGGTCGGCAAGGGCACGCACATCGCTTTCAACATCCTCAATGTCGGTCGCTACAAGCTCGGTAACGCAGCCGTCGGCGGAGGCCGCATGTGCCTCAACAACGGCATCCGCTACGCCAAGGAGCGCAAAGCCTTCGGCAAATCCATCTCCGAGTTCGGCCTCATCGAGGAGAAGCTCGCCGACTGCGCCGTCGGCATCTTCACCGGCGAAGCCCTCGCCTACCGCAACGTAGGGTTGATCGACGCCGCCTTAGCCAATGTCGACAAGCACGACACCGCAGCCATTCAGAAGGCCATCGAGGAGTACGCCGTCGAATGCAGCATCGTCAAAGTCTGGACCACCGAGATGCTTGATCACGTCGTCGACGAGGTACTGCAAATCTACGGCGGCTACGGCTACGTCGAGGAGTACCCCGCCGAGCGCGCCTACCGCGACTCCCGCATCAACCGCATCTTCGAGGGCACCAACGAGATCAACCGCCTCATCATCACCGGCTGGCTGATTAAATCAGCCGTCTCCGGCAAGCTGGCCCTCCTGCCCGCCATCAAGCAGTTGATGGAGGAGGTCATGGCCGGTCCCACGCCGAAGGAGGACCGCGAAAGCCCCCTCGCCGCCGAATTCAGCCTCCTCGCCAGCGCCAAAAAGCTGACCCTCTTCGCCGCCGGAGCCGCCACCCAAAGATATATGGACAAGATCTCCGACGAGCAGGAGGTCATGGGAGCCATCGCCGACATGGTTATCGAGGTCTACGCCATGGAGTCCGCCATCCTCCGCGCCGAAAAGATTGCCACCGGAAAAGGAAGTACAGGCAAGGGAAGCGCTGAAATCCCCGTAGCCATGGCCCGCATCTACGCCGCCGGGGCAGTTGAGAAGATTGAACTTGCAGCCCGCAAGGTCATCGCTGCGGTGTCCGAAGGCGATACAGCGCGCACGCAGTTCACCATCCTTCGCCGCCTCGCCAAACACGATCCGGCGGATACCGTCGCCCTCCGCCGCCAGGTAGCCCGTCACATCGTCAAGGCGGGAAAATACATCCTCTGAATTTCTACTGAGCGAATGCAGGAAGGAGCGCAACATTTTCCCAAATTGGATGTCTAAGCAGATGGATCGCACAGGTATCCAGGGTGGTAGCCCCAACTGAATCCGTCGGCTATCTATAATTCTTGAGTCAGCTCTTCGGACATTGAAGTCTCGCCGTCGGTCCGCCGGAAATCGATCTCTGTCCTACGCGATGGTCGTTGTCGTTACTCAACTGTTTTGCGGGAAAGACCATTCATGCATAGCCGTTTGTTCCTCCGCACCATCCTCCCCGTTCTCGGCCTGGTTCTCGTTCTTGCTCCTATCGGCCACGCGACACCGCCCAACCGGATTGCATCTGTCGCTGCGGAGTCACGCGCTCCTCTGCCGCACACCGTTTCGCCCCGAGCCAGGATCGCGGCCGACCTTGGTTCCGCGCCTTCCAGTCGTATATTGGACAGCCTCACCCTGCGCTTCAGCATGACCGCCGCGCAACAGGCCGCGCTGACCCAGTTGCTCAGCGACCAGCAGAACCCCAGTTCGCCGCGCTACCATCAGTGGCTCACGCCGGAGCAGTTCGGCGCGCAGTTCGGCCTCAGCAGTGCCGACCTTGCCAAGGTCTCTGCCTGGATCACCGGTCAGGGCTTCACCATCACCGGGGTCGCGCGCAGCGGAACCTTCATCACCTTCAAGGGCACCGTCGCGCAAGCGCAAAGAGCGTTCAACACCAGCATCCATAACCTCAGCGTTGACGGCGAACAGCACTTCTCCAACACCACCGACGTCTCGCTCCCTCCTTCGATTGCGGGTGTCGTCGCTACCGTCACCGGTTTAAATAACTTCACGCTCAAGGCGCGCGCCAAGGTCCGTACTGTTGCCCCTACCCCGGCCGGCACTGCCGACGCCAATGCGGTGCAACCTAAGTACACCTCTTCAGTCTCGGGCGGGCACTTCATCGCGCCGGGCGACTTCTACACCATCTACGATGTCAACCCATTGCTCAGTAGCTCTATCAACGGCCTCGGCGTGGGCTCAGGAGTGGGCGGAGGATACAGCATCGCCGTCATGGGCCAGGTCGATATCAGTCTTGCCGACGTCACTGCGTTCCGCACTGCCTCCGGCCTCTGCACCACTGTCAGCTCAACCTGCCCCAAACCGTTGCCTACTGTAAAGGTCTATGGCACCGATCCGGGCGCCGCGACCTCCAGCACCAGCACCCCCAGCACCGGCGATCTCTCCGAGGCGCAGCTCGATGTCGAGTGGGCTGGCGCCACCGCGCCGAATGCCAGCATTGTCTACGTCAACTCCACCGACGTGCTCAACGTTTCGATGCCCCACGCCATCGACGACAATCTGGCTCCCATCATGTCCATCAGCTATGGATTATGCGAAGCTGCCGCCACCGTCAGCGGCATGGATTCCTTCAACCAGCTCTTCCAGCAGGCTAACTCCCAGGGCATCACTATCGTTGGCCCGTCCGGTGACTCGGGCGCTACCGATTGCGACTATCAGACCACAGTCGCCACTCAGGGCCTTGCCGTCGACTATCCCGGAAGCTCTCCCTTCGTCACCTCAATGGGCGGCACCATGTTCAATGAGGGAACCACTACCGGCGCGACGGCCTACTGGAGCGGCACCAATGGCGCCACCGGCGGTTCTGCGATCTCATACATCCCCGAGGCCGTCTGGAACGAGTCCACCAGCAGCGGCCTCAGCGCAGGCGGCGGGGGCTCCAGCGCCTTTTTCGCCAAACCCGCCTGGCAGACCGGAACCGGCGTTCCTAACGACTACGCCCGCGACGTTCCCGACGTCTCGCTCAATGCCGCCTCCGGTCACGACGGCTATCTCTTCTGTGTTCAGGGTTCCTGCACCGGCGGCGGCTTCCGTAATGCGGCCGGTAATCTCAGCGTCGTCGGTGGAACCTCCGTCGCTGCGCCCTCCTTCGCCGGTGTTCTGGCGCTCGTCCAGCAGAAGATCGGTTCCCGCATCGGCAATGCCAATCCGATCATCTACGCGCTGGCCAACAGCCCCTCCTACACCACCATTTTTAATGACACCGCCACCGGCAACAACGCCAGCGCCTGCGAAGCCGGAACGCCCGATTGCCCTAACGGCGGCAGCATCGGCTACAACGCCGGTCCCGGTTACGATCTGGCCACCGGCTGGGGAACGATCAGCGCCTTTAATCTGGCCAACAATTGGAGTTCCGTTACTCCAATCATCGATAGCGGCGCGACGCACATTATCTCCGCCACCTCGGTCACGACCAGCGCTCCCATCTGCGGAGTCTCCGGCGGCAGCCTGGCTCTTAGCGTGACCGTCATCAACGGCACCTTCAACAACAACGGCAATCCAAATGTCGGTGCTACGCCAACCGGCACGGTGCAGTTTCTGGTCGATAACGTCGCCACCGGTTCACCGGTAGCTCTGTCCGGCGGCAGAGCAACCTATACGCTCGCTACCTCCGCGCTCTCATCCGGCGGCCATACCGTCACCGCAGTCTACTCGGGTGATGGCACCTATGCCGCCTCCCGAGGCACGCTGCTCGCCTCCGACGGCTCGCTCTCTCCTATCGATGTCATCTCCACCACCAGCCCTGACTTTTCGGTTACGCCCTGCGCCACCTCCACCTCGGTCAAATCCGGCGGCACCGCTCCGGGTATCGTCTTCACCTTTACTCCGGTCAAGGGATTCACGGGGACTATCAACCTTACCGTCAGCGCCAATCAGTCCATCGCCGCGGGCTACGCCTTTTCTCCTGCCTCGACGGCTACGGACACGGTGACCATCAACTCTACCGCCGGGGTCCCCGTCACCTTCACTCTCTCGGCCTTCCAGAGCAATGCGCAGTCCTCGACCGCCAAGCTCAAACTGGCTTCGAATCATCCCCCGGCAACGAAACTGCCGTGGTACATTACCGGCTCCGGAGCAACGCTGGCCTGCATGTTCCTGCTCGTCTTGCCGCGCCGCCGCCGCTGGGGAGCGCTACTCGCTTTCATTATTTCCGTAGGCGTTATCGGCGGAGCAGCCGGTTGCGGAGGGGCGGGCGGAAGTTCATCCGGCGGTTCAACGTCTCCCACTGTCACCAATGCCACGCCCGGCAGGTATAACATCACCATCACGGCAGTAGCCCCCACACCCTCGGGCAATCTCGTTCATAATGCGACGGTCGTGTTTACCGTCCAGTAGTGTCGTTTGCTCTATAAGGCCGCGCTCTCGGGTGCGGCCTTTCCTTTTGTCAAAGGGTTTTTGAGTGGAACGCTCCCACCCGGCAAAGCCTCGACCGCGCCCTCCGCCACTCGCATCAAAAAATCTTGCGCGCTGAACGCAGCTCCCACCCTCGGAACACGAATATACTCGCCATCCGGCTGTAGCAGCCGAGCCTTGGTATTGTCCGCCAGATAAGCCGCCAGAATCTCATCCCGCAGCCTCTGCCTCAGATCGGGCTGCGTTACCGGAAAGATGACCTCGCATCGTTCGAACAGATTGCGCGGCATCCAGTCCGCGCTGCCGCAGTAGATCTCCTCTGCGCCGCCGTTGGCAAAGCTGAAGATCCGGCTGTGCTCCAGAAACCGTCCCACGATGCTGCGCACTCGTATGCGTTCGCTCAGGCCCTTCACCCCCGGGCGCAGCGAGCACATCCCGCGCACGATCAGGTCGATCTCCACTCCGGCCTTCGAGGCCGCATACAGCGCCTCGACCGTAGCCCGGTCCAGCAGCGCATTCATCTTCGCGACGATCGCCGCCGGGCGTCCCGCCTTCGCATGCGCGGCCTCCCGCTCGATCAGCTTAATCAAGCTATCGGCCAACGTCAGCGGAGCCACCATCAACGGCGCATAGGACTCCGCCTCCGTCTCCGCCGTCAGATAGTTGAAGACCTTCTGCACCGCCTCCGTCATCTCCCCCCGCGAAGTCAGCAGGCTGATGTCGGTATAAAACCGCGCCGTCACCGGGTTGTAATTTCCCGTGCCCAGGTGAGCGTACCGCCGCACCACGCCATCCGGATCGCGCCTGACCAGCAGCGCCAGCTTGCAGTGTGTCTTCAGTCCGAAGATGCCGTGAAACACGCCGACGCCGGCCTCCTCCAACTCTCTCGCCCAGCGAATATTCGAGTCCTCGTCGAACCGCGCCATCAGCTCCACCACCACCGTGACATCCTTGCTCTGCGCCGCCTCGATCAGCGCGCGAAAGATCGGCGAGTCCTTGCTCGTCCGATAGAGCGTCTGCTTCATCGAGATCACGCCCTCGTCCTCCGCCGCCGCTTCGATAAAGTCCTCTACCGTCTTGTACGAGTCGAAGGGATGGTGCAGCATCACATCCCGTTCCCGCAGCTCCTCGAACAGGTCGACAGACTTCGCTCCGAGGCGAAATTCCTTCCCTGCAAACGCCGGATACTTCAGCTCCGGGCGTTTGGCCTCCGAGTAAAGATTCATCAGCCGCGACAGGTTCACCGGCCCATCCGTCCGGAAGACCTGCCACGGTTCAAGCTCGAAGTTCGTTCGCAGCCGCTCGACGATCTCCTCCACTGCCGAGCCATCGATCTCCAGCCGCACTGCGTCGCCCTTGCGCCGGTTGTGCAACTCCGCCCGCACGCTCTCCAGCACCGACCGCGACTCTTCCTCCTGTAGGTAGAGATTGCTGTTCCGCGTCACCCGAAACGCCGAGCAGGACAGCACCTCATACCCGCGAAACATTCGCTCCACCTGCGACTCGATCAACTCGTGCAGCAGAATAAAATCGCAGCACCGTTCCGGCCCCGGTAGCGGCACCAGCCGGGGCAGGGAGCGCGGCACCGTCACCACCCCCAGCACCGCAGGCCGTGCTCCGCCGTTGCCCCGCCGCCTATTCTTCAGCAGCAGCGCCAGGCAAAGCGCCTTATTCAAAACCCTCGGGAAAGGATGCGACGGATCGATCGTCACCGGCGTCAGCAGCGGATCGACCTCGTTCTCATAAAACTCCAGCGCCTTCGACCGCGCCTCCTCGCCCAACTGCTCCCATCGCAGCACGCGAATCTTCTCATTCTGCATGGCTGGCAGCAACTGCTCATTCCAGCAGCGGTACTGCGCCCCGACAAAGCTCTTCAGCCGTTCACGCAGCCGGTCCAGCCGCTCCTGCGGCCTCAGCCCACCCTCATCGAGCGGCTGCGCCACGTTATATCCATCTTCAATTCGCTGCAGGATACCTGCTACCCGGATCTCCACGAACTCATCCAGGTTGCTGGCCGTAATCGCCAGAAACTTAACCCGCTCCAGCAGAGGATTGGTCGCGTCTTCCGCCTCTTCCAGTACCCTCTGGTTGAACCGCAGCCACGATTCGTCCCGGCTGAAGAAAAGATTCTCTACTGCCTTCGCCGAAACTTTTTTGACAACCCTGACGCCTTGCCGTCCAGAAGCAATTACACGCTTTTTAGTAGTCATAGAGGTATATGAGCTTACCGCACTCCTATGGATCTTTCGCAAATCCCGGTGGCCTCTGACGGCGACATCGCCTTCCGCCAGAACAGCAGCGGCCACAACTTTGCCCCTGCCATCAACACACGTCATCTCGACCGGAGCAAAGCGCAGTGGAGAGACCCCTGTATTTGCCTCTCGTTGACCGGTAAGGGCCTATACCCTTTGTGAAAATGCCGCACCCCATAAAATATCCTCACCCCTTCATCCGTCTACACCTATAGATGAACGAACTGACGATCATCGAGCAGGACCAGCTTATCTCCGAAGCCATGGAGCGGGATGAGCCGCGCCTGCGCAACTTCATCCGCAAGCGCGTTCCCGACAGCGGCGAAGCGGAGGACATCCTCCAGGACGTCTTCTACGAGCTCGTCGAGGCCTATCGCCTCATGAAGCCCATCGAGCAGGTCACCGCCTGGCTCTTCCGCGTAGCTCGCAACCGGATGATCGATCTCTTCCGCAAAAAGAAGCCCGGCTCCCTCAACGAGCCGGTCTGGGAGGAAGATGGCGAGACGCTCGAAGACCTCCTGCCCTCGCCCGACCAGGGGCCCGAGGCGGCCTATGCCCGCAGCCTTCTGCTCGACGCTCTCGACGAAGCCATCGAAGAACTTCCCGCCGCGCAGCGCGAAGTCTTCATCGCACACGAGCTGCTTGGCCGCAGCTTCAAAGAGATCTCCGCCGAGACCGGTCTCAGCGTCAACACGCTGCTCTCGCGCAAACATTACGCCGTCCTTTATCTGCGGCGCAGGCTCGAATCCATCTACAACACGATTGACACCGTTGCAAAGCCATAAGGAGAAACCATGCCCCATCGAATGCTCAAAGGACTAAAAATCATTCTCTTCGTACTCGTGGCCGCAGCCGTCCTCGGCTTCGTCACCATGGAGCTGTGGAACTCTCTGTTGCCGCAGATCTTCGGCTGGAACCGCATCACCTACTGGCAGGGGCTCGGTCTTATCGTCCTCAGCCGAATCCTCTTTGGCGGCTTCCACCGTCACTCCGGCCACCGCGATCAGTGGAAGCGGCGCATGAAGGGCCGCTGGGAACACATGACCCCCGAAGAGCGCGAAAAATTCCGCAAAGGAATGCGCTGCAACCCCTTCGCCCCCCGCGAAGAGCAACCAGTGGAGCCGCATCTATGAATGGAGACGATAGTATTACCGCCACTATTCCCGGACGCGACGGCCGCCTCTCCATCCATCCGCTTCCCCAACGCCGCCCTGACCCCACTGATCTCCGAATGATGGAACTCGAGATCGAGAACTCGCGCCTGCAAAGGCTGATCGCCGAACTCCTCCTCAAAAATCAGAGGCTAAGAGAGGCAGAGGAATAGCCTCTCTTCAATTCCCAGCTCTCGGGCTACCAGCTTTTGGCGGAATCGGCACTCTTGTACCGATTCCGTTGCTGCCCTTATTCTTGTCCTTGCCTACTGACCACTGCCTTTGCCCCTGCCCGTTGCCCACCCCCTCCCCCACCCGTTGCCCACCCCTTTGTCATCCTTCCGCGAAGCGGGAGGACCTGCTGTTGTTCTCGCCTTTGCTATGGCAATAACATACTTGACACAGGCGATGAATGAGCGTACATTTGGTTCATGGAACGCC
>JBEPUJ010000044.1:0-15152 GCA_041691575.1 Terriglobales bacterium
GCTGAAAAAGCAACAACCCCGGGAGGGGCTGGCCACCGGGGTTGTCATTCGCTTTTTGCCAATCCAGTGGGAGGTGGACTAGCTCCGAAGACGCTAGAACCCAAGCTTTTACGAAAGATTAATTGGCCACGTTGGGCGGCTGTAGCTGTTGCGCTGGCGCTTCTGTGCGGCGCTATGGGATCGGCGCGGGCGTCAGTATTCATAGTTCCAATCCGGGTTGTCAGGCCGGGTGAAGCTTTGGTCGTCGGGGTTGTACCTAGTCCAGAAGCCAGTGAGACGCGTCGTGTTTTGGCTATCTTCATATTGAACATGGCCGAAAAAATCGCGCTTTCCGACACCTACTGGCATCGAGAGAACTTCGCTTCGCCAGCTCATGGATTGACCTGGCTTGAGCTCGGTCTCGCCGCCCCTGCATTTCATGAGAGTGGAAACGCCCTTCTTCCGGTTAGGCGCGTGATCGAATACGGCCTGCGCCGCTTGGATTTTGACCAAGTAGGCATCGCACGGCCCGCTTCCAATATTCACGCAAGTGAGTTCAATCTGAAATTCGGCAGGTCCGGGTTTTCCGTCGGAGAAGCCAATGGCCCTAACTCGTATTTTGGGTCTATGGGTGGCGTGGAATTCTTCGCTGGCGAGCTTAATTTGCTGCGCCATGATGTCGGCTTGTCTATTGAAGGTGAGGTAAGTGAGGCCTCCAACTCCGGCGAGGACGACAGTAAAAATAGCAATGATGTCGTCAGCAGTGATGCCACCCGCCTCTTGAGAGACGGCGCGATCGGCGCGGTCATTGTGTTTTTGGTCTGGTGCTTTGGAAAATATCCCAAGACCAAGGGTCGTAACTAATGCCACCGCGAAAATTGCAAGCCGTGGCCGGGATCGAAAAAAGCTTAGCATCCCCTAATCGCTGCCCCGAAAGCGTCCCCGTTCGAGGGGCGTTATATCTGAATCGGGGTGACGCAGGGAGTCGGTCAATCGGGCATAGAAAAACCCCGGCCTTTCGACCGGGGCTGTGGGCAGAGATATAGGCGTTACAGGCCGAGATTTCGCGCGTCGGTCAGCGCATACTGATTGAGTGTCTGCGGCATCGGCAGGTCGGAAAAAAGTAGGTCCTCGCCGGCAACATGCAGTACCGCTTCCACCAGACGGCGTGTCCAGCCGATGTCATCGTCCAAATCATCGAGGCGGTGATCGCGCCACAGTTCAACGTTCGCCGCAGCACAAGCATTTGCGAGAACGGCGAGGTCAGAAAGTGTTTGCGGCGTCGCGGTCCTGAGAGTTTCTCGCACGGCGGCGTGTGCGTCGAACGAAGTCTCGTCTACGCCGCCCGGGCCATTTAGGTTTGCCTGCTTCTCAAGCTCCGCGATGACCTTGGTGGCTTTTCCTTCGAAGTAATCACGCGTCGAAATCTTGCGTGTCCTGAAACAGTCAAACAAAAGCTTCTCGAACCGTGCGCATGCCGCTTCATACGCTGGCCGATTTTCCGCATATGCACGCCATGTTGCTCGAAGGGATGCACCGAGCTGCCCAAATTGGGGCTTCTTGGCCCTCTGTGTGGTAAGAGTCGTATTAGCCTGTGGCATGGGAGAACCCTCCATGTTGCCGGTTAGGGCCGTTCGGGTGCTTGTAACACTCGGACGGCTCGCTCTTGTGAGCTGCACTACATTGCTCTACAATCTTTGCTTGGTCAATACAGGATCGTTCAATGCCAAAAGGCGACGCCCTCCATATCCGCGTCACGGATGAGATGAAGGCCGCCCTTGAAGAAGCGGCGCATGACGAGGAACGGTCTGTTTCGGCCTTTGTCGAACGCGTGCTGGCCGGATGGCTGCGAGAGAAGGGCTACATGGAAAAGGCGAAGGCCAAGCTGGGGAAGATCGCGAAGGCGAAACCCGCTCCGCAACAAAAGACAAAGGCGCAGCGGTGAAGCTGCGCCTTGCCAAGAATCGAAACTGATTTAGTGAGCGGGCGGCGTGTCCGCCAGATCACTCTCTCAGAGATTATCTGGACATCTCACATCAGCGCAAAGAGCCTATGTTTTAAGGCTTAAACGCTCACACCATGTTTCAGGTCATGTCTTGACGTGTCTCCCAATCTCACCCACATTTGTGGGAATAGTTGTGGGAGCGCTTCGTCAAAATGGGCCGTAGTATCGAGCGATTGAAAGCGCTGAATGTCGAGCGCGTCTCTAGGAAACCCGGCATGTACTGTGACGGCGGCGGCCTTTGGCTGTGCGTGTCGTCGCCCGCCGCTGCGTCGTGGCTGTTCCGTTACATGCTCGATGGACGCGCGCGGGAGATGGGTCTCGGTCCTTATCGCGACATCTCGCTCCAGGAGGCACGGACAGCCGCAGCGGCGGCACGCAAAGTAAAAGCCATGGGCAGCGACCCGATTGCAGAGCGCCAGCGCATCGTCGCTGGGCGTCGAGCCGAGGCGGCACGCGCGATCACATTCCGTCAATGTGCCGAGTCTTACATCGAGGCGCATCGTGGTGGCTGGAAGAATGCGAAGCACACATCCCAATGGACGGCGACGCTCGCGAGCTACGTGTTCCCGCTGGTCGGCGATCTTCCCGTCGCGGCGGTGGACGTGTCCCTGATGAATAAAATCTTGGAGCCAATCTGGACCGAGAAGACCGAAACGGCGAAGCGCGTGCGGGGTCGCGTTGAGTCCGTTCTCGATTGGGCCACGACGCGCGGCTATCGCACGGGCGAGAACCCGGCGCGCTGGCGGGGGCACCTGTCAAACCTTTTCCCTAATCCCTCCAAGCTCAAGACGGTTCAGCACCACGCCGCTCTTCCCTATAACGAAATTGGCGATTTCTTCCGGCTTCTTCGCCAACAGGAAGGCGAAGGAGCCCGCGCATTAGGCTTTGCAATCTTGAGCGCCGCTCGAACCTCCGAAGTTCTGCATGCGACCTGGGGGGAAATCGACACCGCCGCTGGCGTGTGGACTGTGCCGGCTGCTCGCATGAAGTCCGGGCGCGATCATCGCGTTCCGCTTTCCGAAGCCGTATTGAATTTGATCGGGGACGGAGAGAGCGATAACGCTTTCGTCTTCAAGAGCAGCACGTCAAAGCCCGTCCTGTCCCATACGGCGATGCTCCAAACCTTGCGCAGAATGGGTCGAGGCGATCTCACGGCGCATGGCTTCCGATCGACATTCCGCGATTGGGCGGCAGAGCAAACAAATTTCCCCGGCGAAGTCGCGGAGGCAGCGCTGGCACACGTGGTCGGTGACAAGGTTGAGGCCGCATATCGCCGCGGTGATCTGTTCGAGAAGCGGCGCCGATTGATGGACGCGTGGGCGCGGTATTGCAGCACGCCTGCCAGCAGTTCGGTCGTTCCAATTCGCAAGCTGCCCGGCACATAGGATGGCAGTAAAATCTTTCAGACTTACCAAAGCGCGTAGAGCTGAGCTCCGCCAATACGCTCCATATGTACCGAGCGACTGGGAATATTCCGCCTTCTGCGACGCGCTACAGGACGAGATAGCCGACTATCTTATTGTTCAAGTCCCCATTGTGCCGACCCGAAAGCAGACAGAAAAAGCCGCGCGAAAGTTTGCAGAGTTCGCCAACTACATCGATAAGAACAAGGTTGAAGCAGTGTTCGTGGCGACACGAGTGCGCATTTCTCTCGGGCCGCCTGGCACCTTGAAGAAGCGTGCAAATGAATTCCTGGCGCGCGCATCGAAGGGGGCCGCTGGTAAAAGAACGCGACACGATCCTCTACTCGATGGGTACGGTGGCCTTGTTCAGAAAAAGAACAACCGACCAGAAGATGTTTCGGGAAATGAATTCATCCTGCAACTAGCGTACCTCGTCGAGGACTATGGTGGTGAAGCGACCTCAACGGGACCGTTCTTGCAGATCGTGCGCGCCTGTTTCCAATGGTCGGGGCGAATAGTTTATGACGATGTTGTAGCCCTTTCAAAGCGCGTCCACCGACAACTTACCAGTCGGACATAAGTAGCTCCACTGGCCCTAGTTAAGTCTCGTGCATATCGCCGCGCGTTGATCTTCTCTTGCGCATCGCCCCACGGGGCAGACGCTTGCAGGAGACATAAGTGGACAAACAAAATCCCGATCATGAGATCGCCAGCACGGTAGAGCCGCTGACCGTTGGCGTCCCGCTCGCCTGCAAATTGCTCGGCGTGAGCAATGCGACGATGTATCGGCTGATCGCAGACTCGTCGCTGGAAACCGTGAAGATCGGGCGCCGCCGGATGATCCGTTATTCCTCGCTCAAGACGTTGGTTGAGAACGGCTCAAAGATCAGCGCGAAGGCCGCCTGATGCGCTTGCAGGGGACGCCCACGCTAACTGAGCGCGAAGCCTCGCTGCGCCGCCAGCTCGATGCAATCGACCGCCTCGTTGCCGAGCGCAAGTCGCGCGTGCTGCCCGAAATCATCGAACCCGAACCCGAGCCGCTCGCGTGCCAATACCACGCGCCGCATTTTCCCAACCAATAACGGAGATCACCACGATGACAGCCAACGCTCCCACCACGCTCGAAGACGCCCTCAAAGCCCGCCAAGCCGCAGCCGCGAAAGTGCACGACGGCGTGCCAGGCGCGCAGACCGAATGGGATCGCGCCGATGCGGTGTTGCAGTCCTTTGACAAGAGCAAAACCATCACTGCCGATGCAGCGATACACAACGCCGAATTGGCACGGCAAGAGGCCGCCCGAGTCCGGCATGCCAAGCTAGAAAGCTTGGGGAAGACATTCTTCGAAGAGGCTAAGCCGAACCTGGAGAACGTCGCAAAGGGTTGCGATGCAAAAATAACAGCGGTGGGAAGTGCGCACGGAGAAATCCGCCAAGCTCATGAAGCGCTGCACAATCGCGCACGCGAAATCATTGGGTTCGCGGCAAAACCCGAACACAGGCTGCTTAAGTCAAATGCCTCGGCTGAAAATGTTACGAACGCTTTCCGGGCTTGCTTGGAAAGTAGTGGCGTGCCGATCACGGGCGGGCTCATGGATCCGTCCTTGCCGAGTGTCCAGGCCGTCGCGCTGAACGAGATCGCGAGCCTTGAACATGAGGTCAGGAAATTCCTCCTCAGTGAAGGCATCTCGCTGTGACCGCCCTCGCCGATCCAATCCTTTCGGGCGGCGAGAAGAGCGCTGCCTGATGCTGAATGGCGCGCGCACGAGTGATGATGGTCCGTCCTTGTTGTTCCTTACGAGGTGGGATCAGGACGCTCGGGCGCGCGCCTACCGTTTACGCGTGGGTGTGCGCTGATGGCGGGGGCTACCATCATTCGCTTTGTCGCTTCGTCCTCGCCTTCCCGATGCGTGCACGGCGACGCGTTGGTGATTGATCTCGCGGACACTCGCGCGTTCGGCAGGGCTCTGCGCCTGACGGACGCGATCAAACGCACCCTGGCCGTGGCTCATCTGCGCGTCGATCTAGGCCGTGATGGAGGTCGCGCGGCATGAGCAAGACAGCAGCGAAAAATCGACCCCGCGCAACGGACGATGCGGCGATCAGCGTGGCCGAACCCCATTGCTTCCGACACGTCCCTTACAACATCGAAGTAGAGCAGGCTTTGCTCGGCGCGATCCTGGTGGACAACCGCCAGCTTGAGCGGGTGACGCCGGTCCTGAATGCGGAACACTTTTACGATCCGCTGCACAGTCGTCTCTACGCGACCATGGCGGACACGCAGGATCGCGGTGGCATGGTGCTGACGCCGCTCACGCTCCACGCAGCGATGAAAGCCGATCAGGGTTTACAGGAACTCGGTGGCCACTCCTATCTCGTCGGACTCGTGCAGGCTGCGCCGGCACTTCCCAATGTTCGCGACTACGCGCGGATAGTCCATGATCTCGCGACCCGGCGCTCGCTGATCTGCATCGGCGAGGACATGGTCAACGCGGCCTATGATGCGCCGCTCGATAATCCGCCTCTGGCGCAAATCAAAGACGCGGACGCGGCCCTGCGGTTAGTGCGCGAAAAATGCGCCGATCCTGACGAACGCGCAAAAGTTCTCACAAGCGCCGAGTTTGTGGAGGGCCATCGCGCACCTGACTATGTGCTGGGCGGTGTCTTGCAGCGCGGCTTTCTCTACTCGCTGACCGCTCCCACAGGAGCGGGAAAGACGGCTGTCAGCCTTCGTCTCATGGCCCACGCAGCCAGTGGCAAGGCGCTCGGCGACCGCGACATGGCGCAAGGCCGGGTGCTGATGCTGGTGGGAGAGAACGCCGACGACGTGCGAGCTCGATGGATTGCTCTGGGAGAACACCTTGGGTTCTTTCCCAATGAGATCGCAGTCGATTTTGTACCGGCGATTTTCTCGATCAGCGACGCGCTTCCACAGCTGCGGGCCCAGGCGGAGCGCGTCGGTGGGTATAGCCTCGTCTCGGTTGATACCAGCGCCGCCTATTTTGAAGGCGACGACGAGAATTCCAACAAGGAACTGGGGGACCACGCAAGGGTTTTGCGGTCGCTCACGCGCCTTAAAGGCAATCCGTGCGTGATAGCGAATTGCCATCCAACGAAGAACGCCGCCGAGAACAACCTCCTGCCGCGCGGCGGCGGATCGTTCATCGCCGAAGTGGACGGCAACCTAACTGTTTTGAAAAAAGAGGGCAGCCTCGAACTACATTGGCAAGGCAAGTTTCGCGGCCCTGACTTTGAGCCCATGGCGTTCGAGCTGCTGACGGTGACGAGCGATGCATTGCGCGACAGCACGGGACAACACGTCCCCACCGTTATTGCACGGCCACTGTCAGACACTGAACAGAAGGTGCGCGCCGACGCCATCGACATCGATCTTCAACGCCTTCTGTCCGTCATGCTCGCAAACCCCGGTCTGTCGATCGCTCGGCTTGCCGATAAAGCGGCCTGGCACATGGCCGATGGCGCCACACCCTACAAATCGAAAGCCGCTCGTCTTCTTGGCGAACTCAAGAAGCAGGGTCTCGCCGGCAAAGTATTGAACGCGTGGGCTCTCACCACGGCGGGCGAGAAGGCCGCAAAGAGGATGCAGAAATGACCGAAATTCCCTCGGTACGATTTCCAATGCCTTCGCATCGTACCAACTCAGTCTGGTACGGCTCGGTACGATCAAACAAAAGCCAGTCAAACCGCTCGTACCACTCGGTACGGCCCGCCAGTACGAAGGGGCATTCTTGCCCTTCTTCTGGTCGTACCGTTCCAACTCTTTCTCTAGGGGTGGTACGCGGTACGAAACGGTGTGTGAGCGACGGCGCAAACAGCACGGAGCAACGCCATGGCCACCGATAACCCCAAACAACTGCGCGTGACGGGTGCCGTACGGGTCGCTGTCACCGCAATGGTTGACGAAGCCCTCGCGAGGAGCGCTGCGGCTGAAAAGGCTGGTATCACAGATCACGCGCTTTACTGCGCACTGCGGAAGCCTCACGTCGTGGCGTTGCGGAATGAGCTTTTGGGGGTGCTGCGCACGAGCGAGAGCGCACGGGTTATTTCCGCGACTGCGAAACTAGCTCATGGGGCGGAATCCGAACACGTCCGCATGAAAGCGCTCGAATACCTCGGATCGCTCGACATCGAGACGGCGCCAGTCCAGCGAAGCGAGCATGTTCATCGTGGCGATGTGGGCCTGACGCTTCCCGGCCTGCGCATCGTGATCCTTCCGCCTCGTGAGATTTCAAGCGGCGATGTCATCGAAGGCGCGGTGCAGGATGACTCGCTAGAACACGCGCGTCGTCCGCGGGTGCTGCATCCCTCGATGCTCAAGCGAGACGAGTCATGATCGCGCTTGTGGGAAGCATCATGGGAAGCAGCGCACATCGCGCTTGCAGCCCGCACAACGCTTGCACAATGGGCGGATGCAATGTCCGCCGCACGCCACCGGGGGCCTGTTCGAGCCCGATGCCGGGCCCACGCCGGGCTGGGGGAAAATTCGCGCGCGCCGTTGTTATGCGGGTTCTTCCCACGCGCGTCGCAGAAAATTCTATCGCCCAAATTTTTCACGCCGGGAGTGCCGCGTAATGGCAGGTGACAACCTCTTTCCGTCCGTAGGCGTACCGCAGGCGAACACGGGTGGTGACGGATTGCCCGGAGCGACCGAGCGTTCGGTTTACACGCAGACGCCGAGCGGGCCGAGTCCTGCGGAGTTTTTGGGCCAGATCAATTATAAGGGCGTTGAAGCGTTCGGCGCTGCGGTCGGTGATACGATCGACAAAGTCATCGATGCCAAAGCCAAAGAGGCTGGCACGCAAGCCGTCACGCGCGACCCCACCACGGGCGAGTTGACGGTCGACCCGCATCCGGGGCTGCTTGGCTTTACCGCCGCCTACAAGAACGCTGTGGGCTTGTCGTTCGGTGCGCAGGGTCAGAGCGACATGCGCGACAATGCTCTCGCCTTCGCGCAGCAGCACCCAGACGATCCGCAGGCATTTCAGAAGTCATTCGCCGCATGGTCGAAGGGGTTCATCGCGAAGGCACCGCCGGAAGCGCGGCTCGATCTCACGCTCACAGCATCGCAGGAGAGCAGCCGCTTCTCCGAGGGCATATTCAAGAACAAGGCGACGAAGGATATTGCAGATTCCCGCGGCGCTGTTGATCGCGAACGTCAGTCTGCCGAGGATCAGCTTCTCGCACTCAGTCACAACGATGGCGTGGACACGCCGGATTACACGATTGCGAAGACCCGGTGGGATCAGAACACGGCATCGCTGCGAGCGAATCCGCTTTTCCAATACTCCGCAGAGGATGAAGCCAAAGATCGCGGAGACCTCGCCGCCGGGATGTACGGGCAGGCGGTCATCGGGCACGCGCTCAAAGAGGGGAAGAACCTCGGCGAGCAGGCGGGCCTCGATCTCCTACACCAAGGCATCTGGAAGCCCGACGTTGCGCTGACGGTATTGCAACGCCAATCCATCGAGAGCCAGGGCCGCGCGCAAATTCGCGAGGACGCGGCGACCGGTCGCCAGCAATTGGTGCAGGACCAGCAGGAGCTTCTCTACAAACTGGACGACGCCAAAGCCATGGCGGCATCAACGGGCGATTATTCCAAGATCATGAAGGACAGCGATCTCCTCAGCACGTTCGGTCCCTATCGCGGTGGCCAGATGGTCGAGTCGCTCCATGAGGGGACGGCGGTTTATGGCGCGCGACAGATGGTCAAACTCGCAACGCCCGCGCAGCTGGCGCAGCAAGAGGCCGCGCTTGACCCGTCGAGGAAGCCGCCGGCGCCCGACAACTCCAAACCCGGCGTAAGCCTCGACGAAGCGATCTTTGGTCAGGAGTCCAATTTCGGAGCCAACACCAAGACGAGCGTCACGGGTGCAGCGGGCCCGATGCAACTCCAGCCCGCGACCTTCGCGCGCTATGCGCATCCCGGCGAGAAGATCGACAACTACAACGACAACATCGCTGTCGGCCATCGTATCGTGGAAGGCTTGATGCATCGCTATTACGGCGATGCCTCCCGCGTGGCCGTCGCCTATTTCTCCGGCGAGGGCAACGTCGCGCCGCTGGGAAGCTCGACACCGTACAAGAAGGATTTGGCCGATCCCACAGGCAAGACCACGTCGTCGTATGTGCAGGACGTAATCGGGCGCATGGGAACGCGCCAGCCAGACAGCGAGGCAGCGGTCGCGGTCCGCGAGTGGAACGCGCATCAGATCGCGCTCAAGGAACGCGAAGCGAATCTCGCCAGCGACCCCGCCGCCTATGTTCTGAAAAACCGTCCTGACATCGCTGCACAGATGCAATCGGAAGACCCGATGACACGCGCTCGCGCCGTGCGCGCGCTCCAATTGCAGCAGGCCGATCTCGGCGTGGTGACCAGCCAGCAGAAAGTTCTCACCAAGCAAATGGCGACAATGCTCGCCTCCGAACTCACCGCAGGCGACGCGGACACAGCGACGGGCACGTTGCGCGCAGTCACCACCGGCTTGAACGCCCAGCAGGTTCAAATCGTGGCGCGTCAAGTGGCACCGCACAACGCAGCTTTCGCCGCGGCCATCGGTGCATCAGCGCAGAACCCACAGCTCGCAAGTGAGATTTTGAGCGGCGAGCGCTATTTGCTCCAGAACAAGGACGCCAATCCCGTGCGCAAAGACATCGACACGGTGATGAACGCCACGACGGCGGGCTCGTCGAGCAATTCTTGGTTCTCATCCGATGTTGGAGGCCTGTTTCAATTTGCACCGGATGCGCGCGAGCAAGCAATCGCGGCGACCACTGCTCTCTACGCGCGCCGCACGATGGGCAGCAAGTCAGGGTCCGGCACCTTCGACAAACCCACCTATCAGAAGGCGTTTGCCGACATCGCGGGCCAACCGATAAGCTTTAGAAACCAGATCATCGTCGCACCGCGTGAAGGCATGACGGCGAGCGATATGTCCGACGTGATGAGCCACGTCGATGACAAGGCCATCAAGCGCTACGGCAACGGCTGGCCCGTCGATGCATCGGGCCGACCTCTCACCGCTTCCGACGTTTCGCAGCATGGCGTGCTGACCTACACTGGCGCACCGGGCAAATATCGCGTGATGTTCCCGGGGCAAGGGCACCTAGGCGTTCTCCACAATCCCACATCGAGGACCTTCATTCTCGATCTCGGCGCGATGGTGGACGGTCACTGATGCCCCTCGCTTTCGCTGATCCCTCTGCCGGCGACGACATTGCATCGGAGCGCATCGCGTCCGGGCCGCCGACCGACTTTCTCGACAACCTCAGCGCTGCTTGGGAAAGCTCACGGCTGAATGATCGTTACGTCGGCGCCGGTGAAGCGCTCGCGGAAGCCTACGACAAGGCGAACGAGCAGATTTACAAAAGCAGCGGCATCAAGCTTCCCAACCCGGCGCGCGGCCAGCTTCCGCCGGGCACGCAGATCATGGGCGTGACAGACGATCCGCGCACGCCGATCACCAACGATTTCGCCGCGGGGCTCTACGAGGAATACGCGCGCAAACAGGGCATCACTCCGCTCACGTTCAAAGACGCAACGGCGCAGGCGCATGCTGCGATGTTCGGCGCGGAAACCAAGCGCAACGATGTGACCGCGCGCTCGTCCGGCTTTGGCGGCGATCTCGGCGGCTTCCTCGGCACAGCGGCAGCGGTAGGCACCGATCCTCCGGTTCTCACGTCGATGATGTTCGGCGGACCCGAAACCTCCACGCTTCTCGGCGCTATGGCGCGCGAGGCAGGGCTCGCGGGAACCACAGAGGCAATGATCCAGCCAAGCATCCAGACCGAGCGCGTCAAAGCGGGACTGCCCGGAGGATTTGAGCAAGGGGCCGAAAATGTGGCTATGGCAGCTGGGGGCGCGGCAGGACTCACGGCGCTTTTCCGTGGCGCAGGCGCGGCCTATGGCGCTGCTCGACGCGCGGCCAGCGACTTCAAACCTCGCACGGCAGCGGAAGCCGACACCGCGCGATATGTCGAACGCTATTCCGCCTTGCAGGAAGCGAACCCGCTAGTCGATACACCAGCAGCAGCGGCAGAGCATGCGGACCGTGTAAGCGTAGCGCAGGCGGCGCACGCGAACCTCGAACCCGATCCATCTGCCCCAGCGAACTCCGACATGCCGTCGAACCCGATCAGCGCCGACGCGCCACGCTCGCCGACCGGACGGATTCCAGTGCCCGACGATCTCCCCGCCGCGCAAGCCGCCGCAACCGTCGGCCAAAGACTCGCCCAGGAAGCACGGACGAGTCAGGGCGGGCTTGATGCTTTCGTGCGTGCCCGCGCCACGGCAAACGATCTTGCCTCTGGTGGGGCTCTAGAAGACTCCTCGCTTGATCTCGCGCGCGGTCCGAAACCCGTGCAGCCGAAAGACGATCCCTCGCTGGTGCAATTCGTCATCAACCGCGGCGGCATCAACGATGCTGACAGAACCCTCGCACAAGCGAACGTCGCTCCGCGCGACAGACCGGGCCTGATTTCGAGAACGGGCATGTCCGCGTCGCAAATGTCAGAGCTTGCGAGCGAAGCGGGCTATTTCCCACCGGCAGGCGTGCGCGAAGGTGGCCGCGCCGTGGACCAACGCGAACTCGCGACGGCGCTGCGCGACGAACTCGACGGCCAGAAGCTCTACGCGAGGCATGGCGCGACCGGCAACCCGGAAGCGCGCGCCGCGTTCGAGGCCAACACACGCACCCACGCGGACGTAAACCGCGCCTTGTCGGAACTGGGTCTTGATCCCCGCCAGATGACGAACGACGATCTCCGTGAGTCGGTGAACAGCATTGCCAATGTGCCCGATGCGAAGTTCACCCCTCGAACCGATTACACCGCCGAGGCTGTCGACCGCGCCGACGCGACCGCTCGCGATCTCGACGACCAATATGAGCATCAGGAACGCGCCGCGATCTCGTCCGAGAACGACCTGCGGGCAATCTATGCGGACCGCATGGATGAGCCGGTCTACATCGAACTCAACGGCGAGGTGCACGCCGTGCCCGCGCGCCACGTCTTCGAAGCCCTCGATGCCGACGACAGGCTCGTCAAAGAATTCGAAAACTGCATCAACGGAGTGCCATTTTAATGGGAGCCAGGCAGTGCATTAACGCGAAAGCCAAACTCGGCAAGGTCAATCAGGATCAGGCGCAGGCGGCCAGCGATCTCTACGACGAACAGCTCGCGGCACTGAACGCGGCTAACGTCCCCAACGCGGCCATGCTGGCAGAGCAGCGGACCCTCGCGGGCCTGAAAGCCTCGAAGCTCGCAAGGCAGCGCGCGACCATTGCGCAGATGACAGCGCAGGAATCCATCCGCGCGCGATTGGCAGGGCATGGCGCCAACACCGGCGACGCAGCGATGGCGCTTCTGGATTTCGACCCTGCCAACAAATTCAAAGGCGCCAACGTCGTGCAGATGGGGCACGACATAGAGAACCAAGCCTTCGCTCGCATGGAGGGCATCATGCGCCGCTTCCGTGCCCGCTTCGCCAACGTGGACAAGCTGCCGACAGCAGCCCGTGAGGCGCGCAGGGCGACCATGCGTCAGGTCGTCCGCGAATTGTTCGGAGAAGACAGCGGCAGCGCCGAGGCGAAGGCTTACGCCGAGGGTGCGTCATCGGCGATGGAATACTCGCGCGCGTTGTTCAATGCGTCGGGTGGCTCCATTCGCAAGCTCGAGAAATGGGGCCTGCCAACGTCGCACAATCGCCGTCTGCTCGCCTCGATCATCGAGCCCGGCATCGAGCAGATGGCGCCAGCGGCGCGCGCTGCACGCAAGGCAGAGATTTGGACAGATTATGTGATGCAGCGGCTCGACCGCAAAAGGATGCTCGACTTCCACACGGGCTTGCCGCTCACAGAACCCGGCCTTCGTCGCCTTCTCGGGCACACCTACGAGAACATCGTCACCGGCGGCCTGTCCGAAGTGAAGCCGGGCGTGAGCGGCAGCGGCGATTTCCTCGGTCGCCGCCAGCAAGCGCGCTTCCTGATGTTCAAGGACGCGGATTCTTGGATGGAGTACCAAGAGCGCTTCGGCGAGGAAGCGCCGTTCGATACGATCATCCACCACATCCGCTCGATGAGCCGCGACACCGCGACGTTGCGCGTCCTCGGCTACAACCCGCTCGCGTCCGTACGCTATGTCGAGAAGCTGATCGCACAAGGCCAAGGCACGGCTGCGCTTCAAGGCGTGGGAAAGACCGCTGCTCGTCTCGCTGGCAATCTATTCGGCAAGGCCGAGCGCTTCCGTCGCCTCTACGATCTCACCGCGGGCAACATCAACAGTCCGGGCAATAGTACGTTCGCCGCGATCGATGAGAGCAACCGGAACGTCCTGCAATCCGCCATCCTCGGCGGCGCTGCGTTGTCGGCAATCTCTGATCGCGCGTTCACCTGGGCGACGGCTTCGCTACTGGACGTTCCAAACGGTCGCGTGCTTACCCGTTTCCTCAAGAGCCTCTCCCCCGCATCTATTGAAGATCAAGCCTTGGCTCTCCGCGTGGGCTTCGGCGCAGAAGACATGCTAGGCGCGATGATCTCGGAGAACCGCTACACCGGCGAGATATTCAATCCGTCAATCTCGCGCACACTCGCCGACAGCGTCATGCGCGCGTCAGGGCTCGTGCGCCTCACCACAGCGGGCAGACAGGCCTTTCAGGTGGAATTCCTCGGCGAACTGACACGCCTGCGCAATCGCGGCTTTGAGGACCTCACGCCAGGCATGCGTCGCGGCTTCGATCTCTACGACATCACGAAAGCCGATTGGGAAACCTTCCGCAAAATGCAGCCGTGGAAGGATCCGAAGTCAGGCGCGGAATTTCTCCGTCCGCACGATCTCATCGGCGATCCCAGCCAGATCAAAGACGGTCCGCTCTTTCAGCGCAGGTTCGATCTCGCGAACAAGTTCATGAGCATGATCAACGCCGAGCGAGATTTCGCCATCCCGTCAACGAGCACGCGAATGCGCGCCGACATTCTGGCAGGCACGCGACCCGGTACATTGGGCGGCTTCGTCACGCGCAACGTCGCGACGCTTAAGAGCTTCCCGCTCACGCTGATGTACATGCACATGAACCGGATGATCCTCGGACAGCTTCCGCGCATGACGCGGGCGAAGTTCGCGGCCCAAACAATCATCGGCGCATCGGTTCTCGGTGCACTCGGCGCGCAGATGGGTAACATCGCGCTCGGCAAAGACCCTCAGGACATGACCGACCCGAAGTTCTGGCTCAAGGCCGCAGCAAAGGGCGGCGGCGCCGGCATCTTCGGCGATCTGATCTTCGGCGATCAGTCGCGCATCGGCTCGTTCACCGATTACGTGCTCGGCCCGGTGCTGTCCGAGGAAATACCGAAGGGCCTCAAGCTCACGGTCGGCACGGCGCAACAACTCGTGACGACTGGCACGACAAAGGGCAAAGGAAAAGAGCTTGTCGATTTTTCTCGTTTGATGACCCCTGGACGCAGTCTGTGGTACTCGTCGCTCGCCGCTGACCGTCTGATATTCGATGAAGTACAAGCGCAGATCGATCCCGATTACGCTGCATCATTCGCTCGTCGCGAAGAAGCGGCACGGCGCGAAAGCGGGCAGGAGTTTTTCAGTCCACCGGGCAGCGGGTTTCCGCCGCAACGCGCGCCGAACTTCGCACCGGCGCTGGGCAATCCATGAGTGCGGCCGTTCGCGAGTTCTTGTCGGTTGGGATGGCTGAAAAAGCAACAACCCCGGGAGGGGCTGGCCACCGGGGTTGTCATTCGCTTT
>JBEPUJ010000045.1:0-13417 GCA_041691575.1 Terriglobales bacterium
GACTGTGGGAAGAGAGGGAAACGGCTTTATGTTTTCCTCGCTTTCCATCAGGCCGGCATTTCCACCGCTTTTCGCTCGGCGCGATTTTACTGCGTATAAGCCTGAATCTCGTACCAATCGATTCCTCAATGAGTGCATTGGCGATTTATCACTTTTTTAAAACTAGAATCGCGCTTATCGCATTTTTAGATGACAAGAAATCCGTTTCTCGGTGCTAGCTGCCGAATGCATCTATCTGAGACCACGTTCCACCATGACAACGATCCGCTCACCCAACGCCAGCACCATCTCTGGCGGCATCGCGTGCAGCGGCCCCTCAAGTACCAGAAGTGCCAGCCCGTGCACTGTCGACCACGCAAGATACTCCGCTCCTTCGCGACCTTTTCCCTTCAGCAAACCGCTCTCTTGCATTCGATCCAAAGCAAGCGAAAGAAGCTGAAACGGATTCAGGCCCATTGAGGCCGTGGGGGCCGGATCAGGAGAATGAATCGGCGGTGGAACCGAGAAAGCCGTGCGAAACATCCCAGGCTCCCTCATTGCGAATCCTAGATACCCCATCCCCACTGCGCGCAAACTTTTTCGTCCAAACGCCTGCGGATCGCGTCCCGGCCGAAACTTCTTCATCTCATCTTCAATCGCCGCCGCTAATTGCGAGAGGCACGCCGATCGCACTGCGTCCAACAGCGCCGACTGGTTGGCAAAGTGCCTGTATGCCGCATTGGGAGAGACACCTGCCTCCCGGGTCGCCTGTCGCAAAATAACTGCATCGGGTCCCCCAACACGCGCCATCTCAAGTCCGGCTGTAATCAGGGCGTTGCGCAGATCACCATGACGAAAGGTCTTCCGTTTCTCGATAGCGACGGTCTTTTTCATTGTCTATTCAAAGAAGAGTGTATCGCGGAGGGGAGTGTTGTGGACGGCATCCACTTTTCAGTGATAGCGTATGTAAACGGTGTTTACTTCACAGCTATTACTCCCTAGACGGAAGGTGCAATATGGCAGACGGATTCATCTGGTACGAACTCGTAACCAATGACATGGACAAGGCAGTCAACTTCTACAAGAAAGTAGTCGGCTGGGACATCAAAGACTCTGGCATGCCGGGCATGAAGTACATGCTTTTCGGTAAAGACGGCAAAGATGTCGGCGGCATGATGACCTGGGCTGGCGCAGGCGCGCCGGAGATGCCTCCCGAGTGGATGGGCCATATCCACACCGCAAAACTCGATGAAGAGCTAAAGGCGTTAACCACCGATGGCGGAACCATCATAAAGCCCGCCCAGGACATCCCCGGCGTCGGTCGTTTCGCAGTAGTGTTGGACCCGCAGAAGGTGAAGTACCTGCTCTTCGAACCCGGCAAGCAGGATGCTCCTCCACGTCTGGATCAAATGGCAGTCGGAAATGTGGGCTGGCATGAGCTGCTGACTGATGACGCTGCAAAAGCCTTTGATTATTACTCCAAGCATTACGGTTGGCAGAAGGACTTTGCGCACGACATGGGACCCATGGGCGTCTACCAAACCTTCCGGACCGACAAGCCACTCTACACCGGCGGAATGATGAACCGTAAAGGCCCCGGCATTCCCGAAGGCATCCCCCCGCACTGGAAGTTCTACTTCACAGTCGATGACATTGAGGCTGCGCAGCAACGGGTGGTCGAGGCGGGAGGCAAAGTAGTTATGCCTCCCCATGACGTACCCGGAGGCTCACGAATCCTTCAGGCCACAGACGATCAGGGCGGCCACTTTGCTCTGACTCAGGGACCAAAGTCATAACCGCAATGTACTGCGTAACCGGCGAGGCCGTTCTTCCTTCCAGAAGAACGGCTGCCGAACTCTGAAGCGCATTTTAAGAAGCTCAAAGGAGTGAACAAAATGTCCGAGAAGATGATCACCTGCCTGTGGTTCGACCAAGGGAAAGCCCGCGAAGCAGCTGAATTCTATGCCGCCACTTTCCCTGATAGTCGCATGGGTAAAGCCACCGCATCCCCTACAGACACGCCTTCGGGTCCTGAAGGTCAGGAACTCCTGGTTGAATTTACGGTCTGCGGGCGCAACTTCGTGGGCCTCAATGGCGGGCCAAAGTTCGTCCCCAACGAAACGGTCAGCTTCATGATCCTCACCGACGACCAGGCCGAGACCGACCGTCTGTGGAACGCAATCGTCAACAACGGCGGCCAGGAAAGCATGTGTGGCTGGTGCAAAGACCGCTGGGGCTTTTCGTGGCAGATCACCCCCCGTGCGCTGTTGGCGACTACGCAGGATCCGGATCGTGCCGCCGCCAAGCGTGCGATGAACGCGATGATGACTATGCGGAAGATCGACATCGCCACCATCGAGGCCGCGCGTGCTGGTAAGTCCGGCTGCTAAATCCGCACAACCCACGCTGATGCTGCCGTGAAGTCAATGAATAATTCCGCCAGGGCATATTCGTTCAAAGCCTGATAGGGCCACCGCGCGCGGCGGCTAATTGAAATTCGAGAACGAGGAGCATACATGTCAAAGGTTCGGGTTGCGGGATTTAGTATTTCGTTGGACGGTTTTGGGGCAGGCATAGAGCAATGCCTGGACGATCCGCTGGGCAAGCGTGGACCAGATCTCTTTCAGTGGTTCTTTCCCACCAGGTCATTCTGCGCCATGGTCGGGAAGGAAGGCGGATCTGTCGATGTGGACGACGCGTTCGCTCGCCGGTCGATGGAAAATTTCGGGGCTTTCATCCTTGGGCGCAACATGTTTGGTCCGGTCCGTGGCCCATGGCAGGACGACTCGTGGAAGGGATGGTGGGGTGCTAATCCGCCATACCACGCGCCAACTTTCGTTCTGACGCACTACGAGCGTGAGCCGCTCGTGATGGAAGGCGGGACGACCTTCTACTTCGTCAACGGTGGAATCGAAGAGGCGCTTGGGCTCGCGAAACAAGCAGCGGGTGACAAGGACGTCAAGATCGGAGGCGGTGTTTCCACCGTGCGGCAGTATCTGCAGGCTGGGTTAGTCGATTCCCTCCACGTTGCACTTGCACCTGTTGCCCTGGGTCAAGGTGAGGCACTGCTTACCGGTCTTGACCTTCCCGCGCTCGGATTCTCTGTGACGGAGCACGAGGCGACGGAGCGCGCGACACACGTTGTGCTGGAGAAGCCGCGAGTTTGAACGAAAATGATGAAGGAGAGCGAGCAGCGGCGGCGAAACGACATCACGCGGCAAGGGCGATGTGTTATCGTCGCGCTCTCAGGTAGTGGTAACAAGCCAATGCACTCATTGCCCAAGCGCCATAGCCGATTCCTTCCGAGGAGCGTGTCTCGCTACCTGCTGCCAGCGAGAGGTCTAGTAGTAGCCTACGTTGTAGCTTCGATAGGAGTAAGCTCCACACAGGCGGCCCAATGAATGTACTTGTCCTGAATATCGGATCGTCGTCGATCAAGTTTTCAGTTTTGGACGTTGCTGGAGAAGGCGAAGAGCCGCGCCTGCTACTGGATGGCGAGCTAAGTCGAATGGGTGAGCCGCAGACGACGCTTGCCGTTACCTGGCCAGAGCAGCAAGAGGAAGAGCGAACGGTTCGTGGATCGAAGACGCCTGCCGGTGCGATCGGCATCGTGCTAGACGCGGTTGCGCATGTTAAAGCGGAGGCGGTGGGATACCGGTTGGTGCATCCCGGCCCTCGGATCAAAGACCATGTGCGCATCAAGGAAGATGTTTTGAAGGAACTGGAGGCGGCAGCGGAGTTTGCGCCGCTGCATGATCCAGAGGCCGTTGCAATGATGCGTGAGATGATGAGGCGGATGCCGGATGTGCCGCACGTTGCGTGCTTCGATACGGTGTTCCACCAGACGATGCCGGAGGAAGCAAGCATCTACCCGATTCCGAAGGAGCTTCGTGCAGGCGGGGTGAAGCGATATGGATTCCATGGATTGAGTTGCGAATCAGTTGTGCGGCAGATGCGGAGTCTGGGGCCCGTACCGGCGCGGATGGTTATTGCTCACCTGGGAAGTGGATGCAGCGTGACTGCGGTGTTGGATGGTCAGTCCATCGATACGACGATGGGACTGACGCCGACGGGGGGAGTCGTGATGGGGACTCGACCGGGAGATTTGGATCCGGGATTGTTGGTCTACCTATTGCGGCAAGAGCAAGGTGGCGATGCCGCAGACAAGGTGGAGCAGATGTTGAACCATCACGCGGGTATGGTCGCCCTGACGGGTCTTCCGAACGATATGAAAATTGTGCGTGAGGCGGCGGACGCTGGAAACGATACGGCTATCCTGGCGCTGAAGGTGTTTACGCGCAGCGTGCGGAAGGCTATTGGCGGCTTTGCATGGCTGCTGGGTGGGCTGGATGCGATTGTGTTTACCGGCGGTATTGGAGAACATGATGCCGCAACCCGCCTTGAAATACTTGCGGGAAGTGAAGTTCGCATCAATTTTTCACTCAATCGGGCCCAAGGTGCTGGCGTTCGTGGAATCAGCGCATCAGACTCTAAGACGGCGGTCTTCGCCGTCACCGCCCAGGAAGATCTTGTAATTGCCCTGCATGTGAAGCGCATGGTTTCGGTGGTCGCGTAACAACTACAACCTTGTGCCGAGGTTTGGGCATGGCAAGAGGTTTACGAATGAGTTCTCTCGAATTGATCCCCTCTTCAGACGTTCTTTCCGCCGAGGAACAGCGCAAGCTGGATGCCTACTGGCGGGCATGCAATTACCTGTGCGTCGGCATGCTTTACCTGGTCGACAATCCGCTGCTGCGCGAACGGCTTAAGCCGGAACATATCAAGAACCGGTTGCTGGGCCACTGGGGTTCCGACCCAGGCCAGACATTTACCTGGGTGCATCTGAACCGGTTGATCAAGAAGTATGACCTTGATCTGATCTACATCTCCGGCCCCGGGCACGGCGCGCCTGCGACTCTCTCCAATAGTTATCTGGAGGGCGTGTACTCGGAAATCTATCCGGACAAAAGCGAAAACGTTGAAGGCATGCAGAAGTTCTTCAAGCAGTTTTCGTTTCCGGGCGGTATCGGCAGCCATTGCACGCCGGAGACGCCGGGATCTATTCATGAAGGTGGAGAGCTTGGGTACAGCTTGTCACACGGCTTCGGCGCAGTCTTTGACAACCCTGATCTGATTGCAGCAGTCGTGGTCGGCGATGGTGAGGCAGAGACGGGGCCGCTAGCGACTTCGTGGCACTCGAACAAGTTCCTGAATCCGGTCCAGGATGGGGCGGTACTTCCGATCCTTCATTTGAACGGCTACAAGATTGCGAATCCAACGATCCTTGCGCGGATTACGCCGGAAGAGTTGGACAGCCTGTTCCGCGGCTATGGATGGGAGCCGTATGTTGTGGAGGGAGATGACCCTGAGGTGATGCATCCGCAGATGGCGGCCGTCACCGAGCATTGCATCACGCAGATTCGTGCGATCCAGACGAAGGCTCGCACGACTGCCCCTGGAACTCCCGTGGAGCGTCCGCGGTGGCCGATGATCATCCTGCGCACGCCAAAGGGGTGGACGTGTCCGAAGGAGATCGACGGACACAAGCTCGAAGGATCGTGGCGCGCACACCAGATGCCGATCCTTGATCCGGTAACGAACCCGGCGCACCTGAATATGGTGGAAGACTGGATGCGAAGTTACAGGCCGGAGGAGCTGTTCGACGAGAGCGGCGCGCTGGTGGCCGAGCTGAAGGAGATGGCGCCTAAAGGCCACCGTCGTATCACTGCGAATCCCCATGCTAATGGCGGCAAGCTGCGCAAGCCGCTGGACCTGCCAGACTTCGCGGATTACGCGGTCAGCGTGGAACATCCGGGACATGCGCAGGTGTCATCGACGGATACGATGGCCCATTTCCTGCGCGATGTGATGCGCAGGAACATGACAAGCTTTCGAGTGTTTGGGCCGGATGAGACGGCTTCGAACAAGCTGCAGGGGATCTACGAAGGCAGCCACGGAAAGATGTGGATGGCGGGCATGTTGCCGGAAGATGCGGATGGCGGCGATCTTTCGACCACAGGACGCGTGATGGAGATGTTGAGCGAACATACGCTGGAGGGCTGGTTTGAAGGTTACGTGCTTACCGGCAGGCATGGTTTCTTCTCCACGTATGAGGCCTTCGTCCACATCATCGATTCGATGTTCAATCAGCATGCGAAGTGGCTGGAGAAGTCGAAGTTGGAGTTGCGATGGAGAATGCCGATCTCATCTATCAACCTACTGATCACTTCGCTGGTGTGGCGGCAGGATCACAATGGATTCACCCATCAGGATCCGGGCTTTCTCGACATCGTCACGAACAAGAGCCCGGAAGTAACGCGTATCTATCTTCCGCCAGATGCGAACTGCCTGCTCAGCGTAGCCGACCACTGCCTGCGCAGTACGGACTACATCAACGTGATCGTCGCGGACAAGGCGGAGCATCTGCAGTACCTGACGATGCCGCAGGCCATCGACCATTGCACGCAAGGCATTGGCATATGGAATTTCGCGAGCAATGACGATGGCTCGGAACCCGATACAGTCATTGCCTGCGCCGGCGACATTCCAACATCCGAAGCGCTCGCGGCCGTGGCGATCCTGCGCGAGCGATGCCCTGAGCTGAAGATCCGATTCGTCAACGTGGTCGACTTATTCCGATTGATGCCGGAGCGCGAACATCCACATGGCCTATCGGAGAGAGAGTTTGACAGCCTATTCACTGAGGACAAGCCTGTCATCTTCAACTTTCATGCCTATGCGTCGCTCATTCACAAGTTCACCTACCGGCGGAAAAACCACGACAACTTTCACGTTCGGGGATACAAGGAAAAGGGCAATATCAATACACCTCTGGAACTTGCCATTCTTAACCAGGTCGACCGTTTCAACCTGGCGATTGACGTGATAGATCGTGTGCCGAAGTTGCAAGCAGCAGCGGCGCACACGAAGCAATGGCTGCAGAACCAGATCACTGAATGCGTGAACTACGCGCATGCGAATGGAATCGATTCGCCGGAACTGCGGAACTGGACCTGGCCAATAGCACCTTCAATGTAAGTCCGGCTTTACGCAACGGCAAAGAGTCGATCCCTATCGACAAGTCAGCTTGTGCTTAATAAAGTGCTTTATCTGCTGAATACGCCTGAATCTCATCTTGAGATAACAGGCCTTAGCGTGTTTTCACGCTTCTGAGGGCGAACAGAATTCCGAACGGGTCATTCACTGGTTCTTCGAGATTTTGCTGCGACCCATCATGGCGATGCTGAGATGCGTAGATTCTCAAGAGTAACGTGGCCCCAGAGCTTCCTCTACTTCGCCAACTCTGCCTTTACGATGTCACTGACCAGCTTTCGATCGGCATGCAAACCAGCAGCCAGAATCCACTGCTGAGCCACCTGTATCGCGGTGTCCATATCCTTCGGTCCCGGCGTTATCCCACCAGCATCCTTCTGCAGATGCGCAATCGCCCCATGCACCAATTTACGGATCTCCTCTACATTATCCGTCTGAACCTTCTCGCTAATGTTCATGGCTTCTTCCTACGCGCTGATTTCACCAATTAACTCTGTCATCCGCGCACGGACGTTGGATGTGACGAGTGTCACAGCCTGCGAGGCTTATTTCGGGAGAAAATCCCAGTAGTGAAAGGTATGGCTTTTTGCATCCCGCGACCGTACACAATCATCGCAGCCGCTTGTTGCTTCGCCGGCGTTTCATTTGCTTTAGACAGAAAGGGGTGTGAATCCCATGCCAGACACACGCGTTGATCACGAATCGGCGTTCTATTTGATTGGAGGCGGAATAGCCTCGCTCGCGGCCTTGGCCTTCCTTATTCGTGATGGAAAGATTCCAGGCCATAACATCACAATCCTTGAAGAATCCGAGACGATTGGCAGCAGCCTCGATGCTGCAGGAACGCCTAAAGATGGTTATGTCATGCGTGGCGGCCGAATGCTTGAGAGCAAATACCTTTGTACCTACGACCTCTTTTCGTCCATTCCCAGTCTCGATGGTGGCAAGTCCGTTACACAGGAGATCTTCGAGCAGAATGAGAAGCTGAAGACCTCGTCCAAATCCCGGCTCTTTCGGGGCGGACACAGAGTTAACACTCCAAAGTTTGGACTGAGCGAAAGACACATCTTAACCATCGAGCGCCTGGGACTTGAGCCAGAGTCGATTCTCGGGCGAAGCAGCATTGCAGACCACTTCGATCCCTCGTTCTTCGAGACAGATTTTTGGTTCATGTGGTGCTCGACATTTGCCTTTCAACCATGGCATAGTGCGGTCGAGTTCAAGCGATATCTGGTGCGCTTTACTCATATGGTTTCAGGCTTCAATATGCTCAGCGGGATTATGCGAACCCTCTATAACCAGTACGATTCGATGGTGCGACCGCTGCAAAAGTGGCTGGTGGAGCGAGGTGTAAAGTTTACGCTCAATACCCGCGTCACCGATCTTACATTTCTCCATGACGCCGAAGGCTACATTGTGGAGCGCATACTTTGCATGGATAACGATGGCCATCGTAAGGAGATACGAACAGGCGAGAAAGATAAGATTATCGCTACACTTGGGTCTATGACCGAGGCATCCAGCCTGGGTTCGATGAACTCGGCACCAGTTCTGAAGAGCAAAGTCGACGGGGGTTCCTGGGCTCTTTGGGAGAAGATCGCATCCCATCACCCGCAGTTTGGTCGACCTGCCAACTTCGCCGGACGTATTGACGAGTCGAAGTGGGTTTCCTTCACGACTACTCTCCATGACCCCACTTTCTTCCGGCTTATCAGGGATCTTACAGAGAACGTTCCGGGAGAAGGTGGCCTCATTACTTTTCCTGAATCCAGTTGGCTGGCGTCGATCGTATTGCCTCACCAGCCACACTTCATCGGACAACCAGCGAACGTCGAGGTATCTTGGGAATATGGATTGTTCGTCGATAAACCGGGAAACTTTGTAAAGAAACCCATGTTCGCCTGCACAGGGCGGGAGATCATGACAGAGATCCTGGGGCACTTGCGCATCGAGGCAGAGGCTGGGAAGATACTTGAAACTTGCACATGCATGATGCCTTTTGTCACCAGCCAGTTTTTAAGTCGAGGAAAGGGCGATCGTCCTCAGGTCGTTCCCGATCGCTCAAAAAACTTCGCCTTCATTGGACAATTTTGCGAACTCCCGGATGACGTAGTGTTCACCGTGGAATACTCTATCCGGTCTGCTCAAGCCGCGGTGTATTCGTTGCTTCAACTGAGCCGCACACCGCCACCGGTATACAAAGGGCACTACGATCCGCGCGCTCTTTTAAAGGTTTTCCTCGCGTTACACGACAAGAGCCACTAGGTGTATAGTCCCGGCATTTGATGGTGCATACTTTCTGAACGTGAGAAGGAGGCACTATGGGACAGGTTTTACACCGGAGCGCCACGACGACAGAGGCGATCCGTCGAGCGATACAACATAGTCAAGAGAGCATGAGGTCTCTGGCTCGGCGTCATGGCATCAACCCGAAGACTGTCGCCAAGTGGAAGAAGCGCGAGTCCACGGCGGATCGCCGGACGGGACCAACTGTTCCTCGGTCGACTGTTCTGACCGTTGAGCAGGAAGCCATCCTCGTCGCGTTTCGCAAGCACACGCTGTTGCCGCTCGATGACTGCCTGTATGCTTTGCAGGCCACCATCCCGCAACTCACTTGCTCGTCGCTTCATCGCTGTCTGGAACGCCATGGCATCAGCCGCCTGCCAGAGGTCGAGGGGGACAAGCCTCTCACCAAGAAGTTCGACACCTATCCGATCGGCTTCTTCCACATCGACCTGGCCGAGGTGAGAACCGCCGAAGGCAAGCTCTACCTGTTCGTAGCCATCGACCGCACCTCGAAGTTCGCCGTCGTGGAACTCGTGGAACGGGCCGACACGCGAGCAGCCGTCGCGTTCCTTGAAGCACTTGTCGAGGCCGTTCCGTATCGCATCCACACCGTGCTCACCGATAACGGCATCCAGTTCGCCGATCTGCCGAAAAACCGGCAGGGGCCAACCGCGCGCTTCCGCGGCCATCCCTTCGATAGGCTCTGTCTCCTTCATGAGATCGAGCATCGGCTGACCAAGCCCAACCATCCCTGGACCAACGGGCAGGTCGAGCGCATGAACAGAACCATCAAGGACGCCACCGTCAAGCGCTACTTCTACGACACCCATGACCAACTCAAAGCTCACTTGACCGACTTCCTTCAGGCCTACAACTTCGCCCGAAGACTCAAAACCCTCAAAGGGCTCACGCCCTACGAATACCTCTGCAAACTCTGGACGAAGACCCCCAACACATTTACTCTCGACCAACCCATCAAATGCCGGGACTAAACACCTAGAGGCTGTTAATGCATTTGCACCTATCTAGATTCTTTGCGGCGTTGTTCTTTCTATTGAGCATGGAAGGATGGGGAGATCTGCGAAGACGGGTTATCTGAGGGATGTATCGGAGGAAGAGTGGTCGTTTGTTCTGCATTATCTGCTGTTGAGTCGGGTGGATAACGGTAAGCGTCGACTGCTGGCCGTCTCGACAGTGAGAGTTTGGATCGTCATGCTCTATGTATGACATGGCTCGTTGCCATGTTTGCGAGGGACATGGATGGAAGCGACTGAACTGATTGGTCGAGGGAGAAGACCCCGGCAGTACAGGACGACCGAGGAGAAGCGGCTGGTTGTGGAAGCGACGCGGCGTCCTGGGGTGTCGGTCGCAACTGTTGCGCAGGCGCATGGCATCAACGCGAACCAGGTATTTCACTGGCGCAAGCTGTATGAAGCAGGACAGCTTGAGATCGTGCCAGGGATGTCATATCGCGATGCGGGTTCCACGCGGTTGTTGCCGGTGACAGTGGACGAAGATGAGTCGCGGCAGACTTCAGGGACGACGGCCATGGAGCACATCGCAGGCGGCGTTTCTACGCCGGGCTCGATCGAGGTGACGCTGGCCAGAGGCACGATTCGCATTACGGGCGCGGTGGACACCGGGACATTGCGGGCTGTGCTGGGGTGCCTTCTGGCATGATCTCTCCGATCGCACCACCGGCGAACACGCAGATATGGATCGCGGCTGGCGTGACCGACATGCGGCGTGGTTTCACTGGGCTGAGCGCACTGGTGCAGACGGCGCTTGAACAAGCTCCGCTCTCCGGCCATGTCTTTGCTTTTCGCGGGCGGCGTGGCGATCTAATCAAGCTGCTCTGGTTCGACGGCGATGGGCTTTGCCTGTTCTCGAAGCGGCTTGAGCGCGGACGGTTTGTGTGGCCGCAGGCCGACAGCGGCAAGGTTTCGCTGACCCGTGCGCAGCTCTCGATGCTGCTCGAAGGGATCGATTGGCGCAGACCTGACAGAACTTGGCAACCGGCGATGACGGTATAAGGTTGTGTACGTTATTCCTCAGTGTTCATGCGGATTTGTGCATCCCTGAGCCTCTCGAACCTGTCATACTACGGGCATGAGCGAGATGCCTTTTCTGCTGCCCGATCTGGATGCTCTCGATCCCGCAGCGTTGAAGGCGATGATCTATTCGCAGCACGCAGAGTTGCTCTCCCATCAGAGTCAGATTGAACATTTGAAGCTGCTAATCGCAAAGTTGCGGCGGATGCAGTTCGGGCGCAGTTCCGAGAAGGTCGAGCGGCAGATCGAGCAACTGGAGCTCAAGCTTGAAGAACTGGAAGCCGATCAGGTTGAGGCTGCGCCGGAACCAGAGTCGAAGCCCGTCGCCGAACGTGCTGCCGCTCCGAGGAAGCGGCGGCCGTTGCCCGACCATCTGCCTCGTGAAGTGCATACCCATCTTCCCGCTGAACACAGTTGCTCGGCTTGTGGCGGCGCACTGAAGAAGCTGGGCGAAGACATCTCCGAGATGCTGGAGTACCTGCCCGCCAGCTTCAAGGTTATCCGCCATGTGCGTCCCCGGCTCTGCTGCGCGGGATGCGACCGGATCGTGCAGGCACCTGCTCCTACCCGGCCGATCGAGCGTGGACTCGCCGGACCGGGACTGCTGGCGCACGTGCTCACTGCCAAGTTTTGTGATCACCTGCCGCTCTACCGGCAGTCCGCGATCTATGCGCGGGAGGGCGTCGATCTGGATCCCTCGACGCTGGCGAAGTGGGTCGGTGAGAGCAGTTCCTTGCTTGCCCCTCTCGTCGAGATATTGCGCCGCTATGTGATGGCCGCCGACAAGCTGCATGGCGACGACACACCGGTTCCCGTGCTTGCTCCCGGTACCGGCAAGACCAGGACTGGAAGGCTCTGGACCTACGTGCGCGACGACCGGCCTTCGGGTTCGATCGATGCTCCGGCAGTCTGGTTCGCCTACTCGCCGGACCGCAAGGGCAACCATCCGCAGCGCCACCTGGCGCACTTCAGCGGCATCCTCCAGGCCGACGCGTACGCCGGATTTAACAAGCTCTATGAAGACGGCTCGATTCAGGAAGCTCCCTGCATGGCGCATATCCGGCGCAAGTTTTATGACCTGATGGAAGCGCACCAGACGCCGATTGGGAGCGAAGCCATCGAACGCATCGCGTTGCTTTACGTGATCGAGAAGGAGATCCGGGGCCGTTCTCCCAACGAGCGGCGTCGAGTCCGCCAGGCTCGCGCCCGCCCCTTGCTGGACGAGATGCATCTCTGGCGAAGCTCTCGCGCAAGTCCGATACGGCGGCGGCGATCCACTACGCGCTCACCCTCTGGGGCGCGATGGTCCGCTATGTCGACGACGGCCGCATCGAGATCGATAACTCGGCCGCCGAGCGAGCCTTGCGTGCTGTTGCCGTGGGCCGACGCAACTATCTCTTCGCCGGCTCCGATCGCGGAGGCGAACGCGCCGCCGTCTTCTATACCCTCATCGGTTCGGCCAAGCTCAACGGCCTCGATCCAGAGGCATATTTGCGCCATGTGCTTACGAAGATCGCCGACCACCCCATTAGTCGCATCGAGGAGCTCTTGCCTTGGAACTTCGCCCGAAGTCTCGCACGCCTAAGCCAGCTCGCAGCATGAAGAACACCGCCACCAGCAAGAACGCGCTGTTCGATCCCGCGTCCTTGCCTCACCTCGCCGACCTGATCGACTACGGAGAGATCACCGTCGGCGTGCTCGAACCGGTTGGCTGCCTCGCCACCGCCGTCGACGGATCCAACTGCCTCGCCATGCTCGTGCGCCGCGACGGCGAGACCCTGGCTCAGTTGCTAACGCGGCTCGACCTGGCCGTCGGCCTCGCCTTCGCCGAGGACATCTTTACCGACGAAGTCAACACCCCCAGAAAGAAGTAACCCACTATCCAGTCACACAGGTGGTGTCCACTAACAAACATCGTGGACACAACCACCCTTCATTAGATAGTCAAGACGGCCACGCTTCCACGCTTACGGATAACGCGTCGCGCGAGCATGATCTGCGAGCGATTTTCAACGCTGTGCGGTATGTGGTGAAGGGTGGCAACCAGT
>JBEPUJ010000046.1:0-13284 GCA_041691575.1 Terriglobales bacterium
CCCATCAGCAGAGCCCCGCTCGATGACAACAACCTCTTGACTCATCACACCTAGAGACTTGGCCGTAGACCTTCATCAACCGCAGGTTGATACCCACGTGCGTCTCTTCGCACACGTTGTTCAGTGGGTAAAGGGTTGATCATCGGCCCGACGCTGATGAGGCCGCAGAATTCAATTTCGAAGGCTAGAGATATTACGCAGACCAGAGGAGCTGAGTCGTCAGGCGGAAGACCCAACTCCTCTGGAACTTTTTACGTCTAAAAAAACTGTCTACGCCATGAAACGTTCCCGCACAAGCACCTCGTCGATAGGCAGTTGTCCTCCGCGCGGCCAGGCATCGGCAATCGGTTTTCCGATGGTTACAAACATCGAGACGACGTGGTCTTCCGGCAGATCGATGAGTTTGCCTACAGCCTCGAGATCGATACCGCCCATCGGGCAGGAGTTGTAGCCCATCTCTTGTGCGGCCAACATGAGCGTCATCGCCGCGAGCCCAGTGGACTTCATGGCGTCGTCGCGGACAAGCCATTCCTTGCCGATGTAGAACTGCATCGTCGATTTGGCCAGGGCCTCGCTGATTTCTGGCCCGGCTGTCCGCGAATAGCGGGTTGGCTCGGTCTTCCACGCAGATAGGTCCGCGGTCATAATCACGAGTAGCGATGCATCGGTGACCTGCGCTTGGTCGTAGGCTGCCGCCCGGAGCTTCTTGAGCAGTTCCGCATCGCGAACCACAACGAACCTCCAGGGCTGGGTGTTGCCAGGCGTCGGAGACAGCATAGTGAGCGAGATGAGGCGCTCGATCTCCGCCTCGGTCATCTCATGATTCGGGTCGAACTGGCGGAAGGAGCGGCGGGTTTCGATAGCGGTAATGACGTTCATTGGGGTTCCTCTTGAGATGGAAAGGCGTCCGCACGGGTGCGGACGACGGGTTTGTGTTGATCGACGGATGGGGGCGGTGTTCTATAAAAAGGCTATGCGGGTAGGCCGTTGACCTTGCGCAGGATGCTGCCCACGATCGATTCCGGCATGAAGCGACGAAGGAGGCGGACCTGTTGAGATTGCTTGCCTGCGGAATAGCAGAGCCGCGGCTATCTGGCCGTGGCTGCCTTGACGACTGTATCCGCAACGACTTGCGGTGCGTCGCCTTCAGCGACCCACTTGCGCGTCAGATTTTCGCTATAGGCGCGCTCGGAGTCATAGGTCTGTAAAAGAGCCGTTAGGGCAATTGTCACTATTTTGCTGGATTCCCTACGCCTACCGCCTCAAACGCTACCCTGCCGTCCGTATTCAACTTGCTCGGGAGATTCCAAGTAATAACGGTAAGCGTCCGACCTGGTCGTTGCCGGACGCTTACACATGAGCGCAAGTCTCAATCGTCATTTTAGAGTGGCCGAGCAAGCTCTCTCGCGCCTACGGATCAGCCTTCAATCCAGGGTCGCAGGACAATCTTGCCAGTATTCTTGCGATTCTCGATCAGGCGATGCACGTCAGCGGCCTTGCCGAGCGGAAAATCTCCGCCGCTCGGCATCTTGATCTTGCCCGCAAGAACGAAGCCGATGAGCTCGCCCAGTGCTTCCTGAATGATCGAAGGCGTCTGCGCAAAGCCGAAAATGCTAAACCCCACGATCGACTGGTTATGCTTCCCCAAGGCCCAAACGGAAGTGGGCGGGGCTTCGCCTGCGGCCTTGCCGATGACGACCAGTCGCCCAAACGGCGCAAGCGCATCGAGCGCCTGGGCCGTGGTTTCGCCGCCGGCCAGATCGAGCAGCACGTCTACGCCGCGCCCGTCAGTCAGATCACGCACGGCCTTGGCCCAATCTGGCTTTGTGTAGTCGACCGAAGCATCTGCACCCAGACCTTCGGCGATCGCGTTCTTCTCCGGCGAGCTGGTCGCGGCGATGACTTTGCCAGCGCCATACAGCTTGGCAAGTTGAACAGCAAACGAGCCGACGCCACCAGCGGCCGCTTCGACTAGCACGCTTTCACCTGGAGTCAGCCGTCCGCTCTTGCGGAGCGCGAGTACTGCGGTCAATCCCTGTGCCATGAGCGACACTACTTCGGTGGGGCTGATCCCATCCGGGATTGGAAAGGTTGTCGCGATCGGTGCGACGACGAACTGCGCATAGCCGCCCGAAGGAGGCGCGGAGACGACATGCATGCCGATCGTAAAGCCGGTCACATTCGGTCCGAGAGCGGCAACCGTTCCGGCTACTTCCGCGCCGGGGATGAAAGGTAGCGGTGTCTCGACTTCATACTCGCCGCGCCGCCACATGATGTCCGAAAAATTGACTCCCGCAGCTTCGACGCGGATCAGGACTTCTCCGGCACCGGGGACCGGCTCAGGTACGTCGCGAAGAATTAGTACGTCGGCACTGCCGATTTCATTGATCTGTATAGCTTTCATCGTTTGTCTCCAATGGTCAAAATCATGGTGTTATCTCCAATAACCAATTGCAGGCTTAGCGGGGTGATCCGGCATCGAGGTACTAAGTCTTCGCGGTGATTGGAGAGTAGGTTGTAGTGGCGGTCACGATGCGCTCCTTCGAATTAGAGCTGCGGTGACCAGGCTAAGGCGTCCCAGGTCAGGAGGACGCCTTTTGGTTGGCGATGCCGATGTACTCGCCCATGTTGAGCTCGAAATCGACAAACTCTGCGGCGCTCATCACCGGGGTGCCTGCTGCGCGAGTGGTGAATCCCGGCAGGGTGAGGGACTTGGCAAAATCGTAGAAGGCTGCGACCAGATCTGCCTCCGGCGGAAGGGTCGCTCGGTTGATCATGGCCTTGGCCAGACGAGCGGCCATCGCGTCGACGAAGGCGTCCAGCTCGGCGTCGGGCAGCGCACGGGTCACCCAGCCCCAGCGCTCGGCCTGCTCGGCACGGTAGTCGTTGCTGCTCAGGATCGCTTCAAGGGCGCGGTCGCGGCCGATCATGCGCGGGAGTCGCTCCGTCCCTCCGCCGCCCGGTACTAGTCCGGCACCTACCTCCGGCTGCCCGAACACCGCCTTCTCCAGGCTCGCGTACCGCAGGCCGCAAGCCAGGGCCAACTCGTTGCCGCCGCCACGAGTGCGCCCGCGGATGCAAGCGATCGAAATGAACGGTGCCTTGGTCAGACGGACCACGAGGTCGGTCCAGATCGGCAGCGCGCCCTTCTCTGGCACGGGGAGGTCGCCGGCCGCGGCCAGGTCGAAGTGGTTCAGGAAGAAGTCGGGCACGGCGCTCTTGAAGACGACGACCTGAAGGTCCGAGTCTCGCTCGAAATCGCTGATGATTCCGGCCAACCGGACGACGGTCTCGACCATGGTCACGTTCGCTGGGGGGTTTGAGAAAGTAATTGTGGCTAGACGGGGGCTGTTGCGCTCTAAGATGACGGTGCTCGGATTACTCATTTATTTTCCTTTATTTAGCAACGATGTTTTCCACGCTCAGGAGGTTGGCAGCCCGTTGGCCTTGCGCAGGATGCTGTCGACGAGAAACTCCGGCATAAAGCGACGAAGGAGGCGCACCTGTTGAGATTGCTTGCCTGCGGGATAACGCAGCTTCGGCTTTCTGGCCGTGGCCGCCTTGACCACCGCATCCGCAACGACCTGCGGTGCATCACCTTCAGCGACCCACTTGCGCATCAGGTTTTCGCTGCGGGCTCGCTCGGAGTCATAGATTGGCAGCGGCTGGTCGGCACGCGTGAGGTTTTCCTCAAATGAAGTGCGCGTTACGCCCGGCTCGACGAGCACCGCGCGAATGCCGAAGCTGCGGACTTCATGATCGAGCGACTCTGTATACCCTTCGATCGCGTGCTTGGTCGAAGCGTAGAAAGCATTGAACGGCGCAGGGATCAAGCCGAGCATTGAGCTCATGTTCACGATCCGACCACTCTTCTGTTTGCGCATGACCGGCAATACGGCATTGACGACGCGGGCCACGCCGAAGACGTTGACATCGAATATGCGCTGGGCCTGGGCGATGGAAGACTCCTCCGCGCCGCCAAGAAGACCAATGCCCGCATTGTTGACCACGAGGTCGATCTGGCCAGCCTGCTGCACAATCTCCGCAATCAGGGCTTGCACCGAGGCTTCATCCGTCACATCGCAGATCAACATCGTGATGCCCTGCGGGGCGGCCACCGGCTTGCGACTGGTTCCAAACACGCGGTAGCCTGCTTTCACCAATGCTTGAGCCGTTACAAGGCCGATACCGGAGGAAGCACCGGTCACCAGCGCAACGCTATTATTTTTGTTACTCATATCATCACCTTCCATTTCTGGGTAGAACATCAACCAAAATCATGCTACTATCGTTTTGATAGTAAGTCACTATCAAAACGATACTTATGGAAAATAGTTCAATTCCGGCTTGCCCCGTCGCCCGGGGCCTCGATTCTGTAGGCGATGCGTGGAGCATCCTTGTCTTGCGTGATGCACATGCTGGACTCACCCGGTTCGACCAGTTCAGGAAGAGCCTCGGTATCGCGCCGACGATGCTTACGAAGCGCCTCAAGTCGCTGACGGAAGACGGCCTTCTGCAAAAGCGTCTTTATTCCGAACGGCCTCCCCGCGAAGAGTATTTCCTCACGGATGCAGGTCGAGATTTCCTGCCAATACTCATGCTGATTGGAGCGTGGGCGCACCGTCACTGCGAGGGCGAACTCGCGCGGTATATCGATGTTGAATCAGGCGTAGAGATCGAGCCGATTGGAGTAGACGCCGTTACCGGTGCAAAGCTCGGAACCCGGGCGATACGGCTGAGTTCGGACCAGGAAAAGAACTCCGGCCTCCAATAAACTCATCGCCTCAGAACTCGAACAATTACGGAACCGCACTGGTAGATTTCCTATCAGTGCGTGCCTCAAATCCGGCGTTCACTCTCCAAGCCGGCTCGTTTGGCGAGTAAGTGTCACGGCGAAGAAGTCACGCTACGGCACCATGTGGCGAAGCTCTGAGTGCGAGAGCAGCCCTGTGAAACGTTAGGACCCTATCAGGGCAGCCCCGTGCACGAGGCTGGGGTTGCTGCGCGGGATTTTGTCGGGGCAGTTTTGATAGGGCCGTTTGAAGGAAAGCCGTTGGCGTGGCGGATGCGGTGGGGAGCTATGGGATTTGAATGGAGCGATCCGGCTCGCATGTGGCTTTCGTAGAAGCAGCGAAGCACATAGAAGCCTCGATAAGGTTAGGCAGTATGACAGGAGGCCTGCTCGGCAGCCAGAGCTATGCATCCCCCCTGTACTACGTAATCCAGTGTCCGAGGACGAACCGGAAAATGGCATAGGCTCGGCCAAAGCCGAGTTACTGCTGGCTGGAAGTTTTTTGAGTCGATAGATTTTGTCTGTAATCCAATGGATAACTGACATGCGCTACGAACCGGACCACAAGACGCAAACTCGTGACCGTATTGTACGGAACGCCTCTCGCAAGATCCGCTCAGAAGGGTTGAGCGGCCCTAACGTCGCCAGCTTGATGAAGGCATCGGGGCTGACCGTGGGCGGCTTTTACAAGCACTTTGAGAGCAAGGATGAACTTATCGCCGATGCGGTTGCGCTGGGGTTCTCGGAGTTTAGCGAGCAGATCCAATCCTCGTTAAAAAACGTGCCGCGTGAGGACTGGTGGAAGGAAATCGTTCGATGGTACCTTTCACCCGGGCACTGCAATCATTCCGACACTGGCTGCCCGATTACAGCGCTCGGCCCCGAAATCGCTCGCTCCAAATTGAGCATCAGGAAGCGAATTGCCGCCCAGGTGCAAGGGCTTATGGAGCAGTGGGTAGAGTTCATGCCGGGAGCGACCGCCGCAGAGCGTGAGCAAAACCTTTACGTGATTTTTAGCGCGATGGCGGGTGCCGTGTCGACTGCCCGTCTTTTTACCGGGCCTGCCGCCAGGCAGAAAGTCTTGTCTCATGTGCAGGATTATCTCCTAAAAAGCTTCTGAGATATTTTTTGCGTCGTTTGGATTACGTTTGTAATCCCATATGTGATGCCAAGCGGAGATTGATCTGTACAGGCAGAGACATTCTTTGGTTCGCCATTGGTTATGAAAGGAATCCTATGAAACTCACTCAACGCACCATCCTTATTACCGGGGGCTCGGCCGATATCGGCCTTGCCTTTGCCCTCAAATTTCTTGAACTCGGCAACGAAGTCATCGTGACCGGTCGCCGCCAGGCAGTGCTCGATGAGCTGAAGGCAAAGTATCCCAAGCTCCACACCATTCAAAGCGACGTTGCGGAGACCGCACAGATAGCGGCCCTTGCAACGCGCGTGAAGGCTGAATTTCCCAAGCTCGACGTAGTGATGAATAACGCGGGCGTGATGTTCCCGCAGAACCTCAAGGTACCGGCGGCCGACCTCGAAGGGTTGATGGCAGAGGTGAACATCAACGTGGGGGGCGTCCTTCGTATGACCTCCGCCTTCATGGACATCCTCACGCGCAACCATGGCACGGTCATCAACGTATCCTCCGGGCTGGCTTTTGTGCCGCTGCCGGCGGCGCCGATCTACTGCGCCACCAAGGCCGCGATCCACTCCTACACTCAGTCGCTGCGGTTCCAATTGGAGGACAGCGGGGTGGAGGTCATCGAGATTATGCCACCGGCGGTGAAGACCGACATGACGGGAGACCTTGCTGAAAGCGGTGCCACCCTTATCTCTACGGATGAGCTCGTGAAGCAATGCTTTGCGTCACTGAAGTCGGGCGCGCTGGAACTCCGTCCGGGTCAGTCTAAGCAGCTCGCATTCATGCGTCGGCTCGCCCCGGATTTCATTAATCGTCAGCTCTGGAAAACAACTAAGGGTCTTGTTCCCGCTTAGGCCAAAGCGCCAAACATGTCTTTGATCGATCAACCTTCGGCACTCGAAGCCTACACGGAATTCAAACGAACCTCGGAGTAACAGCCTTGAAGAAAAATAATTCGATTAAGGTATTCGTCCTGTTGTTCGCGTCGCTGAGCGGTAGAGCGTTCGCGCAAATGACCCCAATCGGTTTATGGAAAACCGTTGACGAAAAGACGAAGCAGCCAGAGTCTTACGTGCGCATCAGCGCGCAGGACGGCGTATTGACGGGCAAGCTTGAGAAACTGCTTGATCCCGCAAGGCAGGATGCGAAGTGCGACAAATGCTCCGACGATCGTAAGGGCAAACCCATGCTGAACATGACAATGATGCACAACGTCAAACCTGCCGACGGAGTGATATGGGAAGGCGGCGACATTCTCGATCCGAATAACGGCAAGGTCTATCGAGTGCGCATAAAGCCATTGGATGGTGGAAAGACCCTCGAAGTACGCGGGTTTATTGGGCCGTTTTACCGGAACCAACTCTGGACGCGTGTGGAATGACTCGACACGCACACCATGGCACAATGCTTTGCGTCGCTGAAGGCAGGCTCGCTGGAACTCCGGCCGGGGCGGTCCAAGCAACTCGCGTTCATGCGACCACTCGCCCCTGATTTCATCAACCGGCAGCTATGGAAGGCTTCGAAGAAGCTGGTACCGGTCGGTTAGTCGTAGTCCGTTTGCGCTGACGGTTGTCTTTTCGCCGCTCCTATCCGCCTTGAGCCTCAACCCCAAGGAGTAAGCAATGAAAGCTGTACGGTTTCACAGGAACGGCGGACCCGAGGTCCTTACGTACGAAGATGTGCAGCAACCGACGCCCAAGGACGGAGAAGTCCTTATCCGAATCGAAGCTGTCGGGATGAACTTCGCGGATGTAATGCGCCGGCGCGGTGACCCATATCCAGACCCATCGCCAACGCCGTTCACTCTGGGAGCAGAGGTCGCGGGCACTATCGCCACCTTGGGGAAAGGAGTCACCACGCTTGAAGTTGGAACCATGGTAGTTGCAACTCCCGGCTCCGGGGGGTATGCGCAATACATCTGTGTGCCTGCGGTAACTGTCATTCCACTGCCGACAGGCATGAGCGCTGTGCAGGCGGCTGCCTTGGTGGTACAGGGATTGACTGCTGCTCTCTCTCTTCGCAGAGCTGCGCGATTGGTGGAAGGCGAAAGCGTCCTGATTGAGGCCGCCGCCGGTGGCGTTGGCTCTTTTGCGGTTCAACTGGCCAAGCTTTATGGTGCCGGCAAAGTTATCGCCGCCGCCAGCACGCCCGAGAAGCGGGCTATCGCCGAACGTCTCGGTGCGGATGCTTCGGTCGATTACATGGACCCAGGCTGGGCAGAAGAGGTGCGCGCGCTGACCAACGGGCGCGGAGTGGACATATTGCTGCAGATGACCGGCGGCCCAACCGTCAACCAGGCACTCGATGCCATGGCACCCTTTGGGCGTATGGCTTTTATCGGTCAATCAAGTGGTAAGACAACTTCGATTGAACCAGGGAGACTGACAGTTCCGATTCACACGGTGATAGGCTTCTACATCGGCGCATACCTTGCCTTCCCAGAGCTGATCATGTCTACGTTGACCGAGATCATCGGATTCATCCTGACGGGAAAGCTGGAGCTTCAGATCGGAAAAGTCCTGCCGCTTTCGCAGGCAGCAGAAGCGCATCGGCTATTGGAAGGCCGCAAGACTACGGGCAAAGTCGTGCTTCAGCCGTGGGTCGAAGGCTGAGTCCTTGAAAAGTTCTGCTACGCGGCGGGATTCAAGGCGGGGTACATCCATTCTGGTACCCCACCTTGAGTCTCAAACAGTAATGAATTTCAACTTTCAGTAAAGGATGATCCCATAGCATTCAAAGCGTTGCTCGCAATAAAGACCGGTGAGACGATTTCGACCCGCGTGGTCGAAATGACGGAGCAAGAGCTGATGCCCGGCGACGTCACTGTCTCGGTCGACTAATCTACCGTGAACTACAAGGATGCGATCGCGGTCACCGGACGCTTTGAAGTGATCCGTCAGTTCCCGCTGGTTCCGGGCAAGCGCGACGCCACCCTTGGAATCCGTGGAACAGTGCGCGTAGACGTGCAGGTTTGGGGTTGGCGCTACACCTCATCATTGGCATCTGGAATAGAGGCCTATACGCAAAGTAGACCTCTTTGTTCCGTGATTGTCGATTCTCTAAAGGCTAAGTCCTGAGAAACGCGCACTTCTAAAGTCTGCGACAAAGGCAGCAAATGGGAAGGTGCAGGAGGGGAACGAGGTCATGCCGCGACTTGGGAGCAGCGCACCTTTGAGGCTGATAAGGAACCCAGTTTTGAACTCTCATTTAAACAGGCGTAGGTGAGAAGATGCCCTCGGAGCGAGGGGTTTTCATGAGCTATATCCAAGGTGAAGGTCGGAGTCAGGGGACGCTGTTTCCAGTGGTGCTGGACGATCTCATTCCGGCGGACCATGTGTGTCGCGTGCTCGATGCGTTCGTTGCAGGGCTAGCGATGGTGGAGTTGGGCTTCGAGAGAGCGGAAGCCGCAGAGACGGGCCGTCCGGGCTACGATCCACGCGATCTTCTCAAGCTCTATCTCTATGGTTACCTCCATCAGTTACGCTCGTCGCGTCGCCTTGAGGCGGAATGCCGCCGCAATGTGGAGCTAATGTGGCTGCTGGGCAGGCTCTATCCGGATCACAAGTCTATCTCCGAGTTCCGCCGGATGCATCGCGACGCGGTGACGAACGCAGGAGCGGAACTTGTGCGGTTCGCTCGATCTTGCGGCCTGATCCGAGGCGAGTGGATCGTCATCGACGGCAGCAAGTTCCGCGCCGTCGCCAACGGCAACAGTATCCGTGATCGTGATGCTCTCCGGCGCTACCTGGATGGTATGGAGCAAGCCGACGCCGCGCAGCAAGCCACTATCGATCCATCCGGCGTACAGGCCGCCATCGAGAAGCTGCGCAAGCATCCAGAGCCGGAGGTCGGCTTCATGCGGATCTCCGGAGGCATCTCTCCGGCTTACAACGTACAGACCGCAGTCGATGCCGAGCACGCTCTGATCGTGACGCACGCGGTCACGCTCGACGCAGCCGACCACCGTTGCCTGCTGCCGATGGCCGAGGCCGCGTGTGAGGCGCTGGGCAAGCCAGCGACACTGAACGTCGTCGCCGACACCGGCTACTCGAACGGAGAACACGCCAGCCGCTGCGAAGAGATCGGAATCGTGACCCATGTACCGGCCAAGCGAAGCGTCAACCCATACGGCCTGTTCGACCGAAGTGCCTTCAACTATCAGACCGAGAGCGACACCTTCATCTGCCCTGAAGGCAAGACGCTGACAAGGAAGCAACTGAATCGGCCTATGCGCTCGGTCCGCTACGAAGCCACCGTTAAGGACTGTAGAGCTTGTCCGAGCCGAAGTCTCTGTACCAAGTCGGCATGGCGGGTCGTCTCACGTTCCATCGATGACGACGCGTTGACCCGCATGAATGCGCGAGCAACTCCAGCCGCGATGCGGCTGCGGCGAACGACGGTTGAGCATCCCTTCGGAACAATCAAATACCGCATCTTCGGCCACCCTCGCTTGCTGCTGCGGGGCCTGGCAGGTGCTCAGACGGAAATCAGCCTCGCCGTCATGGCTTACAACCTAAAGCGCATCGTCAATGTGCTCGGCGCAACGCGCCTCACTAAGGCACTCGCCCCCGCCTGAGATGAAATCACCGCTCTGCAAACGACCAACTCAGCAAGACCCAGCTTGAGGAGACGCGCACGTCCTCACAAGCTCATACGCATCTCCTGAAACTTAGTTCCGTAACAGCCTCCTTTGCGCCCTTTGGGATGTGTCCCGATTGACCGGGCAAAAGGAGAAACACCATGCAGACCCAACAGACCATCACCCTCTTCGGCACCGTCAGCAACTCAGCCACCAGCCGCACTTCCAAGACCGGACGCCAGTACACCGCCTTCGGAGTCGCCATCATCTCCGACCGCAACCTTCAGGCCTTTCACTACAACGTCGTTGCCTTCGGCAAGCAGGGCCACTTCGCCAAGCAACTCCAGACAGGCACCCGCATCAAGCTGGTAGTCCAGGCGCATTCCCAGCCTGATAACACATCGCCACCCTCCCACTCCTCACCGCAACCTTCGTGCGACCGGTTCGTCCGGTCGAGGTTGCACCCTCCGCAGGGGTGTAATTGTCCATCGCGGGCCTATGTCAATATCATTCAATAATGGAACTATATTGACACCGTTAGTGATTGGAGCGCAGAATCAATAAATGCCGCGTACCCGCATGGACGAATTGTTCGCACTCGCCGAAGAGCACGATGGTCTGCTCACGTCGAAAGAGGCGCGCGCCGCCGGCATACAGGATTCCGTCTTGGTTCGTCTGGCGCAGCGTGGCCGCTTAGAGCGCATGACCAGAGGTGTTTATCGGATTGCTCATTACCCAACAGACCGTCTCGCTCAGTACCGAGAGGCCGTGCTTTGGGCCAAGGCCAGCCAAGGGCCAGAGAACATCGCTCTCTCGCACGAGACGGCATTACTGCTTTATGGCATATCCGATGCTAATCCCTCGCGTGTGAATCTTACGGTTCCAACATCGGCAAGGCTGCGTCGGAAGTGTCCAGATTGGGTTTCGATCCATAGAGCCAATATCCCTCTCCAGGACATCGGGGAGCATGAAGGGCTACCGGTAACAACAGTGAGTCGTAGCATCATGGACGTTCTCCTTGCGACACACCGAACCGACGTTGCTCGGCAGTCCATCAGCGAGGCACTTCGCGAAGGATTGCTCAACAATGCTGAGGCAAGCGTCCTTCGCAGATCCATCACCCGGACTTCATCTGCACACTCACCATCAAACAACGGAAGCCAGGTGAAGGTACATGACGCCGCAGCCAGTTGAACGCCTCGAAAAGACACTAGCCCGAGTCGCTAAAGAACAGGGTGTGGCGCAAGAGCGTCTTCGCCGCTGGGTATCATTTCTTGCGCTGTGCGGTGTCCTTGAGCGCGCCGTAAGCGAAGGCATTCTGGATAGCTACGATTTGAAGGGCGGTGTCGCTCTCGAACTCAGGTTCGCTGAGGGAGCACGAGCGACCAAGGACATCGACATTGGTGTGCCGGTCGAACGCACGAAAAGGCTACGGGCATTTCAGGATGCCGTTGCGCTGGGCTTCGATGACTTTACCTTTCTCTTGAAAGGGAAGCCCTTGAACATGAATAAGGTGGACGCGGTTCGACTGGAACTCGCCATCCGATACCGAACCCGCGCGTGGCAAACCATCGACGTTGATCTGGGACCATCTGGACGGGGTGCGGTGGAACTTGTCGTGCCAACAATTCGAGGACTTGCCGCCATGGGGTTGCGCGTCCCGTCTCCGATCCGCTGCCTCAATCTGAGCGAACAAATCGGCCAAAAGCTGCACGCTTGCACCGGGCCGTACTCGGCGGGCCGCGCCCGAGACGTTCTCGACATTCTGTTGATCGACATGCTCGGCAAGTTGGACGCGAAGAAAGTACGAGCGGCGGCGGAACAGGTGTTCGAGGAACGCGCTACCCATGCCTTTCCGCCGACCGTTCAGATCGCAGCGGAGTGGAAGCCAGAGCTTGAAGTGCTGGCCAAGGAGCTTGGCTATTCGACAACTTCGGCCACCGAGATTGAGTCACGGTTCGGGGTCTTCGTAGCCTTGCTGGCGAAAGCATAGGAGTTAGATTCCGTTCACGCCCGCTTCGTCAGATTGCATAGGGGTAGTCCGAAGAAGTACGACGAAGTGCAGCAAACCGGGATACACATCCTGAAATTGTGTTTGGGGAAGGACTTGGGGAAAACTGCGGAAAAGGCTATATCTCCTTTATTTTCATAGCAAGTGGTTCCCTGGGGGGCAACCAGCCGAAATAAAATTCCTATAATGAACGAGATAACTCGACGCAACTGGGATTCGAATCGCGCTTAGAGACTAAAAACCCCTATAAAACTTGAAGGTTTTCATATCGCCATATCAACAGATTGCACCACTTTGTCGACATGAGGAAGGCCCAATGGCACTTCTCTAGCAAACGAAAGTGTGGGGTATAAATTGGGGTACGGTTATCGGAAATATGGGGTATGACTTTCGGCCATCAAACACCTCTGCCGACCGCACCGGGCAAGGTCGACGAAGAGACCGAGTATAAGCGGACGACCCGACACACAATTGCCTGATCTCATTCCGCCGGCAGCAGAGACTCTATATGCCTAGGTGTGAAGTTTCAATAGGTTGTTGTCCATTCGATCGAGAACTGTGAAGCTGGAGTTGCGAAGCAACAGCGTTGCAGGAGATCGAATGGACTATCACTATCATGCTCGACTGACGGTTGTTCGTCGAGAGGAACTGGCGAAGCGTGTTTTAGAGGGCCGGCTGAGCTTGAAGGAGGCCGAGGCCGAGTTCAAGCTCAGCCGGCAGAGTGCGGCGAAGTGGATCCGGCGGTATCGCGAGCAGGG
>JBEPUJ010000047.1:0-12931 GCA_041691575.1 Terriglobales bacterium
ATGGGCATCACCACCTTCCAGCGCTTCAACGGGCAGGCATTGAATCCGCCGTTGAAGTGGTCGGAGGTAGGCCCGGTCGCCAAGCTGCCCACCGCAGACCCGAAGCCTGACTTCCCCGACACCACCATCTCCTACTGCCGCTGGTACTGGGACGCCATCGAGCCCGAGCCGGGCAAGTATCGCTGGGACATCATCGACCTCGCCCTCGAAGAAGCGCGTGCCCACGGACAGCGCCTCGCCATTCGCATCATGCCGTACGACGAAGCCAACCGCGCTCCCATCCCGAAGTGGTTTCAGGACTCCGGCGCCCGCCGCGCCAACAAGCCCACCGACAAGGACGGCGCCATCTGGCAGCCGGACTTCAGCGATCCGCTCTACCTGAAGCACTGGGGCGAGCTCGTCGCCGAAGCAGGGAAGCGATACAACGGCAACCCCACGCTCGACAGCGTAGACATCTCTTCCGTCGGTTATTGGGGAGAGGGCTGGAGCCCATACATGCCGCCGATCGCCAGCCAGAAGGCGCTCATCGACATATGGGTCGCGGCCTTCCCGAACACCGAGCTGCTCATGAACTTCGACGAGCCGCACGGCCTCGCCTACGGAACCAGTCAGGGCGCAGGCTGGCGGCTGGACTGCCTTGGCGACATGCGGATGGCCTCCGCGAACCGGTACTTTGAGCCGGAGATGCTCGACATCTACCCGCAGCAGATCGTTCGCACCGGCATACAAAACGTCTGGCAGCGTCATCCCGTCTCGCTCGAAACCTGCGGAACGCCGTCCAGTTGGAAGAAGGATGGATACGATGTGTCCTACATTCTCGACCAGGCACTGCGCTGGCACATCACCTCGCTCAACGTAAAGTCGTCGCCAATTCCCGCCGAATGGAAGCCGCAGTTCGAGGAGTTCCAGAAGAAGATGGGATACCGCTTCGTCCTTCGCCGGCTGGAGTATCCGAAGTCGGTGAAGGCGGCCTCGATGATGCCCATCCATATGTGGTGGCTCAACGCCGGTGTCGCCCCGATCTATCGCGAGTACGAGCTCGCCGTCGAACTGCGTTCCACCACGGGCAGCGCACTCATACGCGTTCCCGCGACGCTGAAGGAGTGGCTACCGGGCGATGCAGTGGTCGATCGTTCGTTGTATGTTCCGGAGAATCTCGCGCCGGGAACCTACAGCTTCCGCGTAGCCATGCTGGACCCGGACACCCGCCAACCGGCCATCCGTCTCGGCAACGAAGGCCGTCAGTCCGACGGCTGGTACGACATGGGCACCATCACGATCACAGGGCAATAGCAGCTGGGTGCCCCACCTTGGACGGCCACAAATAATTGGGTGCCCCATCCTTCGCGCATTTGCGAAGGGTGGGAGTGTAATCATCTGGCACCCCGGAGTTCTTGTCTTGTATAAAGCCAAGCGCTGAGGCACAATCCCTCCGGTTACACAGCACGGCAGTGCGAGCGCTATTCGCATTCAGCATCGCCTGGAGCGTAGCTGGGCAATTTTTCATAAACAGAAGAGAGCAGTCCTCGATAATGGCAGAAGACGTCCTGCTGAACACTGGTCTCAAGTCTTATCGGATAGAGGTTGAACGTCGGCGTTACATCTCGACTCGCTTTCTGGTATGTATCTTCGGACCGTCCGTTCTTGCAATCGGCACCCTGGCCGTGCAAATAGTAAGCTTCGCAAGAGATCGAGGGGCCCTTTCTAATACCACCCCCTTTTTGACCATGCTGGCAATTTGGATCGTGGGCGTATTTGTTATCAGGATGCGAGATCAGAGAGAGCTCCAGCGCGAGATGGATGAATTAAAGCACATCGAGAATTCAAACGGATGACAGCCGGACGGGCCTCGCTTGCTGCAAAGCAGCTTTTTGATCCTCTCGGCTGGACCTTCCAAAAACCGGCAGTAATTTTCTTCCACATCTTCTCGAAGCTGGAGTATGCTTTTCGCACCATTCTGTAAGCAAACCGGCGAACCCGGTAAATCATGGAGGAACACCTATGTTTCATCTGCTGTGGACGGCAATTATTGGTCTTGTTGTAGGGGCGCTTGCCAAACTGATCATTCCCGGCAAGGAGCCCGGCGGTATCTTCATCACCATGCTGATCGGCATCGCCGGGGCATTTCTCGGAACCTGGCTTGGTCGCGCCATCGGTCACTATGAGCCAGGCCAATCCGCGGGGTTCCTCATGTCGCTCGTGGGCGCGCTCATCCTGCTCGGCATCTACCACCTGATCAAACGCAGCAGTAACCGCACCGCTTAATCAACGCGGCTGTTCCTTCACCACAGATGCCCCATCCTTATAAAAGATGGGGCATCTTCTTTTGCCTAGGAGTTCTGGAAAGCGGCCATATTGTTGTTGAGATTACTGTCGTGTGACCGCACGAAAGCTGCGAAATCCCTTGCTGGTACGGGAAAGCCCAGGAGATTCCCCTGCGCCGTATCGCATTTTCTACGCAGCAGAAAGCGTAGCTGCTCATCCGTCTCAACACCCTCGGCCACGACCTTGATGTTCAGCCCATGCGACATGGCGATGATGGTTCTCACTACGGACGCCGCATTCACGTCGGTCTCCGCCTGCCGCACAAAGCTCTGATCGATCTTCAGCCGGTCCACCTGGTATTGCAGCAGGTAGGAGAAGCTGCAGAACCCTGTGCCGAAGTCGTCGATCGAGATTCGCGCTCCCAACTCCCGAATCTTCTGTAGCTTGTCGAGATTGTCGTGGGAGTTGACCATGAGAATGCCTTCCGTGATCTCAATCTCCAGGCTGTCCGCCGACAGGCCGCTCTTTGCCAGGGAGTGCTCGACAAGCTGCACCAGGTTCTTCTGCTGAAACTGACGCGGCGACAGGTTGACCGACACCGTCAAATCCATCCCCAACTCGTCCCGCAGCGCCTTGCCCTCGCAGCACGAGGTCATAAACGCCCATTCGCCGATGGGCACAATCAATCCTGTCTCTTCCGCCAACGGGATGAACTGTGCCGGCGCGATCTTGCCCATTCGGGGATGCGTCCAGCGCAGCAGCGCTTCCATTCCGGTGACCATGCCGGTGGTCAACGAGATCTGCGGCTGGTAGTGCAGCTCCATCTCGCCGTTGGCAATCGCATGGCGCAGCGCGTGCTCCATCATCAAGCGGTCCGCGGTCTCTTTCAGCATGTCTTCGCTGAAGATCTGGTGTTGATTGCGGCCGCCGTCTTTTGCCGCGTACATCGCCGCATCCGCACGCTTGAACAGATGCTTTACATCGGAGGCGAAGTCGGGATAGATGCAGACGCCGACGCTGGTTGTTACTTTCACCAGATGCTCATCGACGAAGATCTCAGGCGCCAGCTTCAATACCAGGTTGGCCGCGCATTGGTCGACGTCCGTGATGCTGGTAATGTCCGGCATCACGACGACGAATTCATCGCCTCCCGCCCGGGCAACGATATCCGTGCTGCGCACCGATCGCCGAATGCGGTTGGCGGCCTCTACCAGAATCTGGTCTCCCGACGTATGTCCCAGCGAGTCGTTGATCCGCTTAAAGTGATCGAGATCGAGCATGAAGACGGCGACCTTGGTGCCATAGCGCCGCGCCCGCTCCACGGCTTCCACGGTCTTGTCTCGAAGCAGCGCGCGTCCCATCAACCCGGTCAGCGGATCGTGCGTCGCTAGATGGGTTACATATTCGAGCATCTGCCTGCGTTCGGTGATATCGAACGCAATGCCGACGAATCCCGTCACCTCTCCGTCATCGGACCGGACCGCTCGCATGGCAAGATTGATCGGTGTCCGTGCTCCGTCCCGCCGAATCAGCGTCCACTCCTGCTCTTCCATCTCCCCTGCCACAGCTCCTGCGGTCAGGACCTGGAAGACGTCGCGTTCGGTCGTCGCCATGGGGGCGTCCTTGGTAATCGTCGCCATGAGTTCGGCCTCGTCGTGCAGGGTCGTCATCGAAGCCTTGCCCACCAACTCTTCACGGCTGTAACCGGACAGCTTTTCCGCTGCCACATTCATCGCTGTAATCAGACCCGAGGGATCGGTCGCGATGATGCTGAAGGGAGCATTTTGAAAGACCGAGTCGGTGAACTCCAGCAGATGTTTGTACCGCTCCTGCGCCGCTTTGATGCCGCTGATATTGCAGCAGGTCATCGCGACGCCGTCTCCGAGCTTGGTGACCTGAAGCCGAAGCCACGTGGCGTTGACCAGGACATCTGTAATCAGGAACTCTTCCGACAACGAATCGCCGGTATCCACAACTGCGCAGAGTCGCTCGAATAGCTCGCTGCTTGCTGGGACCGTCGTTATCGTGGAGCGCAACTGACCCAACAACTGCGAGCGCTGCTTCGCCATCATCTGCTCGAAGTTCGCGTTCACATATTGGAAGCGGAAGTCGGTGATCTTGCCGGATGGATCCCGGACAGATTCGAAGATCACGAACGCATCCATGCTCGTCTCTGCCGCCGCCAGAAATTTGGAGTACGCTTCTTCTGCCGCCTTGTGCTGGGCCTTGCGATCATGTTCGCGGAACAGCGCCCACACGCCCAACAGGGTGCCCAATACCGCCAAAGCGACTGCGGAAATAGCCGCAAAACCGCTATGCTCATTCAGTCGCCAAAGTTCGGTGAACGTAAGGCAGACGATTACGGCGAGCAAAACAATCTTCCAGACTCGTTGTTGCGGGAAAATCCAAGGCGTCAAGCAAAACCCCTGTGGGGACAAGTGCAACTTCATTTGGCCCGTTACTTTCAGTTACGAGAGTAACTTGTATTTCACGGAAGTTGAACGTTAAATCAAGGGTTATTTTTATGAAAGTACCCTTTTATATTCCAAATAGAAGAGTTTCAATGACTTGGAGCCATCCTCGCGATAAACTTGCCGTCCAGACGGATGACCGCGACTAAATCGGCCATGGTGGACTTTGCCTGGCGGGGATAGATGGAAGGAGTTTTGCGTCTTCCCGTCCTCTTCATGCATCATCTACAGATAGAACGGCTCTCGCCTGCGACAGTATTGGCAAGGAAGGCATCGCTCCATGATCTCAACGACCTCGAAGACTTCAAAGATATTAGGCTCGCTCTCCCGGCTCTCCATGGCGTTAGTCTTGTTGGCTCTTATCCCGCTTGCCCTGGCGCTCCCCAGCTATGCACAGAACGGTCTCACCACGCCCTTCGTCAAGAAGAATATTTACCCCGAAACCGCGAATCCCAGGGCCGATATCGCCGCCGCCCTCAAGAAAGCGCGTGCCGAGCATAAGCGCGTCATTCTGGATTTCGGCGGCGACTGGTGCGGCGATTGCCAGGTGCTGGAGATCTACTTCCACGAGAAACCGAATGCCGCAATCCTCGCCAAACACTTCATCCTCGTCCCGATCTATATCGGACAGATGGACCGCAATCTCGATGTAGCGAAGAGATATAGCGTTCCGGTCGAGAAAGGTGTACCCGCGCTGGCTGTCCTCGACGCCAATGGCAAACTGCTCTACTCGCAGCAGACCGGGCAGTTCGGGCACATGAGCGCGATGAGCGTCACCTCGGTTACGGAATTTCTCAACCGCTGGAAGGCCTGACCCAGCGTATTTTGGACGTGCGCAGTCTGGTTCCACGCGATCTCATCCTGTATTCTTGCGGGCGGCCATCTTGAGAAGACTTCTTCGTATCTCTACGGTCTTCCATCGCACGCTGCTCAGCGTGGTCGAGCACGATTGTTTCAATGTCGCCCAATCGGCGGCGTACTCTGCGATGATCTCGTTGTTTCCCGCGCTCATCATTGCCGCTGCCTTCGTCGGCTTTCTTCCTTACACCGCCCCGCTCCGATTTCAACTGGCGCTGTTTTTTAACCGGATACTGCCCTCGGACGTCACCCCGATTCTCGAAGGCTATTTCGCGACTACCCACCACAATCCCACCTCTGTCCGAGCCTTCATCCTCGGTGTCCTGGTGAGCGTTACCGGGGCCTCCAGCGTCATCGCCACCTTCATGGAAGGCTTTCGCCGTGCCCATGGCCTGCCGCCGGACTGCTGGACCTTCTGGCAGCGCCGCGTGCGCGCCTACGCGCTCGTACCGCTTTCGCTCATCCCGCTTGCCGTCGCTAGCCTGCTCATCGTCTTCGGGCACGTCATCACCGCATGGCTCGTCGTCCACATCGCATCCTCTGCCCGCGGCCCGGTCTATGCCATCGCCCTCATCATTCGCTGGACCATCGCCTTCACCGGCAGCATCGGCATCATCGCGTTGATCTATCACATGGGGACTCCGATGCGACAGTCGTGGAAGCGGACGATTCCCGGAGCCATCGTCGCCACCGCCATGTGGTTTCTCACCACGCTGGCCTTCGGCTGGTACGTTACCCGCTTCGCCAACTACACCCAGATCTATGGCTCGCTCGGAGCCGGCATCGCGCTGCTCTTCTGGCTCTATATCATCTCTCTCAGCGTTCTTTGCGGAGCGGAGTTCAATGCGCAGTGCGATGCGCACTTTTTTAGCTCTGTTCCAACTCATTCAACCGTTTCAGGCGCACAGACGCCTGCATCCGGGTAAAATTGCCAACGGTAGCAAAACTTAATGGTCATACCTTAGCGGTGCTCCGCGAGGTGAGAAAGAATGCGGCAAGCGATTTCATGAATACTTCCCTGAATCCGATTTCGAACACCCTTCCCTCCACTGGAACCGAACGCACCCGCCGTGCAAAGATCGTCGCTACCCTGGGTCCTGCCTGCAGCACACCGGAAGTCTTTCGCCAGCTCGTCCGCGCCGGGCTCGACGTTGCCCGCCTCAACTTCTCTCATGGAACGCACGCGCAGAAGGCCGAACTAATCCGCATGGTGCGCACGGTTTCCAAGGAAGAGGGCAAGCCCATCTGCATCCTTGCCGACCTGCAAGGCCCCAAGATCCGCACTGGCAAGCTCAAAGGGCACAAGCCCGTCCAACTCGTCGCCGGCAAGCGCCTCACCATCACCCCGCGCGAGATCGAAGGCACCGCCGCCCTGGTTGGCACCACCTTCAAGACGCTCGCCGAGAACCTCGAACCCGGCTCTCGCATCCTGCTCTCCGACGGCCTGATCGAACTTCGCGTCGAGAAGGTCAACGGCGTCGATGTCGTCTGCGAGATCATCAACGGCGGCACCCTTGGCGAGAACAAGGGCATCAACCTTCCCGGCATTCCGGTCAAGGTTCCGTCACTCACCGAAAAGGACGAGGAAGACCTCATCTTCGCCATCGGCCAAGGTGTCGATACCGTAGCTGTCTCCTTTGTCCGCACCGCCGACGACGTCCGCCACGTCAAGAACCGTCTCGCTGCACTCAAGTCCGACGCCTGGGTCATCGCCAAGCTCGAAAAGCCCCAGGCCATCGAGCACCTCGACAGCATCCTCGAAGTGACGGACGCCATCATGGTCGCCCGAGGCGATCTTGGTGTCGAAGTGCCGCCTGAAAAAGTCCCGGCCATCCAGAAGCACATCATTCGCCGCGCCGCCGAGTACCGCAAGCCCGTCATCACGGCGACGCAGATGCTCGAGTCGATGATCGACAACCCGCGCCCAACCCGCGCCGAGGCCTCCGACGTCGCCAATGCCATCTATGACGGCACGGACTCGGTCATGCTCTCGGCTGAGTCAGCCGCCGGCAAGTACCCGGTCGAAGCAGTGGCCATGATGGCCAAGATCATCACCGAAACCGAACACCAGATCCGCATCGACCCCCGTCCCGGCCTGGCGCATCCGGCCAGCGTTCGCCTCTCCATCGCAGAGACCATCTGCGAGTGTATGTCGCACGCGGCGGACGATCTTGATGTCGCCGCGATCGCCATCTTCACCGAGACCGGCATGACTGCCCGCCTGCTTTCGAAGTACCACCCTGACCCGCCCATCTTCGCGCTCTCTCCCTTCGAGAAGGTCATCAACCGCTCCATGCTTCTCTGGGGTACCTATCCCATTCTCTGCGACCGCTTCCGCGATACCGACAAGCTGGTTAACATGGCCGAGGAGGTTCTCGAAAGCGGAGGCCACGTCCGTCCCCGCCAGATCGTAGGCATCGTCGCCGGAACCCGCACTAAATCCGGAGCCACGAACTTTATGCGGCTGCACATGGTTGGTGACCGGGACACCACAGTCGCCAAGGCCAAGCCAAAAAAGACAGCCAAAAAGAAAAAGAAGTAAGTTGCGCAGTTCTCCTGCGTGGATGCGTCCTATGATCTCATCGCAATAAAAGAGCCGCCTCGGACGAGGCGGCTCCTTTTATTGCGAGAGCATGAAACTAGACAGAGAAACGCCGCCGAACCATTCCTGCCAATCCAAGCATGCCCGTGCCAAGCAGGGCTACCGTACTTGGCTCAGGAACAGCAGAAAGACCAGCAGGCGTTATGCTGATCGGAGATGTTTGTCCCTCGACCACTAAACCACTGCTCGGGAAGCCGAACAGCGTCTGCTGGTATTGCGAAGGCAGCCCCAGAAAGAGATTCACATCAACCCCATTGGCAAGCTGATAGGAAACACCGGCGTTATCCAATGAAGCCAAGCTGTCTCCAGCCGTGAAGAACAGGAAGTTATCGTTGAACCCATAACTGCCCGGCGACAGGATGCTGGAAATTGCCTGACCATCGGTCGTTCCAGTCACTCCGGTGATCAGAAACTGCCCGGACGTGCTTGTAGCGTGCGCGTCGAACTGGCCAGACCCCGAGAAAGGTGTGCCGGGAATACCGCTGACACTGCTGTTTCCTGTGAAACTGAAATTGAAGGTATCGGCAAACATGGGAGTGGATGACAGAATCGCCAACGCGAGACCGCACATAATCAAAGCATACTTTTTCATAGCTCTCCTTGGTTATCAACTAGTCGTACTTACTCGGTACGACTCAAGCCATCGAAGAGATTTAGCGAGTTAGTTATTTAATCCAGGAATTAAAAAACAAACCCTTAGCTATGCATTAGTTTGCATAGCTAAGGGTAGTTACTTGCTACTTTGCGAGTGTAACTGGTATTGCAGGTGACTTACTAAGTTACTTGTACGACGCGGCAAACTTGTCAGCAGCCTTGTTCATCTCCTCGGGTGTCGCGGCGTGAGAGAACAGGATGACCCTGTACCGGAACGTCGCGCTCTTGCCCTTGTCGATGGTGAAATCGAACTGCGGTTTGGCCGGATCGAAGATATGCCGTCCCAGCGGATTTGCGGCGAACAGGCCATATCCCCGGGCATGCCAGTAGGTCGGATAGCCGGGATTCTTCGGGTTGTCGAGAATGGCGATGGTCTCGGTCTTGCCGTCCGTCGTCGTCCCCGTCAGCTCGCACCAGCGCCCGCGCGTCGCCCAGACAGCGTCGCCTTTGATGCCTTCGCTGGTCAGGTAGACTCCGGTTGCGCCCGCAGTGTCTCCGGCCGCAACCTTGGTGGGACGACCGCTGGCATCGGCGAAGATGCCGCCCTTCTCTGTCGGTGATTCGAGAAAATGGGCAACGCGGATTCCCAGAACGCCTTCCTTGTCGTCCTTGAAGACGACGTTGTCGAGCGCCTGCAGGGTGCTGATGTGGTCGATGATGCGCTTATCCCCTTGACGGGAAAAAACGTACCGTGTCGTCTCTTTCATGATCTCCTGGTTCTTCCCAGTGACCCAGACCGACTGGACGACCAACTCGCCGCGATCGCGCCCACTCTTCGTGGACACGATCTTTTCCTGGCGGATGCTGCCCATCTTCTCGCGGTTCTCCGGCTTGATCGCGTCCGAGTTGTTCCAGAAGTCGAACCCGTTCACGTTGCCGTAGTTGAACCACATGCCCGCATGGTGCGGATGGTCGACGCGCTCTCCCGCTCGTGGAGCCAGCGGGAATCCACGCGTCACCGTCACACCATCCGCCGCAATCAGCGGATAGAGCACCGGCTTCTTCAACGACTCCGGCCACACGTACGAGGTGAACGGCTTGCCGTCGATAGTGATATCGACGCGCCGTTGAGCCTCATCCGCCGTAACCTTCACGCCTTGCCCCGCACTCTTCGCGAGAGCAAGGCCCGGGGCTCCAAGTCCATACGTGGCCATGACGCCGCACAGCAACCACTTATACATAGACCTTTCCTCCCGCCATCACCTGCTGCGTCTTGTCGTCGAAGGTCACCTTCTGACCTGTCTGGATCGCGGCAATGTTCATGCACAGAGCGATGGAGTGGCTGTAACCGGCTTCGATGTCGGCATTCGGCGTCTTGCGCGAACGGACGCAGTCCATCCAGTTGCGCACGTTTGCCGAGGTCTCGTTGTCGACATGAGTTCCCGCGCCCGTCTCCATGGACGTCGCCTTCTCCACCAGAGGGAAGCTGGGAAGGAGGTTGGCCTGCATCTTCATCTCCGCTGCCGACTTTGCCGACAAGCCACCAGTCGGGGTGACCGTCTGCTTGGACATATCGAGCATTCCGCCATTGGAATAGTAAAGTTCCTTCACGCCGCCTGCCGAGTTGGTGAAGCGCGACGAATATTGCACCTGGAATCCCTTGGTCAGGTCATTGAGCGGGCCGTAGTCGAACACGGCAGTCATGGTGTCCCAGTTCTTGCGGCCATCCTTCCACAGGTAAATGCCGCCGTTGGCTACGACGCTGCGCGGGTGCGGCAGGCCGGTGAACCAGTGAACGGTGTCGATCTGATGGACCAGCCATTGGTCGGGAATGCCCGAGGAGTAAGGCCAGAAGAGACGGAACTCAAGATACTTGCGCGCATTGAACGGCTCGTACGGCCGGTTCATCAGATAGCGCTTCCAGTCGGTATCGCTTTCCTTCAGCAAAGGCACCACATCGGGCCGACGCCAGCGTCCCGGCTGGTTCACATTCCACGTCATCTCAACCATCACGATGTCGCCGAACTTGCCCGACTTAATGTACTCGGCGGCTTTCATATAGGCCGGTGTGCTGCGGCGCTGAGTCCCGACCTGCACGATCTTGCCGGTCTTATGCACGGCGGCGCGGAACTTGCGAGCGTCGTCCATGGTGTGCGCGGTGGGCTTCTCGACATAGGCGTCGCGTCCCGCGGTGACGGCTTCTACGCCGTGAAGCGCATGCTGGAAGTCGGCGGTCGCAACCAGCACCGCATCGACATCCTTGCGCGCATAAAGCTCGTCGTTGTTTCGCATTGCGGCGATTGGGTTGCCGGTCAGTTTCTGGATGGCCGCTGAGCCTTGCTCGCGGCGCATGTTCCAGATATCCGAGACCGCGACGATCTCGAAGTTCATCTCTTTGGCATGGACCTGAAACGCCGGAATCAAGGCGCCCCTCATGCGGTCGCTGTATCCGACAATGCCTACCTTTACGCGGTCATTTGCTCCCACAACTGCCGCGTAGCTCTTCGCATTCCACGAGACGGCCGTTGCCGCCAGCGCAGTGCTGCCAATCTTCATAAAGTCTCTTCGGTTCGTGTCCTGCGTTGCCATGCGTAATTCCTCCATGTGGTCGTACCGCGTATGTCTTGCTGACGCGCCTGTATTTCTAGAAGCTGTCTGCCAGCGAAGTGTACACAACTTATAAGTGGTCTGGCCACTATGACTTTTTTTATTTCTTCTTCTCGACTCATCCCCATTGGATTGAATGTTTTCCTTTTTAGATCGCCTCTGATTAAGTCTGGTTTTGTTAAGGGCACGGCTTCAGTCGTGCCATAAGTGACCTGCCTGCAATGCGGCTTTAGCCGCTGAGGGAATTTTTGGGGACTTAATCAGACCTTCCTTAGAATCGCTATCGCGGCGAGCGACTTTTCCCGTGCCCAAACCCCATGCCGGTGACGTGGTGAACCGGGGGCAATCTTCCTGGAAGGGAAGTGGGCAAATGAATGCACACAAAGGGTAAATAAATGCACAACCAGGGGCACTTCGACCCGATGGAGGGAAATTATGGCGCTTTCTCCCTGAAATCGGCGTGATTCGGGTTTGGCCACCCACCTGCTTACATCAAGGCGTAGACAGTTATTCGATTCTGGAGGATTCACCTGATGCATTTTCTGCCCGCCGCTCGCCAGACCCGCAAAGCCACCCTTATCAAAGCGGCATTGCTCACCACCTTCGCGACCCTGCTCACCCTGGTCGTGCCTGCCACCCTGCATGCTTCGCCGATTACCTATAACCTCACGTTGAGCCCCGGATCGGGTTCGACCATCGGCGGCACCGGGACGTTCACCATTGATGGCGCACCGGCGGCAACCGGCAACACGACTTACTCGGTTGCCAATAACAACCTCAGCGCCCTGAGCTTCACCCTTTCCGGCCAGACATTTACCCTCGCCGGAGATACCGATGCCTTCGTGGTCTTTCAGAATGGTGCGCTCTATGACATCACCTTCGCTCAGGAGCTGGGAACGGGAACCAACGATCGCTACGCCCTGCACACCACGGCCAACTATGCCTTTTATTACAACAATGAGTTGAGCGCATCGTATGGCACCTTCACTGCCTCGCTGGCGCCGTCTCCCTCTCCTGTCCCCGAGCCGGCTTCGCTGCTGCTGCTTACCACCGGCCTGCTCGGCGGAGCAGGGATGCTCTATCGCCGCATGGCACCGCAAGTGGCCAGCTAACGCGTCTTTGGGTTGATTGATTGCGGGCTTGTTTCTGCCTTGTTCTCCTGGTGTTACATAAAACATAGGTTCCCTATCCGATCTTCGGTACGGGAACCTATTTTTTGTTTGTACTTAATTGTGGCCCGCCAACGATGGTGTGCTCTCCATCCAGACTTTCATCCGAGGGTGGGTGCCCTTTTCCTGTGCAGCCTTTTGCTGTTGCCTGCGAAGAAAATCATTGGAGGGCTAAGGCTGGAGCAGTTTCCGTGAAGGTATAGAGTCGAACCGTCGAGTGCCAAGGGTCAAGGGCCAACGACCCGTTGCTATACCAGCATGGGGTGAAGCCCCATGTTCCTTGGCATGGATGGAGCAAGGGCTGAAGGCCCGTCCTAGGGCGTGTTCACGCTATCGCTTAGATTTCTGTTAATCTGTTTTTACCG
>JBEPUJ010000048.1:0-12274 GCA_041691575.1 Terriglobales bacterium
CCGGGGCCGTCGTCCTTGTAATAGCGCGACGAGGGCGTGGTATCGGTCGGTGTCGTTGCGCCCGATGACGGCCCAGGCGAAGAACGCAGCCGGGGCGCGCTTGAGCACGCGGCGACGAGCATTACCAGAATACCCGCGATAAGCCTTGTCGAGCCGCCCGCCATGACGGTGCAGAATACACGACATGGCAACGTTTCTTTTCGCGTGGAATCCCAAAATCTGGAACTGGCCGGAGCTGCCTGTTTACCAGCGGCGAATCTCGCGCAACGGCTTTATCGACGCCCAGTGGTCGAGCGGACGCACGCGCCAGATCGAGCCTGGCAGCCGCGCGTTCATGGTGCGGCTGGGCGTGCCGCCGAAGGGCATCATCGGCTCGGGCGTGACCTTGACGGCGCCCGAACTCGGGCCGCATTGGCGCGACGAGAAGATCGCGCTGGGTATCCAGACCCTGCATCTCGACATTCGCTGGGACGCGCTGTTCGAGTTTCCGCAGATCACGTTCGACGAGCTCGCCGTGCCGCCGTTTTCGCGGTTTCGCTGGGCCACGCGCGCATCGGGGATGCGCATCCCGACGCATGTTGCGGATGCATTGGAGGACTTGTGGGAGAAGAAGATCGATGCGCTGAAATCCGCCGCGGCCGATGCCAGGACCGTGGCTGCGCGCAAGCGCCGCCAGGCTTGATAACGTTTATCCCGCTGTCTACGATGATGGCATTGCCCGCCGAGTCCGGCGCCGGAGAACTCCCATGTGCCGCAACATCAAGCTCCTGTTCAATTTCCAGCCCCCGGTGACGCAGGATGAAGTGCGTGCCGCGTCGCTGCAATTCGTGCGCAAGGTGACCGGATTCAACAAACCGTCGAAGGCCAACGAAGCAGCGTTCGAGGCCGCCGTGGACCGGATTGCCGACGTGTCGGCCGAGCTGTTGCGGTCGCTCGAAACCAACGCGCCAGCGCGCAACCGCGAAGAGTTCGAAGCAAGGGCGCGCGAGCGCGCGGCGCAGCGGTTTGCGTAGGCAACTCAACTCGACGCGCGGAGGATGCGATGGACACCGGAAGCAACAGAAAGCTTTACTTACTTTGGTTCGTCGCGGCCGGCCTGGCGTTCTTGGCGGGCGGGATCACCTATTTTCGCAATGGCGAAGTCAACGCCATGTCGCTGGTCCTGGGGCTGGTGGGCCTCGCCATGGGTTACATGAATTGGTCGAAGAGCCGCGCCGCAGGCGGCAACGGCGCGCAGGATTGAACGAGCGATCGCGCCAATTTATCTGGACTGCGGTGGTCGTCACCTGGTTCGTCACGAAACGAAGCGCGCAACGCTTCGCAGTCCACGCCGGAAGACAGGCTCGTGAAAACGCCATGCTCAAAAGACAACCCGTGCCCGGAAGGCCCGGTGCCTGCTTCGTGTTCACACTGCGTGAAGAACGCGGGAGTCGAGCATGAAAGCCGTGGTACTGACCGCTTTCGGCGGCACCGAGCATTTTGCGATGGCCGAATTGCCGATGCCGATCCTTCGCAAGGGCGACGTGCGAATCAAGGTCCGCGCGGCTTCCTTCAATCCCATCGACTTCCAGATTCGCAAGGGATCGCCGGGAAGTGCCATGGGCGCACCTATGATCCTGGGACGCGACCTGTCGGGCGTGGTCGAGTCAGTGCATGAGGATGTCACCGATGTCAGCGTCGGTGACAATGTCTACAGCTACGTCTGCAAGCTTGCGAGCAGCGGGACGTACGCGGAATACATCAGCGTGCCGGCGGAATTGGTGGCGCGAATGCCCATTCCGCTGACGCACGCGCAGGCCGCAGCAGTGCCGGTGGCGGCGCTGACGGCGACGATCGCGTTGGACAAGGCGCGCGTCGGTCCCGCGAGATCCGTCCTGGTCGCCGGTGGCGCGGGCGGCGTCGGCACGTTCGCCCTTCGACTCGCGCGCTTGCGTGGCGTGCAGCGCCTGGTGACGACCGCTGGAAGTGCGCGAAGCCGCGCATACCTGATCGAGCAATGCGGACTGCGCGACGATCAAATCGTCGATTATCACGACCCCGACTTCACAGCCCAGGCAATCGCGCGCAACGGCGGCCCGTTCGATGTTGCGCTCGACCTGGTCGGCAACGCGATGCTGCCCGCCTGCTGCGCATTGCTGGCGGTCGATGGCGACCTGGCTTCAATTGTCGACGCGCCGGGCAAGGACGACTTCGACGTGCTGTTCGAGAAGAACGGGTCGTTCCACGCCGTGGGCGCGCACGCCTATTCACTGTCCGGAGACCGCCGCGCGTGGCGCAAATACCGTGACATGCTCGACACACTGACGCGCGCGTTTGCGAGCGGCGCACTCGCCGCGCCGCCGATCACGATCGTGGGCGACCTGTCGGTGGACACCGTGAGAGAAGCGCATAGACTGCTGGAAAGCCATGCCATCCAGGGCAAGCTGGTCATGACATGCGGAAGCGCTTGAACCAACTCCGACCGAGGCCGCGATCGTGAAACGATTCCCGATGTTCGGTGTTTTCGTCGCAACGCTGGCGCTCGTGGGTTGCGCAGCCCTGGTGGACGTGCGTCCGACCACCGAGGTCTTCGACGAACTGATGCACAAGTCAGGCCTTTGGGTTCAACTCGCGCAGATCGAACCAATGATGCAGATCGGCGCGTCGAAGAGCGTGGCCCAGATGGATTCCATGGGCAACGTGGATACGAACCGGTTGCGCAAGGCAATTGCCGACAACTTCACGGCCGACGCACTTCGCAAATCGGTCAACGATCAGCTACAGGCGACCGTATCCCGCGACGATGCGGCCGTCGTCCTGCAGTGGTTGTCGTCGGACCTGGGGCGGCGAATCACGGCGTTGGAAGAGGTCGCGATGTCGAACCCCGAAGAGGCCGCGCGGATGATGGAGTTGGGGCCTCAGGTGCTGGCGAGTCTCGACGCATCGCGCAAGCGGCGGCTCGAGCGGCTCGTCAGAGCGACTGACGCCGCTGAAGGAACGGCCACGCTGATCATCGACACGTCGATCGGCATTTCCCGCGGCATGATGATGAGCATTCCGGGTGCGGCGGCGGGCAGCATCGACGACCTCAAGGCGTCGGTGCAAGCGCAAAAGGATCGCGTGGTCGCGGCACTCGAGCCCCAGATCATCGCGGAGTACGCGACCATGTACCGGCAGTTGTCGGATGACGATCTGGACCGGTACGTGGTGTTTTGCGAATCGCCGGCCGGGCACCGATTTGCAGCGGCCAGCTTGCACGCGATCGATACCGCGATGACGGAGGCGAGCGTGCGACTGGGCCAACAGATGGCGGGTGAAATCGTCACGCACGGCGCGCCGCGCGGTTCGTCACCCAGCCCGCTCGTCGACCTTTGAGGCGGGAGCACCTGTGCAGATGTCGAGCATTCCGTGCGGTACGACCGACTGGTCGACGGTCGCGCCAACCGATCAAAAAGCCGAATCCAGCGTTGCCTATCGGCGCACGCGCGAGTTCGGCAACGTGCGTGTGAGAATGGTCGAATACGACTGATGAACGCGCATTCGTCCTTGCGGCGGCATTGCGTCGCCGCGCTGTTCGTGGCGATGGTGCTGGGCGGTTGCGCCGGTGTGCAGCCTTCTTCGACCGAAGACCGGGGCCGGTTGGTCGCGGCGTTGACCGCACAGGCAGACCGGTGGGACAAGGCGATCGTGCGCAAGGATCGCAGGGCGATCGAGGCGAACCTGGCCGACGACTTTCGCCAGATCGACGGCGCCGGCAACGTCGAGACGCGCCAGTCCTTCATCGACGGCATCATCACCCCGGAACTCGAGATCACGCCCTACACGGTCGAGGACTTCGACGTGCGCATCTACGGTGAGGTCGCCCTGCTGAGTGGGTGGACGCGGATGACCGGCAAATATGAAGGCAAGACTTTTCACACCCATTACCGTTACATCGACGTGTATGTCCGCCGGAATGGTGAATGGAAGATTGTCAGCGTCCAAATCTCGAAAATTCCTGGTTGACAGAAAAGGAGCGGCGACAAGCGTGAAGAGATCCTCGCTACTTTGCTGCGGCCTCACGCTCGTCATGGGTTGCGCTCGAGTTGCCGCGCAATCGGACTCGGGCGCTATGCCGGCAGGCGCAGTCGACGCGGGCACATCGGGCGCGGGTATATCGGCCGCAGGTACATCGGCCCCGGGCACACCGGGCGAGATCAGCGCCAGGGACGGCCAGCACGATTTCGACTTTGAAATCGGAATCTGGAAAACCCATTTGCGACGCCGCCTGCACCCGTTGACCGGTTCGGACACCTGGGTCGAATACGACGGAACCAGTGTGGTGCGACCGATCTGGAATGGCCGCGCCAATCTGGTGGAGCTCGATGTCACCGGCCCGGCGGGTCATCTGGAAGCACTGAACCTGCGGTTGTACAACGCTCAAACTCGGCAGTGGAGTCTCAACTTCTCCGGCGTCGGCAGCGGCACGATGGGGGAGCCCGCGATCGGGCAATTCATCCTAGGGCGAGGTGAATTCGTCGACCGCGAAATGTTCGACGCCCGTCTCATCGACGTGCGGTTCGTCATCACGCAAGTCACACCGAACACGTGCCGGTTCGAACAATCCTTCTCGAACAACGGCGGCAAGACCTGGGAAGTGAACTGGATCGCGGTCGACACCCGACAATGACGGCTGACGCCGCACGCCTGGCGGCGCGACTTGCGGTCGTGGAGGAGCACGTCCGGTGCGAAAACCTCCACGACCTGCCTGGCCTGATGGCGACATTCGGCTACGGTGCGCGCTACGACGACGAGCCGTGGGGCGACCACCGCATCGGTGTCGATGACGTGCGCGCGTATTACAGCGAACTGCTCGCGTCGCTGCCCGATCTCGCCATTGAAATACGCAACCGGCACGTGTCGGGCGAGTCGATTGTCCTCGAAGTGACCATTCGCGGCACCCATCTGGGTGTGTGGCGCGGCGGGCTGCCGGCAACGGGCAGGCGCGTGGAATTTCCACTCTGCGGAGTCTTTACGTTCGATGCTCGGGACCGGATCGCCGGCGAGCGCATCTACTACGATCGCGGAACGGTCATGCGCCAGCTCGGGCTGTTTCATGAGCCCGACATGTGGCCGGGACGTCTGACCATTGCGTTAAGCCATCCGCTGACGATCGCCAAGGCGTTGCTGCGCGCGGCCTTTCGTCGTCGGCCAATCAAGTCCGATCGAGGGGACTGATCGCGCCGCCTCCGCCGCGGTTGAGCACGTGGGTGTAGATCATCGTGGTGCTGACGTTGCTGTGACCCAGCAGCTCCTGCACCGTACGAATGTCGGCGCCCGATTTGAGCAGGTGCGTAGCGAACGAATGGCGCAGCGTGTGCGGCGTGGCGGGCTTGTCGATGCCCGCGTCGCGCACCGCTTGGCGCATCGCACGCTGGAACGCTTGGTCGCCCAGATGGTGCCGGCGCCAGATGCGATCGCGCGGATCGACTGACCGCTGCGCCGCTGGAACACGAACTGCCAACCCCAATCGAACGGGGCGCCCGAATATTTGCGCGCGAGCGAGTGTGGCAACCAGACGTTGCCGAATCCGTCGCGCAGATCATCCTGATGCAACGCGCGCACCCGCTCGAGATGTGCGGCCAGCGCCGAGCGCAGCTTATCGGGCAGCATGGTGATCCGGTCATTCGCACCCTTGCCGTCGCGGACAATGATCATGCGCTGCTCGAACTCGACGTCTTTGACGCGCAGACGGACGCCTTCCATGATGCGCAAGCCGCTGCCGTAGAGGAGATGCCCGAGCAGCCGGTGCGTGCCCTTGAGCCGCAGCATCACGCGATGCACTTCGTCGCGCGTGAGAACAACCGGGACATGCGTAGGAGCACGTGCGCGCGTGACGTGATCGAGCCATTCTGTTTCAATCGCCAGCACGTCGCGGTACAGGAACAGCAGCGCACTTTTCGCCTGGGTTTGCGTCGCCGCGGCGACGTCGCGGTCGACGGCGAGGTGAGTGAGAAATGCCTCGATTTGCGACGCGCCAAGCGTTGATGGATGCTTCAGACCGTGAAACCGGATGAAGCGCTTGATCCAGTCGAGATAGGCCTGCTCGGTGCGGATGCTGTAGTGCTTGACGCGGATCTTGTTGCGAACCTGGTCGAGCAGGCGGGGAGGCGGCGGTAGATGTTGCGGCGGGGTGGCCGGAATGCCCGAGCATTCGGATTGTGTCCCCCAGTCGAGACCACTCAAATCACTCGGTGGCACCGCCGGCACGATTAGGCTCCCGAATAGAGGGTACTTGACTTGATTGGTCAGAACTTCTGCCTCGATTTCCATCGTCCTTTCGGATGATTGGTGCTTTTCTTTCCGTCCGTTAGGATTCAGAATTCGCTCAATTAGGGAGTCAACTTTTCGTTAGGCCTCACCAAGCCAATCCAGCCATATGGAAGGTTTCTTCGCTGTTCTTGCGTTTGCGTGGCAAGCGGGGGTAGGCGCTCTCATCGGTCTGGCTGTGGCGTGGGCAACGTGTTCATATTTGGCGCTCGGAGATAACTGCGGATCATTCGGGGGCCGGCTGGTCGGCGGCGGCTTTGTAGTTGGCCTCGTATTCGCCATGGTCCGAAGCATCGACGAAAGGAGATGATCGATGCTTGCTCATCTTCGAATCGTCTTAGTTCACACCAGTGAGCGAGCCATGACGCTATGTCGCGCGACAACCAAGATTGCTTCTCGTTCGGCTGCGCGGCCTAACCCGTGGGTCAACGCGGATGCGCCGATACATGGCGGCAACACGGCGAGCCGTAGTGGCGGCCCGCCGGTTACCTTGATTCGTTAGGCGTCATGAGGAAGCGCATACCTCACGATCCGGGAAGGCGAGTTGCGAAGGCACATGCAACCATGTCTCGCGTGGAACTCCGCCGGGCGCTGATCCGAGCCATCGTGCTTGAGTATCAAAACGCAAGGAAGCGACCATTCCCCCGATGGGGTTGGGAACGACCGACTTCGCTCTATTTGTTACGTGAAAAGCGGCGTCGCGTTGCGAAGGCATATGCCGCACATTTCGAGCCGGTCAGCTCGTTGCTGTTCTCGAGAAACTTGCCGCGAGGCAAAAATTGGCCAGGCACTCGCCTTCTTGTTTCTTCCCCAACGTTCAACTGGGTCGATGCAATCTGGACCCAAATAGGCTGTACAGTTCCATTACAACATGCGCGCGCTGCCGCCTAACCCGTTGGTCAACGCGGACGCGCCGGTACATGCCGCCAACTTGGCGAGCCCGTGTGGCGGCGCGCCGGTTACCTTGATTCGTTAGGCCGCTTCGCCCACCGAAGCGTAGTTGCTATATTCGTATCCGTTCGGATACAATGCCCTGTGTTCCAGATCCAGCAAACCGATGTCTTCGACAAGTGGATGCTCGGGCTGCGAGATGACTTAGCAAAGGCCCGCGTTCTTGCCCGTCTTGATGCGGCTCGCTTAGGTAATTTGGGCGACGCGAAATCAGTAGGTGGCGGCGTTAGCGAGATGCGCATAAACGTGGGGCCCGGGTACCGTGATTACTTTACGCGTCGGCAGCGCGTATTGGTCACCCTGCTATGCGTGGCGACAAATCATCGCAGACGAAGGACATTAGCCGCGCCAAACTCCTGGCCCAAAATATCGATTTAGGTTCGATCATGCGCACGAAGCTCAAGGAATTCGACCCTAGCGTCTACCTCGACAACGACAAAGTCATTGCCGAATATCTTTCTGCAGCGCTGGAAGATGAAAACCCTGACGTATTTCTCGCGGCAATTGGCAACGTCGCGAAAGCTCGGGGTATGAGCGCCATCGCTGAAAGTACTGGTCTTGGTCGCGAAAGTTTGTACAAAGCGCTTGCCCCCGGCGCCAAGCCTCGCTACGACACCGTGCTTAAGGTCCTTCAGAGCTTCGGGGTCAAACTCAATGTCAGTGCTTAAGTGTGACGCGGCACGGCCTCACCCGTCGGTCAACGCGGACATGCCGGATACGTGCGAGCTTCTGGCGAACCGCATTGGCGGCACGCCGGTTACCTTGTATCGTTAGGCGACACGTGCTCTACGGTGCCCTGCCCACATCCGAACACGAGCTTGTTGAGCTTCGTCCAATCGTCGAGGCAGATTTATTGGACTGGTACGCCTGCCTTTCGCAGCCTGTCGTGTACGAGCACACAAGCTGGAACCTCAGTTCCAAAGACGAGCTGGCGCACTATGCAGAATCGTCCGCACCCGCCAGCGCCGAGTCGCTGCTCCGCATGGCGGTGGCTCTTCGCTCGTCTGGCAGGCTCGTCGGCACGGTTGGCTTTCATTCTGTCTCTGCACGAGACTGTCGCGCAGAGCTTGCCTTCGATCTTTCGCCCAAGGTATGGGGCAAAGGCATCGCTACGTACGTCTGTGCAACGCTTGTCGAATGGGCTCATGCGCAGGCCGGCGTCATGCGCGTACAGGCCACGGCACTCGAATCCAATCTCCGCTCCGCCGCAGTCCTCTTGCGTTGCGGGTTCGAGTTCGAGGGCCTGCTTCGGAGCTATCGTCTGGTTCGAGGGACGCCTGGCAACTTCGGCATGTATGCGCATCTGGCGCCCGGATCGGGTTTCACCTAACCCCTCCATCGAGCGGACACGCCAAAGGCCGCTTCGCGCCCTTTGGCCCGCCGCTCATGTCAAACGTAAGACCCCAGGCCAGTGCCGTTCCACTCACCACCAATCCGTGATCCGCCGATGAGCAGCCTTCCCAAGCCTGGCGCCGTGCTCTTCGCCAAGGATCTCCCGCGAATGGCCGAGTTCTACGTTGGCGTGGCAGGCCTTCTTGTCACTCACTCGGAGCCTGAGCTCATCGTGCTGGAGTCACCCGCACAGCAACTCATACTTCATGGCATCCCCAAGCACATCGCCAAGACCATCACCATCAGCTCGCCGCCCACGCGGCGCCGGAGACACCGCTGTGAAACTCGTGTTCCCTGTAGCGAGCATTGACCAGGCTCGCAGCAATGCTCCGGGTCTCGGTGGCGAACTCACCTCAAGCAAGAGGAGTTCGTGGCTCGTGGTTTCACGGCCTGCGACGGTCACGACCCCGAAGGCAACGTAGTCCAGTTCCGCGAGCATGTGGTCTGACCCTTCCATCGAGCGGACGTCCCGAAGGCCGCTTCGCGCAATTTGGCCCACCGCTCATGTCAAACGTTAGACCTCAAACTCACTCAACATGAAGTCCGCACTCCTCATCATCGACGTCCAGAAGGCTTTGTGTTCTGGTGGCGAAGCCGCCTTTGACATCGACAGAGTCGTCGAGCGAATCAATGACGTGGCGGCGAAGTCGAGGGCCGCTGGCGCTCCTGTGATCCTCATCCAGCACGAAGAGGAAGGCGGGCCGCTTCAGTTCGAAACGGAGGGGTGGCAACTCTACGATCGGCTCGCGACGCGCCCCGAAGACATCCGAGTCAGGAAGACTGCGGCAGACTCGTTCCACCGAACCGAGCTTCACGCGCTTCTGCAATCGCGAAACATCGCCAAGCTCGTTGTTTGCGGATTGCAGAGCGAGTTCTGTGTCGATTCAACCGTCCGCGGAGCCCTGGCGCGCGGCTATCCCGTGGTACTGGTCTCAGACTCCCACTCCACCTTGGATAACAGCGTTCTTTCAGCTGCGCAGATTTCCGCCCATCACAACGCCACGTTGGCGAACCTCAGCAGTTTCGGACCTAGAGTTACAACAACATCTGCTTCCAATGTACGCATTGAGACCTAAGCCGACCGTCAACGCGGACATGCCGATCCATACGGAAAACTTGGCGAGCGCCTGTGGCGGAACGCCGGTTACCTTGTATTGTTAGGCTGACAAACAAGGTCGCGAAAGGAGATCTATGAGCAAGGTATTTGTGAACATTGGACTTAGCCTTGATGGCTACATGGCACCGGAAGGCATGACCATGGCGAACTGGGATACGCCGGAGTACAAGGACTGGGGCGCCAAGTGGGGCGCGATGATGGGCTGGATACACAACCTGCGGTATTTCCGTGAGAACCATAAGTTTGGACCGGGAGGGGAAACGGGCCCGGTCAATGACATGCTTCGCAACACCACGGAGCGCATCGGTGCCAACATCATGGGCAAGCGTATGTTCGACCAAGGTGAGCGCGCTTGGCCAGAAGAGGCTCCATTTCACACACCGGTATATGTTCTTACCCACGAGAAGCGCGATCCTTGGGTGCGCCCTGGTGGGACGACTTTCTACTTCATCAATGAAGGGCCGGAGCGTGCTCTTGAGCTGGCTCGGGAGTCTGCGGACAATCGCGATATTCGTATTTCGGGTGGAGCGAATGTGATCCAGCAATGCTTGAACATGAGTGTTATTGACGAATTGGAAATTGCATTGGCACCAGTATTGTTTTGCGGTGGGCGGCGCCTCTTCGAGAACCTAAACGAGCCTGGGCAGCAGTTTCGGATTGACAAGAGTTTTGATGGTCCATCTGCTACGCACTTGCGCTATGTGCGTCATTGAGCGCGGCCAAACTTGGTTGCAGCGGACGGTCCGCTGGGCGTCCGGCCGTTGAACCGGAGCGTTAGGGCGCAAAGTGCAGATCCGACCCGCAATTCCGTCCGATGCGCACGAGATCGCCACCATTCACGTCTCGGCATGGCAGTCCGCGTATCGCGACTTTGTGCCCAGCGAGTATCTCGAAAGTCTGTCAGTACCGAAGCGTGAGCGCACGTGGACCGCGACAATCGATGCGGGGCAACCGCGCGTCCTCGTTGCCGATTCTGGGACCGAGCTGCTTGGTTGGGTGGCGTTCGACCGCAGCCGGGACGTCGACGCGCCGGAGGCATGCGGCGAGTTATGGGGTATCTATGTGTCACCGAAATCTGTGGGCACGGGCGTCGGGCGCGCACTATGGCTGCGGGCGCGAGCGGAGCTAACGCATTTGGAGTATCGCAGCGTCACGCTTTGGGTTCTTGCACAAAACGAACGCGCGTGTCAGTTTTACGCCAAGGCGGGCTTCTCGCCCCAGCCGGAGTCGGCAAAGCCTATTGTCCGCGGTGGTGTGTCACTGATGGAGCTTCGGTATGCGTGCTTACTCGCCGCCTAGTCCGTCGGTCAACGCGGACGTGTCGGGTACCTACAGTCTTCTGGCGAGGCGCGGTGGCGGTGCGCCGGATGTTGGCCCGCGCGTTAGTCGAGCGTCTTCATACGCAGTTCAAGCTTTCGCGTGTCAAAGCGAACGACTTCGTCTCCATTGGGCTTCTCGCGAATGCTGGCGCTTAACCCGTCGGTCAACGCGGACGCGCTGGTGCGCGTCCGCAACTTGGCGAACCCCTGTGGCGGCGCGCCGGTTTCCTTTTTATTAGGGCGCAATCCGGCCAATCGGAACGATGCGAAATATCGTCCTCGTCGCGCTAATGGTGTGTCTCGCATGGTATGGCTACGGCAAGTTTCAGCGCCGCGCGTCGATCGAGGTGGCGGCCGAAGAGCCGGACATCGCCAAGGTTGCGCCTTCTCCGGAAAAAAGCTCGTTCATATGTGACGGGCGCATTTACTGTTCCCAAATGCACTCGTGCGCGGAGGCCACCTATTTCCTCCAACATTGTCCTCGCACCAAGATGGACGGCAATCACGATGGCGTACCTTGCGAGAAGCAGTGGTGTCAATGAGCGTGACACAAACGTCGGCGCTCCGTCCCAGCACCATGCGCCCTAATTATCGTTAGGCGGCGGATCAAAATCGACCTCGCCGCAAATATGTTCCGCGCGACCGTGATCGCCTCGTTTGCTTTGGCGATAGCCGCCGCGTCCGTGGACCACGTCGTTCCCAACCTGATCGCGTCGCCGCTGCGAGCATTGCCAGTTGGGCCGCCATTTGCCAATGACCATAGCCATTCCGCGCTCTTCATTATCCTCGGCACGCTTATGCTCGTTTCGGGCGTTGTGTCGACCGTCGGGCTAATTTGCTTTAAGTTCTGGGCGCGTCCGCTTACAGTATTTTCGATGTTGATCGGGTTGCCCTTATATGTGCTCAAAGGCCAGTTCATTTCATCGGGGTATTCGGAAATGTTTGCGCAGCTAGCCAACCTCTTCGGCGGAGCCGTCGTCGCCCTTGCCTACTGGTCGGACGTCGCTAGGCGGTTCAACAGTGCCGCTGCCTAACCCGTCGGTCAACTCGGTCGCGCCGGCACATGTCGGCAACTTGGCGAGCCCCTGGGGCAGCGCGCCGGTTACCTTGTATCGTTAGGCCTCACAACACCCAAGATCGAGGTTGTCATGCAAACAGAACTCGTCTCACTCGCAGGCATCGTCGGGGCGTTGGCCATAGGCGTCGT
>JBEPUJ010000049.1:0-10718 GCA_041691575.1 Terriglobales bacterium
CCCCATGCTGGTATGGCAGCGGGCCGTTGGCCCTTGACGGTTGGACTCTATACCTTCGCGGAAACCGCTTTAGGCGAGTGCGCGGACAGAGGGGCTTCACTACGTTCAGGAGAAAACGAGCAATGGTGAACAAGCTGAGGAAGCTACGGTTACAGGAATGCTGATTCTGCTCTAGACTCGGCAATATGGCCGAGAACGATGCAAAGCCGCCGACACTGGCAAGCCTGCGAGCGAACCGGGGAAAGGTACGCTCCACAAAGCGCCAGCCCGCGCAGACTGGTCTGCTCTTCACCGTCGAGCCGAAACAACCGAGTGCTCCACAAGCTTCGCCGAGCTTGACGAGGGGTTCTGCCCCTGAGGACGCGGTTGGCAGCGCCACAACCACCCTCACAAAAAGCAAATCAAAGCTCCCTCATCCCGAAGAGGCTACTCCCGCCCTCCCGGGCCAGCGCCGTATCTGGACGGTTCGCGACCTGGTCATCGACATCCGCCAGCAGGTCGAGGAGGGCTACCCGGACCTTTGGGTCGAGGGCGAGATCTCCAACTATCGCGCCGCGCCGTCCGGTCACATTTATTTCACGCTGAAAGACGGCGAGGCCCAGCTCCCCATCGTCCTCTTTCGCCGCCAGGCGCAACTGCTCCGCTTTCGCCCGGCGGATGGTCTCGCCGTTCTCGTCCGGGGGCGCATCTCGATCTATGAGAGCCGGGGGCAGCTTCAGCTCATTGCCGAGACGCTGGAACCGCGCGGAGCCGGAGCCCTCCAACTCGCCTTCGAACAGCTCAAGGCCCGTCTGCTCGCCGAAGGACTCTTCGACGCCGCCCGTAAACGCCCGCTCCCGGCATTTCCCCGCTGCGTCGGAGTTATCACCTCGCCTGCCGGAGCCGTGATCCGCGACATTGTCACCGTCGCCCGCCGCCGCCACGCGCGGGTCAACCTGCTGGTCTACCCGGCGACCATGCAGGGCACCAACTGCTGCACCACGGTTGCTGCCGGAATCCGCTACTTCAACGCCCATCCCACGCTCGTCGACGTCATCATCCTCGCCCGCGGGGGGGGCTCTATCGAAGACCTTTCGGGCTTCAACGATGAGGCGCTGGCCCGCGCCATTGCGGCATCTGAGATCCCCGTCGTCTCCGCCATCGGGCACGAGACTGATTTCACCATCGCCGATTTCGTCGCCGACCTCCGCGCACCCACCCCCTCCGCTGCCGCCGAACTGGTCACCGCTGCCCAGCACCGCATCGAGGAACACATTCAGGCTCTCGCCGCCCGTGTGTACCGCGCCGGACGCTTCCATCTGCTCTCGGCCCGGCAGCGCTATGCCCGGCTGTCGTCCGAGTCTGTGCTGAACCGCCTGCGCGATGCCGTCAGCCGCCGCGACCAGCGCATCGACGAACTCGGCCTGCGCCTCAACGCTGCCGCCAGTCGCCGACTCCGACTTAACGCGCAACGCCTCGCTACGCTCACGGAACGGCTCCGCCGCCAGAACATCGCCGTCCGCATCGCCACCACTCAGCGCCGACTGCAAACCGCAACCGAGCGCCTGTTCCGCACCTCGACCCGCGCAGTCTCCGCAAACCAGAGCCGCCTCAATCGCGCATCGGCGCGGCTGGAAGCTCTATCTCCTCTCGCCGTCCTCTCTCGCGGCTACGCTCTCGTCTACGCTGAAAATGGAACACTGTTACGCTCCGCAGCAGAGACCGCGCCGGGAGAAACTATCCGCACCCGCCTTGGCAAGGGCACGCTGACCGCAAAAGTGTTGGACAATAAAGATAACGACCATAGATAGATTTAACGAGGATGCTGAAAGTTAGTTACGGAGCGGAAAGAGTCCCTCAGCGGCTAAAGCCGCACTGCAAGCAAAGCGCATACGGCACGGCTGAAGCCGTGCCCTTAAACAAAACATGAGTTTTCCGCAGCCTGTAAAGCCGCACTGCGAGCAAGACTCTTACGGCACGGCTGAAGCCGTACCCTTAACAAAGCCGGAGTTTTCATCACCACTCCTGGGCGGACCTGTTGATATATAGAGTGAGAGGATTGAAGGGCAATGAGGCAGTAAATTGCGTAAGAGATGGTGGCGCCAGTAGCAAACCGCAGGTCCTTCGACTGCGCCTCTCGCGATAAAGCTGCGAGAAGACTTCGCTCAGGATGACGCTTCTTAGAACCTGTCATAAAACTGAAAGCTTAGAGCGAATTGCAGCGGGCAGGAACAGGCAAGAACAAAGACGGAAATACAGGGGCCTCTCCACTCCGCCGCGCGATAAAACTGCGCGGCTCCGGTCGAGATGACGTGGCTAAAAAGTTTCAAACAGATTCTTTAGTAGAAGCAATCAGTTCTAATCCGCACCTCCCTAAGAAAAGGGAACATTCAGTAACGGGAACATTACGGAGACCAGCAAGTCATGAAGAAACTCTTTGGAACCGATGGCATTCGCGGCGTCGCAGGCCAGTTGCCACTCGATATCTCCACGATCTACGCCATCGGCCTCGCGCTCGCGCATCATCTCGGATCGTCGCCACGCGTCCTCCTCGGCATGGACACGCGTGAATCCGGCAACTGGATCGCCGCCACGCTCACCGCCGGGCTCAGTGCCGGAGGAGCCATCCTCGAGAGCGCAGGCGTCATCACCACGCCCGCCATCGCCTTCCTTACCCACGCCCACGGCTTCTCCGCCGGGATCGTCATCTCGGCTTCGCACAATCCCTGGCAGGACAACGGCATCAAAGTTTTCGGCCCCGACGGCTATAAGCTCCCAGACTCCACCGAACTCGCCATCGAAGCTGAGATCTTCCGCCAGATCGAAAACTCTGCCGGCTCAGTCTCCGCCGTGGGGACTTCGGATGCACCGCCTCCGGTCAACGACGCGGACTGCGCCGAATATATACGCTTCCTGCTGGCCGCCGTTCCCGATCTCTCGCTCGACGGCAAGCGCGTCGTCATCGACTGCGCCAACGGGGCTGCCTCCTCCGTCGCTCCTGAGCTCTTCGCGCTGCTCAACACCAACGGCGGCGGCGAGGTCGTGATTACTCACGCCAGCCCGGATGGCCGCAATATCAACGAGTCCTGCGGAGCTCTTCACCCCAGCATCGTGGCCGCCGAGGTCCTCGCCCAGAAGGCCTCCATTGGGATTACCTTCGATGGCGACGCTGACCGCGCCTTGTTTGCCGACGAGAATGGCCATGTGGTCAACGGCGACGCCGTCCTTCTACTCGCGGCGCGCGATCTGCAGATGCGCGGACTGCTGACCAACTCGACCGTCGTCGCGACAACCATGTCGAACATGGGTCTCGAAGCCGCGCTCAAGCGCAGCGGCATCCAGATGCTTCGCGCCGGAGTCGGTGACAAGTATGTCCTTGAACAGATGCTCTCCACCGGCGCCGCGCTGGGCGGGGAACAGTCCGGCCACATCATCTTCAGCGGACGCAGCACGACCGGCGACGGCCTGTTGACCGCGCTGCTGGTGCTCGACACCGTCCACCGCAGCGGCAAATCCCTCGCCGACCTGGTGGCCGACCTCAAGGTCTTTCCCCAGGTCATCGTCAACGTCAAGGTACGCGAAAAGAAGCCCCTCGAGACCATTCCCGAGGTATGCGCAGCTATCGCAGCAGCCGAGCAGGCGCTGGCCGACTCCGGCCGCGTGGTTATCCGCTACTCCGGCACCGAAGCTCTCTGCCGGGTGATGATCGAAGCTGAATCCGAACCGCTGATGCGCCACCACGCCGATACCATCGCCAACGCTATCCGCGCCGAACTCGGCGTCTGATTCTCAGCGCGCTGCTTTGCCCCATACCTCGTCGAGAAAGAGGTAGCGCGCGCGATAAGCATCGGGCTTTGCCTCAGGGCTCGCATCGAGATGCATCACCTGCCACTGGTTGCCAGGATTACTGGCCGGCCAGGTGGGAAGGCCGGGAGCATTGGGGTTTCCGGTGCGGGCGAAGTTGGTCCAGTACTGGCCGATCTGGTCGGAGAGCTTGCGGTCTTCGGGCCGCCAGACGGCTCCTGCCCGCGAGTCGAGCGTGCCGAAGACGTACTCGATGTCGTCGGAGTGGAAGGCTCCGAGAATGGCCGGGTGGTTGTTGTCGCCGGGCGAGCCGAGGCTGAAGAAGTAGCGGTAGGTGGGCGCGTCGCCGGTCTGGATGTGAGCTTCGATCCAGCGCCAGGTGGAGAAGGCAATGAAACGGTCGCTGGCGAAATCTCCGGCGGAGGTCTTCGCCTCCTCGTCCGTGGTCGCGGGATAGACGGCGAGGAAGTCCTTGGCGCGTGTGCCGAACTCCTTTTCGGCCTGTTCGGTAAAGCTGGCGGCGGTGACGGGCGGCTTGGCGAACAGGACAGCGCCGCGGGCCTCATCGGCGTTCCAGCCCGCGAGCAGCGGCACCTGCGCCTGTTTGCCTGCGGCGTAGATGGCGGGGACCGAGTCGGGCAGGAAGTAACCGTCGATACCCGGGCCGAAGCGCGGCGGCGGCGGGGTGGTCTTGGCGGTGGCGGCCTTGACCAGATCGTCGGGGGAGAGCTTCCGCAGGTCGGCTAGCTGCGAGGTGCCGAAGGCAGTGCGGGCGAACTGGACGTTGCGCTGCTCCAGAACTTCGCGAGGCTGGTAGCCGAGGCCGCCGCTGTAGAAGGCGCCCCCGCTCTCGCCGATGGCCTTCGAGATAAGCCCTTTGGTCAGCGGGGAGGCCATCAGCGTGCTGACGGCGAAGGAGCCAGCCGACTCGCCGAAGATGGTGATGTTCGCAGGATCTCCGCCAAACGAAGCGATGTTGCGCTTGACCCATTCGAGCGCCGCGGCCTGATCCATCAGGCCGTAGTTGCCCGAGGCGTGGTGCGGCGATTCGGCGGTGAGTTCGGGGTGGACGAAGAAGCCGAAGATGCCGAGACGATAGTTCATCGACACGACGACGACGTTACGATGCGCGAGGAACTGGCCGTCCTGACGGTTCTCGGACGTGCTGCCGGTGACGAAGCCGCCGCCGTAGATCCAGACCATGACGGGAAGATGGCTGTCGGACTTGGCGCTGGCTGGAGTCCAGACGTTGAGCGTGAGGCAGTCCTCGCTGGGGCCGGGGTCGTGGAAGACCATGTCGGGATAGCCGCCCGACTGAACGCAGTGCGAGCCGAAGTCTTTTGCCGAACGCACGCCGCTCCACTTCGCTGCCGGCATTGGCGGCTTCCAGCGGAGATCGCCGACGGGAGGCGCAGCGAAGGGGATGCCTTTGAAGGCGACAACCTGCCGGTCGGCGGTCAATGCGCCTTCGATCTTGCCTTTATCGGTTTTTACCTGAAGAGGGTTCGCGGCCATGGCAGGAAGAGAAAAGAGCAGGAGGGCGGCAAGGACTGCGACAGGACGATTGGGTTGCAGCGAAGGCATCAGTTTTTCTCCGCTGCCAACTTACCACAGAAACGGTTTAGCAGAGTCAGTTTGAGTTCGCCGACCCTGCCAGATGGCGTGCGGAGAATGATCCCTCAGCCGCCGTAGATGTTGGTATTAAGAAAGTCGTTGCGGAACTTTCCGTTGGGATCGTACTGCTTGAGCAGCGCCTGGTAGTCGGGCATCTTCTCGTAGAGTTGCTTGATCCGCGACGGCGGCATGGTGAACATCTTCGCCCAGTGGGGGCGGGCATCGAAGGGGGCCAGCTTCGCTTCGATCATCGGCAGGATCTTTTTGACCGCAGGCCACTCCGGCTTCCAAGTGAAGTGAAGCGTCATGGCGTCGCGATTGTGGCAGGTGCTCATCCACAGGTTGTCGGCAGCGATGGTGCGGAACTCCGTGACGAAGAGGTGAGGCGTGATGTGGTCGCGAAGCTGTTCGACGGCGCGGATGGCAGCATAGGCCTGGGCTCGGGGAACAAAGTACTCGGTTTGCAACTCGGCTCCGCTGCTGGGAGTGAAGTTCATGCGGAAGTGCGGCATGCGCTCGTACCAGGGACCGGGGATGCCCTGCTGCTCGGTGCAGTTGACCGCTGAGGCGCCGGTGATGGGGTGCATCTTTTGCTTGGCAAGAGTTGCGCCATAGAACTGCGCGGGCATGTCGGCCTTGCCGCCGAGTTTGAGGCGGCTCTTGATCCAGACCTGGGTGGCACGGTTCTTCTGCCAGTCGGTAAAGAGGCTGACGCTGTAGCCGCTGGCGAAGATGGCATCGAGGTTGTGCTCGAGCTGATCGAACGAAAGGTTCTCGTAGACGACCTGCGCCATCTGAAACGTCGGCTGAACGTCGAGCGTGGTGCTGGTGATGACTCCGAGGCCGCCGAGAGCGACCGCCACGCCCAGAAACTGGTCGCCATCTTTTTCGCGGGAGAGATGAACGATGTTGCCATCGGCAGTGACGATCTCCATAGCGGAGACGGCGGTGGAGAGGTTGCCGTTCTTGCTGCCGGAGCCATGGGTGGCGGTGGCGCACGCTCCGGCGACCGAGACATGAGGAAGCGAGGCGAGATTGTGGACCGCGAAGCCCTGCGCATCGAGATACGGAGCGAACTGGCCATAGGTAACGCCGCCGCCGACCGTGAGGGTACGGGCCTTGGCGTCGACCGACATTTGATTTAGAGCCTTGACCGAAATCTGATTGGCGTTGCTGTCGGCAATGGCGTTGAAGGAGTGATGCGCACCGAGAGCCTTCAGTTTGGTGCAGCTCTTCACGGCTTCCTGAACCTCTGCCACATTTTTGGGGAGCAGCAGACGGTCGGTGTGATATTGCAGATTGCCGGACCAGTTGGTTCGATACGTGGCTGAGTCAACCGCTACATTGTCCGTTGGCCCGACTGCCTGATGGGCCGCCTGCTCGGCGGGAGCGAGGCGGGAGAGCATGGTGCCAGTGATGAAGGCGCCGGAGGTCTTGAGGAATTCTCTCTTGTTCATTTACCTATCCAAATGCTTTGTGAGATTGGACGCAGAACTTATTCACCCTTTTACGATGAGTGGGCCAGTGTAAACGATCGAGGATAAGTCAGGCTATGCGTCGATGAGGAGACTGTTACAGGAAGGCAGCTAGAAATGGGGCCACAACTTTAACGCCGACGCCGAGGATGCCTGCGATTTTAGATACCGTCCCTACGATTTCAGACACGGAACTGGCAGCGGTGTTGGCCTTCTGCAGGTTTGCGTTAAGGTGCTCGAGCCCCTGGGTGAGCCCGGGTTTAGGGTCGGGTTGTTTGGCGGCCTCCTGCATGATGGGTAGCACCTGCTGCGTGATCGTCTGCTTGGCCTCTTCGGGGATGGGAGCTTGCTGAATCTGCTGGTGAAGCGAGTTGAGCAGATTCACAATCTGGTCGCGGTCAGCTTGATTCATGGTGACGTTTTGCGTGTTGTTATCGCCAACCTGAACGTTGGTTCCGGATACGTTGCCCAATTTTATATTCGACATGATCGAGATCTCCTTTTTTGCAGCTCCTCTTTTGTGTGCGAGGCCCTAGTGCGGCTGTGTGTTGTGGTCGCCGATCTGAACATTGGTGCCTTTGACGTCACCGAAGGAGATGGTGCCGCCAGCCTGCACATGTATCTCGAATACCTGTGCTCCGCCTACGGAAGTCGGCAGGTTCATGATGGGCGTTACCTGGGATTGGTCGGCGTTGACCACCTGCATTTCTACGTGGTTCAGGTTGTTTTTATCGATGAGCGTGCGCACTTGGCCGGGGGTGGCATAGGTTCCGTTCATCTGAACGTTAGCGACGAACTGAAGGGTCGGACCGGCGAACGCGACCCAGCGGAAAAGATTGACGCCGGCGATGCATTGCAGTGCAGAATATGGTCCCTGCAACAGCAGGGCGCTCATTCGAATGGGCTGTCCATCGATGGACATGGCATCGAACTCACGCACGAGCGCCGAGGAGCCGTTCAGCATGGTCTGACGCAGGGGAGCGATGCGGGTCACGCTCATCAGGCCAAGGCTCTGCGCGTTAAAGTTGGCGATCATCGGATTGTCGAAGTTGTAGTAGTGCTGTATCAGTCCTGGCAGATAAGCGGGCATGATGGGCAGAAGCCAGACCAGCGCTGGACTGTTGGGCGGGGGCGTTGACCCCAGAGGCCATGCGAAGCATCCACCGCTCATCGGGTCGGGCGGGGTGGACATGAAGCCCGGCGGCATCCGCACGGAGTAGCCATATCCATTCAACGTATTTGAGAAGTTGTTCCAGTTGCCCAAGATTGTTCCTCACGGTGTCTGATAGGGAAGCATCTTACACTGGCTTGCGCGGAGATGCCCGTGAAATTTTGCCGAGGCAGATATTTATCGACGGCCTTACTTGATGTCGCGCCAGTTCTGGCCGCTACCCACTTCGGCGATGATGGGGACGGAAAATTCCGCTACGTGCTCCATCTCGTGCTTGACCAGTTTTTGCAGTTCGTCAGCCTCTTCGGGGACTACGTCGAAGAGCAGTTCGTCGTGGACCTGGAGGGTCATCTGCGATTTGAGCTTGCGGTCGCGAATGATTTGATCGATGCGCAGCATGGCCAGCTTGATGAGGTCGGCTGCCGTGCCTTGCAGCGGCGTGTTGATGGCCGTGCGCTCGGCAAAGCCGCGCATATTGGGGTTGCGGGACTGGATGTCGGGGATGGGGCGGACGCGTCCGAACTGGGTGCGGACGGCCTGATCGCGGCGGACTGTTTCGAGCGTCTCGTCGATGAAGCGGCGGACGCCGGCGTAGCGCTCGAAGTAGGTCTCGATGTATTGCTTCGCAGTCTTCTGATCGATGCCGAGTTGCGCGGCGAGGCCGAAGGGGCTGATCCCATAGACGATGCCGAAGTTGACGGCCTTGGCACGGCTGCGGGTCTCCTTGTCCATCGTCGCAGCGTCAACGCCGAAGACCTCGGCGGCAGTGAGCGTGTGAATGTCCTTGCCGGTGCGGTAGGCGTCGAGCAGCAACGGGTCCTGCGAGAAGTGAGCCATGAGGCGGAGTTCGATCTGCGAATAGTCCGCCGACATAAGGACGTTTCCCGGCGCAGCGATGAAGGCGGCGCGAATCTCGCGACCAACGGCGGTGCGGACGGGAATATTTTGCAGGTTGGGATTGGTGGAGGAGAGACGGCCAGTAGCGGTGCCGACCTGATTGAAGGTGGTGTGGATGCGACCTTCGCGGTCGGCGAGGTTGGGAAGCTGGTCCAGATAGGTGTTTTTCAGCTTAGCTAGCTGGCGGTATTCGAGAACGAGCGCGGGCGTAGTGTGGTTTTCGGCCAGCTCTTCTAAAACGTCCTGCGCGGTAGAGACGACCTTGCCCTTGCCATATTTCATGGGCTTGGGAAGGAGCATCTTGTTGAAGAGGACGTCGCCTAGCTGCTTGGGAGAGTTGATATTAAAACGGTGGGGCGAGTCACTGCCCATGACCGCGCCAGCTTCTTTATAGATACGCTCGGCGAGGTCGTCGATCTCGATGGCGAGGCGGTTCGACATCTCGTTGAGGACGGTGGGATCGATGCGGACTCCGGCCTGCTCCATGCGCAGAAGGACGGGGACGAGTGGGAGGTCGATGGCGTCGTAGACATTTGTAACTTTTGAAGTTTCGATCTCAGCGCGAAGCATCGGGGCGAGCCGCTGAACTGCGTTAGCGGCTTCAGCCAGCAGGTTTTCAGAGATGACGCCCTTGGTAACCTGCGCAAGTGCGCGGTTGGTGAAGCGGGCGGTGACATCCGAGAGAGTATGCGATCCGTGCGTTGGGTTGACGAGGTAACTGAGGAGCATGACGTCGTTGCGGACCCCGGCGAGCGTGATGTCGTGGGGCTGGAGGGCGCGGTGGACAGCTTTGAGGTCGTGGACGTCTTTGGGGAGGGTGGGGTCGAGCAGGGCTTCGCGGATGCCGGGGTCGTCGAGGGAGGCTTCCATGGCGGTATGTGAATCAACGGCGAGGCCAAGCTTGCAGGCTGGGTCGTCCGAAATTTTCACATCCCACCCTTCGCGGTGAGACTGCGAAGGATGGTGCACCCGGGGATCTGTGTCGGGCGCTCCGAAGAGTGAGAGATTTTCGGCAGGCGGTGGTTCGGATTCGCCGGATTCTTCGCCGGGCTCGGCAGCGATCTCTTCCGCGATGGCGCGGGCGTCTTCGAAGATGGCGAGCGCGAGTCCGTGGGGTTGCCCGGTGGTCGGGTCGATGGCGCATGCTTCGGCGAGGAGAGCGGCGATTTGATCCTCTGTGGGCTTGGTATTGAAGGCGATGGGGGTGTTGTCGGCGGCGGGTGCCAGATCTTTGAGCAGCGTGGTGAATTCAAGTTCGGAGAAGAGTTCGCGGCAGGCAGCGTTGTCCGGAGCCTGGGTGAGCATGTCGTCGATGCTGTAGTCGATGGGGACGCCGGTGTGGATAGTGACCAGTTCTTTCGACAGAAGAATATTGTCGCGATTATTTTGTAATGATTCGCGATACGTTTTACGTTTGACCTCTCCGGCCCGATCCAGCGCGACTTCGACGGTGCCGAATTGCTGGATGAGTTCGATGGAGCCTTTGTCTCCGATGCCGGGCGCGCCGGGGATGTTGTCGATGGCGTCGCCACGGAGGGCCATGACGTCGATAACCCGCTCGGGAGGGACGCCGAGGATGTTTTCGACTCCGGCGGGGTCGAGGATGAGGTTGTCCTTGGTCGGGTTGAGGATGGAGACGCCGGGGTTGACGAGCTGCATCATGTCCTTGTCGGAGGAGACGACGAAGACCTTATGACCTTGCTCCGATAGTTTGCACGAGAGCGTGCCGATGACGTCGTCGGCCTCGAAGCCCTCGTAGCTGAGGATGGGGATGCGGA
>JBEPUJ010000050.1:0-10708 GCA_041691575.1 Terriglobales bacterium
CTTGCGATAGCCGTAGCGCATTCGCGTCTGGGCAATCTCACGCATGCGTGCTCGCCACGTCCTGGAGCATGGCCTTGTCCAGCGTCAGTTCCGCAACCAACTTCTTCAGTCGCGTATTCTCATCCTGAAGCTGGCGCAGCTGTCGCACCTGATCGACTTCCAGGCTCCCGTACGCCTTCTTCCATCGGTAGTACGTCTGTTCCGTTATTCCTATCCTGCGGATCAGCTCGGCCACCGGCAAACCGGCCTCGGCCTGCTTGAGAACCGCCACAATTTGCTCGACTGCGAAGCGCTTTCGTTTCACGGCCTAATCCCCCGTTACAACCACGAAGATTCTGCCGGAAACTAACTCTCAACTTGGCCCTATTTCCATGGGAGCCGATCAGTCAAGCGCCTGCGTGACGCTGCCCGCGTCGCCGCCAATGATCCGAAGGTGAATGAATCCCTGCTGTCATCCGGCAGTCCCGTGCTTTACATGGATGCGCCCGAATTCCAGCGCTACGTGGATGCCGACGCGGCCAAGATGGCCGGCGTGGTCAAGCGGGTCGGCAAGTTGCAGTAGCACTTAACGCAGCAACGTTCGGTGTGCTTAGCCACTTGCACTAAGGCCCCGCAAGCCCAACCCGATAACGGCGCTTAACGTCGCATCGAACGCGTGGCCACGATGCCTGCCCCGAGCAGCAGGCACGCCAGCAGCGCCAGCAATCCTTGATTCACGGCAGGGACCGCGACTGTAGCTGTAGCGGTAGCTCCGGTAAGGTCCACCGCGAAATTGTCGACGATGTAGGTATTGTCGTTGATTCCCGATTCGGGGCTCTCCTGGATTCGCAAACGAAGGGGATTGCCCGTACCCGTGAACCCCGCGGTCACGTGATGCGAGCCCGCGCTCCAGGGAAAGTTGACGTGGTATAGAACGCTCGATGTCACCGTGTCGATAACCGACACATCAAGGTTAGGTGTCGTATTGCCGGACCACGTCGCCCAGTCGTACTGCAGGGTGTAGCTCTGTCCGCTGGAACTGGCGAAGTCCTGGTAGAAGTTGGCGTTATGGCTGTTAAGTCCTTCGCCATCCGCGTTGATGCTATAGATGCCGGAAATGGTCGGGTACGAACCCGAAATATGCACGGTCACGCCATGGCCGGGTTCGATCGTCCAGCCAGGAAGCTGGGAACCGGTCAGTACGGTGCAGCCGGTATCGCCGCCCGTGCCGCAAGCCGTGCCGTTGCTGGCGCCCCAATTGGGCTCGCTTTCCAGGTCGCCATTGGTCAAGAGATTTGCGCTTGCGAGCGGAGGCGCTAGTAGCGCGCCTGCAAGGGCAAACAGTGCAAAGGCAGACAATTTCGACATTGCGGGCTCCCTCCCTGGTTGTCGAACCGCAAACCGCGATATGGCGGCGATTCTAGGTTACGGTCGCGCGATATGCAAAGGATTTGGGACGTTGCGGCGTGAACCGGCAGCGGATTGTTGTTTGTGGAGGAGAGCGCTGGATTCGAAGCCGTATCGCCCAGAGGTAGAGTGCTCTTCCTCTATGAGAAGGTCGGCTGGAAACGGCTGAAAGTATCCAATTTGGCCACGGATCAGGCCACAAGACTCCGACAAGCCCGTGAGATTTCGCAAACGTGCAAATGGCGTTACCGTCTGTCTGATCCGCAGGCTTGGTAGTCGTCTTCGCAAATCCAATATGGACAATCGAATCGGCATCCGCATAGGCGACTTGGCGGCTTGTTCGGATCCAGACTTGACGCAATCCTTAGCGTTATCGAACCAGTTTCGCCGGGTCAAATCCGGCTAGAGGACTAACAGTTCTCTCGGGAACGCCGTGAGCAATTCATGCCCAGATTCCGTAATTGTCGCGGTTTCGCTGAAGGCGACGCCGACTACGCCAGGGATGCGCAGCGCACGGTGCAAATGAAATATCATTCCTGGAACGAGCACATCGGTTCGACCCTCAGCGATTTCGACGGACCGTTCGACCCACGAAGGCGGGAAGCCTATCCCCACCGAATATCCGAAGTAGCCGCGCATCCTGACGGCCGCATCGAGCCCGGCAAGTGCCTGCATTGCAGCGCTCGCCACATCACCCATGCTTCTGCCCGGCACGAGATTCGCTAACAGCATTTCCATTGCACGCAGTGACACGTCGACAAGGCGGCGCAGCGCCTCAGGCGGAGGCCCGATGACCGCGGTGCGCAACAACGGCGCGCAGTAGCGCTGGTACACACCACCGATTTCCATGAATACGGCGTCGCCGGGCCGAATGACCCCGCGTTTGGCCGTCGCGTGCGTGACGCCTGAGCGCCTTCCCGCGCGTACGATCGGATCGATCGAGAAATACTCACCCCCTGCCGCGACAATAGCCTGCATGGCCGCTGCGGTGACGTCATTCTCGGTTGCACCATCGCGCACCGCGGCGATGGCGGCGGTCATGCCGAGACCGGATAACTGGGCCGCGTTCCGCATGCACGCAATCTCCGCCGGCGATTTGATCGCCCGAATACGGGGCACGAGATCGCTGACGTCGGTGAACGTCGCGCCCGGTAGCTCTTGGCGCAAATGTTCCCGCGTATATGGAGTGAGGCCCGGCCTGCGGCACACGAGCCCGATGCGCGCGGTCGCTGCGCCGACGTGTCGCAGGTACGCTCCCAGTTCCAAAACCGCCGCATCCATCGATTCCCAGAGCACAGGCAGCAATGTCCGGACGTAGGTGTTCATCGCGGCCAGCTCGTGGTCGCAGACCTGCAGGACAGGCTCGCCCTCCATCGGGACAATCGCGCAGCTGTACCAGTCCGACAGCGGCGTCTGAAAACCGGTGAGGTAACAGATGTCCGGAAGGCTGTGCACCACGAGCACGTCGACGTCCGCGCGCGCCATCGCCACACGTGTCCTCGCGAGCCGTGCCGCATACTCGGATTCCGGAAACGCCATTTCCGACGGAACGTGGGCAAGTTCGGCGCGATCCATCGATGACCCTTGCGCAGCGGAAGTGATCGGAGGGGTAGCGCGTCAGTGTAGCCGCACGGCATCGTCGGGATACCAGGCGATTTCGACGCACTCGCCCGCCATGCGTGACGAATGCTTGCTACGTCCGGCGTTTTGCTCGCGCACGAGCACCTGCTGGCCATCGGCGAGCACGATATCGAAAGTCAGCATGGCGCCCTCATACGCGACGCCGCGCACTGTGCCCGGGACACGATTGATCGCGTCCGCGTCATCGGCGACGCCAGCAATCCACGCGCGCTCGGGGCGGATGGCAACCTCGGTGGCGCGGTCACTGCGCGTGCCGATGGATCGCGTGCCCAACTGACATAGCGTACCGGCGATGAGGCAGTGGTCGATATCATTGCCAGCTGCGGGAGCGTCCGTGCGAAGGACGTTGGAAAACCCGACAAAACCCATCACAAAGCGGTTCGCAGGCGCTTCGTACACCTCGCTCGGCGTGCCTACCTGCTCGATGACGCCTTTGTTCATCACTACCACGCGATCGGCCATCGTCAGCGCTTCCTCCTGGTCGTGCGTGACGAAGACGGCCGTAATGCCGAGTTGCCGCTGGAGTTGCCGGATCTCGCGGCGCATCTCCTCGCGCAGCTTGCGGTCCAGCGCTGCGAAGGGCTCGTCGAGGAGCAGGACTGACGGATTGACGACCAGGCTGCGGGCGAGCGCGACCCGTTGCTGCTGACCGCCGGACAACTGGCGCGGCAGCCGGTTTTCGAGACCGTCGAGACGCAAAAGGGCCAGCATATCGCGTATCTGTTTCTGCGCAGCCGCGCCGTCGACGCCGCGCAGAGTCAGCCCGAACGCGATGTTGCGATAGACAGTCATATGCGGAAACAGCGCGAGGTCCTGGAACACCATCCCGATGCCGCGCAGGTGAGGCGGCATCGTGTTGGCTACGACGCCATCGATTGCGATCGTGCCCGACTCCACCGGCGCCAAACCGGCGATTGCGCGCAGCGTAGTCGTCTTCCCGCAGCCGGACGGTCCAAGAAGGCAAACGAACTCGCCCGGCGCGACCGCCAGGCTTACGCCGTGGACGACGCGCTCCGCCGCATAGGAAATCACGACGCTGTCGAGTGTGACCGCGCCGCGTGCCCCACTCGCCGCTGGCGTCACAGCGGCGTCCCTTCCACTCGCGACAGGCGCTCGATCCCCAGGATGCGCTCGATCGCCAGGATGCCGACAATGCTCACGGCAATCAGCAGGGTGGAGATCGCTGCGATGGTCGGGTCGCTCTCGGTGCGTATGTACGCGTAGATCTCGATGGGGAGCGTGCCGCGGCCTGTGACCAGAAAGGCAGTGACCGTGAAGTTGTCAAACGACACGATGAAGCTGAAGATCAGCGCGGAGACGACGCCTGACTGGATCACCGGCAGCGTGACGCGCACGAAGCTCGTGATCGGCCCGGCACCGAGGACCTGCGCCGCTTCCTCGATCGAGACGCTCACTGTCTGCAGGTTGGCGATGATTACGCGCAGCGCAAAGGGCATCGTGATGACGACATGCGCCAGCATGATGTTGAACAGCGTTGCGCGCATTCCGACATTGCTGAACAGGATCAGGAAGCCCAATCCCAGCATCACCTCGGGAATCAGCATCGGCAGTTGCAAGGCAGCGATCAACGCGCGTCTACCCACGAACCGATGCCGGACGACCAGTACGGCGGCCATCGTACCGATTGTGGTGGCGATGGCCGCGGTGACCGTCGCGATGATTACGCTTAGGAGCAGCGCCTCGCGGAACGCCGGCCGCGTGAAGGCATTGGCGTACCACTCGAACGAAATCCCCTTGGGCGGAAAGATCGCAGCGGGGCTGGGGTCGATCGACGTGATGATCACGACCAGCTGGGGGAGCACGAGCAGCGCGCAGCCCGCGATTGCTAGCAGTACCGGCGACACCCCGAGCCCCGGCAGCAGCGAGCGGGTCGTGGCTGCGCTCACTGGACTACCCTCCGCGCTGCGCGCTGCGGGGCTGACTCGCGCTTGGGCCGGCCCGGCGCGATCATGTCGCGGCAACCCGGCGGTCGACCAGCACGGTGAACAGATAGACAAGCACGAGGCCAAGCAGCGTGCTGACGATCGCGCCCGCAGCGGCGAACCCGTAGTTCGAGAAATTGATCGCCTGTTCGTACGAGAACACCGAGATTAGGTCAACGAAACCGCCGCCGAGCAGCAGCGGCGTGGCGAACGCTCCCAGGCTGAACAGGAAGACAATCACTACGCTGGCCGCGATGCCGGGCACGCTGAGTGGAAGCGTTACATGCCAGAACGTCGTGCCGCGTCTGGCGCCGAGCGTATAGGCGGCCTCCCGCAGCGACGAAGGAATCCGCTCCAGGACGCTCAGTATTGGAAACACTGCGAACGGGAGCGCGGCATTGACGAGCCCGATCACGACGCCGAGCTCGTTGTAGATGAGACGCAGCGGCGCGTCGATCACGCCCGAACCAAGCAGCGCGCGATTCACTGCACCGTTATTGCCGAGCAGGAGGATGATGGAGTAGATGCGCGTGATGCTCACCGAGAAGAACTGCAGCACGAGCACCATCACAATGAGACGTCGGAGTGTCCGCGGCACGCGCGTCATCACATAGGCGATGGCGTAGCCGATCGTGACGGCGAAGAGCGTAGTCCATGCCGCCACGCGAAAGGAGCGGACGATGTACGCAACGTACACGTCCTCGCCCAGGAACTTGCGATAGTGCGCGTACCACGGCGCGCTGCCGGTGGCGAAGCTGGACGCCACCAGCGAAGACAGCGCGAGTGCGAGCAACGCCAGCAGAACGAGAGCAGGCGCGGCCAGCGACAGCCGAGCAGACAGTTTCACTGGCATTTCATCGAATGGCACGCCCTGCAATCCGCGCGGGAACTAAGCTCACGACGAAACACCCGGCGCAATCGCCGCGTGGCAGGAGCAGCCCGTGCGCGTGCCATGCCCACCGTTGTCAGCGCGTCTGGATCTCCTTCTTGTACCACTCGTCCCATTCGGGAAGCTTTTTGTTGATCACCGAGAAGTCGGCAGCGTAGATCCGGTCCGCGGACGGACGGAAATCCTTGATCGCTTCCGGGGGTGAGGCTTTGGGATTGACCGGCGTGCAATTGATCGCGGCGCAATAAGCGGTCTGCGCCTCCGGCTGTGCGAGGAACTCGACGAACTTCAGCGAGAGCGCGGCGTTGCGCGGATTGGCCATACCGACGCTGACCACGCTGGTGAGTACCGGACCGTCTGGAACCACAAATCGGTACTGGCTGTTGGGGCCGAGCAGCTTGGCAAAATCGGAAAGGATGCCGAGTCCCGCGACCGCCACCTCACCGGATTGCACCACCTTCACGGACTCACCGTCGGTGGAGTAGAAGGACAGAATGTTGGGCTTGATCTTCTTGAGAAATGCCATACCGGGTTCGATGTTCGATTCGTTGCCGCCGTTGGCGAGCGCCGCCATGATCAGCCACCGACCACCCGCAAACTGCGCCGTCGGCACACCGAGCTTTCCCTTGAGCCGGGGGTCCGCGAGGTCGGACCACTTGGTCAGCTCGAACGGGGACAGGTCCTTGCGATAGACCAGTCCGAACAGGATGTTCATTACCTCGAGGTAATTCTTGTGCACGAACTTGGCGGGTAACGCCGCCAGCCCGGGCGCGGCACCGACGTCGATCGGGACCAGCAGGTTCTCGGAGGCTGCCTGCTCGAGCGCATCGTTGGTCGAGAACGCGATATCGATCGTGGGATTGGCGGCTTGGGCGCGCAGTTTGGCGATGCCGAGTCGGGTGTTCTGCTGCAGTTCGTACTTCACGTCCACGTTGAACTTCTTGGCAAACGCGTCGCCGACGGCCCGTGCGCCAGTCTCCCAAGTGCCGGACCACGTCTGGATCACGAGGGTCTCGGCAGTGGCCGAAATAGCAAGCGCGAGACTGGCGCTCGCCACGGTCAACATTGTCAGGTAACGCAGGCCTCGCATGACGGTCTCCCTCTATGTGAAATAGTGGAACGATGCCGACGGCCTTGCGTAACGCCGGAACTGATGCAAGGCCGCCGCCCCCCCGCTAAGAAGTCGCAGCATTCCAGGGTGCCAGTGACCGGATCAAAACTTGAACCGGTTCAATATCGGTTTAAGATACCGCCAATGGCTTGGCAACGCAATGGCCGACCGCGGAAACACTTCCGCCGCCCGCGAGTCGCGCAGGGTGCAAACGAGGACCAGGCAGTGAACTTGATCGAGAAGCCGACGGTCCGGGACGTGGCACGCCGCGCCGGTGTCGCCGTGGGTACGGTTTCGAACGTGCTCAACGGGCGCAGCATCGTCAGCGCCAAGCGCCGCACGAAGGTCGAGAAGGCGATGGCCGACCTTGGATACGTACCCAACCGGGTAGCCCAGAGCCTGCGCGGTGAGTCGCACGTCATCGGGTTGTGCACGCCGGTCACGTCGAGCGCCTACTTCGCGATGCTGCTCGAGACCTTCGAGCGACTCGCCTCTGGGCAGGGATACGAAATCATGCAGGTGCTGAGCCACGGCGACCCCGCGCTCGAGTTTCGCCGTGTCGAGGCGCTCGTGGGCCGCAATGTCGACGGCGTCATCCTCATACCCACGTATGATCCGCAATCGACACTGGACCTCCTGGTGCAGCGCTCGACACCGGCGGTCATTGTCGATCAGGTCATGCGCGACCGGCGCTTCGACTATGTCGCAATCGACGACCGCAAGGCGATGCGCGACGCGATCACGCATGTGATCGGACTCGGACATCGATCGCTTCTCTACATGGTTCGCGACAAGCGATTGTCGATCGTCCAGCGGCGGATCGAGGGATTCAAGCAGGCTGCAGGCGCCGCCAGACCGGCGGTTGCGGGCGCGATCATCCAAGGCGATCCCGACGACGATCTATTCGCGCGCCAGATCTCCAAGGCATTTGCTAGTCGGCACCCGCCTACGGCGCTGATCGCGAGCAACAGCGCCATCGCGCTCTCACTGGTCGGGATACTGCAGGCGATGAATGTCCGCTGGCCGGACGATGTGTCGCTGCTCGCGTTTGACGAACCGGTGTGGGCCGCGATCGTGTCGCCGCCGCTGGCGGTTGTGCGTCATCCCATCCAGCAGATCGCCATCGAGGCCTGGAGTCGATTGATGACAAGGTTGCGGTCGCCGGACGAAAACCCGAAGCGCATAACGCTCGACGCGCATCTCGTTGCGCGGCGGTCGCTGGCGCCTCCCCCGTATACCCAACGCGATTCGAAGGCGGCTGGTGTCTGAACGGTGGCTCGCGCGTCGGATCTAGCGAGAGGGCGGGATTCGAACCCGTTTAGCCTAAAGGCAAAGTCCACCTTCTCCCTCTAAGAAGGTCTGCTGAGGTAGGCTGGAATTGGCCGATTTGGCCGCAGATTCGGCCGCAATTTCAGCCGCATGGTTCGATGCAGGTTTTAGTGGCCGTTCGATGTTGCGATCCGAGGGTACGCCAATTTGCGATTTATCTTCGGCCCCTCCGCTTCGTGGTCACGATCTCCGAGTAGTAGTAAGTGAAAATCGAGTGGTTGCCCTCCGTGTCATCGGACGATCTGCCAAAAATGCTCCGTTGCCTCCGAATTAACGTTCGGAGTGAGGCTAAGGCGTCGCCGATTCGCGCCGATTCGCATTCGGGCTTTTTCGGCCATTCCCCTTCGGCACGAAGCAGCCCAGCCGGCATTCAAAGTTGCGCCGCGTTAGCCAGCGAAGCGAGAATCGCGGGATCGCCGTCACTTCCGTTTTGTGCCATTACGATCCATCCGAGTGCGCCGGAGGTTCAATACCAAATTGACTATCCGCCCTCAGCTGTTTTCGTTGTTGGACGCGGCCAGCATGCAAGCGCGACTTTGAGCAGTTCTCGCGCGCGATCGTCGATCTCTTTCTTGTTCCACGCATCATCGTCTGTGAATTTCTGGAAGTAGCTGTTGAGGCGAAGGCTACTCTGCTGCGCGATGGCGGAACGCTTCTTCTTGAACGAACCGTTGCTTACAGATGGATTCAGCACATCATTCAAAAGGGTCAAGTTGCCGAAACCGTGGAGCAAGCGTTCGAATACCGCCGAGTCGAGGCCTTCGTCCTGAAGTATCGGCCAGTCGACCGATTTCCCGTTCTGCGGGAGCACGTGTTCGATCTGAAGCGGTTCGAGCAACGGGTCGTCGAATGGGCGCTTCTCTTGCTTCGGTCCATGCTGTTGAAGTTCGACCGCTTCGAGAATCATCCGGGTCTTCGCCTGGCGCAGTCGCCTGTACGCGGCAATCGATTTCCACGCGTCGCTGAATTGCTCATCACTTGGCCAAACGCCAGTGGGGCCAGAAAGCTTCAAGAGCTCCGACTGAAGCGCGTTGCGCGTTGGAACCTCTCCGTCCACGCTAAGCGCGGACAGGATCGTCAGGAAGGTTCGGTTGTAGCTTTTGGGCGTGAGTTCGCACACGAGTCTACGGACGAGATATGACTCGATATCGGTAAGCATGCCGTCGAATGTATCAACCCCGATGGCGCTGGCCTTCTCAGCAAGGAAAAGGATGAGCGGATAGACCGTTGTCGTATCGAGCGCTTTGAGTCGATAGGCGAACATGCCGAAGCGGGTTTTAGTATCTGGTGCGACGAGCGCCTCGAACAATTTCGCTGATGCTGCGAGAGACTTGAGCGCTGAGTTTGTCGCTTGATCTTCGGTCGCATCCTCCCACCAGTCGCGAAACTCCTGAAATACATGGCCCATCTTAAAGTCTTGGGCGGTGCGCATTGTGACGTAGTGATAGAGGAAGAGGTCGAGTCGAGGGCTCTTCAAGCGACCTTGTCGCTCAGTGTCCTTCCAGAAGCGCCCGGTTTCCGTTCCGTAGCCCGCAATGGCAGGCTTCTCGTCGTAGTTCTTCCACCACTCAGCGTAGAGTTGTTCGGTGTCCTCAAACTTGCGTGCCGCGTTTAGAAATACGAAGTTTCGGACGAGATCGGAGGGGGTGAGCGGTTCCCCAGTTCCGTTTAGGGTTTGGAAAATCGTCTGCGCGTCGTCTTCAGCATCAAGAGAAATCTCGACGAGCTGAATCTGCTCAAGGATGGTTTGCAGCAGCTTCTCCGCCTTCGACCGATCGATCATCTTGGGATCGACGCTCTTTGAAATCTGCGGGCGGTTTTGAACCGCATATATGAGCTGGTCAAGAGGATCGTCTTCATCGAGATCAATTGGCTCCTCGTCGACGCCACCCGCAAGGTGGAGCGAGATTGCGGCATGGAAGAATAGATAGGTCTGAACGAGGAGCGGCCGCGGTTGGTAGTTCCGAGCGTATTTCCGGCGGATAGGAGGGAATTGCTCGACAACCTGTTCTACGGCGGTTGCTGTCGAGAGCACCTCGAATTCGCGTCGAAAGGCCGAGGTTGGCCAGACCTTAAACACCTGTGACTGCAACGTGTATTCCCCTGAGTTTTGCGTCAAGCGCTGGAGCAAACCAAGGATGTATTGGTCGTCCGACGCGCCCATGGCATCACCGTAGGCGAGGAGTAAGAGCTGCAGCGTCGTGAGGCGCTGCTGGCCGTCGATCACTTCGACGCGCGGGACGTTGCGGATGCCATCGTTTGCAACCGGTTTGAGGACGACGGCGCCAAGGAAGTGCGCGCGGACAAGTCGGCGTGAGGCTCCTGCCGTTGCGGATCTTGAGAGTTGGTCGAGGTGACCTGCCTGGGTTTTTCGGACCAATCGTAACTTGAGACAATGGCTCCCGCTGA
>JBEPUJ010000051.1:0-10414 GCA_041691575.1 Terriglobales bacterium
GTCGCAAGCCTTTAGACTGGGCTGAGAATTCAATTCGCGGCTGGCGGAAGGGGTGTCTTGTCAACCCCGTTGAAATCGCTGCAGTTTTGGCTGCAGGCGGTTGAAAAGCCACGGTCTGAACCACGGTGAAAATGCGAAACCGCGAGAGTCAGCAGCCGGTGGATTAAGCGCCAGTGACGACCACCCAAACTTCGTCAAAACCCCCACATCTTGCGTTGTTTTGTCGATGCTCGCCGCCGCGGCAAGCATCGACCCTTTTCGCTTCGTTGGATTATTCGAAGCGGGAGGAAACGACTGGTAAAGCCCGCCGCTTAGCATCGCGCTTAGCATGCGGGCGAGCATCCGGGCGAGCATCCAAATTTCCAGTGAATTAATTTACAAAAACCACGGCAGCACAGCGGTCTTTTCAATTCGCCACCGATGCTAAGAGCGGATGCTAAGAGCGGGTCTAAAACGCAAACCTTTTGAAAGCTTCGCATAGAAATCCTGCGCAAAACCACAAAACTGGCAGGTCCAGCGGCCGGCGGCCAGTGCGTTGATCGCAGTGGTCCACCCAGTCACCCTCCGTGACATCGACAAACAACCGGGTGTCCAAAATGTCTCAATCGCAAGGATTTACGTCAGAGGTGCCGCTGGTGGCTTCGCCGAACCAGGCCATGAAGGCGCTTCTGGTATCGCGCTCTACTCTTTATGCCCTGATCAATGATGGCGAGCTCGAGAGCTACACCGAGGGCCGATCACGACGGATCACGGTCGAATCGATCGCCGCTTACGTGAAGCGAAGGCTTGCCGCAGAGGCGACCCGCCGGGGCAGGGCCGCTTCGTCGGGCGCCAGCGCATAGCAAAACGCCGCCCCGGCCAGGAGCGGCGTTTTTTCATTTCCGGATCATCACCACGAGATCACTGCCATGCAAATAGGCCAGACATTTACGGCTGACAAGGCTGCGCGTAAGCGTCTTCCTAACAAACGCCGTGCCGAGACGATAGCATTCGAGCGGGACGGTTCGCGCTACCAGATGACCGTCGGATATTTTCCGGACGGAGGCGTCGGCGAAATTTTTCTCAATGCCGATCGCGCGGATTCCCTTCTCGACGTCATGATGTCGGATGCTGCGATCCTTGCCAGCCTTGCCCTGCAGTATGGCTGCCCGCTCGACGCGCTCGTACACGCTTTGAAGCGTGATGCGCGGGGCATCTCCGCCAGTCCAATCGGCGCCGCTCTGGATCAAATCACATGAGCCGGCGCGCCACGCTCGACGAGCCCGTGGTCATTTCCAAATTCTGGAAAAACCGCCGGCACGACGCTGTGATAGTTTCGCTGACGAGCTATAAGGGCCATAACCTCATTGATCTTCGCACGCATAGCACAGGTGCCGACGGCAAGCTTGTGCCAACGAAGAAGGGTTTGGCCGTCAGCATTCTGCGGCTGCCGGAACTGGCAAAGGCGATCGACAAAGCGCTGGTAAAGGCTAAGGAGCTTGGTCTGCTCGATGACGAGGCGGTCACATGACCGGCGCCATGACCCTAGCGGATGCCGAGCAGGCACTAAATCGGCTGAGCCTCAGTGTACGGCAGGCCGCGCCGGAGGCGCGTCTCAAAGCACTGCGTGAAGGCGCCTTCGCGCTACTTCCGCATGTTCGCGAGGGCTATCTCAATCCTGCGGTTGTCGAGGACGAGATTTACGGACTTGCCAATGATTTGATCCCAGGCGAACCGGGCGGCCCCGAAGAGATAGAACTCCATGAGATCGCATCGGCCGTGACCATGCGGATACCTCTAGGCGAGGAACCGCCGCCAGAAGCGACGGTCGTGTCCGAACAGCCACCGCTTGGCACAGAGGATATGCGGCTTTCTTTGATCTGCCCGGCGCAGTGGCGCGACGTGCCATTGCAGCCGATGCGATGGTTCGCGCAGGACCGCATACCGGCGGGCGACGTGACGCTCTACGCCGGCAATGGTGGATCCGGCAAGACCGAGACTCTCGTCGGATTGCTAGTCAGCGCGGCCGCTGGTCTGGGCGATTGGCTTGGGTGTGTATTGGAAACGGGCCCCGTGCTCTTCCTGTCGTGCGAAGAGCCCGAGGAGAACATTCGGGACCGCGTCGAGCGCATTTGCAAGCACCGCGGCATCGATCCTTATTCACTCAGCGATTTGTACATCCATTGCCCGGACCTCGAGGCCACCGCGCTTGTTTCCGTCAACGGTCGAACAGGGACGGTCGTTAAGTCGGAAATGTTCAAAAGTGTGATCGAATATGCCAAGATGAACAAGCCGGCCTGTATCGCGATCGATTCCGCAGCGGCTGTATTTGATGGCGACAACATCTCGCGCCGCTTAGTGCGGTCGTTCGTCGGGATGCTGCGGAAGCTAGCCATTGAGACCGGCGCCGCAGTGGTGCTTCTCGACCACCCCAGCGTTCGCGGTATGGCCGACGGGAGCGGTACCGCCGGTTCGGTTGACTGGCGCAATTCGGTGCGGTCGATGATGTTTCTTAGCGACCCCGACAAGGACGATCCCGACGTCCGGACCCTGGAGTTCAAGAAAAGCAATCGGGGTAAGCAGGAGAGCAAGGTCCGGCTTCGATGGAACGGTCTGACGTTCTCGACCGAGGCGTCTGCCCAGGCATCGCCATATCGGGCCGCGGCGAACCGTGAAGTCGATGAGCTATTCCTGCGGCTCTTGGATAAGCGGAATGCCCAAGGTCGCCCTGTGCGCCCCAGCAGCGGCCGCGGTAGCGCTCCGGCCGAAATGGCTGACGATCCAGAGGCGGGAGGGGTCAAAGGCGAAGCATTCAGGGCCGCGATGGAGCGCCTGTTCACGGTCGGCAGGATAAAGGTTGTCGAAACCGGCTCTCCGAAGAAGCGCGTCAAACATATTGAGAGGGCGATGCCGTGACCTTCCATCGCCCCTTCCATCGGTCGCGATCGGGTTCCATCGCCCCTTCCATCGCCCCGTCGATCGGGTATTCGATCGGGTTCCATCGCCCCATCCATCGGTGCGGCGCGATCCCCCCACACCCCTATGGCGATCGAAGCGCCCGCCGCGGCCTTGGTGGCCTTGGGTCGCATCGACCGCTGACGGGAAGAAGGAACTGGACTGGATAGACCTCGCTCGTGACATGCGCAGGATAACGCAAGAAATTCGGCACATCATTCGCCGGCCGCCTCTGCCAGCAGCCAATCCACTGGCACCACGGGCGTTTCATTGCCACGCCTGGCCGCAATAACGGTTACGCGCAGCGCTAACCGGTTAGTGGCGGAACGTCCATCCGTCGAAGCGCCTTGCAAGTGCTCATTGATTTGCGGTTGCGCCATCAAAACCACGAAGCAAACTACGTTTTGCTCAACGCCATTGTGGGAACCAGACATATCGGCCGGCGATCCCTTGGACGAACGGGTCTCATCAAGGGGGGCGGTGGTGGCGGTGGGGGTCGATCGCGATCTCGCTCGTGAGATTTGACATTCCGATCCTGTCACGCGCCATGACCAAAAAAACTGTGGCCGATCAGTCACTCGAAAATTTCGGCGGCGGTTTCCAAAAAATTCGGCGGCTCGCCAAGGCGCAAACGTAAACCTTCGAAAACTTCCGGTGCGTTGATCGGATAGCCCGGCCGGGGGACCGTGCCTGAACGAAATGGAGGGATCGATGACGGAATTGATCAGCACTCGACTAGAGCCCGGTCTGGCGGAAAAATTGAGAGCCGAGGCGGGGCGGGAACGTCGGACAATCAGCAATTTCGTGCGGATGCTGATTCAGGATTCGCTTGCCGCCCGATCCGCCCAGCCTGACGGTATCTCGCGATGAACGAGCCAGCCCAGGGCCGCGCACCGGCCATCGCGGCGAAATTGGAAGAGGCCCGCGCGCTTCTGGCCGTCCACAACGGCGAAATTGGCCAGGCGGTGCTCGACGTAGCGGAGGACGTGCCGGGAGCGCCGAAGCGGCTGTATGACCTCCGCGCCAAAGTTTCCGTAAACGAGCGGGAAGTCACCGAGCTTGAGCGGGCCCATGAGCTTGCACTACGGATTGACCGTCAAGCGGATGCCGCGGCTGCGACACAGCTGCGATCTGATCAGCTCGCAGAGTTCAAAAAGCAGTTTGCTGCGCGAGAGGTGGCGATGGCCGCGGTTCTCAAGGCGGCCGCTGACATGGCCGTGGCTTATGGCGAATTTTCCGAACTGACGCTGACCACACTGGCGGCCGTCCCCGCCGGGACCATTGTTCCGATCATGGCGATTGGCGGCGAAGGGTTTGCGGGCCCAGCATTCGGGCCTTGCACGCGTTTGATCCTCGCTGAGCTCTGGCGGCTTGCGCCGGCCCGAAGCGATGGGATCGGGCGATTTGTTTTGGACTTTGCGCGGCCGACAACGACGGTCCTTCGTGACAATCCAGATGCGATCGAGGCCGGCATCGACGAGTTGCGAGCGGCCGACGAAGCGATCCTTGGCGACATCGTCAAGCAAATCGAAAGGCTGGATCAGGTCTCGGTGCAACGTGCCCTCGCGACCGAGCGAAAGGACGCAGCATGAGCATTCTGGACGGGTTTGCAGAGTTGTCCGGCATTTCGCACAACAATTGCTCATCACATTGCCGCGCGGACCATTGCGTACTTAGCGGCCGAGATTATTGCGCGCACCCCCTGAAGGGCGGCCCGCAGAAGAACGATCTGAACCGGCCGGAGATCCAGGCGCGCTATGCGGAGGCTTGCCAGATTCTCAACATCAAAAACAAACTGGAAATCTCCAAATGACCGATGAACCACAGATCCCCGATACTGCCGCCGCCGCCGGCGAAAAACTGGCAACGTTGCAGGCAGACAAAGCGTGGACTGACCGGCTTCTAGCCGCTGATCCCGCCGTGAAACAGGAATGGAATGGTCTGCACGAGCGCGTTGCCCGCGGTGACGACGAGGCAAAAGTTGCGGAGTCGCTCGGCGAGCGTGTCTCTGCTGCAATGACCGGTAGCCTGCAGAGCATGCCGGACTCCGAAGCAGAGCTCATGAACGTCACAGCGGGTATGCTTCGCGAGCTTGGTATTCGCGATGAGGTCATTGTGCAGACCCTTTCCGGCCAGGAAGTCAGCCAGGTTGAATTCGACGCTGTGAAGCATTGGCAGACGCGCGCTCTGCAGGACGCGGAGTTTACCAAAAAATATCTCAATGGAGATCCGGAGGCGCGTCAGAAAATGACGCTCGCAGCGATCGTTCTATCTAGCGCCATCAAAGGCGAAACGAGGAACATTTGAAAATGCGGTTCAATTGTCATTTTTTCAATGCGGACACCGATGAGCGCAAAACCGTCTTGGCATCGCTCACCGACCTCGAGTGCACGTCGGTCGAGAGCCTGCGCAAGTACAAAGGCACCGAGACCGCCGACGTGCATGCGAAAGCGTACGCGCTGCGACATGCCTACAGGGAGTTGCCGGAGGGTTTCCGGCACATCGAACCGCCGACAGCAGTCTCGCTTTCCTAGGCGCAAATTCTAGAGGGGAGTCTTTTTGAATGCTGATCACCCACGATAACAAAGCTCACGAGCAGGCCGTCGCGTTGTCCGAAGGCCAGCGCCATGCGGAATGCACCGCGGCCAAGCAGCGTTTCGAGGCCGGGGAAATCGCATTTCCGTCATACGATGCGACGGTGCGGGATTCATACATCGCGCACTATCGCCGCGTCATCACGTCGTGCGAGACGCACGGCCTGCATGCAGCATCCGGCCCCGCACGCGATGGCCTTCGCGATCTCGGCGCTAGCGCATAGGAGCGACCATGAAATTTCGAGTGGATTATAAAAACCGCGCCGATGGCGAAATCATCACGAGATCGGTCGAGCTTTCGCACGATGAAGTTGTGAAGTCCGAGAAGTATCGCGACCCTTCCGAATTCGCTCAGTTTCTCGCGACCACGCACGCTGTTCGCGAAACCCCGGATGGCTTTGCACCTATCGGCCGTCCGCTGGCGATGGCCCAATGAGCATGGATATCATCCCGTTTCCGAAGGCCAAAAAACCGCGGCCCATTCCTTACGGCGAAGCTCATGCTGCGACTGGCTCCATGATTGGCTCGGCTTTCCATGCCGCTAGCGGGATTACGTCGGTGTTTCACATAGGAGGCGATCATTCCTAATATTCGCGACTATAGCGCGCCATCCGGAATCGGGCTTAACCCGACCGAGACCGGCATTGACGCCATCGCATCCAGCGCGCGGCACATCGGCGCGTTCTATGGCGCGGCCGCGGAAGCGCAGAAAGACACCGGCCGGAGCATCGCATCTGGCGTGCAGGACGTCGGCAATCAGGTCGTGCAGTATGAGGATCATCGCGAGATCAGCGCCGGATCAGCCGCCGCCGCAGAACTGCAACAGAACCTGACGGCTCAATGGAACGACACGGCGAAACACGCCGATCCAAACAACCCGTCAGTCGCGGCGAAATTCAACGAGGAAGTCGTAGCTCCCGCACTGGAAAAATTCCAGTCGGGATTTTCGACCGACAACAGCCAGAAGTTTGCCGAGCAGAAGGTCGATAGCCTTCGCCAGCATATGTTTGAGTTCACCACGTCAACGATGGCGAATCTCGCGCGGAAGGCTGTTGACAAAAATATAAATGATCTCACGACGGCAGCTTCTAACACCGCGATACTCGATCCAACGTCCGTCCCAAACCTACTTGCCGGCCTCGATCATTCCGTGGCTGGCATAGTGCAATCAAGCCCAACGCTAAGAGCCGAAGATGCAGCGAGCGTATCTGGCGAGGTATCGTCCGTCGCGCGAAAGGCCATCATCCACGCCGGAGCGCTCGGCGCAATCCAGAAGTCGGGCGATCCGGAAGCCGAGGCCGACAAGTGGATCAAGCAATATCCCGACATCATCAGCGGCGAGGAGGCAAAAGGGCTGGCCGGGAATGCTCGCCAGCAAATCCGCGCGCGCAACTATGATTTCGAGACCAACCGTCGCCGTAACAAGGAAGTCGCGACCGACGCCAGCAACGAGGCGACCGGGCAATATCTCGTCTCGATCCGCTCGCAGGACCCGCGCCTCGCCAGCGATCCGACCGCGCAGAAGATCCTCAACGATCCGACGCTGCTCAAGACCGACAAGGCCAACCTGCTCAACCTGATCGACCGGCAGACGAAACCGGAGACCGATGCTCGGCTGTCGCAGCAGACGTTTGTTGGCCTGCTGCGGGAAATGCGTACGCCGAACGCCGATACCGATGCTGTGATGCAGAAGGCGTGGGATGCTCGCCTGACTGATCCCGGCAAGCCCGGCAGCATGACCGAGAAGGACTTCAACCAGTTCCGCGCCGAGGTCGTGGCCCGCAAGACGCCTGACGGTGCTGCGCTCGAACATGACCGCAATCTGTTTTTCAAGCAGTACACCGGCGCGATCACCTCGAATAAGTACGATCCCATCATGGGCGACCCGAAACTCTACAATGCCGAGACGGACGCACGGCGCATGGAAAACATGCTGCGGGGCAAAGGTCTCGATCCGCATCTGGCCTATGACCCGTCGTCCGAATACTTCCTCGGCAAGCCCGCGCGCATCGCGAAATGGGCCTCGTCCATGCAGCAGGATTTGAGCGACCGTTCCGACCTGGGACCGAGCGGGCTGCCGAAAGCCGAGAACATCACCGGCGTCGAGCGTCAAGACCTGCCGCCTCCTGATCCGATCCACCGCACGGTCGATCACGTCTATGACACGCCGAAGGGCAAACTGAAGTGGACCGGAACGGGCTGGCTGAAACAATGACCGAAATGACAGATGCCGAAGTGTTCGGCGCCGCTGGACCTCAGAAGGAAATGTCCGACGAGGACGTGTTCGGCTCACAGCCGCTTGCGCCGACCGCTGCGGAAGCGACGCCGGAAGCCTTCATGGGTCGGCTCCGCGCCGGCCAAGCGCTGGGGCGCGTGCTGGCTGCGGCTGGCAAGGGTGCTGTCGAAGGTGCAGGGCAGGGCACGCCAACCGGCTTTGAGGACGACACGCTGAACCAATGCTTGAGCGTGACGACATGCTCGGCGCCGTGAGGCGTCCCTCGATTCCTACATCTGCCGGCCGGTGAACCAACCGGCCCGAGCCAGCAGCATCATAATCAAGACTGCGACGATGACGCCGCTCGAGCTCGCCAGCCAGTCCAGTAGTCCGGCATGGCGGCCGGGCACTAGCCGTTGTCCGATTTCGAGGACCGCTGCATATGCGATCATGGTAATCGCAAGACGCAGCGGACGCAGTCGCGGATAAGCGCGTGAAACGGTGGACGCTGCGACGAGGTAAGCCGCGACATGCTCGAGCCGCGCGTCAAAGCCTGTGCGGATCATTTCTTGGTCCGGCGTCCATGAAGCGACCAAAAGCGCAACGATGCAACACCACGCGAGCGGCTTTAAAAGGAAGTCCATGGATTCCCCATCAAACGAATCTTATCCATCCCGTGCTAGCTTCCTTCTTGCCCACCGGCGCCCCTCCTTCCTTCCGAGACATGTGCGGCGGGGCTAAGCTGGACTTTGGTCATTATCTCGATGATGTTAGGCGTTGAGCGTTCGGAGTCTGAATGCAATTCTGGATGGAGATCTGGACAATGGTGCGCCGGTGGGTCCCAGTTATGCTGGTGATCATCGTCGCGGTTGGTCTTGTCTTGAATTTGACCGAGAGATCGAAGCCGGTCGCAGACATCTATAACATGTTCTGATGCGTCGCGCGTTGCAGATCGTCATTGTCCTCCTGTTTAACCTGGCAATTGTCGGCTTCGGTCTCGAAGCCATGATCCGGATTCCAGAAGCGATTTCTAGCGCTCTGTCTCCGGGACGCGGTGCAATCGCGGTAACAGATCCTTTGTTGGGCCGCCGTCCCAATCCACACTATGCCGGGCACGATCGGAGGGGGTGGCGAAATCTGAAAGCGCTCGACCGTGCCGATGTTGTCGCGCTAGGGGACTCGCAGACCTACGGAGAAGGCGTTAAGCCAGACGAAGCATGGCCGCAGCAGCTTGGTGGGATCATTGGCCGGCCTGTGTATCAGATGGCCTTCGGGGGGTATTCGCCTACTCACGCGTTGCGTCTGATGCCGGAGGTCATGAAGCTTCAACCGAAGGTCGTGGTTGTGGCGGTATACCTTGGCGCGGATCTGACCAACGCTTTTGAGGACACCTATTACGGGCCCAATTCGGCTGAGATAAGCGACTTGCGTTCTACCGATCAGGGGATCGTTAAAAGCGCGAAGAGAGCAATGCAGATCGATGCGGGAGGATGGATCCGCTCGGAGTACCTCGATTGCGAGAGTAAACGCGCGGCGCCGGACGAACGGCTACTGGCCGTGTCCGGCATTATTGATTTGCCTCCACTGAAGCCCCTCAGCGAAGGTAGGTCGCTGAATTCATCGTTCTGGAATGTTCTCTATGCATCGAAGTTGTTCGTGCGACTAAAATCGCAGCTTGTGAAAGGCAGGATCGAAACCCCTGTGGGGCCTGGGTTACCGTATTGTCTACAAGCATCCGCACATGGTGTGCGCGCCATTTTGTCTCCGGGGTATCGCCTGATTGCGGTGGATGAGACGGATCCGCGCAACATCGAGGGAGAGCGCATTACCGTGGCTGCCCTGAAGCGCATCAAGGAAATCGCAGCGGCCGGTGGCGCTAAACTGATTTGCTTGATGATTCCGACGAAAGAGAAAGTTTTTTTCCCGTTCGTTCATCCTCCAGTTCGGCAATCGAAATATCTAGATCGCCTCAACGGACTTGAAACTTCTATTCGGGACAGGATCAAAGGCGAGGTTGAGGCTGACGATATAATCACAGTCGACGCGGTCGGCGGGCTAAGGAAACTCATCGCTTCAGGCGTTGATCCATACCAAGGCGTCAGTTCGAACGGCCATCCCTCCCCTCGCGGGTACTGGGCAATTGCCGAGAGTGTAGCGACTGAACTGCAGGAGGCTGGCCTTTGACAAAGGCTCATCTCTCATCACTAGATTTGCTACGAGGCGTTGCTGCCCTGGCTGTCGCGTTGCCGCACCTGATGTTGATGTCTCACCCTTCCCCGACAATGGAAGCGATCCGCGGTTCTTGCCGTTGAAGTGTTTTTCGTACTGTCGGGTTTCGTCCTGGCGCCGCAAATCCTGATGTGTTTCGAGCGGCCAACTCTGTTCCCGACGTTTCTGGCACGTAGGTGGATGAGAACCATTCCGGTATATTTGCTCGCTTTGGTCTGCATTTCACTGGTGACGGGAAAGCTCGGGTCGGATGATTTCCTGCGCTACGCGATCTACAGCCAGAACCTATTTCGGCAGTCAAACGCAACCGACTATTACAGCATCGCCTGGAGCTTATCGGTCGAGGAGTGGTTCTACATTCTATTTCCGGCGGTCCTTATCTTGGTAGTGTTCCCCGTCAGCACCCCTGAGACAAATTGAGGGACTTTCGGAAGGGAGGATT
>JBEPUJ010000052.1:0-10152 GCA_041691575.1 Terriglobales bacterium
ACTAAGGAGGAAGCATGGCTGACAATACCGTGCTTCCCGCAGGAGCTGGTGGCGATACCGTTCGGGACGTTGATCGTGCTGGAGTCAAGACGCAGGTTACGGGCCTGGACGTGAATATCGGTGGCGGCACTGAGCAGTTGATGACATCTGCCGCGTTGGCAGATGCAGCCGCTAACCCCACGCTCCCCTCCTGGGCAGTCTTCGGAATGCTCTGGAACGGGACTACGTGGGACAGGATGCGTGGCACCGTTGCCAACGGTTTGGCCGTGGATGTCACCCGCGTACAGGCCCAGGTCAACACTGTTATTCAAGGTCTCGATCAATCCGCGACTACGCAGAACGTAACCGTTGTGCGGGAGAGCGGCCGTAACGCTCTGGCTACCAGTGACGTGACTGGCAACGAACTTCTTAGACATATCATCATGCTTCTAGCAGATGTGAACCGCAACCTGATGGTGCTCGCCGCTGCTACCGGACAATCCCCGGCTGACTCGTGGGCTACCGCCGATCCCGAAATGAGGTACAGCTAATGGGTGTACAGATTGACGGGCGCGTAGGCCCAGCCGCCGCAGCCGACTCCACGTACAACAACCTCCGACTGGATAAGTCGGGCGCGCTTGGGGTTACCGATGCACACGGTCGCTACACTGAGGCAGTTTACAGAGGTAACGTGTTTACGGCCGCCAACCAGAGCGGTGTTGCGACACAGGCCGGACTATCGGCTACCACCCCGGTTCTCACTCTTTTCAACCCGGCAGGTTCTGGTAAGCTTGGCGTGCTCCTTTACGCTGGCGTTGGATTTCCTATTGCTTTTGCGGCCGCAGCGAACGTCTTTCTTGCTGCAAACGTGAACCCCCTGGCTGCAGCAGTCACGGGCACTGCTTTTACTGCCCGCAATGCGCTGTTGGGTGGCAGTGCGGCGAGCGTTCTACAGGTCTTTACCGCAGCCACCCTCCCAGCCGCGCCAGTAGCCATTTGTCTTCTCGGTGAGGCGCTTACGGGGGCCTCTACTACCGTGCCTTACCTTCTACCACTTGGTCGATGGTTTGATGGTTCGATCATTATTGGTCAGGGTTGTGCAATTTCTATCCAGACCTCTGCAGCTTCTGGCGCGTCTGGAGCACTTTGCGAGTATGCCTGGGAAGAGATCCCGGTCTAATGCTTCTCCTCCTGCTTCGACGCGGGGGCTCTAGCGTTGTTGCCGTGGCCGTTCAGCCACATCAGTTCATTCGCACGAACATTTTTGATATGCGTCCGCAATACAACACACCCAGACTCACCTATCCGTCGTCTCCCTAAGGAGGTGCTGCGTTGTCTAGCGCCCAGATGCGTAGCATCTCGAACCTCAATAAGCCGTCCGACTTGTGGGAACTTCGCACTAGTGTGAAGGACTCGCGCCAGCGGCTAGAGGTTCTCTGGAAGCTTGGAATTGCGTTCTACAGGGGACGCCAGTACACGTATTACAGCACGAGTCTCAAGCGCATCCAGCAGCTCCCCACGGATGATACGAAGCCGCGCGGGCGCACGCGGGTAGTCTCGAATCAGATCAAGCCTAACTGCAACAAGCTCGTCGCGAAGCTGACGAAGAACAAGGCGCAGTTCACGGCTACTTCCGGTAACGGCGATCCCAAATCAGTCAAAGCCACGAGGCTTGCCGAGTCGGCCGCTGATTACTGGTGGACTGGCCTCGACTTGATGCGCAAGTTCCGTCAGGCGCTCACATGGGCGCGCGTAGCGGGACAGGGATACTGGTTGGTTACGTGGGATGCTTACGCGGGGGAGCCCTTCTCTTACGTATGCCATCCCGAGACGGGCCATCCGGTGGGACCGGATATCGCTCCGCACTATCTCGACCAGCTCAAGCAGATGGGCGGGAACGTGCAGGACGCCTATCGCACCGCGTACATGGGCGAGATCGACGTTAAGGTCATCAACCCCATCAACGCCTGGCTCGACCCCTCCGTGGAGCAGTTCGAGGATGCACGCTACGTCGGCATCGACTTCCACCTGGATCCTGAGGAAGTGAAGACTCGCTGGGGCGCGACTATCGAGGCTGATTCGGTTCTCACCGACGCTGATCTCGGGGCGCAGACGAGCGACTTGGACACCCAGCGCAAGACGGTTGTAGTCGTCACGGGTCTCTTCATCCGCCCTTGTCCGTCCCTCCCGGCTGGGCGAGTCGTGTACTTCACTAAGGAGAAGATCCTTGAAGACACGGCGAACAGCGAGCGCCCTTGGCCCTTCCCGTTCAAGTGTTTGCCCATTGTGAAGTTCGGAGCGACTCCGATCCCTAACAGCCCGTATGACTCGGGTGAGGTGGAGGATGCGATTCCGCTCAACAAGGAACTCAACAAGACGCTCTCGCAGATCCTGACGCACCGGGACTTGACGATCAACCCGAAGTGGACTGTTCCGCGCAACGCGATGCAGAGTTTCAATGCTTCGGATGAGGTTCAGTTCTACAACCCGGTCGGCGCTTCCAAGCCGGAGATGATTCAGCATCCCACCCTACCCGGGTACATGGCCGAGATTCTCCAGGACATGAACGCCCGGATCAAGAACACCTTTGGGCTGGGAGACTCGAACACGAATCTCGCTAGTCAGCAGGGGCTTGAGTCGGGCATCGCGCTCGATCTCGCTCAGGAGGAGTCTGACGAGGTTATTGCGCCCATCATCACCGACAACGAGATTAGCTTGGGCAAGGCTCTTCAGATGTGTCTTGACCTCGCGGTTGAGCGCTACACCACGGATCGCCTGCTTGAAATCACGGGGGACAACGGCATGCCGCAGATCATCGCCTTCAAGGGCGCTGCGGTTAAGGGCGTCTCCATCAAGTGCGAGGCTTCCTCCTCCATGCCCCACTCCCGGGCCGGTCGTATGGCTCGCGTGATGATGCTGAAGAATATGGGCCTCCTCCCTGCGGGCGAGGAGTACAAGTATCTCGACATGCCCGACCTTAAGGGTTGGAAGCAGAAGATGATGCTTGACGCTGACATGGCGGATCGAGAGCATCTCCGCATACTCCAGGGACAGCCGGTCAATCCGGTGGCTCTCCAGGAGGCGCAAGGTCAGATTCAGTCTGGTGTTAATCCGCAGACGGGGGTGCCGTTCAAGGATCCAGCCGAGATTCAGGGTTTCCTGTTGCAGGCGATGCTCTCGCCCACGGATTATGAGGATTGGCAGTCGCACTACAACTTCCACACCGAGTACATGAAGAGTGTGGAGTTCGAGGGTCTCGATCCTCAGCGTCAGCACGAGTTCATTCAGCACGCGCAGCTCACCCTCCAGAAGATCATGGACATCGCACTCGCCACGAAGCAGCGCGAGGGCAACGTCAAGGTCGGTCTCACGGCTCACACCGTGCTCGGGCCGGAGGCTACCGCCAACGTGCTTCAGGAGGCTGGCGTCCAGAACGTGGACGGCGAGATGCTCCGCACTGAGCCCCCGATGGAGAGTCTGGTTATGGAGACGATTACGCCTCCAGGCCAGACTCCCACGGACTCAGGCACTACGGGCAAGCCGTCTGCTCCCAAGCCAGCAGGCCCCTCGACTAGACAGGTTCGGAGGAACGCTTAAATGGCTCCTCGCGTTTCGCAAGTCGCGATTAGGCGGCAGTATAACGACCTAGATCGCTGGCGCGTGTACAACGCTTTCCTCTCAAACGGGGGAAATACGAAAAAGACTGCGCGAGACACATTCATCGCGCTCAGCACTGTTCGTTCGTGGATTCGATTGTGGGACTTCCCGCGTGACTCGAAGGGTGAGATTGAGAGTCTCGACGCGAGAAACCCCCCACAGCAGCCCACACAGGACGAGCTAGAGGAGATCAAGGACGACGGCGACGTTGTTCAAGAGTACGAGGATCTCCGCAGCATGGCGCTAACCAGACTCCGGGAGGTAATCCCGAAGACGAATAGCGCCGACCAGCTTGGACGAGTCGTAAAGGACATGTCCGAGCGTATCGACCGAGCCAAGGGAATCACTGGCGGGGAAGTCCCATCGACTGTGAACGTCAACCTCCGATTGGCAGAGGCGAGAGAGGCCGGTTCAGAGCTTATGTCTCTGATCGGTAACACCCTAGCGGCTGCGCACGAGCGTAGCCGAGTCATCGACGCCGACCCCGAACCTCTGGCTTTGCCGCCAGCCTCGCAGTCGGAGATGGAAGAGGTGCAGACAGATGCCTGAAGAGGCAACCGGAGGCGACTCCGTAGATACCGCAGCAGCCCTGGACTTCCTGGAGTCGAACTTCGATTCCTATGCGGAGCCCGAGCAGGTGCCCGGCGAGGCCGATCCCACCCCTGCTGCAGCCCAGGAACAGACTCCCACCCCGGACCTTCTCGGCCCGGATCCGGATGTCAGTGATCTCCCCCCGGACGTGCAGGCGATTGTCAATCAGCGTGTCAAAGAGCTGAGGCAGGGCTTCACGAAGCGGACCACGGAGCTTGCGGATGCTAACCGGATTCTGGAAGCCGCTGGAGGCGATCCCCAGGCCGTGCTGGATGCATATGAGTTCGCTCAGACGCTCCAGGACGATAGCCCTGAGGGTCACGAGGCGCGGACGAATCTGTACCAGCGCTTGCAGGCCCTCTACGCAGAGGAGCAGCAGGCACCTTCGGCACCCACGCCGGAGGATCCCTTCTCCGAATATGACCTCCCTCCTGAAATTAAGGACGCCCTAAGCCTCGTCCCTCAGTTGAAGTCTCAGCTTGACGAGATTAACGGCGCTCGGCAGGAGTTCGCCGCAGAGCAGGCTCGTCAGGCTTACCTTGAACAGGTGGTCGATGACCTCTCTTCGACTTGGAACGACATCGTGAGTGAGTACCCGGACCTCAAAGGCAGGAATGCTGACGAGGCCGCGCAGATCGAGGAAGATGTCTTCGCTCTCGGTGCTCACACTAATGGAGACTTGGCTGCAGCTTTGGACTTGTATCGCCGCATCGAGTCTCGGGGACAGCAAGCCCTCTTCGAGGGTTCCGCGAATGTTCCTGGTGGCATGGTGTCACCCCCGGCTGGTGGCGGACACTCTACTGAGCCCGTTCAAATCGAGACGATCAAGGACGCCAAGGCACCGGCTCTTGAGTATCTCGAAAGGGCGTTTTCTCAGGACATGTGAGTCCTGAAGGAGGGAGAAAGAAAGTGAGGTAGCCAGTTGGCTGCATCTGTTCTTTCCCCCACGGGTGCATCGCGCACCCTCTACGACGCGGTGCTGAAGGACTTCTATTACGGCCCCGTCGTTAAGCAGCTCAACGATTCGACCCCGCTCCTGCAGCGCCTTGAGGCCACCACGGATCACGTTGACATGAGCGGTCGTCAGGCCGTTGTGCCGATCTGGACTGGCCGCTCGCCCGGTAAGGGTTGGCGTCTGGAAGGCGAAGCGCTCCCCACCTCGGGGGCACAGGGCACGAAGAAGGCGATCTTCACGCTGAAGACCTCCTACGGCTCCTTCCGCCTGACGGGCCACGTCATCCGCTTCACGCGCAACGACGCAGGCGCTTTCCTGCGTGCGCTTGAGACGGAGATGAATGGTATCAAGAACGACGTTGCCGTCGATCTGGCGCGCGTCTTTTACGGTGACGGCACGGCTGCGGTCGCCACGATCACGGCTGGCTCGACGGGTACGGTTATCAACCTCCTGTCGAACGAGTCCCTCGTCAAGGGTCAGCTCTACATCGGGCTTTCGATTGACGTTGGCACGCTCGCTAACCCGGAGTCCCGCTGTTCGGCGCAGACCATCACGGCTGTTTCGGTCTCGGCTGCGACTGTCACGGTGGCTGCCTCGGGCACCCCGGTGGCGGGCGAGTTCGTGTTCGTGAACGACAACGCTAACACGTCGTCGGTCTCGAAGGAAGCTGCGGGCCTCCAGGCTCTCATCTCCTCGGTTGCCACCACGGTTGGCGGCATCACGGAGGCGTCGGAGCCGACTTGGATCCCCCAGCGGGACACGGCGGCTTCGGCTCTCACCGTTGACCGAATGCTCCAGATGCGCGGCAAGCTGAAGCAGGCCGGTGGGTCGATGAATCAGTTCATCGTCACCGACGACTTCGGTCTCCGCACGTTCTGGAACGCGCACAACGACTCGGGTGTCGTCAAGGGTATCCGGTACAACGATCCGGTTAACCTTGAGGGCGGATTCGAGACGGTCAAGTTCGCGGGCACTCCCCTCATCGGTGACTACCTCCACCCGTGGGGCCGCATGCACTTCGTTGACGGTGACGCTCTCAAGATCTTCCACACGGGGGATTGGGCATACCTGGACGAGGATGGCCGCATCCTGAAGCAGGTCGCAGGCTTCGACGCCTGGGAAGGCTTCCTTGTCAGGGACCTCGAACTCGGCACAAACAGGCGTAACTCAAGTGGCGTCATTACTTACACAGGCGATACCACTGGCGTTTGAGCGTAGTATCTCTTAGGGGGTCGGTAACTGACTACCTCCGTGGTATGGTGGTGGAAGGGAAAGTGCTTCGGTGGTTTCCCTTCCACCAACTACCACGGAGGTACGAATGTCCGGTTACGACTTCAGCCCAGAGGCTAGAGAGAAATCCCGCATCGCGGGAATCGCCGCTCGCGCCCGCCGAATTGAGAGAATGGAATCTGACCCAGAGTACGCGGAAAAGATCCGACTCGCTCGCGTCGAGCAACGACGAAAGAGGTTGGAGAAGAACCCCAACCTGCATAAGGAAGACCGCGCTCGCAGGCTTGCCAAGGATCCCGATTACGACAAGAAGCATAACGCAGGTAAGTGGGAGAAGATTCGACAGGATCCGGAACTCTATGCCGCGCGCCAGGAAGCCGTGCGTAAGCACAAATTGAAGGTCAAGTACGGGATCACTCCCGAAGACTTTGGACTGATGTTTGATGAGCAAGGCGGCGTATGTGGGATTTGCCCCCGACCGCTGGAAGTTGGATCGTACAAGACCCACGTAGACCACGACCATAAGACGGGTCGAGTTCGCGGACTGCTATGTCTCCAATGTAACACGGCATTAGGCAAGCTCGGTGAGGACGAATCCATTATCTTGAGCATGCTCGAATACGTGCGAAAGCACGCTTAGATTTCATATCTGACTAATCGACTGAAAGGGGGCATCGCTGCGGGTGGGCGGTGTCCCCCTTTCGTCATCTACGGGAGACTCATGGGACTCTACATTTCTGGTTACGGGTTCAAGTCGGACGAAGAGTTGAAGGTTCAGGCCGCGTGTCGAAAGCACGATCCAGACCTAGTCTTCCAGCGTAGTGCCCGCACAGGCAACTACACCGTGTTTCAACGCATGATGCGGGACAGCGTGTACGTGAAGCACGCAGATGCAGCAGACCTTGAGCAGGGGGATCTCTTTCCTCTCCGTGCATTCCCCAATAAGCGGATGCCGACGCCAGATGAAGTGAGCAAGTGGCTCTACGAGAACGACCGTGAGCGGGGAGACCTACTCGACAAGGTTCAGAGGCATAACAAGAGCGTCCAGGCCCGCATGGATAAGGACGTTAAACAGGAGGCTAGTGCCCGGGCAGAGTTCTTGGAGCACGGCTTCCGCATGCTGGGAGAAGACACAGGGCGAACCGTGAGCACGTCTAACACCGGAAAGAGACGGCGTTCGTTCGGCTAATTACCGTTCCTTTAACTTACCAACGAGTTACTTAAGATTAAGGCCCTAACCCTTACTAAGGAGGTGACGCAGTGATTCCGAGTGACATGGTTGCGGAGATACAGGCTCACGATTTTCAGGACATTCTCCCCGCTCGCATCTATCCGCTGCTTACCTCTGCGAATCGCAGGCTCTGCTCTAGCGGGCCCTATCCCTTCCTGGAGAAGTTCTCGACTTGGACAGAGACGGTTCCAGGCAACGGGCCGGGACAGCCACTCGCGCTCGCACCGTTGGATATTCGCGCAGTGAGGAACTTCGGCGCTCCTGCAGTGGCCGATAACGGGGGCAACATCCAGTATCTCCGCAAGGACTACGTGGAGAAGTTCTACGGGTTCAACTCCTATCTGATTCAGGATACACCGGTTCGGCACTACTGCGCGTATGGCAAGAACTCGGTGGGCGGATGCAACCTCTACGTTTATCCGTTCCCCACGTTCAACTACGTCTTCGCTCTCGACTACTACGCGATGCCTCCTGTCCTGGGCGCAGGCACCACGGAGGCGCAGATGCTGCTTCCGGACGAATACAGCCCGCTCCTCATGGACATTGTAATCGCGAGGCTCTCTCGTGGTGAGGGTGACTTGCAGGATGGGGACACGTTTGACGCAGTGACGGCTCGCTCCATCGCTACGTTGCAGAATGCTTTCGATGTCAACATGGATTCGCCGGATCCGATGCTCGTGACCCAAGACCTGTTTTTCGATTGGTAGCCCTGAGGGAGGTGCCTGATGCCGTTGTTGCAAACCGATACCGCTGAGGGCGCTGAACTTGGCATGATCCTCGCTCGGGCTCCCCACGAGCTTGCTCCCCATCAGGTTGCCTACCTGCAAGACGCGATTGTGAATCAGCCGGGCTTCATTAACCGGCGAGGAGCCATCACAGGCACGACGGCACTGACGGCCGCTAACTTCGACAGTGCGCGCCCGATGGCGGTCAGCACCATCACAGATCCGTCTGGTGTGCAGAAGATTGGCTTCTTCTACATCAAGGACACAGGCACCTTCAATGAGTTGTGGTGTTCCGTATACACGCCGACCTTCACCTTCGTGCAGAAGCATTTCGTGACGGAGTTGAAGGGTGTCAGCGTGACCGCCCCCTACCCGGGTAAGAACTGGTTCATCCAGGCAACCCCGGGGATAGATGGGTCAGTCATCATCACTCTGCGCGCCACGTATGGACGGAGCACGCTCGTGTCCCCTGGAGCAGTGCAGCGCGTTATTCGCTGGTACGGGGGTTGCGCAACTTCGTCTCTCGGCAATGCATCTCCGACAGCCATCATTGTGGCGACCATCGATAGCACCACCATCACCGGCGGTGCAACCGAGATCGCCAAGATTTCTTTCCCGGGTATGGTCATCAACGGCGTAGGCGTGGTTGCCTCTGTCACGAGCACGACTGCTGTGGAGCTAGTGTATCCCTCTCCGCGTACCTTCGGAGCTTCGTCGAAGAACTACTTCCTGTTCGAGAACATGCCCACCGCCCGTAATCGCGGGAGGATCTCGACTCCGTCTGCCACGACGACTGCCGGAGTCACGGGATACGGAACACGGTTCACAGAATACTACGACCGCCCGCAGGCATCCCCTGGTGTAGGTTGGGAGTTCTTTGATGCCACCACGATGGTTCGCATCGGATCGTTGGACTTCAATACAGCTCCTGCCATGATCTCCGATACCGTGTCACAGAACTTCAACCCGGCCAATCTTCGGTCAGTGTCGATGAAGAGTTACCTCCTCTACACGAACAATGAACAATTGTATAACAGGTATGGATTCATTCAGCCTGGAGGAGTGGGTGCATCCACTCCCCGCTCGGCCAAGGGAGCATTCTGGACGAGTTATAAGGGCTACCACGTTTCCTTCAACGCGCTCGTGGACACGGGACCCCCAGGGTATCCGGGTGACGTTGCGTGCACTAGCCGGGCCTATATTCACGGCCCCCGGTTCCCGGAGATCATGGATCACTCCCAGGATGACGGGGATTGGTTCGAGGTTCAGTCCACGAAGCAGGGGGATCCGGACGGCATCGCGGTTGTGGCTGGTAGTGACTGCGTGGTTCTCTGCAAGGCGTTGGAATCCTTCGCGCTGACGGGGAACACGACGGAAGATTTCACGTACAAGAAGATCGGGGATGACGGCGCCCTCTCGTTCGAGTCCGTTGCTTCTTGGAAGGGCAGGGCCATCTGGATGGGGCGGCTTGGCATCTGGATGTATGACGGGGTGAATCCGCCCGTCAACATTACTGAGGCTTCGCTGGGCACTCGCTGGCAGAATCTAGTTGCCGCCTTCGACGGCACGGCCTACACGACTTTCGACACCGACAACTACCTGAAGAATATGGCCCGCTGTTTCGTGTACAAGGACTACTTGTTCGTCAATATTCAGAACACGAACAACGCGCACTCCATCTACACGGATGGCACTGCGCGCACCTCGAACACGATGCAGCTCCTCATCTACCTGCCGACGATGGCGGTGTCCTACCTCACGAACTTCAACTTCCAGTGCTTCTT
>JBEPUJ010000053.1:0-9573 GCA_041691575.1 Terriglobales bacterium
CGAGCATTATCTATTCGCTTGCGATCGCAGTTATCCCGTTCATCGCAAAACGACTCGTGAGCGGCGATGTCGGATCCACGGCAGCCGCACTCATTGGTACGGCCGCAACGGCAATTACGTTGGGTGCAGCGGCGGTGGAGGGCGCGACTGTTGGAGCCGCCGCTGGCGGTGCAGGTGTGTCGAGTGGCTCTTCGGCGGGAAACGCGACTTCGACTGCCAGTGCAGGCAGGTCCCTTTCAACGACTGCCGGCTCCAACCAGCCCGCGCCCGGCCAGCAGAGTCCTAGAAGTTCTGCTGCTGCGAACCAGCCTGCGTCAGGTTCGTCAGCCTCCAGATCTTCAACTGATCGGTCGGGGTATGCATCAGGCGGTGAGCCAACACTGGAAGGCCACGCAGAACAGATGCGCGGCTCGATCGGTGAAGTGATGAGCACGGATGGGACAAACGATGAGAGTGTAAGCGATGGCATGGAGAATCAGCCAGTCAGCCAGGCCTCTGTATCAGGCAACCAGGCAACGGCGTCCTCTCCCGGCGGACCGCGTGGCAACACCAGACCATCCGTTCCGGCCAAGAGAGGACCGACGGTTCACCGCTACAACATTGGAACCTGGGGTGCGTTCCATGCCGCCCGGATTGCCACGCGCACTGTCGCGAGTGTGACCACAAGAAACGAAGGATCCGACCAGGACTAGGAGGTGGTTCATGAAAAGCAATGCCACTACGTCAGAGCAAGCCATCGCGGTGAAGCCGAAGTACTACGAAGTGGACGGCGCCCTGAAAGCAAATGCCAACAGGGCATGGCTGCTAGCGTTCTTGACCGTTCCAATTGCTTTGCTGGCGATCGGCTTTGCTGTGTTTGTTCGTATGCAACCGCCTACCGTCATCCGTATCGGCCCCGATGGCGAAGCGGCAGTCGTTGGGCAGTCCGCCAAGACCCCATCCGCCGCATTGGCGAACGGTACGGACGAGTTCCTGGATGAAGCGTTCGTAAAGCGCTTTCTGGCGAACTATCTCAACTATTCCCCCACGAACGTCGACGACCATTGGGCGAGCAGTCTCAACATGATGACGCGGAATCTGCGCGCCTACACGATCAAGGCGATGGCAGACGACAATACCCGCGGCAAGATTGACGATGGCCAGATCGAGTCTGTGTTCCATCAGCGCCAGATCGAGGCAGTTCCGGGCGAGCCCCTGACTTACCTCATCTATGGCGTGAAAGACGTTCACCATCTGACAAATGGAGCGGAGTTCACCGATCACTTCGTGAACGAATACCGTGTGCGTCTGATCGCCGATCGTCGATCGGATGTAAACCCCGATGGACTCTGGATCGCCGAGTACAGCGAACGCCCTATCGACGGCGAACGCCGGGACCAAATCCTTGCGGCCCCAGATGCTGCGGCTGACACCGATACCCCAGCAAATAAAGGAGCTCAGTAATGGAGACAGTACAAACGACCGGATCAGAGGCGAAGTCGCCTGCTGCGGTGACAGTGGATGCGAAGCGCGGGAGACGATCACGTCAGCAATCTGAGGAGACCGTTCGATACTTCCTCGCGAAAGAGGGTTCCGCCCCTGAGAAGCCGGAACTTGGGCCAGAAGTCGCGAATGAAGGCGAAGCTCTGATCAAAGCCTTTCAGTCGAAGAACGGAGTCATCTATGCCCTCCTTGCCTACAAGGCGGAGGCGGAGATACAGGGAGGATCTCCGACATTGGTAAAGCGGCCCCTGCGTAAATAGGGCCACAAGGTCAGAACGGATTCAAAGAGAGACATACCTGAAACACGGCCCATGTTTCTCCTTTGACGCCTTATCGCATGAGCGATGAGGAATTCCGCTGACCCGGTTTGCACTCTCGAGCCTGGTTCGGTCCACACCCACCCCTAACCCGGGCGGCCAGGCGACAGACAAGACCGGCGATCAGCCACCTCTTGTCACTCGTCTTCAAGCGCCAGACAAGTGAGGAGAATATGACAGCGACCAGGACACAGAATACGGCGATCGACCAGCAGCTCATTCTTGAGCTGAAGATCGATGCGTCTGGAGAAGTGACCCGTAAGCAAAGCAAACTGGGCCGGAAAGATACGCTCGAGGGAAAGCTCCTTGCGCAGATCTATCCCGGTATCCAGGTAGCGCGTGTGAGTGTGCCGTTCGAGTTGACGCCGTATGAGCAGTCTGTGGTCGAAAGCCGCATGGCCAAGCTCTTCTACGGCGGGGTCGAGTACAAGCTGGCTGGCGCGAGTGGTTCGGCGAAGGATGGCAAGTTTTACTTCGTCGATCAAGCGCACTCCAAACAGATTGCTGAGCGCTTTCAGCATTGGCCCGAGGCAGCGATCGTGTACTTCTCGATCCTTGTCTCCGACTGCAAGCTCATGGTGGAGGAACCCGAGATGCGCATCGCCGTTGTCCAGGACCATGTCTTGGGCACCAACGATTGCCGTGGCTGGGTACGTGAGTCACTCTACCGGAAGCTGAAGATCGGCACGAATCGATTCTGCCAATTTCGGTTGGCCTTTGATACGCGCGAACCGAAGCAGGCAAAGGGTGCTCTGAAGGCGATGAGCGATCGCGTAGCTGACAAGCTCGGGGTCGACGTCATCCTGCCGGAGAGCTCCTGCAAACCATCTCTGAAGGGAGGCGTTCGCTTCCTTCCACAGTTGGGCACATCCGGCCGGCTGTATACGGGTCCAGCGATTCTCGGGATTAAAGAACTGTCCCGTGTGTCGGAGTTCGGATCGAGCTATACGTTGGTCGAGCATGCTTCCGAGGAAAGCCTTCAACTTGAGATCATGCCTCGAGCGATCGAGCAGATCCGCAAGGTGAGAAAGGCTTGGGACGGTGGCGATTACGACGCCTTGTTCGAACTTCTGGGCAAGTCGGAGGTCGCTACCTTTGAAGAGGACGCAAGCTTCGATCCCGAAACACTGGAGCAAGGAGCCAATCCTGCTTCAGAGGGGTGGGAGCCGGCGGAAGCGGTGCTTCTGGCCGATACGAGTGGATCGAGCATTAAGTTCCCCTACGTCTCGAACCAGATCAATCGCAAATTAGCTCGATGGGCGTTCCGTACCTGCACTGGCGGCGGCTTCCGGCTACCGTCTTTTGCTCTTGCGGATGATGGTGTCCTGATCGAATACCGAGGGAAGATTCTCTCGGCCTCCGACTGGATCCCTGAAGACACCTCCATCACCTCGTTGACGGCGGAGAAAGGCCTTTGCATTCGGTATCCCATTCGAATGCTGGAGGACTTGCTTCCGATCCGTCACCTCACCCACGATGAGCTTGTCCCGATGCTGAAACAGGCATTGGGTGTAGCGGACCTTGAAGATAAGTTGATCGCTTACATTCTCGACCGTCAGCTTCGTATGGAGGGCACCTACATCCTCCACTCGAAGACAGCGAGTAAGAATGGCGGCGACTTCGACTTCGACACCATCTGCGTGATGCCATCCGACCAGTTTCCGAAGTTCGTGGACGGAAGGATTGCTCACAAAGACGAGTTTCAGCAGGAAAAGACGAAGCATACAAAGGCCAAGTCTCCCTGGTGGAATGTGTATCTGGTTGCGATGAAGGCAAGAGGAAATCGGATCGGTTCCATCACCGATCTGAAGACTTCATGTCTTGCGGCGGGACGGCCTCAACTGGCCTATAAGCTCGTCGAGCAACTCCAGAACGCGCTCGACTCCTTGAAGCACAAGGTCGAGATCGACGAAGCCGTGGTCAGCGACATCCGGAAGGAGGTAGCGCCGGCACCCTGGCTCCGATACAAACGGGAGCGCAGGGTTTCGGATCTACCCGCCCATCTGGAGGTTGCCGACACAGACAAGGTTGGCAGGCTCTATAACGTGCTGCGTAAAGAACTCGGATTCCTGCCGGGCGAGAAGGGCGATAGCAGCGAAGACAGAATGGCGATCGAGGACTTCCGGGGCCTCTTCTTTGGTGAGAACGTGCCGAAGGAGATGTTCGAGGAGTGCCAGCTCGTCAATTCCATCTATGCGGATATCGCAAGCCGGATCGTTCAGCGCGAGGAAGAGATCAAACTGCAACTCAAGAACGCTCAGGCGCACTGGGAAGCTGTGCGCAAGGGCGAAGACAAAGAGCAGAAGCGGTCCGCTGTGATTGCACGCAACAAAGCACAAGCGGCTCTCTGGGAGCATGAGCAGGAGGCGAAAGATCAGTTCAGTTCGCTTCACCTGTTTGTGCATTACTGGGCGCAAGGAAAGCAAGAGAACCGTCGGGCATGGGCACAGGCGATGAATACCGTCGTCACGGGTGGCTCAGGTTCTGGCGCTGTCCTCTTTCAGTCGTTCCCTCAGGAAGTGGTCGACGCGTTCGCGGAGGTCACGGGCGGTCAGAGGGTACGAGTACGCCTTCCCAAAACCATCAACGGCTTTGTCCGGTTTGACGAAGAGCAGCGCGCCTGGCTGGTCGAACGAATCGTCAATCCGGAAGGTCCAGATGGGACAAAGAAGGTCTTTCTCTTTCACTACAAGGGCAAGAGAAACCTGATCTTCGAAAACACGAGTGCTCCAGCAGCCATGGAGAACTCCTAACCGGCAAGGAGAAGCTGATGCCATTGGCTCAGCTTCTCTTTTCCTTTTGTACCCACAGTGCGCCCAAGGAGGCCGCTATGAAGATGTTGATGACCCTACCGTTTGCTTTGGCAGCGGCCGTAGCCGGTGCGCAAACCACCAACCAGAGTCAGGTCCGCCACGTCGAGACATCGTTGAACCATCTGACCGTTATCGAATTCGGCGAGCCGGTTACGACCCTCGCCATTGCCGATACAGACAGTTTCCAGGTAGAGCGACACGATGATAAGGTCTTCGTGAAGCCCATCCGGGAAGGGGTCTCTACCAATCTCTTTGTGTGGACGGCCTCCCGGGAGCTTAGCTACGAGCTGGACCCGGCCGGTCAGCTTGCCTCGATGGATGTCTTAATCCGCACAGGACCGACTTCGACCGCCCATCCGGCTGGACGCAGTGCGTCTGAAGCTACAGATGCTGAGATCAACAAGATCGCATCCCTGGTGTTGACGCAGGCCATGATGGGCGCTCAAGACATTGCCAATGACAACCGTAAGCCTACTTCCGATCGCGTTCAGGTCGTGGTCGATCAGGTTTATCGCTCAAAGGATCAGCTTTACATTCGATATTCCGTGACCAATCAAACGAAAGCTCCTTTCCGGCTGACAACGCCCGATGTCTTCGCCCCTCTTCCCACCCAGCAGCCGGTTTCGCTCGTGGGCTTGCGAAATCATCAGCTTTCGCCGGAAACCTTCGCGTCCTTCAAAGCGAAGCCCGGCACCAGCATCACCGTAGTCCAAGCCGAATCCGCCAGCAAAGATCTCGCTCCCGGACGGAAGACGACTGGCGTTGTCAGCATCGGAAGCAGTTCCGGCAACTCGCCTCAGATTTATAAGCTCAACTTTGGCAACGATCAGAATGCTCCGCTCTCCGTAGTGGTCGTCCTCTAGTCATGGACGCCCAAGGGCATGTCTCGCCGGAAGAGATACGCGTGGCGCTCCGCTCGATCTACCGCGCCGATCCCGAATCGAACTTGCAAAAAACTCTGCTTCGTATCCTGGCTGACGACTTGAAGCCGGTCGATGAGAAGGGACGCTGGAAACCGAGTCCATTGCTGCTCCTCATCGCCTTGCTAGCCTGCGCCCTGGTCGGAGTCTTCTTCTACTTCACCTTGGGAGCACGCGCATGAGTCCCGCCTACGACGCGCCACCCCGCCGCAATCCATCAGGACCAGAAGACATCGTGGGCGTCCTCGTCTTGCTTGGCTGCGCAGTAATGGCATTCTGCTGGTACGTTGCAATCTCGCGGCTTCATCTTCGCAACGCGCAGTGCCTCGAAATCTTTATGGACTTCGCTGTCCTGTTCTTTGGTGGTGGACTCGTCATCGCACAGTTCGTCGGTAGACGAACGAAGCGTGAAGAGAACTGGCCGCACCCACCCGTCTCCGTTTCGGGAGCGCGCGACAGATCCGTTGCTCGGAACGCAAATGAGAACGCCTCAACGCTGCTTGGGTATAACGTCCACCGCGAACCTTGGCTATGGTCCGACGATGTGCGGATGAAGCATGGGATCGTCGTGGGCGGTACGGGTGCCGGCAAGTCGACATTCCTCGAAAACATCATCGCGCAAGACCTTGGGCGGACATTTGGCAACCGCAAGATGCCGATGATTATCTTCGACGGCAAGGGCGAACGGGACTTTCTGGACAGGCTCTTGCCTCACATCGAGGCCGCTGGCCGCCTTCAAGACCTTCGCGTTCTCGATCCGACCCATCCCTCCGAGTCGGCAAGGTATAACCCTTTCTATGCGCTCGATGATGCGTATCAGGAGCATGTGAACTTCATCTTTCGCTCCTTCGGATTGCGTGAAGACTTCTTCAAAGGGCATCAGGAGGCTTACCTTTCGGACCTTGTCCGCATCCTGCAGTACACAGGCAAGCTCTTCAATGTCTACGACGTGCTTGTGATGGCTCTGGACGAGAACGTACTCCAGGAGCAGATCGGCGTCGCGAAGGTGCGGCTCGGTACGCTGCCGGGAATCTCCGCGCAACAAAGGCTGAATTTCGAGATGTCGGTGCGGATGCTTCAGCGGTCACTTTCCGACCGCGAGCGCGTTGAGAAGATCCAGGGTCTACTCAATGAGCTTCTAAGCTTTCTTGAGGATGAGCTGTCGATCGTGACTGGCTCCTATCAGGACCTGCTCACGCTCGACGATGTCTTCGAGAAGGACCTCATCCTTTTTGTTTCTCTCAATACAAATCGCAACCAGCGTGCTGTGGAGGCGTTGGGCAAGATCCTACTCCAGAACATTCAGCTCATGGTTGGGAAGCGCTACGCCCGCGCTTCCACTGACCGGCAAGTGGACGAGCCGATGCTGTCGGTCATCCTGGATGAGTTCGCTCCCTTCGCCTACCCGGGCTTCACACAGGTCCTGCAAACTGCCCGCGGAGCTAGAGTGTCCTTCCTCTTCTCATTCCAGAGCCTCCCGCAACTGCAGAGAGTCAGCCAGGCTTTCTCGGACGAGGTGTCCTCTGCCCCCGGAACCAAGATGATCATGAACGTCTCTGAGGAGAATACGGCGCAGTGGTTCTTGAAGGCATCGGCTAAGATCGCAACCAAGCGTCGCAGTCTTTCGGTCCGTAGGACCGGGATCTTCTCCACCAAATACACCGAGATCGGTACGGGCAGCGAGAGCGAAATCAAAGAGACCAGGGCCCGGGAAGAGCACATCAAGAACCTCCCCGTGGGTCAGATGGAGATACTGATGGTCGATAGCCGGGAAGGCACTCGTTACTCTCATCTTCACGTTCGTCGAGCCCCGAGCTTCCGAATTGAGGGCTTGGCCCCGCGTCTCTATCCGAAGATGCACAGCTACCTCGACCCGGAAGTCGGAGTCAATCTCCGCTTCCAGGAAGTTGAGAACCGGAAGCAGCGACGCAGGCGAACGTCTGGCATCTCGCTCGCAAATTCTACTGGAGAGCGCGCATGAAAAATTCATTCGTCATCGCGGGGCTTTTCGCTTTGTGCCTGCTCAGCGTCTCCGACAACAAGTGTCGCGCCCAATCCCAGAGTCAGCCACCAGCGACGCCGCCCCACTCCCAACGCAAACAGCAGGGCTTCTTCGACTACGCGTTAGGCAAAGTCAATCCAGGTGGAAACGATTACGGTGCGTCCTTGCAATCGACACGCGACGGTGTCGTCGACCACTCCGTCGACGATCTCTACTTCTGGTCGAACGTGGTGACGCTGCTCCTGCTCTGCGGGACGGCGTCGATCGTCTTCCTGCAGTGGCGTTCTGCGGAACAGCGGGAGGTGATCGCCGCGTCCCTGATCGCCGAATTGTGGAATGGCCGCGTGAGTGATCGTGTCGAACTCGAGCGGCGCACTTCCCAATTCAACGAGCTTGTGGAAGAGCACAACGCTGAAGTCGAAAAGGCGCTAACTCTCAAGGCGCAGTCTACTGATCAGGCCAGAGATGTCGCTGGCAATCTTACAAGAAGTGTGCAAAGACTAACCGGAAAGGGCGCTCCTGCTGGTGGCAAAGTGGCGGCAACTGAGGTCAGCAGCGCCTCTGCGCGTACCCCGATATCGTCGGAGGCACCGGGCGCTAATTCACACGAAGAGCACCTCCTGCTTCAACGACAGCTTGAGGCGACGCGGAATAGCGAACAAAATCTCAAGCAAAGGCTCAACCAGACCACGCTCCTGCTCGATCAAGAACGCCGCCGCAATGGCGCTCTAAAAGGGGCCTAGAAAGGAGACACATGGCCAACAAAACCCGATCAGAGTTCAACACGCAGGACGAATGGCTAGCTTACGTCGACCTCCATGTGCCTGCCGCAGAGCGCGCCTACGCTCTCGCCGCCGGTCGTACAGAGCTCTTGAAACTCTTTTACGAACTTCGTAATTGGCAGTTTCCCTCCGAGTTCTTGATGGAACTGGATCGCATCCATGACCGTGGAGACCTGAAATCCCTCGCCGATCTGGATCTTCTGAACGAACGGATTTTCAGGCATTTGACAGTCGTCTTGTTCAACCACAGCGACGCGAGTGCCCCCGCAGGAGGGCCCGTCGTTGTCCGGAGCGCGCGTGAACGTGTGCTCGAATTGCGAGACTACATTACAAATGCGAACCCCTATTTCCGGCTGTGGATGGATTTCAAGAGCCGGGTGACAGGTGCTAACGTTCCGGGGTGGGACGAATACCTGGTTAAAAACCTTGGGCTGGGCAACGCAGAAGAGATCGAATTTTCCCAAGCAATGGCTGAACTGGACAAACTCCTCGGCTTCTTTTGTGACGCGAACCTGACCCTTCCGAAGTTTTTATTTGAGCGGTTGTGGTTTTTACACCATCTTCGGTCGCCGGAAAGAATGCTCCAGACGCGCTCTGTTCTGACCCTGCTTACAGCGGAGATCGAAGCATGTACGTCCGTGTAATCAGCTTCGGGACGAACTGGTGGTCGATGCGCTCAAGCGACATCAAAGATCCCCTGTGTTTCGAGCGGAGGGTTGCCTACTTCAATGCGGCCGCCCTCTTGTTTGGAAGACGTCTGCGTCACAGCGCTGTCTACCCTGGACAGATTCGTTTCAATGCAACGAGTGGCTTCGATCCGGAGTTCCCGACGCGCGCCATCGGGAAGACGTTTCTCTGTTCAGGACCGCGGCGTCTGGAGGGACGAAGTCACATGCTATTCGCACGACCAGCCTCGAACGCTACGCCGGAGACTTATCTTGCGACCCTTAATCTCTCCGATCACGGATCGATTCAGTTCGATCAACCGGGGTGGCGGTCGTTGGGGGTGCTTCCGATCTCGATCAGTTTGCGGGCACCGCGATATGAGGCCATGCTGCTGATTGGAGAAAAAGACTGGATTGAAACTGACCTAGGACGTTGGCAAGTTGATCCTTCCAAGTGCAGGTTGTTGCTCTCCGAAGCCAGAAAGGAGCGGCTCCAATGAGGTATTACAAGGGACACATCGCTCTCTCCGACACCCTGGATGTGCCGCTGCTGATGCATGTTCGGAATGCCCGAGCAATCTGCCTTGACCAG
>JBEPUJ010000054.1:0-9443 GCA_041691575.1 Terriglobales bacterium
ACGCACCGCATCGACGACGCTGGGAAATTCCATCAGCAAGCCATCGCCCATGGACTTGACAGTACGACCGCCGTATTCAGCAATCTTCGGGTCGATGAGGTCTCGCAGGTGGGATTTGAGGGCGACCAGCGTGCCACTCTCATCCAGACCCATGAGGCGGGAATAACCCACCACATCGGCAGAGACGATCGCTGTCAATCGTCGCTGGTCGCGTGTCACGGGTCAGTCGACTTGGGGCGCGGGCATCGGCAAACTATAGGCGGGGCATCGGAATCAGGCAACGTGACCTGAGTCTGCTTTATCGGGCCAATCATTCCTGGGAAATGGCTCGGGTTGGGTGATCGTGCATGGTCGGATGTTGCTGCTCGAATTCGTACGGGGTCAAGTAGTCGAGGCTCGAATGCGGTCGTACGGCGTTGAAGTGATTGCGCCAGACTTCGATGATGACTTGCGCCTTGCGACGGGTGCGAAACCACTCGACGCTCAGGCATTCGTCACGGAACTTGCCGTTGAAGGATTCATTGGTGCCGTTCTGCCACGGTTTGCCGGGGTCGATGTGAGCAGTCTCGATCTTGGCGTCGGTCAGCCATTGCAGGATGGCGTTGCTCACGAATTCAGGCCCATTGTCTGAGTACAGTCAGGCGGGAGCGCCGTGCACGCTCATGAGTCACGTCAGCACCTCGATGACCCGCTTGGAGCGGATGCTGCCGGCCACGTCGATGGCGAGGCTCTCGTGGGTAAACTCGTGCACCACCGTCAGGCACTTGAGCTGCTGGCCGTTGGCGCACGAGTCGAATACGAAGTCGTAGGCCCACATGTGGTTCGCCGCGCGTGGCGGCAGTGGCCGCGGTCGGCTGGCCGCGATCCGCCGTCGAGGGCGCTTACGCGGCAGGCCAAGGCCGGCCTGGAGCCACAAGCGCCGCGCGCGATTGACGCCCATCAGCAATCCTTCCCGGCGCAGGAAAATACGAATCCGCCAGTAGCCATAGCGCGGGTACTGCGCCGACAGGCGATGCATGGCCGCCAACGCGGCCGTGTCCTTCTCCGGCTGGTGCAGCCGGTAGCCCCGAGTGGAACGTGGAACGTCGAGCAGCCCACAGGCACGTCGTTGCGATAGGCCGCGTTCCCGCAGGAAGCTGACCTGGTCGCGACGTGCCCGTGGGCTTAGCATCCCGCAGAATCGCCACCATCTGTTCACCGGAGAATCGGCGCTTACGCATCGGGTCCTCGCTGGTGAAGGAGCCATTTTTCCAGAAACCGATGGACCGAAAAACCCGCTCAGGTCAGCATCAGTCTTTACAGTGGTCGGTGGACCGCGCAAGATCGCCGACAGTACGCTCGGGAGAGGCGGCTACGTCGGCCAGCCGTGGGATGGGGCGAAATGACAACGAGGCAGTTTGTCTTGGTGCTGGGGGCGCTGGGCGCGCTTTGGCCGACAGCCGCCGCTGTCGCGCAGGCGCAGTTGCCTGGCTACGGTCACGCCGCGTCAGGAATGGGCGGGGCTGCGATCGCCGTACCCTACGATTCCGAAGCGGCCGCGAACAATCCAGCGGGGATGGCATTCGTGGGCTCGCGCGCCGATCTTCTGCTGACACCGATTTTCACCAACGCGACGACCCACCTCGGTCCATCTCAATTCAGCGCCTCAGACGTTGGATTCGCGCCAGGAGGCGGGGTTAACTGGGACCTACGCAACGGTTGGTCGGTCGGGATGTCGCTGTTCGGTTTCGGCTCCGCTATCGATTACGGCACACCTTTTCCCGGCAGCACGACCAACACCGGTTCAACGGTAGCCCAGTTTGTTCTGGCGCCGACGTTGACGTACAAAGTCACCCCGCATCAAGCCATCGGGGTCGCGGCTTTGATTGCCGGACAGCGCATTGAGATCAAAGGACTGGAGAGTTTTGGATTCCGGAACGTCGGGGCCGACCGCTCGTATGGCACGGGTGCATCAGTTGGATATCTTGGCGATTTGGCCGCCGGCGTTATGCTCGGGCTGACCTATTCGAGCAGGATCAACATGGGCGCGCTCCACAAGTACAACGCTCTCCTTGCCGACGGCGGCAATCTGGATATCCCACAGCAAGCGGGCGTGGGACTGTCGTGGCAGGCAACCCCACAGTTGATCGCTGCATTTGACTATCTGTGGATCAACTGGGCGAGCGTGAAGCCCCTCGGCAATACGTATCCTGGTACGGGCCCCCCAGGCAGTGCGCAGGGGCCGGGTTTCGGATGGCAGAATCAGGGCGTCTATCGCCTCGGCGTCGTGTACGACGCCAACGCTCAGTGGACTTTGCGCGCCGGGGCCGCGTACAAGACGAGACTTTTAAATCCCGAATCCACTACGCTCAACACGCTCGCGCCCCTGGTTCCCCAAGTCAGCCTCACTCTGGGCGCGACTTATCAAATCGCAGAGAAGCAAATCGTCACCGTGGCGTATGCCCACAACTTCGAGAAGACGATCACCGGGGCTCAGGCAAGCGCAGGCGTGACGCTGACCTCGAGCGCTGACTTCGTTACGCTCGGCTACGGCTACCACTTTTGATCCGGTTCGCATCTCGCTCGAGCGCCGCTGAGTAAGCCCATGTCCGAGCGCGAGCGACTTCAACGCGCCATCGAAACCCTTCAGGCCGAGCGGGCAGGGCTCGGGGATGCCATCGTGGACGCCGCTCTCGCGCCGATGCGCGAAAAACTTTTGGCGATCGGGCGCGAGAGCTCGGTCGCGAGCGATCGGGCGGCGGAACGGAAGCATGTCACGGTGATGTTCGCCGATTTATCGGGCTTCACGGCGCTCTCAGAAACGACCGATCCGGAGTGGATGCGCAGCCTCGTGAACGGCTGCTTCAACGCCCTAGTCCCGGTAGTGGAGGCATACGGCGGGGTCGTCGATAAGTTCATAGGCGACGCCATCATGGCGCTGTTTGGCGCGCCGGTAGCGCACGAAAGCGATGCCGAGCATGCGCTCAGCGCAGCCTTGGACATGATAGATGCGCTGGAAGCATTCAATAGAACGCACGACGTCGCGTTGGATATGCACTTCGGGATTGCGACGGGACGCGTCGTTGCCGGCGGACTGGGCTCGGACGGGCACCAGCAGTACTCGGTGATGGGGGATGCGGTCAACTTGGCGGCGCGCCTAGAAGAGCTTTCGGAACCAGGGCAGATTCTCGTCGGACCGGTGACGCACCGCCTCACTGCGCCGCTATTCCGCTTCGACTCGGTTCCGTCTATGCGACTCAAAGGCAAGGCCGAGCACGTGGCGGTTCATCGCCTCCTCGGGCGTAGAGCAAAACAGGATCCGGCCCGCGGCGCTGCAGGGCTGCACTCTCCCCTGGTGGGCCGCGAGGTCGAGATGCAGGCGATGCTTTCCGCGGCGTACGACCTGGCCCAGGGGACCGGTGGCGTGCTGGGGATTGTCGGGGAAGCTGGCATCGGCAAGAGCCGGCTTGTGGGCGAAGCGCGCCGCTCAACGAGCGATAACGTTCTTTGGATCGTTGGCCATGCGGCCTCACACGCGCATGGCGGCAGCTATGCGCTCGCCCGCAGACTGCTCGACGGCCTCATCGGAACCAGCGTCGAGTCCTCTCGCCGCGAAGTCAATCAGGCGCTACACGAGTTTTTACGGACTAAGATGGAAGGCAAAGGGGGCGACATCTATCCCTATCTCGCGCGGATGTGCGACGTCCCGCTGGAACCCGACGCGGAGCAACGCCTACGGGAATTGCTGCCCGAGGCGTTGCAAGCGCGTATTCGCGCGGCCTTCGGCGAGTTGATCCGTGATTGCGCTCTGCGGCGACCAATGGTCCTGGTCTGCGAGGACATTCACTGGAGCGACCCTTCTTCGCTGGGCTTGCTCGATTCCCTCGTTCCCCTCACGTCGGCGATTCCCCTGCTGCTGCTCCTGGTATTCCGGGCGGACGAGGGCGAGGCATGGAAATGGCATCAAAGACTCCAACGTGAGCACGGCACCCATTATCGAGTGCTCGAGCTTTCGCCGCTCAACCGGGCGGACAGCGGGACACTGGTCGACAAGCTGCTCCGCTCCGAGAATCTTCCAGATACGACACGTGAGCTGATTCTGGGAAGGTCCGAGGGGAATCCCTTCTTCCTCGAGGAGCTGCTCCGGTCGCTGATCGAATCGGGGCTGGTGCGCGACGATGACGGACGTGTCCCGCTGACAGAAGCCGCGGCGCAACTGAACGTACCGGACACCGTACAAAGCGTGGTTGCCGCTCGGATCGACCGCCTTGCGACCGACGCGAAACGCGTCCTGCAGACCGCCTCTGTCCTTGGTCGGATATTCCAGAAGAACATTCTGCATCGCCTGCTTCACCCGGAAAGCACCGACGCGCGATTTGACTCGTCGCTCAGCGAGCTCGTGGAGCGTGAGTTTTTGCTCCCGCACGGCGCCGCCGAGTACGTATTCAAGCACGCGATCACGCGGAACGTGGCATATGAATCGCTACTTGTCGCCCGGCGCAAGCAATTGCACAGCCGAACCGCGGAATTGATGGAAGCGGTTTATGCAGAGCGCCTGGACGAGCTGGCTCCGACGCTGGCATACCATCTCGTGGCGGCCGAATCGCGAGACAAAGCTCTCCACTATCTGACCCTTGCCGCGGATCGGGCGCGCGAAACTTACTCCAACGCGGAGGCGATCGGGTTCTATCGGACCGCCATCGAGCAGGTGGACGAACTGCGCCGTCAGTCATCCAAAGCCGAAGCTTGGCGCGAGAAAGCCGCCAGTCTTCGCGAAAACATGGGTGGCATGCTCAGCATCTCTGGCCGAGTCGACGAAGCGTTGGAAACCTATACGGCCGCTCGGTCGTTCGTTCCGGACACCGACGAAGTTACCCAAGGCAGGCTGTACCGGCGGCAGAGTATCGCCCTCAGCGGGTCGCGGCGGATCCCCGAGATGCTCGCGGCTAACGAGCGCGCAGTCGCGATGCTGGGAGCGCCGCGGGAAGCGGCCGATCAAGGTTGGTGGCAGGAATGGGTCGATCTGCAGATCGAGCGCATCTGGGGCTTCTATCTCGCGGGCCGCATCCCCGAACTCATGGAATTGGTGGCGCAGGCTCGCCCCGTCATCGACGAGCATGGCGCGCCTGCGCAACGGGCGCGCCTTCTCGAGGCGATGGTGCTCGCCGACCTGCGCCGCTTTCGCTACTTCTGTCTTCCCGATGAGACGCTGGAGAATGCGCGGCGTCAACTTGATGCTGCCAAAGCATCCGGCGTCCGGCTGGCGATCGCGCGCGCAAGCGGCGTTCGTGGCTTCGTGCATCTATTTCGTGGCGAGCTTCCGGAAGCGGAGGAATATTTCAACGTCGCGCTAAAGGAAGCCGAGCACATCGGCGATATGGAAACTCAGCTCATCGTGATGAGCTACATGACGCTTATCGCGCGCCGGCGCGATGACGTGGCAGTGGCATGCAACTGGGCCGAGCGGACCTTGGCTCTTTCGAAAGCACTGAAGAATCCTTTCTACCAGGCAAGTTCATTGGGTTCCATGGGCTGGGTGGCTTGGCGAGAAGGTGACGAGCGGTGCGCACAAGCCCACCTCCAGGAATCGATGGCTATCGCCGCCAAGATACCTACACCGATCCAATTCATGGCTGTCGGGCCGTTGCTGGCGCTGGCGACAAAGCATCGCGATTGGTCGGCGGCCGTCGGTTACGCGCAGGCTCTTTTGCATCCGACTCAGCAGAAGCTGCCGGATGACATTCAAGACGTACTGGACCAAGCGGTGAGCGCCTGGAACGAGAGCGCTGCTGAGCGTGCCGGAGCGCTGCTCGTTGACGCAGTGCGAATGATGCGAGAGCAGGCCATCGGTTATGTTTAAGGCGCGAGCCCGCTTTGCGCTCTCATAACCAGAAACACGCGGTCGGCTCGACCGCTGCGCCGTTGCCCATGAATGGTTGCGCAAGTCCCGGTTCCGGAACAATAGACGCTCGAATTTGAGCTTCGTGAACGTCCGCTTTCTCGAGCCCGCCCTATTTCTTGCCGAGGCCCAAATTCTGTGCGCCGTCGGTGTAGAGCTTGACTTTCTCGTTCATGAACGCGTCCATCTGGTCGGTGCCGATGTTGATCAGCTCGAATCCACTCTTGTACGCGAGCGCTTTCATTTCCGGATCGCTATTGAGCGCAGCCCAGAGCTCCGATAGATGCTTGCGCGCTTCGAGGGAAGTGCTCTTCGGCACGCCGATGCCACGATAGGCGCCATCGACCCAGTCCACGCCAAGCTCGCGAAACGTTGGCACATCCGGCAACAGCGGGTGGCGCTTTTCGGTGGCAATGGCGAGCGCGCGCACCTTGCCCTTGTTGTTGATCGCAAATGCCGAGTAGGCCATCGCGCCGTCGAGCTGCCGCCCCAGGATGGCGGTCGTCATGTCGCCGGTACCCTTGTAGGGAATATAGATGGTCTTCACGCCAAAAGCGGAATTCAATCGCTCGTGCGCGGCATGGTTGGCCGAATTGAGCCCCGATCCTCCCAAGCTCAACTTGCCGGGGTCGGCCTTCGCCGCCTTGACGAATTCGGCGAAGGACTTGTAAGGGCTCTCCTCCGGGACGATCAGCACGTCCGGGGTGTAGTGGAACCAGAATACCGGCGTCACGTCCTGCGTCTTGTATTGCACTACGCCCTCGATCGGCTGAAAGACGATGTGCGGCAGGTTGATCCCGACGATGTTGAATCCGTCGCCCGGCAGATTGTTCATCTGCGCCCACATGAGTCCGCCACCGGCTCCCGCCTTGTACTGGATGATCGTGTCGATATCGGGGCACTTCTTCTTGAGGACGATCTGCTGGTGGCGCGCCGACAGGTCCGATTCGCCGCCCGGAGGAAATGCCTGCCAGTAGAGGATGTTCTTGGCGGGGCAGGTCTCGGCGAGAGCCGCCGCAGGCATGACGCAGACCCAGCACAAAACTGCGAATAGCCATTTCATCTCGAGTCTCCTCGTTCGTCTGTGGAATTGCTTCGGATCAAACGCCGTAGCCAACCTTCGAAGCGACCTTTGCTAGGCGGCTCGTTGACCGGCCGTGGCATTCATTGCGATCGATGCGCAAACCGACTGGGTCACCTGTGCCGTCGTTGCCGTTCCACCGAGGTCGCGGGTATGCAGCGCCAGGTTGGCCGTCACCGCTTCGATCGCCGACATTAGAGTCGCCGCCGCGTGATGTTCGCCCAAGTGCTCGAGGAGCAGAACGCAACTCCAAAACGTACCCACGGGATTGGCGATGCCACGTCCCATGATATCGAATGCTGATCCGTGAATAGGCTCGAACATGCTGGGATAGCGCCGCTCGGGGTCGATGTTGGCGGTCGGTGCGATTCCCAAGCTTCCGGCGAGTGCAGCGGCGAGATCGCTCAGAATGTCAGCGTGGAGATTCGTCGCGACGATCGTATCCAGCGACGACGGGCGATTGACCATGCGAGCGGTTGCCGCATCCACCAGTTCCTTATCCCAACTCACGTCGGGAAATTCGGCCGCGACCTCGGCGGCGATCTGGTCCCACATCACCATTGCGTGCCGCTGCGCGTTGCTCTTGGTGACAACCGTCAGGCGCTTGCGCGGGCGCGACTGCGCCAGCCGAAAAGCGAATCGGAGAATGCGTTCAACGCCCGTGCGCGTGAGCACCGAGACGTCCGTTGCCACTTCGATCGGATGACCCTGGTGGACCCGGCCGCCGATACCGGAGTACTCGCCTTCGGAGTTCTCGCGAACGATCACCCAGTCGAGGTCTTCGCGACGGCAGTTCCGCAGCGGGCTCTCGATGCCGGGTAGCAGCCGCGTGGGACGCACGTTCGCATACTGGTCGAATCCCTGGCAGATCTTGAGGCGAAGACCCCACAGCGTGACGTGATCGGGAATGTCGGGGTCTCCAGCGGACCCGAAGAGGATGGCGTCCTTGTGCCGCAGGGCGGCGAGGCCGTCATCCGGCATCATCACCCCGTGGCGCCGGTAATAGTCGCCGCCCCAGCCGAAGTCCTCGAACTCGAAGGCAAATGCGCCGCTCGCGACGTCGGCGATTGCTTCCAGCACTTGCCGGCCGGCCGGGACCACCTCCTTGCCGATGCCGTCGCCGGGAATCGTGGCGATGCGATACGTCTTCATGCGCTCTCCTCCAGAGGACGATCCTGTCTCGTGTTCCTGGATCGACTTTAGGCCCTCGACGGTCGCGCGGCGCGGCGTTACGATCAAGGCATTCTTAACCAATTGTTAACACTCAAAGACATGAGCGTGCGGATACAGGCGACGGACCTGCCTTTCTTCTCGACGCTGGCGGCGAGCGGAAGTCTGACTGCGGCGGCGCGGGAGATGGGTGTCACAACGGCAGCGGTGAGCAAGCACCTGGCGGCCATGGAGGCGCGCGCCGGCGTGGCGCTGGTGAACCGGACCACGCGGCGCATGCGGCTCACCATCGAGGGTGAGCTGTACCTGCGCTATGCGCGGCGGATTGTCGGCGACATCGACGAACTCGCGCAGCTTCTCGGCACCGCGAAGGCGATCCCCAAGGGATTGCTCAGGGTGAACGCGACGCTGGGCTTTGGACGAAGCTATATCGCGCCGCTGGTCTCGAGGTTCGTGCGCAGGTATCCGCAGGTGGAGGTGCAACTGCAGCTCTCGGCGAGCCCACCGCCGCTGACCGATGATGCCTTCGACATTTGCATTCGCTTCGGTACGCCGCCGGAAGCGCGTGTGATCGCGCGGAGGATAGCGGAGAATCGCCGACTGCTGTGTGCTTCACCATCCTATCTCGCGCAGCATGGCGCACCGAAGTCACCCAAGGACCTGGTTGGACACAACTGCATCGGCATTCGGCAGGGCGACGAAGCCTATGGGGTGTGGCGGCTCACGCGAGAGCGTTCAAAGGGCGGGCGAACGGAAGTCGTGAAGGTCCGCGGCAATCTCACCACCAACGACGGAGCGATCGCCGTGAACTGGGCCCTCGACGGCCACGGCATCCTGATGCGCGCGGAATGGGACATTGCAGGATGGCTGCGCAGCGGCCGCCTGGTCGAAGTGCTGCCGAGGTACCGCACGCCGGATGCCGATATCTATGCGGTGTATTCGCCGCAGCAGCAGATGTCGACCAGGGTACGGGCGTTCGTCGACTTCATTTCCCGGACGTTGCGCCGCTCGAGCGAGTTGAGCCGCTCCGCCGGACGACGACGCGCGGGCGAAGGTGGCGTTCCATCGCCGTCCGTCGCAGATCAGGTGTGATCCGCTTGCTTGGCCGGCTTCGTCATCGCCGACCGTCGATGCGAGCTCGCCGGGGCGGGAACTCGGCGCCGCTTATTGGCCAGCCGCGAGCCCGATGACCGTCTGGAAACCACCCCAGAACATCCGCTTGCCGTCGAAGGGCATTTTCGAGGGATCCATTGATTCCTTTAGCTTGGGATCCTCCATGACCGCCTTGCTGATGCGGTCGCGATCCTCCTTGCT
>JBEPUJ010000055.1:0-9362 GCA_041691575.1 Terriglobales bacterium
TCGATCGAATGGACAACAACCTATTGAAACTTCACACCTAGGTACGCCAAGGCTTCAGCCTTGGCCCTCTCAACCGGCCAATAGAACCAAGGGCTTTAGCCCTGGGGCATGCCTTCTTCTTCCCTCTGCTCAATTCAACGCACATGCGATAGCCGCCGCTCGCGCCACCGCCACACCAGCACCCCTATGGTCAGCAGCAGAATCGTCGTCATAATCCCCTGCGACCACACACAATAGATGCACCACTTTTCCATCACGAACGCCTCAAGATAGCTCAAAAATGCGGCGCACATAAATCCAATCTGCGCGGCCTCAAATACCAGCCACCACCGCCCCATCAGCGCCAGCACGACGATCACCCCATAGCCGATAATTCCGATCGTCGCCACCGGCAGGTGCTTCGCCCCCGGAGCCTCGTCGAAGGTCTTCGGCGGAAAGACCGCGAACCGGCTGTGGTTTACCGCCCCGCAATCCCAATGCGCATCCACCGCACAAGGGGGAGCCTGCGCCGGGTCCATATTGTGAATCCGCAGCGCCATCACACTTACCACCAAGCCTGCCAACGCCAGCAACGCAACCAGATATTTCATCGCTTGATTCTACGACCTCACAGCCACTTTGCCAGCCGCTTCTTCATCACCCGCATCGCATCCGCGCTCTCATCCACCAGCAGAAACTCGCGCCCATGTCTGGCTGCGGCCTCGCCCGTCGTCCCGCTCCCTGCAAAAAAATCCAGCACCCGCTCGCCCGGATTCGAGTGCACCTTCACAATCCGTTCCAGCACTCCCACGGGCTTCTGCGTCGCATAGCCCGTCTTCTCTTTGCCGGTAGGAGAGACGATGGTATGCCACCATACGTCGGTCGGCGTCTTGCCCCGCGCTGCCTTCTCCGCGCCCACCAGTCCCGGAGCCATATAAGGAATCCGGTCGCACTCCTCCAGGTTGAACGTGTACCGCTCCGCGTCCTTCGTGTACCAGAGAATGTTGTCATGCTTCGCCGGCCAGCGCTTCTTCGCCCGAGCCCCATAGTCGTAGGCCCAGATAATCTCGTTCTGAAAACACTCCCGCCCAAAGATCTCGTCCAGCATCACCTTGCAGTAGTGGACCTCGCGATAGTCGATATGAAAAAAAAGCGACCCCGCATCTGACAGCACCCTGTAAGCCTCCTCCATCCGTGGCCGCAAAAATCCAAGGAAGTCGTCGAACTGGTCGCCATATCCGGAGCCGCCTGCCTGCACCTTCAGCACCTCGGTCCGGTACCGCCGCCCGCCAAAACCCACCCGGTCGCCGGCATCGTCCTGCACGGTCTTCATCTGCTTCCGCGCCTGTCGCTTGCCTGTATTGAACGGCGGATCGATATAGATCAACTCCACCGATCCCGTCTCCAATCCCCGCAAAACATCGAGGTTGTCCCCGTGCACAATCCGATTCATCCGTTCTTTTCCCTCAGCACCTAACACTACCGCAGCCTTTGCCTTCAAGGCCCTGCCGTGTATCTTTTCTGCGGAAGATTTTTTCGCTCTGAACCGTGCCGGCAAATCAACTCATCCACGCCATGCTGTCTCACCCGGGTCTCGTCCGCCACGGCAACGAGGACGCCTGCGCCGCCGCTCCCGAGGCCGGAGCCTTCGTCGTCTGCGACGGCATGGGCGGAGCCGCAGCCGGTGAAGTCGCCAGTCATCTTGCCGCCGAAACCTTCTTAAGCCATCTCACCCCACCTACTGCCAATGGCAACAACTCTGTCAAGCCCGAAGCGCGTCTCGCCGCTGCCATCAACGCCGCCAACCAGGCCGTCTATCAGAAGTCCCGCCGCACCCCTCAACTCTCGGGCATGGGCACCACCCTCGTCGCGCTGTTTCACACACCCGCTGCCCTTTGGCTTGCCCATGTCGGCGACAGCCGCTGCTACCGTCTCCGCCGTGGCCATCTGCAACAACTCACCAACGACCACTCTCTGGTAGAAGAGCAGCTCCGCGCCGGTCAAATTACTCCCGCCCAGGCAGCCCGCTCTCCCATGCGCAACCTCATCACCCGCGCCATCGGCTCCGAAACCGCCGTCGAAGCCGACATCCAAAGTCATCGCCCCCAGCCCGACGACCTCTATCTGCTCGCCTCCGACGGCCTCACCCACGATCTGGCCGACAGCAAAATCGAGAGCATCCTCGCCGCCATCCCCACCCCCGCCACCCAACCGGCGCTCGTCCATGCCTCGGAAGCCCTCATCGCCGCCGCCAACCACAATGGCGGCCACGACAACATCACCGTCCTTCTCATCGCCATTCCCTAAATTTCCCCGTCCCTGCTCAATCTACTCAAAACCTCGCCATCGTCCGCTTAAGATTTTGTCATCCTTCCGCAAACGGGGCCCTCGGCCAGCTTGCTGGCTGGGGCGAGAAGCGGGAGGACCTGCTGTTGCCTTTGTCCTTGCCTGTTTTTACTTCACGAACCTCAAAACCCCGGGTGCCCCATCCTTCGCGTATTTTGCGAAGGGTGGGATCGATGCTCTCAATCGAACGGCAGCAGTTGCCAGTCCTGCCCCTCCTGACCAACTGCTACACTTCAAAATCAAGCGGAGCAGCCTATGCCTCAACCCCAAACCATCGCAGTCCTCGGTGCCGGAACCATGGGCAACGGCATCGCTCACGTCTGCGCCCGCTCCGGGCTCAACGTTCTGCTCTGCGACCTCGAGCAATCCTTCCTCGACCGTGGCCTCGCCACCATCGAAAAAAATCTCGCCCGCGAAGTCAGCAAAGAAAAGATCACGCAACAGCAGGCCGCAGAAGCCAGCTCCCGCATTACCCTCACCACCGACCGCGAAGCGCTCAGCTCCTGCACCCTCGCCATCGAAGCCGCCACCGAAAAATTCGAAATAAAATCGAGCCTCTTCCGCGATCTCGACCGCATCCTCCCGCCCGAAGCCATCCTCGCCTCGAACACCAGTTCCATCTCCATCACCAAACTTGCCGCGCAAACCCACCGTCCTGCGCAAGTCATCGGCATGCACTTCTTCAATCCCGTCCCGGTCATGCCGCTGGTCGAAGTTATCCGTGGTCTGCAAACGTCGCAGCAAACCTTCGACGCGGTTAAATCGCTCGCCGAAGCCCTCGGCAAGACTCCCATCGAGGTCAATGACGCCGCCGGTTTCATCTCCAATCGCGTCCTGATGCCCCTCATCAACGAGGCCATCTTTGCCGTCATGGAAGGCGTAGCGACCGCCAAGGCAGTCGATCAGGTCTTCGTCCTCGGCATGGCCCACCCCATGGGCCCGCTCACGCTCGCCGACTTCATCGGCCTCGACGTCTGCCTCGACATCATGCGCGTCCTCCATGAAGCTCTCGGCGATCCCAAGTACCGCCCGTGCCCCCTGCTCATCAGAATGGTGGATGCGGGCTGGCTGGGCCGCAAATCCGGCCGGGGCTTCTACGTTTATCCCACTTGATATCGCACAAGTTGTCCGATAATAGAACATCTAGGCAGACTTTCGTAGCCAGCCTCCTTGCTCATCTCGTAAACTCGTAGCCATCAGGGAGACCCCATGCCGCAAGAGCTTTATTTCGAAGATTTCTACGTCGGTCAGAAATTTCAATCCATCGGCGGAGCCAAAGTGACCGCCGAAGAGATTAAAGAGTTCGGCCAGAGATTCGACCCCCAGCCCTTCCACCTCGACGAGGCGGCCGGCGAAAACTCCTTCTTCAAGGGCCTCGCCGCCTCCGGCTGGCTTACCGCTGCGATCGTCATGCGCCTCCGCGTCCAGAACATCACCGTAGCCGGAGGCATGATCGGCGCCGGCGTTGAAGAGATGCGCTGGACCCTGCCTGTCCGTCCCGGCGACACCATCCACTCCGAGATAGAAGTCGTCGGCGTTCGCCAATCCAACTCGCGCAAGGACTACGGCGTCGTCCGCACCCGCACCCTCGCCTACAACCAGAACAACGAAGTCGTCCTCCGCAGCACCGTGAACTTCCTCGCCCCCCTCCGCGAAAAATAGTAGCTCTATCAAATCGGGTGCCCCATCTTCGGCGCGGCTTTATGGCGCCTAAGGTGGGTTTGCCGCTCCCCGGAACCATTCCCGGCACTCCACCTGCAATACCCACAACCCACCGGCGTATCCTGTAAAACATGATGCGTATGACAGTGCTCGCCTCCGGTTCCAAAGGCAATAGCACCGTCATCTCCAGCACCTGCACTCGCGTCCTCGTCGACGCCGGCCTCTCCTGCCGCGAACTTCTGCGCCGCATGGCTCTCGTCGGAGAAGATCCCGCCACGCTCGACGCCATCCTCATCACCCACGAGCATATCGACCACGTCGCCGGTCTCGCCGTCCTCGCCCGCCGCCTCCGCATCCCTGTCTTCATCACCGAGCCTACCCACCGCGCCTGGGTCCGCATGCTCACTCCCCGAACCACCATGACCTACGGCAAATGGCTCGAACACGTCCAGCAGGAAAAAGAAGCCCGCGCTGCCGCCGTCGCTCAGGGAAATTTGGATATCGCAGCCGAAGTCGGGCCGGATTCCAACTCAGATAACCTCTGCGATCCCGACCCCCCCACCAAATCCAACCCCTCCCGCCTCCCCGCAGTCGAATACTTCCGTCCCGGCATGAAGTTCTGTATCGGCGACCTCGACATCCTCCCCTTCACCATCCCCCACGACGCCGCCGACCCCTGCGGCTTCGTCTTCTCCGCCGAAGGCGTCCGCATGGCCCTCGCCACCGACCTCGGCTACGTCCCGCCCAACGTCAAGGCCGCGCTCAAGCGCATCGACGTCCTCCTGCTCGAATCCAACCACGACCTCGAGATGCTCCGCGACGGCCCTTACCCCTGGTCGGTCAAACAGCGTGTCCTCTCCCGCGTCGGTCATCTCTCCAACGACGCCACCGCTGAATACCTCTCCAACGATTACGACGGCAGCGCGTCCTACATCGTCCTCGGCCACCTCTCCGAGTCCAATAACGCCCCCGCACTGGCCCGCATCGCCGCCGAACAAGCTCTCTCCAGCCACCCCTCTCTGCTTGGCAACCGGCTCCTGCTCGCCATGCAATCGACTCCTCTCGACTCCATCACCCTCTAATTTCGCTTTTTATTCCCTAAAAATCCGTTCCCGTTCCGTTACCCCAAAAAGGAATCTTTCTAACCCCTTTCGTTGTCTAACAAGTTAGAATGAAGTTAATAAATCACATGGATAAACCAGTAAAAGCCTTCCCCGCCAAACACCGCCTGCATCCGTCCACCTGCACGGATCAGGTCGTCGGAGACATCCTTTCGGGATGGCGTTACGACATCTCCGGCCTCTCCCCCGTCATGCGCACCGACTACGAGCAGCATTTCGTCGAATGCGCCCATTGCCGCCGCCGCCAGACGGTTGCCCGCACCATCGATGTCCTTCTCATCATCGTCAGCACCCTCTCCATCCTGGCCTTCCTGCTGGCTGCCCTCGTCATTCACCGGGTCGAACTCGTCACCCACATCTTCTCGCTTCACGTCCGGCTCAATCAGACCCACGCCGTAGCCATCTCGCTTGAAGCGGTGGCCGTGGCGGGCATCGTCTTTTCGACCCTGCTTTGGATTTTGGTGGCCATCGCCACCCCGCTCCCCGGCTTTCTCGGCGGCATCGTCCAGAAACACATTCCCGCCGACATCCGCGACCGCTTCCACAAAAACGCCGCCTGACCTTCCAAAAGCTGTCCTCATTTTTTTACCGAAAGTTGTCATCCTGAGCGAAGCCTCTCGCAGTTTCATCGCGAGAGGCGAAGTCGAAGGACCTGCGGTTACAGGCCGTTATCTGATTTCAGTCTTTGCCATTGCCCGTTTCAAGTCGATGCCTGCATTTGTAATCCATCCTCCGCCGCGATAGCGTAGAACAGACAAAGCATGCCACCCTCCAACCAACCAGAAGGCGAACTCCTTCCTCCGTCCTACGACGGCGGCCAGCCTTCATCGCGTCAGATTCCCGACTACGACCGCGAGATGTCCAGCCCCAACTCCCGCCAGCGCGGCTGGAACATCCTCGTCACCCCCGGGACCTACCTTCTGCTCGGCATCAACTGCGCGGTCTATCTCTGGATGGTCCTGCGCGGCGTCTCCCCCAGCGAACCCACCCCCCGCGACCTGCTCCACTTTGGCGCCACCCAGGCCACGCTCATTCTTCATGGCCAGTGGTACCGCCTCGTCACCGCCACCTTCGTCCACGTCGGCCTGCTCCACATTTCCACCAACATGTGGTGCCTCTGGAACCTCGGCCTGCTGGGTGAGCCTCTGCTCGGCCCCTTCGGCCTGACGGCGGTCTATCTGCTCACCGGCGTCGCCGGCAACCTTCTCAGCCTGGCCGTCAACGTCGCCTTCCACAACAACTCGGTGGGCGCAGGAGCCTCTGGAGCGGTCTTCGGCATCGCCGGCATCCTCATCGTCCTGCTCAGCAACAGAAAACTCCCTATCCCCTGGTCAGAACTCAAACGCCTCCGCAAATCGGTCATCTGGTTTGCCGCCATCAACCTGCTGATCGGCGGCGGCACCCTCTTCCTGCCGGTCATCCGCATCGACAACTTCGCCCACCTCGGCGGCTTCCTCTCCGGCCTTGCCCTTGGCGTCCCGCTGGTTCCCCGCATGACCTCGGGCCGCGCCCGCTACCTCCAGCGCCAGAAGATCAGCTTCGCCGCCGCCGCCTTCTGCCTGGCCCTGTTCGGCTACTGGATCGCCAACCTCAGATAAGCAACGAACACCTCTGAAACCTGTCCAAAAAAAACTCAAAAGAGACGTCATCTCGACCGAAGGCGGCGCTTTTGCCGCCGCAGTGGAGAGATCCCTGTATTTCGCCCTTGCTGTTGCCTGTTCTTCGAATCCAAATCTATAACCCACCCAACTAGCAGACCAGTTTTGACGGGCTCTTTAACGAACCGCTTCACTTTCTATAGATAAGTGTGGTTCACTTCTGCATGCTCAAAGATCGAACTCGCCGCAACTTCTTTCGTACGGCGCCCCTTGCCGCCGCCGCCGTCAGCTTGTCTCTCACGGATCGCTCGCTCCTCGCCGCGACCGCTGCTCCTGCTGCCGCCCAGGCTCCCGAAGCCGGATCACGCGACCCGTTCCAGTTCTTCTCCGCTCAGGAGCTCACAAGCCTCGTGCACAGCCTGGAGATGACCTCCGGCACCAAGCAGCTCAACGGCTCCAAGACCACCCCGTTCACCATCGTCTTCAACGCGGAGACGAAGAAGAGCGCGAAGGAGTTCGAGTACCATGAGCATCGCGACCACATCTTCCAGGTGCTCGACGGATCGACCGAATACGAGCTGGGAGGAACCCCGGAGAACCCCCGCAGCACCGGCCCCGGAGAATGGCTCGCGCCCACTTCCAAGGGCAGCACCTCGGTGACTCTCCACAAAGGCGACATGCTGGTCATCCCCCGCGGCACGCCCCACAAGCGCATCACCAAAGAGAGCGTCAGCCTGTCGCTGATCTCCATCCAGGACGTTACTTAGGGACTAGGGACTAGCCACCAAAAACAAAAGCGAAAGCCCATGAGGCTCCGCTCTCGATGTTGCTCCAATAAAAGTAGCAGTGACGAATCACTCGCTTTTGCCGGCTAGTCCCTGGTCCCTCGCCTCTAACTCAACGTCGTCTGCGCAAACTTCCTCACCATGGCCAGCAGCAATCGCCGGTCGCTCTCGCTCAAATGCGCCGAGTATCGCTGCACCTGCGTCAGAAACCGGATCTCGTCCTCGCCCAGGTTCAGCGACGACATCTCCCGCCCGATAATCTCCTCCGCGAAGAACTCCGAAAGCTGAAGATCGAGCGCCCGGGCGATCTTCTGCAGCGTCTCGAGCGACGGCACCGTATGCCCGTTCTCCACCCGCGACAGATAACACCGCAGCAGCCCTGTGCGCTTCTCGATATCGCCCTGCGACATCCCTTTTTGGAGCCGGTAACCCCGGATCGTCGTACCGATATTCATCGAAATCGAGAGGGTCTCCGGGGACCCGCTCACCATGTCGCTGGTAATAGTTTGCATGTCAGCCATTACCCACAAAGTAAATATCTGCAACTTCCGGGTCAATCCCTATCTTTGGTTAGGTCTCGATTTCCGTACCTGCTCAGGTTCATCCACACGAATTTACCCAGCAAACCATTAACCTTTACTTGAACCCCAGCACCCTTTTGAACCAGGTCGAACATTAGCAAATTGCTTATTAACCATCACATAACCCTTATAGCTCGCCCCAAATTCGGGTACCCATCTCCGGGATCTGAGGTCTGCGAGGGTGCCAAACCTTATTTGTGGAAAAATCCTGTCAAGCCCCGTGAAGCCGTCTGAAATCCTCAATAAACTTATAAACCGCATAGAAACAATTGCTTATAGCTGTAAGAAAAATCCTTGTTGCCTGGCAATTTAGTTTCATTCAATTCGTTACAATTAAGACAAGAGAGAAATAAATAGCGAAGGCCCAGCGGAAACGCTGGGCCTAACTCGTTTAGAAAGAATATTTTGATCGTAAAGCATCTGAAATGAATACTTTGCAAATAAAGCATCTGAAATGAATACTTTACAGAAAAGTACCCCGGGGAGGGGTACTACCCCATGTGCATGCCGCCGTTCACGTCCAGCGTATGGCCGGTAATGTAAGCCGCCTCTTCCGACGCCAAAAACGCGACCGCATAGGCGACCTCGACGTCGGTCCCGACGCGTCCCAGGGGAATGAATTGGGCGTTGGCAGCCTTCTGCTCCTCGGTCAGAACCGAGGTCATCGCCGTCTCGATGAATCCCGGAGCCACGGCGTTGACCGTGATCGTCCGGCTGGCCAGCTCCCGCGCCAGCGACTTGGTCAGCCCGATCAGCCCGGCCTTCGATGCCGCATAGTTCGCCTGCCCGGCCTGTCCCGTCTCCCCGACCACCGAGGCGACGTTGATGATTCGGCCCCATCGACCCTTCACCATCGAAGACATCACTGCCTGCGTCATTAAAAATGCGCCGGTCAGATTGGTTGTGAGCACGTCATCCCAGTCCTTCCGCTTCATCCGCAGCGCCAGCATATCGCGAGTAATCCCGGCATTGTTCACCAGAATGTGAACACCGCCAAACTGGGCGATCACCGCCTTGGCGCACTCCTTGATCGACTCTTCGCTCGATACATCGAGCACAAAAGCCTGCGCCGTTCCGCCAGCGGCAGCGATCTCAGCCGCGACCTCGGCCATCTTGTCGACGTTTCGCGCGGCCAGCGCAACCGTCGCTCCGGCCTTGGCCAGCTCCAGCGCGCAGGCGCGCCCAATTCCTTGCGATGCTCCGGTAACCAGTGCAATACGACCAGCGAGAATGCTCATGAACCTCCGTATGTCGAGTGCTACCGAATTATACAAACCAGTGCAAAACATC
>JBEPUJ010000056.1:0-9257 GCA_041691575.1 Terriglobales bacterium
CACATGTGGCTCTCGTCCTCTCCAGATCTTACGTATTGGGGCAATCATCGCATCATGCTGCAAGCCCGGCGCGGGGGGTGGTGGGACGCCAATAAGATTGGGCTCTGCTCCCCACCTATCGAAACCGAAAAGGGCTGGCTCGTGATCTATCACGGCGTGCGGCAGACGGCGTCGGGCAGCATTTACCGTCTGGGTCTGGCGTTGTTCGATCTTCAGAACCCCGGCATCTGCCTGCAGCGTGGAGACTCCTGGATATTCGGGCCGGAAACTGAGTACGAGCGTAACGGAGACGTGAAGGATGTCGTCTTCCCCTGCGGACAAACGATTGGCGCGGACGGAGACACGATCAATCTGTATTACGGAGCCAGCGATTCCTGCATTGCATTGGCAACCGGAAGCATCCGTGGGCTGCTGGCATGGCTTGACCTGAATACAGGTGAGGAAGATACCGAAGCTCAACTGCACCCCAGGTAAGCCGGCAATCTGGTCAATTGAACGATGCAGTTGGGTTCACAGCTTTTGCAAATGCACCGACGTGCGTTGAGCTAAATTGCTCAGGATTCACCGAGACCCGGGCGAGATACTATCCACAGCGCCATGTGTTTCATGCATCCTGCGGTAGGAAGTGCGAGACGCAGAGCGTGAGGTGGTACATTGCAGAACCTGGTCAAAGACGAAGCCTTCGGAAGACCTGGAATCGAGCCCCGCTGGACCCACAGCAACAAGAGTGGTGTCGGCACCGCCTATTCCTCCTCCAGCCACCTTTGGTATACGGTCTGGAACGGGATCGTTACAGAGGTCTATTACCCAACCGTGGACCGTCCACAGCTTCGCGATCTGCAATATCTCGTCACGGATGGCAGCAGCTTTTTCCATGAAGAGAGGCGCGATCTCACCGTTACTACGGAACGCATCGCTAATCACGCGCTGGGCTATCGCTGCATCAATGCGGATCCAGGCGGGCGCTACACCATTACCAAGGAGATCATCTCCGACCCTCATCTGCCGTGTCTCCTGATTCGCAGCTCAATCGCCGCCAAAGACAAGACATTGTTACCGAACCTTAAGTTATTCGTGCTGTGCGCTCCCCATATTGAGATAGGTGGGGCCGGCAATAACGGATACATCGTTGTCGCCAGTGGCCAACGCATTTTGATGGCGCACAAGGGAGATAAGTGGATGGCGCTTGGAGCGACCGTCCCGTTTCCTCATCTTTCCTGCGGGTATGTCGGGAGAAGCGATGGATGGACCGACTTGCATGACAACTTCAAAATGGATTGGGAGTTTACTTCAGCACCGGATGGGAACATCGCGCTCACGGGAGAACTTGATCTCAGCCAGACCAGGAAGTTCACCCTCGGTCTTGCCTTCGGCAACAGTGAACATAGGGCCATCGCAAATCTTTTGCAGTCTCTTGGGACACCTTTCGAGGAGCACTTGCAGCGATACATCAGGGAATGGGATGAAGCAGCATTGCATCTCAATCCGCTGACGAAGTCCTCTTTCGATAAAGGAAATCTTTACAACAGTAGCTACGATCTTCTACTCGCGCACGAGGACAAGTCTTTCGCAGGCGCGCTCATCGCTTCGCTCGCAATCCCCTGGGGAGAGGCAAAGGGTGACAATGATCAGGGTGGATACCACCTGGTCTGGACGCGCGACATGGTTAACAGCGCTACAGCACTCCTTGCTGCTGGTGACAAGGCCACTCCCTTGCGTGCTCTCATCTATCTTGCCGTGTCACAACAGGCGGATGGAGGCTTCCCCCAAAACTTCTGGGTAAACGGCGACGCATACTGGAGCGGTATCCAGCTTGACGAGGTCGCCTTTCCGATGCTGCTGGCATGGCGCCTCCGCTGCGAAAAAGCATTGGCCGATTTCGATCCAACCAACCTCATTCGTACAGGTGCGGGTTACCTTATCCGCAACGGCCCTGTCACGCAGCAGGAGCGATGGGAGGAAGCGTCTGGATATTCCCCGTCAACGCTCGCCTCGAACATCGCTGCCCTCATCTGCGCTTCGGTTGTCTTTCGGGAGATAGGGGACACGGAGACGGCAACCTTTGTGGAGGAGTACGCCGATTATCTTGAGTCTCACATCGAGGAATGGACGACTACTGAAGCTGGTTCGCTGCTGGATGGTATCTCCACTTACTACATGCGTATCTTGCCCGAACAGGTTGGGCAGGAGCATCCGGCGGAAGATAAGGAAGCGCGCACCCTTCACATCAAGAATCATGCGCCAGACGAGCGCAGTGGCTATCCAGCGAAGGATGTTGTTGATGGAGGCTTTCTCGAACTTGTCCGATACGGGATCCGCAAAGCAGACGATCCTGTCATCGTTGCCACAATTAAAGTCATTGACCATGTACTCAAAGTAGATACGCCAGCGGGGCCTACGTGGCACCGATACAACCACGACGGTTATGGTCAAAGCAAGAATGGCGGTCCGTTCACCTCTTATGGTGTCGGTCGGGTATGGCCGTTGCTGACTGGAGAGCGCGGTCACTACGAGCTTGCCGCCGGACGCTCCACGGAAAGCTACATCCGAACGATGGAAGGTCTTGCGTCGAAGACAGGCCTGCTTCCGGAACAGTCCTGGGACGAGGCCGACCGACCGGATGTTTATATGTGGCTTGGGAAGCCGACTGGATCGGCAATGCCTTTGATGTGGGCTCATGCCGAATACATCAAGTTACTCCGCTCGACTGCCGACGGGAAGGTGTACGACACGATCCCTGAAGTGGCGGAACGCTATTTGGGAAAACGAGGTAAGCGAAAGTCACTGGAGATCTGGAAGCCGAACAGGCACGTTCGTTATATGCGTGTTGGGGAAGTTCTCCGCGTCCAGGGCGACGCACACTTTCAGTTGCACTGGTCCGTTGACGAATGGAACACTGCAAGCGATACCCAATCAAACCACAACTCGCTTCAGATCGATTACGTCGATCTTCCGAATGCGGCGATAAAGGCGGGAGATACGATTCGATTCACCTTCTTGTGGACGGAAAGTGGCCACTGGGAAGGCAAGGACTATCTGGTGACCGTAACGGCTTCCAACAAACAGTGAGAATCGTCCACGGGCATTCACGCCAGCGGCGGTGATGCCGAAGCTAGCTCAACAAGGGAAGTAATCTAACCCCCTAACGCAGGTTCAGAAGGTTCAACATAAATCTCAGATGCCTCGGCCGGGGACTAAATACATGTCAGACACCAAGAATGCGCCTGTAAAAGGCTTCGTATATTATGCCGTTGGTATTGCTGCGTTGGGCGGTTTGCTGTTCGGCTATGACACCGGCGTAATTTCAGGCGCGATCCTGTTCCTCAAGTTGCAATTTCATCTGTCGCCGACCATGGAAGAGATTGTTGTTAGCGCGGTTCTGGTGGGCGCCATCGGCGGGGCTTCCCTGGGGGGTGCACTGACCGACCGGCTGGGACGGCGCAGTCTCATTATCACGGCCGGAATCATCTTCGTACTCAGTTCCTGGGCGCTGCGTTTTCGCCGACGGTGCCTTTGCTGATCGCTGCGCGAATCGTCAGCGGTATTGCGATCGGACTCGCCTCGTTTATTGCACCGATGTATATCGCGGAGTTAGTCCCCGCTCGAGTACGTGGTGCTCTTGTAGCGGTAAACATGCTTGCTATCACGACCGGTATCGTCGTGGCGTATCTGACGGACTATGGGCTGGCGCACCATGGGGGTTGGCGTTGGATGTTTGGCCTTGGCGCTGTGCCGGCGTTCGGCTTGACCGTGGGGATGTGGTTTCTTCCCGACAGTCCACGCTGGCTGATCAGCAAGAACAGGGTGGATCAAGCTCGCAAAGCCATGCTGCGGTTGCGGACCGCAGACGAATGCGATCCTGAGATAACCCGGATTCAACAGAGTTTCGGCAAGACTTCTGGTGATTGGAAGACTGAGCTCTTCCAGCCTGCTCTCAGAATGCCTCTGCTCATTGGCATCGGCCTGGCCACGTTTCAGCAGTTATCCGGCATCAACACGGTCATCTATTACGCTCCGACTATCTTCGGTTTCGCTGGCTTCAAGGGTGCGAGTGCTTCGATTTTGGGAGCTGTCGGGCTCGGTGTCGTGATGATCCTCTGCCACGTGCTGGCCATCTTTCTACTTGACCGCGTTGGACGGCGCCCATTGTTGCTGGTCGGAGTCGCCGGTCAGATTGTTGCCCTGGCTGTGTTGGGTGCGGCGTTCCAATTTAAACAGTTACCTGGCAACGAATACATCGCCGCGGGCAGCCTGGTGCTTTATGTTTCGTGTTTCGCCTTTGGTCTGGGTCCTGTCTTTTGGCTCATCATCTCCGAGATCTATCCCCTCGCGGTGCGCGGGGCTGCCATGAGTGTGGCAACGGTTGCCAACTGGACCCTGAACCTGGTCGTCGCGATAAGCTTTCTGACACTGGTGGGCTTCGCGGGCCATGCATCCACCTTCTGGATCTATGGGGCCATTACCGTGGGAGCCTGGTTCTTCATCTACAAGATGGTGCCGGAGACGAAGGGCAAAACGTTAGAGGAGATCGAAGAAGCCTGGAAGCCGAAGCAGCAACGACATGCTTGAACGCTGCCCTTTTAGGTAGACGGCAGAAAAAATCTCAAACAGGTTGAAGCGCACATGCCATCGGGAAAACGAGAAAGGAGTTAGGTTTGACTCGTACAGCGGCAATCTGAGGCGGTGAATTGTGGGATGGAAGGAGCACACATGGCGGCTATTCCTGGGATCGCAAGCTTAAAATGGCGGGAACTGATTCGCGCAACCTGGCGGGACGCGATCAGAGCCAATGTCGTCAACCGCGCAGCTGAGCTCGCATACTGGTTCCTTCTGGGCTTTTTCCCCATGATATTGTGCGTAACCAGTTTCGTTTCGATGCTTGGCTCGGCTCAGGGTTCGCAAGGCATGCTGATGAAGTATGTGGGAGACGTTCTGCCTGCCACCGCCTCCAGTCTCGTGCGGCAGGTACTTGCGCAGACAACCGGAAGTGGAAGGGTCTGGTTTTCACTGCTGTTCGCGCTGTGGTCCTCCTCATCGGCGACTTCGGGACTGATTGACACTCTTAACGACATATATGACCTGAAGGAAAGCCGACCCTGGTGGAAGTCCCGTCTGATGGCCGTAGCCCTGGCGATCGCCACGGGGGTGCTGCTTACCGGCGCCCTGATCGTTGTGATGTACGGGCCCGTCATTCTGCACAAGATTATGCCGGGTGCGGCAAGCTTCTATGTCTGGAAGATTGCACAATGGCCAGCCGCCGCGGTGCTGCTTATTTTGGCGCTTCTCTGTATCTATCGTTATGCTCCAAATATTCAGGAGCAGAAATGGAAATGGCTGCTTCCCGGAAGTATTGTTGGGGCTACAATCTGGCTGGCCGCTTCCATCCTATTCAAAGTGTACGTTCGTCACTTCAGCCAGTTTGGGCTGCTCTACGGTTCGCTCGGCACGCTGATTATCTTGATGTTCTGGTTCTATCTCAGCGGTATCGCGATCCTGGTTGGCGGAGAAATTAACGCCATCCTGGAAGATGCAGCCGCAAAGCGCAATATCCCCGGGGCGAAGCGGCGCGGCCAGCGTTCGCCGGCGAAGATGCTCGACTCAAACCAAAACAGTCAGTAATCTTCGGATATGTTGTGTACCTTGAGCTCACTTCGATTGAACATAAAAAATCGGTATCAGGGCGTTGAAGAGTGACGCCCGGCTCGGCCATTCAATTCTTACTTTGGCTGCTGATCACGGCGTCGATCATCGCCGTGATTGCCGCGCGCGTGCGTATTCCCTACACAGTAGCCCTGGTTATCGGAGGAATAGTACTCGGATCATTTCATCTGCCGATACTGCAGAGTCTCTTCGCCCATTCCCCTGACTGGCTAACACCAGACGTCAGTCTGGTCATTTTTCTTCCTGCCCTGTTATTTGAGGGCAGTCTGAAGATTCAGTTACGCAGATTGAGAGAAAGTCTTGTTCCTATTTCTCTGCTGGCAACCGTGGGAATATTGGCAGCAACACTGATCTCCGGATTTGCTTTGCATTGGGTACTGGGAATCCCGATTCTGGTCGCATTGGTTTTCGGCTCGATCGTGGCTGCGACGGATCCTGTTTCAGTCCTCGCGATCTTCAGGGATATGACCCTGGACAAACGACTCACCATGATCGTGGAAGGGGAGAGTCTGTTTAACGATGGAACCGCCGTGGTCCTGTACGGAATCCTGGTAGCAGCCATCGCCCATTCACAGTTCAGCATATTCGCCGGCGTTCGGGACTTTTTCGTCGATGTTGTGGGTGGCGCCGCAGTAGGAGTGATCTTAGGCTATGTCTTCAGCAGATTGACCCAGAGAATCGACGATCAGAGGATTGAGATCACGCTCACAACCATCCTGGCGTATGGTTCCTACCTTCTTGCACAGTCTCTGCACTTGTCGGGGGTTATCGCCACGGTGGCGGCTGGTCTGATGATCGGCAATTTTGGGATGCGCACCGGGATGAACTGGCGCACGCGGATCGCGCTTTGGTCGTTCTGGGAATACGCTTCGTTTCTGATCAACTCGATTCTGTTTTTGCTCATTGGGCTTCAGGTCCGCATGGGCAATTTGCTTCACATGTGGCGCGCATCTCTTCTGACAATCGCAGCGGTTCTGATCGGGCGAGTGCTCACGGTATACGGGCTTGTCCCTCTCAGCAATATCTTCTCGACTAAAATCCCCCTGAAATGGCAGCACGTCATGGTCTGGGGAGGCATGCGCGGAGCTCTTTCCCTAGCGTTGGTCCTGAGTATAAGCAAGGATTTCCCGGATCGCGACCAGCTGTTGACCCTCACTTTCGGAGTAGTCGCATTCACAATTGTGGTTCAGGGCATCACAATGAAGCCGCTGATCCGCATGCTTGGGATCGGAGCCAATACTGAAGACGCCTATTCCCGTGCGCGCGTGCGTCAGGTCGCAATTGCATCTGCCATTTCTGAACTGGAGAGCATGGCAAACAGGCAGTTGATCTCACGACCGGTTCACCTCCAGCTGCGCCGCGAACTTGACTCCCGACTGGAAGATACGAACACGGCGGTCGATTCCATTCTCGGGCATGACCAGGGCCGTCTTGCTGAAGAGCTTCAAGTAGCGCGAGCCCGACTGAGCGGTGCGGAAAAGGGCGCAATCGAACAAGCGTTGCACGATGGTTGGATATCGGCAGCCACTGCGTCCAGAATGATTGAGGAAGTAGCCCTTATTCCAACGGAGAAAGGGCCGCATAGCGAAGGCATACCATCTTCGGACAACGCCTGATGCGTGCCTGCCTTTTGTCTACAACTCGCAGACCGACGCGCTCTCTTCCAGCCTTCTGGTCTTCTGGCAGATATTCAGCCGACAAGCCAGTCTGTCCGCCTCACGCCACGTTGCCGGGGAGTGGCGCTGGTATGGAGCGCATGCTGTCTCACGAATAGTCAAACTGTCGCCACGTTCGTCGCAGACCTGATCAGTGTGGTGGTAAATAGTGAATACGCGGCTGAGGCGATGGCGATGGCGATGACATCCAAATGCGGAAACTGAGTATCCTGAGGACAGATGTTTCAGTGAACATTGCGTCCTCTCTCCGCATCCTGAACCCCGATGCGGCATTCTTTCTGGGTAGACCCGAGCCAATTTCCTAGCCTACTGAACCGCCGCAGCCGGCACTATAGTCTTAGCGTTTGCGCGCTGTGCTTTAGTCGTGTCTGCCGCCCCCGGCGGTCCCAACACAGGCAGATCGCCAACCGTTTCCGCACTTGTGATCCGGTAGTCCTGGTATTGAATCGTCAGTTCGGCGTGCCCCCCAAACCGGATTGCGGTCACGCTGTGGCTGCGTGCGGGAAGCCAGAAATCGCCCACTTTCATGTACGTCTGCTCGATTTCACTCTTCCTGGTCCAAAAGGAAGGATTCTTTGCAGGCGTTGCTTCTAATCGGACCACGGCGAAGTCTTTTGCATCCACCCAAATGCGGCCACGATAGAGAAACTTGTCCTTCCTTCTGGGCCTCACCTGAAGTAGGTAGGCTGGACCGGAAGGCATGCTCTCGTATCCGGCTGCGGCAAAATCATAATTATCCCGGTTCAGATCGGCGCGCTTTTGTACTTTCGCCCCGAGCACTTCCTCTTCGGCCGCTAAGACCTTCTTGAATACCTCGCCGATAACCAGTTTGGACCCCGTCGACGACTGAACCTTAAATTGTTTCGTTCCAGGTGACTGGTACCTTACGTCCACGACCATCTCCGCTCTGCGGGCGCCTGGAAAGCCGTGGTTGTCCTCCTGAAGGGTTTCTGTGACCCGGTAAGCATGGAGCGCTCGAGCCCTCTTGAGATTCATCGCAACCAAATTCGTTACGACTTGCGCAGTGTTGAGCGGACCACTCGCAAACTGGATAGTCGTAACTGGCTGTTGAGCATCTGCAAATTGCGGTGGTTCTGTGAAGAACGGGGGTAGCAAGATCAACAGGCCCGAAAGCAACACCGCGTGCGCTTTTATCGAGGCACGCACACGGATAGTTGTTTCGTGCAGCTTCATAACGTCGCCTTAGTTGCGCGCCATCGCATAAATGCAAGATGGGCGGTGCTATCGGTCCCGGACGCAGGAAAGACCTCGACGCATAGTCGCATTCGCTCGTTGTCATCGCCTTCACGAGCGGCGAGCCTTCGGAATAGTAAGTATTCAAGTTGTTGGCGTTTAATACAGATCACAATTGATCACTGCAACACATGAACGGATCCCCCGCCTCGCATGCCTTGAAGAGCCTGCGTAGGCGCTGGTGGAACAATCGCATAGCGAATCAAACCGGAACAGTGGGTGCAGCCAGTTTCGTAAACGGGGTACAGCGCCTCGGTAAGGATCTGCCGGAACGTCCTCAGGCACTCAGGACAGGTGATGATTACGTACTCCACTCCGGAAGGGTCATGGCCATTTTTGGGAATCCATATAGGCGCCACCGTGTGGGTGCGCTGAAAGGTGGATTGTTCTATCTGCGACATGGCTCTGACGATCTCCAGCAAAGAGCCGGGATTGCGCCCTTTTTCGTAGAAAGCGTCGGCGACCACTCCAGCCGGCACAGTATTCCCTGAAAATGCGCCGCTCATTGCGATCACCTGGATCGCGGGGAATCGGCGCCGGACCACGGAGAGCAGCTCGAACCCGGACATACCCGGCATGTTGAGATCGGAGAGCAGGATGTCGGGGATCTCATGCCTGATCGCAGCGAGCGCAGCAAACCCGTCTTCGGCCGTCCGCACACTATAA
>JBEPUJ010000057.1:0-8734 GCA_041691575.1 Terriglobales bacterium
CGTCATGGCGCACCCGACACGATTCGAACGTGTGACCTTTGCCTTCGGAGGGCAAATGGGCAGGTTTGCTCGTATTTGATATCGGTGAATATCGTAGCGTCGTCAACTGTTTCCACTCTGAAAGCTTTTGATCCGACTTGCGGAGGTTCCGAATCCCTTGCCTCGGCTGGGTAGCCATCCGGTAGCCAATGTCCCCACAGCTAAGGTATGGCAAGCAGTGGTAAAGCTAGAATTGGGATGAGGGAAATAAGGGCTCTAGGAGCCCATCATACCCTTTGGGATGATCGGATACCGGGCTTCTGTGCGCGTCGGAGGAATAGCCCGGCGGTCGTCTACGGGCTCAAGTATCGGACCAAAGAAGGGCGGCAGCGCTGGCATACGATCGGACGACATGGAGCGCCTTGGACGCCCGAAACGGCCCGAGACGAGGCGCGTCGGATTCTGGCCGAGGTAGCTACGGGCGGCGACCCTTCCGGAGATAAGCTTGCTTACCGGCGGTCTGCCACGGTCGCGGAACTTTGCGACGGATACTTGGAGGCCGCGTCGGAGGGGCGCCTTTTGACCCGGCGTGGTCAGAACAAAAAGGAAAGCACGCTCGACACAGATCGAAGCCGCATCGCCGCCCACATCAAACCACTGCTCGGCAACCGTAAGCTAGCCGAGATTGGGCGCGCCGATATCGAGAAATTTATGCATGACGTCGCGGGGGGAAAGACGAAGCGCCGATCTCACCTCGGAAAACCGCGTGCCGTTTCGAACGTGAAAGGCGGTCGCGGGGCCGCCACCCGCACCATTGGGCTACTTGGCGCCATATTCAGTTACGCAGTGCGCACGGGCGCTTGTGATCAAAACCCTGTCGTAGGGATTGTCCGGTTCGCTGACGGCAGACGTAATCGACGCCTGACCGATAGTGAGTATTTTAAGTTTGGCGAGAGCCTTGGCGCAGTTAAAGAAATTTGGCCTTATGCCAAAGCCGCTGCACGCTTCTTGGCGTTAACCGGATGGCGTTCGGGTGAAGCACTAAAGTTGCGGTGGTCCTACCTCGACTTGAAGCAACGGATCGCGTGTCTTCCTGACACCAAAACGGGACCGAGCGTTAGGGTAATTTCGCGTGCTGCGATTAAGGTTCTTGAAGAACTCCCTGGCTCTGTCGATGGCCTTGTTTTCCCATCTTCCCATGAAGCCGTTGTGATGTCGGGGTTTCCCTCGTTGTTTCGAAAGATTGCGTGTTTTGGCGAATTACCCAAGGATGTCACGCCGCATGTTTTGCGCCATTCGTTCGCCTCGGTAGCAGCCGATCTCGGCTACTCCGAATTGACGATAGCTGCCCTGATTGGACACCGCGGCGGTTCCATCACCTCACGCTATACGCACCAAGCCGACACAGTGTTGCTGGCAGCGTCGGATGCGGTAGCAGCGTATATCGCCGGCTTGATGGCTGATAGCAAGCAGCAAACGGTCAGCAATGTCGTTCGCCTGACGGCAGGCGGGTAACAAAGGGAAGCTTACGATGACAAGGCTGATGGCGCGCGAGGCACTAAGTTACGGCATGTTTGGAAGCACAACAATATTGCAACACGCCTTGAGCGGAAATGGAGGCGGCACGTGGGCCTTTCGATCCCTTGACACTGCTACGCGGCAGCTTCGAGACGCCATCGCCACGCGTATTGTCACAGCCGAGGGATACCCCGAAAAGTCTGGACAGCCATCTCTTTCAACTGAAATTCTCCCTTGGATACTCTTTGAAAAATATAAAAACCTCGCGGTCGATCACACTGGAGAAGTGGTCTTTTTGCCTCCGGCGGCACCGAAGTTTCGCCCGCATTGGACGAACATCACCTTTGATGCCAAGGAAATTACGGCGCTTTGGCCAGTTACAAATCAGCAGATTGACGCTTGGATGAATGCCGATTTCGCCAATTTTCCTCTGAAAAAGAGAAAAGCTCGCATTGATGATTGCGTGAATAAGAACAATTGTACACACGCTGTTGCGAAAGCCTCCTTCAACCGGTCACCCGCCAAAAAGCGCGGTCGGGGTCAGCGAGCGACGAACACCCCGTAATAGAACGCAAGCGTGAATCATTTGCGTGCGATGTTTTATTTTGACGGGCTTAAGGCATTCTGATTTTGCAATGCTACCAGATCAAGAGGTAGCAAATGCAGACATTTTCAATCCCTGAAAACTTGGACACATTGCTTGGCCGTGATGCGGGCGCGCGCGCTCTGACGGCCGCCGGCTATGTCACGTCACCGGCTACACTGGCAACCAAAGCCACTCGCGGTAACGGCCCTGCTTATCGAATCTTCGGCAAGCGCGCGATTTATCGTTGGGGCGATCTGCTCCAGTGGGCGGAGGCAAACACAGCGCCGCTTCGGCATAACACTTCCGAGATCAAAGCTAAGCCTAGGGACGGCTCGCAATGAGTGCGCTACTAGACCTTGCCGAAGTCCGACAAAGGCGGCAGGCCGCACTCGCAAATGGTTACGCTCTTTTGCGGGTGCACGCGCACGGTAAAAGACCCGTAGCGGAAAATTGGCAAAACGGAGAACGGCCCGAAGCCCTCCTAAATGTAACTCAGAAGACAGCGAACACTGGAATGAGTTGTCGCGGGCGCCGGGTCATCGACGTAGACTGCGACGATCCGGCGGTGGTCGATCAGATCATTGCTGCAGCTATTGCGTACCTGCCCTCAAACCCACTCGTCCGGCGCCGGCCGGGCTCGTCGCGCCTTGCGCTTGTTTACGGAGCGGATGGCGAGCCTGGAAAATTAGTAGTGGCTGGGGACAAGGGTAAGGTCGAAATACTGGGAAAAGGGCAGCAGCTCGTGGTTGACGGCATCCATCCTTCCGGCGTCAGGCTTGAATGGATGAAAGATCGTTCGCCGGCCACGGTTTCCGCCGATAAGCTTCCGGTGGTATCAGAGGCGGCCATTCAGTCGTTTCTAAGCGCCTGCGAGTTGATACTCGGCATCAGCGGCTCGGTTACCTCGCGGGGTAACTTCTCTCCTCGGCCGGTCGTGCTAAGCACAGGTGCAAGTGAACTGGCCGGCGGACTGGAAGGCTTTCGATGGTTCGATCAGGTTCCACCGCAGAAAATGAAAAGCCTCGTCGAGGCCTGTCTCGACGCCGTCGATAACCGACAGAATGATCCGAGAGAGCGGTGGCTGCGCACCTTGTTCGCGGTTGCAGACGCCTCAGCGCGGGGCTGTCCTGACGCCGAGGAACTTGCTCTCGCTTGGTCGAAGCGGGGTAGCGGATGGACTTCCGAAGGGGACTTCATTCAAGCTTGGAGTTCATTTCGGCCCGGTTTGGTCACAGTGGGCACGCTTCTCTACCAAGGCCTGCAAGCCGGCGTTGATCTCGACATTTGGCGGTCAACGACAACTTCGCAAATCAGAAATCTGCCGGCGTTACACAATGGCGGAGCAGTTGCGGTCGCAAACCTTCCTTCGCTCCCACCAAAGCGTAAATGGCTTCACGGTACTGATCTAGCCCGCGGCGCGGTTTCGCTTCTGGTCGCACCGGGAGGCCGCGGAAAGTCCACTTGGTTGCTGGCTCTGGCTCTCGCATGCGCTTCCGGTCGCTCACTGCTTGGCGGTCACGTCTTCGGAGGACCGTTACGGGTTCTGTATATAAATGCAGAAGACTCAACGGGTGAGCTTACGCTGCGGCTAAGGGCGGCCATGAGTCATCACAGTCTCAAGGATGCAGATTTGGCAGGTCTGAATGTCGCTGGGGCAGATCGTATCCGCCTCACGCTCATGAACGCTAACCGTGGGCAACCTAATCTAAACGCGGAAGGCTGGAATACTCTGATCGGCGAACTCGATCGGATTGAGCCGGATGTCGTCTTGATTGATCCGCTTGTTGCGCTGGTTGGAGGAGTATCGCTTAACGATAATTCGGCAGCGGCATTAATGCTAAGCAATTTTGTAAGTATCGCCGCGCAAAGAAATCTGGCCCTAATTATCGCTCATCACGCGGCCAAGAATCGCGAGGCAACATCGGCCGAAGCTGCGATGGGGGCTGCCAGCTTGGTCAATCTTGCTCGAATCGTCCTATCCATAGAGCCGCTGGCGGAAGGTGATGCTGGTAAGCTTGGTGTTGCCCCTTGGGATGCGCGCTCCATTTTTCGCATCCTTGGTACCAAGCAAAATCTTTCACCGCCTGACGCCAATGATCGGTGGTTTCGACTCGTCTCAATCGATGTACCGAACGCAGAGCCACCAATTTATCCGCATGGCGACAAAGTCGCGGTGGTAGAGAAATTCTTGCCCAATCCTTCAAGTGCTGTATTTCCTGCGCCCGTTATTGCGGCGGCGCTTCAAGTCATCGCAAGCGCTACGCCTCCGCTATCGCCGTTCGGGCGCGCGGCCGGCACAAGCGCTGTAGGGGCTATCGCAGCTGCTATCGCGCCGCACAGGGGAGGCCAAGCTTCAAACGCCGAAGCAAAGGCAGTCCTTGATTATCTGATGCGGACGGGAAAAGTTGTTTCACAGCTGGTGCAGGTATCTCGGCCCGGCCACGGCCCCTATGTCAGGAATGGTCTTGTGCTGACGGCCCCGCAAGCTGCGCCCCAGATTTTTGCAAGCCAAGTAACGCCATGACTCAGCCATGGCGCCATTGTGGCTTGACGTTGGCGTGCGGCGGGTCCACCCGCCACCACGTCAGGGGGGTATGGGGGGTATTGTGGCTGGCGATCAGATTTGGCTCGGGAGCAAACCAAGCCGAAATTCGGGAAGAGTCGTTTTGAAAGAAATCACTGACCTCATAAGCCTTCGGGCTGTTATCGACCGAAAGCAGTCGACCATCGATCCGTCGTATGCCTCTTGGGCTGCTGGCTTCGTGATCATAAATCTCGACTACTGCAAAGATGCTTTAGCGTTCCTGAAGGTTATGAAGTATCGCTTGCATCTTCCAGTGAGCTGGCAGCGGATAAAAGCGCCGTATGCTTTGTTTGTTCGCCAGATGGGTCAGGTGGATTTATATCTTAGGGCCTATGATGATGGCTGGATTATTGAACGTGTCCATCCGGGCGGCGTAGATCGTGATCCTAGAATTCTCGCCTATATTCTTGGTGATTTACCAATCCTCTGCCCGAATGTTTGGGTGGCAGCGGTCCTAGCTGAGGCGGCGTGCGCGCCTGTTACGAAGTCGAGGGTGTATTGGCATGAGTATTGGTGAGTAAGTGCCGCGCTTCCGTCCGCTTGCGGAAACGTCTTTGATTCGAACTATCATGCACCTACTAGCACTTGGCCTTTGGATTGGGAGATATGACAATGGCGGGCCCATTTGGTGGTTTACAACCTGAAATGTCATTTGTGGCCCGTTTGCGAGCAGCTTGCGCGACCATCACACCATCGGACCCTTGGTCGGATACGCTTCGAAGCGTCAAAGGTAAAATCGGGACTGATAAAGTACATCGAATTGCAACCGATGCGATTTTTGATGTTCTTGATCTTCCACGGTTCCAACGTACGCCAGAGACGGGCAAACGCATTAAGAAGATCATGCTGAAGTTGGGATGGACACCGGTGCGGTCTCGGCACGTCACCAGCCGCGGTCGGGCGGCTCGGGTGCGGGGATATGCGAGGTTGGGTAAGTTGGCTAGCGAGGCCGTAGCCAAGCCTGCATCAACGTTACCTTCCGAGGCAACTACGCTCCGACCAACCGAAGCAGTCTTTGATGTTCTTGATCTACCACCGCTCCAGCTAACCCCAAAGGCCGCCACGGCTCCTGGTGGGGTTACCTCGTCGCGTCACGTTACAAGTCGCGGTCGCGCCGCTTGGGTTGTGAGGGCATTCTAGAGATGCGAAACTCCCGTTATCGGGGGTTACGCCGAAAGGTAACTCGAACTCAGACTCTACTTTCTTGAAACAGGTGAGATGTGAGCAAACTTGGCATCATTGCGGCAGCATTTCTAGCGATCAGTTGCGAAGCGTCTAGTGCGGAGGATCAAGGAACCAGGGATTGTTTCACCATAGTCGCTCCCCCCGCGGCATCGGGCGACATCCCAGTATTTGGTATCATGGCAGTGATGGGGGCTATTCGAATTAATAAATGCACAGGCGAGAGCTGGATGCTGATTAAAGCTGCACCGGTAAAAGGGTCCTATTCATACAGATGGTTTCCGATAGGCGTGATGAACGCAGAAGCGGTTTGGCCTGAAAGCGCGCAGCCGCCCGCGAAGTAACGTTCATAGCGTCGTGGTGCGTTCGGCTGAATTCACGCGGCTACTTTTCACTAAAGTGCTCGGTGTCGCAGCAAGGTCTAGGTCCCTAATCTGCTGCAGCATTTCGAGCACATCTGCGCATGCGACGCTAGTGCGAAGTAGACGATCGCGATTTACAACTTCCGGGCCGCGCGGCGGCCAGCTTCGGCAACCACTGTTCCTCGATGAGAGTTGCGGATGGTCGGATGTTCCAATGGGGCGCTCTTTCGCGGAAGGCCGCGAAAGAGAAGAACTTGCGAATGTCGCCGTGCGTACGTTTCGGCTCTTTCGTGCCAACGTTTGTGATTTGCTGCCAACCCACCGGATTTGCAGTCGTCGGTACAGTAGATCATTTCAGGTTCGATTTTAGTATTCTTCTTGTTTCTTTATGAATTCGTGCATTTCGTCGCCCTTCTTTTTCAAGTAATCAGCAGGCGGCAAAAGGCCGGACCCTGCTTGCGTTTTCTTCGTGATTGCCTTGCTGCAGTCAAACCAACGAGCGGCAGCGGCGGCTGAGCCATTCATATCGACCTCCCAAGGTGGCTCGCTGCCTACGGTGAAAACCGCCGGCGGGAAATCTTGCATCAGGCTTTCCACCGTTGACCAGAAGTTCGGTGCCGTAGCTCGCAGGGCCCTCGCACCACCGGACAAATCGTGTGTAGTAGCTCGGCCTTCGAACACTGTTCCGGAGCCTGATCCGATCTTCAATCCGATCTTTAAAACCACTTCTGCGCTCTTCGATAGGTTTTGGCCGTCTAGGTACACGATATCTATAAAGACGGCTCCGTCAGAAGTCCTTTTAAAATACACGCTCCTGCCACCGACTGGCTTCGAATTTAGCACGCACATGGGAACGTAGGCTGAATTGCCCTTGACGTAGTTTACCTGCCAGTTTCCGAAGGTAGTGGCAGCATGCGCAACCGTTGCCATCAGCGAGAGAGCCACGGCGGCGATGATGCGTTTCATAGTTACACGCTCCTGCAACTTTTTGACTGGGTACGCTAATCAGAGTCCATTCCATTGAGCGTGAAAGCCGCGCCTCCAATCGTTGGAGTGTCATCGGACCAGGTCTCGCCCTCGTGGTGCAGATACCAGCTCAGTTCATCCGGCATTGTCACCCTCATCGTACGTTCACAGAGCCTGAGAATCCGGGCCGCATGCTCTCATTCGAGTAGCATCTTGCTCCGCCTGTGCCGATGGCTGATAGGCTTTCAACTGTGCCGTTTTTGATGGTGAAAACTGCGTGGCAAGCTTGAATGTTCTGAGTGCAACTCATGAACGAATTGTAGCTTGCCATGTTTACGGCGCCCTTGAAAATACTTCCCTCGCTTGAACATTCCGCTACATTTTTCGCATTAACATAATCTCGAATTTCTGTGCCATCAGAGGCAACCGTTCGGACCACCGCGAACGTTGCGAAAATTGGATGCTTTTCTAGGTCCGATACAGGGCGTCCCCGCCACGTATCTAGGTCATCCTGATGAACGGACGCGCACCCACAAGCAAAGAGTATAGGAACGACGCCCATAGCAACTCGCACCAAGCTCGCTGTCATGATCGCCGCCCCCATCCTGAAGCGATTGAAGCTGAATTTGTTCGAGCTGTAAATGATGGCGTTTGTCCTAAGCGTACCCGACACGATTTGAACATTGACCACGCTTTCGCGGGGGCGGAAGTTTTTTAGGGCCAGAATTTTTTTAGGGCCGGTATGTGCGAGTGGGTCCCGAGAAAGAAGGGGTTGGGGATAGTGGGGGCCTGTCCGATATACCCCGGGCCTTCCATCGAGCCATTCGCAGGGCGAGCTTCGATCGGACTTTTGTCTAGGCGTCCTCTCCAAATATCGGCTCAGCATATTTGAAGTGGTAGCCATGTGGTAGCCAGCGCATTGCCCAAGGCTGCCCGAACGAGGTAAGTGCCTGCAAATATGGCGCACCCGACACGATTCGAACGTGTGACCTTTGCCTTCGGAGGGCAACGCTCTATCCAGCTGAGCTACGGGTGCGTTGGCTCCGTTTAGCCGATTGACGCGGCGGCGGCAACGCTCGCCATTGCAATTATTGAACAAATCGCTCATTTGGAGAATGCGTAGCCCTCTCTCAGGCAAAGGTCACACGTTCGAATCGTGTCGGGTGCGCCAGAACGGGTGGTGCAAAGAGTGCCGGCTGCGCCGCGATCGTGGCGGGCAAGATCTTCGAGCCGAGGTCAGTTTCGGCTGGATCGAGCAGGAGTTGTTCTCGATTTTCGATCTGTTTACATGGGCAGACGGGTTCTCGCCGGCTTCGTTAGCAGACGGCCCTGAGGCTTAAGAGCAGCCAATGCCGATAAGGAAAACAATGTCAGTCGATAATAAAGCTACTCCGCCCAAAACACCGATCGCCGAGAACAAGACTGTTGAAGCCAAGCCGGAATCCTCCACCAAGACGGAGAGCAAGCCGGACGCGGCGCCAAAAAAGCAAGGCATGGGTGAGGGTCAGAAGGCAGTATCCAAAGCCTACAAGGACAACTGGAATGACATTTTTGGAA
>JBEPUJ010000058.1:0-8471 GCA_041691575.1 Terriglobales bacterium
AAAGCGGTCTTCAACGAGCGTCAGCCATCGGCCAACTCCAGCCGTCGTGCCTTACACTAGATGGCAGCCATTGGTCGCACTGCGTCGCCGCGCAACCGAAGGGAGACGACTATGTTGGGAGAAAAGCTCGTAGAGCTTCATGGCAAGGTCAATCGGCCAAGGATCCTGCGTGCGTCCGCATCCATGCTGTGCTCGGCGCTTGTCCTATCGCCTATCGTCGGCGTGCAGGCTGCAGAACTGCAGATTCTGGCAGGGGGCGCAATGACGGCGCCAATGAAAGAGATCGCCGCGCAGTTCGAGAGTGCCACCGGTCACACGCTTGTCTTCCGCTTCGGTACTACCCCCGAACTGATCAAGCTGGTCACGACTGGCGGCCCATTTGACCTGGCCGTCGTCCCTCGGGAGGTGTTCAAGGACGCCGCCGCTCAGGCTCAGTTCGCGTCCGGGCCGACAACCGACATTGCTCGCGTAGGCCTTGGCGTCGCAGTCCGCTCGGGTTCCCCCAGGCCCGACATAAGCACCCCCGACGCGCTGAAGCAGACGCTGCTTAAAGCGCAATCCATTGCCTCCATACCGGAGAGTGCTGCTGGTAGCCAGGTTCTGCGGGTGTTTGAGCGTCTCGGCATCAGTGAGGCGATGAAGGCCAAGATGAAGCCGCAAGCCGCACCGGCACTGTTGGTCAAGAGTGTTGCCGATGGTGATGCGGAGCTTGGCGTGTTTCTCATCAACGTCCTGACGGCCCCCGGTTTGGATCTGGTAGGTCCGTTCCCCGCCGAAGCGCAACAGGAAATAGTTTTCACGGCAGCAGTCAATGCGAATACCAGAGAGTCGGAAGCCGCCAAGGCGTTCATCATCGACTTGGCGACTCCAGCCGCCACCGCGGTGATAAAGGCCAAAGGCATGAATCCAGGCTGAGGCCAGCGCACAGAACGTGGTTTGGACTCACGTGCAATCACGCGACGATCCCTCCAGTCCCCAGCGTCCTGATCGCGGTAGCGTCAAATCAGTTTGTAGCCACTGTCGCGGTTCACGCCAATTTGCGCGTTGAAAGCGCATGTTCGGATCCTCAGCAGTCAGGTACTGTCGTCGTACCAGTGAGACTTTTCATTAAACGTGGGAGCATGCGATGAAAGCGAATTTCGAAAAAGCGCTGAACTCGCTTGCCGTGATCATCATTGCGTGCGTTGTCTTTGCCAGCGGGTATCTGTGCTATCTGAGTCCTGAACGCTCGTGGCGCTATCTTTTGGCGATATTGATAGTGTGCGTTGCGTGGATAACACGTTACCTATACCGTGGCGATCGAGAAGCAGGTGCAAGGTCGGGGGTTGCGCGACGTAAAGTCACGCAGGCGATCGTCTCTTCCGGTTTGCTCCTGGTGGTCGCCCTGGCGGGCGCGATAATGGCTCGCCTTGAGTGAGCGTCGGATTCACGGCTGGCGGCGCTCAGCTGTCGCCTGCTCGAGGCCCGTAGGCCCGTGCAGAAGGCAAAGGGGAACCATGAACGCGGAAGCAGCGGCAGGTTCCAGAATTCGAATCCCGCCCCCGGTGTTTTACTTGGGAGCGCTTGCCCTCGGAATCGCACTTGAGTATCTGCTATGGCCCATTCCGGTTCTCGGACGTCCATCAAAGTATGTGATTGCGTCCATCCTCATCCTTACTAGCGTTCTGATAATGCCACCCGTCCTCATGCGCTATCGTCGAGCGGGCACCTCCTTCGACGTGTGGAAGTCGGCTTCGTTTCTGATAACAGATGGACCGTACCGGTTCTCCCGCAATCCGACATACGTGTCGTTGACGATGCTTTATCTAGGCATTGGCATTCTCGTCAACAGCGGGTGGGTATTGATCCTGGTGATTCCGGTGATCCCGTAATGGATTTGTCGGTAATCCGTAAGGAAGAGCGCCATCTTGAGGTCAAATTTGGCAAGCGGTATCTGCGTTACAAGGGAACCGTTCGTCGATGGCTGTGAGCGCGCGCCCTGGGCCTCTCGCTCAGCCTGGACGACTCCCACAGATCAGGCAGGTGGACGCAAACCTGAGTCTGGCGACTGGGCGCCTTTTAGAGCAGGCTGAACCGACCACCGGACGCCCCTAGCAGCAGTGAATTCCCGGTTCGATATCGCGGCCGTCCGCTTTGGCCCAATGGCTGCCACTGCTGTCGCACCCCGGTCGGTACGAAGCATCGGAGGTGAATCATGAGCAACAGTGAATTTCCAAGCTCGCTGCCGACATCGGCGCCACGCACACTCATTGCGCGATTGCGCGAGTGGTGCAAACCTCGAGAGTGGGATGCGAGATATCTCGCCGCCGCCAGCGATCTCGCAGACCTCGAGCGTCGCATGCGAACGCTGGATCAGCCGAGTTACGTGACGTTATTCGTGACCTTCAACCACTGAAAACGCGCGCGGGTCGGGCTAGCTTCCCTGCTCCTCGCAACTCGTGGATTGAACTTCCGCTTACCGGCCAACTCCGGTCTTTACGATTCGCGCCAGATAGCGGACATTTGCGCCACGCGATGCTGATGATCGCCCGATTTGCCACTGAATTACGTCGTCCGCACGCAGCAGCATTTAGAGCGCGATCGCCAGGCCTAAGTCTTCGCTGTCTTCAGATGGGCCGTCCGCAGTACCGGTCGGTACTTTTTGCCGTCGGCCAGTTTTACAGTCATCCGTCTAGGGTCGAATGAGCAGCGCGTACGAAGCCCACTAAGGCACTGATTCGATTATGCCGGCAATCGACAGCACGGATCGTGCTTACCGGTGGCGAACTGCGCGGGTCGTTCTCAACGGCCAACCACCGATAATCGACGGGAGAGGCCGAATGAAAAACAAGCTTTTCAGCTTGCTCGCTACAAGTGTGTTCAGCTTAATGCTGCTAGGCGGGCCAATTCCCGCGCACTCGATGCCAGTATCCTGGTCGATTGTGGGTGATTTCGGCTTCCTCAGCGGCACGGAGATGGCGACCTTTCCTATCCAACCCCCAGCCCCGTTCAGCTTGGTATTGCATTTCGATGATGCTGCGACCCTGACCAACCCTGGCTGTGGCGGTGATGGGACGATCTGCCGGTACAACGACCCCAGCATGTATTGGTCCGACGCGTTCCTCGGCTCCATTCCGGGGCCGCTAACCATCATCTTCGACAGCGGTACCATCAACGTCTTCAACAATGCAGATACCGGGATTATCGGCGTTGCTGATGGGTATCAATTCGTAGGACGCGTCACCAATGGACAGGGCGATTTGCAGAAATTCTCCGTATTCTTCTTAACTACAAGCGACATCGTCAGCGGAGCGGGGCTTCCGAACTCGCCTCCGGCGCTCGACGCAGACATGGTTGCCCGTACCCGATACTGCAGGGGCCCGAACGGTTCCGAAGGTTGCGAGGCGATCTTCCTGTCGGGCCCCATAACAAGCGCGACCGTCCCCGAACCCGCAACATTAGCGCTGCTGGGCGTCGGCCTCGCCGGTCTCCGTATCTCGCGCCGCCGCAAGTGAACTAGCGCAGCATCGTTACGCGCACCGACCCGCCGTGATGGCGGGTTTTGCGCATCTGGAACGCAAAAGTGCGTGGATGTGCTCCGAAACTGAGTGACTGCTTTCGTGAGCCGCGGACGGCGGCTCAGGGTCAAAAGCGGTCTTCAACGAGCGTCAGCTATCGGCCAGAATCGGACGAAAGGGCTTGAGCCTCGACGCGCGCTCCGTACCGCGCTTTAACGCTGCATTCAATCGAGCCCGTCCCACATGTCTTTGTGGACGTTGCCTCGCACCGACTGATTCGATGACCGGATCAATGCCGGCCGATCTCCCTGGCGAGCGGCAAGGTGTGGACTTATATTCGCGCTGGTTCCGTAGCCGGAGCGCGCTTATCATTGGGCTTGCCTTGGCTCGAGGCTGGCCGCAATGCCGGGGCACGACGGGGCGCCTGCTGCCATGGCGGCAATGCGAATTCACGGCTCTCATCGAGCCCGACAACGGAGATAGCGATGGACAAGTTTCTCGTGCTTTACAAGGCGCCCAATGCGGTTATCGATGAATGGATCAAAAAGCCCGAGCAGGAGCGCAAGCCCGACGAGACCAAGATGATGGACGCGTGGAAAAAGTGGATGAGCGCGAACGCCAGCAAGGTCGCCGACAAGGGTGGGGGCGCCGGCAAGCCCAAGGTTGTGTCTTCGTCTGGCGTGACGGATGCCCGCAACGACATCATGATGTACCAGATTGTCCAAGCGAACTCGGCCGATGAGGCTGCGAAGATGTTCGTGGGCCATCCTCATTTTGACATCCCCCAGGCGACCGTCGAGGTGATGCCGCTCAGGGCCATGGAAGGCTAAAATTCTCGGAAGGTCGTCGTCGCAGACTGAGTTAGGTGACTTCACGGTCGGAATAGCTCGTGACGCATGGGTCGATGTCGGTCCGCCTTACAGACGGCCTTATCAAGACGCTTGCGATACCGCTTAACTCTTTGTAGTTGCTGACTCGCCGCCGCCCGGTATGCCGATTGCTAAGGGTAATCTTCGCGTGCGTTTGACGATGCTGCCTTGGTGTCGTCGCCGGCTCGGCATCGCGTTTGGCCCCTACTGGAGACCTAAAGATGACACGTCCTGTATCTGCAAGGAGCGCCGCGGTCATTGCTTACCTAGCTGTCGCAGCTTTAGGTCTCGTTTGCAGCGCCATTGCCAAAGCGGACCAGGTTTATACACTCGATAATGTAGCGTTCGACGATGGCCAGACGGCGACCGGGACGTTTACGCTCAACGTCTACGGCTATTTGTCGGATTGGAATATCGTGACGTCGGATGGGATCGCTTTCAGCGGCTTCCACTACCTGCCGCCACTCAATCCGGCGATCAATAATCCGCTCGATACCATCACGATATTCAACCGGGACAATCCAGACTACCTTGGTTACTTGCAGCTCACCTTCGCGGAACCGTTGACCGGTCCGCTATCAGTGCCGGGGTATGACCCTCTCGTCTTCGGCGGGGCGTCTTACGAGTGCGACCGGTATCAACAGCTCGATGGTTCTTGCACTGGCAACCAGCGTAATGCCGTTGCCGGGAGTGCCGTCGAAAGGGACGTAACGCCGGTGCCGGAGCCGGGCACAGCTGCACTGCTTGGCCTAGGCTTGGCCGGTATCGCGGCATCGCGTCGACGCAAGTCCTGCTGACGATTCGAGCAGCTCCGTTCCTACCCCACGCCAATGCCGCAGACGGCGGGGCGCGTCGTTTGATTCACCGGCAGCGTAATGCGGCAGATGGCAGGCTGCCTCACTTGAGGCAGCGGCACCGCATCAGTCGAGCGCCTTCAGCGCGGCGGTGAGGCCGGGCAGCATGCGCGCCTGCATGTCGGGTGTACCGATCTCGCGCAACGACACGTAGAGCGCGCGCAGGAACTGCGCGAGGTCGTGCCGGGCGGCGAGCGTCGCCTGCGTCGGCGGGTCGGCGCGAGGTTGCGCCGCGCTCAGGGCGGCGAACCATGCGCTCCATTCGTCGGAGCTGAAGACACCGCGGCGGCCCGTCTCGAAAACCGGTCTCGCCAGACGCTCGCCTTCGCCGTAAGCATAGAAGTAATCCCCTCGCGGCATTGCCTGCACAGCGATCGCGGCGAGGATTGCGGCGAGCTGCGACTTGTCGACCGCCGGGTTGATGGTGAGCTGCAGCAGCAGGTCGCTCGCGTGCGCGACGCCGTGGCGCCAGCCTTCCTTGGCGTCGAAGCCGCGATAGTCGCGCACCGATGCGAGATAGGCGGTGGCCGCGCTAACCAGTCCGGCGCGCTCCTCACTGGAAAGATACGGCTCGATGCGGTCGACGCGAGAGACTTCCGCCAGGGCGAGCGCCGAGAAGGGCTGTCTGAACCCCGCTGTATCGACCGCCTCGGGTCGCAGTTGCGGCAGCAACGCGAGGCGCAGCGTCTGCAGCGACGTCGGCCCCAACAGACCGGCGCGCATCCAGTGCGAAAGCGCCTCCAAGGCAAGGTCGTCGCGCAGCACCGGGTCGGGCGATGCGAGGCAGTCGACGAGCGCGATCGCGAGCGCTTGGCGGCGCGCGTCGTCGGCGACACGCCACTCGGCCGCTTTCATGGCTTGCAGCGACGCCTTCGTCGTTGTTGCCGGCGGACACGCGGCCAACGCGGCCACGCTCGCACCGAGCAGCAGCGCTGCGGCACACGCGCTTGCGATCTTCCTCAAGCAGCTTCTCCTTCACGAGTGGCTCCGGGACCGAATGATGGACTCGGGCGACGCGTTCAGGCAAGCGTGCACGGAATAGATTTGCGTCTACTCGATTGACCGATTGCGGACCGCACATCGCGACTTCGCAATGATGTCTACGCCAACGTCCGCTTCATGGCGTTCAACTTAGAGTACCGACCGTCTTTGGCTCGGAAGCAGACGCCGTCCAGTGTCCGCTATCGGCCACCAGCCCACATAGCACGAAGTTGCCGATAGCGGTCATCCAACATCGCCGTTGCCGCACTCCGGACATTCGCAAACGTGGCCGGTGGTACATTTCTCCATCAGTGCCTTGCGGTACGGGGACCACTCAGGGGAGGGGCGCTTGGCGCGGGACCATCGGCGACTTGCGGCAATCGTCCTGCTCGATGTGGTCGGGTACTCTCGGCTCATGGGGGTGGACGACAGCGGCACGCTGGCGGCGCTGAAAGCCCACCGCCGGGAGCTTATCGACCCCAAGATCGCCGAACACGACGGCCGCATCGTCAAGGGAACTGGTGACGGCCTGCTGCTGGAATTCCCGAGCGTGGTCGATGCGGTGCGCTGCGCCGTTGACGTGCAGCGCGGGATGGCCGAGCGCAACGGAGGCGTTGCCCCCGATAAGCGACTCGAGTTTCGCATCGGCATCAATGTCGGCGACATCATCATCGACGGCGACGACATTTTCGGCGATGGCGTGAATGTCGCCGCGCGATTGGAAGCGCTGGCCGAACCGGGTGGAATCTGCGTCAGCAGGGTCGTGCGCGACCAGGTGCTCGACAAGTTGAGTTTCACCTTCGAGGACCTTGGCGCGCAGGAAGTCAAGAACATCGCCCGTCCGGTCGACGTTTACCGGATTTCTTTGGCCGGCAATCCATCACCGCGGCGCTCGTATCATGGATTCTTGCGACGTTTGACACGGCGGCCACCTTTTCGCCCATTCGCCGTTGGACTTGGCGTCGCTTTCTTGGTGATTGGCGGCTGGTGGTTGTCGCGGACGATCGGTCCACAGCCGACGCTTTCGCCGCGAAACTACTCATTGGCTGTGCTGCCGTTTGCCGCGGGCACCAGCGAACCGTCTGAAGCGCAACTGGGAGGGTCGCTTTCCGCGGAATTGATTTCTTCGCTCGCGCGCAGCATGCCGTACGCTACTGTCGTGTCGTCCAGCGTCGCCAGCTCCTACAACGGCAAGGCTATCGATGCTCGCTCCGCCGCGCGAGAGCTCAACGTGCGCTACCTCGTGGAGGGCGTCGTACGCGCATCTGCCGACCGGATCACTATCAGGGCGTGGCTTACGGAAGCGAGCAGTGGCACCCAAGTCTGGAGCGATAGCCTTGACCTGAATAGCGCGTCGGATACTAGCGAACGGCGGGTATTGATTACGCGGCTCACGAATCAGGTGAGAGACGCGCTGGAGAACAGCGAGCGGCGTCGCGTTCTCACCTTACCCGTTTCGGCGTTGAACGCGGAAGAGCTTACGCAGCTTGGCGATGCGACACTCCACCGTGAGTCCGTGCCCTCACCCAAGGCGCTGGCCGACGCGCGGTCCCTCTACGGTAGAGCGTTGCAGCTAGATCCGACGTTGCCGGCGGCATTGATGAGTCAGTCGAATGTGCTCGCCGCCATCCTGGATCTCGATCCACACGTGGATCGTGACCTCCTGCTGCAAGAGTACGATCAGATGTCGCTGCGTCTGGTCGCGGCCGGTGATCGGGAAGCTCGCGCTTGGAACATTCGGGCCGATGCATTGCAGCGGCAGGGGCGCTTCGAGGGTGCGCTCGAAGCAAACGCGGCGGCGCAGAAGCTCGATCCGACGCGTTTCGGGACGATGGGCCAATACGCGGACATTCTGATCGACATGGGGCGGCCCGAAGAGGCGCTCGCCGCAGTCGACCGCGCATTATCGCTGCAGCCGCCGGCGGGCACTGCCGGGTACCTGTCGCTTTTCCGTTGCCGAGCGAAGCTTGCGCTCGGACGCTATGACGACGCCATTGAGGCCTGCGAGAAGTCTGCCTCGACCGGAGAGTTTTGGTGGGGTTCGCTATCGCCTCATACCTTCTTGCTCGCTGCGTACACTCTGCAAGGTAACGACGGCCGAGCTCAGGTTGAGAAGGCGAGGTTGCTCGCGCAATGGCCCAACGCTTCGATTACTTTTTTCAAGGCGAGACGCATTTCCAATGTTCCCGCCTATGTCGAGCAGACCGATGCTCATCTCTACGCGGGACTGCGGAAGGCCGGCATACCGGAAAAGTGAAAACGCATGTCGG
>JBEPUJ010000059.1:0-8167 GCA_041691575.1 Terriglobales bacterium
CGTCAGACGGCGCATACGAAACCCAGATACCGAGTTCGCTCGCGGCGTCGATGTCAACATTTTCATATCCTGCGCTGGCCGTCTGGATGAGCTCAAGCTTTGGCTGGTCGGCGATTTGCTTGCGTCCCACCTCGCCCACGGAGACGAGCACATCAAGATCGTGAGACGGCGCTGTCTCGCCCCTTGTCCATGGCAGGATTTCATGTTTTGGAAGCATGGCTCGCAGTTGGCGGGTAAATTCAACGGCAAAATCGTTCTCGCTATGGAGAAAAGCAATCTTCATCTTTGGCCTTTCTGCACAAATCGTCTCTGTTGTGAGATGCAGTTGCGTGGCTCAATAGGAGCCAGTGACGCTTAAGTACATGACAGCAATATCGCCAGGATTTTCGAGAACCCTAAGTTTCGGACGGGCTGTGAATCGCGGCCTGATCTTCTTTCCCGTAGTCGTAATGCAACATGATGATGGACCGTGCATTGACGACATACTTAGCCGTGGCCACAGGCATCCCAGCTGCCTCTTCAACAATGTCGTTCGGGCACGGCAGAGACGTGTCGATGAGGCGGAGCCAGCCTCCCTTTGGGCTGCCAGTGACAGGAGGAAGCTCGAACTCCAGTGGCTCCCAATAGGCGTTTATTGCGATGTACCGCACCTGGCTGCTGGAGAAACTATGCAACGTGAAGGCAACGCTGTGGGAGTCCTCTCCCCACTCGGGCTTGCCGAGCTTCACTCCATGCCATTCGATATGGGCGTTGCTGAGATACTCTTCGAGGGTAATTCGGCCCCCTCTGATTCCCTTATCGAAGTCGAGACGAACGCGAATCATATGTTGCACAAATCGCAGCACATCCGCGTTGGCAGCGCAAAGACTCCAGTCGAGCCAACTGATTTCATTGTCCTGGCAATAAGCATTGTTGTTTCCTAGTTGCGTGCGTCGTACTTCATCTCCCATCAGCAGCATCGGTGTTCCGACCGAGAGCAGGGTGAGTGCAGAGAAGTTCCTCATCTGCTGGCCGCGCAGCCGCTCGATGGTCGCGTCGTCCGATGGACCCTCGACCCCACAGTTCCAGCTCAGATTGGCGCTCGTGCCATCGTTATCCAACTCGTGGTTTGGCTCGTTGTGCTTGTGATCGTACGAAACGAGGTCGTTGAGGGTAAAGCCGTCATGGCATGTGACGAAGTTAATGCTCTGCCCGGCGGGTCTGTGCCCCTCTCTATACAAGTCGAGGCTGCCGGTGATGCGCTCGCGAAGCTGCGTAACCGTGCTCCGGTCTCCTTTGAGGAAGCCGCGGATATCATCGCGAAACTGCCCATTCCACTCCTTCCACTTGTCCTGGCCGAAGCTGCCGACCTGATACAGACCGCCGGTGTCCCATGCTTCCGCAATCAACTTGGCTCCGGCTAATACAGGGTCGGAATCGATCTCCCAAAGGATCGGGGGATTGACCATTGGCTCGCCCGACTCACTTCGCGAGAAGACGGAAGCAAGATCGAAGCGAAAGCCGTCGACGTGCATTTCGGATACCCAGTATCTGAGGCTGTCGAGGATAAGGCGTTTCACGACGGAGTGGTTCGCCTTGAGAGTATTCCCGGTACCGGTGTAGTTCGCATAGGTGGCTTTATCTTTGTTGAGAATGTAATAGAAACTGTTCTCCAGCCCGCGGAAGCAGAGTGTCGGGCCATGCTCGTCCCCTTCGGCTGTGTGGTTGTACACCACGTCGAGAATGACCTCGATGCCGGCGCGGTGCAGCGCTTTCACCATGGTACGAAACTCGTCCAGACATCCTAGGGGATCCTTGCTGGCGCTATAGGCGTGATGCGGGGCGAAGAAGGAAACAGGGCTATACCCCCAGTAGTTGCTGAGCCCCGGAATCGCATCCTGAGCGTCGAACTGGAAGACAGGCATCAATTCCACAGCTGTAATTCCCAGTTCCTGAAGATAGGGAATCTTGTCGATGACTCCGAGATACGTGCCCCGTTTGGCAGGAGCAACGCCAGAGTTAGGATGGCGCGTGAATCCCGCCGTGTGCATCTCGTAGATGACCGTCTTATGGAACGGCCGATTCAGGGGCCTATCTCCTTCCCAATCGAACACGCTTAGATCGGTCACTACACTTTTCATTGCGGTTGCTGAGTTATCCCCCGGCTTGCTGGCCGCGGCTCGACTGTAGTGCTGACTAACAGAGACACTTTTGCCGTAAGGGTCGAGTACAACTTTATGACGGTCAAAACGATGCCCGGCCGGCGGATCGTAGGGACCATCGGCTCGGTAGCCGTAAAGTTGTCCCGCCTTTATGCCGGGTACGAAGATATGCCAGTAATGAGAGCTGCGATCAAGAACCGGATCGAGAGCAATGACGCGTACCGGCTGGAGATCATCGGCATGGTCGAAGAGGACAATCTCCATTCCCGTGGCATTGGCGGAAAAGACGCTGAAGTTCGTTCCCTCGGGGGTTAGGGTCGGACCAAGGGGATATGGGTGGCTGACATTGATCCCACGAGTGGCAGGATGCTGACGTTCAACGGATTCCTGATACTGACCCATCTTCCGCTCCATTCATCAGTGTTGCCAAAGGATCTGCTGAGTTTCGAGTGGTACTGAAGCGTTGGGGTGATAGGGGATGATGCGCGGAGTGTAATCACTTGCCGACCTGGTTGCTGGAACTTCTGCCGAATAGATTTGCGCACCAGTGGGTTCCGCGCTAGCCTTGCCCGAGGTCATCGATACGGGGACAGGCGTGCCGCCCTCGACCGGGTTTGCGTAGAGTTCCACCCGAAGTTCTTCGGGATTGAGGCCGCCAAGAAACACCTCGACTCGAAAGGAATGCAGTCCATCGCGTGTCCCGATATGCACCTTGCCGAAACGTACAGCGTTCCAATGCTGGGCAACGTCCTGTTGCCACTGGAGCAGGCTTGCGCCAATCTTACTGTCCCCGCCTGCGCGCTTGCGGTAGCCGGAAGCCGCAGGAAGATAATGATCCTCTGTATACTCGCGAATTGTACGGGTGGCGGAGAATTCCGCCGTAAGCCTCGCCATGCTTTCACGGACGCGTCCTAGCCATTTCGAGGGCATGCCCTTTTCGTCGCGCCCATAAAACTCTGGAATCACCTCCTGCTCGAGCAACGTGTACATGGTTTCGGCCTCTGCAGCATCCCACTCTGGATCTTCGCCATGTTCTTTGCCATCGCCGATCGCCCACCCGACTTCAGGGGAATATGCTTCGGCCCACCAGCCGTCCAACTCGGACAAGTTCAAGCCGCCGTTGACGAGCACTTTCATTCCGCTCGTTCCGCAGGCTTCCCAAGGCCGACGCGGCGTGTTGATCCACAGGTCGATGCCCTGCACCAGTTCCTGCGTCAGCAGCATGTCGTAATCACTCAGGAAGACGATGCGGCCGCGAACTTCAGGTCGCTTGAGAAAGTGGTTCCACTGCTCGATGAGTGCCTGGCCAGGCAGATCTGCGGGATGTGCTTTGCCGGCAAGAATTAATTGCACCGGCCGCTGCGGATCGGAAAGCAGCCGGATCAGCCGGTCGGGATCATGCAGGAGAAGATTGGGGCGCTTATAGGTGGCGAAGCGGCGTGCAAATCCCAGCGTCAGTACATCGTCGCCAAAGATGCCGCTGGTATCGGAGGAACTCGCGCCTTCTGCTGCGAGTTGGCGAGCATAGCGCGTGCGCATTTTGCCGATCAACGATTTTCGTCCCTCGTTGCGCATCTGCCATAACTGCTCATCGGTGAGATGCCGAATCGCGTCTTCGGCCGGACTGTCTCCGAGCCAACGCTTCTTGCCGCACGCCGCGGTCCAGAGCGCATCCGCCTCCTCCGAATCCCAGGTAGGCACATGAATGCCGTTGGTCACTGAGCCAATGGGAACTTCCTGCTCCGGCCATCGCGGAAAGAGAGGCTGAAAGATATGCCGGCTCACCTGCCCGTGGAGCTTGCTCACGCCGTTGATTTGCCCGCTGCCATGGACCGCGAGATAAGCCATGTTGAAGGGTTCCGCGGCATCGTCCCGGTTCTGCCTTCCCAAGGCGAACAGGTCTTCAAGCGAGATGGCGAGTTCATCCTGCGCATAATGACTGAAATACTTCGAGATGAGCTCAGGATCGAAGCGATCAAATCCGGCGGCAACAGCCGTATGCGTCGTGAACAGATTTCCAGCGCGTGTGACATTCAGGGCAAGGTCGAACGGCTTCTTATGATCCTCCATATAGGAGCGTGCCCTTTCGAGCACGGCGAAGGCCGCATGACCTTCGTTTAGATGGCAGACTTCCGGCTTGAGGCCCAGCGCTCGTAGCAAGCGCCAACCGCCAATGCCAAGAACGATCTCTTGCTTCAGCCGCATCTCCGCATCGCCGCCATAGAGCTGACTGGTGATGCCGCGCTGAGCTGCGCTGTTCGAGAAATCGTTGCTGTCGAGCAGGTAAAGCCTTCCTCGTCCCACTGAGGCTTCCCAGCAGCGCAGCCGGATCGTCGATCCAGGCAATCGAATCTGTAACCGCAGCCATTCTCCATTCGCTTCGCGCAGCGGACGGATGGGCAATTGGCCGGGATCATTGACGGGATAGAGCGCCTGCTGCCGTCCGTTCGAATCGAAGTCCTGGCGGAAGTAGCCCTGGCCATAGAGCAAGCCAATTCCAACCACCGGCACACCCAGATCGCTGGCCGCTTTCATCTGATCGCCAGCAACGTTACCAAGACCGCCGGAGTAAATCGGCAACGCCTCGGTCAACATGAACTCCATGCTGAAATAGGCGGCCAGGGACAAGGGCGAACCCTTGTGCTTCTTCTGAAACCATGCGTCTGAGGCATAGGACTCCCGGTTCTGACGAAGTAAATCATCGAGACGCTTACGAAACTTCGGTGTCGCCAACGCGGACTGGATCTTCTCTTTCGAAACGGTCTGCAGGATGACCCAGGGATTCTGTGTCTCTTCCCACAACTCAGAATCCAGATATTCCCACAGCTCGTCCGTCGCATGACTCCAGGACCAGTGCAGGTTGAGCGCCAGCTCCGCCAGCGCATCGACTCCTTCAACTTTCGACCAGATGGTGACTGCCTTTGGATCGTTCACACGTTCTCCCGGCTCGCTAACCACAAGGAAACAGCATCGACGCGGATTGCTGCCTCTTTCGTGGTCATTTTGAGCATTTCTCTCTATTTCGTCTGATGCTGCCGGCAAGCGTGGCTGTGGCTTGCAGACGTTACTTAGCCAGCTGCTTGCGGATCGTTTGCAATTCCGCGCGCCGTTTCGGGGTACTTTTTGGATACGCCATCTTAAGTTCCTCGAGCGCATCGAGGACGATGCGGGAAACGATCAGGCGCGCATTCTCCTTATCGTCGGCGGGAACAACATACCAGGGCGCGTGATGGGAGCTGGTCGCGTGCAGGCAAGCCTCGTAAGCGTTCACGTAATCCTTCCAGTATTTCCTCTCGTGAATGTCGGTGAGGCTGAATTTCCAGTTCTTGTCCGCTTCATCGATGCGCGCGAGGAACCGCTTTCGCTGCTCCTCCTTGGAAAGATGGAGAAAGATCTTGACGATCCGAGTTCCGTTGCGATGTAGGTGTCTTTCCATATCTACGATGGAGCGGCAGCGTTCGTCCCAAATGTCTTTCTCGTCGCGCAACTCTTCGGGAAGCCCCTGGTTGCGGAGGATCTCCGGATGCACTCGAACGACCAGCACTTCTTCATAGTAGGAACGATTAAAGATGCCGATCCTTCCTCGTTCGGGAAGCCGACAGGTCGAGCGCCAGAGAAAGTCATGTTCCAGCTCTTCGGCGCTTGGTTGTTTAAAGCTGAAGACCTCGCAGCCTTCCGGATTAACCCCGGACATGACGTGCCGGATGGCCCCGTCCTTGCCAGCGCCGTCCACGCCCTGAAAAATCAGAAGCAACGCATACCGGTGAGACGCATAGTGAAGATGCTGCAGCAAGCTTAACTCCGCAACATGCCTTTCGAGGAGCTCCTGATACTCGTCCTGCGACGTATAAACCGGCTTCACAATCGTCGGCCAATCTGAGAGTTTGATCTTCTTTCCATGAGGCACACGGAAATCTTTTGAGCTGATCTCTATATTCGGTTTTTTGCTCATGCCTGCCTCGCTGATGATGTATGTTTCTGGATTGAATTCACTTCTTATGAAGCTCCGACTTTTCCTGCTCCTGAACGGCCTGGACCTCTTCACGCCCTAACTCCTCGTAGAGTTCGCGGACCCGCTTGATGAGCTGTGGCGTTACCTCGGACCGCGTTTTGAGTTCGGCGTCAGGCGCCTTCTCGTCTACCTTGAATTCAGGCTTCGGCTCGACGTTGGCTTCATCTTTTCGGACCTCGCCCTCCGCCTTGTTCCAGTCCTGAACGGCTCCGCCGTATTCATGGTCTCGCGATTCGTAGATCTCATAGGCCCGCTTGGCGATCGCAGGTGCCAAATTGGACGGCATCTTAGCCTCGGGCTTCGGATCGGCTTTAGCCTCCGGCTTAGGTTTAGACGTGGCCTCAGGTGCAGGCTCAGCTTTAGCGTCCGGCTTAGCCTCGGCCTTAACTGTAGGAGCGTCGGCTTTAGTTTCCGGTTTAACTCCGGCAGTGGCCTCGGGTTGAGCGTCGACGGCCTTCGCATCAGGCTTGGGAGCGTCAGCGTTGGCTTCCGGTTTCGCTTCAGCCTTGGCATCCGGCGTGGGCGCCGATTTCGGCCCGTCAACCTCCGTTTCAGCTTTCGGCTGGCCGGCTACAGCATTCGGCTTAGATTCGGCAGTCTTGACATTGTTCTTCGGCTCGTCATCCTTGACGCGATCCAAGAAGTGATAGCCAACCAGCTTCACGCGATCAGTTATCAGGGCACAGACGATTGCATAGCCCCAGACAAGTCCGGCCAACTTCCAGCCGAGAGGCGTCATGAAGAGCCCATACACTGCAATCAGAGTAGCGATTATCTGGGTTCCCAGAACAGACATCCAGAGAATCTTCGCCGGACGCTTCGACCAGAAAGGACCTCGCGTGCGGGTCAGGAAGATCGTCAGATGCCCCGCCACAGACAGCTTCAGGTACATCAGCGTCTGCAGTTGAGGATGACCAAGGTGAAGGACACGATCGCCTATGTAGAACAGCCCGAACGCAGCAATCGGACCGACAATGCCCAGCACAGTGGCGATCCCCAGCACCCTGCGCATGTTCCAGGCTTCGGGTTCCTTCTTGTACTGAACGTTGTCGTACGCAATCGAGAGGATGGCGCCGTCGTTGAGCACCGCGATCATCACGATCATCACCGCCGTCACCGGCCGGAAGTTGAAGAAGAGGATCGCCAGAGTCATGAACAGCACAACGCGCAGTGTCTCGGCGATGCGGTAAATTGCATAGCTGTTCATGCGTTGAACTATTCTGCGGCTCTCTTTAATGGCGTCGATGATGACGGACAGGCCCGGGGTCAGCAATACGATGGACGCCGCCGCGCGGGCAGCGTCTGTTGCCCCGGAAACGGCGATGCCGCAGTTGGCCTGTTTCAGTGCGGGAGCGTCGTTCACGCCGTCGCCGGTCATGCCGACGAAGTGGCCAAGCTTCTCCAGGACATCGATAATGTGAAACTTGTCCTGCGGAAATACCTGGGCGTAGCCGTCCGCTTGTTCGATCGCCTGCGACGCTTTCGCACTGTCCTGCTGCTTGTCGTCCTGCAAAGTGCTGGCATCCAGGATGTTCGTTCCCATGTCCAGCTGCTTTGCCATTTCGCGAGCGATAGCCACCTGATCGCCCGTGACCATCTTGACTTTCACGCCCATAGCCTCGGCGCTTGCGATGGTTGCCTTGGCTTGTTCGCGCGGCGGATCGGACATAGGCAACACGCCGGCAAATTGCCACTTACCCTCTTCGTCTGCATGGGCCACACCGAGCGAGCGGAAGCCGCGTCCAGCAAAATCATTGACAGCCTTTTCAACGGCGGACGTTACATCGTCCGCGTCGGTCGCCATTTTGAGAATCACCTGCGGCGCACCCTTGGCCGTAAAGAACTGTTTCCCGTCCGGGCCTTTCACCGTGGCTTCGGTGCGCTTGTGCACCGGATCGAACGGCTGAAAGTGCAGTACCTGATAAGACTTCAAAGCCTTATCGTCTTTCACGCCTGCGATCACTGCGAGATCGATGGTGTCCTTATCCTCCGCGCGCGAAGCCAGCGCCGCCCA
>JBEPUJ010000060.1:0-7970 GCA_041691575.1 Terriglobales bacterium
GTCGAAGCCGTGACGCCCCCATCTGGAGCTGGCACCAACATTGCATTGGAGCGCTACAAAGAACTAGTTCTAGTATACCCTCCACGTGTCGCCTGGCTTGACGCCTCAATCCTCTTTGACGTAAACATTTTCAATGAGGAAACACCTGTTGCAGCTTCTCCCTTTGCTTGCCGTCGCCGCTATTTTCACTCTTTCCTCTACATCTGGCCGCGCACGGGCGCAACAGGTATCGGTCGAACCGGGATCGCCGACCGATCCCGTGGTTCACGCGAAACTGGGGCTGCTGACGCCTGCCAATCCTCATCTTCCCACGCTCTTTCTGGTGGGCGATTCGACGGTTCGCAACGGCCATGGAGACGGTGCTCACGGACAATGGGGCTGGGGCGAACCGCTCGTCGACTTCTTCGATGTATCGAAGATCAACGTTGTAAATCGCGCCATTGGCGGGCGCAGCAGCCGCACCTACATTACTGAAGGGCACTGGGCTGACACGCTCGCGCTCATGAAGCCGGGGGACATCGTGCTCTTCCAGTTTGGCCACAATGATTCGGGTCCGCTCGACGATACGGCTCGCGCTCGCGGTACGATTCCAGGCATTGGCGATGAAAGCAAAGAGATCGAAAATCCGATCCTCAAGCGCCACGAGACCGTTCATACCTACGGATGGTATATGCGTCAGTATGTGGTCGATACACTCGCTAAAGGAGCAACTCCCATCCTCTACTCTCCGATTCCTCGTAAGATATGGAACGCTGGCAAGGTCGTTCGGAACTCGGACAATTACGGTGGGTGGGCCCGCCAGATTGCAACGCAACAGCATGTCGCTTTTATTGACCTCAACGCCATCATCGCGGAGCGCTATGACGTCCTCGGAGAGCAACAGGTCGAGCCGTTATTTGCCGATCCGCATACCCATACCAGCAGGGCAGGGGCGGAACTGAATGCGCAGTGCGTTGTTGCCGGACTCAAAGCGCTTCCGCATGATCCTGTAGCCAACTATTTATCTGAAAAAGGCAAGAACGTTGTTGCCGAGAACGGGCACTCAGGCACTTAAAGGGAAAGCTATCTCTCGTTTATAGAGAGGCCTTCATGAGATCGACAGTCTGCCACTCGCCGCGCTCGATACCGGCGCGAATCTGTGCTGGCGTCTGGCCCTTTTGAGTCTGCTGGTAGGCATAGACGGCCTCCTGCATGCAGGTCGAGCAAACAGCTCCGTGGCTGCCTTCGAAGCAGCTATGCAGACTGTTGTGTCCCATTGCCCGGTCGCAATGGCAGTAGCACGGCTGCTGGTGAAGCACGCCGGGAATCTTGGCCGCCATCTTATAGGCAGTTACCTGGTAAGGATGTGAGAAGTAGGGGCCGCTGAGCTGTGCACCGCTCAGGATCGGTGGCATATGTTTCCTGGGAGCAGCCGCGTTGTAGGCGGGCACATCATCCGCAGGGTTGGTCCACTGCGCAGACGCCACCATAGTCACAAGACCCAACACGACACACCCAAAGATTCGTTTCATGCTCCGTATGATAAATCGCATTCGGACGCAAGCCAAATCAGAACTGAAGATGGAGAGGGGGGAGCTGGTTTTTCGGAGGATAGAGTTTTGATGGGATTGGCAAAAAAAGGCGGCATGAACGGTACTTTGTTCATGCCGGGAGGCCAGTGACGCAACTTGTGTCAGCCGATGATCGGTGGTGCGGCTGAGAAACTGTACGGGCGGTTACTCACGCTTGCCGTTGAAATGAATATACCACAATGTGTATCCGCAAAATACTAAATATGTCCAATCATAGAAAATCTTCGTCTCAAAACCGCGTACTCAAAGAGGGTTATGAATGTAAGTCATTTATTATCAATAATATTGTCAATATCTCGGCTGTGGAAATCTCGGGCAAAATATATTTGTAAAAGTGAAAGCTGCCTCATCCCCATTGATGGAATCATGTAGCCAACACCATTCAGTCATGTTTTGGGCTGGAATGGTTGGCAAGTTCGGTGCTGATTCTCGCCGCCATCGCCGCATCCCGTTGAGTGATGCCGCCGGCATCGTGCGAGATCAGGCCAAGCACCACGTGGTTATAGCGGATGTCGATATCGGGGTGGTGGCACGCATCTTCGGCAATGTCTGCGACCTTGTTGACGAACGCCATCGAGCCCAGGAAGTTGCTGAATGTCCATTCACGCACGAGCTTTCCGTCTTTCAGCTTCCATTCCGGTTGCGCTTGTAATACGTCCTTCAGTTCTTCTTCGGTGAGAGCCTTCTTCATAGCGATGTACCTCCTATCTTAAGATGCTAGTTGAAGATGCTAGGCGTAACGTCTGGCTGGCGCAATCGCCGGACGGCACAGGGCCGACGACAGGGAAGCATTCGGCAAGCGGCTGACCTCCGCACGCATCTCGGTCCATGCCGGAATGGGGATAGAGAGGAAGACTTCGACGACCTGCGGGTCAAACTGCTGGCCTGCGTGGCGGGCGATCTCTTCGCGGGCGGTCTCGAAGCTGGTTCCTTTGCGATAGGGCCGGTCGGAGGTGATGGCGTCGAGCGCATCGGCGACGGCGAAGATACGGGCGCCGAGGGGAATCTCATCGCCTCGCAACCCTCGCGGGTAGCCTTTGCCGTCGAAGCGTTCCTGGTGGGTATACACAATTTCGGCGGCGTCGCGGAGAAAGGGGATCTTGCGGACGATCTCATATCCACGCTGGCAATGCTCGTGCATGATGGCCATCTCTTCGCTGTTCAGTCTGCCGGGTTTAAGCAGGATGCGGTCGGGAGTTGCGATCTTGCCGATGTCGTGGAGGAAGGCTCCGCGAGCGATGACGCGCAGTTCGTCAGGCTCGATCGCCATAGAGCGGGCAAGAGCGATGGTGTAGGCCGTCACTCTCCGGGAGTGGCCCTCGGTCTCCTCGTCGCGCAGGTCGAGCGCATCGCCCATGGCTTCGAGGGTAACGTCGTAGCTGCGTTCCAGATCCTGCATGGTGGAGCGGAGCCGGACGGTTCGGGTGGAGACGATGGACTTCAGGTTTTCGAGATAGATGGCGTTCAGTTTACGTAGCCGTCCATGTTCGATGGCGCGGGCCACCACGCTCTCTAACTCTGCATGATCGAAGGGCTTGAGAAGATAGTCGATGGCGCCGCGACGAAAGGTGCTGGCCGCTACCTGGGTGTCATTGATGCCGGTGAAGAGCACGACCGGGATGGCGGGATAGTCGGCAGAGATCTGGTCGAGTAAGGTAAGGCCATCGGCTCCGGGCATGATGATGTCGGTGAGCACAAGATCGAAGTCGGGGTCCTGTTGCAGGCGGGCCATGGCTTCCTCCGCGCTCTCGACCGCTGTCGCTGCGTAGTCGCTGTGTTCGAGCAAGGCGGCGATAATGCCGCGGACCGGAGCTTCATCGTCGACGATCAGAATTCGTTGCTGCGGCATGGGCAGGCCTTTGCGCAGTGGCGCTGCTGGTTCGCCTCCGCGTGGCGAAGGCGAACCAGCTAACTTTTCTTATCGGCAGATGAATTGATTTCGTTACCGGTTAGGTTTTCTTGAGAGCAGCCCGTTTCGCCGTCGCCCAGCCGGGCTTGGTCGTCTGGCGGCTTCGGCCGAGGGCCAGCGCTCCTTCGGGAACGTCCTCGGTGATGCAACTCCCGGCGGCGACATAGGCTCCGGCTCCCAGGGTGACGGGGGCGACCAGCGTGGAGTCGGAGCCGACAAAGACGCCGTCGCCGATGGTGGTCTGGTGCTTATGCACGCCGTCGTAGTTGCAGGTGATTGCTCCTGCACCGATATTGACGCCCGCGCCGATGACAGCGTCGCCAAGATAGTTGAGGTGGTTGGCCTTGGAACCTTTGCCAAGAGTCACTTTCTTGGTCTCGACAAAGTTGCCGACGTGCGCGCCTTCGCCGATACGACTCTCGGGACGGAGATGGGCGTAAGGGCCTAGGATCGCGTCGTCGCCGACCTCGGCGCTGTCAAGGATGCAGCCGTTGCGTACCGTAACTCCATTGCCGAGGGTCGATTGCTGGATGACGGAGTAGGAGCGGATGCGGCATTCCGTCCCTATCGTGGTTGCTCCGAGGAGCTGAACGTAGGGTTCAATGACGGTGTCCGAGCCGACGCTGACAGCAGCGTCAATCACGCAGGTCTCCGGGCGAAAGATGGTGACGCCCTGTGCCATCAGCCGGTTCGCCGTCTCCATACGCATGGCTGCATCGAGATGCATCATCTCGGCGATGGTGTTGGCTCCGAGAACTTCGTTGACGCTCTCGGCTTGAACGGCGACGACGCGCTCTCCATTAGCGACCAGCATGGCAGCTACATCGGTGAGGTAGAACTCGCCGTGCGCGTTGTCGGTGGAGAGGGAATCGAGCTTGTCGAAGAGCGCCTTGGTCTCAAAGCAGTAGATGCCGGAGTTGATCTCAGGCGTGGTCAGTTGGTCGGGGCGGAGTGACTTCTGCTCAACGATGGCGGTTACTTCAGGCTGGCCGGGGATGGCGCGCAGCACACGGCCATAGCCAGTGGGGTCGTTGGGAACGGCGGTCAGTATAGTCATGGCCGCTCGCTCGCGGAGGTGGACGTCGCAGATCGACGCGATGGTCTCCGGACGGATCAGCGGCACGTCGCCCGAGAGAACGAGCAGATGCCTGGGAATAACCGCGCCGGTTGCGGCGAAATGAGCCTTGACTTGCTGGAGCGCGTGGCCCGTGCCGCGCTGCTCGGCCTGAAGAACAAACTGGACGCCGGTAGGTGCGACCGCGGCACGGACGCGCTCGGCTTCGTGGCCGATGATGCAGTAGATCTGCGAGGCGGGAACGACTGTCCTGGCGGCGTCGATGACGTGCAGCAGGAGCGCCTGGCCGCCGATCTCGTGCAGAACCTTGGGGCGTTTACTCTTGAGCCGCGTCCCTTTGCCCGCGGCCATGATGGCAATGGCGAATCCGGTGGTATCCATAGTTATAGATATGGTCTCACGTTGAGCTTATTGCTTCGGCGCTCCCGGCGGTGGTGGGATCGTGATGTCGAGGTTCGTCACCTTGCCTAGACCGTCGAGCTTCGGTGTTATCTGGGCCTGGTTGCCGACAACGACGATGGCGAGCTTTGAGGCGTCGACGTATTTATTCGCCACGCGGGCAACATCGGCGGACGTGACCTTCTCAATACCTGTCTTGTACTTGTCGAGAAAGTCCGGCGGGTAGCCATAGAAGGCGAGGACGACCTGCTCATTCAGCGTCTTCTCGGGTGAATCGTAGTGGAAGATGAAGGAGTTCAGTACCTGGTCCTTCGCCTTGCTGAGTTCGCTGGGGGTAGGGGGCTCGGTCTTCAATTTTCCGATCTCTGCCAGTAGCGCCTCGGTCGCAGCCACGGTGGTGGTGCTCTTGGTGCCTGCGATGACGTAGAAGATTCCGGGATGGTCGTAAGACGATCCGAACGTGCCGCCCACGTCGTAGGCGAGGCCGAGCTTGGTCCGCACGTTCTGAACGACGCGCGAGCCGAAGCCTCCGGAGAAGACCTGGTTCATCACGCTGAGGGCGTAGTAGTCGGGATTGCTGCGCTCGGTGCCGAGGCCGACGATCAGCACGTTCGACTGATCGACGTCACTTTTTTCGGCGAAGTAGACGCTGCGCTCCGGCGCCGTGAATTGGAGGGACGGCGTCTCGATGAGTGTGCCGCGTTGAAGCGATCCAAACGCCGCGCGCAGCTTGGCTTCCATCGCCGCGCTGTCGAAGTCTCCGGAGACGGCGACGATCATGCCATTGGGTACCACTGTCTTGTCGTGCCACGCCTTGAGATCGGCCAGGGTTACTGCGTCGACGGTGGCGTATTCGGTCTGGCGAGCGTAAGGGCTGGTCGCGCCGTAGACGAGCTTAATGGCCTCGCGGCTGGCGATGCCGCTGGCGTCGTCGTTGCGCCGCGCGATACCGGTCTCCATCTGGCGTTTGGCCAGCAGAAGTTTGTCGGCTTTAAAGTTGGGATGTTCAAGAAGATCGACGGTAGCGGAAAAGACGCTGTCGAAATCTCCCTTGAGGCTCGACCAGTTCACCGAGGTGGTCGCGCTGCCGCCGCTGGTCTCCAGGCTGGCGGCCTTGTTCTCCAACTCGTCGTCCAACTTGTCGCCGTCCAGCGTCGCGGTGCCGCTCGTCCTCCAGGTCTGGCCATAGAGCGAGACGAGACCGATCTTGTCCGCCGGTTCATTGCGGCTGCCGCCCCGAATCAAAATGGTTCCGTTGATGAAAGGGAGTTCGTGGTCCTCCTGCAGGAAGATCACCAGGCCATTTTCCAGCTCGATCCGCTTCGGCTTCTCTGGAGTGAAGGCGTGGAGCGGTGGAATCGGAATCTGTTTCCACGGCTGCGCCGCAGGCCTGGTGCTGGTTGCCGCCTTGGCGGTGGCTGTCTGGGCAGTACCGTTCGTCGTCATCGTTGTCAGCAAAACCGTCAAGACTGCACCGGCAAAACGCATCGTCGAGTGTCCCTTCATTTCGCACCTCCTGTTTCCGCCGAAGCGGGCGTTGAAGGAGCCGGGTTTTTCTGTTGCGGTGGGACGAAATCAATCTGCGCACTGGTGCGATTGCCGGCGAGGAATATCTTGTTGGCTACGCGGCGCACGTCCGCTTTGCTGACGGCATCGATCTTGTCCAACTGACGAAACAACTCGCGCCAGTCGCCATATCGGGTCTGGTACTCGGCCAGTTGGTGTGCCAGCCCTTCGTTGTCAGCCAGACCGCGCAACAGGTCGGCCCGCGCCCTCGTCTTGAAGCGAGCGAGCTCTTCGTCGGTTATATCCGTGTCCTTTAAAAGATCAAGCTGCTTGTGGATCGCGGTTCGCATCTGTTCGGGCGTATGTCCAGGTAGCGGGACGGCGTACACAGCAAAGAGTCCCGGATACTTGCTGCCGGGGAAGCCGCTGAAGCCCTGAGCCTCGGCAGCGATCCTCTGATCGCGGACCAGGCTGCGGTAGAGCCGCGCCGTGCGGCCATTCGAGAAGACGTCAGTGATAGCGTCGTAGACAGCGTCATCGGGATCGCGATAGTCGGGGCGGTGGTACCCCTCTATGTAGAAGGGTTGCGTCGCCTCACGAATGACGACGGACTTCTCGGCAAACTGTGGCGGCTCGATGGTCGTCATGGGTTCGGGTTTAGGCCCGGCGGGGATGGGAGCGAAGTAGCGCTCCAGAATCGGCATCGTCGTTGCCGCCTTCACGTCGCCGACCACGGCAACCACGATATTCGCGGGCACGTAATATTTTTTGTGAAACGCTTCGGCCTCGGTCGCCGTAACCTGGCTGATCTCGCTCTCCCAGCCGACGCCGCTGCGTCCATAAGGATGCGCCACATAAGCCGTGGCCAGAAATTGCTCGACCATGCGTCCGGTCGGAGAAGAGTCGATGCGCATCCGGCGCTCTTCCTGCACCACATCGCGCTCCTTGTAAAACTCGCGCTCGACCGGATGGCCGATTCGCTGGCTCTCAAGATAGGCCCAGAGTTGCAGCCGGTTCGACGGCATGCTCCAGAAGTACTGCGTGGAGTCCTCGCCGGTCGATGCGTTGACCCCGACCGCGCCGTTCTGCTCCGCGATCTCCGAGAACTGGTTGGGGATGACGTATTTCAGCGCGGTTGCCTGGGCATCGTCAAATGCCTTCTTCAGTTGCGCCAGTTTGGCAGCGTCTTGTCCGACGCGCTTGCGAAACTCCGCGTCGTAGGCAGCATAGGCGGCCTCAACCTTTGCCAAGGCAATTTTTTCCGCCGGGTAGTTCGTGGTGCCAATCTCGGAGGAGCCCTTGAAGGCCATGTGCTCGAACATATGCGCCAGCCCGCTGGCTCCCTGCGGATCGTCCGCCGAGCCTGCGTCGACCATGGTAAAGAAGCTGAATACAGGAGCTTCGGGCCGCTCGCAGACAATCAGCGTAAGGCCGTTCGGAAGCACCTTCACCGTCGTTCGCTTTTCAAAGCTGGCGAGGTCCTGCGCCTGCATTGCACAGCTCAAAGCCA
>JBEPUJ010000061.1:0-7866 GCA_041691575.1 Terriglobales bacterium
TGGAGGAGATCAAGGCGCGCGACCATCGCGTGCTGGGCAAGCAGCTCGACCTGTTCTCGATTCAGGAGGTCGCGGGGGCGGGGCTGATCTTCTGGCATCCGAAGGGCGGGCTGATCCGCAAGACGATGGAAGACTGGATGCGCGACGAGTGCATCCGGCGCGGCTACGAGATGGTGTACACACCGCACATCATGCGCCGGGAGCTGTGGAAGATCTCGGGGCATGAGGGGTACTACGAGAAGAATATGTATCCGCCGATGGAGCTGGACGATGCCGAGTACCGGTTGAAGCCGATGAACTGTCCGGGACATATTCTGATCTACAAGAATTCTCCGAAGAGCTATCGCGACCTGCCGGTGCGGTATGCGGAGCTGGGGAACGTTTATCGGTACGAGCGGTCGGGCACGATGCATGGGCTGCTGCGGGTGCGCGGATTTACGCAGGATGATGCGCACATCTTCTGCACCCCGGATCAGATTGAGGACGAGGTGGTCGCGTGCATCGAGTTCGCGCAGAGCGTGCTGAAGACCTTCGGCTTCGAGGAGTTCAAGGTCGAGCTTTCGACCTGGGACCCGAACGACCGCAAGAGCTTTGTGGGTTCGGATGAGAACTGGGCGCTGGCCATCGATTCGTTGCACAATGTGCTGAACCGGAAGGGGATTCCGTTCCGGACGATTCCGGGCGAGGCGGCGTTCTATGGGCCGAAGATCGATATCAAGCTGGTGGACGTGTTGGGGCGGATGTGGCAACTCTCGACCGTTCAGTTCGACTTCAATCTGCCCCAGCGGTTCGAGCTGGAGTACAAGGGCGAAGATGGCGCGCTGCATCGGCCGGTGATGGTGCATCGCGCTTTGTATGGCAGCGTCGAGAGATTTTTTGGGGTGCTGATCGAGCACTACGCCGGGGCTTTCCCGATGTGGCTGGCTCCGGTGCAGGTGGGGCTGGTGCCGATCTCGTCGGAGAAGCACATGGAGTATGCGCGGAGTGTGAAGGCACGGCTCGAAGCGGCAGGGTTGCGCGTGGAGCTGGATGAGCGGAACGATCCGATGAAGGCGAAGATCCGCGACTTCGCCATGCAGAAGGTGCCGTTTGTGCTGGTGATGGGGGATAAGGAAGCGGCGGCGAATGCGGTCAGCGTGCGGACTCGGGGTAAGGGGGACGAGGGGAGCGTGGGGCTGGAGGCGTTTGTGGAGCGGGCGAAGGGGTTGGTCGAGGGGCGTGGGATGGGGTTGGGGCTTATATAGATAGGGGTGGTTTCCTTCCAGTGCCTTAATGCGGGGGTCTCTGATTAAGTCAGGCTCTGTTAAGGGCACGGCTTCAGCCGTGCCGTAAGTGGCTTGCCCGCAACGCGGCTTTAGCCGCTGAGGGAATCTTCGGAGACTTAATCAGCCCTTCCTTAGATCTCATTTCTTAATGGCGACTTGCGACAAGGAGATGGATTGGGCCTTCAGCGGCTGCTGAATAACTCCGTTGCGGTGCGAAAAGAGCCCTCAGCGGCTAAAGCCGCACTGCAAGCACAGCATTTACGGCACGGCTGAAGCCGTGCCCTTAACAAAACTGGACTTTTAATACAGGGGTCTCTTCACTGCGGCGGCAAGGGCGCCGCCTTCGGTCGAGATGACGTGGAGTGGGGGATGAAGTTTAGATGGCAGTTTGGCGGGGGCGGGAGTGACGTCGCCGGGGGCGGGTGGGCTTCGGGTGGGATGATGATTCTTATGGGTTTAGGGTGCTGTCCTCGATGGGGTGTCGGTGCTCCAAACCGCAGATTCCTCCGCTTCGCTGCGGAATGACAAAAAAAGGAAATGCTGCGTGGAGTAGCTACTCGGGATGCAGATGCCCTATGTCGCACTTTTTTGCGTCTAAACTTACATAGTCTCCTTGGCGGCAGAGCATATTGGCTCTGTCGCGCATCTGAGTTTGTATGAGGTATTCGCAATGAAGGCTGTCGTTCTGCATGAGTATGGAGAGCCGGGCAAGCTCAAATATGAGGACGTTGCCGATCCGGTGGCCGGGGAGGGACAGGTTCTGGTGCGGGTGGCGGCGACGAGCGTGAACCCGGTCGACTACAAGCTGCGGAGCGGTGTTTATAAAGATTTCATGCCGGTCACGTTTCCTTCGATTCCGGGCAATGACGTCTCGGGGCTGGTGCGCGAGGTTGGCGCGGGGGTGAGCGGGTTTGCGCCGGGAGACAAGGTGATGGCGCTGACGGGCTCGGCTTATGCGGAGCTGGTGGTGGTGAAGGCGGAAGATTTGACGCTGGTTCCGGATGGGCTTGACCTGGTGGAAGCGGCGGCTCTGCCGCTGGTGACGTTGACCGGAGCGCAGTTGATTACGCGCGGGACGGAGATTAAAGCGGGGCAGACGGTGCTGATCTCGGGCGCGCTGGGGAATGTGGGACGCAGCGCAGTGTGGACGGCGAAGCAGGCCGGAGCCACGGTGATCGCCGGGGTTCGGAAGAAGCAGATGGAAGAGGCAAAGGGCATTGGCGCGAACGAGGTAATTGCCTTGGACGATACCGCCGCGATGGAAAAGCTGGGCTTTGTGGATGCGGTCGCCGATACTGTAGGCGGCAAGACGGCGGAGGCCCTGATGAGCAAGGTGAAGCAGGGCGGCGTGTTTGCGTCCGTGCTGGGACCGCCGGGAAACGCGAAGATGAATCCGACGGTGCGCGTGGTTTCGGTGCAGGTTGTATCGGATGCCGGGATGCTGCGCGCGCTGGCCGAGGATGTGGCAGCGAAGCGGCTGGTGATTCCGATTGACCGGATGATTCCTTTGCAGGATGCAGGCAAGGGACAGGCGGCGGCAGAGAAGGGCGGAATCGGCAAGGTGTTGCTGCTGGCTTAGCGATTGGTTTGACACTGTTCAACAATTCATCAAGAGGTACGAGCCTTGCAGGCGGGCTACGGGATATGCAGACGATTCGATTGACAACATGGATAGACGCACCGGTGGAACGGTGCTTTAAACTCGCGACCAGTATCGATCTTCACCTGGCGTCGGCGGCGCAGACACAGGAGAAGGCCGTGGGCGGAGTGACGTCGGGGCTGATCGGCGAGGGCGAGACGGTGCAATGGCAGGGGCGACACCTGGGCCGGTTGCGGACGCATACCAGCAGGATCGACGGTTGGCGGCCCTACAGCTACTTTCGCGATGTGATGGTGGAGGGCTCGTTTGCGCTGTTCGAGCATGAGCACCACTTCGCCGTGATGGACGACGGGACCCGGATGCGGGATGAGATCCGGTTTGCCGCTCCGGGCGTGCTGGGCCGGATGGCGGAGAGGATGTTCGTGAAAAAACATCTGATCGAATTTTTGAAGCAGCGGAATGCGGTGATCAAGCGGGTGGCGGAGTCGGAGGAGTGGCGCACGTATCTGGAACAAAGCGCGGGGGCGGTGAAGACGGTTCGGGCGGCGAAAGAGGGGTTGGCCCGAGGGTGGGATAAGAGCGTGGTCATGCGCTGAGTGGTGGGCGTCATTGATGATCGCGTACCTGGGTGGGGCAGGAGCAAAAGCGGGTCCTCCGCCTATGGCGAAGGATGACAATTTTTTGGGGTGGGTGGGTTGGAGTAGAAGAGCAGGCAACTGCTAAGGCGAAATACAGGGATCTCTCCACTGCGGCGGCAAAAGCGCCGCCTTCGGTCGAGATGACGTGTTGAGGGTCTTTAGATAGGTTCTAGCGGCGGCGGAAGGTGTTGCGGATGGCGCGGGTGCGGTCGCTGGTCTGGTCGGGCTGCGGAATTGGCGCGGGTGCGTGACCTTCGGGATAAAGAACGACGAAGCGGCGGGGGCCGTCGCTGGTGGAGGCGGTGGGCAGGCCGGAGGCGCTGAGTGCCAAGTGCAGCAGGCGGCGTTCGCGCGAGTTCATGGGAGGGAAGGCGAAGGGGTGGCCAGTGGCGCGGACGCGCTCGGTCCCGGTCTGGGCGATCAGCTCAAGTTCGGCGTTGCGGAGGAGCTTGAAGTTTTCGGCGTCGAAGGAGATGCGGTCGTGTTGATCGGGCTCGAGGCGGAGGACTTTGGCGGCGAGGTGCTCGACGGCGTGGAGGAGTTCGGCGTTGCGTTCGGTGAGCAGGGGAGTGTCGGGGCCGGTGAATTCGACGGAGATCTCGGGGGAGGCTGCGGGGGTTTGCACTTGGCCGTTGCAGGCGAGGATTTGGAACTTGAGGTCCAGACCGCTGGAAGTCAGAAGGGTCTGGAGAAATTCTTCGATTTTGTGAATCTTCGTTTCTCTGGAGCTGGGATCGTTAGTTGAAGTCATTGCTATATTTTGTCCAGAATCATGGTCTCATGCTGAGGGCGGGGTTTTCAGAGGATGCTGAAAGTAGGCGGCTGGAAGAAAGACGTACCTCAGGGGCTAAAGCCCCCTGGCGGGGAGAGGGTTGCGGCACGGCTGAAGCCGTGTCCTTAAGCAAAACCGGAGTTTTTCAGCAGCCTGTAAAGCCCCTAACTCCATTGGCTGATTGAGAGGGCCAAGGCTGAAGCCTTGGCGTACCCAGAGGCAAGGGCAAGGGAAAAGCAGGTCCTCCGCCTGCGGCGGAGGATGACAATTCAAGAGAGAAGGCGACAGTCGCTTATGGTTTTCCCTGAATGACCTTGCCGGTGCCGGCCTTGCGGCGGGCGCGCTTGGCGGCGATCTCGCGCATCTCGCGGCCGAGGCTGGTGCGGTTCATTACGCCTTGCTGAGCGATGCCGATGAAGTTGCCGACCGCCCAGTAGAGAGCGAGTCCGGCGCCGTAGTTCCAGGTGAACCAGCCGGAGATGGCGGGCATGGTGAAGGCCATCAGCTTCTGCTGCTGGGGATCGACGCCGGGAGAGGGCGTGTAGTACTGCACCAGGAACTGGCTGATGACCATGACGATGGGAAGGATGTGCCAGGGGTCCGGGTTCTGAAGATCGGGGATCCAGAGCCAATGGGCGTGGCGCAGTTCGACGACGCGGGGCAGCATGCCGTAGAAAGCATAGAGCAGCGGCAGGGTGATGAGTGTCGGGATGCAGCCGCCGAACATGTTGACTCCGTTGTCCTTCTGGAGCTTCATGATCTCGGCGTTCATCTCGTTCTTCTTGGGGTCGGTGGCCTTGTACTTCTTGTAGCGCTCCTTGATGGCGTTCATCTGCGGCTGGATGCGCTGCATCTTCAGACCGTTCTGCATGGTCTTGATGCGGAACGGGAGCATGAGGATGTTGATGAGGATCGTGAGGATGACGATCGCCCAGCCCCAGTTGGTGACGCCGGCCGAGTGGATGTACTGGAGCGAGATGAAGAGGTATTTGCCGATGATGCTGAAGAAGCCGAAGTCGACAAGCGATTCGAGGCTGGGGCCGTTGTTGGATGCCTTGATGGCCTTGAGGACGCTGATGGCCTTGGGCCCGACGTAGACGCGGGTGGAGACTGTGCCGCCGGTGTCGCCGATGGCCGCGCCGAGGACAGGAATATTGATGGGATCCTTGGCCGGGGTGCTGCTGCCGAAGCCGGTGCGATGGATGGTCTGGGCGACGTCGAGCTCGCTGTGCAGCGAGGCGAGGGTGGCGGTGTCGGGCGCGTCGGGAAGGAAGACGGCGGTGAAGAAGGCGTCGCCGACGCCGGCCCACTCGATGGGGCCGTTGATGGTGGCTCCGCCGGAGACCTTCTTGGGAGCGATGTGCTCGGTCTTGCCGCTGATGTTGGTGTCGAACTGCGAGCTGCCGTAGGAGTCGCGGTTGTTCTGGTCGCCGAAGCCGCCGGGCCAACTGAGCATGGCGCGGACGGGAGCGCCGTTGCGGGTGACCTCGACGGTGGCGTGGAGGACATAGGTCTCGTCGAAGGAGAAGGTCTTGCGGACCTGGGTGCCGTCTTCGGAGTAGGTGAAGGTCAGCTTGGCCGGGGCGGCGAGGTTGCCGGTGGCGGAGGGGACGTAGAGCGCCTGGTTGAGGCTGGCGGTCAGCGCGGGCTCGTAGGTATAGATCGAGAGCGGGTAGCCGAACTTTTCAGCGGCCTGGGTGTGAACGATGTCGAGCGGCTTGCCGTCGTCGGACTTGAAGCGCTTGAGGATCCAACTGGTGACCTCGCCGCCGCGGTTAGAGAAGGTGATGCGGTAGAGCTCATTCTCGATGACGGTGGTGGATGCGGCGTCGGCCTTGACGACGGGGATCGCGGTCGCGCCGGGCTTGCCGGGCTTGGCGTCAGGCGTGGCAGCAGCGGGGGTCGCAGACGATGCGGCTGTCTGGTTACCAGATTGGCTACCGGTTTGGGCAGGGGTGCTCGCAGCCGCGGCTGGAGCGGTTGGAGATGCAGGTTTGGGCTTGGTCGATTGGAAGTACTGTAGTCCGAAGAAGACTGCGACCATCACGAGCATCATGAGCAGGAACGATTTGTTGTCCTGCCCGCCCTGCTGATTGGGGTTCTTAAACTCTGCCAAGTAAATTTCCTATTCTTTGCTGAACATGAGGCGGCGGCAGCGCGAACGCTGCACCTCCCCCTATGGTAAACGGTCTGTGTGAATAGAGACGGGCGATGTGGGGTCCGGGTTTCGATTGGGGACGGGATCGAGGCCGCCTTTAGCGAAGGGATGGCAGCGGGCAAAGCGGCGGAGCGCCAGCCAGGAGCCGTGCATCACGCCAAAGCGGACCAGGGCGATGTAGGCGTACTCCGAGCAGGTGGGCAGGTAAAGGCACTGCGACGGGCTGAAGGCGTGGAGGATCGGAGAGACAACGGACTTGTAGGTCCAGAAGGCGAGGCGGATGGCGAGAGTGGGCTGGGGATCTGGCATTGCGGGGCTAGTTCCCGGCTGTCAGTTGGTCGGCTTGCTTCTGGGCGGCCTTCTGGATGGTGCGGAAGACGTTGGCCACCTCGCGGTCGAGGGTGGCGAAGTCGAGGTCGATGACGTTGCGGCGGGGATGGAGGATGACATCGATCGGCGCGTTGATAAGACTGGCGTTGCGGCGGATGCATTCGCGCATGCGGCGTTTGATGCGGTTGCGGTCGACCGCCTTGCCCATCACTTTGCCGACGGTGAGGCCGATGCGCGGGCCGGGGGTGTCCGACCGCCTGTCAGCGGGACGAAGCGAGTAGAAGAAGGACATCTGTTTGGCAAATTGTTTGCGGCTGGAGGTGTAGACGCGCTGATAGTCCGCGTGTTTGCGGAGGCGGAGTATCGAATTGGCGGTGGTGGTCATGGAGATGGCTACGATCTCTATCGTATCGTTCTATGGCGGGATCTGCTGGACGGCGGGGTAAAACGGCGGGGTATTGGTCGGGGCTTTAGAGGATGCTGAACTCGGTGGCTGGAAGAAAGACGTACCTCAGGGGCTAAAGCCCCTTCGTGGGGAGAGGGTTGTGGCACGGCTGAAGCCGTGCCCTTAAGCAAAGCCTACTTCCCACTTCTCAGTATCCTCTACTGATAGAAGCGGGGCAGAGGGTTGCGGGCAAAGCAAAGCCCGCCGGAGGGGCGGGCTTCGCGGCAGGTGGATGATTCTACTTTTTGTCGGTGTGGGACTGTGGCGCGCCTTTGGGGGGCGGGGCCATCTGGCCGCTTTGGGGCATCGTCTGGCCGCTCTTGGCCTGTTGTCCGGTCTGGGAGGGCTGTCCACCCTTGCCCGGCATGTTGCGGGAGGGCTGATTTCTTTTGTCCATCTTGTCCATGATGCTTCACCTCGATACCGGCAGGCGCACTTCTTGCGCATTCGCGGAGCCGCTATGCAGGGGTTGGATGCCGGGGCGTGGGAGGGGTTGCCCTTGTGGGCGGGATGGGGCTTGGAGAAGGGAGAGAAGGCATACCCCAGGGGCTGAAGCCCCGATTTTGGGGTAGGTGTTGAGAGGGCCAAGGCTGAAGCCTTGGCGTACCTAGGTGTGATGAGTCAAGAGGTTGTTGTCATCGAGCGGGGCTCTGCTGAT
>JBEPUJ010000062.1:0-7456 GCA_041691575.1 Terriglobales bacterium
CTGGAATGCATGATCCTCAAGCCCAACATGGTGCTTCCAGGTTCAAGCTGCCCCAGGCAGGAGACGGTGGAGGAGGTCGCCGATGCTACTGTGCATTGTCTCCTGCGAGCGGTCCCCGCTGCTGTTCCGGGAATTGCGTTCCTGTCGGGCGGGCAGTCTGGAAAACTTGCTTCGGCGCGTCTGAATGCGATGAACCTCCGATTCAAGTCGCGGCTGCCTTGGGCCTTGGCGTTTTCGTTTGGACGTGCCATCCAGGAACCGGCTTTAGAAATATGGCATGGCGAGCAGGCGAACGTCGCAGTTGCCCAGCAAGCTCTCTATCATCGAGCTCGCTGTGACAAGGCTGCGAGAAGTGGTGAATATAACGCCTCGATGGATAGCGACGCAGTCTCGACGGAAGCTAGGCCTCTGGTTACGCAACCTGCGGCCTAGCGAATCGTAAAAGCACTCAGCGATGCTTGTGTGTCCTGCTGCGGTTCGAACAACGACTTGCGCCGGGTGGAGCTCTTTCCGAGACCCTTCACGTCCTTGAACACTGGTTTCAGAGGTCGCTGGCTGATTTGACCGACCGAAGAAGGAGCAGCGGACACTGCACTAGTTTTACAACCTTCTCGGCGATCGAGCCGAAGATCATCGGATGCCATCCCGACATGCCATGGGTTGAGATCACGATCAGGTCAATACTCTCTCGCTCGATCACCATGATGATGTTCCTGGCCACATCGTGGGCAACTTCGATATGGGAACGTGCCCGGATTCCCTGGGAGGTAAGAGAGGTGACACGCGCGGCCAGTTGGTGCTCGGCGTGATCTCTTGTTCGCTGAACGACTGCCGTGTCCTCAAAGAATTCCGCACCCGTGACGGTGGGAAGCATCGGGATGATGTGAAGCAGATAGAGTTCAGCTTGGAACTGCCGCGCAAACTCCATGCCCGTCTCCAACGCAGCGTAGGACGAAGAACTGAAATCAATCGGGAGAAGAATCTTCGTAGGATGGAAGTGTGGGCCAGTTGCGTGGGACATGACGATCTCCTCGCCGCAGGACAGAAGCGGACGCATCCCCGATTTTCGTCGAGTTGAAGCCGAAAGACTGTGTTCTTTTGCTCACGAGGGTAAAGACCCATCGAGCCTCGCAATCGTTCAAGGAACAATCACAGCGGATCCATGTCCGGCTTCTTCCTTGACTGCCTGAAGCGCCCTGTTTGCTTCTTCAAGTGGAAACATCGTGACCTGCGGCCGGATATGGAGATCATGAGCGATCTTCAGAAAGTCCCGTGCGTCCTCTCGAGTCATATTCGCCACGCTGCGTATCTGTCGTTCTCCCCAGAGCAGTGTGTCGTAGTCAAACGACGGCATTTGGTCGAGATGAATCGCATTGATGGCCACGACGCCTCCTTTCCGCAAACTAGATAGCGCACTCACGACAACCTTTCCGCTAGGAGCAAAGGTGATGGCACGGTCGAGCTGCACGGGGGGCTTGGCATCTTCATCTCCAACCCACGTAGCGCCCAGGGAAACAGCCGTGCGTCGATGAGATTCGCCTCTCGTCACAACATAGACATCGCATTTCCAGGATTGCAGGATTGCGATGGCTAAGCTTGCGGAGCTCCCGAAACCAAAGAGGCCGACTCGTTCGCCGGGCTCGACGCCGGCAACGCGCAGACTGCGAAAACCGATGATGCCTGCGCATAGCAGTGGGGCTACGTGTACATCATCCAAATCAGGGGGTAACGGAAAGGTGAAGTCAGTACGCGCAAGGGCAAACTCAGCATAGCCTCCGTTCACGGTGTATCCAGTGAAAGTGGGCTTATCGCACAGGTTTTCCATTCCACGCTTGCAATACCAACAATCGCCATCGATCCCGCCCATCCAGGAGACGCCAACACGCGTTCCGAGCGGCAACTCTGTCGTTGCACCTTCGACTACTTCTCCCACGATTTGATGACCTGGAATGAGTTGTGGCTGAAGCGGAGGCAGATCTCCCTCGACAATATGCAGATCGGTACGACACACCCCGCAGGCAACGACCCGAAGTAGAACGTGCCCGGGTTCGAGTTGAGGGCGAGGGACATCCTCAATATGGAGGAATGAGCCCGGCGCTTGTTGCTTTGCTCTAAATATGGCAGCTTTCATTGTCCTTTTTCTTCTGAATCTCCTGTAGAAAGAGCGAGGTGAGGCATCAGAGATTCGACTCGACACCATTGAGTCTAGCGAAGAGATGTCTACCCGTCGTGAGCAAAACGAAACAGATTACTTCCTTTGCTGCTGCCATCCTAGTGATAGCGGGTGAATCTTCTCCAAAGAAGAGCACGTCCTGCAAACGAGGAGTTCCTGATGAATACACCATCGAAATGCGCACGTCCCGCCTGCAACTGCGTACCCACAGACGGGAAGAAATATTGCAATGAGATATGCGCCGATGCAAAGGGCGTCACGGAGTTGACCTGCCAATGCCAGCATCCAGCATGCCAGGGCGAGAAACTGAAGGCATAGTCACTGCTCGAAACAAAGAGGGCATCATGATGCGCGTAGGAATTGCTGCAGACCACGGAGCGTTTGCCCTGAAAGGGCAGTTGGAAGACTCTTTGCGCTCCTCAGGGTACGAGGTCGTGGACTTCGGTGCGCACCAATTGAATCCTGCGGATGATTACCCAGACTTCATCATCCCTCTCGCCAAGGCTGTTGCCAATAGTGAGGTTGAGCGCGGAATCGCGCTCTGCGGCAGCGGCGTGGGTGCCTCCATCGCCGCCAACAAGGTTCCTGGCGTGCGCGCCGGACTCATCCATGATGTGTTCTCCGCTCGTCAGGGCGTTGAAGATGACGACATGAATGTGTTTTGTCTCGGTGGAAAGGTGATTGGGACAGCGCTCGCGTGGGAGTTGGTCGAGACCTTCCTGGCTGCTCATTTCAGCAATGCCACGCGCCATCGCCGTCGAGCGGAGAAGGTACAGGCATTGGAGCATCAGAACGAATCGCCGATCGGGCAGGTAGCAGATATTTCGTAACAACAGAGAGGTGTTTATGTATCAGTATTACTGGGCGGGCATGCATGCATATTGGTGGATTTTCTGGGTCCTCCTTTGGGTCATATTCTTTTCATTCATGATGCCGGTGAGGCGAAGCAACTGGACCAACTACCGGCAGATGCAAACACCTCTCCAAATTCTGCAACGGAGATATGCCGCGGGCGAGATCACAAGCGAGGAGTACGAGGAACGCCGGGCTAAGCTTCTGCGCGATGCCAAGCTGTCTTAAGTCTGGTCAATAGCCCTGCTTGTCGGCTCGGCTGCGGCGGAGCATCGCTTACTGCGCGCGAACGCGTTGGCGGTCCGCGCCCAGATTCCATCCATGATGATCCTCCGCTCACTTTAGCGAAGCCGGATTGAGACCATGCAGACACTCGCACGTCGGACAAACGGCATCAGAACTAAGAAGAGGTGAAACCACATGGAACTGGGCATGATCGGACTGGGCAGGATGGGAACCAACATGGTGCTCGGTCTTCAGCGGGACGGTAATCATTGCGCTGTGTTCGACACCAAGCAGGAAGCTGCGCAGGCACTCGCAAAGGACGACTTCGCCGAGAAGCTGTTGTCCGCGTTTCGCCGCCAGTTCGACGGCCACGAGGAAAAGGCCGCCCCCGGGAAAGAAGCAGCCTGATGGCTGCCTCCAAATCAGACGCGCTCGTTCTCTTCGGGGTGACCGGAGATCTCGCCCACAAGATGACGTTCCCGGCGCTCTACGCGATGGTGAAGCGAGGCACCCTCACCGTGCCGGTCATCGGCGTAGCCTTCCCCAAGTGGGGCCTGGAACGTCTGCACAAACGTGTGACCGACAGCATCGAACGATCGGGCGGGATCGATAACAGGCGCGCCCTTAAACATCTTCTATCTTTGTTCAAATATGTGAGTGGCGATTACAAAGACCCCGCGACATTCACAGCCATCAAAAAGGAACTGGGTAATGCTCGGCGCCCGGCACACTACCTAGCGATTCCGCCGTCGCTCTTCGAGACGGTCATCCAGGGCCTCGGCAAGGCGGGTTTGGCGAAAAACGCCCGCGTCATCGTCGAAAAGCCATTCGGACGCGATCTCGCCTCTGCGCGCGAGCTTAACCGAGTTGCGCATTCGGTATTTCCGGAAGACTCGATCTTCCGCATCGACCACTTCCTCGGGAAGGAGGCGATCATGAACATCCTCTATTTCCGCTTCGCCAACTCCTTCCTGGAACCCATCTGGAATCGCAACTACGTGGCCAGCGTCCAGATAACCCTGTCCGAAAGCTTCGGGGTAAAAGGTCGCGGCGCGTTCTATGAAACCGCCGGCTGTCTGCGCGACGTAATCCAGAACCACCTCTTCCAGATCGTCGCCCTGCTAGCCATGGAGCCGCCGGCCACCCGAGACTTCGGGTCGGTTCACAACGAAAAAGCGAAGGTCTTTCAGGCCATGCGTCCTCTGAAATCCAGCGAGATGGTCCGAGGCCAGTACGATGGCTACCGCAAAGAGAAAGACGTGGCGAAGAACTCGGATGTCGAGACCTTCTGCGCTCTGCGTCTTTTTATCGACTCATGGCGGTGGGAGGGAGTGCCCTGGTATCTCCGCTCCGGCAAGTATCTGCCTGAAACCGCCACCGAGGTCCTGGTAGAGCTGAAGCCGTCGCCGCAGAGCCTCTTCGCCGACTCCGAGCCGAGGACCGGGAGGGCCAACTATCTGCGTTTCCGAATCTCTCCCGACTCGGCCATTGCGCTGGCCGCTCGCGTCAAGATCGCGGGGAAAGACTTCCTCGGAGAACAACGGGAACTCTACCTGTCCGAAGAACGACCGGGGCAGGAGGCGCCATACGAGCGGCTGCTGGGCGCCGCCATGGTTGGCGACGGAGCGCTCTTCACCCGGGAGGACGCGGTTGAAGCTGCCTGGGCGGTAGTTGACCCGCTCCTGAAGAACCATCCCCGGGCTCATCCTTACAAGCGCCGTACCTGGGGGCCGAAAGAGGCCAACGCGATTCTCTCAGGAGTCAGTTGGCATAACCCCAGACCCGAAGGCAATCCAGGATAAGAAGCTGATCCAGCCCCGACCCAACGGCTTGGGTCACCGCAGACCAGTCCAACGCCGCACGTACTTGAGGAGAACGACGATGAAAGCGACCAAGAAGCTCCACGAATTGGGCCAGAGTCTTTGGCTCGACAATATTACCCGCAGTTTGCTGGTGAGCGGAACGCTCCACCGCTACATTCAGGAACTCTCGGTCACGGGGCTGACCTCGAATCCGACGATCTTCGATCACGCCATCAAGAACAGCCCCGACTACGATGACGCAATCCGCGAGAAGGTGAAGGAAGGCAAATCGGGTGAGGCGCTGTTCTTTGAGCTGGCCATTGAGGATCTCAGGAAGGCCGCCGACCTGTTTCGACCGATCCATGAGCAGACCAATGGCGTAGACGGCTGGGTATCTCTCGAGGTCTCGCCGCTGTTGACTCACGATACGTCCAGAACCCTCGCCGCCGCCAAAGCTCTCCATGCTCGCGCGAAAAGTCCCAATCTCTTCATCAAAATTCCGGGGACGAAGGAAGGATTGCCAGCGATCGAAGAGGCTATCTTCGGCGGTGTGCCAGTCAACGTGACGCTTCTGTTCTCGAGCGCCCAATATGTTGCGGCCGCCGAAGCATACCTGCGCGGCATCGAGCGCCGCATCACCGCCGGACTAAATCCCGATGTTGGCTCCGTTGCTTCCCTGTTCGTCAGCCGGTGGGACGTCGCGATCGCAGACAAGGTCCCTGCAGAGCTGCGCAACCACCTTGGCATCGCCATAGCCGGGCAGGTTTATGCGAGCTATCGCGTTCTTCTCGACTCGCCGCGTTGGCAGCGCATCTTCAACACGGGCGCTCGTGCCCAGCGCCTGCTCTTCGCCAGCACCGGGACGAAGGACCCCAAGGCCTCCGACACGCTCTATGTCCAGGCGCTCGCAGCGCCTTTTACCGTAAACACCATGCCCGAAACCACATTGAAAGCGCTGGCCGATCACGGGGCCATCGGCGAGAGCTTGTCCGTCCATGCCGAAGACGGACTGGACAGATTCGCCAAAGCAGGCATTGATACGGATACTCTGGGATCTCAGCTCCAGGAGGAAGGAGCCGCGTCGTTCATCAAGTCATGGAAAGATCTGATCGAGTGCATTGCATCTAAAAGCAAGACGCTTAAGGCAGCTTGAATCTGGAACGACAGAACGAAGAGGTCCCGCTGGCATCGCTCCTGCTTGCACGTGTGGTAGCTTGATTTCCCCGCATAATGAGCAAAACAGTACAGACTTCGCATGAAACTTAAAGCGACCATAGGTTAAGTGTGTGCGCAGAGTGTTTCCTCATTCTGCCAAAAGGCCCACCATCATCAGTTCTGAGGTTCCTGCTGCAATCGCCTGTTGCATCAACTCGAAGACGGCCTTCCATAACATAATCCGCCGTTCTTCCATGAAGATCAGAGACCGAAGGGACAATTCAGATGGTTGAATTAAAAGAGATCGATTTCGACGCCGACGACTTTCTCGCGCAGGCGGGGCTCGGACGAAAGATTGTCACATTTAAGCCGAGGCACGTCTTCTTTTCGCAGGGCAGTCCTGCCGACTCCGTCTTCTATCTTCAAAAGGGCCGCGCTAAGGTCACTGTGGTCTCGGAAAGAGGCAAAGAAGCTACCATTACGCTTCTCTCAGCCGGGGATTTCATCGGAGAGGAGTCGATTGCCGGAGCGGTTGGACTTCGGCTGTCGACTGCAACCGCCATTACCGGCGGTACAGCGCTCAAGATCGAACGGTCCGAAATGATCCGCGTCATGCACGAGGAGCATGGATTCTCCGATCTTTTCCTGAAGTTTTTGCTCGCCCGCAGCATGCGGACGCAGGCGGATCTGATCGATCAGTTGTTCAACTCCAGCGAAAAGCGCCTGGCACGGATTCTCCTGTTGATGGCGGAGTTTGGCAAGCCAGGCGAGCCTGAAACGATGATCCCGCATATCACGCAGGAAACCCTGGCGGACATGATCGGCACCACGCGGTCCAGGGTCAGCTTCTTCATGAACCGCTTCCGTAAGATGGGCTTTATTGCATACAACGGCCGGATCCACGTACACAAATCGCTGCTCAATGTGATTCTGCACGATCAGTTACCCGATCATAACGCGCAGACGCCACCTATCGTAGATCGGCCTCAGACCCAATTAAAACCTGCCAAGCTTGCCCCGAAAGAGCAAAAGTGAACAGAACACGGGATCGCGCGATGGGATACTTCTGATTCAGGCAACTTCTTTGATGCTTGGAGAGAGACATTGGATGCCTACCATAAACCGAAAGCTTCTTGTTGTCGACGATGAGGTGTTGCTTCGAACTTCGTTGTCGCACATCTTTACTACCTTTGATTATAGTGTGCGGACGGCCGAAGACGGGTTTGCTGCGCTCGCTGCGATCAGGCAT
>JBEPUJ010000063.1:0-6867 GCA_041691575.1 Terriglobales bacterium
TTCAACGGCAACGCAGATAAGACTCTATGCTGGTCTGCTGTCTGCGCTGCCTCTGTGCGTGGGCGCGAAACGCGCGATCGGGGTTGGTGGTGGGTTGGTGAGAGAGCGCGGCGTACCAAGGAGGGATGCGGTATTTCGCAGCTCAGTCTGGGGCTCTCTCTTCCTGCTCGTTGAAGTGCAGGGTTCGGAGAGCCGGGTCAGTTAGGCGGTCTGTGGAGACCTGGTCTAGATAGGCAGCGGTGAGCTGCAGTAGTGTGAGGGCCAGCTTCTGTTGAGGTGCGGTGAGCTTTGTGGGCTCCGACACCTCACCTGTGATGAAGGCGAGTGTGAGCGCGGGTGGATAGGGCAGATGCAGTGCGACAGCAGCTCGAAGCTGCTGCCTTGCTACGTGGTGGCGAGGACAGGAGAGCAGGATGTGCTCGATGGTGTCGAGGTAGAATGGGGAAGCCGTTCTGCAGCTGTGGAATGTGCAGGACGGGTCCTGAATCTGGCGGAGGGGGAAGTATCGGCGGAACTGAGTGTAGGTGCGGTTGGCTCGAATGCGAGCTCGAATGCCCACCATTGGGTTGCACTCTGCGCGGAGGTATAGAGATAGTCCGGGAGACGTTTTGATGGAGAGGAGGGGGGCTGTGCTCATGCTCAGCCCGCGAAGTGTGGGCGGTGCGCGCCACTCGCGGTGAGTGTCTGCCATGACGAGGCTGTTGACCTCCTCGACGGTGAGAGTTGTAGGCAGCGGGGGCGCGGGGGCTGGCCCTGCGGCTGGCTGGATGGGGAAGTATAGAGCCCTCAGCGGGTGAAGAGGAGCTAGGGTGGGGAGATGGGCGAGGACGTTGTGGATGAGGTGAGGCATCGCGGTGGCTATGGCGAAGTTGGTGACAGTGATGCGGGACTTGGTGTGTCCTCGGCAGTGGTATACGGCGGCTCTCGCGCGGTCCTGCACAAGAGCCCGGGCGGTGGGGTGGCGAGGCTCATTCTGGAGTAGCTCCTCTGCCCTGAGGAGGAAACGGGCCGCGGCCTGTGTGCGCAGCGCCTCAAACGAGGGACAGTGAGCCTCAGCCAGCAGGCCGAGGTGATGGGAAGAGGAGTGCAGTCCCAGCACGCGCTGCATGGGATGGATGAAGGCGGCCTGCATGGCGCGTACTTGAGCGGGCTTGGGCTCCCAGAACGCCCATGCATACAGACAGCGCGCTCGGACGAAGCCAAGGCACATGGCGCGTATTGCCGGGAAGTGGGGTGGACGAGATGGATGGATCAAACGTGTGACTAGGTGGCTGTCTCTGCGGATGCGCTGGATGGCGGCTATGCTCTGCGTCCGCCAGTCGAGTTGGCAGTGGTGGGTGACTCCGAGGTACTTGTACTCCTCAACCACCTCAGGTGAGAAGCCGCAGAGCTGGTACTGGCGATAGCGAGTGAAGTCCTTGGTGGCGAAGGCCCCATGAGTCTTGTCGAAAACGACCCACTGGGTTTTGTCTTTGCCGAAGCGCATCCTTGTCTCCGCGCACCAGTTGTTCAGCAGGCGGAAAGCGTGGACGAGTTCGACGTTGAAGAGGGTGTCGACGACATGGTAGCTAGCCACCCCTACGTGCATGCGGACGCCGTTGACGAGCTTAGCGGCTCGCGGTTGGATGACCATGTCGTCTGCGTAGAGCTGGAGGTTGAGTCGGGGACAGGCGATGGCGATCCGCCTGGCGATGGGGTTGATGAAGAGGTTGAACAGAAGAGGGCTGAGCACCGCTCCCTGCGGCACTCCGAAGTGCAGCGGTTGCCACTTGGAGTGGCAGTTGGCGTCGACAGTGCGGATGCGTCTGCTGGTGATGAAGGCGTAGATCCACCTCCACGCGCGGCCGGTGATGCCCGCCAGCTCGACGTACTGCATCAGTCGAGTGGGCCAGACACGGTCGAAGGCCTTGACGAGGTCCAGGAACAGCGTGGGGCAGGGCATCTGATGGGAAGTGGGGTACATATCGCGGGTGTTGGACTGCAGATAGTTGATCGCGTCGAGAGTGGAGCGGCCTTTGCGAAAGCCGAACTGCAGGGGGTGGAGGGTGTTGATGGCCTCGAGGAGGGCGGCGAGCGGTCGGTGAATGAGGTGCTCGAAGGTGCGGATGAGGATGGAGGTCATAGAGATGGGACGGAAGGAGGCAGGGTCTGCGCGGCTCCCTTTGCCCTTCCACAGCGCCATGACGTTGGCCTGCGTCCATTGCTGAGGCAGGACGCCATGCTGCCATGAGAAGGTGAAGACGGTCGACAGCGCCCTGTACGCGGACGCGCCGATGTGGCGGAGAAGGATGGGAGGGATGGTATCGCAGCCGGGAGCGGAGTTGTGGTGCTGCGTCTTGCACTGCAGCTCGACGTCAGTCGCAGAGAAGGTCCAGCTGTCGCTGGCATGGGGTGACAGCGCGGAACGTAGGAAGGATGGAGACGAGGGGAGGCGTGGGAGAAGATAGCGAGCGTCGAGGTCGCTGTCTGTGTGGAGCGGTGAGAGGGGAGGGGGGACGGAGGAAGCGACGAAGTGTGAGCAGAGGTTGTCGAGTGATTCGCCTAGGTGCGCAGGTGCCGTGCCGTTGCCATCGGGGAAAGACCCAAGAGAGCTGCGCTCTGAGCCACGTGTACGCTTGAAGACTGTCCATTTGAGTGTGGACTTGGGGTCGGCCTGGATGGAGGAGCACATCGCGGCCCACGCGGCCGTCTTCGCTTTCGCGACCGTGTCCTTCCATTGTGCCAGAGCAAGAGCTGCTGCTCTCCTCTTCAGGAGGTTGGGCGTGCGGCTGTGCTTCCAGATGCGGCGGGCTGATTTCATGTGGTCGTAGGCGGAGCGCACCCCTGGCACTGCAAACCACGCCTTGCTCCTGTAGCTGGTTTGGTGGGCTCCCACGGTCAGCTCGAAGGAGGAGAGGAGGGTCGACTCGAGGGACGAGTAGGCAGAGTCGATGGCGGCCTGCGCGGCGATAGTGGCTGCGAGAGGGTCTGACGGCAGTGGCTGCGCCAGGATAGGCAAAGGCCAGTGTGTAAGCGCGGCATCCAGCGCAAGGGGTAGCTCACGCTGCCACCGCTCGATATGGCGACGTACACTCCACTGCTTCCGAGGCCTGCTGTATTCCGGGGAGGGGGGCTGCTGTGGCTTGAGGTCCATGGTCATGGTGACCGGGTAGTGATCGGAGTCCAGTGAGTTGGAGAGCTCGGTATCCATGGAGGCGACCAAGTAGGGGGCGTTGGTGATGGCCAGGTCGATGATGGAGCCGCCGGTGCTGTCTGCACGGTCCGACGGGCGTGTGTACTGCCCAGGCATGAGGACTGCGTTGAGGACGGTCAAGGAGGAGGTTGACAGGTAAGTGGCGAACGTGTGCGGGGGCACTGAGTTGCCTCCGCCGTCGAAGTCGAGCCAGTCTGGGTGGCGGAGGTTGAAGTCTCCGACGAGCACCAGGGGGAGGCCGACAGCGGCTGCACGCTGGAGGGATTTGCACATGGCCTCCGTGGCCACGCTGTCGTTCTCTACATCGGAGGGGGCGAGGTAGCCAACTCCCAGCAGGAAAGGGGGAGTGTTTGGGAAGCGGATAGTGTGCCATAGGACCGCGGATGGGGACGTGGGGGAAGCAGAGATGGGGTTGCTCTGTGCGTTGAGAGAGGTCATGGGGAGACAGGCGATGGAGTCGTGGTATAGCATTGCCAGACCCCCGCTGCGGTTGGTGTGGTGCCGATGGACCCAGGAGTAGCCGGGGAGCGTGGGCAGTACGGGGATGACCCCGTCACGGGGTGAGGCTTGGCCGGACCAATGGGTCTCCACTAGAGCGATGATGGAGGGAGGATGGGGAGTGAGGGAAGGGTCGATGAGTGAGTGGAGGGCGCCGGTGGTGAGATGTCGGCGTAGCCCTCTGCTGTTCCAGAACACGACGGTGGGCATGCGGTGAGAGCTACTGGCCATGGAGAGGGAGGGGGGAGCTAAAGACAGGGTTGGCCCTGGCTGTTGTGGACTGAGAAGTGGGAAGACTGTGCAGAGCGGTGAAGCGAGCCATGAGCTCGTACAGGGCGGACGAGATTGGGGCCAGTGCCTGCTGCAGTTGGTCGGCGGTGACAAACTGCGGTGCTGAGGCGTAGCGGGCTGAGCCGGTGGGTGCAGGGAGAGAGGGCGACGCTGCTGCGTTGAGCCCCTGCCACGGCTTTGCCGAGGCTTTCTGTGCCTCGCTGAGGATGGGGGAGGCCTGGGGTTGCATTTGGTGTGGGGTGGGAGACGCGCGGGTCTTCAGGTAGACGGACAGAGGCTGCTTACGGGGCTTGAAGAAAGAGCAGGCATGTGTGGCGTGCCCCTGCTTCTCGCACAGTTTGCAAGTGATTGGGCCGGTCTCTCTGCAGGCGGCGGCGTGATGGCTGAATGAGTAGCAGTAGCGGCAGGCCGGCTGATGAGAAGTAGGGGCTGTAGGGTTCAGGGCTGACGGACGATGCGGGCAGCGGCTGGTTCCGTGACCGGGGGACCAGCAGAAGGTGCATGTTTGCATCCCCATGAGCTGCACGTCGCAGTGCAGGTTGAGGGGGGTAGAGATGCCGTGTTCTGGGCTTGTTTTCCCCTGCAGCTTCATGAGCTGGTGGAGATGCTGGGCCTCACAGATGACTGTAGTGCTGGGGTCTGTTGAGCCGAACAGGTCTTTGGTGACGATGCGGAGGTCAGGAGCGTGGAGGCGGAGGAAAGCCGCCAGCTTGTCGTCGCCCCCACATAGCTCTGTGGGGTGTTCGCGTGGCCAGTTCGACACTGTGGTGCACGTGTAGCGGTTGTCACATGGGGACACGGAGATGGTGCTCATCCGCGCGCAACGCGACAATGGCGCCTGTCGTGAGGTGGGATGAGGGGAGGGGCTCGCGGAGTTGTGGGATGAGTCAGATGCGGTCGAGGAGGTGGACGGGGTGGGGGATGCCGGCTGAGGTGGCATGGCGACGTCTGACTCTTGAGCTCGCAGTATGTGGTTGTCAAGTGTCCTACGGGCCGTCTCCATGAGCAGCGGGTGAGCAAAGCCGAGTCGGATAGTGACGTGCCTTCCTTCGACATCCGGTTGGCCGTTGATGAGCGGCTTGTACGCCTGGGTGGAGCTCGAGAGGAGTGCAGCCCAGCCTTGCACACATTCGTTGTCCGAAAAGCCATGGGACTCGAGGTCGAACAGGTCTCCGCACTCGTCCGCTCGCCTCCATGCGTCCAGATAGAGGAACTCTTTCGATGATGGCGGGAGTGAGTCCATGAGGGGGCCGAGGGAGCCGGTGGGCAGCCCATTGGCCTTCATGAGGAAAGCAGGGATGCGGGGTGGGGCGATCTGAAGGCTGAGTGGGTCTTGTAGCGTACTTCCCACTGCGATGCACGCATCCCTTGACGAAGTGACATGGTTGGGAAAGAACACACGGCGCCTCATGAAGCCGGCGGAGTGTGGGGCGTACTCGATGGAGAGGACGAGGTCAGTTGCGGAGGCGGAGGGCAGAGAGGCGGCCTCCAGGAGGGCGGCAGAGGGTTCCACTGCGCGTTGACGCAGAACTGGCGCTCTCTTCGGTGGGCTGGTCTTGGCTGGGATGGTCGCAGGAGCTGGGGTGGGGGCGGGCACTGTGGGGACGCTGGCCTGCGATTGAGGAGGAACTGCAGGGGCCGCCGTGGGGGCGGGGGCAGGGAGGGGCTTCTGTTGCAGGGTCAGCACCTGCTGCTGGAGGGAGGCGACTTGCGCCACGAGGGACTCCACCAGTGCGAGCAGCCTCGTATTCTCCTGCGCGGCGGCGGTGTGGAGGGGGTCCACAACGGGAGTGGGCGGGGAGGGGGGGAGTGCGGCTGGGGTACTTGTGGCCGCGGGTGGAGATGTGCTTGGGGCGGGAGGTGGGGCACGCTGAGTAGCGGTAGTCGCTGTTGCATTCCCTGAGGTGGCCGGTTGGGCGAAGAGGCTGGAAGAGCGCGCTCCCGTGGGGGCGAAGCTCAGGGTGCTTTGGGTGTGAGTGGAGTGGGAGCTCTTCGCCTTCTTGCCCCTTCCGTCTCCGTCCACATCACGCGGGGTCGGCTTAGCTGATGCTGCAGGGGTACCACTGGGGGTCCCGGACCCGGAGGAAGAGGATGTCACGGTGATGGTGGTGGAGAGAGGCGCTGAGGCGGAGGAGAGGGAAGGGTGAGAGGACGCATCGTTGGTTCGTGTGTTATCCAGCAGGCGCTTGGGGGCGATTCTCATCGTGGTGTCGTCTGCAGGAGCGTCGATCTGTTTCTTCTCCAGGGCAGCCGAGGTCTCCTGGGAGACGGGTGCGGAGGCTCGAAGGGAGATGGGAGTGGGGTGGTTTGGGGCAGCATTCGACGAGGGGGGAGGCTGGCTCGAAGCTGAAGGTGCGGATGGGGGGAGGGGGATGGATGAGGAGATGGGTTGGCTCGAGGAGAGGGGGAGCGAATCTTTCTCATCATCGGAGGTGAGGGTCAGCGGATCGAGGACTGCCGCGTCGCTGGATGTGTGTTTCTTTGCGTGAGACTTGGTGGAGGTGTGCGTAGACGGCTTCTTACCAGCGTCCGCGACTTCCGGTGTCGTTGCGGAGTGAGGAGAAGTCGGTGTGGGGGAGGGAGTAGCCGGATGACTAAACTGTGGAGCTGAGGGAGTGGGGGGGAGGCCCTTTGCGCGGCGTGATTTTGGCCCCAGGATGAGGGTGAAAGATGGATCTGGGTCGCTAGGGGACGTAGTCAGTGACGAGGAAGACGATGGTGGTACTTTCGTTTGTATCAGATCAGGGGAAGGGGGTGGACGTGAGGAGGGAGTGGAAGGCATGGCGTGTCACAGTCGGTGGAACAGGAAAAAAGGATAGGCGAAAAGCGGTCAAAAAGGAGAGGCTCAAAAGGACGGTTCTCTCGAAAAGACAGCTTGAACTGTG
>JBEPUJ010000064.1:0-6432 GCA_041691575.1 Terriglobales bacterium
GACGTCATCCGAGCAACTAAAGTCCGCTGTGCAGCGCGCTGGCTATACGGTGAATACCGCCAAGCCGGCGCTCGTCCAGCAAGGCAAGGGGGGCTGCTGCGGATGAGTCTCCGCCGCAGCGGGAGTTGCGGTGCGTGCACAAACTACCGCGGCCGAGCCATTGTTGCCAGGATTCGAATGGCTCGGCTCGCGGGGCTTTCTTGCTCGACCTATCCCGTATCTCCTCGATGGGCTGTCGGCATCGTCCATCCAATCGAGTCGAGTAAGGAGATGTCATGAAAACGAGCGTTATCGAAGTGGGCGGCATGCTGTCGGCGTTGAGCGCACACGGGGTAGAAAAGCAGCTTGGCAAGCTTCCGGGTGTCGCGAGCGTCACCGTCAACTACGCTGCCGGGAGCGCCACGGTGCGCTACGACGAAACCCGGCTCAATGTCGCCGATATCAAAGCCAAAGTCTACAAAATTGGCTACCGTAGTGCAGGTGGTGCGCTGCCCAAACATGCGAGCCGACACAAGCCTGCGCGGAAGCATGAATCGCCCGCGCTGCGCGAGATGCGTGGTACGGATAGCACTCACGCCGGTCATGACTCTGCAGCGAAGTTCACTCCTGCGTCGACGCCTGCGCCTGTGCCGGAAACTTCGGCTGCCGCAGCTTCCAAGCCTTACGCTGCGGCGAAGCCTGCCGCTACATCTGCGCCGGCAGCGGCACCTGCCGATCATGACGCAGCGGCGAGCCCCCTCCCAGTGGTCCCTCCTGCGTCCGCGGCCGCGCCAGCGAAGGATGCTTCCCCGGCCGCAGCTCCAAAGTCCGGCACTGCGCCATTGACTCCCGTCGCGGCCGGTCACCAGGGACACGCGTCGCCTAGCGGAGCGCCAGTCATGTCGATGGAGATGGCGCAGGAGATGGGTCATGGCGGAAACATGGATTTGCCGGCGATGGTCCGCGACATGCGCAATCGTTTCTGGATCTGTCTGCTTTTCAGCGTGCCGATATTTGTCTACTCGCCGATGGGAAACCTCTTCCCGGCACCGGCACCGCCTTTTGGTTTGGCGCTCAACCAATGGCTATTCTTCCTCGCGAGTGCCGCCATCCTCTATCCCAGCTGGCCGTTCTTCGTCGCTGCCTTTCGTGCGCTCAAGACCGGCACCCTGAACATGGCGGTGCTCATCGTCCTGAGCGTCGGCACCGGGTACCTGTTCAGCGTCGGCGCCACCTTCTTTTTCAAGAGCGACCAGTTCTTCGAAGCCTCCGCGGTACTTCTCGTTTTCATCTTGCTGGGTCACTGGCTGGAAATGCGTGCCCGTGCCGGTGCGTCGTCAGCGATTCGGGCGCTGATGGATCTGACGCCGGCGAAAGCCTCGGTGGTCCGCAATGGCGCCGAAGTTGAAGTACCTACAGCTGAAGTGATCGTCGGCGACACAATAGTGATCAGACCTGGCAACAAGATCCCGGTCGACGGAACGGTGGAGTCGGGTGAATCGCTGGTCGATGAATCCATGTTGACCGGCGAGTCGATGCCGGTCCAAAAGGGCCCGGGCGCTACGGTGGCTGGCGCGACGATCAACACAAGTGGCACGTTTCGCTACAAGGCAACCAAGGTCGGCGCTGATACGGCGCTGGCGCAGATCGTGAAGCTGGTTCAGGAGGCACAGAACTCCAAAGCCCCAGCGCAGCTCTTGGCGGACAAGGCCGCACAGTGGCTGGTGGTCGCCGCGATCGTCGTTGGCCTCATGACGTTTGCGGTGTGGTTCTGGTGGGTCGGCCAATCGCTGCTCTTTGCGGTAACGCTGACCATCACGGTCTTTGTCATTGCCTGCCCGGATGCCCTCGGGCTCGCCACGCCAATGGCGGTGATGGTGGGGACGGGCCTGGGCGCCATGAACGGCATCTTGTTTAAAAATGCGTCGGCGCTCGAGGACGCCACGAAGCTCAAGGTCATCGTCTTCGACAAGACCGGCACCCTCACGCTTGGCAAACCGGAAGTCGTGGAAATGGTGATGGCGGAAGGCATCACGGAAGACGTGCTGTTACTTGCTGCAGCCGCTGTCGAACAGGGATCGGCCCACCCGCTTGCACAGGCCATCCTTCGCAGAGCGTCGAAACTGACCATCGTCGCGCCTACGGGTTTCAAGAGCATCGATGGCATGGGCGCGCAAGCAGAAACTGCGGCCGGCACAGTATTCCTCGGTAATCGTCTGCTGATGGATACAGAAAAGCTATTGCTTGGGCCACTAGAGGCCGCGGCTGCTCGGCTGCAAGGCGAAGGCAGAACGGTGGTTCATGTAGCTCAGAACGGCCGCGTGCTCGGACTCATCGCTATCGCCGACGCCGTTCGGCCAACCGCCAAGGCTGCGGTGGCGAAGTTGCGCGAGAGCGGCATCGAAGTGGTCATGCTGACCGGCGACAACTCCGGCACCGCCAAGCGTATCGCCGCGGACCTCGGCATCGACAGCGTGCTGGCCGATGTGCTGCCCGGCCAGAAAGCTGCGAAAGTGAAGGAGCTGCAAGCAACGGGCAAGAAAGTCGGCATGGTCGGCGATGGCGTCAACGACGCGCCCGCGCTGACCCAGGCGAATGTGGGCTTTGCCATCGGCGCCGGCACTGACGTTGCGATGGAGAGCGCCGACGTCGTGCTGATGAAGAGCGATCCCTACGATATTGTTGCCGCGATTGAGCTGTCGCACGCTACCTTGCGCAAGATGCACCAGAACCTGTGGTGGGCGGTCGGCTACAACCTGATCGCCTTCCCGCTCGCCGCAGGCGTGTTCTACCCATTCGTACTAAGCCCCGCGATCGCAGCGCTATCGATGTCCGGCAGTTCCGCAGTCGTAGCGATCAATGCGCTCATGCTGAAGCGGACAAAGCTTACTGGCATCCGTCAGCCTGGAAAGGGCGCTTCCCCCGGCGCACCTGGGGCGGCGGGTCCGCAACAAAGCGAGCCCGCCGCGGTGGCGTCCTAAGTGAGAGCGCCCGACCGACAAAACTTGCGGTTGCGGAAAAGCACACGAGATCGATGCCGTAAAACCATCATTGCTTCCGTTGCCCAATACGGACGTGAACGTGAATGCTGAAAAATCGCCTCCGCAACCGCAGTTTTGCATAGCGATTATTTCGTGACACTTGAGAAGCTCTTGGTACTTGCGCTGAATGGCGGCTCATCGAGCATCAAGTTCGCCGTATATCAGATGGGCGATTCCCCGCAGCGAGGCCTGCATGGCCAGGTCGACCGCATCGGCTTGCGCGACACCAACTGCACTTTCAATAACCACGCACGCAACCGGCAGGACGCTCGCAACACCGGCGACCTCGATCACCGGTCGGCGGCAAATTTCCTGCTCGATTGGCTCGACGAGCAAATCGGTCTCGGTGCGGTCGAAGCAGCGGGCCATCGCGTCGTGAACGGGGGGTGCCCACTACTGCGAGCCGCAATGCGTCACCAAGGGAATGCTCGGCGACTTACGCCGCATCAGCGCCTACACCTCGGAACATCTGCCTGCCGAGATCGAGCTGATCGAGGGGCGGGAAGAGCATCGACATCAGCATGGGCTTTACGCCGACGGCAGGCGTGCCCATGAGCTCTCGCGCGGGCGATCTGGATCCAGGACTCGTCTGGTGCCTGGCGCAAACCGAGCACATGAGTGCGCAACAGTTCAATCAAATGGCCAATCATCAGTCGGGGTTGCTCGGCGTTTGGGAAACGCGTGCCGATGTGCGTGACCTGTTGCGTCGCGAAGGGGACGATGTGCGAGCCGCCGACGCCGTTGCGCTGTTCTGCTACCAGGTCAAAAGTGGATTGGCGCTTTGGCCGCCGCGCTCGGTGGGCTGGACACGCTCGTCTTCGCAGGAGGTATCGGCGAGAACGCACCCGTGATTCGCGCTCGCATCTGCGAGGGCCTAGCTTTCCTCGGTGTCCAGTTCGACGCGAACCGGAACACGGCCAGTGAGCCGGTGATTTCCACCGATGCGAGCGACACCCACGTGCGAGTCATCCGAACTGACGAAGACGTCATGATTGCGAGCGCCGTTGTTCGCATTCCGCGCCGACCCTCAAACCACCTAACACGCTCAGCGTAAGGAATAGGCTCATGAACAAGCCGCTGTCTTCGGAATCGCTGCAAAAGATGAACGCGTATTGGCGCGCCGCCAATTACCTTTCGGTCGGCCAGATTTACCTTCAAGACAACCCGCTTTTGAAACGGCCGCTGATGCTGTCGGATATAAAACGCATGCTTCTGGGGCATTGGGGAACGACTCCCGGACAGAACTTCATTTACGTGCACCTGAACCGCGTCATCAAGCAATACGATTTGGACATGATTTACGTCTCGGGTCCCGGGCACGGCGGTCCGGCCGTGGTGGGCAACACCTATCTCGAGGGCACTTACAGCGAAATCTATCCCAAGATCAGCCAGGACGAGGCCGGGCTGCAGAAACTGTTTCTGCAGTTTTCATATCCCGGCGGCATTCCGAGCCACGCATCGCCTGAATGCCCGGGCTCGATCCACGAGGGCGGCGAGCTAGGCTATTCGCTGAGCCATTCGTTCGGGGCGGTGTTCGACAATCGCGATCTCATCGTGGCCTGCGTCGTCGGTGACGGCGAGGCGGAAACCGGACCACTGGCGACGGCTTGGCATTCGAATAAGTTCATCAATCCCGTCACCGACGGCGCCGTGCTGCCGATTCTGCATCTCAACGGCTACAAGATTTCCAACCCCACGATTCTCGCCCGCATCACTCGCGAGGAATTGGAACAGCTGCTCCGCGGCTACGGATGGACTCCCTACTTTGTTGAGGGTCACGAACCCCATCTTATGCATGAAGCCATGGCCGCGACGCTCGACACGGTGGTGGAGCAGATCAAACAAATCCAGCAGGACGCGCGCGTCCGCGGCAACACCGCGCGTCCACGCTGGCCGATGATCGTCCTCAATTCACCCAAGGGCTGGACAGGGCCGAAGATTGTGGATGGCTTGCAGATCGAAGGCACCTTCCGTTCGCACCAGGTGCCGCTCTCCGACCCGGCCACGCATCCCGAACACCTCAAGCTGTTGGAAAAGTGGTTGAGGAGCTATCGGCCGGAGGAGCTCTTTAACGACCGGGGGCGCCTCAAATCGGAGTTGGCTGACCTTGCACCCAAAGGCGAACGACGCATGGGCGCGAATCCCCACGCCAATGGCGGCATCTTGCTCCGCGACTTGCGGATGCCGGATTTCCGCAGCTACGCGGTCGACGTGACCTCACCAGGGGTACGTGGCATCGGCGACACGCATGTACTGGGGAGTTTTCTCCGCGACGTGGCGACGTTGAACAACGAGCAGCGCAATTTCCGGATCTTTGGGCCGGACGAGACGCTCTCCAACGGACTCGAGGCCCTCTTCGAAGCGACCCAACGCCAATGGGACGCGGCGACCCTGCCGAATGACGAATTTCTCGCGCGCACTGGTCGCGTGATGGAAATGCTCAGCGAGCACCAATGTGAAGGCTGGCTCGAGGGCTACCTGCTCACTGGGCGACATGGACTCTTCAACTGTTATGAAGCGTTCATCCATATCGTCGATTCGATGTTCAACCAGCACGCCAAATGGCTGAAAGTGACGTCGCACCTCCCATGGCGGCGGAAGATCGCCTCCCTCAACTACTTGCTTGCCTCACATGTTTGGCGCCAGGATCACAATGGCTTCACGCACCAGGATCCCGGTTTCATTGATCACGTCGCCAACAAAAAGGCGGAAATTGTTCGCATCTATCTGCCGCCTGATGCGAACTGTCTTCTGTCGGTGATGGACCACTGCCTGCGCAGTCGCCACTACGTCAACGTCGTGATCGCAGGTAAACACCCCGCACCGCAATGGCTGACGATGGACGCCGCCGTCAAGCACACCGCCGAGGGCATCGGTATCTGGCAGTGGGCCAGCAACGACCAGGCCGTGGCACCCGACGTGGTCATGGCCTGCTGCGGCGACGTGCCTACGTTGGAGACGCTCGCCGCCGTATCTATTATGCGCGAGCATCTCTCCGATCTGAAAATCAGGGTAGTCAACATCGTTGACCTTTTCAAATTGCAGCCGTCTACCGAACACGCTCACGGATTGAACGATATGGATTTCGACGCGCTCTTCACCAAGGATAAGCCGGTCATCTTCGCCTTCCATGGCTATCCGCGTCTGATCCACCAACTGACCTATCGCCGTACCAACCACGACAACATCCACGTCCGCGGTTACAAGGAAGAGGGCACCATCACTACGCCTTTCGACATGACGGTCCTAAACGATCTGGATCGCTTCCACCTCGTGATGGACACCATCGACCGCCTGCCGCAAACCGGCGAGAAGGGCATCTATCTGAAGCAACAACTCAATGACAAGCTGGTTGAACACAAACAATACATCGACAAGAACGGACAGGACTTGCCGGAGATTCGGAATTGGA
>JBEPUJ010000065.1:0-6421 GCA_041691575.1 Terriglobales bacterium
GATTTTGACTGACCTGGTTGACGACTACGTTGTCGGGGGACACATGATCGTCGTTGAAATTTTGGGCGGATGGATACTCGCGAGCTTTTTGGTAGGCTCCGTTTTAACTTGGGCGTTTTTCTATCCTGAACGTCGCGCCAGAGCTCTGCAGCAAGCGTATGATCGCTGGATCGCTACGCATCCGACTTCTCCGCTGGAGATGATGCCGGAATGGCTGCGTTGGGACGATACGACCGGAAGCGATTTCGAGCGCAGGTCGGTAAAACACGGTCGTCCGATTAAAATGCGATCACCATGATCGCATTGGCGCTTCGCATTGGCTTTTTGAGCATAGTTTCTTGTGTTGGGCTGCTGCCGGTTTACTGGACGGCTTCTTAAGCTAATGCCAGCTTCCGTCCGAACTCACAGGGCTGACGTATCCGATCGTCGAATGGAGTCGGGTAGTATTGTAGAACCGCTCGATGCAATCGAACACATCCGCCTTGGCCTCATTCCTGGAGCGATAGACTTTACGAGCCGTGCGCTCGGTCTTCAGTGACGAGAGAAGAAGCTTTCCATCGCAGCATGATCCCAACCTGGCCCGTCGATCAGCCGCTAGAGCTGCTCACTACTGTATTGACTACCGTGTTCGGAGGGATGCAACAAATTTTTCGGCTTCTCGCCGCCGCCGGGTTATTCGCGCAACAAACCGGTGATGAAAATGAAGCTGGGTGGTGCGGATTGACGGGACCTTGGAGACGAACCGGACTGGCTCGGTGAAGCAGCGGCATACGGCGAAGCGGATATTCAAGTGGATGCGCGATGAGCATGGCTTCGGGGGCGGCTACACTGGTGTGAAGGATTATCTCCGGATCGCGCGGGCCCGAAGACGCGGGACCTTGGTGCCGCTGTCGCTTTCAGATGATCTGAAGGCATGCTGAATGAGCGCTGCCGGTCGCCGCAAGTGGAACGAGCCGATCGCCATGCGCAGATTATTGGCGTGCGGCTTGGCACGAATCTTGACGCGTTCCGGGATTTGGCTGCCGTGCCGCTAAAACCATGCAGAAACGGGGCTGCCGCGTCTCGTCGACGGGCTGGTGCGCTATCGGGGCACGACAACTCTGTACCGCCCAGCCATGGCTTTCGGGAATATTGGTAAAGGGGCTCGTCGACCAGATCGTAATCCTGTGCGGCGGCGAGGAGAGCATCGACGTCTGATTATCAAAGCTGGTTAGGCTCGCGTCGGTCCGTAAGTTGGCGATCACTCTTTTGTTTAAAAATCTGAATTTCAACGTTCAATACTTCCACGCGTAAGCGTTGCAGCTCGAGGTAGTCGTGCACGAGATCAAAGTGCTTCTTCGTCAACGATTCTTCGTCGTGCGTTTCGCGCGTGGCCATGGGGTGCTTTTCGCTAGATGCAACTATTGCCGAACCGTATCGAAGGCCGGCGTGCCGTCAAATAAAAACCGCGCTTAAGGTTTAGCGTAAAGCTTACCTGCTGCGGTTCAAAATGACCGCCTTTGTCTTATCTCAGCGGGCACCTCGTTAAGGATAACGTTGCGTTGTCGTGTCGTGGAAGGGCAATCTCGAAAATGGATGCCAGATCGATAGGGTGCGAACGGGACACTTGATGGACCATCGATTCAGTGCAGTCTTGGGTTTCGGCCCGCGCGACGGCATCGAACTTCATCTGCAAATTTTGTGTGACCACTGCGAGACGTTGATGAGGAGATCAATACGCTCGCCGGAGATTTTAATGGTTTGCAGGCTCGTCCTCTTACGGGCGCCCGTTTAAGCGGCAAGATGCGTGTGAGCCTTTGCCGGCGGCTCGATTGGACTGCATGGAGGCGCGAAGAAAAATGAGTTAATGCGCGGGGATCTTCTTGCCACTAACAGCGCGGACGCAAGGCGCGAGCATTGCCGGAGAAAATCCATTGCTCATGGTTGGCGCACGGTCTGTTAGGTGGATCCTCTGAACCGTGCCGTCATGCCGCATCGCTGTTTTTCGGCTCGAAAATCCAAGCGCGAGAAGCCACCAGCTCGCGAATTGCATTTGGTACCTGTCGATGAGCTTTCGCGCGCGGGTATGGCATTTCGACGATCGGCTTCCCTGCAGGGTAGATCGCCTCATGGTCCTGCCAATTGTCGAAAGCGAGGCGATCTACATTGTCGATGAAGGTCTCTGCGGGCGTATTCTCGGCAAAAAGGAGCGAATGGTCCTCGAGTTCAACATGGAAGTAAGTGAAAGTCAGTGGCACCTGCCTCTCGCGCACAATTGACCGGCCGTTAACGAGCGACCCAGCTTGAACGAGGATCTCGCCGATTAAGATGGCATGGTCTGCTGATATCAGCAGGTCGCGCGAGGGAACATTCGTGCTAAGCGCGCCGGCTTTAATCCGGATTGGTAGCGTGCGCAACGGATCTGCGAAGAGCAGACATACCGTCTGACGACCAACCCAGCTGATGCTTTCGGTGCGGCCGTCCGTAGTGGTCACCAGATCTCCGCGCTTTAACGTCTCAACCGCTATCTCTCCGCGAGGAGTGCGTATTAAAGTGCCGGACATGAAGCACGCCGCGGCTTTAAGCGCTATAGAAAAACCGCGCTGATTTATTGTCGTCCATTTCTCGCTCATAACATCCGCGCCGGTAGGTCCGGACACTAAAAGAGATTTATCCGCGACCATGATCTCCGGGAATTCGTAGGTGTTTGGATCCGTATTTGTCCGCACACTAGTAGAGGGATCCGCGACGTAGTCTTCGGCGCCCCCTTTGCTGATCCAGACGTTGACCAGCGTGTCACCTGCGACGGCGTCGACAGACGGTGCCACAATGTCGTCGCTGTTATTGTTGCCGTCGTTGCGATGACTAGCGAAAGCATCGATTGGCGAAGAGGGGTCGACGCCGGAATAGTCCAATAGCGTCCAAGAATAATCTGCGGAGTTGGTCCAACTGAAGGTAAAAGTGTTACCCTCGCTTCCATCAGCGACCTTATAAAAGATCGCAGCATTTCCCGGCACGCCACCGAGCTCAATGGACGAATTGTCAAGCTGCACCCAACCCGGCGGAGCCACCACAGTTCCGGGGTTCACATTTCCCTCCGGTGTCTGGGGCACGACGCAGGCGATAAGTAGATCGTCTTGTTGTATGGTGCCCGCAGTCAGCGATGCGCTAGTGCCCAGGTTAAAATCTGAGGTTCCGGACTGCCCCCATTTAAGATCAATCGTCAAAGTTAGAACTCCTTATTATAAGACCATGGCGCGACCTAGACTAGCCAGAGGCGGCTCGAATTCAAATATTCGTAGAATAACAATCGCTATTAAGCAGCAAGCGTAACGGATTTAATACTCTGATAGGGAAAAACTCGATTGACGTCGCACACCAGGAAATTTAAATACTGTCCCCCAGGGTGCACGGAAGCGACGACCGATCATCTATTTAATATCGCTGAAAAAATGACCTACGTCGATTATTTCGCTCGCTTTTTCGAATTTCATTCATTTTAATTGCTGCAAGCTGCCTCGATCGGAGCTTATCGATGCCTTCAAGGCAGCACAAGCCGACCGTCTTATAGTGATATTGGAGCCTGTCGTTTCCAATTGGCCCTAACTCGCGCGGAACCTTGGAGAAGCGCCCGCAATGGCATAAGGCGCCATCGCGGCGCCCGTGTCGATTTTTTTTGCGGCAGAAGTCTGTTATTTTTGGCGGCAGAAATATGGCTCGAGCCTTCTCGTTGCGAGCACCGTTCATTAATACAAGTTATCATTATTTTCATAATGCCCGGTTTGATGGAAATATCGCCGTTTAAATTCGGTTCGGTAACTTCAATCGATCAACCCTTGATATACTGACTCGCGCATGACCAAGAGAAGATCCATTAGCTGATCGGGTGCTTGCGAAAGCAGAATGCCGAAGAGCTCTTTAACAGGGTCAATCCAGAACACGCAGCCAGAAGAACCCATCCACCAGTAGTCTCCGACAGATCCGCGCCAAGGAGCGCGATCCTTTCGCGTTCGCACTGAAAACCCCAGTCCGAACCCAGAGCCGAAGGCGGAAACTGGTGTCGCGCGGCCAAATTACGCGTAGGCGTCTGGGTCAACCCGAACGTGCGAAGAGAGCTGATCGAGGGTCATCTGCTCGACAGTCCGTTCCGTGATTAACCGTGCACCATCGAGGACGCCTCGGTTCAACTAAAATTGGCAGAAACGAGCATAGTCCCCGCAAGTCGAAACCAGTCCGCCGCTCCCGTATCGGTTTGGGCAAACCGTCGGATCGATCATTTGCGGCCGTGTGCCCGTAATTCTATTTGCCTGAGGCTCTGCAAGCCGTTCTCTATCTTCTGGGCTAATAACAAAGGTCGTGTTTCGCATACCCAACGGCGTTGCGATTTTTTTCGTCACGAACTCGTCGAGTATCATTGCCGACACCGCTTCGACGATATGCCCGACTAAATCGGTGGAAAAGCCATAGCTCCATCCGAGCCTGGCTGCGACTGCAGAGGTAGCTCGGCGAGCTTTGCAAGAAATTCAGTCGCGTTCCGAACCGACCGAAGCCCAGCGCCTCGATAGAGATGCTTGACGGGCCGATCTCCATATATGTCGTGAGTAAAGCCGGACGTATGACGTAGCAAATCCAGAATCGTCGGCTCGCGCTCCGCAGGCACTAACTGCAGGCTGTTGGCGGCCGTTTCGCGCGCTACCTTCAGGTTATTCATAACAGGTAAATAATCGGATATCGGACTTTCTAAGTTGAGCTTTTTTCCTCGACGAGCCGGCTTAGTCATCGACGCAATCCTGAATATCGAGTCGGTTCGCATACTCACTTTGGCTTCACGATCGCGAAAGCCGAAGGCTTCGAGAATCGCCAGTTTTCCGCGTCTGCCTAAGGCGATGACGGCTCCAGGTATGATTTTCTCCTCAACTCGCCTTTGGAGTGTCTCGCCCAAGCGCTGCAAGCTCCCCGGCGACAGCCCGAGAATTTTCGCGTCCATATCAGCCACAGTATGCACCTCGTACTAATCGACAGCTGGGCTCGCTCGCCAAAGTGGCTTGCCTCGCCGCAAGCAGCTTTGCGTCGTGTCGGCAACTCAGCCCGTTCGCTAATGATTTGAAGTTGGCGGGACGAGCCGGCATGCCGCTGCACTCGAATTTATCTGAATGAGATCGGGCGATGACTGGCTGTTTTCCAATTTCTTCTTCCGATTTCTCGGCACTTGTTCTATACAGCGCTAATTGCTGGTACTCGACTATTTTGGCTTTGCGTCAAGAACGAACATGTCCATAGATTTCTCTGTAGTCATCCCAACGTTTCGACGACCAGAAACATTAATTGAAGCGATTTCCAGCGTTCTTCGACAGCGCGATGCGAGTGTCGAGATCGTGGTCATTGACGATTGCCCGGAAGGATCTGCCGAGGGGGCCGTAACGCGGCTGGCGGATGCGCGCATAACTTATCTGAAAAATCCCGCGCCCACCGGCGGATTGAGGACCACGATGTTGCTGCGCAAGTCGTGCTCGATTCAAATTCCGGATTGAGCACTAGGTTCTGTGCAGTTGCGGGAGCGATGGAGCGAGAGCGATGGCTGTCGCCGATGCAAAAAGCACCTTCCGCAATCGCTGCGGCCCGCATAAGCGGCCATTATTTGGGTTGCGCAATGCCGTCCCCAGTTTACGCATGCGCTGAAGTGGGTAATTTAAAAAAACTAAACTTTGGAAAACCATTGAACATTTGGCACTTTCGGCCGTTTAGGCATTCTTCCGATCGTGTGTCCTGAAAGACACAACGACTGAGTCGCCAGCGCGATTGGCGATCACATGACGCGCAAATCCTGTTGAAGATAGCGCGCGTCGCGAGTAGCTGGCTCGTCGTAAATTCTTGTTTAAATTCTTGTTAACGGCCCGAAGAAGAGTTGACGGACTCTGAATTTAGTCGACGCTCCGATCGCAGATCGATGCGGAGCACTGGATAATGCGCGACAGCGCGGCTTTGAATCGGCTCACTGAAGTTAGCCGAACACGTGCAACGTCCTAAGAGAGCGGCTGTTTCTCCGCTACCGGTCTGCTCGGTTGACGGAGCGCGCTTGATCGAAGCGTCGATGCGAGAAGGCGGGTCTGCATAGCGAGGAAAGCCGCGTCTCTCCACGAGATTCGTAAGAGATTATTCAATCTTTAACTCGTTTTCCGAAGTTGACTCTGCATCGACGAAGGCATTAACTCAAAAATAATTGATCGTGCTTGTTGCGCTGCGTTATTTAGCAATTCCGACCGGCGATTATGGGGATTTTTCATGGCGTATATGCTGAAACACGAATTGCGTGACTCGCTTGCTGGTGGGAATCATTTAGATGCAAGCGTTCAAAAGGCCATCATCAATCAGCTCATCGTGGACGACGTGTACACCAAGGGTCCTTCGAGTGCCCGTGCCGAGGTCGACTACACTCAAACTT
>JBEPUJ010000066.1:0-6219 GCA_041691575.1 Terriglobales bacterium
GCTCGTCGGGCTCATAACCCGAAGGTCGCAGGTTCAAATCCTGCCCCCGCAACCATACCCAGATACATCGGCCCCGACTGCAATGCGCAGCGCGGGGCCGATGTTCATTTGCGCATAGATTCCGTCCTCCGCCTCCTCGATGATGGTCGGTCCCAAGATTTTGGACACGATCTGCCGCGCGCGAGGGATGTCGGTCTTCAAGGCGTCGTCGAGGCACATCGCGATTTCTCGCAACTTGGTGCTGATCTGATCGGCGGATGGCATCGCCGGGGCAGAACTCTCGGCGCTTTCCGTCAGCAGAAGCTGTTTCCGGGCCTCAGCGGCGACCAGGCGGGCGCGGAGGGCCTCCGATAGTCCCATTTGCGCCACAGCGTCCGTAAGGCGTTCAATCTCTGCGTCGATCTCCAGCATCCGCGCGCCGCGGGTCCCGGCCAGGTCCTTTGCGTTGCGGTAGGCGTCGGACAGCAGATTCTGAACTTGCGCGCGAATCGAGGCGATCGCCGCGGGCGCGAGAACCTCGTCACGCAACACGCTGATCAGCCGGCGATCGGTTTCGGCCCGAGGTGACGAAACGCCGGCGCAGACTGAGGCGCCGCGGTCCTTGTGCGCTGCGCAGGCGTATTGATAGCGGTTGACGGCTATGACCGCCCCGTTGCACTTCGCGCATCTCAGCAGGCCGCCGAATAGCGTCCGTGGCGCGGCCCCGCGGCCGCTTCAACACTTGATCGGAACTCCGCTTGCCGGCTTTCCAAGCTTGAAAATGATGTTGAGTGCGTCGTCGAATGCGGGCGGATCGCTTGGGAGGTGCCCAACCGAATACTGGAAGAGGTCAACGTCGAGACTTGTGAATGCGCGAACTTTCAGCTGGCAGAAAACGGGGTAAACACTTGAATAGTTGCCTCCCGTATCGCCCGACATGAACAGGGTCTCGGCGACGTTCGGGGCGTTCAGCGCCGTCACCAGTGCATTGACATTGTCGGGCTGCTGCCAAAATGAGGAGTCTTCCGCCATGAAAGCCGAATAGTGTCGGTCGCTCGCCGGCTCCATGAGGAATGCATACAACGTAAACAGACCTCCGGACGAATGTCCGCTGAGAATTCTCCGACTAGTGTCGACGCGGAACTGGCGTTCGACGAAAGGTATCAGCTCGGCCGTCAGGAACATGTAATAGCCGACAGCCCCAGGCATCAGAAAATCAATCTGCCTGCGAACGTCGCCCATGTTGCCGACGCCTACAAGGATCGCATTCACACCGCTGGACTGCAGAACAGCTAGATCGGGCGCGAAGCGCCACTCGGCGTCCGTCAGATAGATGATTGGATACAGTGCTGTCGATTGATCGTAGCCAGCGGGCAGATAGATCGAAAGGTTGTACTGCTGGCCGACCGTTGCCGATGTAATGGATTGCGAGACGGTTCGCCCCGCTGGAGGGGGCGTGACTGGTGAGTCATTCGATTCGCCACCACCACCTCCGCAAGAAACCAGCAGGATGAAAAACGATAGAGCTACAAGGTTGCGGGTGATCATTTTCACGGCTTCCCACCTTGAAATTGACGCGGTCGCTTATTGCATTTGCCGGACAATAGCGGCGAGTTTGCCGGGCACGTGACGAAACCGTTCGGGCATAGGTCGTAACGGTGCAGCCTAGCGTAGTTCCCCTGTCCTTGATGTTCTGCAGCTGCGATGGCGCGACGTTGTAGCACGGCGTCACCTCAGTGGGAATGGGTATCCCGAAGGCGAGCGCCATCGCGGCCGGATGGGTGTGGAGTTCGTAGCGGCCGCACATGCACGCGATCAGTGGGCCGTGGCGGCGATTAGCGCACGAACCTCCGAAATCTCGCGCTGCAGTTCGGCTATGCGCACGTCCTTATCGCGTGTCTCGCTTTCCAGCTTCGCGTTCAACCCTTGGATCGCGGCGAGTGCAACGCCCTGGCCATCCACCGTGCTGATGCCCTTGTCGGTTTCTCCGAGGCTGAATGCCGCAAAGAAATCCTGTGCTATCGGGCCAATGTGGCGAATCGTCGAGTCCTGGGCTTTGTAGTGCCAGGTTGCCATCGGCATGGCCACGACTCGCGACAAGATCGCAAGTGGATCTACAGGCGTAACGTCGTCCTTTCCATCGCGATCGCTATAGTTGGTCCAAGACCCTGAACCCGGCGCAACGTAAGTGCCGGTATAGGTAACGTCGCTCGACCCGCCCGTGAGAAGGAAAATGCCGCCCAGGCCACGAACGATAAACTCATTATTTGCACCACAGCTAACCTGACTGCTCGACGAAGAATCTGCAAAAACCATGCAGCCGTTGTAGTTTGCATTGGCACTAGTGCCACCTGCGATAGACGCATTACCGGAAGCGACGTTGCTCTGGCCGCCCAGCACCGTGGAAAACTGACCCGTCGCATAGTTGTTGTAGCCGCCCCCGACGGTGCTCTCCGGGCCACTCGCGTGATTCCCATAGCCACCGCTCACGACGCCGTAGTATCCGTCCGCTACATTCGAGTAGCCCCCACCAACTGTATCGAAATCATGCGTTACTGTGTTGTGGTCGCCGCCACCAATGGTGGTTGTAGAACTACCCAACGTGTTGTTTGGGCCACCCCGGCCAGCGCGTTGCAGAAACAATGCCATTTGCAGCCGCGTAACGTAGTCGTTCGGGCAATACATGGTTCCAGTGCACCCCAACGTGATCCCCTTATCCTTCAGATAGGTCACCGCAGGGCAGTACGTGTTGGCGCTGTCGACATCGGTGAACCCGGCACAGGCCGCTGAATATGCCGGTGCGCTGGCGAGTGCCGCGACCGCGGCCGCGATGATGATTAGGAGGCGCATAAGTATTCCCCTGTAGGACGCCCGGGCGGGCTGGGGGAGAGTCTGCGCGAGGATGGCGGGCGTGCGCAAGCCGAGGCGCCCGGAGGCGCCCTCAATGGGTCAGCGCATCCTTTCTGCCTGCATTTGTGCCATCGCCCGTTCGAGCGCCGCGATGCGCGCGTCCTTTTCCTCGACCTTGGCGTTGAGCCCTTGGATCGCGGCGAGCGCGACGCCATCCGCGTCGACGGTATTGATTCCGCGGGTGGTCTCGCCGAGGCCGAATGCGGCGGCGAAATCCTGTGCCATGGGTCCCATGTGCCGGATCGCGGTGTCCTGGCTTTTCCAGTTCCATGTCGCGATCGGCATGGCGACAACGCTGCGCAATACGATTGACGGGTCGACCGCCTGCAGGTTGTCCTTGCTCGCGCGATCGCTCACAGTGGTCCAGGCGCCCGCACCCGCCTGCAGTTCGGCGCCTGTGTAACTGTCCTGATCGCCACCGCCGGTAATCAGGAAGAATCCGCCCAACGATCGCGCGACAAATCGATTGGGTTGCTGGCAGCGAACGTTGTTCTCTGTGGAGCTGTCTCCCCACACGAAGCATCCGTCGCGATTGGCAATCGCGTTGAAACCTGCGGCGAAACTGACACCGCCGGTCGCTTGATTGCTCTGTCCTCCCGGAACACTGCTGCCAACGCCGCTTGCCGTATTGTTCTGGCCCCCGCCGATTGCGGATCCCATTGCGGAGGCGACATTGCCGAGCCCGCCGCCGACGACGCTATTGGGTCCGGTCGCGGTGTTTAGCGTTCCTCCTCCGATTGCGGTCGTGGAGTCTCCGAGCGTATTGGTCGGATCGCCTTGTCCGGCCCGCTGCAGGAACGCTGCCATCTGCAGGCGCGTGACGTAGGCGTTCGGACAATACGTCGTTCCGGTGCATCCCAGCGTGATGCCATGGTCCTTGAGGTAGGTGACGGCACTGCAAAAGCTGTTGCTACTGTCCACATCGGTGAAGCCATCGCACGCGGCGGCAAAGGCGGGTCTGGTGAACAATCCAAGTACGGCAACCACGCCGGCTAGAACGAGGCGCATTGTGTTTCCCCTGAAGGAGGCCCGGGCGGGCCGGGGAGAGCCTGCGCGGGGAGGGCGGGCCCCGCAAGCCGTGGAGCGCTTGTGTCACTGCACGGCGGCCCGTATCGGCCCGTTGGCGAATAGTTTGCTGCGGCGTAACTGCACGCCACCAATTGACAATCGCGGTCGGCTGGCTACGCTTTGCACAGACCTCGGCACGCCTTCAACTCCGGTTTCGCCGCGGTGCGGCACTTGGAGCATATGGAAAAAAGCTACCCCGCTGGGATCGTCGACATAGTCAGAGCCTATGAGAACAATTACTTCAATTGAATTTACATCCGATGCAAAGCGGGCGAGAGTCCACCTCACGTCATTCCTAAGGTGATACGAGGAGGCAGCAGATGAGCGACAAGACCGGAAAACACACCACAACCGACGCGGGCATCGCGGTCGCGAGCGACGAGCATTCGCTGACCATCGGCGCAGACGGCCCGATCGTCTTGAACGATCATTACTTGATCGAGCAAATGGCGAACTTCAACCGCGAGCGTATTCAGGAGCGCCAGCCGCATGCCAAGGGCGGCGGCGCTTTTGGTTACTTTCAGGTGACCCAGGATGTCAGCAGTTACACCAAGGCGGCGGTGTTTCAGCCGGGCACCAAGACCGATACGCTCATCCGCTTTTCCACCGTCGCCGGCGAGAGCGGAAGCCCCGATACCTGGCGCGACCCGCGTGGCTTCTCGCTCAAGTTCTACACCACCGAGGGCAACTACGACATGGTGGGAAACAACACTCCAGTCTTCTTCGTGCGCGACCCGATGAAGTTCCAGCATTTCATCCGCTCTCAGAAGCGTCGCGCGGACAACGGTTTACGCGACCACGACATGCAGTGGGATTTCTGGACACTGTCACCTGAGTCGGCGCACCAGGTCACTGTGCTGATGGGCGATCGTGGAATTCCGAGGAATTGGCGTCATATGAATGGATATTCAAGTCACACCTACATGTGGGTGAACGCCAAAGGTGAGAAATTCTGGATTAAATATCACTTCAAAACTGACCAGGGAATTGAGTGCCTGACCCAGGCAGAGGCGGATCGGCTGGCCGGCGTAGACGGCGATTATCATCGGCGCGATTTGTTTGAAACTATCAAGATGGGCGACTTCCCGAGCTGGACGCTGATGATGCAAATCATGCCTTTCGAGGAAGCGAGGACCTATCGCTACAATCCTTTCGATCTGACCAAGGTGTGGCCGCATAAGGACTACCCGTTAATCGAGGTAGGCAAGCTAACGCTGGACCGCAATCCAACCGATTACCACACGGAGATCGAGCAGGCGGCGTTCGAGCCGAACAATCTTGTGCCCGGAATTGGGCTTTCGCCCGACAAAATGCTCCTTGGGCGCGGCTTTGCCTACGCAGACGCACATCGCGCGCGTCTGGGCGTCAACTACAAGCAGATTCCGGTGAACCAGCCGAAGTCGCCAGTGCACAGCTACAGCAAGGATGGCGCGATGCGCACGCAGAACGTCAGCGATCCAGTCTACGCGCCGAATTCCTACGGCGGCCCGAAAGCCGATCCGGAACGCACCGACGATGCCGGCCTTTGGCATGCCGATGGTGACATGGTGCGCAGGGCCTACACGCTGCGCGCCGATGATGACGACTGGGGACAGCCGGGAACACTGGTGCGTGAGGTGCTGGACGACGCGGCCAGAACGCGGCTGGTCGGTAACATTGTCGGCCACCTCAAAGATGGAGTGTCGCCGGGCGTTCTGCAACGGGCGATCGACTATTGGCGCAACGTCGACAGGACTCTCGGCGACCGTATCGCCGAAGGTGTCCGATAGGTCAACCTATCGCTCACTCCCCCCAGTCTGGCGACAGCCGGCTACGACGTAGGCATAGCATCCAGGAATGCAGACAAACCAAATTAGTTTGCCGCAGGGTACCTGCATCCCACCAAACGACATACATTGTTGGCTACGTACGCTTCAGGCCTGATCGTGGCGCGTGTTTCACACTCTGCCGGCGCGCTTTGGCGCGACACTTGGACTCCCCATGGAACCGCTGCCCCGCTGGGATCGTCGAGACAAATGGATTTATGTAGTTATCGCGATCGCGGTTTGCGGCGTGATCTATACGACCTTCCGCATGGTCGACGGCTAGAGTCTGACGCTAGCCCTGGTAGCGTTTGGTTGCCTACGCGAAAATCAGCAAGGCCACGCCGCAAGCTAGAAGTAAGAGCACCGCAAGTGCCAACAATAGCCCGAATGCTCGCATTGATGCCTAAGGGTCTTCGGGCATACAGCATCGCCCAGACGCATAGGCGATCGAGTAGTC
>JBEPUJ010000067.1:0-6209 GCA_041691575.1 Terriglobales bacterium
TTCGTTTCGGATTATAGAAGCGCTCGATGTAGTCGAACACGTCGGCCTTGGCCTCATTGCGTGACCGGTACACCTTGCGCGCTGTTCGCTCGGTCTTCAATGACGAGAAGAAGCTCTCCATTGCTGCGTTGTCCCAGACGTTGCCCGACCGGCTCATTGAGCAGACGACGCCGTGGTCGGCCATTAGCCGTTGGAACTGTTCACTGGTGTATTGGCTGCCGCGATCGGAATGATGCAGCAGCGCGTCCGGTTTACCTCGTCGCCAGATCGCCATCACCAGGGCATCAGTGACGAACTGGGCTGTCATTGCGGTGCTCATTGACCAGCCAACCACCCGCCGCGAGAACAGATCAACGACGGCGGCCACATAAAGCCAGCCCTCCGCCGTCCACACATACGTGAAGTCAGCGATCCATTTGCGGTTGGGAGCGAGCGCTTCGAAGGCGCGATCGAGTACGTTCGGAGCGATGGCGGAAGCTTGTCGCTCGCCCAGATCAGGCGGCAGGCGACGCCGTCGCGGACGCGCCTTCAGAGCTTGCTGCCGCATCAATCGTTCGATCCGGTGCAGCCCGCAGGATATTCCTTCGGCGAGCAGATCGTGCCACACCCGCCTGGCGCCATAAGTTCGATCGCTCGCCAGGAAGCTGGCACGCACCTTCGCGCCAATGTCCTCATCGCTCCGGCTGCGTTGACTGCGCGACCGTGTCAGCCACGCATAAAACCCACCCCGCGAGACACCGAGCGCCTCGCATAACCAATCCGCCGGCCAGATCCCCCGGTGCTTCGCAACAAAACCGAACTTCACGTCGATTCCTTCGCGAAGTAGGCCGCGGCTTTTTTTAGGATGTCCCGTTCGGCCTTCAGCTTGGTGACCTCACGCTTGAGCTGCGCGATCTCCAACTGCTCCGGCTTCATCTGACCGTGGCCGGGGAATGCATGTTGCGGATCCTCCGCAAGAAGCTTCACCCAACTGCGCAACTGCGTCGGATGAATACCAAGGTCTTTCGACGCCTGCGCATACGACACGCCGCGCTGCTTGATCAGCCGAACCGCCTCAAGCTTGAACTCCCGCGTAAAATGCCTTCGCTCCATAACGCACCTCCTGTTCCATAAAACACCTAACTTGGTGTCTTCGGAACCGGGTGCAGCTCAGCCCGACAAATTAGACGAGTGACCTGCTCCCCTGAAACGCCCCCGATTTTAAATTAGGGGTCTGTTCTCCACTCAGGAGACGGACGATGTGTAAAAACAGATTCAAGGAAGAGCAGATCATCAAGGTGCTGAAGGAGCACGCGGTTGGATTGTCGGCTGGGGATCTCTGCCGGAAGTACGGCATCAGCGATGCGACCTTTTACAAATGGCGTTCGCGATACAGCGGCCGCCAGTTAGGAGATCATAAGTAGAAAATTCCAGTTTCAGTATATTTTGGCGGAGCACGTCAACAAGTTAGACCGAAATTGCTGTGTTATTGGTCGTCGCTCGACCTGCGCTGAGGCGGATGATTATTTCGGCGGCTGGCTATTCTGCCTTCACCAAAGGATGATTTCAGCCAGTGTTGTGATGTCGATTTGTATAATGCCGGACAGTGCAGCCCGAGGAACCGCTGGATCTGCCCAACTGTGAAAATAGCGCTGCGCGACAGCTCGTGCTGTCCCACAGCCAGGGTCAGCGCGAAAGCGCGGGTCAGCAATCCCGGACCGGTCGATAGCCAAACGATGTCGCGATCGCCACGGTTCACGGCTTCAATCGCGCGTTCAAGCGCAGTGATGATCGTTGGATGGCCTGGCATGGCGCCGATGAAATTATTGCCCAGAGTGCCGTACTCCTCCTGGAACGCGACGAAGGCTGCTTGCGCCGGGATAAAGCGATCGAGTGGTATCGAGCAGCGATCGTCGGCGTCCGCGTAGTAGCCACCGTGCCGCGCCAGATATGCAAGGCGGAAGATGTCGGCCTGCTGAGCTGACCCATCGGCGCGTTCAAAGGCGATGACGGCCTCGTGTCCATGGTTCTGACGCAGGAAATCGCTCGCGCTGCGCCGATCGAACCGCTGATAGGCATGCCAGGGATTCTGCTCGGACCAGGTTGCGGTCAGCCGGGCGATCTCGGCGGGCGGCTCGGGATTATGCCAGAACTGGGCGATTGTGCGCGGAATCAGCAGGTTGGCGACGGCGATATGCCCCGGTCCATCCAGGCTGAGCGATCCAACCAGCCTCAGCTGGCCCTGCTTTCGCAAGGCGATCAGCAGTGCGATCGCCGACGGTGTGTGATCAGGATTTTCGCGAACGAATACCTTCAAAGTATCGAGGTCGGTGCGACGCCGCAGCCGGAACAGAAGTTCCTCATCCAGCTTGAACTCGTCAATCAATTGACCGATATGATTTTGCGACACATTTAGCGACGAACCATTTAAAAGGCGCGTCCCTCTGTTCAGTTCAACGAACTGTCTCAAGTGGTCGCGAGCCAGCTCCGGCTGGAATGTCAGAAGTTGACATTTTGCCAAGTCCCAATGGACGCTTGCATTGTCGCGGCTTAAATCTAGCGCCACCTGGTATTGTTTGATCGCTTCTGCATGCTCCCACCCAATTTCAAGAATCTTGCCCCGCAAATGAACGACGGCAGAATGCGCTAGCGCCGTCTGCGGCTGCGCCCCAGCCAGCCTTTCAGTTGCCAGATCGACATCTCCAAGAAGAATGGCAGTCTGTACGCCCTGGACCAAAACTGGGAAGGATCTTATCGCGTCCGCAGGCAGACCTTTGAAGATCGCTTCCGCCTGATCGAACCTTCGGATCAAACGGTTCAGTTCGATTCGCGCCGCCGTGATCTCCGGATGCGGCCCGGCTAAGCGAGCAGCGTCATCCAGGAAAGCCCATGCATCATCCATTTCTCCCAGCCGGGCCGAGATGTGAGCTGCCCGGATATATGGCCAATGGTGGTTAGGTCGCAGCGTGATGCTTTTTCGAGAGAAATCTAACGCCTCCTCGAACCGGTCGGCGGTCCTCAGATAGGCAATTAATTGATCGAGTACGCTAGGGCTATTTGGGTTCTCGGCAATGAGCTCAGTGAGAATGTCGCCAGCCTTGCTCGGTTGAGCAAGCCGACGGTATTCGATCGCCATCTCGAGCCTAGCCTGCCAAGAGTTGGAAAACCGTCTGGCTGCTTCTTCAAACTCCATAAGCGCCAGATCATGTTTTCCTTGGTCGCGAAGAATTCGGCCACGCTGCAGCATGGCCGGCAATGAAGTTTCCCGCGCGATCAGATCGTCGGTCAGCTGAGAAGCCTCTGCGAAGTCACCGCGCAAACGGTGTTCTTCGATGACCTCCAGCATTGCCGCGCGGTTGCCGGGCTCGGCTTGGTGGGCACGTTCAAAATATCTCATCGCTTCGGATCGAGCATCCAGCCGGCGAAAAAGACGGCCCAAGGTCAGCAAGACGGCGGCGCTTTCTCTGGTATGAAGCGCTCGCTCCAGCACGCGCTGCGCTTCTCCCAGCCGGTATCCGTCCGTCAGTAGCGAGGCAAGCGCGATCGATGCATGAGAGTTCTCGGCGTGCTCGCCAACGATCTTGGCTAGCGTCGCCTCGGCTGCCGCCATTCGCCCGAGTTGGCGGTTGCAATTGGCAGTTTCGATCTGAAACAAGACATTCGATGGCGTGCAACGGGCCGCCTGTTCGAACGCCGCAAGTGCTTTTTGATGCTCTCCCTTTAAGCGATACAGGAAACCGAGTTGCCCATGGGCGTTTCCATGCCCTGGCTCGAAATCAATCACCGCCTCGAGAGCCCGTTTGGATTCTGTCAGGCGGCCGAGTTCGCGCTGATCGTTAGCGATCTCCAGCAACACACCGATATGTTTAGGATTTACCTTTGCGGCCCGTTGGAAATGCGATAGGGAGGCCAGACGGTCGCCCCGTTTGCGACTGAGATGGCCCAGCCCCACATTCGCACCGAAATTGTCAGGATCACGAGCAAGAACCCGCTCGAGAACGACCCTGGCCTCCTCAAAGCTATCCAGCTGCCTGAGGCTGCTGGCGATTTCAAGTTGGATGCCGACCCGCTCGGGATCGAGAGTGGCCGCGGTCTGAAATAAATCCAGTGAGACTTGCAAATCACGTTGCTGGCGCTTGAGCAGGGCCAGTTGGACGTAGGCGTTCACTTCCCGAGCGTTCTTGTCGAGCAGCTTTCGAAGGGCTATTTCCGCCTCATCGAAGCGGCCAAGCTCTCGCAACAGCCTTCCAATCTCGAGCTTCACTCCCAGATGGTCTGGCGCAAGCCTCTCGGCTTGGTGAAAAAGCACGAGCGAGGCATTTCGATCCGATTGAATACTTTTTATCTGGCCCAACCCGATAATCGCGGATAGCTGCTTGTCATTACCGGTTAGGATCGTTTGATAGATTGCTTCCGCTTCTGCAGCACGATTCAGCGCCCTCAGTTCGCTCGCCATTTCCAAGCGGGGGCCGACATCGGCGGGGTCCAGGATCGATGCGGAATGCAATGCTTTCAGTGCAGCCTGTCGGTCGCCGCTGGCGCGCGCGGCGCGCGCCTGCTTTAATAGGGCGTCTTTTCCAAGGGGTGGTACGTGGTCCATGGTCCAATCTGAAGCTGACCCGAAATGAAAGAGTGGATCCTACTGCGGGCGCGGGATAATTATTGCTACTAATTGCAGTCGCATAGCAAGGCTAGCCGAAGCGACAATTCTGGCCTAATTCTCTTTAAGGCAAACGGGACCTGTCGCATGCCACCCGATTAAGGAAGACCGATTTGTGCAAGCATGTCGGCAAATGGTGTTTCACTTGAAGGGGTGGATGCCGGTATAGCGCGTGAAGAGCCGTCCGTCAGCTGCTTGCGGGCTTCTCTTGGGCTGAGCCCGTAAACCTTGTGGAAGAGCCGGTTGAATGCACTGATGTTTTTGAAACCTAGACTGAATGCAATTTGGCCAATTCGGCGATTTGAATATTCAATGGATGCTACTTCCTGAAAAGCACGATCGAGCCGCGTTTTCCGGATATAACTTGCGATGCCGCCGACCGGTTCAAAAAGACGATAAAGCGATGCTCGCGAAAGGCCAAAGCTCTTGGCAATGGTAGCAGCGTCAAGGTCCGAGGACGTAAGATTGCGATCGATGTACCTTCGAATGGTAACGAATGAAGCAAGCTGGGAAGGAGCCGACGACAGGCCAGTTTTTTTTAAGGTTGGCGCGATCACCCTCGCTATCAATTCCAATACGCCGCTGCCAAATGCATCCATTTCGTCACCGGTCATGTTTTCTATATGCTCGTTAAGTGATTTCAGATTGGCTCCGATTATCGCGCCTGCCGGGGAAGCGGCTTCAATAACAAGCCCATGAAGCGCGTTTTCTTCGCTGAACGCTGCGAGGACCCGCGCTCGGGGAATCCAAAGCGAAACGTCCGACGGTTGTCCGAATTTCGCTGAGAGCTGCAAATCCAGCGTTTGCGAAAGATCGATAAAAAGGACGTCGCCAGCTGCCGCTTCGATGGTTTGGTAGCCCGCGAGCCCTGCGGCACTTCCGCTGATCAAAAGTCGAATGACGAAATGGTCGAGCCGACTACGTGCAATGATTTCCGGAAATCTCCTGAGCCGGACGTGCGGATAACTCGCTTTGGTCAAGACGAACTGCTTGCTTAAGAGCGCGATGAAATTGCTTTCGCAGGATTCCATCTCCTCATGTTCGACGCTAATGTCGAAGACGCTCGCAGCCATCTGCCGAAAAACAGCAAGTGACTCTGGACCGGCTGAACTGGCTCCCCACCGGTCCACTTTGTTCTCAGCAGGCTGCATGGCTTTCTATACCTTGGCCCTTCGAGCAAGAATCCACCGAACATTCATCGGCGAACGACGCCCCGAAATTTTGCTTTCAGTAACACATTTCCTCCAATTCGTCTCAACCAACGGCGGGCAGCCCCCAAAACCGCGTTAATATCTCAAATATTGGCCTATTTGCCCCAGCGGGCGAAATCGAGCTTGCTGAACAGCCCGGATTCATAAAAATTTAAGTGGTTTCTAAAACGCCGGGTTGCAATGGTTACGCCGACTTCTGACCTTCAATCGCCTATGAAACGAGCGCGAGCCTCCATCATCCGCGAAACGGACGTGCCGGAAATTTTTACTTACTACCATGTTGAGGTGAGCGATCACTCCCTGATCCTCGCCGAGAATACACCGGCAGAGACTTTCGTCGACAACGTCGACCGACTAAA
>JBEPUJ010000068.1:0-6026 GCA_041691575.1 Terriglobales bacterium
CGAGCGCTTCCTGCACTGCGTCGTCGCGCTTGGCGATGTCACGCAGCGTTTGGTGCGAACCGAGGCCTAAGCGTTTGGCGATGGTGCGTTGGTCTTGGCCTGCGGCTGCCATCGTGGTGATCACACGCAAGCCTTCCGGCGTCACGTCGATGCGCGCCGTCTTGCCGCCCGTGCGTTTGATTAGAACCTTCGGTGTAGCCATGCGCAGAGGAATACCGCGCGAGCGCAACCATCGCTCGGGGGGTTATTCAGAAAGCCCAAAAGGCGTGGTGCGAGGTGGCGCTGACGTTGCGTCGTACCGACGTGCAGGCTCTTGCGTTACCGCACGCGGCGCGTTCCCCTGCTAAGGGAAAGGTCCGGTGTCGCTTTGCCTACTGCTGCTGAGTGATCTTGCATTCGGCGCTCGCGCTAGGACGCGGATAGGACGGAGAACCGCAAATGGTGCTCGAAAACGTGGGGTTTGCGCTTTCTCTTTTTGGGGCTGCAAGTGATGGAGGCCGGTACGAAAGCCCAAGTGCGAACCTACACCCGTTCCCACCCGTTCCGCCCACCCGTTCCCGCGTCGGGAACGCCCAAAACGCCAGCGCTACTGCGTTATCTGCGCCGTTCCTACCCGTTCCCTATATATATACATAAAGACCAGAGAGCGGAGCAGCAGGAGCTACCGTAGGAGCTATCTAGCAAAACGCCCTTTTGGGCGGAACGTTGGAACGCTTGCACAATAGCCCTTACTTCGTTGGGCCTTAGCCGTTCCCGAGGCCGCTGGGAACGCCGGGAACGCCGGGAACGCCTCGCTCCGTTCGTCCGAGCATGCCAAACGGCCAAAGCAAAGCCGCCCGGCTGTCCGAGGCGGCGGCGACTAGGGCTTCGATTTTCGCTCGGGCGCGAAGTGCAGCGGCGGCGGATCACCGTGGAAGAAGTGATAATGCGCCAGCAGGCGTTCCAGCCGCTCGCGGTAGTCGGCAACGGGGTCGTCACCACGGTCGAACAGGTAAAGCGCCCGCCCGGTGGTCGTGTCCCCAGCCCACACGCCCTCGAACGTGCACGGGTCGCGCGCGAAAACCATCGCATTCGCAATGTGCGCCTGTAAGTCCCAGCTCTGCCCCGCCTCAGCGGGGCGGGCGTAGTCCCGGTTCACCGGCAGCCACACGTGCTCGTAACGATCGCTCTCAAGCTTAAATAGCGCGTAGGGTAGCAACTCGCGGCGGTCGAGTTCATGCATCTGCATTGCCGTCTCCTATCTAGCAAACCCCGCCCGAACGTTAGAACGGCGGCGGCTCGACTCGTACGTCCTCGTAAAACGCTCGTGCATTTCCGAAGCTATCGCGCTCGACCATCACCCGCCGGGGATGTTGGGCCCGGCCTTTCACGAAAGCGACCTGCGGATCGCCCGGGCCAAACCGAGCCTTTTTCTTTTCCCAACCCAGTTCCGCCATTGCCGCTCGCAGCCGCTCGGAGTCGGCCTGCTTTAGCTGGCCCGTCGGTAAGGCGAGCGCCGACCACAGCTCGACCCCCCTTACCTTGCCCTCCAGGGCCCCCAGCACGTCGTCCAGCACGCCGGTCCAGGGTTCCTCGGCCTTGCGAGCGGCCTGCTCTACGGCCGCGTAGGCATAGAGCGAGGGGTCCAGCCGAATGGAAGCACCCTCCATCGCTTCGCGATGCGCGGCTTCCGCCCAGAGCTGATCGACGTCGCGTCTCAGCGACGCCAGATCAAACCTCGCAATCTTCACCGGCCAAAAGCGGCGATTACCGGTATCATCCTTCAGATAGTTATCATTGTTGGTTGTGCCGATGAAAATGCTCTGGCGCGGCACCTCATTGGCGAGGCGCGCGTAGGCCGCACGGCCAATGTCGACGCGCCGCGAGAGAAATGCCTTAAGATGATCAATCTGGCCGTTGCGCATACCTTTGAGTTCTGCAGCTTCGACGATCCATTTGCCGTTGAGTCGCTCGATCACCTTCGCCCCATCTGGGGTGTTCAGCGGCATATCGTCCGTGAACCAATCATCGTTCTTAGCGAGAATGGCGAGCGCCGACGATTTATCGGTACCCTGGCTGCATTCGAGAACAAGCATTTCGTCAAATTTGCACCCCGGCGAGCGGACGCGGCGAACCGCAGCCATTAAGACAAGCTGGCCTACGGCTTTGCTGTAAGGCGTTTCCTCGGCACCGCCATAGGTTGTCAGCCAACGATCAATGCGCGGTTCGCCGTCCCAACGTAGCGCGTCCAGATATTCCCGGACCGGGTGAAACGGCGAGTGCCGCGCGGCGTCCATCACGACATCCAAGAATAGCTCCTTGCCCGGCAGCAATTGGAACCTCTCCTCCATCGCAAGACGCAATCGCGTCAGCGCCGCGTCATTGATCACGGAGTAGTTGGGCAGGCCATTAATCAGTAGCCGATCGCTAAACACATCATGGCGCACCGAAACGCCGAGCTTTTGCATCGCAATGAGAATGTTCTTAGCTGTGTGCCGTATTCGACCTTTGTCCATTTCAAAGTCGACGTCCAGCGCGACATGCGCGCGCGCACTTTCGATCTGGCGAACGGCGTAACTGTGTGGCTTTCCTTTTTCCAGCACGCTCTTCGAAATTTCATACGCCGGGTCGAGCAGAATGCCCAGCGTGACTTCGTCCGTCACCCCAGCACGAATCATGTTGCAGCAAAAATCGAAAACCCAAGCCGAGCGGCTATTATCGCCCTCCTTGGGCTCATCTGGATGATGACCCTGTACCATTATAATCTTGAGACGATCCGGCACGTTCAAGTCTGCCGGGTCCGCTGTCTTCACGGCGTCGCCAATCGGCGGGGCGGCGAACGGCCCGGAGGCAGCAGCCTCCTTCGTCAAGTCTGCCTGTTTAAATTCGGACAGCGGATAAACGCGCGACGGATCGAACGTCTCAAGCTTGGCCAGCGCCCGAACGCGACCCTTTTTGAGCTTGCGCTCGTCCGGCAAATTCCATGTGCCAGGCAGCCGCATGATGCGGTCGATGTTGTGGCAGTTGTCAGCGCCGAAGAGCAATTCTAGCTGCTGATTGTAGCGCTTCGCGTCTTCCGCCTTGGCTAGGTCCCCGTTTATCTCGATAGGCGCTTCGAGTTTCCAAAATGCCTGATAGCCACCGCCCGAGAACAGAACAACGGTTGGCTCGGGCAAGCCGTCAGGCAGCCTGTCCCCGAATAGTCCGAGGATGCGGTCCCGTTCAGCAACCAAATCCTCGCCAGCACGCGGGTCCACGTCTACATGCAGGTACGCTACTTCCTTAATATCCTCGCGCTCTGCTTTTTTGTTTAGGTCCCGCGTTGGCTTATTAACCGCCCAATAAAGGTTGCGTTCGCCGTTGTATCGCGTGAGCCAAGCTAAGCAGTCAGCCTCCGTGGCGGGCCGGAACGTGCGGGTCTCGATCGCCTTGCGATCAGGATGGATCGCGGTGAGCACCCACGGCCCGTCGGGATAGACCTTCCGTAGAAAGTCTAATGCAGCGTCGTTATCGCCAACAATCGTACTCATTTGCTGCGTTCCCGCGAACCATCGACGTAAGTGACTGTCGCCGGACTGTACGGAGTGACCGCGACCTTCCACGTGTAATCGTCCCGCCAATGTTCCTCGCACCAAGTTAGCGGGTCTTCACCACCGTCCTTGAAGCGGCGCTGGCGGACTACCTGCCCTTGGGCACTAAATGTGATGGTCACAATGGAATGCTGCTTAGGCGGCAGCAGATCATGAAGCTTTTGCGGGATGAGGTTTAGCGACATCACGCGGCCTCGGGCCGCGACTGCATCCATTCATTCACGTCCGCTTCGCGAAACGCGATCCGGTGCTCGCTGAGACGGACGGCGCGGGGAAACTTGCCCAGCTCCTGCCAGCGGTAGATGGTGGCGCGGTTTACGTTAACGCGCGCCGCAGTTTCCTTGAGGGATAGAAATCGAAGCATCGGTTCGGGCATGAGAGCCTCCTGTCTCTGGAGGCATCTTATTGTCGCGTTCCCGCCTAAACGCCCGGGGGGTTAATCGTTTACGCTCGCGGCCTTGCGTTTTCCTGCCTTGCGCTTCCCAACCTTACGTTTTCCGGCCTTGCGTTTGGCAGCGGCTTTCGGGGACCGGCGAGCGTCCTTTGCATTCTCGCAGGCCCAGCGGCAGTCCTCGGCGGTATATTCCTCAAATGTCTCAGCAATCTTTAGGAACAGCGTTGCCATAGGATTTAGCTCGTTCGTGAGGCCGTCCCGCTTTTCAAATTGCGGTGACCAAGCTTTTTCAAATTGCGGCAACTTGGGCACGTCATGTTGCCGCGCGTTCCACCAATCCGCTAGAATGTAATACAGCCGGTTCAGGCCACGGCGCTCCGGCCTCCCCCGGGTACGTTTCAGCCGATCTTTATCGGCAAAAAATTCTTCAGTTGCGTCATCGAGGATCACCCCCTTCGGCATGCCCTGCTTCAGCAGATATTCATGGACGCGGAAATCGAGATAGTCGTTGATGTTTGCAGGCGACAGAATCGAGTCGATCTGCTCACGGCTTAACGTGGTCAGCTCGACTACGACGCTCAGCCACTCGTCGCTCAGGTCAATATCGCCTCGAAGCTTAACCTCGGCCTCTTCCATCAGCACTTCAAGGTCTGTCATTTGCCAACGACCTTCAGGATGTGCGCCGCGTAGGCATCGAGCGCTGCCCGCTTTTCGTCGAGGTAGCCGTGCAAATTATAGACGCGCTGCAATCCCGGCTTGGCGTGTGACATCACCGCATCCCGAACGTCTTGATTGAAGCCCAGCGCAGCGAGCCGCGTCTCACAGGCCGCGCGATAATCGTGGTGCGGTCGGAAATCGACGTTCAGCGCAGCGGCCTTGTGCAATCTCTCTTTGGTTTTGGAGAAGCCGGACACCGGCTTTACGCCGCTAGTCGTGGAGAACAGGAACTCACCTTCGTTGAATCTCGGCAGCGCCTCGATCAGCGACCACGCGGCGTCCGACAGCGGGATGACATGCCCGCGCTTACTCTTGTGTCGCTCCTTTGGCACCGTGAGCGTCCGCGCGGTCGCGTCGATCTCGGACCGCTTTGCATTGGCGACCTCACGCAACCGGGCACCAGTCAGGATCAACAGCTGGTGGAGAGGCCCAAAAGGGTAGCCAAGCGAGCTCGCCGCGCCCCAAACCGCCTTAAGCTCGGCGTCGGTCAGCTGATGGGCCCGGTCCTATTCGAGCGGATGTCGCCACGGTCCAGATCGGCCATGGGGTTGGCGACGATGATTTCTCGGGAAACACACCATTTGAAGAAACGAGAAAGGTGCTTTCGTACCTCGACCGCAATCGCGACCTTGCCGTCAGCCACGTAGCCGTCGAACAGCTCGTGGACGTTACGGCGTCGGATACCGGCAACCGGCTTGGCTGCCCAAAGCGGCTCGACGTGCAGGCGCAGCGTGCTCTCGACCGTCTTCCAGTTTTTAACGTTGGGCTTCATCTCAAGGTCGATGAAGCGACGGCGGACGTTAACGAAGGTGTCAGTGTGGCGCGCGACGTTGGCCTCGCGGCGCTCGGTGCGCAGGTCACGGCCCTCGGCTGCCGCCTTCAGTATCTTTATTGCGGCTGTCCTCGCCTCCTCTAACGCCATCGGTGGCGTCTGCCCGAGGGTAATCCGCGCGTCGGGCCCGACGGTGAGGCGGCCATGCTGGTTAACCCGGTCCAGTACGCGGTACCGGACGCAGAACGTCTTGCGGCCCTTCGAGGTGAGCCGGAGCACCAGTCCGGGCACGACGGCGTCCCGGATTTCGTCCTGGCCCTGGGAAGGCGCGGAGACGCGCTCGATGCTGGTTTCGGATAGCCGTTTGCGCATGGAGCCTCTCAGGACGCAGCTAGGACGCGGAAAGTGCTGCAATTCAGAGCAACAGGCTGCGACACCGCGCAACAGGTTTATGCGGTAAAATAAGGCCTTGGTTAATCAGGAAGTTACAGGAAGCGACATTATGCGACGTAAAAGCCGTCCCTTCACACGGGAGAGGTCCAAGGTTCGATCCCTTGTGCGCCCACCATCCATC
>JBEPUJ010000069.1:0-5888 GCA_041691575.1 Terriglobales bacterium
TGTAATGAGCTCTCGGAGTCTATACGTAAAAGGCAATCGCAACGAAGAATGACGAGAGGAAGAGCAGGATCGATGATGGTGATCGATCAGGGGACGGTTGACTCCGATGAGAGAATCTCTGTCGTGTCGGCATCCTGATTCTCCACGCGGAGTTCTCCACACTCGTCATCTCTCTGTCTTTTTCCTCTTCCTACTCTCGCACTTCCTCTCACAACAACATCCGTTCTCACTTACATGCATTCAGAGAGGGAGCAGTAAGGAACCTCAGCCTAGGTTCATTACAGACGCCCCCACCTCCTCTAGATTCGTCCTCGAATCGAACACAACAACAACACAGCACTGTTGATCATTAAGCGTTCACCCCGCCGCGGCCACATCCACAGCGGAGTAGTTCATCCATGTCCGTCTGTGACGAAGGTAGTGAAAAGACATGCATCTCTGCCAGGTCCAGCTCATCGTTTTGCTGGTGCAGTTGCATCTCATAGTCGCGAATCATCCACTCCAGCCCTTCGTCGATGAGCTCCTCCTCCGTCTTCCAGGTACCATCGTCTGGTCCATAGCCTTCCCACTCCACCTTATACGAAACAATACGGCGCAGTTCCTTGACGTGACGTGGATTAGGCTTCCTTCCCTGATAGGGCACAATCACCGGCGCCTCATGCGAGCGAGTAGAGGCATGCTCCCTGGGACTCACGCGACGGCGGGTGACCGTGTTAGATTCTTTCGACTCCTCCTTCTCGACGACGTGTTGCGGCTCCACAGCCTGCGCCGGGGAGCTGTCCTGTTCGACAGGCACGAGTACCTCCTTGTACTCCTCCTTCTTCTCGATCAATCGCACAGCCCAGTACTTCTTCTTCCCATGTCCCAGCCTCGCTTTGGGTCGTTTGTTCTGCTGTCGGCCAGGCCATTCCAGGTCGCTAGGAATAAAGCGCTTAAGCTTCTCCACGTGGAATACGGGGTGTAGCTTCTGGTACTGGTCGGGGAGGTCCAAGCGGACGTTGACGCCGTTGTCAAACACCTCGGCCACCTTAAACGGCCCGATCCAACGGTCACGTAGCTTCCCTTTCCCCTCGACCAGTTGGTCCGTGCTCAGCATAACCTGGTCGTCAATTGCGTAGCGCTCGTCCCTGCGGCTACGATCAGCGAACTTTTTCTGCTGCTCCCGTTGACGGAGCATCACCTGGCGAGCATCTTCCCAAGTCGTGGCAATATCTCGGAGCATATCCTCAGCAGCATCACTGCGCAGCGCAGGTCTGGCAGAGGCCATGGCCACAGCCCATTGGTCGCGCCAATCAACCCCATTCATCTCATACGGCGTTTTGCCCGTCGACTCGTGACGGTCGCTGTTGTAATGCATTTCCACCACTGACAGCCACTGCTTCCAGTTGTTACCCGTCCGATTGGCATGCACGCGCAATTGTTGTTCGAGTTCTCGATTTACCCTTTCAGTCTGCCCGTCCGATTGAGGGTGATACGCCGTGCTCAGTCGCAAGTCGGTGCCCATCGCTTTCCATATTTCCTGGAAGAGATGCGCCGTAAATTCGTGTCCTCGGTCACTGACCATAGATTCGGGAAGTCCGTGCAAGCGGACAACGTGGTCCAACAGCAGCTTAGCTGTTTCTTCAGCAGTGACATTAGTCGTGGTAGGAATGAAATGCGCCATTTTGCTGAACTTGTCGACCACTACTAAGATGTAATTGAAGTAATCCGGGGTCCGAGGTAAGGGTCCAACAAAGTCGATGGTGATCATTCGCCAGGGTTTTGCGGGAATAGGGAGGGGCCGCAGCAGTCCAGCAGGTTTTTGCAAAGACGGCTTCGTAGCTGCACAGGTCGTGCAGCCGCGTACGTAGTCAGCGATCATGGCCTTCATGCCGGGCCACCAGCAGGTGGACGTGAGTCTGGCCATGGTCTTAGCTACGCCCATGTGGCCTGCCATGGGGCCATCGTGTGCCTGACGGATGAGAAGCTGCTGTAACGCGGAATCGGCAGGAATATACAGTATCCCATCACACGTCCACAGTAGCCCGTCGCCAACCATCAGACCATCAGTTCGTGGTTCGAGGAGCGCGACTCTCTCCTGGTACACAGCATCGTTCGCTGCGGCCTGTTTAACGTCGCTCAGTAGAGGGAAATCAGCGATGCGTGTCTGCCACATCGGCCGAGCTTCCTCCTGTTCGTTCGTGTCCGTAGTGCTGACTGTCTCCGTAGCACTGACAATCCTCACTCGCGGCGGTTCGTCTGACAAGTCCTTTGCATCTGCCGCCGCTCGTTCGGCTGCGGCTTCAGCCTCGAAATCTGCTCGGCGAGAGAGGCTATCAGCCACTCCGTTGAGCTTCCCTTTCAGATACTCAATGCGAAACTCAAAGTCGCTGAGCTTCTCTACCCACCTCGCTTGTCGGTCGGTGAGGTTCGGTTGAGTGTTCAGGTGCTGCAGGCTGCGATGGTCGGAGAGCAACAAGATGGGATGAGCACTGCCCTCCAGATAGCAGCGCCAGTGCTCCACGGCCTTCACTATAGCTAACAGCTCCTTGTCGTGCGTCGCGTATCGTCGTTCAGCAGGCAACATCTTTCGGCTCATGTAAGCCACCGGACGTCGGCTGCCGTCGGGCTGATCTTGGCTCAGAACTCCGGAGATGGCAAAGCCACTCGCATCCGTGGTAACAATGTAAGGACGCTCAGGGTCAGGATGAGCCAACACAGATGTTCCAGTGAGCCGCTCCTTCAGGGTGTCGAAGGCGATCTGCTGTCGTTGCTCCCAAACGAACGGAAGGTCCTGTCGCGTCAGATCGGTCAATGGGGCGGCAATCTCACTGAACCCAGCAATGAACTTCCGATAGTAGTTGCAGAGACCTAGGAAAGAACGCACCTCCTTCTTGTTGGATGGCTGAGGCCATTCCGCAACAGCTTTGATCTTATGCTGCTGCACAGAAACGCCCTTCTCGCTCACCACATGACCTAAGAACGACACCTCTTTCTGGAAGAACTCGCACTTGTCCGGATGCGCGTAGTAGCCCTCCTGCTGCAGTCGTTTCAAGACCCATTCGACGAGTTTCGCGTGCTCCTCTGCAGTCTTCGAATAAATGAGGATGTCGTCAACGAAGACCATCACGCCTTCGTACAGCTTGTCTTTGAGCACGCGCTGCATCTCACGCTGGAAGACAGCGGGTGCATTGACCATTCCGAACGGCATGCTTGTCGGCTCATACAGTCCCAGCGGGGTGTCCATAGCGAGGACCTTCCGACTGGCCTCTTCCATCGGAATCTGCCAGAAGCCTTTCGTGAGATCCATCTTGCTGAAGATTCGATGGCCCTGCAGCTTATCAAACATATCCTCTGGTAAAGGCAGCGAAAATGCATCACGGACGATCAAGGGGTTCACCCAGCGGTAATCCCAACACGGCCGCTTCTCGTCCAGCACAATGCCGTCCCGCACCTTCCTCACCAAGACAGCCTGAGACGACCACGGGCTTTCGCTCTTGACGATCAAACCAGCCGCCTCCATCTCCCTGACACAGGCGATCAACGTGTTCGTGTCCTTCGGTGAACGTCGGCGCTGTTTGCTGCATACCGGGCGGCAGTCGGGATTCCTCAGCGTGACCTTACACTGCACAGCATGCGGGTTCTGGTCCGGAGAGCGCTTCCGCAACTCCTTGCTGAAAGCGCGGTCGTACTTACGGACAAGCTTCGCCATCAGATCCTTGTACGCTGGAGCCACCTTGACCGTCACCGCCTTCAGCTGCACGGTCACTCGACCATTCTCACGGATGTGGAGCTTCCGCCCGTTCCATGTCATCGCCTCCCGGATGCCAAGGTTCACTCCGGCTCGCCGAAGCCACGGCATACCCAAGATGACCTGATGTGACAAATGCTCCATCACAACCAAAACACAGGGGGCAGACGACCCTGACACCTCAGCTGATTTCACAGCGACACCACCTAGTTGGCGAGTGGGCACTTGCCCAACTGCGAGCTTCACCTGCAACGGCACGCGCAGGGTCTGCTCGCGCATTCTCTGACCCTGCACCCAACTCCGTTGCACGAAATTGGACGTAGCCCCAGGATCCACCAGGATGTCCTTGCACACTCGCCCGTCGATCATTCCCTTCATTATCAACACAGGCGCACTGTCGTGGTCGAGCGCTGACAGTGTCAGGCTCTCCTTCGCTTGCCTCACCTGTCTTTCTTCCCTCGCCTGTCGGCTGAGTCGTCGTTGATGCGTGGGGCTCCTCTGGTGGGTCTTCGGTCGTGGTCGATTCTGCTTCCGCACCTTCGCCTTTCCCTTGCCGCGCTTCTGCTCCTCCAACACAGCTCCACCAGCCACAAATCCTACGTCGACTGAGGCTGCAGTCTGCGTAGCACCGGTGGTTGGCTCCACCTCCTTCTTCCTTTCTGAGCCAATGACGACGCGCAGCTGGTTCAGGTTCGCGCTGTTGAGTGCCACGGGCGGAGACGAGGGAGGAGGGGGTGAACGAGGTTTTGTGCTAGTATCAAGACGCCTGGACTGCTTCACCTCTTCAGCAGCCAGGCTTACGCTTTTAAATCGTCCTTCGTCGGCTTACGTGGATAACCCAGCTTCCCCTGCTGGGGACACTCCTTAGCGATGTGTCCCTTCTGAATGCAGTTCCAGCACTTCCCCAGTCTCATGAGTGATTGACGATGTGCGAACGTCAGGTGATCACCTAAGCGTGGGCTCTTGCTGGCGTCAGCCTTAGCTAACTCCTCTTCGTCGTTCTCTTCCGGTTCTCCTTCCTCTCTTTCGCCTGTCGCTCGATTTCTACTCGCGGTGGCCTGTGTCTGCTGCAGCTTGACGGTGGCGGTCGCTCGAGGTGCAGCAGTGAATGAGGGGGAAGGAAAGGAATGCTTCGAGTGATAAGATGTCCTCACCTCACCGCGGGCCACGGCCGCCTTCTTCTTCTCCAGAATAGAATAAGCGGTCTGTACAGCAGCTTTCCACTCATCAACAGTAGTAGGCTGCAGATCCATCGCCTTCTCCCACAGCATGAAGTCTCCTCGCTGTATGATGCCCGAATACGTCTCTCCGAGCATCTGACGGGCCACGAGCTGGTCCTCCCAACCAGGGTACACCTCCTGCGTCAATCGGTCAAATTCGCTGTCCGTTGCGGCGAGATCCTTGCATTCACCCTTCCCGTAAACGAGGGTGTTTAGCTTCCCTTCGGACATTTTCACCGTCACACTCCCCTCGTAGGTTTCCACAAATTTGTCGAACACCTGCTGCAGGGTCAGCTCAGCTCGTTTCGCATCCGCCCGAGTCTGCATGTTATTGAACCACGACAACGCACTGTCCTTCAGCAGCGTGGCGAACATCAGCACACGGAAATGGTCAGCCTCTCCGGCCGTGGTCAGCTCCAACCAGCGTTTCACTGACAGCAACCACCCGCGAGCCTGAGCCTTATCTTTGGTCGAGCCCCCGAACTTCTCGGGCTCGGGCACTTTCACGCTGCGTGAGCGGGGGCCCACAACGGCAGCGGATGAGTCAGGCGTTGGCGGCGTTGCCGACGGCGGGGAGAATGGTTGTTCGGATATCTGGGGAACGGCTGGCGCAGGGAGTGGCTCCCTGAACAGCGGACGGGCGACAGTCGATGATGGTCGGACGGAGTCAGGAATTGTCGGCAACGGGGGAGACGAGTGTGATGTCGGAGTCTGCGGAACAGTACTCGTTGGGAAGGTCGCTGGAGCAGGTGGTAGACGATCCAGTACACTGATGAGCATGCGACGGAGGAGCACAGCCTCGTCACTGCTCATGGGAGCAGAGGGAGGACGTTCCTCCTTGTCACTACTCGTGTCGTAGCTCATGATTCAGGCGAGAAACGAAATCAGATAAGAAGGCAATGTGAAGATCAGTGAAGGAGAGTGTGAATCGAGGAGGG
>JBEPUJ010000070.1:0-5322 GCA_041691575.1 Terriglobales bacterium
TCCACTTCGTCCACGCTCAATACCGACAGCATGCCGCCCACGTACATCACGCTCGTTTTCATCGCATTTCCTTGGTCGGCTTCATCTGCAATTTGTGTTGTTAAATTCCCAGTCACTGCCCAAGTTGGCCGTTTTCGTTGTTTGAAGCGTCGTAGGCAAATACGATTTGTGGACCCCGCCAGGGAGAAAGCGATTAGTCTGGCTTGCGATTGCTTGCGTTGGTTGGAAGGACACTGCTCAACCAGATTCCACCTGCACGACCTCATCAGGAAGCGACTGGAATTCACACGTAAAGAAAGCCACCAGAAAGGCGGAGAAGGCGCTGAACGAGCGCCAGTCTCGCTTCGACTGTGGTTTGGCGAAGCTGAACGCGAAAATGATGAAGACGAGGGAATTGATGATCACCAATGACCAGAGGCCACAGCCAGACGCCGACACCTGCGTCAATACTTTGCGATCACAAACGCCTCGCTTGCGGTTGGCGCGTCCGCTGCGTTGTAGCGAACGCATGTTCACATCCTGCTGTTTGCCATCGGCGGTTGAGGCCGGTGTTGTCACGTTGCGCGCGCTGCGCCACGAGATGTGCTCGTACACGCCGGTCCAATACATGCCGAATGCGAAGCCGTACAACAACTCCTCCAGCGGGATACCAGCGAGGCGGATGCCGGTCAGCGCCGGTAGGTTCCAAACCTGATCGACGTAACCTGGCGCCGACCAAAGCAGCGCAAGCATGAAGACGCCGTAATAGACGAGAAAAAGCAGTCCGCCTACAAACGTCTTCTCTGCCAGATCGGGGCGGCAGACGGCTGCAGCGATCGCGCCCAGCGTCATGGCCGTGATCCCCGCGTAAATTGGGTTCCAAGGCAGCCAATTGAGCAGCAAAAACGTGACGATGGGCGTCAGCAGCGCGAGCCGATGCCAACGGTGCCGCATTGGTCCATGCTCGGCGGCCGGCAGCGCCGTCAAATAGCGGCGCGACACGATGTTGTACAAAACCGCACCAACCCCGCCGATGGCGAAGCAGAAGATGAGGCTTTCGATATCAAAGCCGGTCCTCTGCGCCAGATCGAACAGGCTCGGGGGATTCCAGTATTCCGGCACAAACAGCGGTTCGGTCAGTCCGAACGGTGCCGTGGCAAGGCTCGCGCGCCACATAGTGCTGCGGTAAGAGGCCGCGCGGAGCCAAAGCGCGACCCACGGCAAAAGAAATGCGCTCGACCAAATCATCCAGACGTAGCCAAAGTTCATCGTCCACCGGGGCGGAGGAGCATGTTGTAGCAACCGGCCAAAACTGCACCACCGGCGAAACTTACGACTATCGCGCTAACCAAACCAAAGAAGAACTGGCTTGGGCTCACTGGTTTTCCTCCAGGTGGCACGAGACGCGATAGGTCCATCCCGTGGAACCACGCGTTGAAGAAAGCAATCGCCCCGTCCGGAGCCACTATTACCGCCAGCGCACAGACGACATAGAGGATGGCAAAGGTGACCGCCGCCGCTGACGCGAACTTCCATACATGCAACTGATTCATGGGAAAGCTCCTTTTCACAATTGGCCGCGGTACGGGAAGCGATCCGCTTCGGCGCCCGACGCCGAAGTCTTAGCGTCTTGTGCGAGCCTGACTACTCGTGAAAACGGAATTGGTGCGCTCAAGCCAAGCGCGAGCAACATTTTATAAGAGATTCCTAATAGATCGAGAACAAAATGAAAACGAGCGCGAGGCGGCCGTTAGATCGCGGGCGAATGTGCAGCGAGCAGGCAGTGCCTACCCGCCGACGCGGCTACAACGCGAGACGGAGGAAACGCGTGTAAAGGGAGACGCCGAGCGATGGATGCGGGCGATCGTGTAGTGAGATAGGGAGCGCCGCTGCTGCTACCACAGGCGCGCGCCAAATCGCCACGAACAACGCCGCCTGCTCACCGGGCTGATCGTGGACCAACGTACACTTCGTCGGTACCGGCGCGTCATTAACACAGAACTGCTCACACCCGGGAGGCGTGCCGTCGTCCTGACCTTGGTCATTGGACGCGCCTGTGACTTGATGTGAGGCAGTAAACGCCTCCTCCAAAGCACAGCCGTTCACGACGCCAACGCAGACTGCGAATAGCCAAAATATTAGTGCCACCGAGGCGATGCGCTTGCGATGACGTGGGCGGAGGGGGGCCATTAACTCAAATCTTTTACATTGGTTGCGACAAAGAACCGGCGCGGCCATCTCCAACGATGACTGGTCGAATATGGCCCTTTTCAAGTATGCGCTCTGTGCGCTAGCAAACATACAGCTCCGATCGGCCCGCAGCTTCGGCAGCGACGTGGGCAGCTAGGGGTGGAACCAGCCCTCGCCATATTCGTTAACATCGAAGCGACGTGGGTCAGCGCACTCGATCTGCGGAAGCGTCTCATCGGGCCAATGCGCGCCGAGTGCGCGCGTTTCAACACGTACGTGCGAACTCTCGCCACCGCCCGCCTGCGCCGCCTTGCTACCTTGCTGCTGTGCCGCTTACCCGACTACCCGCCTAGCCGCCTTGTCGCCCCAGGAAATCGCGGCCGGCTTGTCCGAAGAACTGCGGCTTGCGCAACCCGCCGAAAAGCCTGCCGTTCCGCCGAGGACGTCGCAGCGCAAGCTCATCGTAGCCCCTAAACGCCGGCGACGGGCTGCCGCGGGCGCGCCTCGCAGAGAAGGTCGATGCCGTCGATGCGGAAGTGCCGTGGCAACTGGCCGACGCGCTGGGTTCGCGCGACGCGGCGAAAGCACGGCGTGAGGAATGCATCCGGCTGCGCAAACAGGCGATGCGGATCCTTCAGCAAGATTCCGGCCAAGGACAAGAAGATCAGACTCGACTTGGTCGCCGGATCACGATCAAGTACGTCGACGCGCCGGTCGCGAAGAAGCAGTGGCACACGCTGCGTGACCTGAGTATGTAATTTGTAGCCAAACAGTCTGTGAGTCCTGATGGTAATTTAACCATGGAGGGCTTGCAGATGAAGAAGCGTTTTACCGAGGAACAGATCGTCCGGTTGTTGCGCGAGGCCGAAGTATCCGGGTTGTCGGTCCGAGAGTTTTGCCGGAAGCAGAACCTGACCGAGCAGACATTCTTCCGCTGGCGCAACAAGTACGGCGGCATGGATGTGCCTGACGCCCGTCGGCTCAAAGAGCTAGAAGGCGAGAACGCCAAGCTGAAGCGGCTGATTGCCGAGCAGCTCCTGGTGATCGACGGCCTGAAGGAATTTTCCGGAAAAAAATGAGTTCCCCGACGGGTCGTCGCGCTGCACTGGAGCAGATCACGCGTCGGGGAGTTTCGCAGCGGGCCGCATGCCGCTATCTCGGGGTCAGCCGACGTGTGACCCAGTACGAACTGCGGCAGCCAGCGAAGGATCAGGCATTGGCGGAACAACTCATGACTACGTCGCAGGCGTATCCGCGCTTTGGTTATCGGCGATCCGCAGCGTGGCTTGATCACGGCCTGAGCCGGGTCCGTCGGCTGTGGCGCGAGTTGGGCATGAATCTGCCACGCCGGCGCCCAGGCGGCGCCGCTGCGGCACGGACATGAGGTTGCCCGGCGAGCCGCGGCCGAACAGCGTGCGGAGCTACGATTTCGTCCACGATCGGTTGGCGAACCAGCGCGCGATTCGGACGCTATGCGTGGTTGATGAATACACGAGGGATGCCTGGCGATCGAGGTTGGGGGCTCGCTCACGTCGCGCGATGTGATTTTGACCTTGGGACGCCTTATGCGCCTGCACGGAAAGCCGCAGTTCATCAGGTCGGAGAATGGCGCCGAGTTCACGGCGGCAGCAGGGATGCGGTGGTTGCGCGATCATAACGTAGGCCCGGCCTTCATCCCGCCAGGCAAGCCTCGGTATAACGGGTTCGTCGAGAGCTCAACGGCAAGTTGAGGGACGAATGTCTAAGCCGCGAACGGTTCAGGGATCTTCGAGAAGCCAAAATCCTGTTTGAGATCTGGCGGGAGTTCTACAACCACCGTCGGCCGCACAGCGCGTTGGCGAAGCCGCCCGCTGTGTTCGCCGCTCAAAGCCGTATGATCGAGTCTCAACTCACAGGCTGAGTGGCAACAACAAACGTACTCAGGTCAGTCGTCATCGCAACGCAGGCTGGGTCGGACGCTTTTCTCTCACTGCGAAGCGTTCGTGACGAATAGAGGTTGATACGGACGGAGCTCAAGGTCCGCGTTAACGATCACGCGCAATGGAAATCCTGGCCTGATCGTAAGTGTGGGCTGTACGGCAAGAGATCTGCGCGTTAGCTCTTGGCCAACCTGGTTAACACTGTCCTGCACGCTCTGACGTGTCGCGACAATGACTTGGCTTTGCCCGTTACTGCGGTCGGGTGCTGCAAGCTCCGCGCCGACACCGATGAGCGTCGACAACGCAGTACCTGCCAACAGCCGCTTCCAGTGCCAGTCAACGTCATCCTGCAGTCCAGCGTTGCCGGCTGGGTCGACAGCAGAAAGCCGATCCAGCGTGATGGACGAAGCGTCGGGAAGGACCAATCGCGTCCACACGAGTAACACGCGGCGTTGTCCAAACGCGATCTGGCTATCGTATTGCCCGATCAGTCGCGAGCCCTGCGGGATCAATAGCTGATTCCCCGTCAGGGTGTCGTAGACATTTTCCGTAACCGATGCCAACACCAATCCCGGTAGATCCGAATTGATGCCAGTGATCAATGCTGCCGGTATAACTGTTCCGGCCATGACTTCATACGGCGATGCCACTACCCGCAATGCGTGTACCGTGTTCGAGGAAGAGCTGCCTTGCCCGACAAGAAAGGCTTCCTTGCTTGATGACGATTTTTCGGAAGTCCCCTGTGCAGCAGTCGTCGCCGAAACGCTTGGCCACAACCCTTGGCCGCCGCGCGTAATCGTCGGAGGAATCGTTCCCGCACCTACCACGGTTTGGTCATTGGTATTTTCATGCTTTGCCGTGGAGCGGAAGAATAGCGACGCTTTCGCGGCGTCCTCCGCCTCACGCTGTCGACTGATGCGCTCTGCGCGCGCCGCATCCGCCACAGGATCGGGCCGTAACGCCGGTGCCCCTGATATCGATGCCTCCCCCTGCGCCTGGTCAGCACGTAGCATCGCGCCGCCGAGATCGCCCATCAATGGAGGTCCAAGTACGGGTACCGCAGGTGGTGCAGCCAACGTCGGTGGGGTCCTAGAATAGTCCGCGGGCAAATGCTCCAGCCCTTCCGCATGCGCAATGCGATCAATGTTATGCAGCTCGACCGGTACTTCGGACGGGGACTTATGCTGCGACTGCAAGGACCACAGCGTTGCGCCAAAAATGGCTGCGACAACGA
>JBEPUJ010000071.1:0-5071 GCA_041691575.1 Terriglobales bacterium
ACGAAGCGCAGAAGAAACGCAACCTTGTCGAGATGAATTGGGATCCGATCACCCGGATCGTCGGGAGCCTCGGCATCTTTACAAAAATCGACTTTGAAAACCGGGAAGTCGCCGAGTGTTATAGCACCTCCTCCATCTTCCGCGGTTACTCCGTCTTCATGAAGGGAAAAGACCCGCGCGATGCCCACTTCATCACGAGCCGCATCTGCGGTATCTGCGGAGATAATCACGCCACCTGCGCCGTCTATGCGCAGAATATGGCTTTCGGCGTGCGCCCGCCCGCACTGGCCGAGTGGATCATCAATCTCGGCGAAGCAGCTGAGTACATGTTTGACCACAACATCTTTCAGGACAACCTTGTAGGCGTCGACTTCTGCGAGCAGATGGTGAAGGAGACCAATCCCGGCGTGTGGGATAAGGCACAGGCCACCCCGTCGCCCAACGCTGACAAACACGGTTATCGAACGATCGCCGACATCATGACCGCGCTCAATCCATTTACCGGAACTTTTTATCGCGAGACGCTGGCGATGAGCCGCCTCACTCGCGAGATGTTCTGCCTCATGGAAGGACGTCACGTTCACCCTTCCACGCTCTACCCGGGCGGCGTCGGCACGGTGGCCACCATCCAGCTTTTCACGGACTATCTCGTGCGTTTGATGAAATATGTCGAGTTCATGAAGAAGGTTGTGCCGCTGCACGACGATCTCTTCGACTTCTTCTACGAAGCTCTCCCTGGATATGAGAAGGTTGGTCTGCGGCGCACTCTCCTCGCCTGCTGGGGCTCATACAACGATCCCGATTACTGCGACTATCAGTACAAGAATATGGACGAATGGGGCAAGAAGATGTTCGTTACCCCAGGTATCGTCGTGGATGGCAAGCTCGTCACGAACAACCTCGTCGACATCAACACGAATATTCGAATTCTTCTTGGCAGCTCTTATTACGACGACTGGCAGGGCAAGGAGACCTTTGTTACAAAAGATCCACTTGGCAATCCGATCGACCAGCATCATCCCTGGAATCAGACCACAACACCGCGTCCGCAAAAGCGTGATTTTAATGGCAACTACACATGGGTCATGTCGCCGCGTTGGTTTGACAAGCGTACCGGCGATCACCTCGCGCTCGACACCGGCGGCGGCCCCATCGCTCGCCTTTGGTCCACCGCCCTCTCAGGCTTGGTAGATATCAATTATGTGAAGGCGACTGGTCACAGCGTCCAGATCAGGCTTCCCAAAACCGCACTCCTTCCCGAGGTCGAGTTCGAGTGGAAGATTCCAGAGTGGAGCAACACCATCGAGCGAGATAGAGCACGTACGTACTTCCAGGCTTATGCTGCCGCAACTGCTCTGCACTTTGTCGAGAAAGCCCTGGCCGAACTGCATGCCGGGCGCACTGCCACCTGGTCGGAGTTCAAAGTTCCCGACGAAGCCATCGGCTGTGGCTTCCATGAGGCTGTCCGTGGCGTGCTCTCCCACCATGTTGTCATTCGCGATGGCAAGATCGCCAACTACCATCCCTATCCACCGACCCCGTGGAATGCAAACCCGCGCGACATCTATGGCACCCCCGGACCCTATGAAGATGCTGTACAAAACACGCCGATCTTCGAAGAGAACGGCCCCGACAAGTTCAAGGGCATCGATATAATGCGCACCGTACGCAGCTTTGACCCATGCCTGCCTTGCGGCGTCCACATGTATGTCGGTGATGGCCGCACCATCGAAGTTAAACATTCGCCCATGTTTGGTGCAGCAGGACACGAGTAATGGCCACAGCCACAATCATCGAAAGAATTGCAGAGGCACCTGCCGAGTCGTCTGTGCCGCCCGAACCGCGAAAGCCCAGTGAGTTCAAAGCCCAGACCGACCGCGTTGAAAAACTGGCCGCCCGTCTGGAGCAGGCGAACGACCCGGAGACCCGTGCGACCGCGCTTGAACTCGTGCAGTCTGTCATCGAACTTCACGGTGCAGCACTCCAGGTTCTTATCGACCGCTGCGTCGCCACTCCTGAAGGGGAACGCATATTGGACGAGGCCCTGCAGGACGATCTCGTCTCCAGCATGTTCCTTCTGCACAATCTGCACCCAGACGATCTTGAGACCCGCGTACTTCGCGGCATCGAGTCGGTGCGCCCCTATCTACAGTCGCATGGCGGAGACTGTGAGCTCGCCGGCGTCGACAAGGGTATCGTGCGCCTGCGCCTTCATGGGAGTTGCGGCAGTTGCCCATCTTCCTCGCTCACACTGAAAAATGCCGTCGAAGAGGCGCTCTTTCAAGCCGCGCCGGACATTAGGGAGATCATCGCGGAGAACGCGGCAGTCGAGCCAACTACCACCTCGAACCTCGTGATGATCAAGTAAAGGAGCTCTATGGCACACGATGACGTAAGACCAGACAAGCTATCGCACACGATCGGAACACCGAAGGGCGAGAATCGTGCTGAACCATTGAAGGATCGGATGACACGCATGGCAAACGACGCCACCGGTATCAATGTTGCCGATCGAAAGCCGATCCATCCGAAGATGCCGAACCTTCCTCCAGCATAAGAGCAAAGCCAGGTAAGGCCATGAGTGAAGCTTTCAATGATGCCCCGGAACACGCCGCAGCCTCTTCCTTCCTGCGCCAGTTCGCACGCCGCCGCACAACCTCTGATACGGAAGAACGTTGCGAACTCTGCAGCGCCTCGCTCAATCCCTTGCATCAGCATCTTCTGGATCCGAAAAAGCGACAGATTTTATGCTCCTGCGATGGCTGCGCTATCCTCTTCTGCGGCCAGGCTGGAGCCCATTATCTTCGCGTGCCGCGGCGCCTCCGCCACCTCGTCGACTTTCAGATGAGTGACTTGCAGTGGGAGGCTCTGATGGTTCCGATCAACCTTGCCTTCTTCTATCGTGACACTGCCGCAGACAAGGTGCTCGCCATGTATCCGAGCCCTGCCGGTGCGACCGAATCTCTTCTCAGCTTCGAATCCTGGCAGGAGATCGTCGCCGAGAACCCGGACCTGCAAACCATGGAATCCGACGTCGAAGCACTTCTTGTCAATCGCATCGGGGACAGCGCTGAATACTATCTCGTGCCCATCGACGAGTGCTATCGCCTCGTCGGCATCATCCGTATGCACTGGCGCGGACTCTCCGGCGGCACCGAAGTCTGGAAAGAGATTCATCAGTTCTTCGACAATCTGCGCGCGCGCAGTACCGAGAGCCGGAGGCCTGCTCATGCCTGAGCTGCAGTTCCAGATCGAAGGCGCAGAAGCCGTTCCGCACGCGGCTGCGCCGCTGCTTGCGCTCAAGCTGAGGATCACCAATCTTCCAGTGAGCGAGTCCATCCATACCCTCACCCTCAAATGCCAGGTTCAGATTGAGCCCGCCAAGCGCCGCTATGTTCCGCCCGAGCAGGCAAAACTCGCTGATCTTTTTGGCGAGCCCTCGCGCTGGAGCCGCACTGTCAAGCCGCTGCACTGGATGAACACCAGTGTCGCGGTCTCCGGTTTCACCGGCAGCATTCTTGTCGATCTTGAGCTCCCCTGCACCTTCGACTTCAACGTCGCCTCCACCAAGTACTTTCACGCGCTCGATGCCGGTGACATTCCACTCTGCGTCATGTTCAGCGGAACCGTCTTTTACCAGTCGCAGGAGGGCACGCTGCAGGTCGCGCAGATACCGTGGGACCGCGAGGCCTACTTCAAGCTGCCCGTCTCGGTGTGGAAAGAGATGATGGACGCACACTTTCCTAACAGTGCATGGCTCAGCCTCCGCCGGGATGCCTTCGAACAGCTCTACGATTACAAAGTTCGCAACGGGCTGCCCACCTGGGAACAGGCAATCGCGCGTCTGATCGCCACAGAAAAACTTGTCTCCGAGACGCCCGAAGGGGTATCGGCATGAACTTCGATAGCGCAGAGAAGATCGCGGCTGCCATCCTTTACGAGGGATACATCCTCTACCCCTATCGCCCCACCGCCATCAAAAACCGCCAGCGCTGGAACTTCGGGACGCTCTATCCCCGCGTCTACGCCGAAGCGCAAACTCCGCAGGAATCATTTCGCCTACAGGCCGAATGCATCGTCATCGCCAGCGAAAACACCGCTATTGATATAAAGATCAGCTTCCTGCAACTCATCAGCAAGGGCCGAACCCTGGAGAGTATAGGAAATCAGACAGGCTCCACGATCCCCGCTGAGCTCACTGATCCATCGCTCGCCTGGGAAGAGGCCGTCGAGCGCACCTCTGAACATCCGCAGTTACTTCTGCGAGAATTCCTTGCCCATCCGCGGCAGCTCACGCTGCACCTCAGCGCTGATGATTCCACGGCAACACAGTCAAGTCTCCAAGCTCTCTTTACCATTCGCGCCGAAGTCATCACTCCGGGCGCCTGCAAACTTCATCTCGAACTCGAAAACATCACTTCGCCGCCCAGCAAATCTGCCGCAAAACGGGACGAGGCGCTCCCGCGGTCATTCGTCTCGGCACACATGCTCCTCGGCATTAGCGGCGGCGAGTTCGTCTCTCTGCTTGAACCGGAAGAGAGCTACGTTGAAGCCGTTGCAGCCTGCACTAACCTGGGAGTCTTTCCCGTCCTCGTCGGCACCCAGCCTGAGCGCACCATGATGCTCTGCTCCCCCATCATCCTCTATGACTACCCGCAAATCGCGCCCGAAAGTGAAGGCGATTTCTTTGACGGCACCGAGATGGACGAGATGCTCACCCTCCGCGTGCTCACGCTCACCGACGCCGAGAAAGAAGAGATGCGTAACGGCGACCCTCGTGCCCGTAAGATCCTCGAACGCACTGAGAGTCTCACACCGGAAATGATGCTTAGAGCCCACGGCGTCGTCCGCTCGCTTCGCCAGATCCACGACGTTCCAAATGAGCCCTTCGGTGAGTGGAATCCGTTCGCCGAAACTAGGACCCCACCCGAAAGCGTCACCGTCTTCGGTGTTTCGTTGCGCGTTGGCGACCGCGTGCGCATCTGGCCCCAGAAGACTGCGGACATCATGGATATGGCTCTCAAGGGCAAGGTCGCCATCATCGAAGCCATTGAGCAGGACTTCGAGGATC
>JBEPUJ010000072.1:0-4975 GCA_041691575.1 Terriglobales bacterium
CCTGCGGAACGAGCGGAATGAAGGTCCTCGTCAACGGAGGCTTGAACTTGTCCGAGTTGGACGGCTGGTGGGCCGAAGCCTATTCCCCTGAAGTCGGGTGGGCGATTGGCGACGGCAAAGAACATGGCGAAGATTCAGCGTGGGATGCGGCGGAGGCCGAAGCCATGTACACGCTGCTCGAGCAGGAGGTGATTCCAGAGTTTTATGAGCGCGACGAAAAGGGCATGCCCTCCAAATGGCTGGGACGTGTCCGTGAAAGCATGGCGAGGCTTACGGCGGAATTCTCCGCCACTCGTACGATTCGCGAATATACGGAGGATCATTATCTTCCCGCGGCTTCCGGCTACCGCGAGCGCGCCGCCGGGGATAGCAAGATTGGCGCAAGTCTGCTCCAGTGGCAACAGGACGTTGCCCAGCATTGGAACGCTGTACGTTTCGGCAAGGTGGACATAGGGACACGCGATGGACTGCATTCCTTTCGAGTCGAGGTCTTTCCTGGCGGCCTCAATCCCGAAGAACTCCGGGTGGAACTCTACGCAGACCCGGTCGAGGGCGGCACGCCTGTCCCCGTATCGATGACCGCGTACAAGGCTAGCGCGGAACCCACTGGTGCGCAAATCTATTCGGCAGAAGTACCAGCAACCCGGCCGGCAAGTGATTACACTCCGCGCATCATCCCCTATCATCCCAACGCTTCAGTACCGCGCGAAGCTCAGCAGATCCTGTGGCAACACTGATGAGGGAGACATGGCAAGAGAAAGCGGAACACTGAAAACATCCAATCCTATGGCTCCGGGCACCGCCGAACCCCCCTACGACGCCACGACGCCCTGGCTCGAGACCCAGGCCGAGGTCACTGCATGCCGCTATGTTTTTTCCAGGATGAACACCTTTACTCTCGGCATCGCTACCGACTCCAATCGTTTCCGAATCTGCTACACCTACTATGCCCACGCCACGACCTTCAGCGATGAATTCACCTCGCCCGTTGGCATGGAGCAGGGCAAGACATTTCCCGTCTTTTACAACCCTTTGAACCCGCAGAAGAATAGACAGTTCGTACTCGGGGCCGTCTCCACAAGCAGAACCCCCCTCTTCGCCCTCGGCTTTGCCGGCTCCATCGTCATTTCGCTCCTCTACCTTGCCATGATGCATGGCTGCAATTAGAGGGGGAGAGTGCAACAGGTATCTTGACCTTTCCGGCTCAAAGAATTGTCCAGATGAGAAACAATTTGAATGGAGTCGAAGATGGGCCAGCATCAGGAATCCGTTGAACGTCAGCATCCTGCCACTCGCGGGATCAATGTCAGCCACCCATATCCCCTTGGTCCGACCCTAACGCCCGAGGGAACGAACTTCAGTGTCTTCTCCGCCAATGCCACAGCAATGGAGATCGTCCTGTTCGACCATGCCGATGATCTTCAGCCGGCACGCGTCATTGCTCTCGATCCGGTTCTCGATCGCACTTCTCATTACTGGCATATCTTCGTGCCCGGCATAAAGGTGGGACAACTTTACGGGTACCGCGCCGATGGTCCCTACGACCCGCCGGCCGGGCATCGTTTTGACCGTCACAAAGTTCTGATCGACCCTTATGGCAAAAGTGTCTCTGTCAGTCAGCTCTACAGTCGAGCCGCGGCCAGCAAGCCGGGGGATAACTCAGCCACCGCGATGAAAAGTGTAGTGACCGATCTAAGCGTGTTCGACTGGGAGGGAGACAGGCTCCTGAATCGGCCGTTCCGCAGGACGGTCATCTACGAGATGCATGTGGCGGGTTTCACGCGCCATCCTGACTCTGGCGTTGCTCCCGCCAAACGGGGAACGTATCTCGGCGTCATCGACAAGATCCCCTATCTTCAGGAACTGGGGATTACCGCCGTCGAATTAATGCCTGTTTTCCAGTTCGATGCTCAGGACGCTATCCCCGGGCTCAGCAACTACTGGGGGTATAGCCCCGTTTCCTTCTTCGCCCCGCATCACGCCTACAGCGGCAGCAAGGATCCCGTGGGATGTCTGGACGAGTTTCGAACCATGGTGAAAGCACTGCACCGTGCCGGCATCGAGGTCATCCTCGACGTGGTATACAACCACACCGCAGAAACGGATGAGCACGGGCCGACATTCTGCTTCCGCGGTCTGGAGAACAGTTTCTATTACATTCTCAACAAAGATAAAGCCACATATGCGAACTACACCGGTACCGGGAACACTCTCAAGGCGAACCACTCCGTCGTGAAGCGTCTCATCCTCGACAGCCTCAGATATTGGGTGTCCGAAATGCACGTCGACGGCTTCCGCTTCGATCTGGCTTCCGTCTTCTCGCGAAGTGAGTCGGGCGAGCCGATGGTCAATCCTCCCATTCTTTGGGAGATCGATTCCGATCCTGTATTAGCCGGAGCTAAGTTGATTGCGGAAGCATGGGATACCAGCGGCCTTTATCAGGTCGGCAGCTTTGGCAAGGACAAGTGGAAGGAGTGGAATGGGCAGTTTCGTGATGACATCCGCAGTTTCATCAAAGGAGACCGGAACACAGTTGTGAAGCTTCGGGAGCGCATCACTGGGAGCCTCGACTTGTACAGCGAGGGACACCGGCCAGCCGGGCAGAGCATTAATTTCGTCACATGCCACGATGGCTTTACCCTCAACGACCTTGTTTCCTACGATCACAAGCACAATGAGCCAAACCACGAATTGGGTAATGACGGCACGAACGCCAACCTGAGCTGGAACTGCGGTGTCGAGGGTCCATCCGTTGACGCGAACATCGAGAGGCTGCGCGTACAACAGATCAAAAACTTTTTTGCGCTGACCCTACTCTCGGTCGGAACACCGATGCTCCTGATGGGAGATGAAGCCCGGCGTACGCAACAAGGAAACAACAATGCTTATTGCCAGGACAATGAAATCAGTTGGTTCGACTGGAATCTTTGCGCTGTCAACGCTGATGTCTTGCGATTTGTGCAACATATGATTCGTGTTCGTCTCGACTTCGATGAGGGAATCAGAGGGGACCGAATTACTCTCGAAGAGTATCTCAGCAAGGCGCGTATCGAATGGCACGGCGGGGAGCTCGGCAAGCCTGACTGGGGAGATGACTCCCACAGCGTCGCCTTCACTCTGCATAGCTTCTCCAGCAGCCAGGTGCGGTATATTGCGATCAATGCCTACTGGAAGCCACTGGAGTTTGAGCTTCCTCCTGTCTCTGACAGCCCAAAAGGAGGCTGGGTCCGCCTTATCGACACTTCTCTACCATCTCCGAACGATATCGTTGAAGGGACGCAGGGTGTCCGTGTGGACGGCTCAAAGTACCTCGTCAGCGCACGATCCGTAATTATGTTGCATTACGACTACGCCTCAGAAGCCCCGGCGGGCGCTGCGGGCATAGACGGTATACGTTAGACAGAGATCTGAATCAGCGCATCAGAGCTCTCTGAACGGGGAAACCATGCTTACAAAATTGTGGGATCCACGGACCGCCAGGATTCTCTCGACCATACTGATCTTAGCTCTGGCAGTAGCTTTCCTTTATGTGGCCCGTGAAACCCTCACCCTCTTTCTCTTTGCGGTCTGGTTCGCTTATTTCATGGAGCCGCTCGTTTTCCGGTTGGAAACACCTCTTCGGGGGCGAACCAAAGCAATCGTAGCCGCTTTCCTCATCCTCGTCGTTGTGCTTGTGGGCGTCGGATTTCTCCTAGGGCCGCGAATCGCGGGAGAGGGCAGATCGCTGGCCACGTCCCTGCCGTCTCTCCTCGACAGAATGGGCTCCGGGCAGCTGGTCTCACAAGTCGGACATAGTCACGGCTGGAGCGAAACCCGACAAGCTCAGATTCAGAGCTTCTTTGTTGCCCATCGATCAGACCTTCTAAGGTACGGCCAGGTCGTGGGCGGCAAACTCGCTGAACCTGCACAGCATATCTGGTGGCTGATTCTCATCCCGATACTGAGTCTGTTCTTTCTCAAGGACGGCGTATCGATCGCAGATGGGCTGATCGATCTAAGCCGCAACCCTGAGGAGAAACGGACAATTAAGGGTGTCGTTGACGACATCAATGTCATGCTGGGCAGCTACATTCGCGCGCAATTGATCCTCGCGTCTCTCACTGTTGCTTCCTATACTCTCGTCTTAAGCCTGATGCGGGTGCCATATGCCTTTATCCTTGGACCTTTGGCCGGCCTCTTTGAAGTTCTGCCCGTCGTTGGGCCAGCTCTGGCGTCCGTCATGGTCTTCGTCGTCGCCATCCTGACGGGCTACCCGCATCTGGTCTGGCTTTTTCTATTCCTGGGCGCATGGCGCGTGGTACAGGATTATGTGAATGCTCCGAAAATCATGGGCGGATCGCTGGAGATCCCGCCGCTGGTCCAGATCTTTGGCGTACTGGCGGGCGCAGAGATCGCAGGATTCGCAGGAGCGCTCGTCTCAGTCCCCATTATTGCCACATTACGGATTCTCTGGCGACGGATGAGCAGCGATAAGAGTGTCGATGCGCCTGTGACCCCACTCCCCCCTAAGGAACATGCGGAGGGTTGAGCATATCCCCCGAACAGGGGGATATGCTCAAGTGTTATACCTTTGCTTCCGGCGGATCGGCGACTGCTTCCGGAGGTAGAATATTCGGAACATCCAGGCGTGCCACGCCAATCCGATTGTCGGCCATCCCATAATAGACATCAAAGCGGTCGGGTAATCCAAGATCATCGCGCCGGTCGATGCCGGTGGGAAACACAACATTGGCAATGGTTCCGTGGCGTTCCTGACCCAGTTCGGGCTTCAAACACCGGCTCAGTCGAGCGATAGCGGATAACCTGCGGGTGCCTCTCTGAGAGCACCATCACACCGGCCGAGTAGCACAGTTGATGTGCTTCGCTGTTCGGTCCTTCGACTGCGCCAGGGCGATTCGCGGTCCATGCGGCGAGAACGCGGTGTAGGTCATGACGTAGCGCTGAAGCGGCTCCACAAAGGTAACGCGAGGATCCT
>JBEPUJ010000073.1:0-4969 GCA_041691575.1 Terriglobales bacterium
AAGGCCGTCAAGAACACGAAGAAGGCGGCGAAGAAAGCCGCCGACCTCGCTAACTAGATCTGTTCGCGCGCGCTGGTAAATCGCGACTTCCGTTTCCAGGAGAATGGGAACGATGCTCGCTTGGCGCGAATCCTGTTTTCGAGATGTAAGCTATTTTAATAGCATATATAAAATCAATTAATTTGACTTATGATCTTGTTCTACCGTTTCCTCCGCTGACTCATTGCAACGACAATGAAGCGGGAGGGGAAGTTCATGATCATCGACACACCACATGGCGTGCGCTCCAAACAAATAGGATTGGATTACGCACCAGACGCCAAGGCATTGCCGGACCAGAATGCGCTCTCGGCCACGGCCGTGATGTTAAGCGCCTGGATGGAGCGCTGGTTTCCGGATGCCTTCGTCTTCGTGGTGCTGGCAGTCATTCTCAGCGCCTGCGGCGCCGTCTTGATCGGCGCGCCCGTCCTATCGATCCCCCAAGCTTTCGGCAACGGATTCTGGGATCTGATCCCTTTCACGCTTCAGGCTTCGCTGGTTGTCATCGGTGGTTATGTTGTTGCCAGTTCGCCTCTGGCCAGCCGCGTCATCACCTGGCTGGCTGTGATACCGCGATCCGGGCCATCGGCGGTTGCATTTATCGCTGCGATCAGTTGCGCGACGTCATTGGTCAACTGGGCATTCAGCCTGGTCTTTGGCGCCCTGCTGGTGAAAGAAATGGCCCGGCGTCATCCATCACTGGACTATAGAGCGGCGTCCGCCGCCGCAATTTTGGGATTGGGAAGCGTCTGGGCGCTCGGGATCAGTTCGGCTCCCGCGCAATTGCAAGCCAACGCATCCAGCTTGCCGCCCGCGCTTCTGAAAATCACCGGCGTTTTACCTTACAGCCAGACAATCTTTCTGTGGCAGTCGGTGCTGATGGCATCCATCCTGCTCGTGGTGACGATCTCGGTCTCCTATTTTTCCGCTCCGCGCGGAACGGCAGCGACAACAGCGGCAGATCTCGGAATCGATCTTGCCGTGCAGGAAGAGCCGGCCTCTACCGAGAATTCGCGTCCGGGCGAATGGCTTGAACGCAGCCGGACCTTGAGCCTGATCCTCGTCGCGATCGGAGGGACCTATCTTCTATCCGTATTCATGCAGAGGGCTTTCTGAACGGACTCTCAAACCTCAATACGTACAACTTCTTTTTCCTGACGCTGGGGCTGCTGTTACACGGGACGCCGCGCAGATTCACCCGCGCCGTATCGGAGGCGGTGCCGTCCGTCAGCGGGATCCTCATCCAATTCCCGTTCTATGCCGGCGTGGCTGCCATTCTCACCCATGCCGCAGCCCCAGGCGGAGCAACGGTAGCTTCCATTGTCGCCCACGCATTCACCGATGTGGCAGGACGCGACTTCTTCGAGCCCGCCGTGGCCATCTACTCGGCCATCCTTGGATTGTTCATTCCATCGGGCGGCGGAAAATGGCTGGTCGAAGCGCCCTACATCATGCAGGCCGCCAATGAAGTGAAGATGCATTTGGGATGGACGGTCCAGATCTACAATGCGGCGGAAGCGCTTCCAAATCTCATCAATCCATTCTGGATGATACCCGTTCTTGGCCTTGTCTCGCTTCGGCCCCGTGACATCGTCGGATTTACGTTCCTGCAGTTCCTGATCAATGCGCCGCTTGTCATCGCGATGTCCTGGCTGCTCGGACGGACACTGCAATACCTGCCGCCGGTCCATTAGCCGTCACACGCGGCCCAATCACCTGAGGGCCGGCACTTTGCAGGCCTTCAGGATGCCGGCGAGAGCAACGATGAACGCCGCCACGTGGATGGCTCCGGTGCAACAACAAGGATTTCAAATTGAGTTCCTACCTGCTTTTGGCCGCGGGCTTGACCACACTCGCCGCCGCGTTTGTCCAGGGAGTCACGGGACTCGGATTCGCTCTCATCGTCGCGCCCGCGATCGGGCTGATCGATGTCCGGCTGCTGCCGGCGCTCCCGCTTCTTCTCATGCTCCCCTTGAATCTCTTCGTGGTGTGGCGGGAATGGCGGGCCGTCGACGTTGGCGGTGCGTCCGTCATCATGGTGGGCCGATTGGCCGGGACCGGCGGTGGGGTTTGGCTTCTGTCGGCCATCTCGGCGGCGAGCCTCAGTCTGCTGGTCGGAATTTCGACCATCGTCGCGGCATCGATTTCACTCTTCGTGCCGTCATTCGAACCGAACAGGCGCGCGCTGCTCATCGCAGGCGCAATCACGGGAGTGACCGAAACAGCGACCGGCATTGGCGGGCCACCCATGGCACTCGTCTATCAGCACAAGCCGGCCGATGTCCTGCGCTCGACCATCGCGGTTTGCTTTCTGCTTGGCGAACTCATTTCCCTTGCCGTGTTGATTGCGCTCGGCCGGATCGACGAACAGCAGATCAAGGCGGCCATATTCCTTTCACCGGCGCTGGTGATCGGCATGCTTCTCAGCAGTGCTCTGCACCAGAAAGTGCGGGGCCCGATGGTCCGGTCCATCGTCCTCGCTTTCGCGATCGTTTCCGGTATCTTGCTCACCGTAAAAAACTGGTGACCACGCTACACGTCGTCTTGGAGTCATGTTCTATGGAGCGAAGGCAACTTGAATACTTCGTTGCTGTCGTCGAGAGCGGCGGTTTTGCGCGCGCATCCGTCGAGCTCAACATTACTCAGTCCGCCATATCCCAAGCGATAGGCCAACTGGAGACGGAGCTCGGAGCGAAATTGTTCATTCGCAGCGGCCGTAATGCCGTCTTGACCGCGGCAGGACACGCAGCGCTAACGCCGGCACGGCAAACGCTCCGCGACCTGGGGACGGTGCGCGCCGTCGTCGCAGACGTGATGGGCCTTGCCGGGGGGCGGCTCGAAATAGCAACCTTCCCGCCTCTGGCTGAGTGGCCGGTCGCTCCGGTGGCAGGCCACTACAGAAAACGGTTTCCGGCCGTTGCGCTGGCAATTACAGGCCCAACCTCGGCGCGCATCGCCGAGGTCGCTGCCATGGTGCGCGATGGCCGCTGCGAACTGGGCTTTACCGATGCTGCGGATATTGCGAACGGCCTGACGTCATATCCACTGGCCGACCAGGATTATGTGGCCATCCTGCCGCCGAAGACATCCCTTCCGAAAGGACGCCGCAAGCTCTCACTCGAACAAGTCATCAAATATGGACTGATTGTCGGCCCGTGGTGGGAAACGTCTCCGCCCTACGATGAGCTCCGCGCCCGCCATCCGGATCTGGTCCAAAGCGCAATAGCCGTCCGCATTCAATACCGGGAGGCCTATGTTCCTTTGATCGTCTCCGGGGCTGGCGCTGCGATTCTTCCACGCTTTGTCGGAGAGATTGCTTCGCGTGCAGGCGCCGTCGTCGCTGAGTTGATGACTCCCATAAAACTGCGGAGCGTCTTGATTCAGCGCCCCGGCGAACTGGCTCCTGCCGCACGCGAATTTCGCGATCTAACCCTGAAATTATTCAAATAATGGATGAGGCCATGCCGAGCACTCTCGATATCACATCGCTATCGGCCCAAGTGTTGGTTTCGCTCATCCGGACCCGCGCGCTTTCCAGCGTGGAGGTCACCTCGGCGTTCCTGGAGAGGATCGACGCACTTAACCCGCAACTGAACGCATTCTGCACCGTCGTTCACGACCTAGCCCTGGAGCAGGCGCGGGAAGCAGATCAAGCGGTATCGAGCGGAGCAACACTCGGCCCACTCCATGGACTGCCGATTGCATTCAAGGATTTGACACCGACCAAGGGCGTTCGCACCACGCGTGGTTCGCGCCTTTTTGAGAACGCGGTGCCTAACGAGGATGCGCTCTTGGTGACGAGATTGAAGAAGGCGGGCGCGGTATTTACCGGAAAGACGAACACTCCTGAATTTGGGCACAAAGGCGAGACAAACAATCTTGTCTTCGGAGCAACGCGCAATCCCTGGAATCCGGATCGCACACCGGGAGGATCGAGCGGAGGTTCCGCCGCTGCGGTAGCCGCACGACTAGTCCCATTCGCGGAGGGGAGCGACGGCGCAGGATCGATACGAATTCCCGCAAGCATGTGCGGTGTTGTCGGATTTAAGCCGACCTACGGACGCGTCCCCGACGTGGCCGGTCCCTTCTCAAGTCACACGCCGTTTTTCCACAATGGACCGCTGGCAAACACCGTTGGTGATGCCGCCCTGCTCTACCAAGCCATGACCGGAGCTGAGTGGACCGATCCGTTTTCCATTCCAAACGAAGACGACGCGCAGAAGACGCTCGACCTTGGGGTTTCCGGACTCCGCATAGGTTTCAGCCGTGATCTCGGTTGTTTCCAGGTATCCGACGACGTGATCGCCTCATGCGAGAAGGCCGCGCATGTTTTCGAGGATCTCGGGTGTCACGTTGAGGAGGTGTCAATCGGCCTTGATCGCAGCATCGAAGACAGCTTCTTTGTCCTTTGGTGCAGCAAGTTGGCAACCGTATATTCGGAGTTGAGCACTTCAGAACTGCAGAAGTTCGAGCCCGCGGTTCAGGATCTCATAGCGAGAGGTTCAAAAACGAGCGCGGTGAGCTTTGGAAGGGCAAACCTTGCACGCGAAGCGATCTGGAACGAACTATGTTCGGTATTCAGAAACTACGACCTGCTGCTTTGTCCAACGACGGCAACGACGGCGTTTCCGATCGACGCGGGTCCCCCCACGCACATCAATGGTCAACCCGTGAACAGGTTGCTGGGCTGGTTCTTGACCTACCCCTTCAATATGACCGGGATACCCGCAGCATCGATACCCTGCGGCATGGATCACGACGGCCTCCCGATTGGAATGCAGGTGATCGGCAAACGTTTCGATGATGCCCTGGTGCTGCGCGCATGCCGGGCCTTTGAACGAGCCCAGCCGTGGCGCCAACCGATCGTGGAGAAAGGTTAGTGCGCGACGACTTCGATCTCGCCGTCGACGCCGTTGACGACCTTGAAGCC
>JBEPUJ010000074.1:0-4960 GCA_041691575.1 Terriglobales bacterium
GGCACTCGACGATTGGATATCTGAGCCCTATGGAGTTCCAACGGAAGGCCGGATTAGCCTAAGCCGGTGTCAACAAAACCGGGTGCAACTCACATGTCACCAATCCTGATCAAGGGTATTCCAGAGCCCTACGACGCGGGAGCGGCACAATCTGTCGCGATCGGCCGCGACCGCGGGCGCGCTGAATGCGAGCCGGAGACGAACGCTGAGTAATCGCTGGCTTTAACCTAAACCCTCAACGTTAATTCAGTTACGCGCCTCCGCATGGCTGGACAGCCCGCAACAGCTGATCCTAGGTAGTCTCAGATCATGACCAGCGGTCCTGTCGTCGGGCATTTCAGGCCGGCGTTTTGGCAGTTTCGCTTACTTTCACTCCAGCATTTCCGGAGGCACCATGATCCGCTTTTTTGCCGGCGCGTTGCTTTGTGTCGTGTGTTCGTCAGCCTATGCCTGCGATGCCATGCGGCCCTGCTATGCCAACGGGACGTCGTTGTACGGCTCAGCCGGCTACACCCGTATATCTTCGCATCGATCTACTGACAGCCATCGGAGAGCGGGCAAAACGCGCAGGCGAATTCCGGAGGGTCTGGCGCACATCATGATAGAAAGCGCGGGAAGGGCGGTTGGGCTTATCCGTTCGAGATCGGGTGCGACCGCGCATGTCGCGGGCCGCGCTACGGGCGCCTTTCAATGCCTAGTGGCCGCTCTTGATCGTCAGGGTTACCCGATCCGTTTTATGGGAAGTTATCGCCGCCACGGCAGCGTGCGAGGATCACTGCACCCGGCCGGGCTGGCATTGGATATAAACCAATACTCGCGCAACCGCACGCGACCGCGGATGCCATCCAACGAAATTGCGCTGGCGAACGCCTGCGGTTTGATCTCAGGACGACAATGGGCGAATGGAGACAGCGGGCATTTCCAGCTTGGCGGTTGGTCTGGGTCGCTACGCCACCACGGACGTCGCGGCCATCGTCATCGCCGATATGCGAGAGCAAGGTGAACGGAGCGGCTTTTTCGTTTGTCGCCAGATCAGGTTTTGCGCAGGCCGCATTGAGCTGCAGTGCTCAAGCCATTAGCTCATAATCTCTATCAGCCCTCCGGTTAGTAATCAAACCTAGATATGGCAGTTGGTCACACATGACCTTGACTATCGTTGCCTCACAAGTTCTCGAGGGCATTGAAAGCCTGCGGAGCAGTCCGATTTCTACGACACTGCGGGTTTTTAGGTTCTCGCTGACAGCGATTGCGCCTCACCCGTTTGGGTGAGAACAAAAGTCGCAGATCATCCTTGTAGGCGGGTGCGGCTTTTGGAGTTCCGACCACCGATTTACTGGACTAGACGACGCTCGGTCAGGCAGCTCTCCGCTATAGATGCTTCTTCGGATTCTACGATCCGTCGGAGCTTGCGCAGCTCTTCGTATCGTGCGCGAAGATCGCCTATACTTTCTAGAAGTATTTCCTGAGCTGACGGCAAGCGAGGCTTATGCATTTACAAGTCCGTTGGTTCGAAACGGCCGAAACAGCGAGCCGTCAAATAAATTACGAAAACACCGGAAAAAAGTTTCAGGCCACCGTCGCGCCAGATTAACCGGCAGCGGCTGGTGGCGCGGAAGTTGTCGAACGAAACAGCGAATTCGGAAGGAATGATGGTGAGACCGTTCAACCGAATGCCAATGCCATCGGTCGACGCATCACGGATGTCGCAAGAGAAGACGCCGGCGCAACCCGCAAAAAATAGAACAGCGCCTTGGTTGATAACGTACCGCCTCTTGGAGCGGCGCTCGAAGAGGTCATGTTCCAGCGAGAAAATTCCGTCGGGCGTCGACATTGGGCCGGCTCTTAACGGAGAAGAACGAAGCCGCCGAGCGGAGTATAATCGATCGACGGCTTCGCCAGGGTATCCCGGACAAGGGCAATGTCCGGTAGTCGCAAAACTACCGGGTCTCTGCGCTGACGCAACAAAACTCGCTTATTAAGCTTGATGCCGCGCCCGCAGGTTAAAACTGGAACTGGGTGAGCCGTTGACTAAACGCGCGAGGCCGTGGGGCTTTCAAATTAACATTACTCCTTCACGTTGAAGTGGAGACTTCATTGACCGCTGCCTCTAGTTGATCAAAGGGTGGTTTGCATCATTTGGATATACAACGTGGTCGAGATTGCCGTACTCGCCGCTGTCGTTATGGTTTTGGGCAGCGCGGCCGCGAGATTTTATAAGTGGCGACAAGATGTAATCTATGGCGTTTGTGTTCGCCGCGACGGTCGTCCCAATCCCCACTGAAACCCCTCGTTGGACAATTAGAAATTCCAGTTTGTTTGCGAATCTTGCGGTAGCCTTGCAATCAGGATTGCGAGTGCCAAAGCAACACCCGTCGAGTGGGAGGGACGTTAGCGGCGCCTCGTAGTAACGTCGTCACCACAAACCAGAGCAGCATTGCCGAGGGCGAGGGCAGTAAGGGGTGTAGGTCAGAGCAACTCGCGAAGTATTTCTTGCGTCGCCGGCGCTGTAGCGGTGTGGATCGACGACTCTGCGAATGTAAGAACCCGTCGAAGCCGATCGCCGTGAAGCTAGAAGAGTCGGCTGAGCTCGGGAGGTGTAGGCCTCATGCCGCACAAATGTGGTCGTCGATCGCGCGCGAGCCGTGGTCGCGGCCGTGAACGAAACCATCGAAAGAATGGGGGCCGCCGGTGAACTGCGCGAGCTCAATGCCGCCTTCAATGGAGGGCAGACCCGAGCATGAAGTGGGCCGATCAACTCGATTGCAAGCAGGAGGCGATGCTAGATACGTTGGCGTCTGGTCCAAAGAATGCGGCTTCGCTCGTGTCCCATAGCAATAAGAGACGCTCGCTAGCTAATCGAACCTGATCCTTAACCTTTTAAAAAGCAGCCTGCGTTGCGCGCCGCAGCCCGCCGGTAAAAAAATATTGATTCTCGGCTCCGGCAAGCAGGTCTGCAGCGAGAGATCAATGTGAAATCCTTTAATTGGTCCCCACGAATGGACAGCGCGACCGCTGCGAAAGGACGGCTGTCCGGCGCTACAGTCCATCAGTTTGAGTGGGGGATCTTGGTTTTCATCGCATCTATCCCCGCGCTAGTGATGCGGTACGCCTCGGGGCCCGCAGTCTCAATCCAACCCTTTGTTAGCATTTTGGCGATCGTCGGCTTGCCCGCCGGGTGAAGCTGTTTTGCCGGTAGTTCACCCCGATCGAAGAGCAACTGCATAGCGCTTCGCTCTCGATAGTTGGGAAGATGACTCGGTCGGGGCGCCATTATTTCGGCTTAGCCTGTTCTAGTTCTTGCGCCGGTCCTTCAGCCATTAATCGCACTCTTTTATCGTGGCAAGATCCACTCATCAACCGACTATTTCCTACTTAGTCCACTCCGGTTGGCTGGCAGCTCGTGCCTTTTGCGACATCTTTTTTGCGACTGCGGCTGACGCGAGGGAGGTTGGTAACTTTCGCCCCCGGCTCTCACCCGAGCCACGAGAACGATCAATCCAACAACCCAAGCGTGATCGCGTGCATAGCACGCCACCGATTCCAGTGATAATCGAATATTCGCAATCGATATCCCAAGCGGAGGCCCAGGCCGGCGCTAATTTCGCGTTCCCGCCAGCCCAGCCGGCGCTATACTGCCGGGCATCGCCAGAGCAGCCACGAGATAACCTGTTCACTCCTTCGCAATATGGCGGTTTCTTCCTGCCAATATAGTCAACCCCGATGCGGCGGGGTTTATAATTCTGGCGATCGTTATTCCGGGATGGCCCCGTTGATGACTATGGTCTCGAGTTCGCGCGCCATCTTGCGGTAGTCGTCGGCCAGCTTTTGAAAAGTGGCCTGTTTTTCTGGGATCGAAGCGAGCTTGCTAATCAACACGCATTCCTCCGCGTCGATGAGGAGCTTTTCGATTCTTGCCTTGACGTCCTTCATGGCGCCTCTCGTGGGGCATTGATTCTTGGACGCAAAAGGCTGCATAGCCAGCAAATGTCGATTTAGCGATATCTCACTCAACCTCGACGCCTAATATTTCACAAAGCCGCAAGATCGTCGACGCTCGCACAAACATTGAAAGACGCTTTGATCTAATTTCGCAAGGCCCCCAAGAAAGCCTATAGCTGTCTCAAGATCCAGATCGCAGAAAGGACCGGAAGAGGTTGGCTACGATCCGCCACGCGCGTTGCCTTTCGTCTCTCTAACTTCTTCAGCGCGCTTTTCCCATTTTTCGGCTTCCGCAAGCCAGTAGGCGGTTCGCTCGACCACGACCGCGGCCTTTAGCCGACACCTGGCGGCCTCAGCTCGGCAGGCCGTAGAATGGATCGTTCTGTTAGGAGGGCAATTATTTGATCTGTCCATTGCATGGCTCCCAAGCCCGGAGATACGTTATATGTCATAGCGCTTTCTTAGGTCAGCCAAAACATGCGATGACGATATATCCGAATGGGAAATTGGTTTCTGAACCAAATGATCTTGCTCGGAGTTCGCAGAGGCGGAGCCGAGAACGATCTCAGGGGCCGCCAGCGTGAAATACACTTATCGAAACCGAAGAAGGCACCCACGGATACGATGGGTGGCAGATTCCCCGGACCGCTTGCGGAGGCTGTGGCACGTCGCCTGACGAGCTTAATCAAACGCCCGACCGGTCCACGCCGGCCGGCTTTAATTTTAATTAATCGAAGTCCGATCGACTTGGTATGTCGCGGGCTTCGTAACTCACACCACTATAAGAAAAGCGCTGCGGGCATTGCAGCGACGGCTTTTTCGCGAACCATCCCATCATTGCGGATGGAGGGCGTCGTATGCGTGAGCAAGGAAGACGGCGGCGCTGAATAGCAACAGCACGGCGACTGCGGCTTTGATTATGACACTTCCCTTCATCGGTTTGGGTGTCATTCGGCCTGCAATATTGGCTCTGACGCATATTTGATGGCGGCTTCGCGGATCACGCGGTGCCGAGCAATCG
>JBEPUJ010000075.1:0-4578 GCA_041691575.1 Terriglobales bacterium
GGTGTGGCCCCGCGGTCTCGCGTGTCAACGTGGCTCGGATCGTCCATTAGATCGCCAAGACCTGAATGCGCTTCAAGTCTCGTGCCATCCGGCATGTAAACCGTCCGTGCCATGATATCGTAGACGGCTGTTTGCCTCATCCCGGAGAGCGGCGGGGTAATATGCCCATCGCCAAAGATGCCGCCGTCGGGAGATGCTGATGCCACCCTTGTATCGGATGGCTGCAGCATGGCGAACACCTTGCGAACAGCCGCGCTTACCTTGAAAAACGGGTTTGACGATTGATCCCGTTCCTCCCCCGCCGATGCAAGATTTGCCATGCGTATCGACGTTGATGGACGTATCCTGGGAAGCGGTACTTTATCATTCAACTGTTGTGCGCTTGTCTCGCTCTTAGTCGCCAAAGGTTCTGGCGTCTGCGCTCGCATTGCTTCAGCAAGCCGAGCCTTGGCACGTTGCAGTTGCCGACCAGTTTCTGAAAGACTGGTTCGAAGCTCGGAGTCCTGCGGGAACCGGGAAGCGAATGGGATAGTTGGTGTTTGTTGGCGGTTTGATTCAGAGTCTGTCGAAATGACCGGACGGGCAACGAACACCGAACCAGCTATGAGCGCTGCGGCCGCTACGATAACGGTACCTTTATAAGTCTTCGACAAAGCATCGTCCCTGAGCGGCTTCGAAGCAGCCTATCGAAGCCGACCATCGAATCAAGTCTTCCTGACGTTGATTCTTATCGGCTTTCTAGTCGATTATTCGTGGAAACGGGTTATATCCAGCAGCCGCCGCGTCGCCAGACGAACTACCAAAGCGCCTACAACGGACGCGCCATCGGTACGCAACCGCCTTCAGTATTCAGGCGCAGGCAAGTCTGTATAACCTTGTGAGAAAGAACCCGACCGTCGACGTTGCCATCTGAGCGAGTCAGGACAGCATAGGCTTCGAGCGAAAATTCAAACACAATTTCTGCACCGTCAAGTTTATGGATTTGTTCGACATCGAAGTTGACGACGCGGGTCCCTTCAGTTCGAATGGCCGAGATTGAGACCACCGAAACATTGAAGTTGGCAAAGCTGGGATGAGCGACGGGCTCACGCTATCGATTTTTACGGTCGAGGTTGACCACCGACCGGTCGTCGCATTTCGCTGCAAAAAACACTCTGAGGCCGAGGCTATCTGCACGGACGAACGTGTTCGCGCAGAACTCAGTTCGATCAGCTCGGGCCGCAAACCGCTCTGCAACGCCTCGTCGGTTATGCGTGTTCGTCTGGCTCGACCTGAGGAGAGAGCGATTTGCGGCGAACAGGCTGCATCTACTTCGAATACTGCCAGCCTCACCATGGTCTATCTTGTCGAACTGGATCACCAAACCTAGTTCCAGTTGCGCCTTTGACGGTTGATGTTCCCGATTTAACTAACGGCGCGCCTATCAAGCTTAATTTCAATCCGTCGTTGCGTCGTCGCGCGATGAAGATACTTTTTAAGAGCCGGACATTGCCCTTCGTCCGGCATTTACCCCGGCAAAGCCGTCAGGCGATCATATTCCGCTTGGCGGCTTCGTCCAAAGGAAGCGCGCACCATGATTGCTGGCGTTCATTCAACCGATCAGACCCAAACTAGTCATGCTTGGACAGAAGCGTGGCACGTCTGGAAGGTGATCATCCCTCGGCGTTCGATCACTGGCCGCCTTCTCTTCGGAACGGTCTTGCGACGACGGGACCGTCGTCGATGGATATACAAAAGGTTCGAAGGCTGGAAGACGAAGTAGTTTCCCGTCACGTGGGTTTGCCATCACGAGCCCTTCATCCATCCGCATGCTTCGCAACGTGGCCTCATCGGCACTTCCGGCTCGTCGGCCCAAAGTGAAACGCTATGAGAGCCGCAGGCTTCGCACTGATCCGGCATGCCCTGCCGGTGCCGAACGTGGATGTGCTGCGTCACAACATGAGCGAGGATATCGTCGGCCTGTGTTGCGCACTGCACGTGAGTCGCCTGCTCCTGATCGCACGCCATTTTCCCCTTAAGGTCGATTTAACCCAGGTCCGTCATCGTCAGGGTGGCCCCCTCTGGCCATTTCTGAGTGAGTGTATTGCGCAAGGCCGCCGCCGATTTGAACTCCCGGCGGCGGCTTTGCTTTGGACAACTCCGCCTGTCGTCGATATCGCTCGTGGTCAGCCCGGGGGATCGAATGACGGAATCAGATTCAACATCGCTTTCAATGCCCATTCATCAGCGATTCAATCATCCTTCGTGTCCCAAGAAAAAGCCGAAAAGACTGAAGAGATGAGCGAAAAAATCGAATATAAAACGAAGCCCCCGCGAGGGAGCTTTGCCTTTAGGGTTCGGTAAGTATGTTGTCGGTAGGATCGATCAGTGAGTAGGAGTACCCCAGTGATCGATTTTGACGAGCTACGCGGCATTGCAGCCGACGTGCGCATTTTCATCGAAGCCTCTCCCGACAAAGCAGATGCGCTGAAAGCCGTCGTTACCGCCTATGACGTTGTCCTGGGAATTTTCCCTTCGCCGGTTGGAATAGACCTTCATGTGGTGAAGGGTAGTGCGGTCCTTGACCAGATCGCCCGCTCCCAAAGGGTTGATGATTACACCCACACCGCGATTGCTTTCCAGAACCGCGAACAGGCCATCGCCCTTCAGCAGGTATTAGCGGCTTAAGTTCCGCTATGTTCCAAAACGTAACAGAGGCGCGGCTCGACACGCTGGCGCACTACGGAAACGACTAACGGGTCTGCTGTGATCGCCCGGTTCGGTCGGCGTTGGCAATACGGACCAAAGCAATTTTGATCTGCTGCTCTTCGATATTGTCGGGGTCGTAAGGGCCGCCGTACCATTTCAGCGCCTGTTTCGCTTTCTTGCTCTGCTTGCGGGCAATGCTCTCGATGAAATCGAAATAGCCGGGTGGGCCGCCGCAATCTTCAGGTGGGCATCGACGCTCACCGCCGAGAAACCCAGGATACTTTTCCCCAGTCCCTCCTTGTTTGATTTTTTCGATGACGATTCGATGTTCCCAGTTGTCGCCAAAGTCGTAGACGTAATCGAACTCCCTACTCCCCAACGCCAAGATGGTGACCAGTTGAGTCGTTGCACCATTCTTGACGTGGGAACGGTCTGAATCCGGAACGCCGTATTTGCGTTCTTCAACGACGAATTCCCATAGATGATAATCGAGCCACCCCATGGTCGCTTGGATAACCTTGTGTAGGGCCATGAGGTTTATCGAGGTGCGCACGGCAACTCGTCGCCAGATTAATGGTTCGATGTACTTGATCTCAATACGTAGTGTCGCGACGGGATCTTTCATGGTCGTCATCGGGCGAGTCCAAATGGCTTTGGCCGAAATTCTCGGAGAATGCCGTGACCTTTAAATGGGCTTCGGTCGTCAACCGGCGCGCAGAAAGGTCGATGCGGCCGCGATTCAGAAGGATACGAAGCCGATCCCACAGAAGATGAGGATCATCATCGCCAAAGTTGAACGTTCAGGTGCTCGGACGAGATCACGGGCGCGATTCATGCACGACGTGCTCGTCTGAGGCGATTGCCGCAGACGATTATTTTTCGACGATACCGGTCCAGTCTTTGAAGCCACCGACATTATATACGTTTTCGTATCCCATATCCTTAAGCAACTTCCCCGCTAGTGCGGATCGGCCGCCAGAAGCACAGTACAAGATCACGTTCTTACTCTTGTCGAACGCTTTGTCGTGGTAAGGCGACTCTGGGTCGGCACGAAACTCCAACATTCCACGCGAGATGTTCACCGCCCCGGCGATCTTGCCGCTCGCGGCGACCTCTGGCGCATCGCGAACATCCAGCACCAACGTGTTTCCGTTCTTGATCATTTCGCTGGCTTGATCCGAGCTAATCTTGGGGACTGCCGCGTTTGCTACTTCTAACATCTGCTTTACGGTTGCTGGCATTTTCATCTCCTTTGCAAATTGAGTGTCGAGAGTAGCCTCAATTTGAAGCTAAATCGAGCGCTCACGGTTAACCGACTTGTGCGAGAGATTGCGACGCTTTCGGCGTTAGCGCGCCTAATCGCGCGCCCTTTTTGGAATTCCAGCACAGCTGTGTAGCCGATGCACTGCGATGCAGTTCAACACGTTGTTTAGAACTTCACGACAATTGCGCAAGTTGAAAAAGGAAAACGCTAGGTATCCGGTTAGGCAAATCATTGTTGAGTGACAGAGTATTATTGCGAGCAGGAGAATTCCATGACCGACCGAATTAGGTGCCTCTGCTCTAAATGCGGCAGACCCTTTTCTGAGAGGGCTTCACGACTCAAGGCTGGCTTTCAGTTTCAGTGTCCGAATTGCATGATCTTGATTACATTCGACACCGGTTCTGAAGATCCGAATATCCGGCGCTCCTTAAAAGCGGCGAAAGACTTCCGTCTTGCTACGGAGACCGCTCAGGTAATTGCGCGGATGGCTGCTCAACAGCCGAAGCGAGACTCGGGTTAGCAGAGAGCGCTCCAGGAAATCCGCGGTAAAAACTGCTCGGCCGCATCTTCAGCGCTGCCGCGAGTTGCCACGCCGGTTCAGCTTTGCACGTTACGGAGGAAGCAAG
>JBEPUJ010000076.1:0-4534 GCA_041691575.1 Terriglobales bacterium
TTGGCATCCTCAATTCGATTTCAATGCCCGCTACTCGTATCGTTGGTAGCAAGTCTGGCAAAGCACGAGGCTTACCGTTTCTCAAACCAACACTGGTACGCGGGGGAAAACGAAAAATCCCGTCTGCAGGAGCCTCTGGAGCGCCTCCGGCCGCGTCTTCGGCTGACAACATTCTACCCATCGGTGCAGCTGGGGCCGGACCACCTGCCGGGTCCCCCGCAGCCGCCAGCCCGATTTTCGACGCTGGTCCGCCGCCCTTTCAGGCAGCGGCCGCCGTTCCTCATCATTTCCCAGCCCCACACGCAGGGCCAGCTGGTCCCCACCCTTCCCAGGGACCCGGATTCCAACATCGACAGTCTTTCGATCAAGCAATGCAAGACGGATTGGCGTGGGGCGGCGTTCTGGCCCCGCAACTCAACAACTTCGTTCAGGCTCCGCGTCCCAGCTCATCACGCTGTCCTCGATCACCATCTGGAACCTGCGAAGGACGTCCCTTCTGTTCACTTTGCGGAGGACGGCGCGACGAGATCTGTCCGTGCGGCAGTCCAGTTCGCTCGGGTTCCTTCTTCTGCAGCGCATGCGGAAGAGACGTTTCCCAACGCTCGAATATGTCAGGTGTTTTGAATTCTCTCAGTTCTTTCAACTCTTTCTCCTCACGGGACGCGTCAGAGAATCCTTTCGCCTGCGACCTCGCGTCCAGCTTGCCCCCACACCTCGTACCACAAGGCAAGTACATCGGAGAAAAGGTCCTGTCCGCTCTCCAGAACAGCACGCTGCTGGGCACAGACCTCGCTCGTTTCCTTCCTCCCTCTCTGGAAGAAAGAGTCGCAGCCGCCGGCGCGGCCCAGCCTCGGTCCTCGGTGGTGTGGGAGCAAGGGCTCCTCGCTCTCGCCCCCCAACCGCGCCACCCGACAGGTCTCAACTGCGCCGTGGACGCCATATGCGCTCTCGAGAATTTACTCGCCCTGCGTTCCGCCCTGGCACCAGACACGGCAGTTCACAACCACCGCACTTGGGATCGTTTCCGCGGCCTTTTTCGTTCACACGACTGGCTCATTGTTGTCCAGGTCTTTGAACAAACCCGTGCGTTCTGCGACACAGTTCGCTCCCAAGATTGGTCAATCCCGTGCATGGCAGCGGAGCAGCTCCTGTGGGCTCGGCCTCCTGTTGCCTCCCCATCCACCCCCGCGCGCACTCAGCCAGACTCTCGCACAAAGAGAGCCCTGATGCCTGCCGCTCAGTACACGGCCACTCGGGAAGTTTGCCTGGCGAAAGGATTGTGCATTCGTTTCCAAACAGGTAGCTGCAGCAACAAGGGCTCTCACGATGGGCGCAAGCACGCATGCTCAGCGTGTAGTTCAGGCGAGCACGGATCGTCTCAATGCCCGGATCTACGACCAGCTCCACAACAACCTCCCTTCAAGAAGCGCTAGGGACTCGCGGGTGTGGCGGCTTCAGCTGCGACACCCGTTCCTGAGGGGGATCCTCCGATCCTTCTCCCTCCTCGTCCACCGGATCCTCCTGCGTCTCCGATCTGTTCCTGTTCGGCCCTGTGCCTAACGCATCCAGCGTCTCTCGCTGTTCGCTGGGACCCAACCTTTCGATCATCCCGCCTCTGGGCAAAGCAGGAGGCTCGTATCGCCCGAGAGGTCTCTCGTTTTCGCCTCTCTCTCTCCAGCACAGATCGCGACGTCTTCGACTCTGGTCATCGTCTCTCACCACTCGTTCGGGATCACCTGCTGGCGTCGTTCCCCCCCGCCACGGTTCGGTCTCGGGCCTGGCGGTTCTCGGACGAACCCATCTCTTCAGCGGATCCTTCCACGTCGGAGCGCGCTCTTCGGGTGCGGTCAGCGGGGCCTCCGCCCTGCCCTCCTCCTCCCGCCATGCGGGTCGACACGATCCTCCTGGACGCGTGGAACACCGATTCTTCACCCAGCTCACTCCTGGAGCTGGAAGCCTGTGTGGATGGCCTTCGCAACGGAGTCAACTTCCTGTACAACGGCGATCGGCTCCTCCTGCGGGAGTTTCCCAACCACGCCACTGCAAGGAACGAACCAAGCGCTCTTCAGCGGGTCGTCAAGGCAGCCATCAACGCCGGTCACAGCGTTGGTCCGTTCACAGCCCCACCATGGGCGAACCTCCAAGTTCATCCGCTGGGCCTCGTTCCCAAATCTTCTGGAGGTTGGCGTCTGACCGAAGACGCGTCCTTTCCTCTAGGGGACAGCGTCAACGACCACTCAGACACCGTGGCGCAAGCATACGAGCAGTGGGCCATCGTAGTCGATCACTTCGCCAAGTCCGGTCCAGACTGCTTCTTCCTTCAATGGGACAAGGCCGACGCGTATCGGTCAGTTCCCATCCGTTTACAGGACCAGCACTTGACGGGTTTCTTCGTTCCCGATCTTGGGTATTGCTACTCCCCTACCATGCCTTTCGGCTTCTCTTCAAGCGCGTACCTCTGGTCTCGGTTCATGGGGTTGTTCTTACGTCTCCTGTCTCAGCGATCCGGTATTCCCCTCCAAGACATTCATTACTGGGTGGATGACTGCCTGCTCATCCTGCCGGCGTGCGCTTCGTCGGCGCTCAGCACGTTCGGGCTGCTGGTGCGCACCGCGCAGAGGTACAATTTCTTTCTGCACCCTTCGAAATTGTACCTGTCGCGCTCCGTCACCTTCCTGGGCATCGTTCTCGACTCCTCCAAAGGTACCCTCTCCATCCCTCCACCCAAGCTCGCCGACATCAAGCAACGTCTGGAGGACGCCCTATCCGCTCGCCGATGGTCGCACACATTGGTGCGTCGCGTTCTGGGCTCCCTTTTCCACGTGTCCAGGTGTCTCCCTTCGGCTCGGGCCTTCTTGGGCTCGCTCATCGCCGTGTTGCGGGCCAACCACTCGTCTCATCGCTTCCACCCGTGCCCAGCAGCCCTCGCCGACATCAAGGCGTGGCTGGGCATCCTCAGCGGTTGGTCAGGCACGTCCCTCGCTCGTATTTGTGCTCCCTCGTCCCCCGCCTCCCTCGTCTTTCACGTGGACGCATTCGGTGGAGGTGCGCGCAGCTCCTTCGCCGGGGTGGGCATCTTTTGCCTCTCGGAAGGATCGTTCGCCTTCGCCCCATTCTCCCTCACCCAACTGCAGCAGGCTCACGTCTCGCAAACCTACTCTACACTCATCCTGGAGTTTTCCGCCTTCATCTCTCTGCTCGCAACTTTCGCCCACCTCGTGCAGCATCAAGTCATCGAGATCCACTGCGACAATGAAGGGGCAGTCGCGGTCGCTCGCAAGGGATTCCACTCCTCCCCAGTCACGGGGAGCCTATGTCGCGTCCTGACCTCTCTTGTTGTCTCTTGTGATTGTGTTCTTCGTTTCACTCATGTTTCCTCTCAGGACAATCTGGCGGACCAGCTGTCTCGGGGATCCGAGCCGAACTTCCGCCAATTCGCGACCGAGCAGGGCTGGTCTCCAGCTCCCTCTCCGACACCCCTGCTTTCGCCCTCGCAGCACCTTTGCGAGACGCTGCGGTGCGACTTCTTCTTGGAGGTTTAAGCCCCGGCACCTCGGCGGGCTACGCCGGCTGCCTACGCCGCTACCTCACGTTCTGCGCATCTCACGGCGCCTCCTTTCCCCCTTCAGCCACAATGATCATCGCATTCGCGTCCCACCTCGTCTGCTCTGGGTCTACTCGGGCCACGATCAGTTCTCACATCTCCGCCCTCCGTAGCTCCTGCATCGACGCCGGCATGTCGCTGGTCGCCTTCTCGGACCCGCGAATCCCGCGCCTGCTCTCAGGCATCGGCAGGGAAGGCCCACCACCCCGCCCCCCTCGTCCCACTCGCCTTCCCATCTCGGGTCTCCTACTCGCCCGCCTCCTTGACTCCACTCCCTCATCGACGCCGTTCGGTCGCTCTCTGCGGGCCGGGCTCGCCCTGGGCTTCTTCGGTCTTCTCCGCGCCGGAGAATTCTGTTTCAAAGGCGCTCCTTACGGCGTGCTTCTCAGACGGCATCTCTCGTGGTTTCCCTCTCACGTGTCGGTCTTGCTGATTCACAGCAAGACAGACCGCAACCATCGGGGCGTCTCCGTCAGGATGTTTCGCTCCTTCACCCGCATCTGCCCTGTCGACCTGCTGGCAGAAGTGTGGACAGCAGCTCCCATCCAATCAGACGACGCTCCACTCCTTCAAGACGACCGCGGTCTCCCGCTCTCGTACCGTGCCCTACTCTACTTCATCAAGCAGCAAGTCCGTGCTTTCGGCATGGATCCCGACTCCTTCGGGGCGCACAGCCTTCGCATCGGGGGAGCTTCTCAGCTCGCCGCGAGCCGCTTTTCCGAGGCACAGATCCAAGCGTTGGGCCGTTGGACCAGCGACTGTTACCAGAGGTACCTACGTCTTCCGGAGGAGTGTCTTCAGCAAGCTGCCGCCTCTCTGGGATCGTCTTGTTCCTCGACGTATGGCCCCTGACCCTCCGTTGTCGTTCCAGGCATGGAGTATTGTCGTGTGCCCCTCGGCCGCGGCAGTACTCCAAATTTGCCATACGTC
>JBEPUJ010000077.1:0-4493 GCA_041691575.1 Terriglobales bacterium
TGCAGAAGAAAAATCCGCGAAAAGCAACGGCGTGAATAATTCTGCCAAAGTAGTGTTAGGGTCCGGACTCACTCCAGCGACCAGATGACTGCGGCGGCGAGAGCGATGGCGCCCATGAAGGATGTAATGTTGCGATCGGGCTGGGTTGCGATACGCCGCCAGTCCTTGCTTTGTTAGAGTCATACAGGATTTTGCGGTTCTTACGTGGCGGGATGACTGGATAGGTGATGCGCTCGAGCCCTTCGCACAAGGCCGCGCCGTCATAGTCGTTGTCTGCGGCCAATTCGGCGGATGGCATGGTTTTGCAGTAGAGTGCCTCCTCGCCGAGGCAATAAACAATGATCCGACCTCCACGGGAACCTTGCTCCAGAGTCCGAACCCTGATGGGAATCCGAGTGCGAATCTGCCTCTGAGCCCAACGTCGAATGCGGAGTTCAAAAATCTCTCGGCTACGGAATATCGACAATGGATGCCGCGCGCTGTGGCGTGAATTTCCGGAACGCTGCGATCAGGGGCATCTCGATGAGCTTGCTGAACATCACGCCAGCCGCGAGCACGACACATACCATCAGGATGAGCGAGAGTCCTTCGGGCAGTAGTCCAGCCAATCCTGACGCGAACAATGCTTTGGCAAAAAGGGACAGCAGGGGGAGGTGGACGAGATAGATTGAATAAGACGCGTCTCCAAGGGTATCCAGCAAACGTGGCGCGAGGAGGCCGTATCTGCGCTCATAATTGCAAGCCCCCAAGATAGCGATTGCGCTGGAGGCACCAAAAGCGACGATATAGGCATCGGAGGTTAATGGAGACGCTGCATGGACCTTGTGCAAGCCAACCGCGAGAAATGCGAGCGCGCCGCTGATGGTTACAAATCCGGGTGCGGGGCAGCGCCATTTCCTAAACAGGAATGCCATCGCAAGCCCGAACGAAAACAAGAGATTGTTGGCTGAAAAGATTATCCCGTAGGGAAATTCAGACGATCCGGCCAGCGTGTTCGCCAGGCAGGCGGCCTGCCAGGCGACGAATACCCATTTTCCAATGCTGGCGTTCAGGATCACAATTGAAAAGATCGTATAGAACAGCAATTCGTGTTCGAGCGTCCAGGCGACACTGACGATAGGATCTTGCGGATAGGGGATTAAGAGAACGGACGCGGCAACGCGCGACACAGTGCGCTCGCCGAGAGTGCCGAGCGCCGGATTCATCAGTAGCGCCGCCAGAACCGCGAACAGGACCACCCAATAGGTCGGGTAGACCCGAACGAATCGCTTGAAGGCAAACGACAAGAGCCGTCGCGGGCGCCCAGTATCATCGGCGTGGACGAGATAGATGATGAATCCGCTTAACACAAAGAAAAACTGGACGCCGGCGTTTCCGAAGCTCAGCAGTGGAGAAAAGGGATCGGGGAAATATTTCGCGATGCCCCAGACGGAATTGTTGAGATGATAGAGGACGACGAACAGGGCCGCGAAGCCGCGGCCAATTTGGAGCGAGCGAAGCGGTCTGGTCGCCGGCGCTTTCACCGTCATGATGCCATCGCCAGAGCTTGTCCGCCTGCGGCGCAGAGAAGAACCACGAGCCAGGGCGGCGTTCGCCAAAGAAACAACAATAGGAAGGCGACTGTCGCGAGGGCGAAATCCGCCTTGGACAGAATTCCGTTTGTCCAGACCGGACTGTAAAATGCCGCCAGCAGCAATCCCACGACCGCGGCGTTGACACCGCGCAGCGCTGCTTGCGTCGTTCTCCGCCGCCGCAGCTCTTCCCAGAACGGGAGGATTCCAACGACCAATAGAAACGATGGCAGAAAAATCGCGGTCAGGCAGAGGACGGCAATCTTCCAGCCGCCGATTACAGCGCCGAGATAAGCAGCGAATGTGAACAGCGGCCCCGGAACGGCCTGCGCGGCGCCGTAACCGGCGAGGAATGCATCGTTGCCGACCCAGCCTGACGGCACGACCTCGGCTTGCAAGAGCGGAAGGACGACATGCCCCCCGCCAAACACCAGCGAGCCGACGCGATAGAAGGTGTCGAACACGTGGATGGGTTGATTGCTCATCGTTGTGGCGATGAGAGGAAGCCCTGCCAGCAGAACGGCGAAGATGATCAGTGCCAGTATTCCGCTGGCGCGGCTGACTGGCACCTTCAATTGCACCTGCTCCGTCACCAGTTCGATGCGCGGGAATGCCGCGCCGATCAGCGCGCCTAAGACAATGGCGCCGATCTGCCCCCAGGCCGACGGTATTGCCAGAGCGATGACCGCGGCCAGTACCGCCAGCGTGGCGCGTCCGCGATCCGGTGTCAGGGTCCGTGCCATCCCGAGGATGGCCAGCGCGACGACGGCGACAGCCGCGACTTTCAGTCCGTGCAGCCAGCCGCTGCCCAGCGCATCGCCGCTTACGGAAAGCCCATAAGCGAATAGAACGAGGACGAGAGCGGATGGGAGGGTGAAGCCCGTCCATGCGGCGAGCGCTCCAAGATAGCCCGCACGCGACAGGCCGATTGCAATCCCGACCTGGCTTGAGGCCGGCCCGGGAAGAAACTGGCATAGTGCCACCAGATCCGCATAGTTCTGTTCCGCCAGCCATTTTCGGCGGACAACGAACTCATTGCGAAAATAGCCGAGATGGGCCACCGGCCCGCCAAATGACGTCAGGCCGAGCTTCAGGAATGCGGCAAAGACCTCCGCGGGGTTTCCGTCGGACGCGTCCCGTCTCATGGCAGGCTATCGGCCTGAGGCGTTATTGCTTCATGGCTTCGCCGGTGAATTCCCGAACGCGCAGCTTTGCCAGCGCAAGTCCTTGCCGGCCGAGTTTGGTGGCCTTGTAGAGCTTTCTTGCCGTGCGGCCCTCGCGTTTTACCCGCGAGACCAGATAGCCCCGGCGTTCCATCGCATGCAGCATCGGGTACAAGGTTCCGGGACTCAGCCGATATCCGTGGTTGGCCAGTTCGTCGATCATCCATAAACCATAGATTTCGTGCTCTGCCGCATGGTGCAGAACATGAAGCCGGATAAACCCGGTCAGCAGATCGTCGAACTTCATCATTCCAATTCATCTGATTCGGCTCCACTATCGATGAACGATATCGATAACCGATAGTGGTTCCAAGTGTTTCCGATTCATAGCGTAAACCCGGTCACAACGAAACGGGCTTAGGCGTCCATGCCCCGCCATTTGGTTCGCGCTTGCCCAGATAGGAGACAGCCGTGAAACTCAATCGCCGCACCTTGCTGAAGCTCGGCGGCCTTGCACCAATGGTAGCCGCTGCGCCACTCCCCGTTTGGGCAGAGGCTGAGAATGCGAGCGCGAGAGCGGATTACACTTTGCGAATAGCTCAAGGATTGATCGAGCTCGCCCCCCATCACATTGCATCGACGACCCTGTACAACGGTCAGTTTCCCGGGCCGCTTCTGCGTTTCAAGCAGGGAAAACGGGTAGTGATCGACTTGTTCAACGACACCGATACGCCCGAACTCGTCCATTGGCACGGGCAAACCATACCGAGCCAGGTTGATGGGGCGGCGGAAGAAGGCACGCCCTACGTTCCGGCGCACGGCATGCGCCGGGTTGCTTTCGTGCCAGGGCCGGCCGGCTTTCGCTTCTATCACACCCATGTCGTCGCGGGCGCCGATCTCAGCCGAGGCACCTATACAGGTCAGGCGGGCCCAATTTACATCGAGCCAAAGGACGATACAGGAGCCTATGACCGCGAAGTTTTTCTGGTCATGAAGGAGTTCAATCCGTCGTTCAGCCGTGGCGGCGATATGGCGAGCGACGCACTGCCCGGAGCGCCGATTGCCTCGTTGCAACAGATCGGAAAGGCGGCCGACGAGGAGACCAAAGGCAGCCCCAAGGGCTATGAAGTCAGTTACGAACTGTTCAGCATCAATGGCCATATGCTTGGGCAGGGCGATCCGATCCGGGTCAAGGTTGGAGAACGTGTGCTCTTCCATATTCTCAACGCGAGCGCGACCGAGATACGCAGCCTGGCACTGCCCGGCCATCTCTTTCGGGTCGTTGCGCTTGACGGAAACGCGGTGCCTTCACCTGCAGACGTGCCCGTGCTCTGGCTGGGTACCGCGGAGCGGGTTTCGGCAATCGTGGAGATGAATCATCCGGGTGTCTGGATAATGGGCGATCTTGCGGATGACGATCGCGGCCACGGCATGGGGATCGTCGTGGAATATGCCGGCAACACCGGCAAGCCGCTATGGATCAAGCCGCAACCGTTCCGCTGGGACTATACACAATTCGGCAAGGTTGACGCCGCGCTGCCGGCAGCTCCCGACGAGACGATCACGCTGAACATTGTCAAGCACAATGCTGCCGACCATGGGTTCAATCGCTGGACCCTAAATGGGCAGGCATTTTCGATGGATACCATGACACCGATGTTCACGCTTCGTCAGGGAAAGCGCTATCGTCTCGCATTTGCCAATGCCAGCGACGACATCCACCCTTTGCATCTGCATCGGCACAGTTTCGAATTGACGC
>JBEPUJ010000078.1:0-4431 GCA_041691575.1 Terriglobales bacterium
ATCAGCAGAGCCCCGCTCGATGACAACAACCTCTTGACTCATCACACCTAGGTACAAAAAACCCATTAGGCCGAGGCGATGGTTGGTTGCAACCACGACGACGTCCCAGGTGCGCGCCAGGTTTCCGCCATCCTGATAGGCCGCGCCGGCTGACCCGTTTGTAAAACCCCCACCATGGCTGTAAAACATCACCGGTCGCTTGCGGCCATCGGCCCGTGGAGTCCAGACATTCAGGAAAAGACAATCTTCGGCAGGCATCGGCTCGGTTACGCCGAAGTATGGCCTCAGCAGAGTTTGTATTGATGGCGGCCCGAACTTTAGCGCCTCGCGCACCCCTGTCCATGGCTGGAGTGGGGGCGCCGCCTTGAAACGGTTTACGCCTGAGACCGAGCCTGCATAAGGGATTCCCTTGAATGTCTCCAGACTAGCTTCCTTGAGTCCTCGAATGCGTCCGTAGACGGTTTCGACTTCGACGAAGCTACGCTTTGCGGAGTCTGCAAGTAATGGCCGGTGGCTCAAGGCCGCACCACAGGCAACAGCCATGGATGCTTGAGAAAGGAACTTGCGGCGAGAGACGCCCCGGCTTTTAATCAACGAAGTCATTCTGCTCCTTTGGTCTCCACGAGAAGACTTCGCTACGTTCATGAAACTCGTGCCGGAAGACTCCATACCGAAGGCACTCGGAGCGGTCTACATGGGCAACGCTCTGGCGGTTGCCTTTGCTGCTCCCATCGGCAGCTATCTCGGCGGAGTCATCGGTTGGCGTGGTGTGTTCTGGTGCCTTGTGCCGCTGGGCGTTGCAACGATGATCTGGCAATGGGTCAGCTTACCTGCTATGTCCCCACTGGCTCCAAACCCTGTGAGCAAGCTCCTGGGCCTTCTGAAACGGAGGCACGTTGCCTTCGCGATGGCCGGGGTGATGCTCACATTCGCCGGCGCATTCGCAACATTTACCTATCTGCGGCCTTTTCTTGAGAGCCGAACGCATGTCAATCTCCCGCAACTCTCTCTGCTCCTGCTCGCGCTCGGTTCAGCAGGTTTTGTGGGGACTTCGGTTGGAGCGACTCTCGCAAAAAGACACCTGTACTTGATGCTTGGACTTCTACCGGTGCTTCTCGCGGGAGCCACCGTCTGGATGCTGTTGGCTCAGCACATTCTCTGGTCCGTGGCGCTGGCTATGTTTGCCTGGGGTGCCTTCAATTCAGCGGTTCCCGTTTGCTGGTCGACCTGGCTTTCACAAGGTATTCGTGACGAACCTGAGAGCGGCGGAGGTTTATTGGTAGGTGCGATTCAGCTTTCGATCATGTTGGGTGGAGCGCTTGGAGGGTACTTCCTCGATCGCATCTCGATCACTGCAACCTTCGTTGCGGGAGCCGTGCTCCTGCTTCTATCCGCTTGCGTTGTTGGAAGCGGCAAGAGGCTTCAAGCTGTCTCCTAACGAAATATTCTTAAACGTGGATGATTTGGACTTTCGAGCTCAAGGGAGGTCGCACTCCCCTTCGGTTCTCAACGAGCGCCAAATCGCCAAATCACTCATTGATAGTTACTTCCGAGAAGCCGCCATTTCTGCAGAACCCGAACTCGATATTCTCAGCATTTCATCTGCACATGAACAAAAGCCGATTCGGTTGCGGTTTTGAGCAATATGCCCCTATAATCATGGCAGATTGCCAGAAAGGGCACAATGGCTCAAACTGCCGAAGTTCGTGACAAGCGAGAACCGGCGATGTTTTATCGCCGCATTGAGGTGAAGCTCGGAGTCACGTCTCTGCGTTCTGACCGCGATCTTGCTCGTTTGGTGGATGAACGTCTTCCTCTCGCCTCGGTTGAGTCCCTTTCCCACCATGGGATGAGCGATGAAGAGATCTACAGCTTCATCGTTCCGCGACGGACTCTGGTTCATCGGAAAACCCGCCGTGAGCCTCTGACCCACGATGAATCCGACCGCGCCGTTCGGATCGCTCGCATCACCTCCCTGGCCGAAGAGGTCTTCGGTGACGACGCCAAGGCTGCGCGCTGGCTACGCAAGGAGAAGTCTCGTTTTGAGGGGCGCAGCCCGCTGGAGATGCTGCGTACAGAAGCCGGAGCAAGGCTGGTGGAGGAAATGCTCCTGCAACTCGATTACGGATTTGCCGCGTGAGTATCGTTCTATGATTTTGTGGCGAGTCAGCAATTACCAGAGCCTGGATGGAGTAGGCGGCCTGTATGTGTCTGGGCGCTGGCACACAAAAGGCCATCCGATAGTTTATTGCACTCTGAACCCTGCGACGGCCCTGCTCGAAACACTCGTCCATATTGAGATTGATTCTGAGGATCGGCCTGAGCGTTTCCAGGTATTGAGAATTGAAGGGCCGGAGTCCTTATCCATCGAAAAGGTGGAAGCCGATTCGTTATCTCCGAATTGGGCAGAGGATATGAATACAACTCAAGCGATTGGAGACCGTTGGCTATTTGAAAAACGCTCGTTGCTATTGCAAGTGCCAAGTGTGCTTGTACCGGAAACATGGAATGTGCTGGTGAATCCGCAGCATGTCGAAATTAATCTGCTGAAAATTATTGCGATGTATGAACACCCTTTCGACTCTCGCTTGTTTTAATCTTGAGGTTGCCTGCTTAATGTAGGTGTCCCTTGTTATAGGCAATGTGATTCCCAAAAGTACACGGAATTCGAATCAAAGAATCCTCCGTAAGCAGTACATTTTGTGGGGTACCCACAGGGGTATATTTAGCCGGAAATTCACCTATCGCTTTTGTTTTCAGTGGCTGTGAATCCCTGGGGGCAACCAAGCGAAATAAAATACCTATAATGAATGAGATAGCTCGACATAACAGGGATTCGAATCGCGCTTAGAGACTGAGAAATCCTGTAAAACTTGAAGGTTTTCACATCGCCATATCAACAGATTGCACCACTTTGTCGACATGAGGAAGGCCCAATGGCACTTCTCTAGCAAACGAAAGTGTGGGGTATAAATTGGGGTACGGTTATCGGAAATATGGGGTATGACTTTCGGCCATCAAACACCTCTGCCGACCGCACCGGGCAAGGTCGACGAAGAGACCGAGTATAAGCGGACGACCCGACACAATTGTGTGATCTCATTCCAAGGTCTGCATCATCGGCTTTGCTGAACAGAAGCCGACTTTCTATGAGCAGGTCACTGGTGTCAAGGATTTGTTCTTTGTTTTTCCTTCATAGGGCCTTTGCGGTTGTTGTTGCTCTTGGTTTCGTTGCTCTCCACCGGGTTTCTATTCGCACTCTGGATGAGCTGTCTTGATGCAAGCTCGGTGCCGGTTGGGGTTCGAGAGGAGAGTCGATGCTGCCATTTATCGGTCGGCCTCGAAGGCCGAAGTCGGCTCGCAGTCATCGGAACACGGTGTCGTCGCAACGGGTGAACATGTTGATCTCTCAAGCAGCTTGTTCGTAGAACGGCATGTACGTCTCTTGGGTGCTCCAGAGGTGATGGAGCAACACGGCAAGCTTGCGGGCTACAGCAACAACGGCCTTACTCTTGGCCTGCTTGCCACCTCTTGCGGCTAAGTGCAGACCCCCTGTCGAAGTGCCGAGTCTCTTCCATGCGGTCGAAGGATATGGTTGGAGTACTCGATCAGTAGACTTCGGAGGTATGCGTTGCCGGCGTGGGAGAGGCCGAGTTGAGGATCATGATCTCCAGACTGACTTCGACGAGGTCGCAGGCCAAGGTAGCATCCAACGTCACGACTTCGCCCGAACCGCTCCTTGCTGCCGAGGGTTAGCACGAAGGTTAGCGCGGTGAGGTGGCCGACACCATGAACCTTCAGCAGCGCCTGCGTCTCGGGATACTCGGTCTGGCCGAGCTGCTGGATCTGCCGGTCATACTGCTTGATCTTGACGGTCATCTCCGCGATCTGCTGGAGCACTGGGCCGAGCGCCTGTGCCAGTCCAGGCGGCATAACGGCCAGACAGCGCTGAGCGAAGCACGTCGTAGCGGAGGCGGGCATACGATGGCCTCAGGACTTCGTCAGACCCCGAACGGCGTTCACCGCAGCCGTGCGCAGTCGCACCAGCAGAGCACGCGCACGGATCAGGGTGAGCGCCTCTTGCTGTCGGACGGTGCGGTGGGCGATCGGCCGAAGGATGTTCGGATCAAGCCGGGCATAACGCGCCAGCTTCTCGGCATCGACCTGGTCGCTCTTGCGATCACTGTGCGAGATCGCCCTCAGCTCACGGACGTTCGCCACGATCACTTCATGGCCTAGTTCTTGCAACTGTTCGCTGATCCAGATCGAGTGCGTTCCAGCCTCCATCGCAGCCCGCGCTGGAGGCAGATCGGTGAACCACTTCTCGATAGCCTTCGGAGTAGTTCGGAAGCGGCCCCGGTCAACGACTTCGCCGTCCTGGTTGAGGGTGCAGTAATGGCTCCAGACATCGCCAAGGTCGATCCCGATCGT
>JBEPUJ010000079.1:0-4420 GCA_041691575.1 Terriglobales bacterium
AGAGCCAGGTCGGGCGAAGCTGTTTGTCGAGGGGAATCATGGGAGCGAGGCCGGCAACCTGGTAGATGAGGTAGAGCACGGTCTCCATGAAGTTATCGGGCTGTACGGGGCAACCGGGAACATTGACGATAGGCAGGCCGGCCTTCGAGCGCCAGTCCCAGCCGAGGTAGTCGGCTAGTCCCATACAACCAGTCGGATTGCCCGCCATCGCGTGAATGCCACCGTATGTGGCGCAAGTGCCGGCGCCAATGACGGCAAGCGCTTTCGGAGCGAGACGATCGATCCACTCACAGGTAGTAATCGGCTGGCCAGTCTCAGGATTGGTTCCGACAGCGGCCCAATAGCCTTCTTCCTTGATCTTCTCGTTAGGAATGGAGCCTTCGACGACCAGCACAAAAGGATCCAGCAGCCCCTTTTCGGCGTCGTAGTAGAACTTCATAAACTCGTCGCCGTTCTCGTAGGCAAGAACAGGATTGTGGAGGTGAACCTTGGGAAGGCCGGGGATGGCTCCCAAGAGTACATCTTCGATACTGGGCTGCTCGGCTGCAGTGATGGAAACACTGTCTCCGTCGCAACCGAGACCGGCTGTGATCCAGACAATATGCACATCGGAGACAGCGGGAGCCTTGGTGATCGCACTTGCTTGTTCAGCCATTGCATTCTCCTTCGTGTTGCCAACTACAGGAGTCCACCCAGTACGACTGGGCTTCACACAACGTGCAAACGCTCGTGATTCAACGTGCGGATCGCTGAGCCGTATTTTCTTCGATGCCAGCCTCTCGAAAATGGATTACAGCAGCGAAACGATCTATTGCCGCCGGATTTTCGATGACACAAGGACAGAAAACATCGAGCGCGTCAAACCTACGCTTCCCGGGTTCGGCTGTCAAAGCCTTCCTTAAAACCTTTCTTTTTGCTGCCAGTATCCCGTGGTTCCATCAATACCCTTGAAAGAATCTCAACAGATACGGGGTAGTTGCTCGCCAAACATGACGTCCAGCACACGGGTACCGCCAATCCCGGTCGTCATCAACACCATGCCGGAATGGGCAGCGACGACTTCGCCAATAATCGCAGCGTTCTGCCCGAGCGGATGTTGGCGCATAGAGGCAAGGACGGCTTCGCCCATCTCCGGGGCCACAAATGCGAGCAACTTGCCTTCATTCGCAACATAGAGCGGATCGAGGCCGAGGATCTCGCAGGCCCCTTTGACGGTCTCGCGGACAGGTACCGACTGCTCCTGGAGAAGTATCCCTACGTTGACCTGTTTGGCAATCTCGTTCAACGTGGTCGCGACTCCACCGCGTGTGGGGTCACGTAAGGTATGGAGAAAATCGGCCGCACCGATGGCGGGAGTGGCGACCATACTCGCGACGAGACCATTGAGAGAGGCACAATCGCTTTCGATCTCTCCCCCGAACTCGAGATTCTCGCGCTGTGACATGATGGCCATTCCGTGATCGCCGATGTAGCCGCTAAGAATGATCGTGTCGCCGACGCTCGCACGGGCGGCTGAGATCTGGAGGCCCTCTTCGATGAGGCCGATTCCGGTGGTGGTGATGAAGATCTGGTCGCCTTTGCCACGATTCACGACCTTCGTGTCGCCGGTGACGAACTGCACGCCCGCTTCTGCCGCAGCGACCCGCATGGACTCGACTACGCGGCGGAGATCCTCAACGGCCAGGCCTTCTTCGAGGATGAATGCGGCCGCGAGATAGAGTGGACGAGCACCGCTCATGGCCAGGTCGTTGACGGTGCCGTTGACGGCGATGCGACCAATATCGCCGCCAGGAAAGAAGATCGGAGTAACGACGAAGGAGTCGGTGGTGAAAGCCAGGCGCGAGCCATTGATCGTGAGGACAGCCTGATCGTCGAGTTTTTCTATGATTGGATTTTTGAAGGCTGGAAGAAAGACTTTGTCGATCAATTCGGAGGTTAGTTTGCCGCCGCTTCCGTGACCCAACACAATATGTTTGTGTTCAAAAATTGGGATAGGACAGGAACCGAACATCACCGAGAGAGCTTGGTTCGTCTCAGTTGCTTCGCCTCCCTGGTCGGCACGTCCTACCACGCGGACACCGTTGTCACTCATTAGATGACGTCCTCTTCTCCCATTGAGACGTGAATCAGGTCCCACAGGATGTGCAGCAGCGTAACATGGCATTCCTGAATGCGGTGGGTGCTGAAGGTGGGGACGGTAAAGCAATATTCCGCGGCGCCGACGAGTCGGCCGCCGTCCTTGCCGGAAAATGCGATCGTCAACAAATCTTTCCGTTTGGCGGCTTCGAGCCCGTAGATGAGATTGGGGGAGTTACCGCTGGTGGAGATGGCGAGCGCCATGTCACCGGGTTTGCCATGCAGTTCAATCTGATCGACGAAGATGCGTGCATAATCCTTGTCGTTGGCGATGGCGGTCAGGACAGCCATCTGGCTGACGAGATCGAAAGCCGGAAGCGCACGGCGTTTTTCGAGGATGGGATGGATAAACTCGACCGCAATATGCTGGGCGTCGCATGCGCTTCCGCCGTTGCCCATCACCCAGAGTTGATGGCCCGCGGCGAAACGCTCGGCCATTTTCTCGGCGAGTTCGCCGATCATCTCCGCATATTGGTCGAGAAATTTTTGCTTAACCTCGACTGATTCTTTTCCTTTGCGCATTACCATTTCGCGCCAGTTGTGTTGCTGCGGTCTCGGAACTGAGCCTTCTGTCATACTGCACCTGCCAATGATTCTGCACTCACAAACTGTGCGGCTGCTTTGTGCTGTTCCAGGTGACGGCCGTAAGCGTAGTAGGCTGCGCAGGCACCTTCCGTGGAGACCATGGTGGCGCCGAGCGGGCGTTGCGGCGTGCAGATATTTCCGAACGCCGGGCAATCATGGGGCTTTGCGATGCCCCTCAGAATCTTTCCACTGATGCAGGCATCCGGTTCTTTGGTATCTATCTCTTTCACGTCGAAGATTTTCTCCGCATCGTGTTCGCGAAACTCCCAGCGCAGTTTGTAGCCGCTCTTGGGGATGGTTCCGATGCCGCGCCATTTGCGATCCGCTATCTCAAAGACACTTGCGACGAGCTTTTGCGCAGCGGTATTTCCATCACGGCCGAGGATGCGGGAGTATTCGTTTTCAACAACTGCACGTCCCTCTTCGAGTTGGCGGATCGTCATCAGGGTGCCTTGCAGAATATCGAGGGGCTCGAATCCTGTGATGACGATGGGAACCTTGAAGCGAGCGCTCAGCGGCTCATACTCGCGGTATCCCATCACGGCGCAGACATGGCCAGGGCCGAGGAATCCCTGCACGCGATTCTGTGGGGACTGCAGGATGGACGCAATCGAAGGTGGCACCATCACGTGCGATACGAGGATAGAGACATTTTTTACGCCTTCTACCTGCGCACGCGAGACGAGCATGGCGTTGGCCGGTGCCGTGGTTTCGAAGCCAATGGCGAAGAAGACGACTTGTTTGTCAGGGTGATTGCGTGCAATTTTCAGGCAATCCAGTGGTGAATAGACTACGCGTACATCCCCACCGTGCGACTTGATCGTGAATAGATCCCCATCCGAACCGGGAACGCGAAGCATGTCGCCGAAGGAGCAGAAGATGACGTTTTCGCGTTTCGCGATGGAGTGCGCCTTGTCGATCATCTCGAGCGGCGTCACGCAAACAGGACAGCCGGGGCCATGGACGAGTTCAATACCGTCGGGCAGGAGGTGGTCGATGCCATGCTTCACGATGGAATGCGTCTGACCCCCGCAAACTTCCATCAGCACCCACGGACGTGTCTGAATGCGGCGAATTTCGCCGACGATTTTAGCCGCAATCGGGCCATCGCGATACTCATCGAGATACTTCATGGCAAGCGCCCTCCGGGTTCTAATTCTTCGACAATGGGTGATTCAAGCTCGGTGAGCTGATCAAGATCCCGCAGCGCCTGATAGGTGCGTTCGGCTTCGGCTTCATCGACGCGGCTGATAGCAAAACCGACGTGGACGAGGACGTAATCGCCGACCTGGGTCTCTGGAACATACTCGAGGCAAGCCTCGCGCGTGATTCCGCCGAACTGGACTTTGGCCATGCGCATGCCGCGTGAATCGTAGGCTTCGAGAACCTTGCCGGGTATCGCCAGACACATTTCAGTCTCCTCGTCGCAGCAGCGCATTGGCGATCACGGCCTGCCCTAAAGCAATACCGCCATCGTTGGCCGGAACCACGGAGTGTAAGAATACGCCGAATCCGCGAGCGCGTAAATCCTCTACGGTTCGATGCAAAAGATAGGCGTTCTGGAAACTTCCTCCGCTCAGACAAATACGATTTAACGCGGTGAGCTCGCGGATGCGGATGCAGACCTGGACGGTAGCCATGCTTAGGGTGTTGTGGAAGCGGCTGGAAATTTCTCCCGCTGCGATGCCGTTTGAGAGGT
>JBEPUJ010000080.1:0-4412 GCA_041691575.1 Terriglobales bacterium
GTGTCCTTTCGGCAAAGCTGCGTAAGCCGGATGCGATTTCAGAACATGTAGCCTTGCGAGACCCAGTAATGCCAGTCGCCGATAGGTTCGGCGGTTGATTCGTCGGGATTGACGGCGGCCAGTTGGGCAAGAGGGACAGCCATCTTGCGACCTTGCCATTTGATCTGGACGAGCATGTCGTTCTCGCAGACTTCTTCCTTCGCGAGGCGGAGCACTTCGACAGTCTCGTCCTTCCGGAGTGGAGAAGGTGCTTTCGCGCCAATGCAGCGAGCCTTGAAGGGGAACGTCAGTTTTCCTTCGAGATAGTAATACCAGCTCATCGCCTTCTCTTCTGAGCCGTAGGCATCCACGATGGCCTCTTCGTGGATGCGATCTTCGCGAACAGGATCTTTGGCGGACTTCTTCATCGCTTCGTTTCCAGTATTCGGCGAACCGATGTGCGGCTGATATCCAGCCGTCGGGCGATTTCAGCTTTGCTGACGCTGGCCCGGTGGAGTCTTCCGATCTGTCCGGCCATCTTGCCCGCCGTCACGGGGCGCCCGAGATGTTTTCCCTTCAACCGCGCTTCGGCAATGCCCGTGCGAATCCGCTCGCGGAGAATCTCGTGTTCGAAGGTCGCGAAAACGGAGAGAAGGCCAGCCATGGCGCGTCCCGTCGGTGTGGTCAGATCGAGCGCTTCGGTGAGCGATACGAAAGCGACACCCAGCTCCGCCAGTTCCTTCAGAGTTACGACCAGGTCGACCAGTGACCGCCCCCAACGGTCCAGTCTCCACACCAGCACGACGTCGATCTCGCGCCGGCGCACCGCAGTGAGCAGTTGCTCCCTCAGTTCGCGTTCGGCCGCGCCGGAACCCACCTCTTTGATCTGAACCGCGATCGTCCAGCCGCGCTTCACCGCGTACTCGCGCATGGTGCGCATCTGCAGCGGCAGTGTCTTCTGGTCGTGGGTGGAAACGCGCGCATACAGTCCAACGCGAAACATTTTCGTCGGTTCCTGGCGCTGGCCGAAAACCCTCTTCGATTTTGGGGTGGTGGATGCCCGTTTGGCGGCCATTTGGAGAGGCTCGATTCGCAGGGCTTTAAGCTAATGCTTTCGGCCATACGACCCAACCATGATATTACGCGGCAACAGCGTTCGCGGCATCCCGATAGTTCCAGGGCATCCACTCCGCCGGGCGTACTGTGAGTTCCGCCGGATGCCGAAGCAACTCCGTCAGATAGTCGAACGGATTGACCTTGTTCAGTTCGCAGGTATGGATCAGGCTCATGAAGAGATCGCCCACCTGAGCCCCGTTCATCGTTTTATAGAAGAGTGCATTTTTGCGATGAAGAATCGCTTTCTTCAGGGCACGTTCTGCAATGTTGTTGTCGAGCGGGGCGCCCTGTTGCCGCAGGAACAACGTTAGCTTCGTCCAGTGCCGCAGCAGATAGGAAATTGCTTTGCCCAGTCCGGAGTTCGGTTCGGTCCGGTGCTCCGCCAGTTGCGCGGTCAGCCACTCCCTTAGTCGCTTCATCACCGGGCCACTGCGTTCCTGATGAAAGAGCAGCCGCTCGGCCGGTGACAGCTTCCGCTCCCGTGACAGGGCATCGTGGTAATAAACCTCGCCCAGCGTTTCCAGTACATAACGGCACTCCTCAGGGAAGTTCGGGGCGATGTCAGTGAACTGCCTTCTTCCGTGCGCGAGGCAGTGGGCCAGCAGGATCTGGACTCCGCTCAGCTTCGGCGTATTCCTCGACAACGCGTCGCACATCTGAATCGGAGATTCCAGCTCTGCCGCGCGCCACTTCAGAACATCGGCAAGATTCTCACCCGCATGCTTCCATCCGGTAAAGTACAGCCCGATCTTCCACTCCCGCCAGATCGATACGATGCCGCTGGTAAACGTTCCCGTGCGCCCGTCTTCCAGGTCGCGCACGAGCTTCAGAATCCTCATGCCGGTGTCGTCGTTGTGCATCACGCTGCCCTGCGCCGCATGGCGGATCAACTCCTTCAGCACAGGCCAGAGCGAACCTGCGGCGCGCTTCACCACTTCCCATTGAGTACTCGCCGGGAATGGAATTCCGAGTTGCTTCTCCAGGTGCTCCAGGCGGTGGAACGGCATGCCTGCACCGTACTTAACCAGCGCTGTCATCGCCATGGAAGTGGCATCGAACTTTTCCGGGCCAGCCGACTGCGGTTCATTCGCCGTGAAGACCTCACCACAGCCGTTGCACCTTAGTCGTTCCATCTCAAACACGGTCGCCTGAAGCGGTGGCCGTCCCACGATCCGCACCAGCGTCTTCGGTTCTTTCTGGCAATACACTTTTCCTTCACGGCATTCCGGGCAGACATCGCCCGACTTCAGTTGCGCATGCTTTACCCGGACCCTCTCCGCACCGGTAAAGGCGGTGGCCGGGTTGCGACCGTGCCCGGCTGGACCGGACTGCCCCGATTCCGGCGTTGCGGGTCCCGTGCCGGATGTCGTCGTCGGTTCCAGCACGGTACTGGTCTTCTCTGTGTTTCGCCGTCGAACCAGTCTTTCTGCCATTGCATGCACTGCGGTCTTGAGCGTCCGGCCGTCGTTCTCATTCAGCGGTTCCCGCATGGCGGCGTCGATGATGCGGTCCAGTTCATCCACATTGACATCGATGCCACGACGTGAAGTCTTCTTCTTCATGACTGGCTCAGTAACTCGCGGAAGCGCGGCGTCAGAGGATAACCCAGCACCTCCTTAATGGAACGGTTCGGGCGCTTACTGGTGGAATCCTTGCCACGCCCTGTAGTAAGCCCGAGCAGTTTCCAGTTGGCGGCCCGATAACAGGTCCCCCGAAAGCGCCCGGGATCGATGAAGGTCTCGGCGAAGTAAACAGGATGGCCGTAGAGTTGTTCCCAGTCATTCGATAATAAGCTCGCTATGCGGCCGAGAATGTGCGACGCCAGATGCGGCAACTGAACCCAGGGCAGAATCAGAAACCTCGTGTTGTAAGCAACGAAGCGGATGTTGCGCCGTCGCGCTTCCGCAGACCAGCCTATGTGACGGTCCCGGCTGCCCAGATGGCGGGGCGCCGAACTCCAGGCCATGCATGCGATTGGTCTTCCCTTCGCCCAGACCAGGTATTTCAGGTGCTCGCCCACCGGCTGCTCGTAACCGAGATAGTGATGATGCTCGATGAGACTGTTGAACAGCGGTTCGTCGGATGTTCTTCTGACCTGTTGAAACGAGATCGGACGGATGTCGGTAAGTGCGCCGGTCAGCTGCGTCATATCGATCAGGATGGGTTGCGGTTTGCTTCTTTGTACGAACGGATTGAGCGAGGTCTGACGAGTTGCGGGCAGTTCGATCTCACCTGCGCGATGCAGCAGCAGAAGAAGACCGCGGCAGACCATATCGCAGAGCGCCCCATTGGCCTGTTTCCACTGCCATGCTTCGCACAACTGAGCCGATAACTTCCGGCGGCTCATGGAAGGGTTGTCGGCGATGAACTGCCGTATGAAAACGATGTCTTCGGCTGTTACCGCTCTGCCTCGATATCGCCACTCAGTTGGCATCTGCCGCCAGTGTGCCAGAACGAAAACCGGAACGCAAGCCCGGGGAGCAAATTATTTTAAGCGCTCACACGCCGCCACACGGGCGCTGCTTCGGTATCCGGATTACCAGCGGCCAGCAGCAACTGTGCCTGGTGCGCGCGCACGGTCTTTGCCGGCTCGTCTCCTGTCGGCCACCACTTGAAACGGCCTTTCGACAGGCGTTTCGTGGCGATCCAGAATCCCTGGCCGTCATACGCGAGGGCCCTGATCGCCTTGCCACTGCGGCTGCGGAAGATAAACAGGCAGCCCGAAAACGGATCGGCCGCAAGTTTCTCCCGGCACAGTTGCGCCAGCGAATCTATACCCTTCCTTCCGTCGATGGCTTCAATCGCAACCAGGATGCGCAGTTGCGGCGTGATCTGAATCAAGACGCAGCCTCAAACAATGCCCGGCTCAGCGTTGCCAGATCGGAAACCGAAGCCCCTTTCAACTGGATTCGCAGCTTGCCCTGGCGGCCTTCCACTTCAAGAGTGCATTCGGGAACCGATTGTGTCTGCGGTGCGACCAGTTCCACAAACGCCGCCAAACCCGGTTGCCGCCGAACCTCTTCCGTGGTCGTCACGCGCCGCTTCAGATCGTCCCACGCCACATGCAACTCCCTGGCAGTCCGATTAATCCCTTCCTTCCGGGCCACCTCGACAGCCGCCGACCAAAGCTCAGCGGGTATTCGGCCTTTCCCCCTGCGATTGCTTCTCCATTCCTCGAAACGCCCTTTTGCTTCCTCCAAGGTGACAATCGCGGTCTCGCTTCGTCCCATCGTCCGCCTCCCCGCCGGATCTCCGGCGGCAGAACGACCTTAGCAGTTATTGATGGAACGATTCATGCAAGCTTGCCGCAAACTCAC
>JBEPUJ010000081.1:0-4398 GCA_041691575.1 Terriglobales bacterium
GATCCGCTCTCCGCCATCATTCTGGAAGGCCGGGCATTTCTCAAGCTGATTTCCCCGACTATGACGCGGCTCTAAAGTGTCATCTCGAAGAGCTCTTCGGCGCTCGCGAGAAGTGACCCGCCTCTGCTTTCCAAAACTGACCCAGGCAGGCTGTAACTGAGCGCAGGCCAGACTGGCGGCGTTCCCCAGCCGCAGTTTCAGTTAAAGTATTGATTTCGTAATGAGCCGGAGGTTTGCGCCCCGAAGGGGAGTATCATTCCCCTCCAGGGCAGGAGCTTCTGGGAGTCATCACCTCCCATGGGCCCTCCCGAGAGTCCTACACCTCAAGTCGAAAATCAAGAGGGTCGGCAGAAGCGATTGGCACGCCGGCCGCGGAAGCGGCGGTGTCTGCTCAAAGGATGCGAGCAGCGCTTTCATCCGCGGCAGGCGCGGCAGCGCTACTGCAGTGAGCGTTGCCGGGAGGCGGCGCGGCAATGGTCGCGGTGGAAGGCGCAGCAGCGATATCGGGCGACGACGGCCGGCAAGGACCAAAGGAACGGCCAAAGCCGGCGTTTCCGGGAGCGGGTGCGGAGCCGGAAACGACCAGAACCAGAAGCAGTTAACGAGGCCGCGAGGGTAATCACCACAAAAGTTTTTTTTCGATCATCCGTGCGACCGGCCAGGCTGCTACGAGCGATTCGCACGCCAGCGGAGAAGTCCTTTGCAGCGCTTCTGTTCGCCGGCGTGCCGGCGTGCGCTGGAGCGGGTCGAAGAGCGGGAGCGGCGCTGGAGACAGGCGCGTGAGTTAATCCGGACATATTGATTCGCCCTCCATAGTCGCTTACATTCAGCCTGTCCTATGCAACTGGAGTTTCACCAGCTCGACCGGCGCTGGGAGCACCTGCGAGTGCGCCATCCTGCGCGGCAGCGGCGGTTGTTGGCGTCGCTGGCCGACGGCGGGCAACAAACGCCCATCGTGGTGGTAGCGGCCGAAGGCCAGGCGGATCGTTACGTGGTCATCGACGGCTACAAGCGGATCACGGCGCTGGAGCAACTGGGCCGGGACACGGTGGAAGCGGTGGTGTGGCCGATGAGCGAGGCCGCGGCCGTGCTGCTGGACCGCTCGCTGCGTTTATCCGAACAGGAGAGCGCGCTGGAGGTGGGCTGGCTGTTGCAGGAACTGGAACAGCGGTTCGGCTATGGCCTCGATGAGTTGGCGCGCCGGTTCGATCGCAGCGTGAGTTGGGTATCGCGCCGGCTGGCATTGGTGGAATTTCTGCCGGAAGCCATCCAGCAGCAAGTGCGCGAAGGAAAGATCACCGCGCAGGTGGCGATGAAAATTTTGGTGCCGGTGGCGCGCCAAAGCCTGGAGGACTGCCAGCGGATGGCCGTGATCTTCGCCGGGTATCACTGCGATACTCGCGAAGCCGGACAACTATATGCAGCCTGGCGCAGAGGTTCGCCCGCGATCCGTAAACGCATCCTGGATGAGCCGGACCTGTTTTTCAAAGCGCAACGGCAGGAAGTGAAACCCTCCCCAACCGCAGCCGCCGAACTGTTGCGCGATCTGGAGATGGTGGCCGCCATCGTGAACCGCGCGCATCGGCGGCTGGCTGGCGCGGCCTCGGAGGAGTTGGATCACCAGCAAGGTGAAGCCGCGCGGCAGCAGATCGCTGGCATTGAAAAACAACTCCGCCGCATCGATGAAAAACTTCAACCGGAGCAAGAGCAGCATGTTGAGCCAAGCGCAACGCACCACGATTCTGGAACTGCATGCGCAGCAAGTGAGCAAACGCGAGATCGCGCGGGTGCTGGGGATCTCCCGCGTGGCAGTGCGCAAAGTCCTGCGCTCGAACTCCACCACAGTGCCGGAGTTACAGCGTCCGGAGAAAGCCGAGCCGTACCGGCAACAGATCCTGGAGCTTTTCGACAGATGCAAGGGGAATCTCGTGCGAGTCCATGAGGAGTTGGTGGCCTCCGGCGGCGCGGGGTTGTCGTATGCCGCGCTGACCGCGTTTTGCCGGCGGAACAGAATCGGATACACGCCGCCAGCACCGGCGGGCCAGTATGATTTTGCGCCCGGCGAGGAGCTGCAGCATGACACCTCTCCCCACGATCTCGAACTGGGCGGCAAGAAGCGCAAGGTGCAAACCGCCTCGGCGGTGCTGTGCTATTCGCGGATGCTGTTCTTCCAGTGCTACCCCACCTTCCAGCGTTTCGACTGCAAGGTGTTTCTCACCGATGCGCTGCGTTACATGGGTGGCGCCACAACCCGCGTCATGATCGATAACACGCACGTGGTGGTGCTGCGCGGCAGCGGACGCGACATGGTGCCGGTGCCCGAGATGGCCGCCTTTGGAGAGCGTTTCAGCTTTCAGTTCGTGGCCCACGCGATTGGGAACGCCAACCGTTCGGGGCGCGTGGAGAGACCGTTCAGCTTTATCGAGGGAAACTTCCTGGCTGGGCGCATCTTCAGCAGTTGGGAGGATCTGAATCAGCGGGCGCGGGAGTGGTGCGACAAGGTCAACTCGACTTACAAGAAACATATCCGTGCGGTTCCACGTGAACTGTTCGCAGTCGAGCGGCTGCATCTGAAACCGCTGCCGGCGTGGATTCCTGAAGTCTACCGGCTGCATCAGCGGCTGGTCGATATCGAAGGATACGTCGCGGTGAACAGCAACCGCTATTCGGTCCCGGTGGATTGGATGGGCCGCCGCGTGGAGGTGCGCGAGACCAAGGACAAGATTGAGATTCAACTCGACGTCCGCCGCCTGGTCACGCATCGGCGTATCGCTGAAGCGGAGCACCAGCGAGTGATGCTCGCCGAGCACCGGCCGCCACGCGGCCAGGGGGCGCGGCGGCCCGATCCGCATCCTGAAGAGCAGGCCATCATCGCGGCCGCGCCCGAACTGGCCGACTATGTCGCGGGGCTGAAACAACGGAGCCGCAAGATCATCACTCTGGCCCTGCGGCAACTGCTGCGCCTGGTGCGGGAGTATCCACGGGAACCGCTGGTGGGAGCCGTGCGTGAGGCCGGCCGCTATGGTCTTTACGATCTGGATCGGCTAGAGCGTATGATCTTGCGGCGCGTGACACGCGAGTACTTTTTGCTCGATGGGGAATCCGACAATGACTGAAGAACTGGAACAACTGCTGAAGAATCTCAAGCTGCGGCGCATCCTGGAGATCTATGAGGAACAGTTGCGCGCCGCCGACAAGGACGATATCAGCTACTCGGACTTCGTCACGCGCCTGGTGCGCGCGCAGTGGCAGGCCAAGCAAGAGGGCGCGCTGGAGTGGCGCATCCGGCGCGCCAATCTGCCCGAGCGCTGGACACTGGAGACGTTCCCCTTCGCCCGCCAACCGGGCGTGAACCGCAAACAGATCCGCGGGTTTGCGGAGTTGGACTTCATCGCCAAGGCGGAAAACATTGTGCTGGTCGGCGAAACCGGAAGGGGCAAAACCGGATTGGCTTGCGGTCTGCTGCTGAAGGCTCTGGAGAATGGCTACCGCTGCCAGTTCATTCGCGCGCAAGATTTGTTCGATGAGATGTACGCATCGTTGGCCGACCGCTCCACGCGGCAACTCCTGAAACGCCTGGGGCGGCTGGATTTGTTACTGGTGGACGAGCTTGGGTATTTGAACCTGAAGCCCGAGCAATCGAACATCTTTTTCAAGCTGATGGAAGAGCGCTACCGTCAGCATTCCACCATCATCACCACAAACCTCGTTTACGATGAATGGCCGAACTTTCTGGGCAGCCGGCCGATGGTGGAAGCGCTGCTCAGCCGTTTGCGGCATTACTGCCACACGGTGCACATCAAAGGTCCATCGCTGCGTGACCCGCAAGGTTGAGGAGCATCATCGTGGATGATGGCCGCGGCCAGCACGAGTATGTTCGCCAAGTCCTGGAGACGTACCGCAAAACGCCGGGGACAATGGGAACCGTTCGGCGTGCGGACCGGATGCTGGCAGTGCAACTCCACCAACGCGGCATCTCCGTGAGAGTCATCGAAAATGCGTTGGTGCTGGCAGCAGCGCGTCGCCTGATGCGACCCGCCGATGCACCGCCCCTGGGCACGATTCGATCGCTGGCCTATTTCCTGCCGGTGATCGAGGAAGTGCTCGATCTGCGAGTCGGCCCGGATTACTTTCAATACATCCGACACAAGCTCGAGCGCAGCACGCCGGCACGATAGGCGAGTTCACAGTTGGCCAGATGCGCCTTTCGGCGCGAATGATGGAAAACCAACCCGCACGCCTTCGGCGTGGATGATACTGCTTGACCATCCAACTCCTCCAAGGCACGCCTTCGGCGCGGATGATGATGGCTTCTGCATCTACCACATTCCCAGTTCCATTCTTCACCTGGGTTACTTCAACCGAGCACTACTGGGTCACTCTTGCCAAGCGCCGAAG
>JBEPUJ010000082.1:0-4325 GCA_041691575.1 Terriglobales bacterium
GAGTCAATAACTACAACGCTCCGGGCTCGGACGTAACAACGCTGACTGTCTACAAAAATGGCTCTGTTACGGGGATGTCCTGCTCCGTGACCACGAATAACAACGGATCGAGTTGCCAGGACAAGACTCATACGTTTGCCGTAGCTGGAGGCGACAGCATCAGCGTTGCCTTCTCGGAGTCCAACATCAACCCATTCAATAAGGTGGTTGTCAACCTGGTTTGCCAGTAGCAAACGTCTCCATCTACAAGGGGCCAGACAACCTGCAGCACCAGCCAGAACGGGGAAGAGACAGCAAGCTTGCCCGCCCGGCCTTGAGGATGCGCTGCAACCCCTGAGGGTGGTTCAGCATAAGGAAGTAGAACGAAGCATCAACGAACGAAAGGAAAGAAATCATGGCAGAACCATTTGTCGGAGAAATTCGGATGGTCGGCTGGAACTTCGCAGCCAATGGATGGGCGCTTTGCAATGGGCAATTGATGCCAATCAACCAGAACACCGCCTTATTTTCATTGCTTGGAACGCAGTTTGGAGGTGACGGCGTGCGGACCTTTGCCCTGCCCGACCTGCAAGGCCGCGTTCCCATTCATCAAGGCAATGGGACAAACCTCAGCCCATACGTCGTGGGCGCATTCTCCGGCACTGAAAATGTATCTCTCCTGGCTACTCAGATGCCATCGCATAACCATCTGGTGGGTGTCAGCAACCAACTGGGTGGAGTCTCTGACCCAACCAATGCCATTCTGGCGCAAGGGAATTCCGGAACGGATCGAGCCCCTGCCCCCGTCTCCGACTATGTTTCGACAGCTGCAACCGGGACTCTGGCTCCTACGGCAATTTCAGTAGCGGGCGGCAGCCAGCCGCACAGCAATCTCCAGCCCTATCTGTGCGTCAACTTCATCATCGCGCTTCAGGGCATCTTTCCATCGCGTCAATAACCGGGGGTGTGCCGGTAGAGTACGTACCGGCACACTGCGGCACTGGGAATCGAAGGCCGCAGGAACCTGATGGCAGCAGCAGTTCAAATACGGGAAGCGCACATTCATCTGCGGCCAGCGGCTGGTGCGGATGAGGGTTTTCTGCTGGAGCTTTATGCGCAGACACGCGCCGATGAGTTGATGCGCTCCAGAATGGACGCGTTGCAGCGCGAAGTGTTTGTGCAGATGCAGTTTCGGGTTCGCCAGGCAAGCTACAGGGCAACTTATCCGACGGCCGTGGACGAGATCCTCTGCACAGATATGGGAACCCCGGTGGGCCGAGTTCTGGTCGATCGCGCAGAAGACGGAATGCGCCTGGTCGATATCGCGATCGCGGCGGAACGGCAGAGGCAGGGGTTCGCGACGCAGGTGATCCGGGAGCTACAGCACGAATGCGCAGCGCGTGATTGGGAGATGAGGTTGCAGGTGCTGAAGGGAAGCGCTGCTGAGAGGCTTTATCGACGGCTCGGGTTCAAGGTAGCGAGCGAAGATCCGCTACGCAGGCAGATGGTCTGGGATGGGGCGAGAGTTTGAAAAGTACAAGGAATGATTTGCAGTTTGAGAATGCGTATATGCCGGAGATGGTAATGGCGAGCGGGATGCGGCGACGGCAGTCGAGGCGGAAGCATCGGGTGGCCGGCCTGTTGACGATGGCGCTAGCCATGGGATTTGCGGCAGGGGGCTTCAGGGCGGAGGCGCAGGCCGGACCGGCAAATAATGTACAGGCGACAGCGGCGCCTTTGGCGGCTCCCGCGCAAATAGCCTATGACGCGGCGGGTAATCTCTATATCGCGGATTTGAACGATAACGTTATCCGCAAAGTCGACCTCACCGGTATTGTCACGACTGTGGCGGGAACGGGGGAGCAGGGTTTTGCAGGAGATGGCGGACCGGCGACCAGCGCGCTGCTCGATTCGCCCGCAGGCGTGGCGGTCGACGCCGCAGGAAATATCTATATTGCGGACACGCACAATCAGTGTGTCCGCAAGGTGAGCAATGGAACGATCAGCACGGTCGCGGGGACCCGCGTTGCGGGCTTCTCAGGAGATGGCGGCGCTGCTGCCTCCGCGCAACTGAGTAATCCGACTGCGCTGGCGGTGGATGCGAGCGGCAATCTTTATATTGCCGATACCGACAACCATCGCATCCGCAAGATCAGCGGCACAACGATCACGACGGTCGCGGGAGATGGCGAACAAGGATTTTCCGGCGATGGCGCGGCAGCGACCGCTGCGGGGATCGACTCTCCGAACGGCGTGGCCGTCGATGCGGCGGGCAAAATTTATATCGGGGACACCCACAATCAGCGCGTGCGCGTCGTCAATACGGCTGGCGTGATTTCGACGTTGGCTGGGGGAACCAGCAAGGCTTATGGAGGCGATGATGGAGCGGCAACAAGCGCTTTTCTGGCTCGCCCGCGTGGGCTGAGCGTCGATGCGCAGGGCAACATTTATGTTGCGGACAGCGACAACCACCGCATCCGCCTGATCGCAACGACAGGAAAGATTACGACCGTGGCCGGGAATGGCTCGCAGGGATTTGCGGGCGACGGCGGTCTGGCGGTCAACGCAACTCTCGATACGCCTCGCGCTCCCGCGGCACAGGCTCCGGGCGTCTTTGCGCTCACCGATACGAACAATCAACTGGTTCGCGGAGTCGGACCGGATAGCGTGATTCATACCATTGCAGGCAAAAATTCAGGAACTGGCGGCAGTCAGGGATTCTCCGAGACACTGACGCTCAGCGGCGCGTCCACGGCTGCCTGGGGCGGCGGTTCGCTGACGGCGACCTTCAGCAACGCGAACCTGGTTGCGACCGGAGAGGTCGACCTGCTGGACATTACCGGCGGCTCGGTTACAGCCGGTTCAACAAACCTGGCAAACAATCTGGCAACGTTCAGCACCGCAGCACTGTCGCCAGGCATGCATCGCCTGGTGGCGAAGTACGTTGGCGACGCTTTGAATCCGCCGATTACAAGTAGCCTCTTTGTGCTCACGGTTACGCCGCCGCCGATCACAGACTTCACTCTCACCGCAACCGGAGCGGCGATGCAATTCGTCAATCCCGGACATCCTGCGATCTTCAACTTTTCAGTGCAACCCCAGGGCGGCGTTCTGAACGCTGCGATTACGCTGACTACTTCAGGTCTGCCTCCCGGAGCGACGGCGGTCTTTACGCCTGCAACGATCGCCTCGGGTAGCGGAGCAACGGCGTTTAGCGTGGTAATCAAAGCCCCGGCGTCCAAGGCGTCAAATACTCCACCGTCCTCGCCAGTACGGGCGCCGCTGCTTCCCATCACCGCGGCCGTTTTCCTGCTGCCGTTGCTGCGGAACAAGCGCCTCCGTGCGAGATTCAGACGGATGCCGCGCACCCTGCTCAGTGTGCTCTTTGTACTGATGGCGGGGGCAGCTACGCTTGGGTTAGTTGGTTGCGGCAGCGGCGGCTTCTTCGCGCAGGACCCGCAGAGCTACACGGTCACCGTTACGGCCACCGCAACCAGCGCGGCGAATACAACCTTGCAGCACACAACCACGGTAACGCTGATCGTTCAATAGCGACCGCAGAGGAGCAGGCCCGCACGCATGAGACTTAACATGTTTTTGATGTCGGCAGTATTGATGGGAACGTCCGTGGCCGTTTCTGCCCAGACGCTTCCATCCGAAGCCGGAGATCTGGGACCGACCGTCTCGAAGAGCCACCCCATCGCGCTCTCGGTCAACTACACCGCAATGATCGGCAACGCGCCTCCCGGGAATTGCGGCTGCTTTCTGCTGAATGGCGGCAGCAGTGAGGAGTTGTTTCATGTGTGGAAGGACATCGCCGCGGTAGCCCAGGTAACGGGCAGCCGGACCGACAAGGTTCCGCAGTCACAACAGGGCCTCAGCCTGATTACCTACATGGCCGGTCCACGCTATTCCTTCCACACTGCGCGGCGCTTTACGTTATACGGTCAGTTCCTTGCCGGTGGCGTGCATGGCTTCGACAGCTACTTTCCCAAAGAGGATATGCGGTCCAGCGGCGCTGCCAACTCGGTGGCCTTCGCGCCGGGCGGAGGGCTTGAGATCGGGGTCAGAGACTGGTTTTCGGTGAGAGCGCTGGAAGGCGAATTTCTGGTTACCCACCTGCCAAACAACGTCAATGAGTATCAACACAATCTCCGCATCAGCTCCGGTGTTGTCTTTCGCTTTTCTACCTGGCGGCTGAATCGCTAGTCCATTGATCTGGCGAAGTGGACGATGCTTGTGGTGTAGATACCGCAGGTCCTTCGACTGCGTATCTCGCGATAAAGCTGCGAGATCGATAGTCAAGAGCGCGATGGTAATTTTCCATCTGATATGTTGATAGGGAT
>JBEPUJ010000083.1:0-4270 GCA_041691575.1 Terriglobales bacterium
GCGATGCTTCAAGTTGTTTGCTCCGTTGCTGCACGGTGACGTTAAGCGCAGCCAACGTCCGGGGGCCCACATTTCCTGTTTCAGCAAGACCGTGTCGTTTCTGGAAATGCTTGAGAGCGTTCGCAACGCCGGCATCGAACGTCCCAGTAGCAAATGACGAGGTGAGGTCGCCGTCAAGAATCAATCGTTGGCGAAGTAGATTGTCGTCCGCCCCTTCGGTGCCGATTGCAAATTTTGCTTCCTTTGGAATGGCTGGCCATCCGCCGCGAGCGGCAATTCCCGCGTATGCTTGAATTGCTACCTTAAGACGATCGTCCGTACTTGCATCGAACGTCGGCTCGTTGGACGATGGAAGCTGTCCAGTAGCTCTTAATTCAGCGTCAGAGCCAATTATTTGAAGGGCCGCGGTCGCTGGCTGTTGCCCAAGACTTGCCGTTTGCGCGGATGTCGATCCACTGCTTAACCAGACAGATACAGCAACCAAACAGACGACGCGGTTCATGCCAAACCTCAATGCCTAAAAGTTAACGTTAGACAGAGAGTACTAACGGTTTCTTTACCACGACCGCCGTTGAGCCCCCGACCTAAAGCCGGGAATCAATTGGTTAGCTCACCGCTTTGCGTCAAACCGCACGGCGACCTACCGAAACCTGGGAGACTCGGATTGCCCCCGCGCCGATATCCAGCGGACTTCCTCACCGACCATGATGCTAAAATCGATTTCATAAGGGCCTCTGTAGCCCGCGTGGCATTGAAACCAGCCCTCACTCTGTCACGACCTGCAGGATGAATATGAGCTGATAGATCGTCAAAACTCACGAATTCACTTAAAGGCACGCCCCATAACGCGAACGCGTGTTCGTCCCTGGTAAATTTGTCGGTATCAACACGTCGCGCTGGACCGCTTAAAAGAAAAGACCCGCCGGGGGATAAGCGGGGCCCCCGGCAAGTCCGTTAATGCGCGGGCGGGACGGACTCCCGCAGCAACTCGCAACGGCAAACCGCCCAGGCGGGTTCATGCACTTCGAGGTGGCGTCGGCGTCTGCGGATTCGGTTCAGCATACTTGGCTTCTTTCCCGTCCGGCCAAGTAACCCACGCGATTGCGCGGGCTTCGCCCGATAGCCTAACCATGAAGTCGTCGAGCTCACCGAGCGTTTCGAATTGACGCGTCGGGCCGGCCTGCATGCCGGTACGCGATTTTTCTTCCCGGACAGCATAAAACCGCAACGTAAATGACTCTATTTTTGGGGACTTAACCCTCATGTTTTTAGCTCGCCTTCCGACGAGGCTTGGTCGCCTTCTTCGCTGCGCGTGCCCGCTTTGCCTTAGATGATGACTTGCTGCCCCCTCCAATGCTCTGCCGTAGCGCATCCATCAGGTTCACGACATTACTCGGTGCGCTCTTGGCCGGTGCCGCGATGGGCAGTCCGTTCTGCTTCTTTGACAGAAGTTCCTGTAGCGCTGTTTCATAATGATCCTTGAACTTGTCGGGCTCGAAGTGGCCAGACTTCTGTTCGACGATATGCTTGGCGAGGTCGAGCAGTCGCAGAAAGCCCTTCCAGTTGGCGCGCGGGGCCATTCGATACTCCTTACTCGCGGAAAACGAATCCAATATAGGCCCGCGCCACGCGAATTGGAGTCCGGTCAGCGAGAATCCGGACAGGTATCTCCGATGGAATTCATTACGTCGTTAATCGCTGCCACGGCTTGTTCCAGCGTGGTGCCGGAGAACGGGCAACTCCACGCGTGTTCCCGCGCGCGGGTGACCGCATGAGGGTCCGCTCGATCTAGGCGATGTCCGTGGAACTCGCATTCCGTGACAGCACGGTGTTCGAACAGAATGCCGAGCGCCCGGCCCTCAAGGATGTGAAAGTCCCGGCGGCGCGATGGTGTTTTTTCTAGTGCATTGCTCTTCATGACGTGCCTCGAATCATTTTGGCACTTTCAAGATTGCACTTCGGTCCAGAGCGCTTGTCGCGGTCCAAACTTTTGCGCGCTGTCCGTGATTGCGCGCTAGAGCACGTTGTCCGCCGCTTCAACGCGCATTTCCCATTTTTGCGCTTCTGCGAGCCAATATCCTCGTCGCTCAACAACGGCTTCGGCCTTCAGGCGACACTCGGCAGCTTCCGCACGATAGCCGTGTAATGGTTCATTTTTTCCAGAGTGTCAGCTTTTATCCTGTTCGTATCATCCTCCCAACCCAGTACAGCGGCCGCAACATTGCAGAGCCCGGATGGGTATGTATGGGTCGGCAGAGATTTCTTGCTATCCACCTTGGCCAATACGACCAAATCGATCCCGCAATCTGAGCACGAATAGCATCCCTCCCAGATTGCGATCTGGAAGCGCGAGGCAATCGAGAAAGTGGCAAAGGTATTTGACGACAAGAAAACTGAGGTTCAGACCAACCGAGATGCCGAAGTGGTTGAACGCGTACAACGAAGATCGTAGTAAGACCAATGTTAAAGATCGTCGGCGCCGTTTTTGTGTGCTTTATCGCCATCATCGTTGCGCTCGTTGACGGTTACCCTTTGTCGATCGTCCGGCACCGATGGCAGGAGGTTATCACTGAAAGCAATTCATGCAGCGCTTGGGCCAAATGAATGCGATCGAGCAAGCGTCGATCGCGAAGAAATGTGGCATCCAATTTTAGCGATCCGCCGAAGTCTAAACTTGCCACGCTCTTTCATTTCCGCGATGTAGCGTTCGATGCTCGATCGACTTCCGATCGCTGATATTTCTAGTTGTTTCTATCTATTGAGAATTTGGGCGCAAATTTGTCGGCAGTGTTCATCACGTGTTCAGCGGCAATGCGATGAAATCCTCCCTTAGGTGTTTTTTGGAGGAAAGTGTCATGAGACAATTTGCTTCAGTCGCTCTGATCATCGGGATAGGTATGGCATCCGCAGCTCAAGCGATGCCTGCCAGCCATCTTCCAGATGGCACCTCCAGCACGATCACCGTTGGTTGGCGATGTGGTGGTCCCGGCTGGCATATGAACCCATGGGGTCGTTGCGTACCGAATCGCGTGCGAGGTTATTATGGCCCGCCGCGGTTCTATCACCCTCACTGGCGTTATCATCATTGGCATCGCTGGTGACATGTATTGATCAAAGAGGCTCGCTTATTGCGGGCCTCTTTTGCGTTCAGCGGGGACCCAGCCATCTTGCCCCGCGTATTCTTTCCGCCACCGGGCCGCGTCAATAATTCCCGACCGAAACCTCTCCGGCAAGTCTAAGGTAAACATAGGGTTAATGTCCGTAGAAGCGGTTGTTGTGATCGCGGAACCGTCATTGCGAGCTATAAGATGCTCAAGCGCTGTATTGGCCAACCCAGAACACGCGCATCCCCTTTCCAAGGGATAAAGAGACCGCCTTCGCCCCCCATGCGTTGGCGGTCTCTTTTATATAAACGCCCGTGCCGGCGCATCGAATGATTTGCCTGAACTGCGCCGGCTCAGCGTTCCGACTGAACTTGCGGGGGCTATATTTACACCAAGGATGCGGATTTTTCCGTGCGTCCGGCGTCTCGCGTATCCTTGTTATTGATGCTCCTCCGGTCGAGGCGGCGCAGGGTGAGGAACGGCCGGATGCGGCACCGGCGGCCTTGCAGCCGCATGCGGCTCTGGTCGCGGCGCAGGTCTAGCGGCAGGTGCGGGCCGAGCCACTTCCGGCTTTTTCATATGCGGTGCTTCAACATGCGGCGGTTCCGCATGCGGCGCAGCCGGCGAATGCTCGACAACCGGGCCGTGTCGTAGCTCGGCGGGCGCCGGCACCCCCGAACGGGGTTCTTGGCGGGGCTCGTTATGAATGGGTGGGCCGTTGTGCTCAAGCGCGTGCTGACCTTGTGGACCATTGTGCTGGGGCAGGCTCGGTGCAGCATTGTGTTCGTGCTCGTGCTCGGCGGGCCCAGCCCCTGGCCGGGTGACAGGCATCTCTGAGGAGTGGGCTGGCGCAACCTCTGGCCGCTGCAGCGCGGTGCCTGCTGGCGAATGCTCTGGTCCCGCATTCGGCCGGGTTTCGGCGGCGGGCTTCGGCATGTTCGGGGCCTGCGGTGTTGCCGCTGGCATGGGCGATCCGCTTTCCTTGGCCCGCACGACCCCGGGCCCACTGAAGGCAGCCGGACGCGCGGTTGCGGCAATCGCTGGCGTGCCATGGTTGTTGGACTGGAAAAGGGCGCCGTTCATGCTTGCGGTTCGCGCGTGATCGACTTGCGTCGGCGTCGCCGGCACGTGCTGCTCGCGCGCAGCCGCCTCCTCGGCCGGCGTCG
>JBEPUJ010000084.1:0-4212 GCA_041691575.1 Terriglobales bacterium
TTCTGCTTACGCAGCTTTTAGTGTGTTGCATTGACCGGTTGAATCCAAGCCCAATAGCAGTCTTCGTGATTTTCGCTGGATACCTGACATTGGACCGCGCGAGCACATGCCAACCCAGCCGCGACCGACAAATCCATTCGATCAGCGCTTCACCAGCAGTCAGGTGTCCGGGCGCACGGTCATAGCGCGGCGTGGGGTGGCTCGCGACGCCCGGGAATTCCCGCCACCGCAGGAATTTCACTTACGAAACGCAGAAATCTGCCTCAACTAACCGAGCCAGCTCTCGTCGATCTTGAATTCAATACCCGTGGTATTTCAAGCTGCTCAATACACTCACTTGGGACCCATCATCATCACCACGCCCGGCGTCTGGCCAGGCTTGCACGGTCCAATCCATTTGGCATCGGCGTTGGTCGTGCCTTCCGTGTGATAAGCGCTGTCGCCAATTGCAGTGGTCACGGTGTGAGACACCACTGGCGTGCCTTGAAACGCGCAAACAGAGTCAGTGATCAACTTGCTGCCCTCATGGCGCTGCTCGTATTTCGTGCAGTTCGCTTTCATGTATGCATCGGTCGTTGCGCTCAGCTTGGCATCCGTCGATCCGTCGACACAGACCTGTCCCACCATGGTCGTGCCGTTCACCTGGACGCTAGATTCCCACAGGCCGGGTTTGCGCGTGGGGACTTCTGCGGCGTAGGCGTGCGTGAACCCACATGCGATGATGGTGGCGAGTGACAGTTTCGAATGACGGTTCATCTGACGTCTCACTTTCGAAGTTGTTTGGGTTTGGCAACTATGCCGTGATACCGCACAAGCTTCCGCGAGGTTGCCTAGCGCATGCATTGCCGTGGAGCGGCGCGGATTACGGAATCCGTGTCATGATTCTGCGCGCCAGATCTTCCATCTTTCCCGTGTTTTCCCGGCCGGCATCCAAGTGCAGGTACCACTTGCCCTTGGTCGCGAATAGAGCCTCGCCCTGCATGAAACAAACGTTTCCCGCCGAGCAGGGAATCTGATTGGCATTCGGATGGTTCGCCTTCAGAGTCCGCCGCATGTTCGCAAACATCTCGCCAGTGGGGTCCAGATAGAGCTGGACCGCAAGGCCCCGACTCTTGTTTTTGATCCAATACGTGAAATCCACCGAGCCCGGATAGACCGCCTGCACATTGCTGACCTCTAACGTCGCATCGCCCCCCAGTAGCGCTGTGGCTTCCGCCGACGTAACGAGGATTGCGGGATCGAGCGTCGCTGCAGAAATGGCTGCACCTGATGCCAGATAAAGAGCACCCAAACACATACATCGAACGATTCGAATTTTCAATGGGACCGCTCCTTGCAAAAGGATTGTGAGCCTGAATCCGCGTTGCCGCTTGCATGTCGCAAGCGGGTACTCTCACTGGCCCGGTGTGGACGGTTACTTCGCCGCCGACCCGAGCGCGCCAAGTCGGGTATTGCATGCCTTCCAACACCTGCCCCGACGGCCTTTACATCGATCTGACTATCGCCGGCATCTTTACGCCCATTCCGGGGAGGTTGGTTAGAAACTTGCGTTGGCGGGGCGTGGGTGGGTAGTAGTCGTCGGTGACCTAACAGCCACGCTTTCGACTGTTCGTGCGACGAGTTTAGAGAGGCGCGCTACTCACCGTCGGAATTCGGCCAAGAGCGGTCGAGAGCCAATCTGCCCGTAAGTGGACTTTGCGCGCCTCGTCCAGCAGGCGCGGCGATTGTCGATCCGCTACGCTCCGTCTATAGTCCGCTGACACCCAGCCTTAGCCGAGGGAGCGAATGGCGCGGGATCAACGCCGACTCGCAGCGATTGTCTCAGCCGATGAGGCGGGCTATTCCCGCCTCATGGGTCAGGACGAAAGCCGCACCCTCGCCGCGTTGAAGGCCCATCGCCGCGAGCTCATCGACCCCAAGATCGCCGAGTATGGTGGCCGGATCGTCAAGACCACGGGAGATGGGCTGCTCCTGGAATTCCCGAGCGTCGTTGATGCTGTGCGCTGCGCTGTCGACGTGCAGCGGGGCATGGTCGAACGCAATGCCGCTGTGCTGCCCGACCAGCGAATCGACTTCCGTATCGGGATCAACATTGGTGACATCATCATCGATGGCGATGACATCTACGGTGATGGCGTCAATGTCGCGGCGCGCGTGCAGACGTTGGCCGAGCCCGGCGGCATCTGCGCGAGTAAAGTCGTACGCGACCAAGTGTTGGATAAGCTCAGCTTCACGTTCGATGACCTTGGGGCGCAGCAGGTTAAGAACATTGCTCGGCCGGTCGAGGTCTACCGGGTCGACCTTGGGAGCGAGACGTCGAGGGCGCCAAGCAGTGGCCGCAGGGGCTGGCACCGGCCTATGCGAGCTGCAGGCTGGCGGTGGCTGGCCGTGGGCGTTGCCTTCATCGGCTTTGCGAGCGTTGCGATGTGGGGGATGCCCCGGCTATGGAAGCCGGCGCCAGGGCCTGCGCCGCAAGTTTTGTCGGTTGCCATTCTGCCGTTGACGACGTCGCAGGGCGATGCGGAGGCGGCCCACTTCGCGGAAACGCTCACGCGAAACTTGACGACCGAACTTCCACGTAAATACGAATTTGGAAGCGCCTATGTTGTGTCCAGCAGTTCCCTCGCAGCGGGCGCAAACGGTACCGTCGACCCGCGAGACGTGGGACGCCGCCTCAAAGTCCGCTATGTGCTGGAAGGCGATGCGGTGCGCGGCAGCGCAGGAATCACGGTCAACTTGCGGCTCGTCGATACAAGCACGGCAGGCCAAGTCTGGGCCGAACAGGATACCCTCCAGAACGCGGATGTCGCCAGTGACGAGTCGGCTCCCCTTCGCCATCTAAGCGGAAACCTCCGGGACGCCCTCGTCCGCACCGAGGGCAGGCGCGTGACCGCCATGCCACTGTCCAGCTTGAGCGCACGGGAGCTGGTGTTGCGGGCCTTTGAGTTGGGCGGCACGGAACGATCGGTTGCCGGACTCGCTGCTGCAGGCAAACTCGTCGACGAGGCGTTACGTCTTGAGCCGGATCTCGTGCCTGCATTGGTTCTTCGGGCGGCGATTTTCAATGATCAGGGTCACATGGGTCCCCACTTGGATCGCGAGTACGTCGCCCGCGAACAGGATCAGTTGACCACTCGCGCCGTGAGACTCGACTCAAATGACCCGGCGGCATGGAACTGGCGCGGCGTCGCGCTGGCCAATCTCGGACGGTGGGATGCAGCCCTAGACGCGAACGCCCTGGCAATAAAGCTCGACCCGTACGAGCTGCGGTAGCAATCGTTTCGCTCGGAAATCATGGTCGACGCCGGACGCCCAGCTGAAGCATTGAAGGTCATTGACCGGGCGCTTGCTCTCGATCCGTCGGGGACGCTATGGGACGCTGCATGCTCGGCGCATCTCTTGACGGGACAAAACGAACAGGCAATCGCCGAGTGCGAAATAGCATCAGGCCTGTCGAATGATTGGTCTATTCACGTGGTACTGGCTGCTGCATACGCCAACCAAGGAAACATGACCAAGGCTGGTGCTGCCAGGGCCGAAGTACTGCGGACCGTGCCCGGGTCCACGATTGCTCAACTGCGCGACAAGTCTCCGGGTAGCCCCGAAGCCGAAAAGCTCGCGGAAAAATACCTGTACAAGGGATTGCGCAAGGCCGGCTTCCCGGAGCAGTAGACGCCTTGGCTCCCGAACTTCGTGAACGTCCGCTTCACTCAAGCCCCTCAGACCGCTTCGGGTCGATAGCAGTCATCCACGAGCATCGGCTATCGCCCAGACTCAACTCCCGCTATCGCATTGGTTCCGTCGCGCTTAGGGCAAAATGCTCGGAACGGTGACGTGAGAACGGCCTGCTTGAGTGTCGCGCTTTGTGCAAGATACTCGGAGAGCGGCTGGGAACGGCGTTCGCAGAACTGGGCGACGGCGTGTGCTGAGAACGGCGTGAGACTCATCCTTCCCTCAATCTCAGCACCTCCTACCTATGGACGCGCAGCCTCGCTGTGAGAGTGGCAAGGACCCAGCTGGTCGGCGCGCTATGATCGGTGTTGCCGCAACGCCGCGCCTTGGGCTGCCCGCGCTAGCCACGTACGGACTCTTCGGCATGCCGCTGGCGATGGCGGCGCTCCCGCTCTACGTTCACCTGCCCGAATTCTACGGCGGTTATCTCGGCGTGGACCTCGCGGCGCTCGGCGGGCTGCTGCTCGCGCTGCGCCTCGC
>JBEPUJ010000085.1:0-4009 GCA_041691575.1 Terriglobales bacterium
CGGCGCAACGGCGCCAGATGTTCTATCAAAACTCCGAAGGCATGGTCGCGGACCTAAATGGACGCACCTTTCCGCAGCCACCGCTTGTCTGGCGAGTCGAGAGCGGCGACCTCATGATCCGTGCCCTTACGGACAACAGACGGCCGCAACCGGGGACAAAGCTGGCCGTTGCTCCTTTCTGGAACCTCTCGGACAATGGCCGCGTGTGTACGGGCTCCATGCGCCGTCCTGACGGGGCGAACGTTTCCTCCATCGCGGATTGGGAGCAAGGTTTCTACGAGAGTGCCTTTACTCACGCCAACGTCGGGCGGCTGACGCGCCATCCCGAGGGCTTTGAAGGACTCTGGTCGGGGCTGGCCGGCAAGCGCAGACCGTTCCCACGGGAAACCCTGATCGCCCTGCCGCAAACGTTGACGCAGTTTGTGCGAGGAGAGAGGAGATGAGATGCGGATCGAACACAGATTGCCGTCTGACTTATTACGGCGTAGGCCGGTAAGAATTCTGATCGTTGGAGCAGGCGGCACCGGCAGTTCCATCGCCATGAACCTTCCATATTTGGATCAGGCCATGCGCGTGTGGGGGCATGCAAGCGGCCTCGACGTGGCCATGATGGATGCCGATACGGTCTCTGCGACGAACTGCATCCGCCAGCCCTTTTCGGCATCGGACATCGGCCAGAGCAAGGCCACCGTGCTGATCAATCGGATCAACATCTTCTGGGGAACGAAGTGGACGGCCATCCCCAACCGCTTTCATGCGCGCTCTTTCGAGCGGGACCGTGAAGGGGTTCCCGACGTCTTGATCGGCTGTGTCGATTCGCGCGAGGCCAGGAAGGCCATCGAGGAGTCGTTCACCAACGCATTGAACCATACCTGCTACTGGCTCGATCTCGGCAACAACGCTGCCAGCGGGCAGTATGTTCTCGGTCAACCCCTGAACGGCCGGAATCGCCGGAAGACTGAGCGCCTGCGAACGGTGAGCGAGTTGTATCCGGAGATCGTCGATACAGACGCCGGAGAAGATCCGCTGCCAAGCTGCTCTGCGGTCGAGGCGCTGGACCGGCAGGAGCCGTTCATCAACCAAACACTGGCGTTGAGCGCGCTCGCCATGTTGGGACAGCTCTTCCGGTATGGCAAGCTGAGTTATCACGGTGCATTCTTCAATGCGAGGACGGGGCAGATGAGTGCGCTGCCCGTCGATCCGAAGCTATGGTCGAAGACACGGAGGCGTTCGCGCAAGATTGCGGCATAGTTTCGCGACGGTGTAAGACTTCACTGGGACTGTGGCGGTATGGTGGAAGCGTACCGGAGACCACGCCCATGACGATGAAACTTGATCGCGACCTCGCAGCCGAAGCCAAAGCACTCGTTGCGCTGGCTTTTCGCAACGGCCCCATCGAAGACCTGCATTCAGGAAAGCCCTGTGCTGTTTGCAACGGTAGGCCGGAGATCTCTCATATCTCCGATGACGAGATGAAGCTTGTCATGAAGTCGGCGGTCAATGCGCTCTACCGCCTCCTATGGCAGCGGGACTACGAACCCGCTGCCTACAACGAATCGCTGGCGTTTGGACGACGCCACACTATCCACTGGGATGATCCTGAACTCAAGAAGCCGATGAGGAGAGGGTCACGCCCCAAGTGACCCGCTTCACCAGGAGAACACCATGTTCAAGGAACTTGCTCCCTATCTGCGGCAGCGCGCCGTACTGCTGACCGTCACTCGTCTCGAAGACGATCAGATCAGCGTCAACATCATTCCGAAGAAGCTGCAGGATAGCGAGAATACCGCGCTCACGACGCCCTTAAAACTCACTGGTACCGCCGAAGAACTCGATCGAGACCTGCCATCTTCGATCGTCGACTTTGTTGCCGCGCACCTGCAACTCAAGAGCACGCTCGAGAGAGCGAAGGCCGAGATGGACGCAGCTGGGAAGGCAGCGCAGGCCGAAGCGTGTGCAAAGAAGGTGCCGGCAAAGAAAGAGCCGACGAAAACGGAGTCTGAGAAACCAGCCGCGGCCGCGAAGCCGCTCGAAGCTGCCAAGCCCGAACCGGCGAAGACCTTCAGCCTCTTCGACACCCCTAGAGCTGCTACCGCTACGGCGGAAGAAGTAGATGAGGAAGCGGAGATTCTCGCGGAGAGTAACGCAAACGAAGAGGAGGAAGAAGACGAGGAGTTCGATCAAGTCGCCTAAGATTTCGCTCGTTTATAGCGATTCGGGTTGGCCGATCAGTTTCTCGATGATTGGGCGGAGGATGCCGTCCACCGAGGTAAAGCGGATGAGGAGTAGGAACAGCGTTCGGCCGAATGGTCGGCGATCCGGCCACTCCTGTGGTCTCAGCTCCCGCGCTGCTCATTGCCCGAACTGCCATGGATGGACTTGTGGACAAGGAGATGGAATGAAGCGGAAAGCTGCACAGTCAAAATCGGGATCAAGAGCGCGTCCGTTGGAGCCGTCTGCCCCTCCAGGCAAGGCGGCTCGCGGTTCGCTCTACAGCGAAGCAACGGGCAAGATCGTTCACTATATTCGGTACGCAAATCAGTCGAGCCGCTGGCCTGCGTTTGAGATCCGGTTCACGGATGGGACGTTCCTTTTCATTGAGCCGCTCCCGCGCGTTCAGTTTCGAGTGCGCCTCCTGAAGGCAGACGACGGGAACATCAAGACCCTCCGGGACTATGGGGTCCTACCTGAGCCGCCAAACAGCAAATGACACCCGTGCTAAAACTCGCACGGCGCGTGCGAGTTTTGTAAATCATTCATTTATAGCTATTTAGGGGGATCAACGTTATCCTCGAATCCGGCCAACAGAGAGGCAACTTGGTCAGGGCTTGGGAGCTGCCCCTGAAGGTCTCTGGGAACATCCGGCGTGACGGAATAGGCTGATACACCAATCGGTGCGGAAGCCTGCTTCAGGGCATACTCCACGACCAGCCGGTTCTTGGACTTGCAGAGGATGATCCCGATCGAGGGCTGTTCATCGGGCAACCGGACGGTCTCGTCAAGCACCGAGAGATAGAACTGCACCTTTCCAACGAACTCCGGCTCGAACACTCCAATCTTCAATTCCAAGGCGACCAACGCTCGCAGCCGCCGATGGTAGAGCAACAGGTCGATGAAGAACTCATGCTCACCGAACTGAACTCTGTATTGGCTGCCGACGAAGGTGAACATGTCACCCATCTCTCGCAGAAAGTGTTCAACACAGCCTGTTAGAGCGCGTTCAAGTTCCTTTTCACTGTGTTCATTCTCCAGATTGAGGAACGCGAAGGTGTATTCGTCCTAGACCGCCAGTCTTGCCTGAATTCTGACACTCTCTGGAAGTGCTGTTTCGAAGTTGGTCTGGCTGCTTAGCGTTCGATGGAAGACCCGGTTCTCGATCTGATAGACGAGTACGTCGCGAGTCCATCCATATTTCCTGCAACCGCGGATGTAAAACTCCCGCTCCTCTTCGCTCTTGCACTTCTCGAGGATCGTGATGTTGTGCGACCAGCCTATTTTTCTCACGAGCTGTGCGAGTTTTTCGCTTGCCCCATAGGCCTCATAGAAAGTCTTCATTCGCCACAGGTTAGCGGCGGGGAATCCATTCGCTCCGGGAAATTCCTCGCGGAGGTCTCGGGCGAGATTGCCCACAACCGACCTACCCCAGGTGTCTCCCTGCTGCCGCTCGACGATCATGCGACCGATGTCCATGTAGAGACCGATCAGCCCCTGATTGACGACGCGCAACGCACCGAGTTGGGCTGAGCGGATTCGCTCCTTGAGAGCCCTGAGGAGCCGTTCGTATTCCTGCGGTAAAGCCAAAGTATTCGTCAAGACCGGCGATCCATCCCCATCCAGTTTAGCTGCAAGACGGAGCTAACCCGCGCCTGTCTCTCGGGTCAGGTGAGCCTCGACTCTTACTCACAAGGACGATCCATGAAACCATCCAAACTCTACGAAGCGCTTCATGCGCTCATTGGCGAGCGTGTGCCCCTGCATATCTGGGGGCCATGCGGCGTCGGTAAGTCCC
>JBEPUJ010000086.1:0-3875 GCA_041691575.1 Terriglobales bacterium
GGATGTGCCGCTGCTGATGCATGTTCGGAATGCCCGAGCAATCTGCCTTGACCAGTTGATGGATCTGCTGGCGCACGAAGGAATCCCACAGCCTGCGCGTACATTCCGCTGGCGTGTCGCTCGCTTGGAGAATGCGGGCCTCATTATGCGGTCTGAAGGTACTCGTCATTTCGGCAAGCTTGTGTTCGAGATCACGCAATCAGGGCTCATTCTTCTCGAATCACGCGGGCATTACCTGCTCTCACTTCCGAGCACAACCGAGAAGATCATCCATCCATCTCAGGTTCCACATGCTCTGGAACTAGTCAATATTCGAACTGCCCTTGCACGGGCAGGGATCCTTCGTTCGTGGAAATGCGAGCTTGAGATTTCGTCAAGAAACCTCATGGTGGAGAATTCTGTCACCAAGGATTACGACGCAATCGCGGAAATCGAGGTGGACGGAACAAGCAGGAGCTTTGCGATCGAGTACGAGAGAAGTGCCAAAGGCTCCACTCGATATCGGGCAATTCGCGAGGCTCTCGACAGAGACACGGCCGTCGATACGGTCCTGTATCTGACCGCAAATGACGACATTCTGTACCTGCTTGCCATGGAAATGCGATCGTCCAGCAAACGCATTGGCTTTGCGCTCAGCGAATCGTTCCGCCAGTCACTGCTCGACACGAGAACTCTTCTGAACACAGAAGGCGCCGAGGTTGTCCTCTTCCGCGACCTCTTCGCCGCGCCCGATCTGCTTAATTTCGCACATGAAGCGTCGCGGCGACCCTCCGCGCATTGATTGCCGGTCGCTTACCGATTGACTGCCCATTCCAATCCCATTGCCTGCCGATTGCCCTACTTTGCTTGCCCATTGACCAAAACAGGCCTTCCTTAAGTCGCGTATCTCCCAACACTTACCTCCTGACTATCCCCTTGTACACTTCGTAGTTTTGGAGTGGGAAGTGATGGAAGAAGTGAGAGTGGTCGCTCTGGACGTGCGGACAACTACATACAGATGGTGGCACATGATGAAGAACTGGACGAAGTGCGCCGGTTGGTGGCGATGCACGGTGATGATCTTCCGTTTGCTTTGGATGACTCCGGTGGCAAAGACTCAACAAGAATGCTCGGAATGATCCGGTCGGAGTTCCCAAATCCTTCTTACCCATGCGGTCATCGCCGACATCGGTCTCGAGCTTGTGTCGCCGACCTCAGCTGCTGACTGTGTGCGAGCACGGAGCGCAGAGTTCGGTTTGGAACTCACAGTCGTCCGCAACTCAAAGCGGACCTACCTCGAAATAATGGGGCAACGCGGGATGTTCCCGTCGCCGCAGTTTCGGCAATGCACCTCCGATTTGAACCGCGCACCGATCGAAAAGTTCATTCGCCGACTGCCGCACAAGGTGATCGTGAACTGCATTGGCATCCGAGCCGAGGAGTCCAATCCTCGCTCACTACTCTCCTCACTGACCCTCAACCCTACTCTCTCAACCAAAAACGAACCGCATACAACTGGCTCCCGATCTTCAATCGAAGGCTCTCCGATGTACCGGCTTGGCACTGGGCGAACCCTGTTCGGCTTCATCCGGTGTACATGCCGGCATACCACAAGGATGGAACGTCGGCGGGTAATCTCCGCTGATTCTCCTGCCGAGTGTGCATCTTTGCGACGGGTGCTGATTTGGCAGATATCTAGTTGAGCTATCGTCCCGCCTTCGAAATGATCTTGGATCTCGAATGCAAGCTGAGCTTCGCGATGCGCACGGGTGCAAGCCTGGTGCAGATTGTTGAGGCCTATCAATCGGCTCGCGCCGAGGAAGCCCGGCAATAAAGCCTTTGCTTCTGCCAACGGTTGTCGGTCTCGACCGGAGGTAATTCGCACCCTACTAGCCCTTCTGGGTTTCACAGCCGCTGCATCCAGGTCGTTGTTGTGCTGATTAAAGAGGTCTCTGGACGCAACTTCCTGCAAGCGTTACAACAAGCGTTCAGTCCCCCACCTGTAGTTCCACCGACTCAACCCAACCCTGCAATCTCCGTTACCGCGGAAAGGAACTCCTATGCTCAATCTTCCCCGTATCGTCTTGGCTCCGGTCGAGTATGTCCCCCTCTTGTACCGGCGCTTCGTCCTTCGACTGTCCTTGTGCGTTGTGCTGACCGCATTCAATGCCGCAGTCATCGTCGCTTGCGGCCCGTTGTTGTACCGAGCGAGCAGCAATCATCCCCTCTGGCTGGCTGCACTCGCGCTTCTCTTCAGCGCCCTTATCGCATCGCTTCTCCGCGTTTGGGTGGTGATGTTCCGTAGTCGATTCTGGTAGTCCCATCCCGTTCCAACCCTTATCACGCAAGAAAGGAGAGTCACCATGCAACGCAGTTTAGGAAAGATGTCCGCTTACAAGATGTTCAACTGGCGCGATTGCGCCGCAAGCACGATTCAACAGACCGTCTCCATGTTTCTCGAAGTTGGAGAGGCAATTGCCACCCGCTGGATACAGACGCCGAAGGGCGTCCTGCTCCTGCAGATGGTTCCCGACAACACCGCATCCGGAGCGATCTACGTGTTCGACCGGCAGCGCGATGACTGGTACATGCTCTCGTTCGAAGGCTGTGAAGACCAGTTCACGTCCGAGGAGTTCGACCGTGTCTTCACGGAGTACAAGCTGTTCAGCTACGCCGAGCAGCCGGGTCTACTCCTCTCTCAACTCCAAACCGCCAGCGCTTAGCCCTCTCGCATCGCCCCTTTCCAATCCACTTCCAACTGCAACTCCAGGAGGAGTCACCATGCGTATGTCCGCAGGCCGTATCCGCTCAATCAACCGTTCTATCGCAAGAACCCATGCATTCGCCTACACGTCGCGGGACAGGAATGCCCAACACCAGTTCGACGACGCCACGCTCACAACCTCGGCGATCCCGGCGCACACCATCCGGATCGTCGCAGTCCCGAAGCCCCTCACGGTATAGCTCCGATGCTGCCGGAATCGGCGGGCGAGGATTGCCGAATGGCCATCTTCAGCCCGCGTTTCCAGGAATTTGACCGAGTTTTCGAGCCGGGATACAACCACCGCACTGAGAAAGGAGATCCCGGTTATGCCCACTCACTTTTGCGTAAGCGGCCAGACCGCCGAGGAGTTCATGAGGCTATTCGTGAACCGCCTGGCGTATGGAATTCAACGAGAGAAACCGTTGCCAGATGGTAGTGTGCCGTACATCAAGCAAACGCGCCCGCTCGACTGTGGCGCGGTCCGGATGCACCTCAACGGCGATATGACCATCAACCTGTATGCCATCAATCCGCAGACCCAGAGCGCGAAATGGGTGGCGATCGATGCCGACTACGACGGATCGCTCGAAGACCTGTTTCAACTGCAATGGGAGCTGAAGCAGGATGGGATCGACTCGGCGCTCGAACAGTCGCGTCGCGGCGGCCATCTCTGGATCTTTGGGGAGAAGCCGCTGCTTGCGTCCGAGTGCCGTATCTATATCTACAATCTCGCTCTCCGGCTTGGCGTTCCGGTCAAGGGTGCTGGCCTCAAGGAAGGGATTGAGGTGTTTCCAAGGCAGGACAGGATCGAAGAAGGCGCCTATGGCAATGCGATCCGGGCGCCACTCGGAGTCCATCGCAAGAGCAATCGCCGTTACTGGTTTTATGAAGCGGACCTCAATCCCGAGGCACAGCTTGCCTATCTGCAAGATCTGAAGAGGCTGACCGCCGACCAGCTAGGGGAACTCACGCGGGGCATGGAGCTGCCGCAAGCCTATCAGCCGCCTGCTCCGCTCCCTTTCGTGCCGCGCTTGTCCGTGCCAGGTCAGCGAGAGTTTCGCATCCTCGACTACGTGCAGACTACCGGCAAGCAGGATAGTCGCAACTGGAAGGCGCAATGTCCTTCCTGCGC
>JBEPUJ010000087.1:0-3865 GCA_041691575.1 Terriglobales bacterium
CACTCCTTCTGCTTACGCAGCCTTTAGTGTGTTGCATTGACCGGTTGAATCCAAGGTCGAAAGCGGACGGTTGGATGCGACGGAAGGTACGGCCGGTAATTCATCAATGGAACGTCGGCCTAATTGCCGGATCCCCGCGTTCGAGGTCTCTTTGAGTTGTCGAAGCGGTGACTGACGTCGGAGATCAAATTTAATGAGCTTGCCTTCTGTGTCACCGTACCACGTCGTTCTCGCCGTCAAGGGCTGTGCGCGCTTCGCGTGCTCGCGTCCTGCGGCCGTCTTTGACCCCTGACTGCTTGCGCTGCGACGTGCTGCTTCGGTTCCGGGCAATCTCGCCCGAAGACACCGGAGCACGATCATGTCGCATACCAATTACTTCAACACGCCAATGCTTATTCGCGATGCCGAGGGCGAGTACCGCCTTGCAACTGGCGATGAAGTTCTCTCTGCGGCACGCCAGGTTCTGGGACACCGCGTCCGGCGCGGGACGGACGTACTAAGCTCCCCATTGGCCGTCCGCGATTTCCTTCGTGTGAAGCTCGGCAGTCTCGAGCACGAGGTCTTCGCGGTGCTGCTGCTTGACACGCAACATCGGCTCGTCCGGTACGTAGAGCTATTCCGCGGGACGCTCAGCCAGACCAGCGTGTATCCCCGTGAGATCGTGAAGATCGGACTGCAGCATAACGCCGCCGCGATGATCTTCGCGCACAACCACCCCTCCGGAGTTCCGGAGCAAAGTCGAGCTGACGAGCTCCTGACCCAGAGTCTCAAGCAAGCGCTGGCCTTGGTCGACGTGCGTGTGCTCGACCACTTTGTCGTGGCAGGTGCGGAAATCCTCTCGTTTGCCGAGCGGGGCCCGCTCTAGGCGGGGAAGGGGCTTCGCCCCTTGTTTTTTTTAATTCCCTGAAGTGCGCCCGGTTGGGCGGAGTGACAGCACGCGAATCGAGGGATGAGGTACGCCCAAGCGCGCTGCTGCACGTCACTGCCTGCTGCAGTCGGTTGCTCGACTCGGGCCTTCGGCGGAAGGTAAAGGCTTCATCCCGCGACACTGCTGTGCGACCGCTCCTCGTCCTGTTCGACCACCGAAACCTCACGCCCGGCATGCGCCGTTTCGGTCTGCACTTGTCTCGAGCCAGGGTGCCATACATCGAGCGCGAGATGGTGGGGCGTGTACTCGTCATGGCACTTTCGGCGGTACGACCCACTGCCTCCTTGTTTGCGGTGAATTGCTGCAAGGGTCCGGTGTCACCCGCGGCTTCCTGGCGCAACTGCGGTCGCAACGATTTTCCCCGACCGCTTCGCGGCCTTCCTCGCGAAGCAAAATCGCCACGCCTTTGCGGTCCTTCGCGCTGCTGCGGTCCCTGCGGGATGCGCCCGCCGCGGCCCATTGCCTGTGGATCACCGACAAGGCCGCGATGGGCGCGACCTTGCAACCCGAAAGGAGATTTACATGTCGACCATTGGCACTTTTACCCACCAAGACAACGGCTACAGCGGCACCCTGCGTACGCTCTCGATCAATACCAAGTGCAAGATCGTTCCGACCGAGAAGGATGGCGCAAACGGCCCGGACTTCCGGGTACTGGCCGGCACCACCGAGATCGGCGCTGCCTGGAAGCGACAGTCCAAGGCAAGCCGCGAGTACCTCTCCGTACGCATCGACGACCCGATCTTCCCGGCTCCGGTGGATGCCCGGCTGATCGACGGTGAGGACGGCAGCTGCATCCTCTACTGGAGCCGCCGCAACGACGAATAGCGACCGATCCTCCGTTTGCCCCGCTACCAAGCGGGGCTTTTTTTGTCCGTTGGTGTGCACCGGAAAAGTCGTCCAATTCAAAGATGCGGACCCTTTGGGAACCGATAGACTTGGCATGGTCCAGCCCAATTAGCATCTACGCCCCACATGTCGCGTGGTCGTCGCCGTCACCTCCTTGTTGAGCTCTCCCATCTGCCGTAGTGGGTCAGCGTGTTGTTCGCCGCCGTCGTGTTTGGCGCATTGCGGTGGCTGGTACCGGCGATAACGTCGTCGATGCCGCAGCTCGCCCATTTAGGACAGCTCGTGGCTGGCCATGCTCACTGGGTTGCGGCCATCTTTCTCCTGCCTCTTCCCTTCGCCCTATTCATGGCGCAGCGGCGAAACCGTCTGGTCGATACAACGGCGGACCTTGATCGTATCTTGGCGCTGACCTGGCAGGACTTTGAGACGCTGGTCGCGCAGGCATACAGTCGCAGGGGCTACCGGGTAACTGAGCGGGGCGGCGCTGCACCCGACGGTGGTGTTGACCTGGAGCTTCACACTCAGGACGAGCGTTTGGTCGTGCAGTGCAAACGCTGGAAGACGCGAAGGGTAGGTGTTCAGCCCGTCCGCGAGATCTACGGCGTGATGACGTCAGAACGGGCCCAAGGTGCGATCTTTGTGACCAGTGGCGGCTTCACGCCGGACGCGATTGACTTTGCCCGTGACAAGCCCATCAAGCTTCTCGACGGAGCTGGGCTTGTCGAACTTCTGCGGAATGTGCGCTCGCCGGCTAAGTCAATGCAGCAAGAAATGGGAGCACGTCTCGAGCCCCGCATCGTGACGACCTCTAAAGGCCCCATGCAGTGTCCGCGCTGCGGAAACCCAATGGTCAAGCGAATCGCGAAGCAAGGTGCGGGAGCCCGGAGCGATTTTTGGGGTTGCTCCCACTTCCCGGCTTGCCGAGGCGCTCGAAATTCGTAGTTGCATTCTAGATCCCCGCAGTGCGTGACGTCAGTTGCCACGCCGGGTTATCTGTTTGCCATTCACCGCCGAAAGCCAGTCGGCGCGCTGGTGTTGCGCATATTCACGGCCCGCAAAACGGGTTCGCCACGATGGATCAATCCTTCTGCCACCGCCTTGGCAATGGCTTCCTGCCGATTGGCGACGCCTAGCTTGGTACGAATATGCGAGACGTGCAATTCCACCATCCGTTCGCTGATGTTGAGCTCAGCGCCGATCTGCCGCGATGTAAGGCCATGGGCAGCGAGGGTCAGGCAACGGCGCTCTTGCGGACTTAACGGGGCGCCCTGCAGCGATGACGACAATCCGCGGTCGACGACAGTCTTCATGAAGACTTCGTGGAAATACACGCCGAGCAGGACAAGGTCGCCGAGGCATCGCGAAATGTCGAAGCGACGAACCTCATTGATGACGGGAACGCTGGAGTTGTAAGCCACGACCACGTGCCCCTCTCTTGCCGAGAAGATCGATAGGCTGACGCCACTGGCAATGCCGTGGGCGGCGGCGTCATCGAGAAATGCGTCGAGCTCCCGGCTCTTGCCTCGCTCGGAGACTTGATCCCAGACGAGCGGCATGGCACTGTCGAAGGTGTGGATGACACGCGGATCGATCTCGATATACGCGCGCTGGTCATAGCGCATCACCCAGTCCGGTGACTGCGTGGTGAAGACGTAGCTCTTATGCTCACTGTCCGGCCGGGCACATAGACTTGTTCCGTACATGAACGAGTCAAATCCTAATATCTTGACCAGCGACGCGACGGCGGCTTCGAGCTTGGTGCCATGCTCGGCCGCGTCAACCAGCGGCGCAAATACTTGCGGAAGGAAGGCGGCGCCGTTGAGACGGGGTCGGTTGGGACAAAGCGATGCGAGCACGATGGGCCTCCACGAACGCGCGGCATGTCGCCGCAGAGGCATCTTAGATGCCCGTGGACCCTTGATTAGCACTCCTTTTCAACGCGGACAATAGTAGAAATCTACATCCGTATCGGCCTCCACTACTGAGGTCGATACCCCAAGGCCTTCAGTGTTGTCACGGCTTCACTGGTTTTGGGCACTAGAACTTGCGTCAGATCAAATAGTGATGATCCCGCGGCTCAAAGCAATC
>JBEPUJ010000088.1:0-3838 GCA_041691575.1 Terriglobales bacterium
TGATTTTCAACCACGGACTCTAAATCGATCCGCTACTAAAATGGGGATCGCGTCGGAGCGAACGTACGGCTATATGCTGAAGCGGCGCAGCGGGGAGCTGTTTATGGAATTGGCGGGGTTATGCCAGCAGATGTGGGAAAGACCAGCGGTTCCGCGCGATCGGACGTATCCCACGATATGACGCGTTCGATGTCTGCTCCTTACCCTTGGACTCTACGGCCAGTTCTAGCTGCCCTCGGAAGTGCAACTGAGATCGACACCCGCTGCTAAGACCTCTATGTTATCGGAAGGGCAGGCCATCCAAAAAGAGCATCGAGCGCCCTCATCGGTCAGGAGGCCAAGTGGGGACGGGTCCCAGCGGAACACAAACTCCATCAATTAGTGTATAGCCGGGGTCGCAATAGGCGGCGCCGATACCCACAGGGGCGTTGGGATTTATCGATGGTGGTTCGCCCATCCCGTAGTTGGGCTGCGGAGGCACATTTCCCGGCGCCGGACCTCCGCCCTCCGGCGGCGGATTCGTTGTCTTAGGGCCGCCCTCTATGTTCGCAGGTACATAGACCGGCAAGTTCTGAACTTTTTTTGCCAAGTGTTGACTGAAGCCTTGCACAACAAATACCGCCCCTAGAGTTATCCAACCAACGGGGCCGCTCAGGATCTCGGCGAGAGTCGCCCCACCAGCCACTGCGGTTGCCCCCCCAGTCGCCACGGTCGCGTCCGCTAGCCCGAACTCTGCGGCCACCGTCCCAAGCTCTGCCGCCGTCTCCGCTGATGCACGCGCCGCGGTCTGCAAATAGCCCGCCGCCACCCCCGCCGCCTCCGCCGCCGCGTCCGCCGACGCCGCCTTCGCGGCGATTGACGCGGCATTGTTGTTCACATAATTCTTGATCCCCGTTTTTGCGAAGTCGACAATGAGGGCGGTAAGGGCCACGCTGCCGATGTAGATCCACGATTTCACATCCGGCCAATAACTCGTATCAGCGTCAGTGGCTGGAGGAGTTGCATCCCGCGGCCCCGGAGCATTGGTCTTTCGGGCCCGAATCTGTTTTCGATTGGCGGCTAGCCCCTTCGAGTTGCGAGTTTTGATTAGTCCTGTTTTGGTTAGTGCCGCTGCCGCCACGGAAACCCCTCCACCAGGGGCTGCCATCCACTTTTTGAATTTCGCCTGAAGTGCACTCACCGATAAGTCTTCATTTAGCAGCGGGGAAAAATATGCAAGACGACCAGACTCGAATTCAAAATAGTTTGCGAGTGCGGGGTCCATCTTGTCCTTGTCCGTCGGGCTATAGCCGGCCGCATACCCATCGGGCGTTAGGTATTTATTATAAGAATATAAACCAGTAAATTTCTTACCATTGATATAGCCATAGACGTCTAGGAAATCGTCAACCTTAATCGTGCCCTCATATTGATCTTCAAAACCTGTGACATAGGTAGAGAATCCCCAAGTTGTGGCCGCGGCGAGGTCGCCAGCTTTGGCAACTTCAGATCCTTGCGGAAATCCCACGGCAGCAACGTTACAGAACATAAATGTTGACGCGGTGTTGTCGAAGTCAACGGATACGCTCTGCGAAAACATGCGTCCTCGGACGCCTTGGTCTGTAAATCCCTCTCGCTGAACGGCGTCGTACACATGATTCTTCCCGTCCAACGGTTGCTCGGAATAGGTCATTGAAGACACAATTCTTACACGACAAATCTCGCCGTATGGCCACGCTAAGTGTTGCGGATCATCGGAAACCTCAACCGTTTGATAGATGCTGCATTGAATTTGACGGAAAACGCCGTTTCGATCGATGGCTGATGCCGAAGTGAGCCTGCCAGCTGAGTCATAGACCGGGTGAATGCCCAACGCCGATATCAGCGCCGAATTCACGTGAGGTCGATCACCGCAGATGTATGCCTGCGTGGACGTCGCAACTGTCGTCGGAGGCAGAATCCCAGTAACGGGATTTATTGTTGGTTCGCCGGGTTGCGGATAGACGCCAAAGTTTAACGTCAACTTTAATGGCAGACCAACTCCTACGGGCGCATTGCACCACAGCCGCCCGCAGAGCGCGGCGCCCGGCGGTAGAAGACTTATATGGGATTCTGCTCCAACAGATAGGAGAGGGGTAGTGTCGATAGTTCCGCTCACCTTGCCGGAATAAGAGTTCGGACCTATGTTAGTAACGACAAAGTAGACGCGGGGGGCCGCAGTTGGCTCGGTTTGAACCCATCCATCTAAGTCTTTTAGGTAGGCACATCCATCGATCGCTATGACTTGTATCGTAATCAAATGCGCCATAAGACTGGTTCGCAACTGGTCAACAGCACTCACTACACTTGCGCTTAACGAAGTTCCCTTTGGGATAAGGCGATCGAGGGACTTGGCGATCATTTCATTGTCAGTCAATAATTTGCGCGCACGAGCGCGCTTCGCGGCTTCCGTGGCTCTTGGTTTCTTTTTCATGTTTGCTGGTTCCCTTTGACCGCGCAGTCTATCGACTAAATAACTCATGCTACAGTGGAATTGGTGACCTCAGTATGCAGTGTGTGGCCTAACAGTCTCCCTTTGACCTGCCGGGTTTCTTCGGACCAATCTATTCTTGGATGAAGGGCTCGGGTTTCGTTGATTGCAGTTCCCGGGCGAACTCGCTCGGTGTTCGTTGGCCCAGCCGCGAATGCGGCCGGATTTCGTTGTAGTGCTGTCGCCAGGTACTGATCACAGCTTTTGCTTCAGCTCGATTGCGAAACCACTCCATGCTCAGGCATTCGTCGCGGAACTTGCCGTTGAAGCTTTCGTTCACGCCGTTCTGCCACGGCTTGCCCGGGTCGATCAATGCCATTTCCAGCTGATTCTGCGCCGCCCAGCGCAGCAGCGCACGCGATACAAACTCCGGACCATTGTCCGAGCGCAGGTATCGGGGTGCGCCCCGAACACTGACCAACTGCGCTAGCACGTCGATCACGCGCGCCGACCGCAATGAACCCGATACGTCGATCGCCAAGCTCTCGCAGGTGTACTCGTCCAGCACCGTCAGACACTTCAATTGCTGCCCGTTGGCACAGGCATCGAACACGAAATCGTACGCCCACACCTGATTGGCACCCGTCGGCGCCACCGGCCGCGGACGCCCCGAGGCCACGCTCCGACGTGACCGCTTCCGTGGCACCTGCAATTTGGCCTGCCGCCAGAGCCGCCACACGCGGTCCGCGCTCATCGTGTGGCCTTGGCGGTCCAGGAACACCTGGATGCGCCGGTAGCCAAAGCGCGGATACTGCGCCGACAAGCTCACCATCGCCGCCAGCACCGGCGCATCGCGCGCCGGCATCCGCGGCGCATAGCGCAACGTGGATCGCGCTACCGACATCAGCGCGCACGCTCGGCGTTCCGACAGTCCACGCCGCAAAGCGTAGTCCACCTGCCGGCGCCGGGCGGGCGCGCTCACCATTTTTTGCGGAGATTTCCTTCATCACTTCGATGGCCAGATCCCGCTCCGCCACCATCTTCTTCAGCCGGGCGTTCTCCTGCTCCAGCCCACGCAGCCGCTTGACCTCATCGGCCTGCAAGGTACCGAAGCGCTTTCGCCAAATGTAGATCGTCTGATCGCTGATCCCATACTTCTTGGCCACTTCCACCACCGGTGTGGAATCGGCCTCCCGCAGAATCTTGACCATCTGTTGCTCGTTGTATCGACTCTTCCGCATGTGCCCCTCGCAGTCCCAAGGAGCCATTCTTCCAAATTTCAGCTGGTCCGAAAATCCCCAGGCAGGTCATAACCACCCGCGACGGCGCTCTCAGGGCCCGGCGCCTGATTACCATAGCCCCCACTTACGACGCTGTAGTATCCGCTAG
>JBEPUJ010000089.1:0-3798 GCA_041691575.1 Terriglobales bacterium
CACTAACCAGGAGTCCCTCGTCAAGCAGGCTCGCAAGGAGCTTGGACTAAAGAAGGATGATGGCTACTGGCCCCTACCCCGTGAAGTGGTCATTCCGTACGCTTTGAAGGACACGGAATACACCCTGAGGCTGAATGAGATCCTCTGGCCGAAGATCGCGGAGCAGGGGCTTGACTACGCCTATGAGCGGGAGTTGAAGCTCACAGACCAGATGCTCCTCATGGAGCGTAGAGGGCTCCAGACGAGGCCCGAGTTGGCTAAGGCTGAGATCCAGGTGTGCGATGCAGCGATTGCTAAGTCTCGGGCTGAGATCGAGACTCTCGTGGGTAAGCCGGTGGGCAGGGCTGTGAAGACGGTTAAGGGTGTCCGCACGGCTACCGAGTTCAACCCGGATAGTCCGAAGCAGCTGTGTGCGGAGTTCCATGCTCGCGGTATAGAGTTGACGAGTACGTCCGCAGACATCCTTAGCAAGCTGGAAGATCCCCTCGCGGAGGCAGTGATGCAGCTACGGAACGAGCAGAAGCTTCGCGGGACGTACCTCGTGCCCCTCTTGCGGGAGGCCGATGAGAACGGGATTCTTCATCCGAATATCAACCAGTACGGGACGGGCACGGGCCGGACATCTAGCGGGGCCGTGAAGGCATGACTCAGTACGGAATACCAGAGTACCCGCCGACCCGTTATCGAGTGGATACCTCCGATCTCAAGGGGACCCACTGGATTGGTTTCGACGTGGCTTCCTTTGCAGAGGGTAAGAAACTCATCGAAATGCAGCCTGACAGTGGTCATCGTTATCGCATCGTCGCGATCATAGAGTCCGTTGAGTGGGAGAGTCCGTGAACTTCCAGAATCTCCCGAACCACGATGACCGGGCGGGAAGACTCAAGAAGGCAATCGTACCCAAGCTGGATGCGTTTCTATTCGCCGACTTCAAGGCCATGGAGTTTCGTATCGCGGCTTACCTCCTTGCTGCCCAACCCACCCTCAAGGACTTCGCTTTCATTAGGGAGATTGAGCGCGGGGAAGATCCCCACGAGAACACGGCTCGCATGATCTACGGCCGAGAGCCAACAAAGACGGAGCGGGATAGGGCCAAGACCACCATGTTCTCGATGCTGTATTCGGGAACGTGGAGGACGATTCTTCGGCAAGGCGTAGTGCAAACCCCCGAGGAGGCCCAGAGCTTCGTTACAGAGTTCCATAGAGCCAGGCCCCAGATCGGGAAGCTGAATGCGTGCGTTAAGCGGGTCATGGAGGAGCGGGGGTTCGTTAGGACTCTTTGGGGGCGTAAGCTGACCGGCAATCCCGAGATGCCTCTGTGGAAGCGTCCGATGGTGAACTACCTGATCCAGGGTACGGGAGCCGAGATTATGAAGGACGCCCTAATCAACACGGGAGAGTTCCTGAACCGGGGGCTGTATGACAGTCACCTTGTTCTCACGATTCACGACGAACTAATCCTTGACTGTAGTGAGGCCGAGATTCCCAGCATCGTGGATAACCTTCCCCAGCTGATGAGTAACGAGAAGATTGCCAAGTTCCTGCCCCTCGGAATTGATGTTGCTATCGGTCGGACGAGTTGGGCGGATGAAGAAGAGTACAAGCCGGAGCCAGCCCGAGAGTTGGTTGCGGCGGGAGACATGAATGGGCAGCCTCTGTCCTGGGAGGACTAATGAAATCGCAGTGGACATACGGGAAGTCCAACCAGTTTCAGGTGAAGGGCTGGCCCGCTGTAGCCATCACTGTAGTCTATAGTGCCGGGTGGCTATTAGTCACTACGGCGATTCTCAAGACTGCCTGGGCCATCGTCTTCGGGGGACTACTCGGATGAATCACGCCATGCGCAGGGCCATTGAGACGGCAGCTTGTGAACGTCGCTACGGCATTGCTGACGAGAAGGGTGCCGAGTATAGCCAGGCTGGAGCCAACTATCAGACTGGTGATGCTGACGTACTCCTCAACTTCAAAGAGGTTGCCAAGCGGACGGGTACTACCCCGGTTCAGGTTCTCCTCAATTACATGTTGAAGCATGTTGACTCGATCACAACCACTTGCCGTGAAGCTGAGTGGCGTGACTCGAATACCGATGTTGGTCGAAGCATTCGTTACGCGCAGGGCGAGGGGATCGTCAGTCGCCTAGATGATCTAAGGAACTACGCTGACCTACTCGAATGCTTGCTCGTGGACACGGGTGCCATTGAGGATACGAGCAACTACGAGGTAAAGCGACAAATCGAGATTCTCGGCGGCATGGAGAACGTACAGAAGCTTATGGGCGAAGACATTGAGTTCGATGCCGAATCGGACAAGATCCTGAAGCAGGCTGGTCTGGTTGAAGGACTGGATGGTGTGTGGCGTGGAGCTTCCAAGATTGACAAGTCGGTGAAAAACCCTGGAGAGAAGCAGACTCCCATCTACGCCAAGCCCGCTGTGTTCGAGCCTACCCAGGACAAGATCCGCGAGCCTGAGACGGGAGAGCTGTCGTGACCGGTCCTTCCGCATCTCTCTACAACACTATTCTTAGAAAGTTCTACACCGCTCCACTAGTGGCGGAATTGGACGCGCAACTGTCTACGTTCCAGATTCAGGGCCCTGCGGTTCCGGCTAGCTGGTACATCGAACGGGGACTCAAAGTTCCGTGGATTTATGTACCGCCTCCGCGTCATGTTCGTGTGTGGCGCGATATCAAATGGAGAATCCGAGATATTCGTGAGGCTATCGGATTCTGGATCGCTGGTACCGACCCACGGGAGGACTGGTGACGGATCGTCTCATTACTCTCGGCGCTGCCCGGGATCTCTGGGAGGGCAGCCTCCGTGCCGCTCGCAAGGCTGAGCGCACCATTACGGGCTACGTGCGAGCCGTTGACTATCTCATCGAGGTTCACGGTGCTGACGCTAACCCCGCCACCATGCAGATCGAGGACATCGAGATCGTGATGGCTAGGTGGCGCAAGGTCTCGGCCACCACGGTTCACATCCGTCTCGTCTCTATCCGCGAGTTCTTCCGCTGGGGGGAGGCTCGCTACAACTGGAACAACCCGACACGGCTCTTGAGCCTGCCCCGGAAGGATCAGCCTAGCCTCCGTCGCCTCTCCCAGGACGAGGTAGCTGCCATCGCTGCGGCCGCCCTGAAGATGCGGACTCGGGACAGGCTCGTCGTGAGCATACTCGCCCATCTCGGGCTGCGCAGGGCTGAACTCCTCAAACTCCGCTGGTCGGACGTAGACCTAGAGGCGGGCACCCTCCTGATCCACGGGAAGGGACGCAAAGATCGACTCGTCCCCATCCCCGGGGGTCTCGCTGAGATCCTCCTGTTCGGCCGTGAAGAGGCTCAGGATGAGCACTTCATCGCTCACCGCATCGTCGTCAAAACGGAGGTCTGGTTGGAGAGCGGTGGCGTGTACCGCCCGGTTATGACCCTCCCTGCAGCGGCTCAGACCGTTGACCGAATCGTGAAGAGGTGCGCACAAAGTGCAGGAGTCCGAAACCCCAAGCAAGTCACCTCGCACATGTTTAGACGGGCACTCCTGGAGCGCCTTCTCGAGCAGGGCGTCAGCCCTTACGTCGTGGCGGCTCTCGCCGGACACGCGGATATCAAGACCACCGCTGGTTACGGCGGGGGAGCCTCGCTGTCGGCGGTGCGGGGAGCCCTACTTCGTGACACGACCCTCGACCAGTCCGCAAGGGCAGTAACGGAGAAGGAGGGATTCGAACCCTCGCTGTCTCCCCATCCGAGCGATTCTGAGGGTGGTCCCAAACCCCCAGAGCCGCTTGTGACGCCATACGGGCACCTGCT
>JBEPUJ010000090.1:0-3794 GCA_041691575.1 Terriglobales bacterium
ATCCCCGAAGAAATCGATGTCGACATGGCGCTGGATCACTGCGTGGAGATATCATGAGACATGAGGCAAGCGTCATCTTGCGCCCCGATGCAATACGAAAATCCTGAATCATTGAAGCCATCATGCGGATATTGAAATTCCTGGACACAAGCGACCTGGAGGAATTCGCCACGGGCCTCGCCACGGATCTTGCGCGGCGGTTTCCACCGGCGTCCGAAGCGAGGACCGACCCCGGGGCGATCAACCAGATCAAGGTGATCCTCGAGGGATTGACCACTCGTGCCGTTCGCTATCGCGAGCAAAACAAGCTCGGCGTGTACAAGAAGGCGAAACTCGGCAATGTGTTTCGCTGGAAGTTGACAGAGCTTGGCTACAGCGCCGATTTCGCCGAACGGGTGACCAAAGAACTCGTAACGCGTCTTGCCGTGAAGTAGGCGAGGGTGTCAACGATCTTTCGCTACTCCGGTAATCGATTTGCGTCGCAATGACAAGTGATTCGGTGTCTTCACAAGAAAAGACGATTGCCAGCGCGATTCAGCATCATCAGGCGGGCAATCTAGATCGCGCGGCGTCTCTCTATCGCGAAATCCTGGCGGTCGAACCCGATCACTTCGATGCGCTGCACCTACTTGGTGTCATTGCGCAACAGCAGGGCCAAAACGGCGAAGCCGTCGAACTGATTCGACGAGCAATCCTCCGCAATCCCGCAGCGCATACCGCGCTGAACAACCTGGGGCTGGCTTATCTGCGTATGGCAGATCTCGATGAAGCGCGGGACTGCTTCGACCGCGCAATCGGGCTCCAACCGAATTACGTCGATGCGCATACCAACCTGGGAGTGTGCTTGCAGGCGCTCGGTCAGCTGGAGCTGGCAACCGCGGAATTTCGATCTGTCGTCGCGCTGCAACCGCAGAGCGCACCCGCGCACAACAATCTCGCGGGAATACTTCACACTCAAGGCAAATCCGGCGAAGCGATCGAGCACTATCGGACGGCGCTCGGCATCGACCCCAACTTTGCGGAAGCGCACTTCAACCTGGCTCGAACGTTCGAAACGCTCGGCGACACGGCGCAAGCATTGGGCGGGTACCAGGAGGCACTGCTGCTGAAGCCTGAACTGGCAGAGGCTAATCTGTATCTTGGGTCCATTCTGCAGTCGCAGGGTATGTTCGAAGACGCGGTCGCCTCGTACGCAGCGGCAATCGCAAGCGATCCGAACTTCGTCGAGGCGCGGTGGGCGTTGGCGATGTCGCAATTGGGCCTCGTGTTCGGCATTGGCGACGATCCCGCGGAATTCCGGGCAGCGTTTTCGCGCGCGCTGGTCGAACTGGACGCTTGGTTTCAGGGCGCGCGGCTGAACGACGGCTACAAGGCCGTCGGCAGCCAAGGTCCTTTCTATCTCGCCTACCAGGAGGTCAACAATGTCGAGATCCTGTCGCAATACGGAGCGCTGTGCACGCGATTGATGGCTCATTGGCAACAGGCGCAGCGCCTCGCCCCTGCACCGCAGCGCCCGGACGGCAAGATCCATATTGGCATCGTCTCCGCGTACTTTCGCGATCACTCGGTCTGGAATGCCATCCTCAAGGGTTTGTGCAGACACATCGACCGGGACCGGTTCGCGCTTCACCTGTTCTACACGGGCAAGGTTCGCGACGCCGAAACAGACTTCGCCAAGGCGCATTCAACGCAATTCGTGCAAGCCTCGGCAGGATTGGAGCGGCTGGCGAAGGAGATTGCGATGCAAGGGCTCGCCGCCATCATCTATCCGGAAGTCGGCATGGATGCGATGACCATGAAGCTTGCCAGCACGAGGCTCGCACCGGTTCAATTGGCGGCATGGGGACATCCCGAAACGTCGGGGCTGCCGACCATCGACTACTACCTGTCGGCGGCTGACTTCGAACCCGTCGACGCTCAACACAACTATTCCGAGCAACTGATCGCGCTGCCGAACCTCGGCTGTTGCTACGAGTCGCTCGAGGTCGAGCCGGCAACTCTGGACCTCGAAGCTTTTGGCGTCGATGTCTCGGCACCCATATTCGTGTGCCCGGGAACCCCGTTCAAATACAGTCCCGATCGCGATCGGTTATTCGTGCAGATCGCGCAAGAACTGGGACGTTGCCAGTTCATCTTCTTCGACTACGACCAACAGAACCTGTCGGAGAAGCTGAAAGAGCGTCTTCAAGTGGCATTTGAAGACGCAGGACTTTACCTCGAAGAATTCGTCGTGTTCCTGCCATGGCTGTCGCGCAGCCAGTTCTACGCGCTGCTGAAGCGAGCGGATGTCTTTCTGGACACCATAGGTTTCTCGGGATTCAACACTGCAATGCAGGCGATTGAATGTGGATTGCCGATCGTCACGCATCGCGGCCACTTCATGCGCGGCCGATTTGCTTCCGCCATTCTGCGGCGAATGGGATTGAACGAACTCGTGGCGTCTTCGGACGACGATTACGTGAAGTTGGCGATCGACCTGGCTCGCAGCCCAGATCGTCATCAGCTGCGCGAACGCATCGAGACTTCCCGTGCTGTGCTCTTCGGCGATGTCGCACCCATCCGCGCACTTGAAGATTTCCTGGTCGATGTTTGCCGATAGAGTCTCTGCTGCAGAGTGACCTGCACAGATAAGATCAAAGGACCGAGAACCTCCGGAGCGATAGCGGCGGCGCCACCCCAATGAGTCTCATCGGCAAACTATTCAAACAAAAGGCACCGGACGCGAAACCGGGCCGGAAGCCGTCTGCGCTTTCAGAAACAGGGACGGCTCAGATTCTTGCACGCGCTTCGATGTTGTTCGCCGCCGGGCGAAATCGAGAGGCTCTTGGCGAGTTTGCGAATGTCGAACACGAGATCGACGCACCGGAGTCACTGCGCGACTACGCGTGGGCATGCTTGCTGACTGGCGACGCTACGTCAGCGGAGCGACTAATGCGACGAGCGATCGATGCCCAGCCGGACCAATACGAATCGCATTTCCGACTCGGCGCAATATTTCACGTGCAGGGTCTCCTCGACGAAGCGGCCGCGTGTTTTCAGCGTGGCCTGGAATTTGATCCGTCCCGGAGCGAGTGTCTTCTTCGCCTCTCGGATGTGCGCATGGCGACAGGCGACCTGACCGATGCGGAAGCGCTGCTTCGTCGCGCCATTGCCAATGACGCCACGAATGCCGCCGCGTGGTCCCAACTCGGCATGGTGGCCGTTCGCCAGGAACGTGACCAGGATGCACTGGATGCGTTCCTGCGGGCAGCCCAGTTCGAAGATAGTCAGGGCGTGGATTTCGACAGCTTCGTCAACCTGGCAATCAATCTGCGCGATGCCGGTCGCATAGCCGAGGCCATCGAACTGTATGAGTCAAGTCTGCGCGAACGTCCTAGCGTCGACGGCAACTTCGGCTATGCGGTTGCGCTGCTGCAATTCGGCAAGCTGGCTGCAGGCTGGCAGTACTGGGAGTTCAGATGGCTCCGGCAGCCGTTACTCGCCATGCGACCGAAATACGAGATTCCGGGGTGGTGCGGACAGCCACTCAACGGCAAGACGATCTTGCTGCGGGCGGAGCAGGGGATAGGCGATGTCATCCAGTTCGTGCGCTACGCGCCTGCACTCAGAGCGCTCGGAGCAACAGTTCACATCGGCGCATTCTCAACACTCGGCAAGTTGCTGGAAAGAACGGACGGCATCGATAGAGTGACCAGGTCGATAGACGCAGACAAGGTCGACTACTACGTGCACGTGCTGAGCCTCCCGCGCGTGTTCAATACGGAGCTGGAGACGATACCAGCGGAGGTTCCGTA
>JBEPUJ010000091.1:0-3710 GCA_041691575.1 Terriglobales bacterium
CGCTCGAGGTTCAGTTTTCGTTCCTCTGAATAGCGAGCATTGTTTTGTCAACGCGCGTGGGGCGCCGCTGTGACGCATTGTTTGCTTTAACGATTCGAAGGTGGCTATGACTGACACAAAGCAACAATTCGACTGGGAGGCTTACGAATCGCGAATTGAAGCGCACATTCACGGCGTAGAAGCGTTCCTCGCTCTCCCTGCTGGCACGCTAGCGGATATTCGGCATGACAGCGACTACCTGAAAATTCTGATAATGCACGCTACCATTGAGCCCTGCTTAATCAGTCGCTTCAAACCAGCGTAACTCGCGTTCTTGAACACCCAAAAGTTCACTTTCCGGGCGGAAGTGCTGTTGCATCGTTGATTTTGGACAGCCGGCTAGAAAAGAAAATCAAACTGGCGGACGATGCCGAGCTGATATCGTCCTCGGATTAGCAAAGATCCGCAACTTCTACGCTCACAGCATTAAAAACATGGGCCTCACTATCGACGAGGTGGCAGCTCGGATTAGCCCCGAAGACGAAGGACGTAGTGTTGAGAGAGTTCTGTACGGATTTCAAAGGAAGCACAAAAGAGCAAGCACGGGGCAGTCATTACAGCGATGCTGCGACCCTTCATCTTTCACCGATTCGCCCTGCTCGTGCGGTCGATAGTTTTGGGGATCGAGCCGCCACCTATGCCGTTTGGCATCCTTGCAGGTATGTTCGAAGAATACGATGCTTCAAAAGATGATGGTGCCGAAACGGAAGGAAATCACCCAGAAACCTAATAACAACGGGCTTTTTAGGTGGTCTCGAGCCGCAGAGAAAATTACCTCTCCGATCAACCGTTTCGAGACGTCGTTAGGTTTTGAAGAACACGATGTAAATTGCCGCAAAAGCCACCACCACGAGACCTAAGCTCCAGACGAGCACATTGCGGACGGTTGGGCCACGCTCGGCTCCTCGAGCTTTTCGGGCCGATTTAACCTCAGTACCGTTTTCGTCTTTTGCCATCGTGTTGGTTCCTGTCGCAAGAAAGGCCACCCGGGCATTACACCGTATGGCCTTTCCTGGTGACTGTCCCGCTCCTCGCAGAATTCCGTCCCGCTTTATTAAATCGGAAACCGGGCGATCGTTCCAGAATGCTAGTTACTAGACCCGAAGATTTCCCGCCGACTCCTTGCCGCGATCGGAGACGACCTCGTAACTCACCTTGGCGCCCTCATTGAGCGAGCCGAGGCCAGCCTTCTCGACTGCTGAAATATGGACGAATACGTCCTTGCCGCCGCTGTCGGGCTGAATAAAACCGTAGCCCTTCGCCGCGTTAAACCACTTCACAGTACCTGTCGCCATGGGCCGAGCTCTCCATCGATTTTCCAGAGGCCGCAGCGTGACAGAAATCCCCGAAATGAAAAGCCCACCTGCTTACACCACCGGACACGAAAAAGCCGTCGCTGCAATGCCGCACAGTGACGGCTTTCTTGTCGTGGTGTGAGTTATGAGGCCCGCGACGGCTCCAAGGCTACCGGGTTTCGATTAATTAAAGCCAAAGCGCGCCCGGCGTGAACTGGCGGGCTGAACGTTTAGTTGCTGGTGGTGAGCGCGTGGTTCCGAAGAATATTCCAGGATTGTTCGACGTCATCGCGAGCGTCGCCATGCCTGATGATGCCGCCCCTTATTACGAGCCGCAGTGCACCCTCTAGCGCTGTCTCCGCATCCGGTCCTGCCAGCAGAACGCCCAGCAGGGTCGAATAGTCGAGGATCAAACTAAAATCGGCTTCAATCCCCTGCAGCGCGACGCCTATGGACGCTTGGTGGTCGGCGGATGTTTTCATGGTTTCCGACATCAAAGCACCCGCGCCTGATAGCAGAAATCGCCCGACATCCTCAGATCGACGAGATCCCAAACCACGGATCGCGCGATCATGCCGTCGGCGCTGTCCACTATCGCGGCCGCGTCTGCCTTGCACATCAGTTCGGCGAGATTGACTGCGTCGTGGTCCGCCAACTCCTTTACCGCGGCGGTGTAGGCGGCAGCTAGTTCTTTTCGACGGCCTTTGACGGGACCTAGCTTGGCCTGTCTCATCGCAACCAGGCGTCGATCGTGCCAGTCGCTCCGGTAGGTGTGACTGTAGCCCTCGTCGCCCGGCAAGCGGAAATCGGGAAGCGGGTTTCGCCTCTCCCCCTCCAAAACCGCCCGATCGCGGATATTGCATTCCGCGTTGACGTTCATCCATACGTTAAGGATGCCGTCGATCTTCTCCCTTGTTTCAGTCAGGAACGTGTCGACGGGAGCGCCCAAGGCCGCTCCGGAGGCTTTGAGCGACACCGAAGCGGTGGCGGCGTTGGCGGGGCCTACCGAAGCCGTCAGGGCCGCGGCGGCGCCAGCTGTGGCCATCGCCGCAGCATTGCTCAGGAAGCGGCGACGGGTCGCGTCGACGGGCGGAAACATCGGATTTCTGAATGTCATGCTCGCATCCCTCAATTCGATCGCACAAGGGAGATCGAGCCGAATTCCTTGGGCTCCGGCCGATCAGGAATCACAATCTTGGCGACCACGACGCGGCAGGGCGGCTCTTCCCCTATCGTGTCGCGGACGGTGAAAACCAGCCGGCGGCAAGGGCCGACGCCGTCGATTTTGGTCAGCGCTTCGCGGAACACGTCGGGAACCGCGACGGTCTCAATGATGTTGTTTAGATCTGTCGTACATAGTGGTTGCTCACTGGTTCAGGCTTCTGAAGGCCCTCTCTACGGGTCAGCCGTAGCAGCCGGGGTTTCAGAACTCGCCAGTGAGACGAGCCGGACGTTTTTAAGGACCCCTGGGGGTAGCCCTCTGGACAGCACGCCCGCCCCCGGCCATAACGGCAGGGTTCGGAACCGCACCGCCAAGTGCGTCCGTCGAAATCGGTACTAATGAAGAACCGATTTCATTCAGCCACTACCTCTCGACACCAATCGAGCGGTTTCCTGACCCAGGAATATGCGGCTGGTCACTGGTCCGGGTTCTGAAGCCCACGGACATACTGCTCCTGATTTGCTTAAAAATCCACTCCCTTTAAGGGGCGCTTCCGCGCGCCTCAGATTTCGGATAATTTTCTCGCGGCAACCCTCGGAGATCAGCGCCTATGAGTGAGCCGATTGCCGCGCGCGGGGACCAGCCTGAGATTATTGGTCAGGTCCTACAGCACCCTCCCGTGAGTGCGGTGCAGCTACCGCTCGGACTAACTGTCGAAATCGATGCGTGGGCGTCAGATCGTCAAATCAGTCGCTCCGAGGCCATCCGCCGCCTTGTTGAGATCGGATTAGGGACGACAGGCAAATGATTGCGACTGGCAACGATCCGGAAATCGAAACATCACCCCTCAGCGGAACAGTAACGCGCGACGGCGTGTCGGTTAGTGTCGAGATTTATCGGTTGGCTCAAGGTGACGATGGTTGGTCGCTAGAAGTTGTCGACCAGGAAGGCGGCTCAACGGTCTGGGACGTTCGCTTTGCGACCGACAAAGAGGCATACGCCGAGTTTTATCGCGCGCTGGAGGCCGACGGCATTCGATCGTTTCTGGAGCAACCTAATGCTGATGGGGCGACAAAACACTAAGGACGCTCCCTGGACGGCTTTCGCGCGAGGTTAATCGACGATACATTTTGCTGCCGTCTCTCGCACTTTCTCGGACTGTTCGTCGTCAGATAATTTGAGACTGATCAGGCGTTTCGAGAAGAGAGGCTCTG
>JBEPUJ010000092.1:0-3624 GCA_041691575.1 Terriglobales bacterium
TGGACGTTACCCGGCAACTTCGATGGTGCGCGGGTTCTCAAGAGCGCACGAGTGTCTTAAATACCCCAAGTGTATGAGTGGCGATAACGGACTCTTCGTTGGTCGGCATCGCGAGGACTCTTACACGACATGTCTTATTCGAGCGCATGTCGTCAGCGTTGCCAGATGACCGGATGCCTAGCCATTGCAGGCGGGCACAAACGTTTGTGCGGATCTCCGAGCTATTTTCGCCTATGCCACCCGTAAAGACGAGCATGTCCATGCCGTTCATGGCCACCGCCATCACGGCGATCTGCTCGGCGATTCGAGCGCAGAATTGATTGATGGCATCCTTTGCTCTGCGATCACCGCTCGCGAGTAGCGTTCGAATATCGGCGGAAAGGCCGGAAACGCCAAGCAATCCAGACTTGCGATAGAGTAGGTCTTCGATCTCGCAGACAGACATGCCTTCCGATTGCTGTAGATAAAGGATCAAGCCGGGATCGATTGCACCGCTTCTTGTCGCCATCATCAGTCCGTCGAGTGGCGTCAGACTCATCGTGGTATTGATGCTCTTTCCGTCATGGATCGCACAGAGACTTGAGCCGCTGCCGAGATGGGCGACTACCATGCGCAGATCGGGTCGATTGATTTGCTCCGTGATATATTCGAATGAGAGCCCATGAAAGCCATAGCGGCGAAGGCCCTTCTCCTCGAACTCGAGCGGCAGCGCGAACCGTCGGTAAATAGCAGGGAGGTTGCGGTGAAAGTGTGTATCGAAGCACGCGACCTGGCACAGGGTGGGTCGGGATGAGAGAAGTTGGCGCGCCGAATCAAGCCCGGCGGCTTGATGGAGCGGCGCGAATGGCGTCAGTTGTTCGAGCCGTCGGATGATTTCGGCAGTGATCGGCACTGGCGCCGAAAAATCGGGGCCTCCGTGGACGATACGGTGACCGACGGCGCTTAGCTTCCGGCCGTCGAGAAGCGGTTCGATGCGCTCCAACAAGATGCTAGCTAGATCCGCTTTTGAAGTGGATGGAGGAGCCGGCTTTTCGTCTTGGACGGAATTTCCAACTGCATCCTTGATGACGAAATGACTGTCGTCAGCGTGCCGGTCCAATATGCCTTTGAATAGGAGCGCAGGCCCCGTCGCGCGCGCTTCGTATAGCGCAAACTTGACGCTCGACGAGCCGGCATTGAGCGCCAGGATTGCCTCCATAGTTTGCGGCCCTCAGTCAATCGTTTTCTTACCCGGCCAATGCCAGTCTCGGATGTCCGGCATGTCCTCACCATGTTCACGAATATAGCTGTGGTGATCGACCAATTTGGCGTGAAACGCTTGCGTTGCCGACGCCCGCTTCGTTGCAGGTGTCGGGATGCGCTCGATCGCCGCCATCGCGAGATGATATCTGTCGAGTTCATTGAGCACGACCATATCGAACGGTGTAGTCGTCGTACCTCTCTCACGAAAGCCATGGACATGAATATTGTCATGATTAGCACGCTTATAGGTGAGGCGATGAATCATATAAGGATATCCGTGATAAGCGAAGATCACCGGCTTATCGGGTGTGAAGATCCTGTCGAAATCCTTATCGGAAATCCCATGCGGATGCTGCTCGCGCGGTTGTAGCGCCATTAGGTCGACGACGTTGACAACGCGAATGCCTAAGTCTGGAAAAGTCTCACGAAGCAGGGCGGCCGCCGCCAGCGTCTCCAGCGTTGGAACGTCGCCGGCACAGGCCATCACAACGTCGGGTGGGTCGCCCCTTTCCGTTCCGGCCCAAGGCCAGATACCGATGCCGGCGGAGCAATGCGCCTCGGCTTCCGCCATCGAGAGCCACTGAGGCGCCGGCTGCTTGCCGGCAACGATGACATTGATGCGGTCGTATGTTCGCAGGCAGTGATCAGTCACCCACAACAAAGTATTGGCATCGGGCGGAAGATAGATGCGAACAACGTCAGCATTCTTATTGGCAACGAGATCGACAAACCCGGGATCCTGATGGCTGAAGCCGTTATGATCCTGCCGCCAGACATGCGAGCTCAGCAGGTAATTTAGTGATGCGATGGGTCTCCGCCACGGCAACTGTCGCGATACTTCCAACCACTTTGCGTGCTGGTTGAACATCGAGTCGACGATGTGGACGAATGCCTCGTAACAATTGAACAGCCCATGCCGTCCGGTCAGGAGGTATCCTTCGAGCCATCCCTGGCACAGGTGCTCGCTCAGGACTTCCATCACGCGACCGTCTTTCGCGAGGTGAACATCGTAAGGCTCGACCTTTTCCATCCAGACTCGGTCGGTCGCTTCAAACACATCATCCAGCCGGTTTGAGGCGGTTTCGTCCGGGCCCATCAGACGGAATATCCTAGCCTCGGCATTGAGCCGAATCACGTCGCGCAGAAAGCCGCCCATGATGCGGGTTGCTTCCGCCACGCACCCGCCCGCCGCCTGCACCTCGACGGCATGCGTGCGATAATCCGGCAATTCCAGCTTGCGCTTCAACGTTCCGCCATTTGCGTGCGGGTTGGCTCCCATGCGACTCGCGCCGAGAGGGGCCAGCGCCTGAAGGTCCGGAACAAAACGTCCTTCGGCGTCGAACAGCATTTCGGGCTGGTAGCTGCGCATCCAGGTTTCGAGGATCTCGAGATGGGCTGGATTGGTCCTTACCCCGTCGACCGGCACCTGGTGGGCACGCCAGAAACCTTCGACTTTCTTGCCATCGACTTCCTTCGGTCCTGTCCAGCCCTTGGGGCTACGCAGGACGATCATAGGCCACCGCGGGCGCTGCGACTTTTGGGCATTTCTGGCGCCAGTTTGGATATCCCCAATGCGATCGAGCGCTTCATCGATCGCATGCGCCATCAGTCGATGCATCTCGCTCGGATCATCACCCTCTACAGCCAGCGGTTCGTGGCCATAGCCCCTGAGCAGGCTAAACAACTCGTCGTCGTCCAGACGCCCAAGCACGGTGGGATTGGCGATTTTGTAGCCGTTGAGATGCAAAATCGGCAAAACCGCGCCGTCGTGGACCGGATTGAGAAACTTGTTCGAATGCCATGAAGCGGCCAGGGGGCCTGTCTCCGCCTCACCGTCGCCGATCACGCAAGCGACCAAGAGCTCCGGGTTGTCGAAGGCGGCGCCGTAGGCGTGAACGAGGGCGTAACCAAGCTCTCCGCCTTCATGGATCGACCCGGGCGTCTCGGGCGCCGCATGGCTGGGGATGCCGCCTGGAAACGAGAATTGCCGGAACAGCTTTCGCAGGCCCTTGGTGTCACGGCTGATGTCCGGATAGATTTCGGTGTAGGTGCCCTCAAGATAAGTGTTTGCCACCATGCCGGGGCCGCCATGACCCGGGCCGCAGACAAAAATCGTGTTCAAATCGCGCGCTTTGATTGCACGGTTGAGATGAGCGTAAATAAAGTTCAGGCCGGGCGTGGTGCCCCAGTGGCCGAGTAAGCGCGGCTTGATATGCTCTGGCCGCAAAGGCTCCCGAAGAAGCGGATTGTCCAACAGATAAATCTGGCCGACCGACAGGTAATTCGCGGCGCGCCAATAGCGATCTAGTAATTGAAGATCAGTCCCGGATGGAATAGCGGGCACGGCATGACTCCTAGAGTTATCCCTTTTGGAACGCGCCA
>JBEPUJ010000093.1:0-3586 GCA_041691575.1 Terriglobales bacterium
GCTCTTTGGTGATCGGCTTCACGTAGACATATTCCGGTTCGCCCTCGTTGTGTTCAGCCTTGAACGTTCCCGGACTGCCGAGAATCACAGAGGTAATCTCTTCCGGTAGCCGGATGGTCGATTCAAATTCGGGACGCAGGTGAAGCGTGGTAATTTCGTTGGGACTAATGGTCAGCGTGACCACACGCGCAGCGACAGCGGGCTCAACTGCATAGAGCCGCAGGGGGAGCAGGATTGCGAGAGGAATCAGCCAGCGTAGCTTCATATGGTTCATCTCCTTGTCGGCCTCAAGGCCGCTTGTTTTCGCATCATGTACTGCCGTCGCACGGCCTGGACGTAGGCCACAACGTCGGGATTGCGGTACTCCAACTGCTTCTGTCCGACCCAGCGATCACCTGCGTAATAAGCTGCAGCAACCAACCGCAGATCTCCGTGAAACTCCCACATGAGCGTCGTCACATAGCGTGTGCCCGCCGCGATGTTCTGCTCGACATCGAATGGTTCAACAGCACCGAAGCGCCGTGCAGTTGCCGGCATCAGTTGCATCAAGCCCATCGCTCCCTTGTTCGAGACTGCGCGGGGATTCCAGCGCGACTCAACGTCGATGAGGGCGGCAATCAACTCAGGTGGCACATGGTAATGCGTGGCGTAACGGTGAACACATTGCTCGGCGAAGATTGGGTCCGCTTGAGCGTGGACCATCTTGGGCCAGGTCAGGAGGATAATGACCAACCACCATCTCATGACTCCGGCCCCAGTATGGCCATCTTGGCGGCCAGCCGTGCACCATCGTCGAGCAGGCTCTTGAAGCCCTCGCGAAGAAGCAGGTGACGGCGGTCCTTCTCTGTTTTTGCGAGAAAAGGCAGGAGAATGTCACGGTGTTCTTCGGTAACATGATCGGTACCGAGGATCTGGAGAGCATTGGCGAAATCGATCATCTCCGAAACCGAAGGTGGCTTTTCGAGCGAGTAGTTTCGGAAGGAGAGGGCGATCCCTGCCATCTCCCGATGAAACGAAACGTCTGCGTCCGGGGTATGGCTGGCAATGATCTCAGCTTCCCGCTGGGGCGTCGGGTGTTCGACCCGCACATAGAGGCTGCGCCTTCGGATCGGGTCCCCCAACCGTCGCTCTTCATTACTGGTGAGAACCACAAACGGAATACTCTTCGCTTCCACGGTTCCAAACTCGGGGATGGAGAGCTGCCAGGCGGAGAGGATTTCAAGCAGCATTGCCTCAAAGCCGTCGTCTACCTTGTCCAATTCATCAATGAGAAGCACACAGGGCCGTTCGCATTCGAGCGCGCGCATCAGCGGTCCTGGACGAAAGAAATCACGCCCCTTCAGACTTGATTGAACGGTTTGCCAGTTCTCGTGCTGGCCCTTGGAAAACTCCATATAGAGCCGCTGCAAGCCTTCATCGAAACGGCCGATGGCTTTGTCTTCACTGACTCCGCGATAGCATTGCAATCGCTCAACGTGCGTGTCCGCTGCCGCAGCAACAGATAGCGCTAGCTGGGTTTTGCCCGATCCCGCCGGCCCCTCAAGTAGGAGCGGCTTCTTGAGCTTGGCCGCGAGAAAGACAACCTGCGTCATCACCGGATCGATGAAGTACCCCGTCGCCGCCAGCTTGGAGGTGAGGGCTTCAAGCGAATCAAACATCGCCAACCTCCCTTGGTCGGGCCGAACCGGCAACGGCTCGGGGCGAGAGGTCTCCAGCTTGGGGCTCGAGTGCGCCCCGGAATTCGCAGTACGCGCGACTCCACAAGTGCAAAAGGCTTGTCAGCCACAATGCCGCCAGGAAGAACAGGGTGATCCTGCTCATATGATTCCGGACAATGCCCGCCAGATGACGCCACCGCAGAGGACAGCGACGGCGCAATCCAGAGCCGTAACAGACACCGCAATCAAGAAATACTTGGCCTTCAGCCCCACATACACCTCCTCGAACGAGGTGCCAGCTTGGAGCGATTCCGAAACTCGGTCAAATCTGTCCAACTCTGTGTTCTGGGCAAGATGATGACTTCATCGCAGCTTGCGTTCGAGCTTAACCGTAGTGCGTTCGGGACGGTGACTTCGACATGGTGGGGGTCGGATAGGGTGGAAGACACCGGGATTTGACCGAGTTTTGAACCCAACTTACATATGACCAAGCGACGCCGCAGCTGACGTACCAGGGCGGATGGAACGGGTCGATGTTGGATCAGGTCCGCTCCACTCGGAACATCCCCGATCAGATCTGCCGAGCATATCCCTGCGAAACGCCGCAAGTGCAAGGAGGAAAAGTGTTTATGCCTGGACTACAGCGAGACCTGAGCGCAACAACTGAAAACTTAAAGGCAATAGTGTCAAATGGAAGTATTGGAAGGCGGCTCCTGAACGTCGGGGAGGCTGCCCAATATCTGGGCGTCAGTGTGGACACGCTCCACAAGTGGGTCCAGTTGCGGGCGATTCCTCACGTCAAGGCCGGTCGTGCGTTGCGCTTCGATCTAGTGGCTCTCAACCGCTATATCGACGAACACACAATCGGAACCATTGACTAAAGGAGACGTCAGATGTCTGTCACAAAGCAGTACGAGGGACTGTATAGGGTCCGTTGGAGAGAGGGAGGTCGCGCCCGGAGCGTACTGGTCCACGGCTCGGCCAACCTTGCAAAGACGATCGAGCGAAAGAAGCTCACACTTCGAGATGAAAACCGGCACCTCGATGTGAAGAAGGAAATCCACTACCGGATGAACGACCTGATCGATCGCTACTGGGAACAGTACGGGATTAAGAAGAAGTCGGCAGATCGAGAGAAGAGCATCGTCGAAGGCATTCGCTCGCAGCTTGGACGAATGTTCGTACGAGAGGTGGATGGAATGGCTGTGCAGGAGTGGTACGACAACCTTACGGATGTTCGTGAGTTGGCTGTCAACACTGCGGAGCGTCACTTTCACGTCATGCACCACATGATGAGAAAGGCGTCCACCATCTGGACGACCGTGACCGGCATCGACCGGAATCCCGCCGATCAGGTGGAAGTTGAACATGTAGACGATGCAAGGAAGCGCTACCTGTCTGAAGAAGAGCTCCTCGGGTTAAAGGTTGCTCTCGACGAGAGGATGTACCGGAAGGGCACGAAGGACATCAACAAGACGAATCTTCGTCTGCGCCTGTTGGTCCTGATTGCCGTTGCAACCGGTATGCGGCGTGGAGAGATCTTTCGCCTCGAGTGGGGAGACATCCTCTACAACGAGGGATTGATCGCTGTAACGGCAAGGCTGAAGAAAGGAAAGGTGCGACTCGTGCCGATGCCGCCCGAACTCGCGCAGGAAATCCGGCGGTATCCGGCTGTGATCGGAGAGGATCGGATTTTACCTCCGGAGCCGGGGGCGACCAGTGGACGTCAGCGTGCAGACAAGAGCTTCCATGAACTGCTCGAACGAGCGAAGATTCGGAGCTTTCGTTTCCACGATCTGCGGCACACGTTCGCTTCCTGGTACATGATGTCCGGCGGTGATCTCTACGAGCTCTCGAAGCTGCTCGGTCATTCCAATATCAAGATGACGGAGCGGTATGCCGACTTGGCTCGGGCGCACATCGTGAAG
>JBEPUJ010000094.1:0-3563 GCA_041691575.1 Terriglobales bacterium
CGACGTTCGTGGGCAAGCGATCGAGGCTCAGCAACAGCCACCTGCAGAGTTGCTGGGCGACCGGATGGTGACGATTGCATACGACCGTCTGCGCCATCTGCGTCATCAGTGCCTGCGTATAGTGCAGCGTCAAGTTGCGCAACGCGCCATTGCGATCGAGCTCCTTCGCGAGCGCATGCGCGGTGCTGCGATAGGCGTTACCTGCACATTGAACGACTGCACGATTGGAAGCGGTGCTCCCACCCATCGCCAGCGGCGTACCCACCATCCCTTCGTTGCCAGTGACCGCGATTTCCGCCGTGTCGCCATTGGCCATTTCAGAGACCATCGATATGACGCTGCTGGTCGGGAAATAGGCGTACTTGAGAGGGACGTTGGCTTCATAAACCGTCATGCCGAGCAACATTTTGGCGCTCTTCAGCTTGCCGGCGAAGCGCTTGTATTCCGCCGGAGGCATCGCGGCGAGAAGAAAATTCTGCTTGGGTGTATCGCGTGCTGACACAGTTGCTTCTCATCTTGATGAGGCTTGGTCCTGTCGCCCGCTCGTGCGAGCGATGACATTCCCGCGATTCGTGGCCTCCAACCGAGTTTAGTCTATTCCGCCGACTCGGACGCGTCTGTACGGTACCGCACGGAGACCCGGCTCGCAGCCATCCGTGGCCAGCGGTCGCGATGTTTCCGAACGCCACGTGCGTCTTCGTGGTGATCCAGCCGCACGTCGCTTCGGACCGCGGGAAGGTCCGCGCAACCGAGGGACTGCTGTGCGAGAGAACCGACAGTGGATACCAACTACATCTTCTATTGCCGTTACGCATATGAGTTCGTGGTGGTGGTCAAGAAAACGAAAGCGCACGCTGAGCCGGGCCGTGTTCAGGCCGAAGACTTCGGTAACAGTGCGTAACTAAGACATGGGTGACAACCTGTACGCGAACGGGTTATCCAAAGGGTTGCAGGGTTTTCTGCTCCAAGTCGAAGCACTGGCAATAGACACGTCCAGCTTCCACTTCAAGAGGTCCGGGAAAGCAGCACTATAGGTCCAGCGAAGCTCCGGTCGGCGTGGGACCGAAGGCACGGATGCTCTTATCGAGAGGCCGGCGAGACACCCGGCCGAACACGGAGAATTACGCGCAATGCCAATGGCTGCTTGGTAACCCAGCGCGGCCTCATCCACCGCGGTGTGCGGGATGGTAGGGCGGCGCCGATGCATCGTCCGCGCGCTAGCGCACATAAGCGCTAGCGCGGCGTATCACGGCGCAGGATGAATCGATCCGGAGCGCCACCGGGTTGGAAGGCAGGAGACGGTCGAGCTCTGCCCCGACCAACTGGCAAGACTCGCAGCAACGCCCCTTCAAGCCCGGACGGTGCACGGTGATTCGGCCACGGCGATATTGAATCAACCTGGCGTTCGCCAACTTTCTGGCGGCCTCGGTGACGCCTTCACGGCGCACGCCCAGCACGTTGGCGATCAGCTCCTGCGTCATGGAGATCTCGTTCGATGCCAATCGATCGAGGCTCAGCAGTAGCCGCCGGCACAACAGCTGGTCGATCGAATGATGCCGATCGCAGACGGCCGTCTGCACCATCTGAGGCGAGCGATTGGGTGTAGCGCAGCAACAGATGTAGCATTGGGCCGAATCGGTGGAACTGGTCCTTCAGCATCTGAGCCTTCGGCGGGAGCCATGTCTCGCACTCTGCGCGACGGCGCGGCTCGCCGTGATCTCGCTACCCATGAAAAGTGCTATCCCGAAGATGCCCTCGTTGCCCGCGATGGCGATTTCCGTGGACGCGCCGTCCTCCATGAGGCACAGCAGCGAAACGATGAGGTGGTGAGAAAATACACATATGGCAACTGGCCCCGGGCTCATAGTGAACATCGCCAAGGGTCATCGGTACGAGTTCCAAATGTGGGGAGAGTGTCCTTGGCTACAACCGTTAGCGCTGCGCGCGATCGAAAACCGATTTGACGATCTGATAACACGAGCAAGAAGCCACCTTCAGACGTTTTACGTCGAGGATTCGAATCTTGCCGCGGGTGTAGTCGATCAGTTTGCGCTCCTTGAGCGCGCTAGCCGCCTCGGTGACCCACTCGCGGCGCAGGCCCAACATATGAGCCAGGAATTCGTGCGTCAGTGCAAACTCGTCTGACTGTAGCCTATCGCGAGTCATCAGCAGCCAACGGGCCAGGCGCGCTTCGGCCTCGTGAAAGCGGTTGCACGCAGCGGTTTGCGATATTTGAGCCATCAGCGCATAGGTGTATCGATAGAGCGCGTCTTGCAGCGGCTGATTGCGCTGAAATTCGACGCGGAAGGGTGCCGAGGCCATGCGTAGTGCAGTACCCCTGCCCTGGACGATTGCGCGGACTCCAGAGATACCCATGCCTAAGATGAATGGCATCCCGGCCATGCCCTCATTGCCGACCATACCGACCTCAAGCGTCCGACGCTTGTCGACAGCCGTGAGCAAGGAGACAAGACAGTCGACGGGAAAGTAAACATGCCGGATCGCCTTTTGGGGCTCGTAGAGCACCTGCGCGAAGTCCAGAGTGACTGGCTCGAGGTGTGGCCTAAGACGCGCGTACTCCTTCTGGGAAAGGCTTTCGAGTATTCGATTCGCTGGCCGCGCTCCGTTTGTCATTCGCCTGGACTCGTGTCAATCACTCCGCCGCGATTTGGCTCTCGCTGCGAGCGGGGCATTCGGTTCGTACGGTGGAACCAATCCCGATTGGTCGCATAAGAGTAGCTGGCGACATCCAGCTTCATACGGGCGCACCGCGCTTGCGGGCACCCGTCGACGATCCTTTTTGAAAAGCCTGTTAGAGCACATAGGGCAAGAAGAGTATGAAAAGTAGCAGACCAGGAACGCCGCCTATATACATGATGAGACTGCGCAAGATTGCCCATACGTTTTCGACATTGAAGAAGGAGTGCATTATTCAAGCACCATCCACCCACGCCGTCTGTGCGGTGAGGCACACAGGAACACCCGGCCTGGGCAGTCGCGAGCCCCCAGCGCGCGGTGCGTCTCCCACACACGCTGATGGCCATTGCTGCAACCGGCTTCGATGCGCTGCGAGGCCATGGATTCGGGGCCGCGCCGACCACGCTGCGTGTTCCACTCGACGACAGTTGGGCCCGACGGCAGCAGGCGTGCGCGGCTAGGCGAGAGCCGCCCCATGCGACATGTCCGGGTTGAATTTCACCGCACCTACGGAATTCAACGCGGCGAGCGGCTATCTATCCCGTCGCCTTACCATCGAAGCGCTCGTTGTCCGTCTCCGCCCCGGCACGCGCAGGGTAGACGGCCCCATCGCCATGATCAAGCCAGCCTCCTTGAAAGCCTGCACGCTTCAGCCCCGCCACGAGGCAGGGGCACTCACGCATGAGATTCCAGACCAGGCCCGAGCGGTAGTTCTCGATCATCATGACGATCGGGCCTTGGTTCAGGCCGCAGTGAAAAGGCGATATTCACGACTACGACAACCAAGACTGGAGATGCCATGCACGTAGCACCTCGCTGGCCGTCGCGTCTAGAGGCTCGAGCGCCATGCCGCAGATCGGACAATT
>JBEPUJ010000095.1:0-3542 GCA_041691575.1 Terriglobales bacterium
TGCCGTCCTCACGAAGAATTTGGTTGAAGATTGCTGCGGCCGCGGCCGTTGCAGCACCGTTTGCCGCGTTGTCATCAAATGCTTGGGCGACCAAGAACGACGCGCTGCGGAGTGCGCTGAAGTATCAGGATAAACCCAGCGGCGCCAACGACTGCAGTGGCTGCATGCAATTCGTCCCAGGCAAGACGGCAAAGGATCTCGGCGGCTGCAAGGTCATCCCGAACGACACCGAAATCAGTCCGAATGGCTATTGCACGGCCTGGGTCAAGAAGCCATTGTAACGGCCCGGGTACTATCAAGGTCGGGGAGCCGGCGAATCGATCCGGTCGCCGAGATCAAGCTTCGGCGCGCCTGTAGCCACGTTGGAAATGGATCTTGATGCGGTGCAGTGCCGGCGCACGCAACTTTATCTGGACTGGACGTAATCCGCCACCGCCTCGATTTCTTCGGGCTTTAGGTCCTTGACGATGCCGTGCATCACCGGCGCTGCGCGCGTCAGTGACTGGATGTAGTTGAGTTGTTTGGCCACGTACTTTGCATGCTGGCCGGCAAGTCGCGGAAAATCGGCGATTCCCTCCGCGTTGGCACCGTGGCAGGTCGCGCACGCGGGAATGCCACGTGCGGGCGCCCCTTGATCGAACAGCAGCTTGCCTCGCGCGACCAGCACTGGATCTCCCGCGCGCCCCGCGGCCGGTGCCTGGCCGGCGTAATAGTCGGCCATACCTCCGACGATCGCGGGATCGAGGTTGCCGGCGATCCCCCACATGAAATCATGGGCGTCCTTTTCGGCGCGGGCCCGGCTGCGAAATGCGGCGATCTGGGCTTCCAGATAGCCCTTCTTCTGCGCAGCCAGGATGGGAAACTCAGGCGAGACACTGATGCCCCGCGGGCCGTGACAGGTAGAGCAGAGGTTGACTGCTTTCTCTTCGGCGGCCTTGGCAATGCCCGGCGCGGCGCCCTGCGCGAACACCGCCATGGCTCCCAACATGGCCACGAAACCGACGGCGGCATTGCGAACCGGCATCACCCTCAGGCACGATGCCCACTGCCGCACCGGCAGGCTTCGATGCGGGGCAGCAGGGCAACGCGCGTTCAAAACGCCACCCATACGTTCAGGAAGGTTGTGTTGTTGTCCCGCGCGTTGCGGCCGTTGCCATCGTAATTCGTGGAAGCGCCGTCAAATTTGTTGTACGCCGTGTATTGCAGCATCAGGCGGACGTTCTGGATTGGCAGGTAATCGAGTTCCATGATGTAGCCGCTGCTGTTCGGGGTGTTCGCGTTGCCACTGGCGTTGGTACTGTAGAGGCCGCTGTCGGCGCCTCCGGTGGTTGAGAAATAGCCCACCGTTCCCCCGTATTTCCGCTGGTAGTAATAGGTAGCCTTTCCCCTGAACGTCCGCAGGCGGTCGGAAGCATTGGCGGGCGCCGGACCCGCCCCGATTCCACTGCCGTTGGCGACCGAATACGGGTAGCTGGTGTCGTACGACTGTTTCTCGGAGATGTACGTGGCTTGGGCCGTGAAGGTGTGCGGATCCGTGATGTATTGATATTGCCCGTCGATGGCCACGTCTGTGAAACGGTCGGTGCCAGTGGAAGTGTCGAAGTTGCTCGGGTAGCGGTTGATCACCATGCCGTACGTCCCGATCATCATCGAGTTGGGTCCCCAATCGTGGCTGTACGCGAGCCGCCAATAGGGGTTGTAGCCGTTCAATGCGGCGACGCCTCCGTCGGTGTGCGTGTCCTGACCTTGACGCAGCACCGAGAACGCGCCGTCGGCCGTGCGATAGAACGACAACTCCGCGTACAACGACTTCTTCCACCAGACATAACCGCCGATGCCCGCCACCTGCTGCGCGAGTGACCCGTCGATCTGCGTCGCCGCGGCAGGGGTGCTGGCCAGCGACGACGCGGTGTACGGAAAGCCGAATGCCGGTGTGCTGTTCCAGGGGTCCTGTACCGTCGGATTGTTGTTGAGCGTTGCACCGTAGACAAAGTCGGGTTCGGCCGCGCCCTCGCTTGCATACTTGCCGACCACGCGAATGTCAGTGTTGTCGATGCCAGAATGGCCGCCCAACGTTCCGTCTGCCGTGGTGGCGAGATTGTCGTAAGACCACTGGATGAACGTACCGATGTAGTCGTTAATCTTGGTGGAAAGGAACACGCTGCCGCCACTGAATACTGCGCTGTTGTTACGTTGGTTCACCGACACGGTGTCGCCGGTGTCGGGGTCCGTAGCCTTGTTGTTGCGGGTATTGGTGACCGACGCCTGCAACATGACGGCCAGCGGAATGTATTTGGCGCCCTCCGAAGTGAATGCCGTCTTGCCGATCGTGTACCCGGTGAGCTTGAAGTAACGCCCATATGGCGTGAGTTCCGGGAAACTGACGTGGCAAGCAATGCATTCCTGTCCAGTTTGCCGCGCATAGGAAGGCACGGCCAACGCACTTCCTGCCATCGCGGCGAGGCATGCTCCAGCAAGAACCCCGCCGATATATCTCATAGCATCGCGTTGTGTCATGGCGATTTCCCGTTTTAAACCGCACGCATCTGGCTTTTCGCGTGCAGCGTGCGCCGTCCGACGCGCGGCGTCCGTACGCTACCGAACATACGGAACCGTGCTGAGTCGTTTAGCGAGTCTCCGAGCCGGTGGTGACTTGCTACCGTCGACCGCCGGTGTTCAAGCCTCGGTCTGCTCCGCCATTTCCAAGGCGTCATCAACCTCGATCCCGAGGTATCGGACGGCACTTTCAAACTTGGTGTGGCCAAGAAGGATCTGAACGGCACGCAGGTTTTGGGTCCGGCGGTAGATCAGCGATGCCTTCATCCGGCGCATTGAATGCGTCCCGTACGCCGCCGGATCGAGACCGATCTCTTCGACCCAACCGTCGACGATGCGCGCGTATTGTCGAGTGCCGAGGTGAGGTGACCCGTTGACCGTTCCCGCACCCCTCCTGTATCTGCAGGCGGACACGGCAGCATTGAGCCTCGCCACGGGTTTGCGGCGAGCCAACGTCACGGGTCTGCTGTGGGCGCAAGTGGATTTGGTGCGGCGGTTGGCGTGGATTCATCCCGATCAGGATCGCAGTTCCGCTGAATGCAGGCGCGTTCGCCCTTGTCAGCAAGCAGGTCGGAAAGCATCCCACGCATGTGTTCAGCTTTCGAGGGAAACCGATTCGTCAGGTCAGCACCAAGGCCTGGTATCACGCGCTAGAGCGTGCGGGTATCCAGGACTTCCGTTGGCACGATCTGCGGCACACCTGGGCAAGCTGGCACGTGCAGAACGGCACGCCGCTGTAGGCATTGCAGGAGCTGGGTGGTTGGGAGAGTCCGGAGATGGTGCGGCGTTACGCGCACTTTTCGGCCGAGCATCTCGCGCCCTTCGCGGATCGCCTTTGCACCAGACGGGTATTGGGGACGGGAAGTCATGACACATTTACGGCACAACCCGTAAATGTTGAGGGCTCGCAGTGATGCAAGCCCTTGAATAACTGGCGCGCCCGGCAGGATTCGAACCCACGACCCCCTGGTTCGTAGGCCGATTTT
>JBEPUJ010000096.1:0-3458 GCA_041691575.1 Terriglobales bacterium
TCACTGCGAGATCGATGGTGTCCTTATCCTCCGCGCGCGAAGCCAGCGCCGCCCACAGAATCACCTGATCGGCGGGAATGTCCTTCACGCAAAACGGATCGCCCAGTGTCAGTTTGTTCTGGGTCAGCGTGCCGGTCTTGTCTGAGCACAGGATGTCGACGCCGGCCAGTTCCTCTATAGCCGCCAACTTCGTCACCACCACTTGCTTCTTAGCCAGCAGACGTGCGCCGACGGCCATCGTGACGGAGAGTACCGTAGGCATTGCCACCGGGATCGAAGCCACAAGCAGCACCAGCGCGAATTCCAGCGTGTCGAGAATCGGATCGTGGCGAAAGAGCGAGACGGCAACAATCACTGCCACCAGAGTCCCTGCCAGGATGATCAGGTAATTGCCGATCTTCAGTACGGAACGCTGGAAATGGCTGACGGTGTGGGCCTCCTCGACCAGCTTCACCGTCTTGCCAAAGTAGGTATTCGTTCCGGTTGCGTATACGATGGCGTCGGCTTCACCCTGGCGCAAGATCGAACCAGAAAACACCGCCTCGCCAGCTTTGCGCGTGGCGGGCAAGGATTCCCCCGTCAACGCCGACTGGTCCACCTGCACAGGATCACCCGCCAGCAAGCGCGCGTCCGCTGGCACAATGTCGCCTAGCCGCAGACGGATGACGTCGCCGGGTACCAACTCACTCGCCTTCGGGGTGGCCCACTTCCCGTCGCGCTTAGCACGCGCGTTAATCGCCAGCGACGCCTTCAGTGCGTCAATGGCATTGCCAGCCTGGTGTTCTTCCCAGAAGGCGACCAGCGCATTCGAGAAGAGCAGAAAAAGGATAATGAAAAAATCCAGCCAGTGCCGAACAACTCCCGACAGGATGATCGCACCTTCAATCATCCATGGAATCGGGCCCCAGAAATACCCGAGGAACTTCAGGAAGACGTTGGTCTTCTTTTCCGCAATCTTGTTTGGTCCATATTGCGTCAGCCGCTTCGCTGCCTCGGCCTGGGTCAACCCCTCCGCCGACGATCCTAACTTCTTCATCACCTCTTCCACCGGCAAAGTCTTCAGATCGTCTTTGGCATCGGGCTTCGCGCCATCCTTTCCTGCGGCTTTCGCCTCAGGCTTGGGATCGGCCTTAGTATCATCTTTAGATTTCGGGTCTGGTACTGGTTTATCTGCGTTTGGTTCCACGATGACCCTCTATTCTCGTTCTCTTGATCAGTTACTGATGAGTGCCCATGTTGGAGTGGCAGAGACCCCAGTAAGATAGGCGATCTCTATCGAAGGGCGTGAATAATGCTTCCGTGCTTCGCGTGCGCAACGTTCAACAATTCACGATGGATGCGAAACTGACTGGATCGAGGCTGGCACCGCCCACGAGGAATCCGTCGATCTCCGGTTGCGCCAAGTGATTCTTCGCGTTTTCTGGATTAACGCTGCCGCCATAAAGAATGCGAAGATTATTTGCCGCGTCTGCCCCGAAACTATCTTTGGCTAGAGCGCGAAGGAACCGATGCGCGTCAGCGGCAGTCTGCGGCGTAGCGGGCTCTCCAGAGCCAATCGCCCAGAGAGGTTCGTGGGCAAGGATGATCTTTGCGAACTGCTCACTTGAAAGTCCGCCGAGGCCAGATCGAAACTGTTCCTTCAATACCGCTTCTACTTTCTTTCTATCGCTTTCTCCAACGCAGACGATCGGGGTGAGTCCCGCATCGAGTGCCGCAACAGTCTTCTTGAAGACACTCTCATTGGTCTCGCCAAAATAGCGCCGTCGCTCGCTGTGACCCACGATGACATGCGAGCAGCCAGACATCTTGATCATGGGTCCGGAGACCTCTCCGGTGAAAGCGCCCTTCTTTTCCCAATAGAGATTCTGTGCCCCAATCCGTATCCTCGTCCCACTGGTGGCGGCGACAGAAGCCTCCACGTCGAGAAAGGACGGACAGATCAAGATCTCGCGACGGTCGGAGTGCTCTACCAGAGGCCGAAAGCTCTCGAAGTACGAGGGAGTGCCATGGACGGCCTTGTCCATCTTCCAGTTAGCACCGATGAGTGGAGTTCGCATAAGTGGCCTCTCTATTCACGAATCCGTTTGGCCCAAATTTCGGTTGCACGATTGCTCTGCCTTGCAATCGATATCTTCGACAACATCTGCGTGACTTTGTCAGAGGGTCTCCAACCGTTCCCGGCAAAGTAGCTCTTCGATCGCAATTTCTAAACCGAAAACGTACTTGTCAATCTTCAGCCCTCTGTACCCCGCCACGATGAGCAAAACTGCACAGAATGGAGAATTCAACAGTGGAATACTGAATTCGCCAGGCTGTGGCATTCCTGTGCAGGCATCCTGCCTGAGGCAGAGGAGAATTCCCAATCTTGGACGAAGGCGAGTGCTATACATTCCTTGCCACAGGACTTTTCTTTGTGGCTATCGGATCCAACGACTCAAGATAGTTCTCCGTTTGATCAGAGATCCACACGACTCTCTAAACTTCGCATTATCCGCAGGCGGGCCGACGAAATAGGAAGTGTTATGAAGAAATCGACTGCGATCACCTGTGCTTTTTGGGATATAGGTGGTGTCCTGCTCAACAACGGATGGGACCACCTTGAGCGCAAACGTGCGGCCACACATTTCAACCTGGAATGGGCCGAGATGAAGGCTCGTCATCGCCTCACATTTGAGATCTACGAGCAAGGAAAGCTCACGATGGAAGAATATTTAGCTCTGGTAGTTTTCCACGAAAAGCGATCCTTCACCGTGACCCAGTTTCGTAACTTCATGTTCGCGCAATCGAAACCTTTCCCGCAGATGATTGAATTGGTGGCTCGGCTCAAGGCCACACATGGAATCAAGATTGCTGTCGTCAGCAACGAAGGGCGCGAGATGAACGCCTATCGGGTTCGCAAGTTCAAGCTGGATCGTTTGGTAGATTCCTTCATTTCCTCTTCCTTTGTTCACCTTCGCAAGCCCGATGTGAATATGTTCCGGCTTGCTCTGGATATAGTCCAGGTGCCCGCATCCAAGGCAGTCTTTATCGACAACACTCCAATGTTTGTCCAGATTGCGGAAGGCCTGGGAATGCGCGGCATTCTTCACACCGGCTACCAATCAACATGTGAGAAATTGTCCGCACTTGGACTGAAGGTCGTCGAATGAACAATGCAACAAACGTGCAACAGAATCAAAAGGAGAATTAGACAATGCCATCCGACATGCTCATTCCAGACATACTCCACGAGACTCCCGAAGCATTGAGTAAAGAAGAGTCCGTCAGGAATACCAATACGCTCACTCCAGAGCTACTGCGTAAAATGAATGCCTACTGGCGCGCCGCCAATTATGTGTCGGTCGGCCAGATCTATCTCTACCAGAATCCACTTCTGAAAGAGCCGCTGAAGCTGGAGCATGTGAAGCCGCTGGTCGTCTCCCACTGGGGCACGACCCCAGGTCAGAACTTCATCTATG
>JBEPUJ010000097.1:0-3410 GCA_041691575.1 Terriglobales bacterium
CACTATGTCTCGCGGCTGACTATGTCTATTGAGTGTCTAAAACCCTTGAGTTTGCGGCAAACGCGAGTTATCCACTCGATATAGTCTTGGCTCCTTGCTGCCTCGCTTTTGCGAGAAAGGAGTCGGTCATGAGATTCCGCATCAACGACCAAATGGTTCTGCTGTGTATGCCGAAGGAAGGACCCGTCGGTCCTATCGCGCCGCATCTTCGTTCGTTCGCGCAGTCCCTGAGCGAGCAAGGGTACGACCGTCGTTATTTACGCCGACAGCTGATGCTCGCTGCATGCTTCAGCCGCTGGCTCAAGCAGAGGCGTGTTCGATTGTGCTGCATCCGCTCTGAACATGTCGCGCAGTATTTGCGGTGCCGCCATCGTGATCGGCAAGCCGTTGGGGGCGACTCGCCCGCGTTCGAGCATCTGATGACGTTTCTGAGAGCCAAGGGGATCATCTCGCAAAAGAAGCCCATGGCACCGCGACTCACCCCGGCCGAACGCTGCGCGCAGAGCTACGAGCGATACTTGCGTGAGGATCGTGTCTTGGCGAAGTCCACGATCATCAACTATGTCCCTTTCATCGCTGATTTTCTCAAGGATCGATTCGGCGACGAAGCGGTAAAGCTCTCTCGTCTGAGGGCAACAGATGTAATCCGATTCGTACAGCGTCGAGCGCGGCATCTGCATGTGAAGCGCGCGAAGCTGATGACCACGGGATTGCGCTCCTTTTTCCAATACGCCCGCTGGCGCGGAGAAGTCACACTGGACTTGGCGGCCGCGGTGCCGATCGTCGCCAGCTGGTCGATGGCCTCGATCCCGCGCGCGATCGCTCCGGAGCAAACCCGCAAGCTCCTCGCCAGCATCGATCGCAATACCGCGATCGGACGGCGCGACTATGCCATCGTGCTGCTGCTGGCACGGCTCGGGCTGCGTGCGGGTGAAGTGGTTGCGGTGGAGTTGAACGATATCGATTGGGGCGCAGGACAGCTCACCGTACATAGCAAAGGCGGCCGCAGGAGCGAGATGCCACTTCCGGCCGAAGTCGGCAGGGCAATCGCGGCGTATCTGCGTCATGGGCGGCCGCGGTGTGCATCCCGGCGGGTCTTTTTGCGCACCAAGGCGCCGATTCGAGGGTTTGAAGGCGCCGGTGGGGTGGGATCGATTATTCGACACCGGCTGATGCGCGCGCGCATTGCCGCTCCCACTTTTGGAGCGCACCAGTTTCGCCACGGATTGGCGAGCGATATGTTGCGCCAGGGCGCATCGCTTGCCGAGATCGGCGCCGTGTTGGGTCATCAGCACCCGGACACCACCCGCATCTACACCAAGATTGACTTGAAGGCCTTGCATACGCTTGCTCAGCCTTGGCCCGCAGGTGTGCGATGAACACACTGCGTCAGTCGATTCGAGAGTATTTGGCGATGCGCCGCAGTCTCGGTTTCAAGATGAACGACGCCGGTCGGTCCTTGGCCCAGTTCGCCACGTTCATGGAACATCGCCGCGCTGCGTATATCACGCAGGCCTTGGCTGTGGCGTGGGCGCAAGTTCCCCAGCACGCGCAGCCCGCGCACTGGGCTAGCCGGCTCTGTCACGTGCGACAGTTCGCCCGCTATCGAAGCGCAAGCGATCCGCGCACGCAAATTCCGGCGTCGGGACTTTTGCCGTTCAAGCCTAAGCGGGCCCGGCCCTACTTGTATTCGAACACGGAGATCAAACAACTACTGCGCGCGACACTCAATAGCCCGCTGTCTCCACACTGTCCCGACCGTAAAGGCTGTGCGCTGTTGCGTCGGGTCTACTATTGTCTATTCGGGCTGCTCAGCGTCTCGGGTCTTCGTCTCGGTGAAGCCCGTAACCTCAAGCTCGATGATGTGGATCTGAAGGCCGGGGTGCTCACGGTCCTCGGCGCCAAACACGGTAAGGACCGATGGGTACCCTTGCACGCCTCCACCTGCAAAGTGCTCACTCAATACCTCGAGAAGCGCAAGCGGCATTGGGCTGGACGCTCGGTCTCCTCGTACCTTTTTGTCTCGAGCTGGGGCAATCGATTGGATACAGGCTCGATTCATCGGGCGTTCTATGCTGCCTCGCGGCGCGTCGGCCTGCGCGGAGCAAGCGATAGCCACGGGCCCCGCCTGCACGACCTTCGTCACCGATTTGCCACGACGACGCTCGTCAACTGGTATCGCTCCAACGAAGACCCGGAGCGGCGCCTGCCGCTGTTGAGCGCGTTTCTCGGCCACGTTCACGTCGCCGACACCCAATGGTATTTGAGTGGCTCGCCGGAGCTCATGCGCGAAGCGATGCGTCGCCTCGAGCATCGTTGGGAGAGGCCGTCATGAGCGATACCGTCAATTTTGCGCCCTTGCTCGAGCGGTTTTTCCTGCAACGGCTGATGCAACAGCGTCAGGTGAGTCCTCACACCATTGCCTCGTATCGCGATACGTTCTGTCGGTTGCTCAAGTTCATCGAGCAGCGCCTGCACAGGTCGCCCTCGCAACTGCGGTTCGAGGAGATCACCGCGCCCTTGATCGGGAAGTTTCTGGATCACCTGGAAAAGCACGATGGGATCAGCGTGCGAACGCGTAACCTGCGTCTGACGGCCATCCACTCCTTCTTCCGTTATGCTGCCTACGAAGTGCCCGAGCACTCCGCGCAGATCCAGCGCGTCCTGGCGATCCCGAGCAAGCGCTTCACGCGCACCGTGGTCAGCTTTCTCACGCGCCCAGAAGTCGATGCCTTGCTCGCCGCGCCCGAACGACGCAGCTGGTCCGGCCGACGCGATCACGCTTTTATCCTGACGGCTGCGCAAACCGGCTTTCGCGTCTCGGAGATGACGGGACTCAAGCGCGAGGATCTTGCCCTGGGAACCGGCGCTCATTTGAGAGTGATCGGCAAGGGGAGACGTGAGCGATGTACGCCGCTCGCCAAAGTGACCCGCGCCGTACTCAAGTCCTGGCTGCGCGAGCCTCAACGCGGCGAAGACAATCTTTTGTTTCCCAATGCGCGCGGCGGCCGACTTACCGTTCACGGTGTTCAGTATCTGCTCAACAAGCATCGACGCGCCGCGGCCATCACCTGTCCCTCGCTGAAGCAAAAACGCGTCACAGTCCACCGTTTGAGGCACACCGTAGCCGTTGACCTACTTCGAGAGGGCGTCGATCGATCTACCATCGCGCTGTGGTTGGGCCACCAACACGTACAGACCACGCAGATCTACCTCGATGCCACCCTCGCAATGAAAGAAAAGGCGCTCGCCAAAGTGACTCCCCATCACGGCAGGCCGAGCCGCTACCGCCCCGACGACCGGCTGCTCGCCTTCCTGAAGGACCTCTGAGGCTTGAATACTATGTCGCGTCATCGAGCAGGACCCTGCACCGCTCAAAGCCCAATTCTCGATGAAAGGCGACGGATCGA
>JBEPUJ010000098.1:0-3388 GCA_041691575.1 Terriglobales bacterium
AGGTCGCGGTGCTGCTCGCGGTCGCGTTCTGGCCCGATCTCGCGGCCTGGATTCCACACCACTTTCTGGGCTGAAGCAATTATCCACCGGCGGGCTCATGCCGCGCGCAACTGCGGCGGGAGTGCGGCGCGGTACCGCGCCTAAGTCTTTTGTTTGCTCGCGGATTCCAGGCAAATTCCGGAAGACATTATGGGCCAAGCCAAATTTGAAGCCGGGTAATAATTTGGCAAGCATGCCCGCTTGATGCATTTATTCGGCGTTAAAAATAAGCACTCGCACCACGCCACCGTCCTGGAATTCCACGTTGGTAGAAGTGACAGATTTCCCGCCGCGGATGGGCATTTCGGCGTTGTATTATTTTCCGCCGACGTCGACGCCGCCGTTTTTATACGCCGAAGGGCAGCGACCCCAATAGGTCTTGGATTCAACCGTTGGCTGCAACAGATTGGTTGAATCGCTCAGCGGGTGTTTCGTAGTCCAGGGTTTTCCGCGGCCGCTCGTTTAGCTTTCTTGCCACTGCATTTAGTTGAGCTTGCGAGAAGGCAGAGACATCATTGCCTTTGGGGAAGTACTGCCGCAAGAGGCCATTAGTATTCTCATTCGATCCGCGCTGCCAAGGACTGTGTGGATCGCAGAAGCAGACCTTGATGTCGGTCGCTAGAGTAAAGCGCTTGTGGGCGGCCATCTCTTTACCGCGATCCCACGTCAGGGATTTGTAGAGTTCCTGAGGCAATTTTCCGGCGTTCTTAATCAACGCATTGACGACCGTCTCCGTGTCTTTTGCGCAGACCTTCACCAGCATCACGTAACGAGTGTGACGCTCGACTCCTGGGAGACCCAGTGGGTCTCTACGTTCGGGTACGTACGCTTGAGCCATCCGGCAATCTGCTCCGGCGACCAAAGTGCCTGAAGCTTGCTTGCCACCACACGGGCTAAACGTCTGTTCTCGACCAGCTTACATGCCTTGGGACGCTGCGCTCGGTCCCACGCCGCTTGGTCAGCTCGGCTCGCCCGATAGCATTCCAGGCCGCCATTTCGCTGGAGTTCGCGGCTAATCGTGGAGGGCGCGCGTCCGAGCTTTGCTGATACCGACCGGATCGATTGGCCGGCAGCCAACGCTCGAGACACTTCCTCGCGTTCGGGCAATGTCAGCGCCGAGCTTGCGCGCTGCCGTCGTCCGGGGCGTATCCCGCCCGTCTGCACCAGGATGCCCTGCACCGACGAGTGGTTCCGATCAAACAGCTGGGAAATCTGCTGTAGAGAATCACCCTTCTGCCAGCGCTCCCACATGAGCGCCTTCTGGCTTTCCGAGTAGTAGATCCGTGGCCGGCGTCCCATTTGCGCACACTCCTTCTGCTTACGCAGCCTTTAGTGTGTTGCATTGACCGGTTGAATCCAAGAATCTCAATTCGCCAATAGCGTTTGTCAGAGCGGCGTGGAAGGCCAGAGCGCGCAGTTCATCGCGATAGTTACGATTTGGAATTCGTAGTCCGAATCTGACGTTGCGATGCGGCATTACCCCACAATAGTTTGGCGCTGGGCTGATACATTCTCCGTTGATATGAACCTATTCTGCGGCTGCGCCTGCATGTGCAAGCCGTAAGTTTTTCAACAACCTTACAAAGTTCTTGGGGGTGACTGAAGATGAATTTCATTATCTGGTTAGTGGTCGGCGGGATCATCGGTTGGGTGGCAAGTATCATTATGAAAACCAATGCGCAACAAGGCGTCATCCTCAACGTTGTTGTGGGGATAGTTGGCGCGATACTCGGCGGATGGCTGATATCTCCGTTGGTGGGGATTCCGACGATCAACCAGAACGCTTTTAGCCTTCCCGCGATGTTCGTCTCATTAATCGGCGCAATAATTTTGCTTGCTATCGTCAACCTTGTCCGGCGCGGCCAAGCCCGGTAATAGTTCAGGACGTCGCACGCTACGCGACTGTTGTTCAAATTGAGGAGATCCAATATGGCAAACGAAAACACTGACCGCCCGATTAAGGGCGCGAGCGCGAACCGCGATCCATTAACGGGCACGCCAGGCGCGCACCCAGTCGGGACTGGACTCGGCGCCGTTGCCGGAGGCATTGCTACGGGTGCTGCGGTGGGCACCGTGGCCGGCCCTGTCGGGACCGCGATCGGGGCCGCCGTCGGTGCAGTCGTCGGGGGCCTTGCAGGCAAGGGCATAGCGGAACAGATTGACCCTACGCGCGAGGACGCATATTGGCAAGAAAACTTCAAATCGCGACCATATGCTAGCGGAGGCAGCTACCTTGACTACGGCCCAGCCTATGCGTACGGAGTGACTTCGTATTCGCGATATCCCGGTCGCAAATTTGACGACGTCGAGTCTGATCTTTCGCGTGACTGGAATAGTGCAAAGGGCAGCTCCAGCTTGACATGGGATCGAGCGAAACTCGCCACTCGGGATGCCTATCACAGGGTCAGTGATTCGATCGAGCAGCCCACATCCGGCGATTCTGCACGCGATTGGAAGTAATCAGCGTCTGATTAAAACGAGCGCTCCAGTCGGGGCGCTTTTCATATCTGCGTCACCGGCGCCATTCTTCACCCTTATTGCATTCCCGTTTTTGTTCCCACCTCAGAAAAATGGAAGGCTGAGCTTGTTTCAAGGTGATCGGCTCTGGGAATTAGGGCCATATCCAGAGTTAGTCTCCGGTCCATTTGCTCTTTACCGCATGCGCTAAGTCCCGATACCGCCGGGCAAATTCCGCAGGCGGAATCTCCCCAACGCTCGGTAAGGACGGCTCTCATTGTATTCGGTTCGCCATGCCGAAATCTTCTCCTTGGCGTCATCGAGCGTCGTGAACCAATGCGCGTTCAAGCACTCATCTCGAAGGGTTCCGTTGAAGGATTCGATGAATGTATTGTCGGTCGGTTTGCCGGGCCGGCTGAACTCGATCGTGACCCCACGGTGATATGCCCATAAATCGAGTAAATGGCTCGTGAACTCCGACCCATTGTCACAAAACAAGCGACCAGGCGCGCCACGCTGCAATCGTGTTCGATCCAATGTCGACACGACTTCCACGCCCGTCAGCCGTTGACCGACGGTAATCGCTACGCATTCGCGGGTGTAAACATCCAGCACGGTGAGCATTCGGAACTTGTGTCCGTTACTCAGTTGGTCCGCCACGAAATCGAGGCTCCACGCCGCATTTGGTCGCGCAGGGGGACGACGCTCGGGACGCGTACCCTGTGCCCGCCGGCGCCGCCCCGGACGATAGCGTAGCGACAATCCCTCTTCTCGGTAGAGTCGGCGCAACAAGAACTTGCCAACGCAATACCCTTCTCGCGCCAACAAGACGTGAATCTTGCGATAGCCGTAGCGCATTCGCGTCTGGGCAATCTCACGCATGCGTGCTCGC
>JBEPUJ010000099.1:0-3229 GCA_041691575.1 Terriglobales bacterium
TTCCCTTTTGTCTGTTGTTGTTTTGGCTGTTGTTGTTTTCACGGGTTCAGAGCGAGCCCAAGCCACGTGAGTCGTGACTGATACGCGTTGGGCTCGTCTGTCAGGGATAGCTGTCCACCTCACCTTACCTCACCGCACCTCGCTGCGTTGCGCGTGGTAGCTGTCCTCTACCCCTCGTTCAGTTCTGTTCCGTTTTGCTGTTTCGTTGCTTTTGTGCACGTCGTTGTTCTGTTGATCGTTCGCTCGCACTGCTACCTGTCGTAGATTGCTCACGTCGATCTATCCGTTCCGCCACACGTCCAGCCTGCTGCTGTCGGTGTTGGCTGCTACACGTTGTCTCTCGTTCGAGTCTCGTGCTGCTGTGCTTGAGGCGCTCGCTGTTTGTGCGGCCCCTCACAACTGGTTTTCGGCTGCTCGTTCGTAGAACGGTAGTTCGAGGCTCGTTATCGTCGTTGGATCGGAGCTTATCCGTCCATCTCTGTGCGTGTGGCTTAGTCCCCGCCCGATCTCCGCCGTAGTCACTCGACTAGTCGGATTGTATCGCTGTTGTTCGTCATGTCGACTCACCTTCCTGCTGGAGCAGCGGAAGACCGCATGGCGCGTCCGCGTGCTGTTGGAGAGGTTGGAACTGCTCCGCCTCTCTCCACACTCGACCCTGTCCCTGTCCGTTCCGCGCTGCGTCCCTCCCCCCACGATGCGGGGGAGTTGGAGGACGAGGTGGAGGACGACCTCAAGGCCGCCAGTGACGGCTCCGACACCGAGGTGGAGCAGGAGTTCGACGACGAGGAATCCCTCCTGCTGAGGGAGAGCGCTCGTCTGGATGCGGAGGAGGCCGCGCTGAAAGCTCAGCGAGTGGCCAAGCTCCGTCGTAAGATCGCCCGTCAGGCGGCCAACATCGCTGCTCTCCGAGCAGAGGACGATGACGGCCTCGACTCCCTGACCGGCGCCCCTCGTGCAGCTGCGACGGTGGAGCAGACTCCCTCCCGCGAGCCGCAGCCCCGTCGCCCTCTATTCCAGTCTGCGACGGGCAGAAAGCCGCCGAATGCCGCCACCGTCGCCCGTCTGGCGTCTATCGGCCAGCTGCCGGACATCACGCCTGTTGGCGATATGGTGTCGGTCAACATCGCCCCCGTCATCGCCGGGAGTGGTCGTGCATCATCCACCGTCACCCATGTCCTGCCCGCGGCCGCGGAGGCCAGTAGGGCGGCCTATCGTGCGATGGTCGCCAAGCCGGAGAAGCTCAGCGGGGATGACCCTGTGCAGAACGAGCGAGTGGCCAGCTGGGTGGCAGAGATCAACCGCTTCCTTCGTCTATCGAAAGTCCCCAGTGAGGACCACCTCGACACGGCGCGCAGCTATGTCATGAGCAAGGGGAGTGCGGAGGCGTGGATCAGTGCCAGAGAGCAGGAGGTGGCCGGCTCTGGCAAGCAGCTCACCTGGGACTGGCTGCAGGTTCAGCTCATCCAGCACTACGCTCTGCCCACTGGCGCCGCCGCCATGCAGGCGGAGTGGCAGGCGCTGCGTATGGGCATCAAGAGCGCGGATGGCACAGACACGGGCAAATCGACGTGGAGCGTCAGGTCGTACACCAACCGCTTCCTCCACTACATGCGCCAGCTGACGAAGCACACGGTGCAGACGGACGACGTCCTGGTCATCGACCGCTACGTGGCCGGCATCCAGACGGGCTACGATGCGCTGTACAGAGTGATGTTGGGGGTGCAGAAGGTGCTGAGGTTTGCGACTTTGCAGGAGGCCATCAGCGCAGCGGAGGAGGCTGAGGCCGACATCGCCATCGCCAAGATCGCTCCCCGCTCCTCCTCGTCCTCGTCGGCCTCGTCGTCCCGCTACGGGGAGGGCGCAGGCCGAGCTCACGGGTACCGCGGTGGCCGCGCCGCCACTGAGTCCCTCAACAGCCTGCAGGGGGAGTACAGCGACGAGGGGGAGACCGAGGAGTCGAGTCGACCGCCGAGGGCGAAGAGCCAGCTCAACGGCTTCCGCTTCGTCTCCCTCCCCGCCGATGGTCGCCATAAGCTGAGTGAGAAGGAGCAGCGTATGCTGTACGACGAGAGGCGCTGCTACCGCTGCTACGGTCAGCATCCCGTCGGTCGAGGCCAGCCGGCCTGCACGAAGCCGGCGATGAAGGCCGCCCCGAAGCCTTTAAACTGACCCGCCTACCACCGCCATCACATGTGAGTGGGCAGGATGCAGTGATGCCGGCGCAGCCGGATGAGGGAAAGGGGAGGCAGGAGGGTGAGCCTCCCCACCCAGGAGAGCCGACGGCGGGAGAGGTGGACTCCGAGGCACAGGAGGCTGGAGGTGGACGTTTCGACCTCAACCGTCTAGAGGCTGGGGGAGAAGAGGACGACGAGGAGCCCCACTTCCTCGGGGACAGCTCCCTGCTGTACAGCCACGACGCGGCGGAGTCGACCCCCTCGCGTACGATGATGGTCTTCCAGGGCTCCGTCGCTGGATACCCAGCGGTGGTGCTGCTGGACTTGGGCGCCAATGCCAACTTCGTGTCTCAGGCGTGGGCACGAAGGCATGGGCTGCCGGAGCGGCCGCTGAAGACGGCGACGGAGGTCACCACCGCCACGGGCAGGACGTATGCCGCCACCACGCAGCTGGACAGCGCTGAGGTCCGCGTGGTCGGCAAGCAGCATCGCTCGTCGCTCCTCGTGGTGCCTCTCGGCACCTACGACGTCATCCTGGGGACGCCCTGGTTCAGCGCTACCAGGCCCCAGTTCGACTGGGAGCAGTGGACGTGCAACGGCCGAGCGGTGTACTCCCAGGGAGGCCGCAGTGTCGGTCAACCCGGTCGCACATCCCGTCGGCTGCAGTCCATGGCCATAGGGGCAGCCCATCAGTCCGTCATGGCAGGGCTAGCGGAGAAGTACAGCGAGGTGTTCACCTCCAAGTTACCCCCTCGCACAGCGCGTGCTGGTGCACTCACCCACTCCTTCGTCATGAAGGACGGGGTCCTCCCTACTGTCGATGGGGAGCGGCGCAAGAGCCCTGAGGAGCTCCGTCTCGCCCGAGAGATGGTGGCCGAGGGCGAGGCGTCGGGCATCATCGAGTCGAGCACCAGCGAGTGGTGCAGCCAGCTGGTGATGGTCATGAAGAAGGACCAGCACGGGCAGCCCAGGGGCAAGCCGCGCTTTGCTGTGGACTACCGCCGTGTCAATGAGCTGATGAAGAAGGACGCCCATCCCCTGCCGCTGCCGGAGGT
>JBEPUJ010000100.1:0-3219 GCA_041691575.1 Terriglobales bacterium
ATTCTCCCAAGCCCAGAAGTCCGTGCCCTGGAAGTAAATTTGGTGCCATGGTCCACCGTAATGGATGCTGGCAGGCAAACCGTCTTGCCAACCCGGCTGAGCGCCTCAACCACGCTGCTGCCGGTTAACCGAAATCCCACCTCTAATACCGGGCTCTCACGACTCCAGTTATCGACGACCGTCAGAACCCGGAACGGTGTAAGCGTCCAGCCGCGCCACCTGTTCTCTCCCACGCTGACACGATACCCTCTGATTTTTTAGCCGAGGATGGTCATGGACGATCAACAGGCGCGGCGGGAATACTGGTTAGAACAGGTGCGGGCATGGCGGGAGAGCGGGCTGACCCAGGCCGGGTATTGCCGGCAGCACGGCCTTAAATCGAGCGCACTGGGGTACTGGATTGCCCGCCACAAAACGCTGAACGCCGCGTTGACCCTGGTGCCGGTGAGCGTACACCCCAGCGCCAACACAGAAGCGGGCCTGGTATTGCGCAGTCCTGCCGGTTGGGAGTTGGCGTTGAGCGCAAAGGTGTCAGCAGAATGGCTGGCCGATCTGCTGGGGCGTTTGTCATGATGCCGCAGCCGTCGCAGGTATGGCTTGCAGTCGAACCCATCGACATGCGCCTGGGCATTGACGGCTTGTCGCTGCGCATCCAACAGGCTTTGGGCAAGTCACCGTGTGACGGCAGCGCCTACGCATTCCGCAACCGCCGTAGCAACCGGCTCAAACTGTTGCGCTGGGATGGTACGGGTGTATGGCTATGTCAGCGCCGATTGCATGGCGGCCACTTTGTCTGGCCGCAAGCGGGCGAGACCGTCTGTTTGCTGAGTGCTGCGCAGTGGCAATGGCTGATTTCCGGGGTGGACTGGCAACGGTTATCAGCACCGTCACCGGGCCATTGGCAACTGTAAACCGGGGCGTAAAGAACCCTGCAAAATAGCGCACAAATCCAGTATTGACGGGTGTTATAGCGGTATGCCCATGGTAAAATGTGAACATGGATTTAACCGCTGAACTCGCCCGTTTCAACCCCGATCCCGCACTGCGGGACTGGGTGGCGGACACGGTGGGGCAACTACTCGACCAGGCGCAAAGAGACGCTCGCGCACTCAAAGCAGCCGAGCTCAAGATTCAGGCATTGGTCCTGGAATTGGCTTATCGCCGCCGCATGCAATTTGGCAACAAAAGCGAACAACTCTCCCCAGAACAGCATGACCTGTTCCAGGAAACAGCCAACACCGATCTATCCGCCATCGAAGCGGAGATAGAACAGCAAGCCGCAGCGCTTTCCCCGCAACCCAAACGCGCCCGAGCCGGACGCCAGCCCCTGCCCGAACACCTGCCACGCATCGAGCATCGGCATGAACCTGAATCCTGTACCTGTGGTCAGTGCGGCAAAGATCTGGTCAAGATCGCTGAGGATATCAGCGAGCAACTGGACGTGGAACCGGCCCGTTTCTTCGTGCATCGTCACATCCGTCCGCAATACGCCTGCCGTCACTGCGAAACCATCCAGGCGGCCTCTGTCCTGCCCGCCATCATAGACGGCGGCATGGCGGCGTCGGGACTGCTGACCTGGATCATTATCAGCAAATTCGTCGACCACCTGCCGCTGTATCGGCTGGAACAGATCGCCACCCGTCAGGATGTGCCGCTGTCGCGCTCGACTCTGGCCGAGTGGGTAGGCCGTGTCGGTGTTGCCCTGCAACCCTTGGTGGATCGCTTGGCGGTTCTGCTGCGGCAACGACCGGTATTGCATGCGGATGAAACTCCGGTGGCGCAACTCGATCCGGGCAGGGGCAAGACCCAACGCGCTTATCTGTGGGCCTACCGCAGCAATGACCTGGGAACGGGTCCCCCCATCGTGGTATTCGACTATCAGACGAGTCGCAGCGGCAGTCATGCACGCGACTTCCTGACAGGCTGGCAAGGCCACCTGATGGTGGACGACTACGCCGGGTATAAAGCCCTGTTCCGTAACGGGGTCATCGAACTGGCATGCATGGCGCATGCGCGGCGTAAATTCTTTGATCTGTTTGCCGCCAACCAGAGCCCGATTGCGGCGCAAGCCTTGCGCTGTATAGGTGAGCTGTATGCCATCGAGCACAGCGGCAAAGCGATGGATGTCGACGCACGCCGTGAGCTTCGGCATAGCCTGGCCAAACCCAAGCTGGCGGCTTTGCATGCCTGGCTGAACCACATCCGGCTAACGGTGGCTGATGGCAGCGGCACGGCCAAGGCGATTGATTACAGCTTGAGGCGCTGGAGCGCGCTGGTCTGCTTTGCGGACACGGGCTTCCTGCCGATTGATAATAACCCGGTGGAAAACACGATCCGGCCGATCGCAATAGGCAAGAAGAATTGGCTCTACGCCGGTTCGGAACGCGCCGGCAAGCGAGCTGCTGCTATCCAGAGTTTGATGGGAACGGCTAAGCTCAACGGACTGGACCCCTATGTCTGGCTGAAAGATACCTTGGAAAAACTCCCCGCTTGGCCCAATAGCCGGATTGATGAGTTGTTGCCGTTTGGCGGTCCGTGGTCTGCTGTGGGATAGGCCGTTGAATTTCTCCGAAGTTATTGATGCATTGAACCAGGCTTCCGGCTTCGATCTGTATCGCTTACGCGCGGCAATCAACAGGACATTGGCCGACCCGAAGTGGATCGTCGCCATTCGGCGAGCGCTGCAAATTGGACAGAAGGTTGATTACTTTGATGGACAAGCCAACCGGCAATGTACGGGGCAGATTCTTGAATTCCGCCAGAAGGAGGTGCTGCTGCTCCGCCTCGACACCCAACAACGCTGGCTGGTGGCTTATGCCGCGATCAATCTTGAGGGTGTTGATGTCCTCATCCGGGATAACCCGAACCGGGGATTAGGCCGTCATGAAGTCGCCATTGGCGATATCGTCGGCTTCCACGACGCTGATCAACAGCCCCGCAGCGGCAAAGTGATTCGTCTCAATGATAAAACCGTTACCCTCGTCTCCCGTGACCAGAAATGGCGCGTTGCCTATACCCTCTTGCATCGGGTGATGGAAGCCGCGCAGGATAACGCTATCTCGGGACAAATCATCAAGCCTTGAACACATCAAGATGGGACGGCTGGACGCTTACGGTTCATCTCCCCCGGTTTTGCATGCTCTACAGAATTGTCTCTCCACGGAAATGACGCCATTTGAAATCCGACATTGATGACTCACCCTGAAAAACATCATAGTG
>JBEPUJ010000101.1:0-3181 GCA_041691575.1 Terriglobales bacterium
ACCGATCCAGCTCCAACTTGGCAATTGGTCGTTTGGCTTCTGGTGAAGTCCCTGGCTTTTGTTCCGAGGCCGAAATTTGCAGAACTTCTTGAGATCCAGACTTTCCACTTCAGCACTTCTTTCTGGATTCAAGCGTAAATTTGTTGTTTCGATGGCCGATCTGCACTTTTGCGATCCGCCTGACCCTCCCGATCTCACCCAGCATCCAGCTGAGGTCCACCAGGCCCTTCAAGCCGCCAACTCACCTTCCAATTCACCTCCCCGATCGTTCACGCAGGAAGCCCTCACTCAACCTGCAGACGAACCTATGCAAGATGCCCTTACCCAACCTGCTGTGCTTCCTCCATCACAGCGGACATCCTCGCATGGTGACGCCCCCAGACAAGCAATTTCTACCAGAACGCTGCACCGGGAACCGCAACATGTTCGTGTTGTTGCTGAAGGCAACCGTTTCGCCGACTCCGACACCCTTCCCGTCAAACGTGCACGCAGACGAGCGATGAAGTGCTTTTCTCCTCCTTCACCGCCTAGAACCCGTCCTGTTTCAAGACCTCCAAGACACGAAAGTTGTCAACATCCTGCTCCTCCTTCGAGCAGCCCTCCAACAAAGAAAAAGAAGACTCCCTCGAGTAGTCCTCCGACAAAGAAACCGAAAACAAAACCCCCGACTGTGGCCACTCTTCCCTCGCCCACGCCACCGACGATCACTTCCATCGAAACCACGCAGTCTTCAGGCACCCAGGCATCACCTTGGCCGAGTCCTCCGCTATCAATCCCCGACGCACCCCCTCCCGTCATTGACGGTGAAGTCAAGGAAGACGAGTTTGACGCCCGAATTCTTCGAGAGATGGATGACCCCGCTCTGCAGATGTACAAGCCGTGGCTTCAGGAAGTGCTGGGCAGATCGTCTCCTGACCTTGACGAAGACGCTCCTGAGGAACTTATCATCGCGACCCTGGCGGCTAACCATCAACGCCGTACCTTTGGCCGCCTTCCCCGACAGGCAGGCGACGCTTTCCGCTCGGCTGTGATTCCAGCGCTGCAAACGATGGCAGGCGCTCTTGTTGCCAAGGATGACAAGCTCTTCACGCAGGCCCTCCGCTGCCTCCTCATCGTCCCACAGTTTGCGCTGGTCAAGTCGAATCAGACGATTTCTGCCATGGATCTCCTCGGACAGATTCATCGCTTCTGCGATGGACCTCGCCCGAACCACGCTGAACCAGCCGAGCCAGAAGCCCGGGAACAGAAGCAGGCACAACAAGAGGAGAAGCACGAGCAACCATCCGACCTCAGCCCCGATCAACTCCGGGCCCTCAAGCGTGCCAAGTGGATGGCGAGCGAAGGGCGTTTTTCAAAAGCCGCCCAGGCAGTTCAACAAGCCGCCAACGGTCAATCTGGTGTTCTCGATCCCAGCGAAGACGTCATCACAAAACTTCGCACCCTACACCCTGAAGCCAGCAGGACACCACCCTCCTGCCCTGACCAAGCTCCTCTCGCTCTTCCCATAGTCAACAGCAAACTTCTCCGGGCTGGAAACCGAATCTCCAACGGCTCCGCACCCGATATCTTTGGATGGACAGGTGAGTTGCTGCGCTTTCTCTTGCACGACAGGCTCTGCTGTGCACATGTTACCAAGCTAATCCAAGCCATCCGCGATGGCCAAGTCTGCGACGATGCGCGTCACTGGCTCCTCCTCAGCTGGCTCATTGCAGTCGACAAAGGCAACGACAAAATTCGACCTATCGCTGGAGGCACGATGTTTGTTAAATTGACCGCCACCTACCTCATGGAAACCATGGAGCAAGCCAAAAATGTGTTTCGGGGTTCGGGCGTTCAATGTGGAATTTTCATGCCCGATGGAGCCACCGTCGCCAGGAACTTCACCCAACTCGCGCTTGAAACCGACCCTGACAATGTCGTACTCAAAGTGGACTTCAAAAACGCTTTCAACACACTCTCGCGTTTCGGCATGCTCTCTCACTTCTTCAAGGAGCCGCAATTTCTTCCCGTCTACCGCCTCGCCTCCTGGATCTATGGCCAGCCCAGTTCTCTTCTCGTTCGAGACCGGCTGGGCAGGGTGATCGCCACCATTCCCTCTGAACAAGGTGTTCGGCAAGGCTGTGTCCTCGGTTCCCTCCTCTTTGCCTCCGCCACCATGTTCATGCTGACCGAGCTTAAGAACCAGTTCGCAGGAGTGGATGTCCTGGCCTACCTCGACGATATTATTCTTGTTGGTAAATATGACAGATGCTTGGCCGCTTTGGACCAGCTCATCAATGATGCAACCGACCTGAGGCTGGAAGTGCAACCCGACAAGTGTGAAGTACTGATCCCCACCAGCCTCAAACAAGAAGCGCAAAAGACTCTTTTCGACAAGGAGCTCTGCTTGGTTCGTGGTGCCCTTCCCCTGCTGGGCTCAGTCGTTGGCACTGAACACGCAGACTTGCGGAACTGGGCCAAAGACGAAGTCGACTCGTGGAAGAAGACGTTGCAGATGATGGCTCGGAAGGAACTTCCTGTGCAGTTGTCCCTCCTACTCACGCGCTGGACGATTACCGCGAAGCCGAATTCCCTAGCTCGCACCTTACCGCCACATATCACACAAGATATTCTTCAGGATCTGGACCAAACCGTCATCCGCGCAATTGAAGAACGTACCCGACTTCGCTTCCAAGACTTCGGCCGCACGCTCCTTGAGCTCCCAATCCGCCATGGTGGTGTTGGCTTTTGTCCGTCAGCAGAGACCGCCCCCCACGCCTACGTCGCGGGTATGGCCGCCTCTTTTTCCGGTCTCTTCGGCTACAGCAACCTCTGGAAATCTAGCTCGTGGGACAAGGTCAAGGAAACCCCCTCGCTGCGCTGTCTGGACGCTACGCTGAAGAAATTCTACACCTCCCCCAACATCAAATTTGTGGGCAAACGCGATATGGGTAACGTTGACGACTTCGCCAAACACTTTATGTTTAGCAGCAAACGTTCCCACAAGCTGCAAGCGCGAATCACGTCCGCTTTTACAGACGAGCGAGTTACCCGCATCGACAGAGACATCGGCCTGAACCCGAATGATAGAGCGCGCTGGAAGAGTCGCTCGAACAAACACTCGGCTGCCCCCTGGAGAGCCTATCCGCTCACAAAAGAATTCCTGCTTTCCGATGAGGACGCAACCTTCATGCTCCAGTAC
>JBEPUJ010000102.1:0-3166 GCA_041691575.1 Terriglobales bacterium
ACGTGCGGCTTTGACCGGTCAAACTTTTCCTTGCCCATGACTCTCTCCGTGTTTCAATACTTCTAAATTTGTACTTCTAAATTTGTTATGCTTCGCGGCGTTAGCTTACTTGCTGTCCTTGCCCTGCACCTTGGCAATAATCTCTTCCGAGACTGACCGCGGCGCTTCTTCATACTGCTTGAACTGCATCGAGTAGTTGGCGCGCCCCTGCGTGGACGACCGCATGTGAGTGGCGTAACCAAACATCGTGCTCAACGGAACGATCGCCTTGATCGCCTGCGTCCCGCTTACCATCTCGATGCCCTCGATACGTCCACGACGACTGTTCAGGTCGCCGATGATCGTACCCATGTACTCTTCGGGAACCGTAACTTCAACTTCCATCATCGGCTCGAGCAGGACAGGCTTTGCCTTCCTTGCTGCTTCCTTGAAGGCCATGGAACCGGCGATCTTGAATGCCATTTCGTTCGAGTCGACATCGTGGTAACTGCCGTCGTAGAGCGAGACCTTGATATCGACCATCTCGTAACCGGCGAGGATGCCGCGCAGCATGGCGTCCTGAATGCCCTGGTCGATCGGCTTGACGTACTCCTTGGGAATCGCGCCGCCCTTGGTATCGTTCGAAAACTCGTAGCCCTTGCCCGGCTCGTTGGGGCTGATCCGGATCTTGCAATGGCCGTAGTTACCCGAGCCGCCGGTCTGACGAATGTACTTGCCTTCCGCGTCCGAATTGGAACGGATGGTCTCGCGGTAAGCAACCTGCGGCTTGCCGACGTTGGCCTCGACCTTGTACTCGCGCATCATACGGTCGACGATGATCTCAAGATGCAGTTCGCCCATGCCGGCGATGATGGTCTGGCCCGAGTCGATATCCGTATGAACATTGAAGGTAGGATCTTCCTGCGCCAGCTTGGCGAGGGCCATGCCCATCTTCTCCTGGTCGGCCTTGGTCTTCGGCTCAACCGCAACCTCGATGACCGGCTTGGGGAAGTCGATGGACTCGAGAACCACTGGAGCCTTCTCGGTGCAGATCGTATCGCCGGTGATGAGATTCTTGAGACCGACAGCGGCGCAGATATCGCCAGCCAGAATCTCGGTGATCTCTTCGCGCTTGTTGGCGTGCATCTTCAACAAGCGGCCAATGCGCTCGGTCTTTCCGGTGCGTGGATTCAGCACCGAGTCGCCGGTCTTGAGCTGGCCCGAGTAAACCCGGATAAAGATAAGCTGGCCGACGAAAGGGTCGGTCATAATCTTGAAGCCGAGAGCGGCAAACGGCTCGCTATCGTCAGCCTTACGGACGATCTTCTCTTCCATATCGTCAGGGTTGCTGCCGATCATGGGAGGAATGTCGAGCGGGCTGGGCAGGTAGTCGACGACTGCATCGAGCAGCGTCTGAACACCCTTGTTCTTGAACGACGAACCGCACAGCACCGGGAAGATATTCATCGCGATGGTGGCCTTGCGAATGCCGGCCTTGAGCTGCTCCACGGTGGGCTCCTGCCCTTCGAGGAACAGGTTCAGAATGTCATCATCGCTATCGGCAACCGCCTCGATCAGCGCATGACGAGCTTCCTTTGCCTTATCGAGCAGGTCCGCAGGAATCTCTTCAATCGAATACTCCGCGCCCATGGTCTCGTCGTGCCAAAGGATCGCCTTCATCGTGACCAGGTCGATCACGCCAAGAAATTTGGCCTCTGCGCCTATCTGAATATTGATCGGAACCGCACGTGCGCCGAGACGGTCCACGATGGTTGAGGTCGCGTAGACAGCATCCGCTCCGGCCTTGTCCATCTTATTGATAAAGCAGATCCGGGGAACCCGGTACTTGGTAGCCTGACGCCACACCGTCTCCGACTGCGGCTGAACACCAGCCACCGCATCGAAGCAGGCAACCGCACCGTCGAGAACGCGCAAGCTGCGCTCCACCTCGGCCGTAAAGTCCACGTGGCCAGGGGTGTCGATGATGTTGATGCGGATGTTCTTCCAGGTACAGGTGGTCGCGGCGGAGGTAATCGTAATGCCGCGCTCCTGCTCCTGCTCCATCCAGTCCATGGTCGCAGTGCCCTCGTGCACCTCGCCGATACGGTGCGTGATGCCCGTATAGAAGAGGATGCGCTCGGTCGTCGTCGTCTTGCCGGCGTCGATGTGCGCCATGATTCCGATGTTCCGGCAACGATTCAGAGGTGTAGTGCGTGCCACGGTCAATCTCTCATCTGCGAACTCAAGTTCGCGGTAAAAAATGCGCTAAAGCAAAATCCAAGGACAAAAACTTTTACTGAAAAGCTTTTGCTTTACCAGCGATAGTGAGCAAACGCCTTGTTTGCCTCAGCCATGCGGTGGACGTCTTCCTTCTTCTTCATCGCAGCGCCACGGCCATTTGCAGCGTCGAGCAACTCGGCAGTCAACTTATCGACCATGCCCTTCTCGCCACGCGCGCGGCCATAGGTTACGAGCCAGCGAATGGCAAGCGACGTACGCCGCTCCGGCAAAACTTCGATGGGAACCTGATAGTTCGCACCGCCAACGCGGCGGCTCTTGACTTCGAGCAAAGGCTTGCAGTTCTCGATCGCCTTCTTGAAGAGCTTGAGGGCCTCGTCGCCACCCTTCTGCTCCAGATTGGTCATGGCGGTATAGAAGATGCCCTGCGCGGTCGACTTCTTGCCGCCCCACATCATGGAGTTGACAAACTTCGTGACCAGGGTCGAGTTGTACACCGGGTCCGGTGCAACTTCACGCTTCGCGATATAGCCTTTTCTCGGCATTGTTCTTCTCGTCTTCCTTCAGGGCTTTCCACCCTGGCTCAGGACTGTCGACTTCTCAAGACCTGAACTTGAAATCTAAATTCGTGCGGCGAACCGCAAGGTTTACTTGGCGGCAGCAGCCTTCGGACGCTTTGCGCCGTACTTCGAGCGGCTCTGCTTGCGGTTGGCGACTCCCACTGCATCCAGAGTCCCGCGAACGACGTGATAACGAACACCCGGCAGATCCTTCACACGGCCGCCGCGGATCAGCACAATCGAGTGCTCCTGCAGGTTGTGGCCGATGCCCGGGATATAGGTCGTGACCTCGATCCCGTTGGTGAGGCGAACACGCGCGACCTTGCGGAGGGCCGAGTTCGGCTTCTTGGGGGTCTGGGTGTAGACGCGGGTGCAGACGCCACGGCGCT
>JBEPUJ010000103.1:0-3155 GCA_041691575.1 Terriglobales bacterium
ATCGATCTCGCGCGCGCCGCGGGTGTCGAAGATGCCTGTGATTCCGCACATGATCCGCATTCCCCCGATCAGGTTCCGTTGCGCCCACAGCTGCCGCAACGAAGCTCGGCCCGAACGGGGAACCGAAGGCCCGGACGCATCAAGCTTGAGCTCGAATGGGTTCGGTTAATCGTCATGTCCGGCTCAACCGCGCTACCGCGTCCGCGTTGTCGGAAAGTAGCTGATCATAGAGCCTCCGATACGCCCGCAACATCGCACCAAGGCTGAAATCCCGCTCGATTCGCGCGCGCCCCGCCCGCCCGACTGCCTTGGCCGCTTCCGGACTTTGCAGATAGACATGCATCAGGTCGGTCAGTCGCTTCGAATCGTTTGGTGAGAAGAGCTCGCCAGTTTTTCCCGTGTCCACGAGCTCCCCATTTCCCCCAACATCCGTAGCGATAACCGGAAGCCCGCTAGACATCGCCTCAAGAATCGTATTCGAGATTCCCTCCCCCAGCGACGGAAGAACGAACATATCGAAAAGCTGCAGGGCTCCCGGTATGTTGTCCATCGCTCCTGGGAGCCAAGCGATATCGGCAATTCCCAAGGTTGCCGCCAGGTCACGGAGACCCGAGAGCATCGGCCCGTCTCCAATAATTGCTACACGCAGTGTTTGGCGCAGCCGAGGGTGGCGTTGTACCAGGCTAGCTATGGCGCGCAAAAGCGTTGCCTGGTCCTTGACCGGCTGGGCACGCCCGACAGTCCCGACGATCGTTAACGATTCACCGCGCAGATGTGGCGGAAGCATTTCGACAGGTTTGAGCGTCGCGGGCGCAAACTTTGTCGTGTCAACCCCATTGCAGATTCGAGTAATCCGCGACGGCGCGACACCAACATGTTGAGTTAAATAATTTTCCAGCTGTTTCGAGACCGTTACATAGCGATTGACAAGGGGAGAGTGCATTTTTCGCAGCAACGAAGGCTTCCACCGGTCCCATTTCAAATTGTCAACGTCGAAGCCGTGCTCACCATGTACACAGGCGGGAACCCTCGCCATGCGAGCCGGAGGCAACGCATCCAGGCCGGAAAGATTGCGCGTATGGACGATCGCGGGACGCAACCGCCTGCAAAGCTTGAATAATTGCCGCCGCACCTGCCATATTCCCACTCGCGAACGGTGCAGGGCTACTATCTCGACATCTTTCCGACGGAGACGATGCCGAAATTCCGAGTAGTCCTCGATACAAGCTATCGCATGCCGAAATTCTGCCGACGGGAGGCCGTCAATCAAATTGATCAGCCCGTTCTCCATACCCCCCGTAACGAGATGATGGATAACGTGAAGCACCAGTGGTCGCCGGTCTTCCGTCATCGTATTCCCTGACAGCGGAAGAGAAATGCACGGTCTGAAAATTCCCAGTTGATGCCGCCTCGCAGCACATTGTAGCGGTCGACTACTCCGATATTCGACCCTCCGTACGCTGACAGACAGGCCGCATATCCAGCAGCGCGGACAAGGTCCAGACGCTGCGCATTCATGTGTTGGCGCCCGCCGAACGGATATGCGAAGTAAACCTCGGCAAGTCCTAGTCGGCGTTCCAGGTCTGCGCGCGACCGCGTGAGCTCCTCCACAACCGCGGACTCCGGCTCTTTGACGCAATCGATGTGGCTGACCGAGTGCGAACCAATGGTAAATCCATAATCATGCATTTTTTTCACGTTTTCCCATGTCATGACCGGTGGCCTCGAACCGCCGCGTCGGACATCGTGAGGAAACGGTCGATCAGTGCCTATGATCCCGGTGGAAACAAAGAATGCCGCAGGAATCGCATTGCGCCGCAGGATCGGAAATGCGTTGATGAAGTTGTCCAGATAACCATCGTCGAATGTGACGCAGACCTGCGGCCGTGTAGATGTGGGAATCGTGTCGCAGGCCAACACTTCTTCAAGCGTCAAGAGGTCGCAGTGCCGGCGAATCAGCGCCATCTGTCGATCAAACTGTTCGATGCCGACCGTCAGGTTGTCTCGCGCTTCATCGCTGACCCGGTGATACAGGAGAACTGTGATGCGCGGACGCATGGAAAGGCGAGCAATCGGCAGGCAGGAACGTGCAGCGGCATACATCGTTTCCCTTGCAATCCGTTGCGGAAACGAACCAGGAAATACCACGTCGCGTGCCAGTCTGCGCGTGAGTTCCGCCGTTTGCGCGAGCGTGGGTTTCCGGTTGGTCCGGCCATTCGTGGGCTGTGGATAGCCGATGCGTTCACCGCTCAGTATCCGGCGCACGGCGGTCCGCATCAGGTCAACGCCAACTTCGTCAAGACGAAGTTGTAGTCCGCGGACCGTCGAAAATCTCTCTCGTTGGACGGTCGACTCCACAACGACCGGACCAGCGTCTAGCTTGCTCTCTACCCAATGAATCGTGCATCCGACTTCCTTCTCCTCATTCCATAGCTCCCAAAACGCCGGCGGCATGCCGCGATATTGGGGAAGTTTGCCTTTGTGCAAATTCAGGGTTCCAAGCCGTGGAAGCGAGAACAGCGACTCGCGCAAGATTGGAGCCGCCAACGAAAGACCCAAATCCGGAGCGAATTTACGAACTTCTGCAAGCGTCACTTCGTCATGAATATCATTTGATCTCAGGATTCGCAGATTGCGACCTGGCGCCAAGGACTGAGCCGTGTGACGCGGACTTCCCAATGAAGCGCTACTCCTCAGTTGGGCGCCGATGCGTCGTACAACGTCGCCAATTTGGTAATGCACCCATCGCCAACCGTTACGGCGGAGGTTGCGCCTTTGGCTACCTATCAGGGCCGCGATGGTCTTGCGAGGGGAGTGCAACAACACCAACCATTCGATCTCAGCGACAGCGCGATCGATCTCCGCGATACCGGCGCACACTGAATAGGACAGGTCCCCCGTAAATACGGCGATTTTGTGCGTCACCTCAACCGCCCAGGCAGACCGACACAGTGATCAACTGACCATCGCAGGAGATATTCCAAAGCGGCCCGATACCGGAATTCATCGCCGTTCCCGCGTCGCCGCCAACGCGGCGACGATTGCCGCGCCTTGGTCACGCACGAAAGCCTGCAGCAGTGGCGCCGCCGCGACTGCATCAGACGCCGGTACGTAGAGGACGATCGCCGCCGAATCGTCGCGTCCGTGGGTCAAAC
>JBEPUJ010000104.1:0-3107 GCA_041691575.1 Terriglobales bacterium
CTCTGACATCGCATACTCCCAAACAGGATTCCCCTCGACCCTGGCCCACCTCCCACCCAAGAATGGCTCAACCATGCGCAAGTCCCCCCCTATACACATAGTGAACGAGAAGATAGTTGGAACGCTCGCAGCCCTATAGCAGTCAGCGGGTGGAGGGGCCTTGCGGCCCCCCACTTTGAAGTGGGCTGCTTCGCTCTCTGCCCGTCAACCCGACGGGAACGCCCTAAATGCAGTGGCTACTCCTGCGTGCGCGCACGCGAGGCCCGGCCGCCATGCGGGCTACTATGGGATCTTCACTGAATCTTCACTGAATCATCCATATTCACAACGGCTGTGAAGAACAAGAAAGGGACCCTCTTTCGAGAGTCCCTTCCCTCGTCCCACACGCCGCACGGCAAGGAACGGCGCCTCCGCCCTCCAGCAGCCCCCTCCACAGTCACCAGGACCGTAAAGGGTGCCCTTCTGGCAGCCTCAGCACCGGCAGCAGCCATCCTTCCGACGTCGGCTCCACCGACCAGTCGAAGTCCATCTTCATCTTCCGCAGGATCCGATCGACGTCCCCACCCGGCGCGAGCTCGTCCACTATAATCTCGTGGCACAGCTGCGCGTAGGGCAGCCCGTCCCTCCCTGCTGCGCGAAGCCGGTTGGTGATGTACTCCGCCAGCCGCTGGGACTTCTCTAGAGTCTCGCAGGTGGTCTCCATGATCTCCGCTCCCCAGGGAATCAGCTCCCTAACGACTTCGTCCGGCGTCGCCTCCCGGATTCTCTTCGCGGTGATTGCGTGCTCCCAGTTGTGCCGGCACTTCGTGCAGCCGGCGGTGAAGATATAGCAGTCCATCATCGTGTCGTAGCGGGTGCTGATGTAGACGTCGTGCTCCGACTCCGCCGAGATCCCCTTCGCCAGCTTCCGCACCGCCTCAGAGAACGGCCCAGGGACTCCATAGCCATAGCCATAGGTTGCGGAGCGGGCGGCCCGGGACCCGGCCGACCGCTGCCCCCGCGCGACCATCTGCTGCACCGCCATCTGCTGCATCACCATCTTCGCCCAGGCGTCTAACGCGGACGCGGACCGGTTGCGGTCATTGGTCGCCATGCTTCATCGCCTCCCCTCGGGCCAGCGCCCGCTCAAACTCTCTTTCCCCGGCGACGCGGCGGAGAGTGGTCCACTGCAACCCCTCTGAGAAGCCAGAGCCGCCCGCTCTGCGGGCCGCGCTTACGTCCTCAGCCTGTAGGGCGGCCATCGCAGACTCTCGGCACCACACGCAGCGGCAGCACTGCAGGTAGCCGCTGCTGGTCCCGTGGTGGATGATCCCGGCGTCGTCAACCCCGACGCCTCGATTGTCCGTTTGGACTCTGAGGGCGCCCGGGCCGTCGCCGTCCCCGATGGTCGCCTCTTCGTAGTCCAGCTCCCCGTCGATCCAGAAGTACCGTTTGCGGGCGGACGCCTTGGCGGATCCTCGTGTCTGCTCCTCTTTGACCCGGACTCTCCCGGCATCGACCATCTCCCCGAGGTACTTCCTCACCAAGCGGTGGTCCCCGTCGGTCGCGTCCCCGATGTCCTGGAGGCGGAGTCCGTGGACTCCAAACGCCTCGACGAACTCCGCCACCTTCTGGCGTAGACCGACCGATCGGACGTTCCCAGCCAGTACGTTCAGCCGGGCCTCTGCATCCTCCACTTGGTCGGGCCGCATCCGCAGCGCGTCGAAGACTGGCACCCCACCGACGAGGATCATCGGGAGGTGCATCAGCTCGTCCCGCTCGTACGGGCGCGGGCCTCCGTACTTGATCGCGCGTTCTTCTGCAGCGATCGACAGTCTCACCAGATTCTGACTCATTCTTGCTCCCTTGCCGTTGTTTTCCCCTTCTGCAGACAGAACAAAGGGGGGAACTGGCTTGGTTGAGCCAAACATTGGACGCCACTCCGGGCCGGGGCTTCACCCGTATGGGCCGTCAGAGAGAGCGCGTCCAAGAAAACTCCCCATCGTGGCGCAGGGTGGGGCTTTCTTCTACTTGCGCCTCCATGCGAGCCGTGCCCGAAAGGAGGGCCTGATGCTCAGTACGTCCACCCAGAACGGCACCAATGCTGGGATCCGGAAGCCATGGCAAGGCGGCCACGGGCCCAACTGCGTGTGCTCCAAATGTGAGGAGCGGAAGTGAAAAACGAACTGAGCACGGGCTACGACACCAAGGAGCTGGCGGTAGCCGCCGCCCAGGGCGCCGCCGACATGATCGAAACGCTGGAGGCCCGCAAGCTGGAGCTGGAGATCGCCGAGCTGGAGCGTGGTGCGGCCAAGGTAGAGAAGGACGCCCGCCACAACGGGTTCTTCCACTTCGTCGGGTCGGTCCACGAGACCCGAGTCCACAGCGTCATGATCGACATCGAGGAATACTGCCGGGCAAACCCCGGCGCCCCGGTGAAGATCCTGCTGAACTCCGCCGGAGGCAACGTCATCGACGGTCTCGCCTTCTGCGACTACCTCAAGCTGCTGTCCTCCCGCGGGCACAAGACCACCATCATCGCCACAGGGATCGCCGCCTCCATGGCCGGGGTCATCCTGCAGTGCGCTGACGAGCGGGTCCTGACCAAGCGGGCCTACCTCAGCATCCACGAGGTCTCCTCAGTCGTCCAGGGATCCCTGACCGACAACGAGGACAACATTCGATTCACGAAACAGCTCCAGCGAAACCTGGAAGAGATCTTGTGCGAACGGTCGGAACTCACGATCCCCAGGCTCAAATCCATGTGGCGTCGGAAAGACGTCAACCTCTCTGCATTCGATGCGCTCAAGCTCGGTTTGATTGATCGGATTGAGGGCGAGTGAGGGCTGTCGTCGACTGCCCCGAGCAGGCACACCACTGGTCATACAAACACCCCAAGGGGTACAGCACTGATCCGGCGGACTACACGCCGCGCTGCCACTCCTGCCATCTAATCCACGATAGGAGTGGAAATGCCTGACATCAGACGGGTTCGCTTCAACACCGAGGGCGTCGCCCGCGGCCTCACCACTTCGACAGGCCTGGTAACCACTGCGCTCAAGTCGAACCAGCTCTGGGAGCTGCTCCGCATCATCGCCGCCGGTCAGATGGAGTGCGCGATCTCCACC
>JBEPUJ010000105.1:0-3015 GCA_041691575.1 Terriglobales bacterium
GACGCGCCGATGAAATCCATAATCGTCTGAGCATGCAATTCATTTTGAGGGATTGAGGATCACATCCCTTATTTCATCGACCTTAGAGATGACCTGGCCGGACTCTCGGGCAGCCATGGCGTCGGAAACATTGGCAATTGCGTCGGACAGGGGACGGATCGGACGGAAGCTAGCGCATTTGCGCCCCCTAAAGTTCGCTTATGCTCATCTCAGGATGAGCTAAGAAAATAGATCTATTGCATGACAACGGAATACCCAGGCTGGCACACAACGTCACAAGCCAAGTTATTTTGAGCCCGGAGCAGCGCGCAAAGCACGTTTTCGATAATCGTCCGGGGCAGCGAGAAGATCAATCGGACCTCTGCAAAAATTCGGAATGATAAACCATGTGAATGCCCGCGGACCGAGATGTAGCTTGGCTGCCCAACTCAGGCTCCACGAATAACTCTCCCGAGACCGTGAACTGATCCCGAGTGCGCTTGCAAATAGCCGAAAGCGCGCACTCCTGGGGTAGGTGAAGAGGCGGCATCCGGCTATTCGGCCGCGCGGCGGTGCGGCTTCTCCATAAAACAAAATTAGATTAAGCTTCCGTGGATTAAGCTGAGGGTGGCGGAATGATGAGCCAGACCGGCGGAGCGACGGTTTACGAAAGCTGAAGCGCGCCGGGTGCAGTGCATCAGCGGCAGATACGGTGTCCTCGCTGCTGCGAGCACACCGAGGTTGGTGGCGGCGGCAAACCCGGGGGTTGTACCGGCAGCAGCATTGGGCCGGTCATCGCACAGGCGACCATGGGGCAGACTGCCGGCATCATATCTCCAGGGCTGGTGCAGATCGACCGCACGTGCCCATTGACACACTGACAGGTGCACTTCGCTCGGGCGTCATCGGAGGTAGTGATGAGGCCGCCAAGTATCAAAATTAACAACACGCGCGGCAGAAGGTAAGTCATCGATTGACCCCGGCGGCTACACCCCAAATTATCTTATTCTGACCTATTCAGATCCATCTACGTCTCGTACGAACGGTCGTGTTTAAAGGTACCGTTGCTTCATCAACGTGACGCTTATGAAGAGTGGCATAAGTACCTGACCGCGCTGCCGCACAGGCGAATTCCAGCGTTTGCTTTATTAGCGCTATGAAACACATTTATCGTCACGGACGACCTTTGTCGCGTGTTGGATTAGTCGCGAAAATTTGGCGAGCTGCAGCTCGTTGGGGACTTACCTAAGCCAGGAACATGTCGAGTTCTAAATCAAGGGCCGCTTCCCAGGTTGGCGGCAAAATGCCGTAGGCAGACGCCAGCCGGCTCAGGTCTAGTCGCGAATTTGCGGGCCGGATCGCCTTAGTCGGGTAGTCCGGCGTCGTGATCGGCACGATCTCGGTTGTTTTTAGTGTCATGCCTCGCGTTCGTAAACCGTTTACGATGGCACAAGCGAAGGCATGCCAATTTGTCGAGCCTGAATTAGTGATGTGGACGAGGCCACCGGCACGCCCGAAATTGGCAGACAGATCTGCGATGCCTTGATCGATGACTTGTAATGTTGCCGCTGAGATCGTTTGTGCCGAAGTCGGCGTGCCTTGCTGATCCGCAACAACCCGCAACAATTCGCGCTCGCGCGCCAGGCGAATAATGGTCCGCATAAAGTTTGCGCCGTTGGCCGCGTACACCCACGCGGTTCGGATTACCAGATGCGGGCCGCCTGCTCGACGTACGGCCTCCTCGCCGGCTAGCTTGCTACGGCCGTAAACTGAAAGTGGACGCGTGGGGTCTTCCTCGCGCCAAGCAAGGTCGCCGATGCCGTCGAACACGTAGTCGGTCGAGAAGTGGACGAGCGGTACGCGCTGGCCGGCGGCCCAGCGGGCGATTGCGGCGGGTGCCTCGGCATTAATCAGCGTCGCTAGCGCTGGTTCATCCTCTGCTCGATCCACGGCTGTATAAGCTGCGGGATTGACAATAAGGTCTGGAGCCAAATCATCCAAGATAGACGCGATTTTTTGCGGCTTTGACAGATCGAGGTCAGACCTGCTTGGAGTCAAAAGAATGCCACGCGTCTGAAGAAGCGGAAGCAAAGCACCGCCGATTTGTCCTGAAGTGCCCGTCAAAAGAATGCGCATCATGGCATTGGCAACATTATCTTCTTGTACGGCCTCTCACTGCGTCGCAGCCTGAACTGATATGTTTCGCGAGTACTTCAGGATGTCACGTTGATTTAGCCGTTTAGCGATTGGCGGGCAAGACACAACGGCAGCTTTTCGATCGGCCCCGTCCAGCACGTGGAAGCTGCCACCGGAGCGAAGTTATTACACCGCACGTACAGTACGAACTACGAATCCGAAAAGGCCCAAGCTAAAAATCAAACGGCCACGATAGACCCGCGGCTCACCGCGTAAAAGCCGCGGATAACAGGAGCCCGGCCCGTGTTCGGCGATTTTGCGGGAAGCTGGCGAAAGCTGTGGTCTGCACCGTGTCAAGCGCCTCATGCGTCAAGGCTCTACGTGGCTATAAGGCGCCGCGCGCGATGCAGGTTGCCCTTCTATCATTGCGCCTAATCATCTGCAGCGCGCGTTCACCGTCGATGCAACCACGGTCTGGGTGACCGACATCGCCTGTATCCGAACATGGCAGGGCTGGCTGCACATGGCGGTGGTGGTTGACCTCTATGCCCGCAAAGTCGTGGGTTAGTCGATGAAGTTCTCCCGAGAACTCGCTCTGAGTACCCTGCACATGGCGGTGTGGCGCAGGATTCCCGACAGGCGGATGGTTGTCCACTCGGAGTAGGGCAGTCAACACAGCAGCGACGACTTCCGACGCCTTTTCTGCTGGGACAACGCCGCCGCTGAGTCCTTCTTCAGCAGCTTAAAAAGGAGCGCATCCGCAAACGCGTCTAAAAACCCGCGATCTGGCCAAGCCGACATCTTCGACCACATCGGCTATCTTTGCGGCGTTAGTCCCGTGGCGTTCGAATTCGCCGCGGCTTGAGACTTGGATTTGTCCACCGAACCGGTAGCAGTCCA
>JBEPUJ010000106.1:0-2983 GCA_041691575.1 Terriglobales bacterium
AAACAGAACTCGTCTCACTCGCAGGCATCGTCGGGGCGTTGGCCATAGGCGTCGTTAGTCCAGGGCCTAGCTTCGTCATGGTGGCGAGAGTTGCAATCTCAACTTCGCGCGCGAGAGGTATTGCAGCCTCAATTGGCATGGGGTTCGGAGGCGTCATCTTTGCTCTGGCTGCACTTCTCGGCCTACAGGCAGTCCTCGTCGCAGTGCCGGCCCTTTACTCCGCTCTCAAAGTGCTCGGCGGGCTATACCTCTGCTACCTCGGCTATCGCATCTTCTCCGGCGCCAAGCAGGCACTCCACATCGACAGCATCGATGGAAGCAAGCACACCTCCGTCTACGGTTCGCTGTTGCTTGGGCTCACCACGCAGGTGAGCAATCCCAAAACTGCGATCGTCTACGCCAGCGTCTTTGCGGCCTTCTTACCCAACACATTCTCGGTGCCGTTCGCCCTTGCCCTGCTCTGCGTAGTGTTCGCTGTGGAGGCGGGTTGGTATTCCATCGTGGCGCTCGTTCTGTCTTCGCCTGCTCCCCGTCGGGTCTACTTGAGTTGCAAAGCTTGGGTCGATCGAGCGGCGGGCTTGGTCATGGTAGGTCTGGGGCTACGGCTCATCACGTCAGCGCAAAGAGCGTAGGTCGCACGTGCGGCCTAACCCTTCCATCGAGGGAATGTCGCCCGGCAAGCCGGGCACCGCCTCTCATGGCAGACGTCAGGAACCAAGAGGAGGTACATCACTATGCGATTCATCATTGCGACAGCGCTATTTCTTGCCGCTGCGGCAACTCACGCCGCTTCGCTGCCCTACGACGAAGCCGCGGACGCGAAGGCCGATATCCGCGCTAGCCTAGAAGAAGCATCGAAGGCAATGGTTCCGGTACTTGTCGTGTTCGGTGCCAACTGGTGCGGGGACTGCAAAGTTCTGGATCTCGCGTTCAAGACGGGAGCCAGCGCGCCACTCATCCATAAAAACTTCAAGGTTGTAAAGGTCAACGTAGGGCGTTTTGACCGCAATGTCGACATCGCCGAGGCGTATGGAGTGCCTTTGAAGAGTGGCATCCCCGCGGTCGCGGTGCTGTCGGCGGAAGGCAAGGTGATGTACGCCACGCGAGCCGGTGAGCTAGCTGATGCGCGAAACATGGGCGACAAGGCCATTTACGAGTTCTTTGCCAGAGTCTCGGCGCCGGCGAAATGAAGATGTCATCGAGCAAAGCCAGACCGGAGCCTAACGCCCGCTCAACACGGACGCTCCTCGGCGCCGTGCCTCGCCGTCGTTCTTCGTCACGCCGGTTAACTTAGTCGCTAGGCGTTGACCGATGCCACGCGACGTAGCCCACTTCTTCGAGCAATATCGTGAGGCCTTCAACCGCCTTGACGGCGAAGCCATCGCGGATCTCTATTGCATCCCCTCTGGCATTGTCAGCGATCGCGGCTTCACCACCTGGGAATCTCGGGAGCCTATCGCCAAGAACATGATCGCGCTATGCGATCTGTATCGGGCAAATGGATACAAGCAGGCCACATTTGAGCCAAGTCAGTATTTTGCTCAGGGTCGCGAGTTCGTCGTGGCTGATGTTGCCTGGACCATTGAGCGTGAAGCAGATGCTGAGCCGTGGTGCTTCCACACGACGTATAACCTGCGTCTTGCCCAGAATGGTTGGCGCGTCATGCTCTGCACCGCATATGAAGAGCAACGACTCAACGCCTAGCCCGTCGGTCAACACGAACGCGCCGGTTCATGTCTGCAACTCGGCGAGCAACCTGGCGAGCAACTGGGGCGGCGCGCCGGCTACCTTATTTCGTTGGCCGCCAAAAACACGCGGTGAGGACCACTTGAATCGCAGCAATCATGTATGAATTTTTCGTCGCGGCTGCGATCTTGCCGGTTACCTTGTATTGTTAGGATGCAACCACACCGCAGCCGTCAACTTTTGCAAAGGAGAGATCGATGAAGCCTGAGCTGATGAATCTGGTTTCCGCCACCATTCTGACCGGCATACTCTGGATCCCCTACGTCCTGGACCGGATTGCGGTCTGGGGGCTGATCGATACCGTTGGGTATCCCGAAACGCCAAAGCCGCAGTCGCCGTGGGCCAGGCGCTTGAAGTCTGCGCATGCAAATGCCATTGAAAACTTGGCAATCTTTGCAACATTGGTTCTGGTAGCCAATGCCATCGGGCTCAGTAACACCTCGACCGTGTTCGCCGCGTCGCTGTATTTCTGGGCACGACTAGTGCACGTCTTAGCCTACACGTTCGCGTTACCTTGGGTGCGCACGCTGGCGTTCGCGGGTGGCTTTGTCGCGCAAGCCATATTTGCCTGGCAACTAGTTGCGCACTGATGCGTTTGCCGCCTAACGCGGCGGTCACACGGAGGCCCCGTGGGCGTTGCTTCGCCGGCGCCGCGGGTCGCCGGTTGCCTTGATACGTTTGGCGTCGCCATACCGCGTGTTTAGTCCGCTACCCTTGGCTGCTTGCCTCGTCATCACCACTACCTCGGTAATGGCTATTGACCTTACGCCCCTCTGGGACTTCGATGATCCGGTTCAAAGCGAGCAGCGCTTTCGTGCCGCTCTCGTCACTGCGACCGGTGACGACGTGGACATTCTGCAAACTCAAATTGCGCGGTCGTACGGCATTCGGAGAGATTTTGCCAAAGGCCAGGAAATCCTGAAGGGTCTTGAGCCGCAGGTTCAGATCGCGGGTGTAGAGGCTCGTACGCGGTATTGGCTTGAACTCGGGAGAACCTATTCTTCCGCTACTCATCCGGCGGAATCGCAGACTCTTGCTGCGAAAGAGCGCGCACGCAAAGCCTACACGCAGGCCTTTGAGACCGCCAGGAGTGGACAACTTGACTACTTGGCGATTGATGCCCTCCATATGCTCGCGTTCGTCGACACGGCGCCGTCCGATCAGCTCAAATGGGGGCAAGCGGCATTGGCAATTGCGCAAGCTTCGTCTCAGTCTTCGGCAAAAGCTTGGGAAGCGT
>JBEPUJ010000107.1:0-2968 GCA_041691575.1 Terriglobales bacterium
GTGGGGGGAACGCGGGGAAGTGAAACATCTCAGTACCCGCAGGAAGAGAAAACAACAGTGATTCCGTCAGTAGTGGCGAGCGAACGCGGATCAGGCTAAACCGTTCCATGTGTGATAGCCGGCGGGCGTTGCATGGTCGGGGTTGTGGGACTTTCCGTTCTGTCTCTGCCGGGACAGTGGGGTGTGATGTGCAGGCATAGGTGAACGGTCTTGAAAGGCCGGCCAGAGAGGGTGTGAGCCCCGTAACCGAAATGTTGTGTACCGCCCGGGGAAGTATCCCAAGTAGCACGGGGCCCGAGAAATCCCGTGTGAATCTGTCAGGACCACCTGATAAGCCTAAATACTCCCTAATGACCGATAGCGGACAAGTACCGTGAGGGAAAGGTGAAAAGTACCCCGGGAGGGGAGTGAAACAGTACCTGAAACCGTGTGCTTACAATCCGTCGGAGCCATCGCAGCTTGCTGTGTTGTGGTGACGGCGTGCCTTTTGAAGAATGAGCCTGCGAGTTAGTGTTACGTCGCGAGGTTAACCCGTGTGGGGAAGCCGTAGCGAAAGCGAGTCTGAACAGGGCGTTGCAGTGGCGTGATCTAGACCCGAAGCGAAGTGATCTACCCATGGCCAGGTTGAAGCGACGGTAAGACGTCGTGGAGGACCGAACCCACTTCAGTTGAAAATGGAGGGGATGAGCTGTGGGTAGGGGTGAAAGGCCAATCAAACTTCGTGATAGCTGGTTCTCCCCGAAATGCATTTAGGTGCAGCGTTGCGTGTTTCTTGCCGGAGGTAGAGCTACTGGATGGCTAATGGGCCCTACAAGGTTACTGACGTCAGCCAAACTCCGAATGCCGGTAAGTGAGAGCGTGGCAGTGAGACTGCGGGGGATAAGCTCCGTAGTCGAGAGGGAAACAGCCCAGACCACCAGCTAAGGTCCCCAAGCGTGTGCTAAGTGGGAAAGGATGTGGAGTCGCACAGACAACCAGGAGGTTGGCTTAGAAGCAGCCACCCTTTAAAGAGTGCGTAATAGCTCACTGGTCAAGTGATTCCGCGCCGACAATGTAGCGGGGCTCAAGTACACCGCCGAAGTTGTGGATTTCAGATATTAGCCAAGCCCTTGTGGTTCAGGCGTCTGGAGTGGTAGGGGAGCGTCGTGTGGGCAGTGAAGTCGCGGTGTAAACCAGCGGTGGAGCCTACACGAGTGAGAATGCAGGCATGAGTAGCGAAAGACGGGTGAGAAACCCGTCCGCCGAATGATCAAGGGTTCCAGGGTCAAGCTAATCTGCCCTGGGTAAGTCGGGACCTAAGGCGAGGCCGACAGGCGTAGTCGATGGACAACGGGTTGATATTCCCGTACCGGCGAAAAACCGCCCATGCTGAACAGGGGACACTAACCGCCCGAGACCTGCCCGACACCCCTTGTGGGTGAAGGGTTTTGGTGGAGCGCGGGACCTGATCCTGGGAGGCAAGCGTATTAACAGGTGTGACGCAGGAAGGTAGCCGGGCCGGGCGATGGTTGCCCCGGTCTAAGGATGTAGGGCGAACGGTAGGCAAATCCGCCGTTCATGATGCCTGAGACCCGACGGGACTCCCGCAAGGGGGGATCCGGTGATCCTATGCTGCCGAGAAAAGCATCGACGCGAGGTTTTAGCCGCCCGTACCCCAAACCGACACAGGTGATCAGGTAGAGAATACTAAGGCGATCGAGAGAATTATGGTTAAGGAACTCGGCAAAATGCCCCCGTAACTTCGGGAGAAGGGGGGCCCCCAGCGTGATGGACACAAGCTGTCCGGAGCGTGCAGGGGCCGCAGAGACCAGGGGGAAGCGACTGTTTACTAAAAACACAGGTCCGTGCGAAGTCGCAAGACGATGTATACGGACTGACGCCTGCCCGGTGCTGGAAGGTTAAGAGGACCGGTTAGCCGCAAGGCGAAGCTGAGAATTTAAGCCCCAGTAAACGGCGGTGGTAACTATAACCATCCTAAGGTAGCGAAATTCCTTGTCGGGTAAGTTCCGACCTGCACGAATGGAGTAACGACTTCCCCGCTGTCTCAACCATAAACTCGGCGAAATTGCAGTACGAGTAAAGATGCTCGTTACGCGCAGCAGGACGGAAAGACCCCGAGACCTTTACTATAGTTTGGTATTGGTGTTCGGAGTGGCTTGTGTAGGATAGGTGGGAGACGTTGAAGCCCGGACGCCAGTTCGGGTGGAGTCATCGTTGAAATACCACTCTGGTCACTTTGGACATCTAACTTCGGCCCGTAATCCGGGTCAGGGACAGTGCCTGATGGGTAGTTTAACTGGGGCGGTTGCCTCCTAAAAAGTAACGGAGGCGCCCAAAGGTTCCCTCAGCCTGGTTGGCAATCAGGTGTCGAGTGTAAGTGCACAAGGGAGCTTGACTGTGAGAGAGACATCTCGAGCAGGGACGAAAGTCGGGACTAGTGATCCGGCGGTACATTGTGGAATGGCCGTCGCTCAACGGATAAAAGGTACCTCGGGGATAACAGGCTGATCTTGCCCAAGAGTCCATATCGACGGCATGGTTTGGCACCTCGATGTCGGCTCGTCGCATCCTGGGGCTGGAGTAGGTCCCAAGGGTTGGGCTGTTCGCCCATTAAAGCGGTACGCGAGCTGGGTTTAGAACGTCGTGAGACAGTTCGGTCCCTATCCGCTGCGCGCGCAGGAAATTTGAGAAGGGCTGTCCTTAGTACGAGAGGACCGGGACGGACGAACCTCTGGTGTGTCAGTTGTACTGCCAAGTGCACCGCTGATTAGCTACGTTCGGATGGGATAACCGCTGAAAGCATCTAAGCGGGAAGCTCGCTTCGAGATGAGATTTCCATACACCTTGTGTGTGAGAGGCCCCCAGCCAGACCACTGGGTTGATAGGCCGGATGTGGAAGCGAGGACTAACGACTCGTGAAGCTGACCGGTACTAATAGGCCGATAACTTACACCACACACCACCCCCG
>JBEPUJ010000108.1:0-2919 GCA_041691575.1 Terriglobales bacterium
AAGCCGCTGGTCGTCTCCCACTGGGGCACGACCCCAGGTCAGAACTTCATCTATGTGCACCTGAACCGGGTCATCAACAAGTATGACTTGAACATGTTCTACATCGCAGGTCCCGGCCACGGCGGCCCTGCCATCGTGGGCAACGTCTATCTCGAAGGCACATGGACTGAGGTCTATCCGAACGTCACCCAGGACGAAGCCGGCCTGAAGGAGCTTTTCAAGCAGTTCTCCTTTCCCGGCGGCATCTCCAGCCATGTCGCACCAACGACTCCCGGCTCGATCCACGAAGGTGGCGAGCTGGGCTACTCGCTCAGCCATGCCTTTGGCGCAGCGTTCGACAATCCCGACCTGATCGTCGCCTGCGTAATCGGCGACGGCGAAGCGGAAACAGCTTCACTCGCGACCTCCTGGCAGTCCAACAAGTTTCTTGATCCAAAGACCGACGGAGCGGTGCTCCCGATCCTCCACCTCAATGGCTACAAGATCAGCAATCCAACCGTCCTGGCGCGCGTCGAGCATGAGGAGCTGGAGCAGTTCCTGAAGGGCTGCGGCTGGACGCCTTACTTTGTGGAAGGCGATGAGCCGGAAAAGATGCATGAACTGATGGCCGCGACCATCGACAAGGCGATCGAGGATATCAAACGGTTCCAAGCAAATGCACGAAGCATCAACGATATAACTCGGCCGCGTTGGCCAGTGATCGTCCTCAAATCGCCCAAAGGCTGGACTGGCCCAAAGTTCGTCGACGGTTTGCAAATCGAGGGAACTTTTCGAGCCCACCAGGTACCCCTTCTTGTCGATCCCCAGCATCCCGATCACGTCAAACTCCTCGAGGAGTGGATGAAGAGCTACAAGCCCGAGGAACTCTTTGATGAAAAGGGACAGCTCATCGCGGAATTGGCCGAACTGGCGCCAAAGGGTACGCGCCGGATGGGTGCCAATCCACATGCTAATGGCGGCATTCTTCTGCACGATCTGCACATGCCGGACTTTCACGATCATGCGGTAACCGTGACCTCCCCGGGCGCGGTGCAGATCGAGGATACGTTAATCCTTGGCTCGTTCTTGCGCGATGTTGCCAAACTGAATCAGGACAAGCGTAATTTCCGTGTCTTCGGTCCCGATGAGACAGTCTCGAATCTCCTGCAAGCGGTCTTCGAGGTGACGAATCGTCAATGGGATGCACGTGAATTTGGCAACGACGAGTTTCTCGCGCCGGAGGGCCGCGTGCTCGACTCGATGCTGAGCGAAAACCAGTGCGAAGGCTGGTTAGAAGGTTACCTGCTGACCGGTAGGCACGGACTCTTCAACAGCTATGAAGCCTTTATTCGGATCATCGATTCGATGTTCAGCCAGCACGCCAAGTGGCTCAAAGTATGTCGGGAACTGCCGTGGCGGCGCGATATCTCTTCGCTGAACTATCTGCTTGCCTCCCACGTCTGGCAGCAGGACCACAACGGGTTTACGCATCAGGATCCCGGCTTTCTGGATCATGTAATTAATAAAAAGGCCGATATCGTGCGCTGTTACCTTCCAGCCGATGCCAACTGTCTTTTGTCCGTCTTCGATCATTGCCTGCGGAGCAGAAATTACGTCAACGTGGTGGTTGCAGGAAAGCACGCGCTTCCTCAATGGCTGACCATGGATGAGGCGGTCGTGCATTGCACGGAAGGAGTCGGCATCTGGCAATGGGCCAGCAACGACCAGGACAGCGAGCCGGATGTGGTGATGGCCTGCTGCGGAGACACGCCTACACTAGAGATCCTCGCGGCCGTCTCCATCCTTCGGGAGCATCTGCCCGATCTGAAAATTCGCGTGGTCAATGTCGTCGACCTCATGAAGCTACAGCCCAGCACGGAACACCCGCACGGCTTGACCGAAAAGGACTACGACTCCCTGTTTACGAAAGACAAACACATCATCTTTGGCTTCCATGGTTATCCATGGCTCATTCATCGGCTGACCTACGCCCGGACAAACCGCAATCTGCATGTCCGCGGATATAAAGAAGAGGGCACCATCACGACCCCCTTTGACATGAGGGTACAGAACGACCTGGACCGCTACCATCTTGTGCAGGATGTTGTGGATCGCGTACCGAACCTGGGTTCCAAGGGCGACTACCTGAAGCAACAGATGCAGAACAAGCTCATCGAACACAAGCACTACATTGACGCTCATGGCCAGGATATGCCGGAGATCCGGAACTGGAAGTGGAGCGTTGCCAAATGAACACGCAGGCTCTGGAAGCAACCGCGAAGACAATGGTCGCAAATAGCAAGGGACTGCTGGCAATCGATGAAAGCACTGGAACCTGTAACAAACGATTTGCCAAGTGGGGGATCCCGCAGACTGCCGAGACTCGGCGTGAATACCGGGAGTTGATAGTAAACACGCAAGATCTCGGCGAGTCGATCAGCGGCGCTATCCTCTATGACGAGACCATTCGGCAACGGAAGAACGACGGCACTCCGTTTGCCAAAGCACTTGCAGACGTGGGAATCATTCCTGGCATCAAGGTTGACATCGGAGCGAAGCCGATGGCTGCGTTCCCCGGCGAGAAGATCACCGAAGGGCTGGATGGGCTGCGCGCGCGTCTGGCTGAATATGTGCAAATGGGGGCGCGTTTCGCCAAGTGGCGAGCGGTTATTGCCATCGGCGACGGCATCCCCACACCGGGATGCATCGAGGCCAACGCCGATGCATTGGCTCGCTATGCTGCACTGTGTCAGGAGGCCGGACTTGTGCCGGTCGTCGAGCCGGAAGTGCTGATGGAGGGCACTCACACCTTGCAGACTTGTAGTGAGATAACGGAGAAAGTGCTAAGAGCCGTCTTTAACGAGCTTTACACGCAACGGGTGAAACTGGAATGCATGATCCTCAAGCCCAACATGGTGCTTCCAGGTTCAAGCTGCCCCA
>JBEPUJ010000109.1:0-2837 GCA_041691575.1 Terriglobales bacterium
TGATCACCCCGGAGACTACGCCAACCCTAATTCCTACCAACCCTGCGACGGCACCTGATGCAATCTTTAAGCCTATTCTGTTCTCAACAGCTCGTTGGCTGCTTATCAAAATGGATAGGCCGATGACCTCAGATGAGACGAATCTCGTTCGTTTGCAGATCCCCAATACCAGGGGGGCACGAGTACGGAGGTGATTTTAAGGTCGAGAAAATTGAACAAATCGAGGGGCTGCTCCGGTTCAATTTGCGTTATGCGGGTAATGCCCAAGTTAAAAGGCTCAATCTTGCAAGCGTTTCTTTAACCCCCGAAATTCTCATTGCCGCTTTGCATGAATACAATTGCAAAAGCACAATAGCTGATGAAGCTGGATCTCCGACTCTCAAGGAACACAACGATCCCTCAGAGCCGATCCAAGAAGATTGGATTCAAACTCATGGAGTTGAGCGAGCAAGCAGTCTGAGCATGATGCGGATCATGGCGAGGCGGACGAAGGCTGCGACGGTTCTGGTGTAGCGCTCGAAATCGCGCATCAGGCGACGATTGCGACTGATCCAGGCGAAGGTCCGCTCGACGATCCAGCGTTTGAGCGGAACAACAAAGCGATGGAGATCGGAACGCTTGACGATCTCGATCTTCCAACATCCCGTCGCGGCGACGCACTTCGCCATTTTAGGACCTTTATAGCCGCCGTCGGCAAAAATGCGCTCGACGAACGGAAAGCGTCGCCGTGCCCGCCGTAGCAAATCGTGAGCACCCAGGATCGTCCGATTCTCTCGACTAGCCAACAGGATTTAATTTACGACAGGCACAGGCGTTCTTGGGGCATTTCGCCGCGAATTTCCAAGGTCGTTCGGTCTGCACTTTTTGCGGCAACGCCAGCACATATTCAGCGGGGTCCCTCACGTGCGCAGCTTGCGGTCGCCCGGCAATTCCATCGGGTTGGCCAGCGGCACAACGTGTGCGTGTTTCGCCATGAACGTCTAGCAAATCTATGATCGCGACGAACAGCTTGTCGAAATAAAACCCGAGCTAGAGAAGAGAGGCCGCCAACTGAGGCGGCCTCTCAGTTAGCAAAAGTGCAAGCTTACTTCGACATGCCCATTTCCATGGCCTTGTTCATGTGCGTCTCGCAGCCTTTCATGTCTTTCTTTTCCATCATTTCCTTCGCCATGGACATTTCCTTCATGCCCATGGTTTTCTTTTCGCCCGCTGGCATCTTTTCCATTTCGCCATTGGCTTTCGTCATGTTGGCACTGGTGCAATCCATCATTTCAGCCGCAGAAGCTGGAGCGATTGAAAGGAGAGCCGACACCGCGACGATTCCGAGTATTCCCTTAAACATTGCTTGGTTCTCCAAAAATAGGCCCTAGCTGCTGCCAAGGCTAGAGTGAATGTTGCTGCGCAGATGGTGTTCCGCAAAAGGAAAAATAATGTCCGATATCTGACAGTAAGTCGCACCCACTCAAGATGACTTGTGAGCAATATTGCTCAGACAGCGCGAAGCGAACCGCCTTATGTGAGGACATGAACGAAGTAAAGTCTATGAAGGCTATTGACCGCGTTATGGCGGCTTACACGAAGACGCATAAATTGACGAAAAAGCAGACGGCTTTCGTCCGAGAAAGTCTGTCCGAATTTGTCGACGAGCTTCTTCATACGGATGGTGCATCGAAAATTTAACGTTAGACACGAAATACACATGCTGCCGGTACGCACCGGCGGTCCAGAAGGATAGGTTTGAGTTACAGATAAAGATCATCAGAAGCGAAGCGCGCGGGGAGGCGTGCTCAGTCAGAAAGCTTCGCGAGCGGAACTGATATGGTGAGAAAGAGCCCGGTTGTGCGCCAATCGTATTCGAGCGTACCACCCAGCTGACCGATGACTGTGTTCGTCGCCAACGCGCTACCAAAACCTTGCTTCGTTGGTTCTCCATGGATGGCTGGGCCGCCTTGCTCGTCCCAAGTGAGGCCGAGGAAACTGCCTTCGTGCGTCCAATTAACCTGAACAGAGCCCGTAGCCGCCTTCAGCGCACCGTACTTCGCAGCATTGGTAGCGAATTCGTGCAGGAATAGCGCAAAACCGTTAGTGGCACGGTCGCCCAATCGGACCCGCGGTCCTTCGATCTTGAACCGGCGGGCCCCCAAAGCATCTGCGTTTTCGAAAGGCCGCAGGATCGTCGGAACGAGCTCGCCTAGTTCGGCTCCCTGACGTGTAACTCCCTTGTCATCGACGATGCAGCGTACAACCGCGTGCGCCGCAGCGAGAGCGATCAACCGGCCCGATAGAATTTCCGACATCTCCACCGGAGTGGCAGCACTTCGGGCACTTACCCGGACCATTCCGCCAAAAATAGCGAACAGGTTCTGGACGCGGTGGCTCATTTCTCCGGTCAGCGTTTCCTGCTCGACCGTAAGCTGTTCCTGTTTTGCGAACGCTTGCTGAAGCCTGTCCTCCGTACGAACCATCCGCAGCGCCATTCCAGCGAATGCCGCGAGTTCGGTCATGATCCGGGAGTAACCGCTGTCGAAATGACCTTCGGTTGGCGAGACTATCCAAAGCGTCCCCAAAGGTTGCCCGCTCCCTACATAGAGCGGGACCAGAAGACACTCGGGCAAAGCACTTCAAGCCAAGTGTAGAATCGCTCCGGGTGCTTCGCGAGGACGGGAGTTCGTAGATCGAGGGTGACACCACAGGGGCTGAAATCGCGCGGCGTCGTCTCGCCCGTGAACTTTTCGAGATCGCCGCGCAGATAGTGCCACCGGAATATTCCCGGGGATGGGTTCTGTCAACGCCGGAGTGATTTAGCAGCGGGTGGCCGGAGTAAAAGTGCAGCACTG
>JBEPUJ010000110.1:0-2835 GCA_041691575.1 Terriglobales bacterium
TTCAGGCGGACGTCAGTCTCGACGAAATTGGCTTCGGCTTCCTGAAAGGCTGCTTTCGGATCGCCTCGCTCGATGGCGTCGATGAGATCATCATGGAAATGCAGCATGCTGCGCAACTGGCCTTGACCAAGAATGAGAGTGACGTTGCGCGCGAAGGTATTAGCGATACCGGCATAGGCCGCGATCGCAAACTGGTTCTGGCTTGCTTGGACGATAGAAAAATGAAATTTGAAATCCAATTCCGCGAACTCGTCGGCGCTGTTGCGTTTGACGGCAAGTTCGCAATCACGCCACGCTGATTTGATCTGAGCCATCTGCGTGACGGTGCGCCGCTCGGCCGCAGCGCGTGCAGCGGGAAGCTCGATCATTCGACGAAACTCATACAGTTCGATCAAGGATGCCGGACTTTGCGCCGTGGGAAAATGCCTCTGAGGCATCCCGCGATCGAGGACATAAGTGCCAAGTCCGCTTCGCGATTCGACCAGCCCTAGATGACCCAGAACGCGCAGTGCCTCGCGCACGGTAGATCGTCCCACCCCAAGTTGGCGGCTCAGGTCCTGCTCGGAAGGCAGTTTAGTGCCGGGTGTCCAGGCCTTCTCGCCCAGCATGCCGCGCATGGCGGAGATCACTTCGTCGACCAGAGACGATTTCGCGACGGGAGTCAGTGTTTTCGGTGCGGGGGCGGTCAATCTTCGCATCCAGGTGATGTTCTCGCTGAGGGTTAGGCCAACACGTCTACTTCCGCAATATGTTCGGAATGCCTTGCTGCCTGCTTGTCAGACAGCCTGATATGTGATTGACTTTTTGGGTCGCAGTTGAGGACGGCAAATGAAGATAACTGGGGTGAGAGCAACGCCGGTCAACATTCCTCTTGAGGTTCCCTTCCTCTTCTCGGTGGGAATCTATCCCGGCGATACCAAGGTCGTCGTGGAGGTCCTGACCGACGAAGGGGTGACCGGCTTGGGAGAAGCACCGTCACCGGAATGTGCGCAGGTCATCAACGAGAAACTCGCGCCGGCGCTGGTCGGCTTGGATCCGCTCGACATTCAGAGTTGTGAGCGGGCTTGTGTGCCAGATTTGCAGGTAATGCCGAACACCGGGGACAGCACAGTATTGCGTGCCTTTGGCGGCATTGAGATCGGCTTGTGGGACATTCGGGGAAAGGCATTTCGTCAGCCGCTTTACATGCTGCTGGGTGGGGCGTTCCGGAAACAGATCCCATTCGCTGAGTATTTCGCATTCCGGCAATCTCGCGCTGACATCGGGGGCGAGCGAAGCGCAGAAGACATTGCTGAGTACTGCGCGCGCATGAAAGATCTGCACGGCTCCACGATGTTTGAGGGCAAACTACAACTCGGCGATCCAAGTCTCGAAATCGAGTCCGTCAAAGCGATCCGCCGCGCGATCGGCGAGAAGTCGCTCCTGCGGCTCGATGGAAACATGTCATGGTCTTTGCCGACTGCACGGCGGATCCTGGCGGAGATCGAGCCTTACAATGTTCGAAGCTACGAGGATCCGGTGGCTTCCCTGGAAGCAATGGCAAAGTTGCGACAGCATAGTTCGATATCCTTCTCGACCCACACCGTGGATTTGCAGAAGGCCGTCCGGCTTGGCGTACCAGACTTCTTTGTTACGAACTTCGCAGTGCTCGGTGGCATCGCACGTGCAACTCGATTTATTGCCGCATGTGAGAAAATGGGAATTGGTTGGTGGTGCTTTAGCGGCGAAACGGGCATCGGAATTTCCGCTTACCTCCATCTCATCGCGGCTACGCCGTCGATAACCGAGCCGGGCCAATGCATTTTGCACTGGCAAACGGATGACGTGATCGAAGAGGGGCCCTTCAATCCAAAGAACAACACAGTGGACGTGCCCGAGGGTTACGGGCTTGGCGTCACGCTCTCGCCCGGCCGATTGAAACGTTGTCACGAACGGTTTCTTCGTGAAGGCCCCTACAATTATTTTCGGAGCTCTGACGATCCAACGCGCTATCGCCGACTTCCGCTTGCCTGACAAAATCAAAATGGGAGACGCAAACATGAAGAAAAACAACTTCTGGTCACGGGTTTTTACGTTCTTGCCCACACCAACCCGAGAGGATGGTGAGGTCATCGATGAGAAACGGTTGTGCGAGGAAATCGACTTTCAGATCGAGAACAAGGTTGACGGGGTCTGCGTGTTTGGCAGCACCGGCGGCAATGGGTCTTTCAGCGACGATGAGATGAAGCGCGCGACCGCAGTGGCTGCAAAACATGCAGCCGGCCGAATTTCGGTAGTGGCGGGAACCGGCGCCAGAACAACCTCCGCCTGCATCGACCTTTCGCGCAATGCGCAAGACGCTGGATGCGATGGCATCATGGTGCTTCCAGTCTCGTACTGGCCGCTGACTCCGGACGAGGTCATGGTTCATTACGAGAAGGTCTCGACGTCAGTTCAAATTCCTATCTGCGTCTACAATAATCCTTGGACGACCGGTGTTGACATGAAGCCGGAATTTCTGGCGCGCCTTGTCGAGCTCGAGAACGTCAATTGCATTAAGGAAAGCACCGGTGACTTATCGCGGATTTCCGCAATCAGAGCCTTGGTCGGCGATGCGGTCACACTCATCGCAGGATGGGAATCGACAAGTCTTCAAGCCTTTAGCGCTGGTGCAACTGGATGGGCACCTGTGTGCACGAATTTTGTTCCGCGCGAAGCTATGGAATTTTTCAATGCTGCTACACGTCGCCGCGATGCGGTTGAAGCTCAAAATCTCTGGGAGAGGCTATTCCCCCTTTGCGAGTTTATCTGCGCCAAGTCCCACATCCGGGTCGCTCATACCGGTCTTGATATCAT
>JBEPUJ010000111.1:0-2803 GCA_041691575.1 Terriglobales bacterium
TGGCGCGCGATCTGTTCGTCTTCCTGCGATGCGAGAACATCAACCCGGCAGCGGGATGGAAGATCGCCAGGGACGCTGTTCGCTACACAATCCTGCATAGCACCGAGACTGACGCCGGCCCAGGCAAGGCCGCCGCAGATCGCGGCACGGACTTCCGCATCATTTTCACCGATACCGCCGGTGAATACGAGCAGGTCCAGTCCACCCAGCGCAGCAATCATTGCCGCTATTTGCTTGCGCACGGAATAGCAGAACATCTCGATGGCAAGCCCTGCGTCGGAATTTGACGAAGCGGCTTCTTGCAGAACCCGCATGTCGCTTCCGACGCCGGAAATGCCGAGCAGGCCGGAGCGATGATCGACCAATTGTTCGAGCATGGCCGCGTCGAACTTCCTTTCGCGCGCCAGATAGATCAGAACACCCGGATCGAGATCGCCGCTCCGCGTGCCCATGATGACGCCACCGGTTGGGGTCAAACCCATGCTGGTATCGACCGATATTCCGCCCTTGACGGCGGTGATGCTGGCGCCATTTCCGAGATGGGCAATGATCAGGCGATCAGGCGTTTCCGCAAGCTGGTGCACGATCGATTCGCAGGACAGGCCGTGGAAACCGTAGCGCTGAATACCGGCTGCTCGAAATTCCCTGGGGAGCGGAAGTACGCACGCGCGCTCGGGCATTTTGGCGTGGAACGTAGTATCGAAGCACGCCACCTGCGGAAGTCCAGGAAAATGCCGCTGGGCGAAGCGAATCACCGACAAGGCCGCCGGCGTATGCAACGGTGCGAAAGCTGAGGCTGCTTCGAGCTGCTGCAATACCGCGCCATCGATCAAGCAATGCTGCCGCAGCTTTGGTCCGCCGTGCACAATTCGATGCCCGATAGCATCAGGTGTCGCCATTTTTGAGTCGGCGAGAAGTTTAGCGACTCTGACGACAACATCACGTGGGCCGGGAATTGATATTGGTTCGGAAAGCAAGGAGTTGTCTTGCGAATCCTTTGCGTGAAACACGCCTTTCGCTTCTCCGATGCCCTCCGCCTCGCCGGAGACGAGCAGTTCGGTGCGGGACTGTTCGACGCGATACAAGCCGAACTTGAGCGAAGACGAACCGCTGTTCAGCGCGAGCACTTTTAGTTCCGCTCGATCACCAGCCTTGTCACCTGGCACCGAGATCATGCCCGCGGGTTCCAGCGCCAGTCGCGAACCTCCGGCATGTCCTGGCCATGCTCGCTGATATAGTGCTTGTGGCGCTCCATGGCGGTCCAGTAGCGAGAGGTCGCCTCCTCCACCTGAGCGCTGAACCGCGGGATTCGCCTGATCGCGTCGAGCGCGAGCTGATAGCGGTCGAGATTGTTCAACACAACCATGTCAAAGGGGGTTGTGGTGGTACCCTCCTCTATGTAGCCGCGCACATGAAAATTATCGTGATTATGACGACCGTAGGTCAGCTTGTGAACCATGGCGGGATAGCCATGAAAAGCAAAGATCACCGGTTTGTCTGCCGTGAACATCTCATCGAAATCCTGGTGTTCCATGCCATGAGGGTGCTCGGACTGACGCTCCAGCACCATCAAATCTACGACGTTGACGACTCGAATCCGAATGTCGGGGAAATCCACACGCAAATGCGATACCGCGGCGAGCGTCTCAAGCGTCGGCACGTCCCCGGCGCAGGCCATCACCACGTCGGGATCGCCGGCATCGTTACTGGCCCATTGCCAGATACCTGCGCCGGCCGTGCAATGACGAACGGCGGAATCGATGTCCAGCCACTGCCATTCAGCCTGCTTTCCGGCGACGATCAGGTTGACGTAATTGCGGCTGCGCAAACAATGATCCGCGACCGACAGCAAGCAGTTGGCATCCGGCGGCAGATAGATCCGCGCGATCTCGGATTTCTTGTTCGCGACATGATCGATAAATCCGGGATCCTGGTGAGAAAAGCCATTGTGGTCCTGTCGCCAGACATGGGAGGTGAGCAGGTAATTCAGTGATGCGATCGGTTTACGCCACGGAATCTTTCGAGTCACCTTCAACCACTTTGCGTGCTGATTGAACATCGAGTCGATGACATGAACGAAGGCCTCGTAGCACGAGAACAGGCCATGGCGTCCCGTGAGGAGATATCCCTCCAGCCAGCCCTCACACAGGTGCTCACTAAGCACTTCCATGACCCGGCCATCGACGCTGAGGTCGATATCGACCGCTTCGACCTCGGCCATCCACTCCTTGCCTGAAACTTCGTAGACCGCTTCCAACCTGTTGGATGCCGTCTCGTCCGGTCCGAACAGACGAAAATTCTTCTTGTCGAGGTTGAGCTTCATTACATCCCGGAGAAACCTTCCTAGATTGCGCGTGGCTTCAGCCTTGATAGCTCCGGGCGATTTGACTTCGATAGCATGATCCCGGAAGTGAGGCATCGACAGCGGAACCAGCAATTCGCCACCATTCGCGTGCGGATTTGAACCCATGCGACGATGGCCGGTCGGCGCCAGCGCCGCGAATTCGTTGCGGAACTTGCCTTTCTCGTCGAACAGTTCATGCACACGGTAGCTCTTCATCCATTCCTCGAGCTGTTTGAGATGCTCGGGATTTGTCATGTCTGCGATCGGGACCTGATGCGCGCGCCAGGTACCTTCCACCGGGAGGCCATCGACAAATTTTGGTCCGGTCCAGCCCTTGGGCGTTGAAAATACGACCATCGGCCAGCGCGGTCGTGCAAGGCTTTGCGTCCTGTCGTCGGATCGTGCGCTACTCTGGATTTGACGGATCTGAAGCAGAATTCTGTCGAGCGTCCCGGCAAG
>JBEPUJ010000112.1:0-2800 GCA_041691575.1 Terriglobales bacterium
CCGTTGCACGGACATCGTCATTTGTCCCGCGCACAGGCTGCAAGTTCACTCCAAATCCGAAAATCCATCCTGGCCGTTTGCCGTTGTCCAGGATTACACTCTCCGCGTCGATTGACGCGGGCGACGTGCCAGATGAAAGGTCACACCGTGTCTCTCGTGCACCCGGTGGATGAAACCACCAACTTTGACGCCGAGGATTGTTTCCGTCGGTATCGCTTCGTGCGATAACGTTACCGCCGCGTTGCCAGTACCGTCGCTGCCGACGATCACGGTCGATTGTGGTGTGCCGGATGCGTCGTCACCGCAGGTAATTCGCTTACGAAGCGCGAAAATATTTCTCAATTAACCGAGCCACCTCTGTTCGGAGCGACCGCACATTGCGTCGAGCCTAGCGCGTCGGCCGAGCGTCCACAATCAATTTCGGTGGGCTGAGGGACGCTGCGAAGCTGTGTGTGCCAGCGTACAGACGATTGATTGGTGCTATGTTCAAATCACGCGATGAGCGATCAAGCCCCGACCACGAGTCCACGTCGCAGCTTCTCACGCGTGCCATTGCTGCAAATGCGATGGCAGCCCTCCCGCCGCGACAAGTTCGAGGGGATAATCGCGTACTCGCTGCTTGGCGTGGTCGCGTGCAGCGTGGTCTACATCTTCTGCCTGATTGCTGTCGAACATTTCGCTTAAAGACTCCCAATCCACGAGGACACGATGGCGGGGCGGGTGGACCATGAAAGCAGACGACGCTTTTAAGCAGGAGTTCGATGCCATCTTCAAAGGCCCCGATGAAATGCGCAGCGAGTGTATCCGCCTGCATCCGCGACTCCAAGACTCGCATTTTGTGTTGCAACGAGAGCGTGACGCTCTGTGGGCGCGCTGACTGGCTCTCGCGGCGACGATTGATGCGGTCATCAACGAAACGTGTGGATCGTGCAAGGTCGACGCTCAACCCAAGTCGGCACACCGGCGGGTCGGGAAGTAGCATTTCATCGAACGTCACGGAGGTAGCGACGCATTGGAAGCAGGCAGGATTGGCATTGGGGGTCGGCGCGTTGCCCCTTGGTATCCGTCACGGCGTCCATAGGTCCATAACCACGAGGCGAACACCTGTCGCTTTCCTCGAACCCAGCCAGTCGTAGAACCAGCCCACGCCGGCTTCCGAGCGGTCCACGCCGCCGAACCAGATCGGAGCTCCGCGGATCAGGTCGCTAACCGCGAAGCAGTAGGCATGACCCTCGCGAATTGAGATCTCGCCGATGCCAATCGCCTTCGGTCCCGGCGTACCAGACTTGGCCCATTGCGCCGCCATGTACTGCGGCTCCAACGTCCTGAACATATCCCAGTCCAGGTTCAGTTCGTCGGCAATGCCCTTGATCGTGGCCGACCGGCAGTGTCGCCCTACGTAGTAGGCAATGCGCTTTGGTATAGAAGGGATTGTCGGCCAGGAAATCGGGCCGCGTGCGCCTCACGCCGCCACAGCGCTTGCTCCGAATATGTCGGGACCTCGAACTCCAGGTACACGCGCCGGTCGCCGCAGGGCCGATCACGGGTCCGTCGTATGCCCCGGTCGTACCGTCCGGAACGCACGCGGGCCAACCGCGGCCACCCCTATTGCACCTGTGTACGCGTTGCGAACGCGAATCCCCGCCGCGTCCGTTTCGCGCGGTACATCGCGACGTCCGCCTGCATGACGAGATCCAGGGCCGTCATACCGTGATTGGGATAGATAGCGATGCCGATGCTCGGCGTGATATTCAACGGCCCCTTCCCAACGTCCATTGGTGCCGAGACCTGGTGAATCATCTTTCGGGCGAGCCTGCCGATGCTGAGCGGATCGCTGCCATTCATGAGGAGACAGAGGAATTCGTCCCCACCCCGGCGGCTCACCGTGTCTTCGGCACGCACGGCACCGCGCAGTCGTTTTGCTACTTGCCGCAACACACCGTCCCCGGCGTCATGGCCATTAGCGTCGTTGATCGCTTTGAAGTCATCGAGATCGATGAACATGACCGCTGCGCCACGGCCATGGCGCTCGGCTTGGGCCAACGCTTGCTTCAACCGGTCGTCGAAGAGCGCGCGGTTGGGCAATCCCGTCAGCGGATCGTGAAATGCGAGTTGCCTTATCTTCTTGCCTCGCGTGTCGCTGCTCAGCAGCTTCCGCGTCATATGCTTGCCATCGGCGATGCCCGCCGTCAAGCCCACATTGACGGCGGTCAGGTCATCGACCGCTTCCTGGATTTTCGATTCCAGCGCTTCGCTCCGGTCGATCGCACACTCGAGCTCGCTCTTCATCCCATGTGGCGCGATGACGCGCGCCATCACCTCGTTGATCGCGGAAAGCTCGTCGGACCATCGTTCGAGCCTGTTGCGAATGTCTTCGTTGTGCTCGAGCGCCTGGACCAGCGACACCGCCTTCAGCGCGAGCAGTTCGTCGACGGGTGGCGCCGCAACTGCGCGACCGCCTGCGTCGCCTGTCCTCGGTGAAATCACCACCGGCACAGGCGGAGATCGCGCGGCGCGCACGTCAGCTTGCCTTGCCGCTTTTCTGCGGAAGCAGTCGGAGCTCCTCGTTTCGTACGATCCGGTAGCAGGCACAGGCACGCTTCTCCAACCTCGGCCGGTCGAGCACGGTGATGCGTCCACGGTAGTACTTGATGAGCCCCTCCGACTGCAATTTGCCCGCAGCCGTCATCACTCCGCGCAAGCGCAGCCCCAGCATGTTGGCGACGAGGCCGTCGGTCATCAGCACGACGTTCGTGGGCAAGCGATCGAGGCTCAGCAACAGCCACCTGCAGAGTTGCTG
>JBEPUJ010000113.1:0-2749 GCA_041691575.1 Terriglobales bacterium
CACCACCGCACACACCCGAGCACAACGGCGTAGCTGAACGACTCAATCTCATCATCTTTGGTGCAGTGCGATGTATGTTGCATAGGGCCCGACTGCCTGCCACCTTCTGGGCGGAGGCAGCTTACAACGCTGTGTATGTGCGCAACCGCTGCCTGACGCGTGCTGTGAAGGGACGGACCCCCTACGAGGTGTGGACCGGCCACAAGCCTTCCATCGCGGACCTGCGTGTGTTCGGCTGCTTGGCCTACGTCCACATCGATAACGCCACTAAACGGACGGGCAAGCTGGATGGACGCGGCTTTCCCTGCGTGTTTCTTGGCTACTCTAACGAGTCCAAGGCCTGGCGTTTGTACAACCCCGTCAGTAAGACGGCGCGCAAGCGAGTGGTCATCAGCCGCGACGTGACCTTCCTCGAGAAGCAGCTGGTGGACGTCGACGGCATCCTGGCATCGAGTCGCATCGGCGAGGGGGAGGATGTAGAAGATCTGTTCCCCGATGCTGACGTCGACGAGAGAGACAACGACCTGCCTGCCCTCATACCACCACCGGCCAACCTCAACATTTTCAATCTCGACGTCGGAGACGGAGCAGTCAACGACGAATACGACGCGGACGAGGACGGGTACGACTTCCTTGACACACTGCCATTGAATGTGGCGTACCCTGCCGCGCTCAACTTGACCAGTCAACGAGAGCAAGCTCTGTACGCCATCCATTGCATAGAGCACCAACAAGCAGAGGAGCAGATGTGGGCGCTGTCTACGACAGTGCTGGATGGAGATGAGCCTACGACTTACGCTGAGGCCAGCACCCGACCCGATGCGCATTTGTGGATACCAGCCTTCAATGCGGAGTATCAGTCGCAGCGGAAGGCTGTCACCTGGGAGCTCTGCGAGCTGCCCAGCGGGCGAACGCCCATCGGCTGCAAGTGGGTGCTGACGATCAAGCGCAACGCAGACGGCAGCGTCGACCGCTACAAGGCCCGACTGGTGGCCAAGGGCTACTCGCAGAAGGAGGGCCTCGACTACAAGGAGACGTTCGCACCTGTGGCCAAGTTCGCCAGCATACGGACGCTGCTCGCCTTGGCTGCTACTCAGGACTACGAGGTGCACCAGATGGACGTTGTGACGGCTTTCCTCAATGGAGACCTGGACGTCGACCTCTACATGCAGCAGCCCGAGGGCTTCATCGCCCCAGGCCAGGAGCATCTGGTCTGCAAGCTGCGCAAGTCGATCTATGGACTCAAGCAGGCCGGCCGCGCCTGGTTCGAGAAGATCAACACGGCACTCATCCGCATGGACTTCACAGCGCTGGATTCCGACCATTGCGTCTACGTACGCCATCAGGGCGCCGAGGTGCTGTACATCGTGCTGTACGTAGACGACCTGCTGCTGATCGGCAGTTCGCTCGCCGAGGTGAAGCAGCTGAAAGAAGACCTGTCAGCGCGCTTCGAGATGAAGGATCTCGGTGAGGCCAAGTACGTGCTAGGCCTGCAGATCACCCGCAACCGACGGACACGCACCCTCTCTCTATCTCAGTCGGGCTATATCCGCCGCCTGCTGGAGCGCTATGGCATGTCCAGCTGCAACAACGCACCCACTCCCCTACCCACAGGTCTCAAGCTGTCGAAGCACGACTGCCCAGAGGTGAAGCCTGCCCAGCCACTCCTGGTGGATGGTAAGCACACATACGCCTCTGTAGTGGGAGCTGTCATGTACGCCATGCTGGGCACACGACCCGACCTCGCCTACGCCATCGGCCTGTTGACTCGCTTCAACAGCAACCCGGGACAGCGCCATGTAGGCGCGCTGAAGCGAGTGCTTCGCTACCTGAAGGCCAGCATCGACTTCCAGCTGACGTATGGCCATGAGGCCAGTGGGAGCAGTGGGAGCAGCGGCCCTTCCATCTCTGTGCTCGGCCACTGCGACTCGGACTGGGGAGGCTCCATCGACGACCGTCGCTCTGTGTCCGGGACGGTGTTCACCATCGCAGGGGGAGCCGTCACTTGGCAGGCGCAGCGGCAGAAGAGCGTCGCCCTGTCGACTGTGGAGGCTGAGTACATGGCGGCATGTCAGGCGGCCAAGGACGCTGTGTGGCTGCGGGCTTTCCTCGGCGGCCTTGGGCTGACTGCCTCGGCGCCCACCACCATCCATTGCGACAGCCAAGGAGCCATCGCCCTGGCCAAGAACCCCGAGCATCACCAGAGAAGTAAGCACATCGACATGCGCTATCACTTCGTGCGCGAGCAGGTGACTGGCGGAGCCATCGCCTTGGTGTATACCCCCACGGCGGACATGGTGGCGGACCAGCTCACCAAGCCCCTTGGCAGAGACATGCACAACCGCTGCATCCGCGGCATGGGTCTACGCTGGTAGGTAGTGCGATAACCTCTGCACCCCGCGCGTCGGAGTGGGAGTGTTGTAGAATATCAGTACCGGCAGCGCGCGTGTGCGAGTATGTCATGTAGAGAATGAAAACGGAGGGTGTGGCGCGAGAGTTGGGCAGACACTGAGACACACACTTCCACCCACCTCTCTTCCACTCTTCCACACGAGTCAGCGCAAGCTGTCAGTGTAACAGTTGAAGTCGTCAGCACAAGCTGGGAGCGAGAGAGATGAAGGACTTCAAGGTGTGCTCAGCAGCTGACAGACACTCCACCATGTCTCCTCTCTCTCCGCTCCCTATGCAGGCGCTGCACGCTTCACTTCTCAATATAACTATCATCATCCCTCCTATCATCACCGTCACC
>JBEPUJ010000114.1:0-2739 GCA_041691575.1 Terriglobales bacterium
TCCGTCCTTCCTACATGCGGGACCAAGTTTTTTCGGTATTCCGGGGATTGGAAAAAGATTTATTCGGAAGACTTCACTGCGGAAGAAAAAGAGAAGATTATCGGCGGCTTCAAGAAGGCCATTGCCGAAGCCGGCTTCAAGGTAGAGAAGGTGTGGGGAGAGACCATTGAAGATCGCGGAAGCCAGATAACCTACTCCGCACTGGGGCAGCAGGCCCCGCTAGCCGAAAAGGAACAATGGGATCCTGATTTCGCCAAGCGGAAAATGATCAAAGTGATTCTCGACCCGTTAATTCCGGGGTTCTCTGTCCGACTGGGTGGAGCGACATCGATCGATGTCACCAAACCAGGTATCGACAAGGCCTATGGAATTGGAAAGTTGCGGGACATCCTCGGCATTTCGCTGAAAGAAATGATCTACGTCGGGGACGCCTTATTTCCGGGAGGCAACGACTACCCAGCGGAACAGGCAGGAGTGATTTCGATCCCGGTTCGAGGGCCCGAGGACACGAAGCGAGTCATCGAAGCAATCATCGCTTGCCTGGGTGAGGGCCGGCAGGCAGACTTTCCGGCGGGGGTTCAATGAGCGGACTAAAGTTAGAGCGCCTGGGGATGGTGATCGAGCCGGAGCCCGGCGACTCGCAGGAGGCCGAAGGAATCCTGAATCCGGCTGCTGCCCGCGGACCCGATGGCGCACTCTACCTCTTCCCACGGCTGGTCGCGAAGGGGAATTACTCGCGTATCGGAATCGCAAAAGTGCTCTTCAATAAAGCCGGCGATCCGGCAGGCATCGAGAGGCTTGGCATCGCACTGGAGCCGGAAGCCGATTATGAGCGGCGTCCCGACGGCGGTGGCGGCTGCGAAGACCCTCGCGTTACCTTTGTGGAACCGCTTCAACGCTACGTCATGACCTATACGGCCTTTTCACCACACGGTCCGCGAATCGCCCTGGCGCAGTCGAAGGACCTCTTTCACTGGCAGCGTCTCGGGCTGGCCACGTTCGCTCCGTTCAAAGGCATCGCACTGGACAGCGTGGATGATAAAGACGCCAGCCTCTTTCCTGTTGCCATCCCAAATCCCTCCGGGCATCCGGAAATCGCTCTTCTGCACCGGCCGCTGTTTCCAGAAACTCGGCCCGAGGAAACTGCAAACCTCCCGGCATCCCGCGCAGTGGATCTTGCTCGGGAGAGTATCTGGATTTCATACTGCTCACTAGCCTTGGAGGGCACCGGGCCAGATCGATTCGGCAAGTTTACTTCGCATCACCGGCTCGCGGCTCCGGTATCGCCCTGGGAGCGGCTTAAAATCGGCGCAGGCACTCCACCGATCCTGACCCGGCACGGCTGGTTGATTGTCTACCACGGTGTCAGCGACTTGGCGGAGCCGAACAGCAAGGCACATCAGCTATGCTACTCGGCGGGCGTGATGGTGCTCTCAAAGGAGCATCCGCAGGTGATTCGTTATCGCTCGACGAACCCGGTATTGAAGCCGGAGTCGCCCCAGGAACGCAGCGGAACCATCGCGAATGTTGTATTCCCCACGGGAATTGATCGGCGCGACGATCTTGGCAAACCGAATCGCTTCGACGTCTACTATGGCATGGCCGACAGCAGGATTGGTGTGGCGCGCCTGGATATGCCGGATGTTCTACCTCCGGAAGCAGTCGCCGATCCGCCGGAAGCAAAGGTATAACACCTGGCATCCCACCTGTTCGGATGGATAGGCCTAGCCCTCCGCATTCCAAGCAAGAATGGAGCTGGATCAAATGAGAGTTCTCATCACCGGCGCAACTGGTCGCGTTGGCCAGGAAGTTGTGAAGCAGGCCCTTGCGAGGGGACACGAGGCCATCGCACTCTCGCGCTCTGCCGACAAACTCGACATTCAGGACTCGCGTCTGCGGAAAGTCGCTACTGATGTACGAGAAGAGAATTCCGTTATCCCGCTGTTGGAAGGCGTCGATACGATCATTCACACCGTGGGGATTGGGCCTTCTAAAGCCGCAACCACGATCTATTCTCAGGGTGCTCGCTCGATCATCGCGGGAATGATGCAATACAGAGTTAAACATCTTGTCGCAGTTTCCTCCCAGGCGGCTAACGTTTGGGCAAACCAGCCACTCTTCGCCAAGATCATTGTCCTGCCAATCTTGCAGCATCTGTTCGGTGCAACCTATGACGACATGAGACGCATGGAACGTGTACTTTGGGAGAGTTCCGTCAGCTGGACACAGGTGCGGTCGCCCTTTATCGATAGCAAGGCACGTCGGGGCAGATACCGATTTAGCAATGTGGCCGTGCTTCCTCACTACAGGAGCATCACTGCGGCGGACATGGCAACCGCACTTCTGGATATCGCGGCTCGTGATGACCTCAGCCGCCAGGATGTTTTCGTGGCAAATTAATCTCAACGGAAACCATCCGTGACCATCGGTCCGATCATCACGATTTTGTCGCCATGTGATCCGGGGGAGAGAGATCGAACGAAAACTGCATTTATTCTTAGCGAATGGCTGCAAACCATTGGATGTAGCTTGAGCATCCGCACCCGATCGGGGGATACGTCCGCGTCTACGCCCGGCTCTTAGGCGGAAGCGGGGTCACAGGCGCATCGACGCTCTTATCGCTGCTCAACCTTCTCCATAGAATCCGTAATGTGGCAATAATGGGGACTGAGACGAGCGCTCCCGCGAATCCTGCGATCTCTGCGCCCGCCAGTACGCCAAAGATCTGGACCAGCGGCG
>JBEPUJ010000115.1:0-2714 GCA_041691575.1 Terriglobales bacterium
TTTGCGCTCTGGGACTGAGCGGAGATGATGTGGCGTTCTCCGTCAGTATGGGGCGAGGAATTAACTCCGATCCGACGAGCGTTGCTCGACAACTGACTAAAGGTTTCACTAAGTCGCCGCCCTCTAGGTTCCCCTATCGATCGGCGCTGGTCCTCACGGATGCGCTGGCCGGCCATGCCGACGTACTCGTCGATCGCCTGACTGTGGAAACCGGTGGTCAATATCAATTTTTCGGCGGCGGCGCCGGCGACAACGCGCAGTTCCAGAAGACAACAGTGTTTCACGGCCAGGATGTCCTGACTGACGCGGCAGTGGCGTTGGAAATTCTTTCAGCTAAACCGGTAGGTATCGGTGTCAGCCACGGCTGGGTTCCTGCTTCCCGTGCATATCGAGTAACGTCGGCCGACGGGACGACGCTGATGAGCTTGGACGGTTTTCCTGCCATCGAGGCGTTTGAGCAACACGCTGAGCAGATTGGCCAAACACTGAACAGGGGTGCCCCCCTACCGTTCTTCCTGCATAATATTATTGGAATTGAAACAGCTACCGGCCATCGCTTGCGAGTGCCGCTTGCGGTCGATGGCCAGGGAGCAGTTGTGTGTGCAGCAGAGGTCCCGACTGGGTCCGTCGTATATATAATGAGAACGACTAACGAGTCGGCCGTGACCGCCGCTAAAACTGCCGCAAACTCGGCTGTCGCTTCGCTATCGGGTCGTCCAGCTGCGGCCCTTTTTTTCGACTGCGTTGCAACTCGTCTTCGGATGGGTCAAGAGTTTGAATCGGAATTGTCGTCTATCCAAGGTTTGTTTTCATCGATCCCTCTTACGGGCTGCAATACACATGGCCAAATCGCGCGGGCCGAAGGGCAGTTCGAGGGCTTCCACAATTGCACGGCGGTCGTCTGCGTGTTCCCTGAGTGAGCAATTCCTCCTTTGATAAATTTTCCATTTGCGGTCATCAATAAATTTGCGGATCCACGCAACCGAGAGGAAGCCTCCCGCGACCTAGCTAAGTCGATGGGTGCGCGAGCATTTCTCGTATTCTTGAAGGATGATGAAACCGGCAGTTTTCGGCCTGCCCCTGGCTTTCAACAAAATCTTCCCGGCGGACCATCATGGCGGAATTTTCTTGCCAAGGCTTCACAATGTCGAGAATTCATCTGCGACGTCGCTTATCCTGATCTCAGTACGGTTCTGACAGCCGATGCACGATCTGACTTTCAGGCAGTACTTGCCTTCATCGGCGCGGCTCCCACAGTGCGTTGGGATGAGGTTGAATTGGCTCGGCCTCTACTTGTCGAACTACTAACGGTCGAAGCCAGGCTCCAGATCTCGGGAGCCCGCGAAAAAGCTGCGATCGAATCCGCTCGACACGCTACGCATCTGGCTCAGGCCCTGGACGGGGCGCGAGCCGATGTATCCAAAGCGGCCCACAAGCTGCAAGATCTGAACGGGACGCTCGAAGTCAGAGTCGCGGAGGAGGTTGCTCGACGAAACGAAGCGGAAGCTGCCTTGCGCCAAGCCCAAAAGCTTGAGGCCATAGGACAACTCACTGGTGGAGTCGCGCACGATTTCAATAATCTGCTCACCGTCATTATGGGGGGATTAGACACAATCAAGCGGCAGGTCCCCCATATGAATCAGTCGCCACACTTGGCGAAACTGGTCCGAGCGCAGGACATGGCTCATCAAGGCGCACAGAGGGCCGCGACGCTCACCGCGAGACTTTTAGCATTTTCGCGGCGTCAACCGCTCGATCCAAAGGCGATCGATATCGACCGTCTGCTCGGAGGGATGAACGACCTACTGAGGAGCACTCTTGGAGAGCAGGTGAAGCTTGAGATCATAGGGAATGCCGGGCTGTGGCGAGCAACAGCCGATGCGCCGGAACTTGAACATGCCCTATTGAACCTCGCAGTAAATGCCCGCGACGCCATGCCCGTCGGCGGCAAGCTCACTTTGGAAACTGGCAATACTTGGTTGGATGATGAATACGTTGCCGCGCTGGCGGAACCAGTTCCGACCGGTCAATACGTCCTGATTGCTGTGAGCGACACTGGAATCGGAATGGGTCCTGCAACACTCGATCGTGTCTTCGAGCCCTTTTTCACGACCAAGGAAGTTGGCAAGGGAACGGGCCTAGGATTGAGTCAGGTCTACGGATTCATAAGGCAGACTGGAGGTCACGTTCGCATCTACAGCGAGCTTGGCCATGGTACGACCATCAAACTGTATCTGCCTCGTGCCAGCACTGACGAGGAAGTGCTACCCACTTCCCGGACGACTTCTGTCTCGCTCGGGGGAGACGAAACGATCCTGGTAGTTGAAGACCATGACGATCTTCGAAGATACTCAGCAGGGGTTTTGCAGGATCTGGGCTACGAAGTTATCGAAGTGCCCAATGGCCCTGCGGCTCTCAACATTCTCGAATCGCAGCGCGAGATTCATCTGCTCTTTACAGATGTCGTATTGCCAGACGGCCTTACTGGACGAAACATCGCTGACATGGCAAAGCAATTGCGGCCGAACATAAAAGTCCTATTTACGACGGGCTATTCGCGCAACGCGATTATTCACAATGGAAGACTTGACGCTGGTGTCGATCTCTTGACCAAGCCATTCACGTTCCAAGGTTTGACAGAAAAGGTTCGACAGGTTCTCGACAAACCATGATCGTCAGAGCTTAGGCCAGCAAACAACTGCCCAGGGAGCAAG
>JBEPUJ010000116.1:0-2633 GCA_041691575.1 Terriglobales bacterium
TGCGCTTGCGCCGTCAAATAAGGATTCGAGCCGGGCGTGCTGAGGGCGACCTGGTTTTCCATCTGGTCTGCCGTCTGAAGGATCAAATCGGAACCCTGATCTGAGATGAGTGTGGTCTTCAGGTTCTCCTGACCGAGAGCATCGTCGATGTCCATCATCACGCGATCCTGTGGAGACGCCATCCCGGCTTGCGGAATCGATCCGAAGGTCGAGGTAAAGCTCGTCTGCAGCGCCGGAATCTGGGTCGAAAGACGGCTATGCAGGATCGACTCGAACTGCTGGGGACCCGCTAATGTTGCGCTCGAGAACCGGGTGTTGAAGATCTGGTTCATCGCTCCGCGAAAGGTAGAGATTGAATTCGAGACAAACCCCCGTGCCTGATTCATCGCAGCAAGCGGCCACATCGTCGTTTGATAGAGCTTTTGGGTCTGCTGGGTGATCTGGTTGATCGCCGACAGCGACGAGCCCATATCGTCCTGAATGGTCCCGAATAACTGCTTGAAGACGTCGAGAAATTGAGCCCGTGCGGGAGTTGGTATCGCGAGTCCTATTACGAGGACGAGCGACGCGATTGAGACCGGTCTTCTCCAGCGAGAAGACTTGCCTGCAGGCTTTGTCTGGGTCTGATCCGAAGCGTGGGTTGATTCTTCGATTACTGCTTCGGTCGTGATTGTCTCTTTGTCAGTCATCGCGCAAGTACCTCCTGAACCTGTCCGGACAACTCTTCGGGGAGCGGTGAGACATCCGACAGTCCTCGCGGATGTCTAATGGCGAGCCGTTCGTAAGCCTCCAACTGGGTGAGTTGGTGGTGTTGCTGGAGCCACCACTTTCGGAAGATTCGCTCTCTCGCATACGTTGTCGTGATCCAGTAGTCCACCGCACTGGGCACGATACGGATCGAATGGGTCGACTCCGCCTTCTCTCCGATGGCTATCAGGAACTCGGCGCTATGGCCCTTCTTGGGGTGGGCAAACGTCTTGATCTGATTCAGCGCGGTTTCATTAAGGTGGACGTGCTCGCGGAGCGCTGTCATGTCCCCCGGCTGCTTGCCGATGATCTTCGTTGTTGCATTCTTGACGATGCCTGCTCCGTGCTCATTCGGCCGGTCGGGGGTGCCGACGAAGTCTTCAGGCGTCTGGCTAATGCCCCAGACGCTGGCATTACGTTTACGGGCCGTGCGAAAGAGTTGTACGACTACGCTCGCCAGAATCGGAGACTCAAGAAGTGCCCAACATTCGTCCAACAGGACGATGCTTGGCTGGCCATTAAATCCAGAAGCCCGGTAGGTAGCGGTATGCGCGATCAAAAGGCTCATTGCACGTTCTAATCTCGGATCGTCCTTTAGTTTTTCGACGTTGAAGTAGAGCCACGGATTGTTTAGCTCAACCGTTGTCGGCCGGTCGAAGAGACGGGCATAGGGCCCTTCGTCCACCCAGGCACGCAACTTGGTGGAAGCCATCTGGGCCATGGCGTTGATCTTCTGGTTGCGGTCACGATCCTGCCAGTGCGCCAGTTCCGCGGCCAGATCCCCGAAAAGCGGGATCGGATTCGAGGTCTTAGCGCTGCACCGCTTATAGGTGGAGCCGATGGCTTCGAGCAGGACGCTGTCGAGCAGGTCGATATCCAAATCCGGAGGGGTGTTCTCCCCAAGCATGTGACGGGTCAGATTCTTCAGAAAAGAGATCTGATCGTTCGACGGCTTGTTCTCGCCCCTGGGCAGGTCCCAGGGATTGATCGTCTGATCGCTGTCGAGCGACATCTCGATCATCTCGCCGCCCATCAGCTCTACCAGGGGCTGATACGAATCGCCGCGTTCAAGGATCGAAATCAGCGGATTGGCTCGGGCAGCCATCAGGAGCATCTGCTGTGCCGCCAGAGTCTTGCCGCCGCCGCTCTTAGCCATCAACAAGCCGTTCGCATCCGATAGGTCCGGGTCGAACATGGAAAACGGGATGAGTTGGCGGAAAGGTGTCTCGAAGAGAATGAGAGGACTCCGCCGGGTGCCGGTCCAGGGCATCTCGACTGGCACCAAGTCGGCAACATTCGAGGTGAGCATGTCCTGATCCCGTTTATCCGGTTCGGCCATGCCGGGTAGCGTTCCGAGGAAGATCCGCCGCTTGGCGATTGTTTCAGTGACCGCCTTCGCGCCGTTCATGTGCGTGAAGGCGTTCAACACCTCCTGAGTGCGATTGGCTAGCTCACGCTCCGCCCGTTCGAGATCGGCGAAGGTAACGGCCGGTTGCGATGTTCGCACAATGACACACAGACTCAGCTTCGCGGTCTTGAGAGAGGAGGAGATGATGTCGCGTTGAACCTGGATGAGTTGGGCCTGTGCAACCTCCGCCTCGGGGTTTGACTTGAAGTTGCCGTTGGCATCCTTCTGTGCGGCCGTCATCTTCTGTAGGCGTTTTTTGTAGCTTTTGAGCACCTTGACCTGGTCAGGTATCACCACCTGTCCGCTGATGACGACTGGGAATCCTAATGTCGAAAAGTTTTGCAACATCCCTGGGAATGTCGCGTCAGGTAGTTCTTTCAGACTCACGACGGAATAGAGGTATCCGTCGATGTTGAGGTAGGTCTCTGTCTCGTTCAGAATGCTCGACTGAGTAGCCTGCTCCCTGGCGCTGCGGTAC
>JBEPUJ010000117.1:0-2619 GCA_041691575.1 Terriglobales bacterium
GCTCCGCGCATCTCGCCTTCGTATTCGAGTTCGATCTTGCCGCTGATGCCGGGGAGCGCAGCGTAGATGTCGCCGACGCGGGGGACGGCAAGCTTCTCGTCATGAAGCAGGGCGCGACGCTCGGCATTGGAGACGACCAGTTCCATCGTGGAGATGGGCAGACGCTGCGAGACGCCGCTGCGCTTGTCCACCTTCTTGTCTTCGCGAGCGGAGAAGGCGATCTGCTCGACGATCTGGCGGATGTAGCGGGGAATCTCGATGTTGCTTGCAGGACGTTCCGACCAGGCTTCCTGCGTGGTGATCGTGATGGCTTCGTCGATCGACTCAGGGTAGTGAGTGCGAATCTCGCTGCCGATGCGGTCTTTGAGCGGGGTCACGATCTTGCCGCGGGCAGTGTAATCCTCGGGGTTGGCGCTGAAGACGATGGCTACGTCGAGTGGCAGTCGGACAGGGTAACCCTTAATCTGGACGTCGCCTTCCTGCATGATGTTGAAGAGGGCGACCTGAATCTTTCCCGCGAGATCAGGAACCTCGTTGATGGCGAAGATGCCGCGATTGGCGCGGGGCAGAAGACCGTAGTGCATGGTGAGTTCGCTGCCGAGGTCCTGATTGCTGCGGGCGGCTTTGATGGGGTCGATGTCGCCGACGAGATCGGCTACTGTTACATCGGGAGTGGCCAGCTTTTCGACGAAGCGATCGTTGGGAGTGAGCCAGGCGATCGGAGTTTCGTCACCGAGGCGGGCGATGAGGTCGCGGGCGAACTTAGAGATCGGAGCGTAAGGATTGTCGCGGGTCTCGGCTCCGGCAACATAGGGAGTCGCAGGATCGAGCAGGGTGGTAAGAGAGCGGAGAATGCGGGACTTGGCCTGTCCACGAAGGCCGAGGAGGATAAAGTTGTGTTTGCTGAGAACAGCGTTGACGATCTGGGGAACGACGGTGTCTTCGTAGCCGATGATGCCGGGGAACAAGGGAGCAGATTTCTGCTTGTCTTTCCCTTTGGCGTTGGCGCGGAGCCTGACGATCAGATTCTCGCGGAGTTCGTCTTTGACGCTGCGGGCAAGGCGTTCTGGGGTAAATTCGGATTTACGGAGTTGGCCTAGAGTAATGGGGAGTCCGGTTGCCATGAGTCTAAGTATAGATGTTTGGCTGAGACGGAAGGTTCAACGCTTGTTTCTGAGTTTGGCAGTAACTTTTTGCTTTGATTTGCGTTTGTATAACTAGAACAATAGCGTGGCCGGAATGAGCGGCGCGCGGTAGCAGTGAGGAGCCTATGCGGCAACCGGATTACTTCTTGAAATCTTCCACGGCCGGACGTATATCCGGCTTTCTGATTGCTGGTCTGCTTCTGGTTGGCGGGACGATGTTCGCCCAGGAAAAGTCTGCGGTGGTGCCGGATGCGCAGATTGAAGCCAACGTTCTGAAGGCGCTGGCGGACGTGCCGCAACTGGCGGATCAGGCGATCAGCACCACCACGGTTTACGGCGAGGTCACGCTGAGCGGAACGGTGCGCGATGAAGCGTCGCGGGACATGGCCGAGAAAGTAGCAGCCGATGCTCCGGGAGTGAAGAAGGTCGTCGACCAGTTGGCGATTGGTCCGGTAGAGGCGGCTGAGAGCAGTCCGGCTCAGGATCAGGGACAGGCTCAGAATCAGGGCGAGTCGGCGGAAGATAACGGTCCGGTGCTGCAGTCCGATGGGACGTATACGCAGGGAGCGAACACGCAGCAGCCGGATGCGCAAGAGAATCAGCAACAGGGAGACATGAGAGCAACGCCTGGACCGCAGCAGGGACAAAGTCGGCCTAATGGACCGTATCGTCGGCCTTACGGGCCTCCGTATGGTCAGCAGCGGGCTGAGAACATGCGGCCTTATGTCGACCAGATGGGCGGGCAATCGGTTGTCGTGCCCAGCGGCACGCTGCTTCGCGTTCGTATCAACGAGGGCATGGACAGCAAAAACACCGTGCCGGGCACAGTGTTCGACGGTGTAGTCCTCAGCGATGTCATCGCGGTCAATGCGGTCGCGATTCCTCGCGGCACGGCGGTGCAGGGCAATGTCGTGGATGCGCACAACGCCGGGGCTCTGAAAGGCAAGGGAGAACTGGCGCTCCAACTGACGCAGATCACGCTGGGCGGCCAGACTTATTCGGTGGTCTCCGACGCGTGGACGCATCAGGGAGCCGATAAGACCGGGCAGACGGTTGGCAATGCGGTCGGCCTGGGAGCGGTCGGCGCGATGATTGGCGCGGTCGCCGGTGGCGGGCCGGGAGCGTTGCTGGGAGCCGGCATCGGCGGAGCAGCCGGGGTAGGGACTTCTGCCGCGACGAAGCGGGGCGAGGCGATGATTCCGGCAGAGGCCATCCTGACGTTTCATTTGACCAGAGAGCTGCCTTTGACGACGGTTTCGCAGGCTGAGATGAACCGGCTGGCATCGGGAGTTCAGGCGTCGACGCCGCAATTAGGCCGTCGCTATCCGCCTCCGCCGTACTATGGGCCTGCGTATTAGCTAAGGAAGGTCTGCTTAAGTCTCCGAAGATTCCCTCAGCGGCTAAAGCCACATTGCGGGGAAGTCACTTACGGCACGGCTGAAGCCGTGCCCTTAACAGAGCCTGACTTAATCAG
>JBEPUJ010000118.1:0-2590 GCA_041691575.1 Terriglobales bacterium
TTGAATTGCGTACATGGGATGGCAGAATCGCGCTAAATCCCAGGGGGTTTGGGGGACGGGGCCCCCAAGTTCAGTCAAGCCTCCTTCCGATTGGTTTGTGCGTGAACTCATGCGGAGATGGCACCTCCGTTGACCGAAGTGGCGGCGGTTTTGGTCCGCCAACTGCGCGGTCCGCACTTCAAAACATGACCATGGTGCAGAAGCCGGTCGAGCATAGAGCCGACCGCGGCCGTATCGCCCAACAGTTTTCCCCAGTCCTCGACGGGACGGTTGGAGGTCAATAGTGTGCTGGCGCGCTCGTAGCGCCGCATGACGATTTCCAGCAGATCCTCGGCAGCGGTGAGCGGCAGTTTGCGCATTCCGAAATCGTCGATGATGAGCAGCGGCACTGTGGCCAGCGACTCGACGTACTGCTTGCGCGTGCCAAACGCAACGGCCTCGGCAAGCTCCTCCAATAACACGTGAGCCTCGCGATAAAGCACACGGTAGCCCTGCAGAATGGCGGCTTGACCAATGGCTTGGGCCAGATGACTTTTCCCGGTGCCGCCTGGTCCAAGAAACAGGGCGTCGTCACGCTTGGTAATGAAGCCGCAGGTGGCCAGATCGAAGACCAGGCTGCGGTTGATTTTGGGATTGAACGTGAAGTCGAAGCTGTCGAGCGTCTTATGAGGATCACGAAAGCCAGCCTGCTTGCGCCGGCGTTCCAGCAACCGGTCCGCGCGACGGGTGAGTTCGTCCGAGATCAGGCAAGCGATCAGATCGATGGGCGCCATGGGTTCAGCCTGGGCCTGATGCAAACGGGTTTCCAGTACGGCCGCGATGCCGCCGAGCCGGAGTTGCCGCAGGGCGCGTTGGAGTTCAGGGATGTTCATTCATTGGTCTCCTTGGTTTTTTCCTGGATCAGATCACGGTAGAGCGTGAGCTGGCGGATGAGCGGATCAACCTGCCGCAAGCTCACGGGCGGTTGCGCATTCCGCTCCAGGTAGCGGCGCACAAACCGGTAGTCGTAAATTTCCATATCCAACGCCACGGCGCAGGCTTCATCGACCCGCGCTACTCCGTACTTTTTGAGAAACGACAGCACGCCCTGCAGGCGGCGCACGGCCGGCTGTCCTTGCTGTCGATGCATCTGCTGGCAGAAGGGGCCGATGTGCGTCCCGGCTTTTTCGGCGCGCGCCAACAGTTCCAAGGTGCCCAGCGGAGTTCGTGTGGGCCGGTCTTGCTCATGGATGCGATGGCGACCGCGATCCTGACGAAGATGCTCTCGCAACAACTGCGAGCTCTGAGGATCAAGCAGGCGTACGTGCTGTGCATTCCACTGGACCTGCACACTCCGCCCGATCCATCGGGGCGGGGCGCTGTAGTAAGCGGCCTCGACCTCGACACAGCTATCCAGATGAACCACGCGCGTACCGTATTGGTAATAGCGAAAAGGTTCCAACGGGAGCGGCAGCAGCGCGGGCTTCTCCTCGGCGAACATCGCCGCCACCTGCCGCTTAGTGGTGCCATGGATGCGCGTGTCGGCCCAGCGCTCTTCCCAGTGGTCCAGGTACGCCTGAGCTTGCTCCAGCGATTCAAAGCGCTGGCCTTTCAGCGGGGTCTTCTTGGCATGGCCGACGCCGGCTTCGACCTTACCTTTACGGTCAGGATCGCCCACTCGACAGGCCAGCGCGACTGCGCCATAGTGGGCCAGCACATCGCGGTAAAGCGGGTTCAACGAAGGATCGTACAGGTCGGGCGTCAACACGCCTTCGCGCAGATTGTCGAGCACCACAACACGAACCGATCCACCCAAACGCCGGAATGCCTTTTCATGCAGTTCGCACCAAATCGCGGAGCTGGAAAGGAACGTCAACAATCGAACCGATTTGCGGCTGTAGCCGAGTGTCAGCACGAACAGCCGCGCGCGCCGGTACTTCGCTGAGACTGGATCGCGCACCATGGGGCCGTCGCCGTAATCCACCTGCGCTTCTTCGCCGGGCGCGGTGAGAATGACGGCCCGCGGTTCCGGCGGCTGTGCGCCACGCAGCTTGCGGATGTAGCGCTTGACGCTCTCATACGCGCCGGCGAAGGCGCTCCGATCGACCAGGTCCTGCCAGATCCCCATGGCATTACGGCCACGGGAGAGTCCGGCTTCGATCAATTCGCGGAACGGTTCGCAGACGCTGGCCGACGGGCTGCGGAACGGTTCCGCCTCGCGGGCAGGCGGTTCGGCCACCGCGCCAGAGTCGGTGGTCACCTCACTGGCCGGTTTTGCCGGTGCCGAGTCGGTAGTCACAGCATCCACAGCACTGGCCGGTTTTGCCGACGTTAACCGACGACCGCGTGGCAGCCGCAACTCCACCCCAGCCTCTTTCAGGTAAGCTGAGATGGTCTCTCGGCGAATCCCGGTTTCTCGTTCAATCCGCCGCAGCGACCATCCCAGTCGCCCTAATGCGATAACTTGCTGCTTCTTTTCTTCGCTCAAGACATTGCTCATGGGGACGGAGGATAGCGTCCTCACGTCCCAGTTCAACGTCCTGGCTGATGCTTACAACTGGCCGGTTTTCAGGTGACCATCACTGGCCGGTTTTGGGTGACCCCCGAGGCG
>JBEPUJ010000119.1:0-2580 GCA_041691575.1 Terriglobales bacterium
ATAACCGGAAATGATCTGGTGAGATGAAAAACGCTGCCGGAATTAACGCTTTTCCCCTGGTGGGCGCCGCAGACCCACGGGCTAGGGTGCGGCGCGTTATGCCATTCGTATTCACGCTTATCGCAATCGGGGTTTTTCTTCCCGAAGAGTTTTCATTCTATTTGTTCGGACTTCGACTTACGGTAATTCGGCTGATTTACTTGCTGTTGGCGCCGGTCTTGGTGGTCAAGGGGATAGAAAAGATATCGTCGGGAAAGTACCGGTTTATCCCTTCCGATCTGTTGGTCGTGTGCGCTGGATTCTGGCTTATTATCGCGCCCGCTTCCCTGGAAGACCTCTCATCGGCTCTTAACCACGCTGGCCCGACGGTTCTTGAATTCTGCATAGGCTACATGGCGCCCCGAATATTGTTCTCAGAGCATGGCCACGCCGTATCCTTCGTCAACTTGCTTTGTCGGGCCATCGCGATCGTGGCGCTTGTGGGTGTTCTGGATCCCATCACGGGTCAGCGTTTCACACATGAGGCCGCTGGTCTTCTAGTGGGTGGCCCGACGCATACGCTTTGGTCCATCGATGATGGATATCGGTTAGGCTTACTGCGGGCGACCGGCGCAATAGAACACCCGATCCTTTTCGGCTTTGCTTCAACGATCGGCCTTTTGATAGCAGCGTCGGTCCCGGTTCAGGGGCGAATGTTTGTGATCATCTCGTGTGCTCTAGGGCTGATTTTTTCATTTTCTTCGGCCCCGATGCAGATCGCCCTCTTAGGATTCATCTTGCTTCTCTATAATCACTTTTTTGCGCAAATTGCTTCTCGGTGGAAAATCTTGGTCTTGGTCGGCGCGGTTGGGATCACGGCAGCCTTTCTGATGAGCAATTCTCTGATTGGCTTCATCATTACGAACCTCACCTTCTCTCCTCAGTCCGGCTACTATCGAGAATGGACTTGGGAAATGGTGGGCATTTACGTCTCGCAATCTCCATGGGTTGGACTTGGGTACGGTGAGATGCCGGCCGAGATCAACCATACGATCGATTCACTTTGGCTGGTTCTGGCGATACAATCAGGCTGGCCTGGCTCGTTGCTTGTCGGGCTCTCCCTGCTAGGGGCCGCGCCGGTTTTCACCAAAGGGCGGACGCCTGACTTGATGCCGGTGGAGACGAAATTGGCCGCGACTCTCGGTATTCTGCTTTGCCTGACCGTCTTGTTCGTATTTACGGTGCACTTATGGGGGTCGGTTTGGGTCCTCCTCGGACTTCTGCTGGGCATGAAAGCGCATCTGAGCGAGTTGGCCTACCTTTCCCGCAGCGCGAACATGCAGTGACTGTTATCTCTGCTTGGTCGGCTTAGTTGGTGCTGCAGAGGTTAAGGTGAGGGCGCGTTCTGCCCACCGAGCCATCCGCGCAGAAGAAAGCACTTGGCGCCGCTCTGGACTAGCGAATACCAAGACCCGGAAATGTTGCGACTGCGCCCGACATGTTAGCGGTGTTTCCAAATGTGTCGGTAATTGCACCGCCGTTGAGTTCGATGGCGATGACAGCAAGACTTTTGGCGCTATCTCCAGCCCGCACCGCGTAGGAGAAAACCAACTTGGAAGTGCCTGCCCCCCCCGAATAGAGCGCACTGCCTCCCGAATTGAGGGGTAATTTTGGAATGCCTTTGACCTCCCACGGCTCATCCATCTCCAGCGTCAGCGTAATCACGTCTCCAGCTGAAAAGACACCAGCTTGGGGATTTGTAGAAATGGAGTAGATGTCGCTCAACGACGGCGAATAGCCGGACGAATCCGGATAGACGTAATAGTGTGTGAAAAGGCCTGGCAAACGCTTCGGTACTACAATCGGCAATCCCACTCTCATGTCTATCAACGAGTGGAGAGCCGAAGGATGCGGCAAGTCGGCGTGATACGAGCCGGTTGGAAACCAGGGCGAGCCTGTGAAGTTCAAAATCCCGGTCGGATCAACATAATTGTCGAAGACGGCGACGTGATCGGCCGTCGCTGGTCCGGCGTCTTGGGTTACGTTGGCGCCAGTTGCAAAATTGTCTCGAGATCTTGAGATCAGGGTGTTGTTGTGCACGAGCAGATGGCTCATTTGCGCGCCCGAGCATTCCGAATTGGGCTGAAGCAAACCCATTCCGGACAGGCCGGGGGCAGTTTGAACGATCGTGTTGAAGCTCACGTCGGAATTGCGAATGATCGAACCACACCATTGCACCGTGTCCGAATGCGCGGTTTTCAGCCCGATGTCCTTGAAGAGGTTGTACTGAATGATCTCGACTTGAGGACCTCCGCTGAAATCGATCATGTCCCCGCCAGAATTGTGAAAATAATTGAATCGGAACGTAACGTTCCCGGTGTTTGTCGCGTTGATTGTTTGTCCTCGCTGGGGGGTAACAGCGATGTCGGCTCCATCGAAGTCGTTGTGCAAAAAGGAGACATTCGAGTCATTGCGAACGTCCACAATTCTACCCAGCGGACCTTGACTAGGGCCAACGACGAAGAGGCAGTTTTCAATCGTTACGTTACCGCCGGTAACGATCAGACTGGTGCCGCCATGAAGCGAAAAGTCGTAACCATC
>JBEPUJ010000120.1:0-2572 GCA_041691575.1 Terriglobales bacterium
AATAAGGTTAACGACGCTGGGTCCAATGCGCGGGCGCCCAGTTTGGGGAACTGGCGGACTACTTCTTAGCGCGCAACAACGTGGGGGCACGATTTGAGCAAGATCAAGCATACGTCCTGGCATCATAGCGATGTCGGTCCGTCGGATGTTGTCGCAGTCATCGAAGAGGCTGCTGCTGCTGCAATTCAGTCGATCAAAGCTGCTCGGCATTCGTACGAGAGATCTCAAAGATCGATGGACGATGCTTCCCCGGTTGTCGAAGGTGCCGGCGTGTTGTCAACGGATACGCCGAGCAGCTTTGGATCTCCGCATCTGGAGGGGCAAACTGATTCTCCTTTCAACGAGGGGACTCAACCGGCTCTGGCGGCATCCGATCTCAAGGTGCCTGGTTTTGCAGCCGGAGATTTGGGCGGGACGGATGTAGTTGCTGCGGGTGGAACGCTGGAATTGTCGGTTCCGCAATCTGGAGCTGTCACATTTGCTGGCGTCACTGGTACGTTGAAGATCGACCATTCGGCAGATTCGACAATGACGGTCGGTGGTCAGCTTGCCATCGGAGATCGTATCGATCTTGCGGACATCAATGCAGGTGCTGGCGCAACCTTGAGGTATTCGGGGGACAACTCGCCCGGCGTACTGACCGTAAGCGACGGAACTCACACGGCTAGCCTTTCCTTCCAGGGCAATTATTCGCTCGCGAACTTTACCGTGTCGAGTGACGGCCAAGGCGGCACGATGCTGGTTGATCCGCCGGTGTCTGGCGACGGCTCCTCTGGCGCCCCAGCCGGTACTCCACAGTTCGCCAACATACTGAACGGCTACACCGTGCGTCCCTCTTGGGAGGTCGCCGGCGTCGATTACGCCGTCGGAATTACGCCCGGAACCGAGCTCAAAGATCCCGCATCCATCAAAATGGCCGGGGTCACGGTGGACACGGCCCATCACCAGATCGTTGTGACCGGGGCGAACGTCACCCTTAACGGCTATGATTATTCGTTAGCGGGCGGCTGGTCTGTGGTCAGCCAGGCTGCCAACACGACCATTTCCAATTCGAATTTCAAAATTGGTTCGAACGGCAACTTCACGATCTACGGAGACAGCGGATCTTCGAACTTGACCGTGCTCAATTGCGTCATCGACGGGAACATGAGGTCGGACCAGTTGAACAATGGCCTGATCTACACGAGCAGCCCGGGACTTACCGTCGAATACAGCCTTCTCAAAAATGCCTATTCGGATTTCATCCAGGCACACGACGGTGGGCAGGTCACGATCAAGTACAATGTGCTCAACAACAATGGGAGCGCAAACGCGCATCCGGATTGGCTACAGACGCTGGGAAATGCGAGCAGTCCCTTCACGGAGACGATTGAGTATAACACGGTATACCAATCGGTTTCGGCAGGTTCGGGCGGTACTCAGGGTTTCATGCTCAATGACAATGGCTCGACGCTGTCAAGCGCGGAGTTGGCCTACAACACGATAGTGGCACTTCCAGGCACCGATGTTGGGGTCGTAACAACTGTAAATGGCGGAGCCAATCTCACTGGGACCGCTCTGGTGCATGATAATTTTGCCGACACCCGTGGAGGCACTTACGGCAATGAAAGTTTCTTTGCCGATTCGACTTACGTGCCAAACGCCGAATATTACAACAACGTCAACATGGAGACGGGCGGACTGTACTACCAAAATGCCTCGTCTTCTACGCCGATTGCTGAGTTGCTGAACAATTCGGCAGCGCCGGTATCTACCGATAGTTCGTTAGTTCCCAAGGTTACGATCTCAAGCGAGACCGTGAGTGGCAGTGTCGTCACGCTCAAAGGAACCGCAAGCTCCGGCTCCTGGATAGCGGGCTACACAGTACAGATCTTCGATGGTTCAACTCAAATCGGAGTGGTCGGCGCAGACTCGAGCGGGGCCTGGACCTTTACTTCCAAAGCGCTTGCGTCCGGAACGCATAACCTCACCGCCAAGGCCAACAACTATTTCGGATATGTTAGCGCAGCTTCTCAAGCTGTTACAGCTGTTATTGCCGGTGGGACATCGCCTTCGCAGCCGCCGGCTGCTCCTACGATTGTATCATTTTCACAAGACACGGGCGTGGCTGGGGACCACATTACCAGCGACAATACTCTGACCGTGTCTGGAATGGCTGCCGCCAGCAGTACCATCACGGTTTTCGATGGCGCCACAAAGATCGGCACGGCAGCCTCGAATGCCAGCGGTGCTTGGACCTTCACGACCGGCGTGCTCTCGGATGGCAACCACGATTTGACCGCAACGACAACCGCTGCGTCAGGAACCAGCGTCGCCTCCGCCGGTTACCACATTTCAGTCGATACGGTTGCGCCTAAGTCTCCTGTCGAAACCGGATATAGCATCGTCAATGGCAACCAGGCGCAGGTGACCGGTACCGCGGAAGCAAATAGCGTTGTCCGCATCCATGACGGCAGCACGGTCGTGGGGATCGGATCGGCAGACTCTTCTGGCGTTTGGACCATAACAACGAACGCTTTGTCGAATGGAAGCCATGATCTGACAGAAACTGCGACGGACGCCGCAGGCAATA
>JBEPUJ010000121.1:0-2475 GCA_041691575.1 Terriglobales bacterium
ACCCAATCTGCAATCCGTCCAGCACTGACACGAACTGCGTGTCGCCGACCACTTCTGCCAAAGAATGCGCTTTGCGAATTCCGCGCGCTGCACGCTCCACGGCATCGGCGACCTCCAGCTGGAGTTGTGCGTTCGGAATCTCGTTGGCCCTTCGTGCGTGTGCGATGCGCCAAAGGATCTCTCCAAAGATGGAGTCTCCGAGAATGCGCCGGAAACCTTCGATTTTCGCGGTCGTCTCCTGATCGACCGGGCCGCGTTGAACCACCGGGGGCCGCGGTCCAGAAACGGAACTGATCTTTCCCGCCGCAGCGCGGGGCTTTGGGAGTGCCCAATGCGGGAGCGTTGGAAGTTGGAGCGGCTGCCGATGCTCATTGAGCGGCACCCACATCTCCGCGAAGTTGTAGAGGTAGCGACCAAGGCCGAAACAGGTGCAGGCCCGCTTGAACGCTTGCGCTTCCGCTTTTGTCATCGCGTTCGGTTCATCGGCCCAATCCTCGCCGCTTCCGGCGTGGCATCCGAGCCCGTGAATCGTAAGGGTGCAGGTGACCAATACCTTCCCGCTCTGGATCGCCTTGTCCCGTTTCATCCGGCTCACGGCCGAGACCGTAGACACGTTATAGGTCCGCGTCCAGCCTGTGGGCGTGAATATCTGGTTGAGGCGGTCGGTGTACGCCCGCGGGTCTGCGAAGGCGATGATGGCACCGCGACTTCCATCCTGGGTCGTATGCGTAACGCGCCACTTGATCTCGGAAGGATCAAAGGGTTCCGCTAGCTGCGTGAACAAAGCGTCGGGTTGGGGAACGGTCTTGACTTCTTCGGTTGCCATCGCTGTTTCTCCTTAAAGAAATTGGCGCTCCGAAGAGCGCCGGCGTCCTGCCTGTAAAAACATCCGCTCAGAACGGGATGTCGTCGTCGGTAATCCCTTGGTCGGTGTACTCGTTGCTGGTCGCTGAGCGCGACTGCCCAAAACTACCCGCGTTGTCGTGCGGGTAAGCTCTGCCGCTTGCATCGCTGGAGCTTCCGTTTGCGCCGCTCGAGCGGCCACCCAACAGCGTGAGTTCGTCGATCAGAATTTCCGTGCGGTACTTCTTCTCGCCAGTGCTCTTGTCGTCCCAGGACCGAGTCTGGATCTTGCCTTCGATGAAGAGTTGCGTGCCCTTCTTCACGTAGTCGCGAACTACCTCTGCGGTTCGGCTTAACGCCACGAGGTTGTGCCATTCGGTTCTGTCCGTCCAATTGCCCTGGCTGTCCTTCTGACGGTCGGCAGTGGCGAGAGAGAAGGTGGCGACGGTCATTCCACCGGCGGTCGAACGAATCTCGGGGTCCTTACCGACGTGCCCGAGCAGGAGTGCTTTGTTTGTGCCCTTTGCCATGATGGTGTTCCTTTCTAAAGGTTCAGCTGCGTACATGATCGAGAGCCACGGCCCGTTCGACCTCGACATATTCGCCACCCGCGTAGCGATAGAAGGTCTGGCCATCCGAGGCGATGTTCAGATACCGGCGTGTCCACCGGTGCTTGTACAACTCGATCTCACCGGCGCGGCCCATGTACATGAAGTCCTCGCACTCTCCGAGGGAAAGCACGCTCTCGAGAGGAACCCAATTGGGCTCCCCAACCGTCAGCGGCCACCTGTCGTCCGGGTTCATATCCGAACTCCAGACCCGTCGGACGGAACTGCGACATGCGTATGCCTGCAGCCGATGCAACAAACTGCGGCGGTCATCTTCTTGATCGCTGCTTCAAACTGTTCCGGCAAACCGACAATTTCGCCGGCACGGCTGTAGAAAATCGGGGTCAGCTGTCCACGTAGAGGCTTGTGCCTCTCCTGCCAAAGATCGACAGGAAGCGTGCCATCCGAACCACGGAAGAGGATCTTCGACGAAACCTCCGGACGGGTTCGACCGGACGGAACCGAAAGTGTATGGAGGGTGATCGCCAATTCACAGGTTCGAATCACCCGCAGCATTTCGATCCGCACCAGACTTCCCGCCAGAACGATGGCATGCCGCCCGTTGACCGCAATGGAATCGATCGATTGCAACCACGGCAACGGTTTGCCCTGCGGAGTGAAAAAGGCGCAGGCGCGTCCCATGTCAACGACCGCGCCTCCAGACTCAACCCCACGAAGGACGTAACGTTTCGCGAGATGCTGATGCTCAACCGAGACGCCGGGCACACAGTAGATCCCGCGCTTTTGGAGCGCCTTGAGTGCGGTCGCAGGTAAGGCGAGCCCGTGGAGGTCGTAGCTCGGAGAGCTCGAGGGCTGCCGCTTACTCTTAGGGAGGTTGGTCATCTTCTCTCCTATGCCTTCAGGACTTTACGTATTGGCTGACCGAGGGTGGCACGAATGTCCTCCTTGGTGCATCCGGCGCGGCACACATAAAAGCGACTGTCCGAAATCTTGATCCCGAGATTGTTACGGGATCGATCCCTACCGGCTTGCGCGCAGGAAGGACATTGCGCCTTCCAGTTGC
>JBEPUJ010000122.1:0-2457 GCA_041691575.1 Terriglobales bacterium
GTGCGCCACGAGGCGCGTTGTTGCATCCCCGGTCTAGCCGGGAGGAACTCGGAGGGAGGTTCCTGGGTCTGATGGCTTACCCAACGCCGAAAGGCCGATGGGGACAAGAGCATGCCAGCTAACCAGAGACTGGGTCCAGGCGTTGGGACGGTGCTCTGGGGGACCCGCGTGACATGGCGAAAGCTGGATTGCCTGAATCCCAATCTCCAGAAGATGGAAGTTCGCATCCACCGGAAAGACGCCTGAAACCGGTGCCGGCTCTGCAGCGTGAATGGAAAAACGATCGTGCAACCTCTGGAGCCGGGAGCGATGCCCAGTGAGGGCATTCAAGGAGATGAGTGGGACGCCTACATCACGCTATGACGTGCAGCAGCGACGAACGTGGGATCGCCTAACGGGCGCGAGCCCTACGGCGACGGAGGTCTCGTAGTAGTCGCCGGGGTCACGACCGGCCAAGGAGGACGGGAAAGCCGTCCGCAGGGCGAAGGAGACCAGGTGATTCGGATATTCGAGACCGGGAGGTATGCGTAATGCAGAACGCCGAAACGGTGCTGGGTATCCTGCGTGAGCGCGGCAGGCGGGGTCTGCCGTTGGACCAACTGTATCGACAGATGTTCAACCCGCAGTTGTATCTGCTGGCTTACGGGCGAATCTACGCGAACAAGGGCGCGATGACCCCGGGAGCCACGCGGGAGACCGTGGATGGCATGTCCATGCGGAAGATCGGTCGCATCATCGATGCGATGCGTCACGAGCGCTACCGATTCTCACCGGCGCGGCGGGTGCATATCCCGAAGAAAAACGGGAAGACTCGCCCGCTGGGGCTGCCGACCTGGTCGGACAAGCTCGTCGGGGAGGTCGTGCGCCTGTTGTTGGAGGCGTACTACGAGCCGACGTTCTCCGACCGATCCCACGGATTCCGGCCCGGACGGGGGTGCCACACCGCGTTGCGTGAGGTGGCCAACACTTGGACGGGCACGACCTGGTTCATCGAGGGCGACATCGCCGACTGTTTCGGGAGTTTCGACCACTCGGTCGTTCTCCAGATCCTCGGCGAGAAGCTTCACGATAGCCGGTTCCTGCGGCTGGTGCGCCACATGCTGACAGCCGGATACTTGGAGGACTGGAACTGGGGTGCAACACTCAGCGGCGTCCCGCAGGGTGGTATCGCATCCCCGGTCCTATCCAACGTCTACCTGCACAAGCTGGATGTCTTCGTCGAGACCGTTCTGGTCCCGGAATACACCCGAGGCAGGCTCCGGGCACGCAACCCGGAGTATCGCCAGGTGGAACAGGCGATCGGGAGAGCCCGTCGGAAAGGTGACCGCGCCGAAGTGCGGTCGCTCTACCGGCGGCTGCACAGCCTGCCCAGCCAGGATCCCCGCGATCCTGGTTACCGCAGACTGCGTTATTGCCGATACGCGGACGACACCCTTCTCGGGTTCGCTGGACCCAAAGCGGAGGCCGAGGAGATCAAACAACGTTTGGCGGCATTCCTGCGTGAGGACCTCAAACTGGAACTGTCGCCGGACAAGACGCTGATCACCCATGCCCGTACCCAACGGGCCAGGTTCCTCGGCTATGAAATCTCCGTCGCCAGCAGCGACCGCAGAACACGACGACCGTCGGGGACCGATCGGCGCAATCGTCGCTCGCTCAATGGAACGGTCGTCCTGCACGCGCCTGCTGCGGTGGTGAAGGCTAAGAGCGCCCCGTACTTGTCACGCGGCAAACCCGCGTGCCGGAACCCGATGGTCAACGACGCGGACTACAACATTGTCGCCCGATTCGGGGCCGAGTACCGGGGCATCGTCCAGTACTACCTGCTCGCGGGTGACGTCTTCCGACTGCACCGGCTGCGCTGGGTCATGGAAACTTCCATGCTCAAAACCCTGGCACGCAAGCACCGCTCGACGGTGTCCAAGATGGCGGCACGCTATAAAGCCAAAGTCCAGACCCCGCACGGGCTGCGCACGCGTTTCGAGGTCAGCGTTGAACGCGCAGGCAAGAAATCACTGGTCGCATGGTTCGGCGGCATTCCACTCAAACGGCAGAAGGGCGCGGTCCTCACCGACCGCATGCACACCGGACCCGTCTATCCGAACAGACAGCTGGTCACCAGACTGCTGAAGGGCAGATGCGAGCTCTGCAAGCGAACGGACGACATCCAGGTTCACCATGTCCGGGCGCTGGCCGACCTCAACCGGTTCACACCGCAGCCGGAATGGGTACAGGTCATGGCGAAAATCCGCCGCAAATCCCTGGTGATCTGCGGCGACTGCCACGACCTCATTCACCGGCACCCCACCACACCGCTCACCCAGTAATCACTGGAGAGCCGGATGCTCGGAAACGGGCACGTCCGGTTCGGGGGCAGGCCGAGCGGAAAAGGACCAGCACCACGCTGACACCTCGCCGCTCGGCCGAGCCTACCCGGACCGTGCGCGAGCAGTTCCT
>JBEPUJ010000123.1:0-2394 GCA_041691575.1 Terriglobales bacterium
GCGGCGTTTCCAAATGTCTCGTAGGCGTCCAGGATTTTATCTAGCTTGAAGCGGTGCGTAATCAGCAGCTTGGGGTCGATTTTTTTCGACCGCAGGATGTTCAACAACATCGGCGTGCTGGCTGTATCCACCAGTCGCGTGGTTATGGTGACGTTGCGGTCCCACAGACTCTCCAGATGAAGAGCGACCTTCTGTCCGTGCACGCCGATATTGGCGATGGTGCCTCCCGCCGTGACCAGCTTTTCGCACAGCTCAAAGGTCGCCGGAATACCCACGGCTTCGATCGCGGTATCGACACCCCGTTTGCCAGTCAGCTGCATAACCGCGTCCACAGCGTTGCCGTCACTGCCGTTGATGGCTTTCGTGGCGCCAAACTGCTTGGCCATTGCAAGGCGATTGTCATCGAGATCGATCGCAATGATCTCGGCGGGTGAATAGAATTGGGCGGTGAGCAATGCAGCGAGCCCGATCGGCCCAACGCCCACGATAGCAACCGTACTTCCCGGCGCGACCTTGCCGTTAAGCACGCCGCATTCGAAACCTGTTGGTAAGATGTCGCTGAGCATCACCAGCGCCTCTTCGTCAGCACCTTCAGGAATGGGATAGAGGCTAGTCTCTGCATAAGGAATACGGACGAATTCAGCCTGGGTGCCGTCGATCTTGTTGCCGAGGATCCAGCCACCGGTCGTGCAATGAGAGAACATTTGCTTTCGGCAGTATTCACATTTACCGCAGGCGCTGATGCAGGAGATCAGGACACGGTCTCCCGGTTTAAAGGCCGTGACCGCCGGTCCAACCTTGTCGATGACGCCGACGCCTTCATGACCTAGAACGCGCCCCGGTTCGCAAGTCGGCACATCACCCTTGAGGATGTGAAGGTCGGTTCCGCATATCGTGGTTTTCACGATTTTGACGATCGCATCCGTGGGAGCCGCGATATCCGGCTTGGCGTGATCTTCCAAATCCTTTTTTCCAGGCCCTCGATAAACGAAGGCCTTCATTGTTTCGGTTTTAGCACGAGTCTCTTGTTTTGGTAGCGTCGCAAGAGTCATAATCCGTCACCGTCATGTCTGTCTGATGGTTCGGACTCTAGCCATCGACGAAGGCAGCGCGAGGGTCGGAAACTACTCAGGTCTTACACCGGAAAGTTCACGTTTCCGCAAGCGGATTTCACTCGGAAGCTAAATCTCTTGAATGCGATGGCAGGTTTGAAACGTCATCTCGATCGTGCTGCGCGCACAACTTAGATCTTGAACGTTCCAGACAGGTTGCCCCGGAGAACCCGTCGCCTAAAACCGTTCGCTCGGTCTTCCGTCACGATAATAATGGATGAAGTGTCTTTCATAATCCCGATCGACGAACGTGGATGCATCGTATGCTGGGCTGTCTTTCACCTTTTTGCGGTCAACGTCGATCCTGACCATCTTATCCGTCCAGTCGATTTCCTGCACTGATCGCGGCGAGAGGAGGACTTTCTTTCCCGGCCACCAGTTCTTCGTGTCCACGACGAGATAGTGGATGCTCCAATCGGTTTCCTCGAAGAGGAAGTCCTCAACGTGACCTATTTCGCCGTCGCTGGCATGGATGTGATATCCGGTGACGGCTTGAATGCTGCGAAGGTGCGGGTCGTTGTCGCTTCTCTTTTCAGTGACGATATCCTCTTCACGACGGCTGGACCCCAAGGAGGGCAACGGCGCCATGGCGCCGCCTCCATAACCGTAACCGTACCCACCCATGTAAAGGCCCGTGCTCCAATAAGGACTCCAGCCGTAATAGTCGTAGATATTTGCCTCGATCTGCCGTGACACAGGTCGTTCGGTATCGATATTGGGACTGTCCTTGACCTGCTGCATGGTCAGTCGAACAGAGAAAACCTGTCCGGTCGGATCAAGATGCCCCAGAGCAAATGCAGGCAGCAGAACTTTTCGAGCAAAAAGCCACGTGCCGGTATCGACGACTAGCCAGCGGATCAACCAGCTTGCGTCGTCGAACAGAAAGTCGCTCACTGTGCCGAGATGACCGTCACTTGCCGCAATGGCGTAACCATTGATCGCGGATGCATTGCGCAACATTGTAATTTCCCTTTTTGACTTGGTGTCCGTCAGTTGTACTCACAACCAAATCGACTTCATCTGATGTAAGGGCGATCGAGCCTGGCGCAGACTCATTAGGGTATAATAATGATCGCTCGACCGTGTCGGCAGCATCGGAAACTACTCAGGCGCTTGCTGGATGCGCCCGAAGTAACTCCATTTAGCCGTTATTGGCGGGCTTCACCGGCGGCGCAGGCGGGACAGTGGCGCTCCCGGATTTTGTTTCCCAGCGGTCGGACTTCGCCGGAAGTTGATGACTTGCTATCAAGAACTGAGTGCCAAGTACGAAGCACATAAACAC
>JBEPUJ010000124.1:0-2365 GCA_041691575.1 Terriglobales bacterium
TGGTTTCTCGAACATCGAGGGATCAAACCAGAGACGTTACGAGACAATCGTGTTGAGACGACTGACTTGGAAGCGCGTTGGAAGGTTGGATCCACTTGGAAGGTTCGCACCGGGTTCGCACCGGGGGAGAAGAGGAAGTTCAAGTATGACCCGCCCGGGCATCCACTAGCCGCCTGGCATCTTCGGGTCAAGAGTCTGGAGATCACAGATCCCGTCATCGTCACGGAGGGTGAGAGCGATGCTCTACGTCTCTGGCAGGAGGGCGGCAAGGATCTCTACGGACAGATCACAGCCCTCCCGGGTTGCGATGCGATCACCCCTGAGCTGGCAGCCAAGCTGGCTAAGCGGTCTGAGAAGACGCAGCTCTACTTCGTGCTGGATAACGACAAGCCGGAGAACGGGGACGCCTACAACCCGGACGACTGGAAGGAAGCTAAGAACCCCGTCCGCAAGACGGACGAGTCCTGGAAGCGGATCAAGAGTCTCCTCCCGAAGGCCCGCAGGATCTACCTGCCGCCCGATTACAAGGATCTCTGCGAGTACCTCAACATCTACTCGGTACGGGACTTCAACGAGTTCGTGGTTAACGCTGAGGCCCGGTACAACTTCACGCGGCTTGATCTATCGCAGGCAGCGTCCGCTCCTGACTGGCTCTGGCAGGACATCATCCCTCGTTCCCAGTTTGGGATTCTTCAGGGAGAGTCCAACGTGGGGAAGTCCCTGATCTATCAGGCCTTTGCTGTAGCGATGGCTAACGGCGAGGAACGCTTCCTAGGTAAGAAGATCAACCCAACCCGCGATGGGCGCTCCTTTATTGGAGATGAAGAGAATCCTGAGGAGGTGCTTAGGCATCGCTTCACCCAACTGGGGCTTCGACCCGAGAATCAAAAGAAGATCTTCGTAGCCAACGGGGCAGGTATTCGCCTGGATATGGATGGAGACAAGCTCTTCGAAGATATCTCGAACTTCAACCCCGATGCGGTCTTCTTGGATTCGTTTGTCCGGCTCCACATGGAGGACGAGAATAACAGCGGCGCGGTCTCCAAGATGTACAACGCGGCGGTACTGCCTCTTGCTCGTCAGTTGGGCGCGAGTGTGTGGCTCCTTCATCACGTCAACAAGTCTGCAAGTGGGGATAGCAGGCAGCGCACACGCGGCTCTACGGATATCACAGCAGGAGCAGATTTCGCCTGGGATCTGGTGGACCACATGGGAGAAGTGCCTTACAAGCTTCTCTCACGTTTCAAGGTGCGGTCGGGCACGGTACACAAAGACATTAGATTTCGTATTGAGGATGGAGACAACGAAAGCCTTTCGTTTCCCTTGATGTCAGCCGTGGCGGATGTCCTGTGACTCCCGCCAACCCACACAAGGCAGCTAGGACTCGGGGGAAGACCTATGAGTGAGGCCTTCATTGAGTTCCCCTACTCGGCGGCAGCATCAAAGAATTCATTGCGAGGTAAGGGGGGAACGGGAACGAGTCGTTCCGGGAAGAAGAGCTGGGTGTACATGCGCCCTGCCGCTAAAGCGCTTATGCAAAATATCCACGAACAGCTAGCGGGAAGCGGACCCTGGTACCAAAATAAGGTCTGGCTGGATATCTTCGTAACTATGCCCTCTCGTTCCAGTGACGCCATCAATGTACTTGAGTTGGTAGCGGATGGCGTGAAGACGGGAATTGGCGTAGACGACAAATGGTTCTCTATTCGACGCCTTGACTGGGACATTAATAAGCATGACCCACTAGTTACCGTCCTCGTGAGCCAGGTGGATGAATGGGACGGACAAGTGTGCTCCAGTTGCAATAAATTGAAGCCAGCAACAACGGAGCATTTCGCCAAAGGGCAGAACACTCTAGGTCTTCGGCACACCTGCAAACAGTGCTCCAAAGCAAACTACGTCGGCAAGGAAAAGACTATTCCGTGCTGGTGTGGGTGCGGCGAGCTTACCGTTAGTGGTTGGGCTCGTGGGCACAACCTCAAGAATCAAAGCAAGATTGTAGCCCTACTCGACAAGGAGAACAACTAATGCCGAACAACGTACACGAATTTGGAACGGTTCTCGGAGAGGCGTTCAGCATCAAGCGGCCCAACGAGGGCCAGGCTGACGACAAGACCTACTTTACGGTGAAGTCCTGGGTTAGCGGCAAGTTCGTTAGCTGCACCCTCTGGGACTCCTCGCACGGGCACATCCAGCTTGAGAACGGCATGGGTGTCGTCGTGCACGGCAAGGTGCAGAAGAAGCAGTCTGGCGACAAGGTGTACACGAACATGAGCGTCTCATCCATCGGTCTCATCCCCATGGATAAGGGCGTGCGTTCGGATGCGCCGAAGAGCAGTGGGGAGGGTTCGTCCGATGATGAACC
>JBEPUJ010000125.1:0-2356 GCA_041691575.1 Terriglobales bacterium
TGACCCAACCTTCGCGGACATCCGCGGAGATCGTCGTCTGTGTACAGCGAAGCTGACTTACGATGTCGGTCATCGAAGGTTCGATCCGGCCAGAAGCTGCCGTTCGCCACGACCAGACATCGATAGTCCTTGGGCCAGCGCGCGCGGAACAACGCCGCCGGTACTTTTCCCAGTTTCGTAGATTGAGTGATTGTTTCGGTTGAATGCGGCAGAAAAAGAAATATTCCTCGATAACCGCAAGCCATCACTCTGCGAGTATTCCCAACCAAGCCTTGATTGCGACCTCGTGGGCGGCGCGCTCGATTAATTCGCCATGCGACAGCACGATGCGGTGAAAGTCCCACGCCAGAATGCGCCGAAGGGATTTAGCAGCCGCCTTCCGGTCGCTCCAGCCCATCCGGTATTCCGGCGCGGGGCGGGGATTGTTCCACATGCGCAATACGTACTTGAACCAGAATTTCAATGCCCCTCGCGTATGCGGCGTGGCGTCGGTGAAATTCTCGATGAGGTCCACGAGGATCAATGTGTGGCTAGCACGGTGAAACATCGCGACCTCGCGCATGATGCGAGTGCCTTGTACGAGCGCCTGATCTATCTCTCTAGCCCAGTCCACAGGAGCCACGTCGCCGAGGATGCCGTCGTATTTCAGGCCGGGGCGCTTGCGCTCTATACCGGGGCAAACCCAAGTCTTCGCCCTTGGAAACGCGGCTTGGGCGGTGGCTGTGTACATGTGGTGGAAATTTCCGGGGGCGACGATATGGGCGACCGGACCGAGCGCCGATATCTCTTTGGCCATCGCCGCCGTGATGTTGCATGGCGAGTGCAGCATAATTTCGCGAGAGGCGAGTCGGATCACCGTCATTCGTGCCTCGAACCTCGTACCCGCCAATCGAATGGGATATGTGCAAAGCCATATCTGATCTACGACATAGGGCGTGAGGGGCATCGCGGTCATTCGGCAGTCTATTTTCAGGCAGTTTGGTCAGTTCGAATTTCACCTTTCAGCACAAGCCAGACACAACACTAGGTGAATTTAACTACGAAGCGCACCACGGTGGAAGGGCGGTGATCGGCTCCCATGGAAATAGGACCAAGTTGAGAGTTAGTTTCCGGCAGAATCTTCGTGGTTGCAACGGGAGATCGAGCCGTGAAACAAAAGCGCTTTGCAGTGGAGCAAATCGTTGCCGTACTGAAGCAGGCCGAAGCCGGTTTGCCGGTGGCCGAACTGATTCGCAAGATCGGCATATCGGAGCAGACCTACTACCGCTGGAAGAAGGCGTACGGCAGTCTGGAGGTCGATCAGGTGCGGCAATTGCGCCAGCTCCAGGATGAAAACTCGCGCCTCAAGAAATTGGTTGCGGAGCTCACCTTGGATAAGGCCATGCTCCAGGACGTGGTTAAAAAAAAGTGGTGACCACGGCTCCCCGTCGCGCTGTCGTGGATTATCTGAAGCAGCGCTTTGACACATCGGAGCGACACGCCTGCCGGATGATGGGTATGGGGCGTTCGGTCTATGACTACCGCTCGCACCGTAATCCGCACACGGCACTGCGTGCACGTATGCGCGAGATCGCTCAGACGCGAATGCGCTACGGCTATCGCAAGATCCACGTCTTGCTGGCGCGCGAGGGATATTCCGTGGGCAAGTTCTTGCTGCGCCGCTTGTACCGAGAGGAAGGGCTGGCTCTTCGCTATCGTCCACGGCGACGCCTACGTGCACAGGCTACGCGTCCAGAACGCCGTCCACCCACGCGGCCCAATGCGGCCTGGAGCCTCGATCTCGTGGCGGACCAGTTGAGTACGGGGCACAAGTTCCGGATGCTCACTGTTCTGGACGTATACACGCGTGAATGCGTGGCAATTGCCGTCGGTCAACGGTTGACGAGCGTGGAAGTGGCGGCGACATTGGATCGCGCCCGGTTGCAGCGCGGATTACCAAGTCGCTTGTTTTGTGACAACGGTTCGGAATTTACGGGCCAATTGCTCGATCTTTGGGCGTATCACCGTGGCGTCACGATCGAGTTCAGCAGGCCCGGCAAGCCGACCGACAACGCCTTCATCGAAACCTTCAACGGAACCCTTCGGGACGAATGCTTGAACGCGCACTGGTTCACTACGCTGGATGACGCCAAGGAGAAGATTTCCGCATGGCGGACCGAATACAATGAGAGTCGTCCTCACCGAGCGTTGGGGGAGATTCCACCGCGGAATTTGCCCGGCGGCATCGGGACTTAGCATCTGCAGTAAAGAGCCCAAGGACCGGAGACTAACTCTGGATGTGGCCCTAAATCCCAGAGCCGATCAGATCGCGTCTCAACTCACGGGCTGAGTGGCAACAACAAACGTACTCAGGTCA
>JBEPUJ010000126.1:0-2333 GCA_041691575.1 Terriglobales bacterium
CTCTGTCTCGTTCAGAATGCTCGACTGAGTAGCCTGCTCCCTGGCGCTGCGGTACGCAATCATCTCCTCACCGGGAGTGTAGGGGCGGTGGTCGCGCCGGATAGGATGCTGAGCGTGTTTCAGTTCCTCGAAGAGATCCTGGGTCGAGAGTCTCCGGGGACCGAGGTTGGCCGCCTCCATCGCCCCCTCGATGCCCCGGAGAATCGACTCGAACTCCGCAAGATAGGCTTCGTGTTCCTTGCGGGTCCGCTCGATCGCCTTCCTCTGGCTCACCGTAAAGCCACCCAGCTTGCGGTTTTGTTGTGCCGAGTGATACAGCTTGGCGTGGGTGCGGGGGTCCCATATCAGATAGACGTGAAGCCGGTTCTCGAAGTAAAATCCAGCCTTTTCCTTTTGCTGCCACATCCTGAGCCGGTGCTTATCGAGCGCCATCACCTCCGACTGACCAGTCCGCTGCTGACGGATGTAGCTGTCGAACAAGTCACCCAGACGTTCCGAGATCTCATAGCGAAACTGAATACGCATACTGACATCGGGCACGCTACGGAAAAGAGCTTCGAGCATCGATTTGGTCTGATTGCGATCGCCATCGGTCGCGAAGTAGGCGAGTATGCCCCTTAGCTCATACCCGGCGACAAGTGCTCCGTTTGTGCGCACCATGACATCGTCTCCATCTGGAAGATCGCGCAATGGCAAGAGCTCGCAAACCGCTGGCGCCTTCAGCTTCTTCTCGTGTTCCGCATAGGTCAGTGGCATGGTTCTTGTCTCCGAGCTCTGTCCGTCAATCCCTCGTTAGCTTGCAGTCTTTCCTCGGTGATCTTTGCGAGCGAAGCGATCCCCGCGTGGAATCGAGACGCGAATCGCACGCTCGCAAGCATCGCCTTCGCAGCCTCTTCGTCGAGGCGCAAATGCATCGAGCCATCGCGTTTCGTCTGGATCGCAACTTGCATAAGGTCACTCCCGTTCTTCGGCCAGGTAACTATGAGTCAGTTCCGAATCTCGCTCAAGCGCGCACCATGCTCGTGGAGCAAAGAAAGAGCGCACCAGGTCGGTGAGGTAGCCTCTTGGTCTGCCGTACTTGAACAGCATCAGGAAGGGCACTGCGAGAGCTGGGACCACGAACTCCATAAAGACATTCAGCGGCATGCCAAGCACATGGGCGTTGTCGCTCACAAAGTGGGCCAAGAGGTTCATAATTGCGGCGAGTGCGAGCACGAGAATCAGGTCTTCAAACTCAAGACCGAGGAACGTCACTTTGGTGTGTAGATTTCTGTGGACCGGCGTTAAATTGAGACTCATTTTGTCGCTCCTATATTCCGTGCGCATGCGTGACCATCGATTCGGCCAGGCGCACTATGCCAGAAATCATCAGTGCAGCGATGGCTGCAACGAACTTCCTAATCCAGCTTGAGCCTGGGTAGATCTCGGAGACCACGCCTCCCATGTGGAGGCCCATGGCTGCCAGCTGAGTCAGCGCGAAGACTGGCAGGATCACATTCCCCGTCCAGTTCACCAAGCTCATCGTGGCCATCCAGAAGCCATCGGCACTGGTAGCGCCTCCGTGCTGGACAAATCCCTCAAGCGCGCGCAGCATCCCCGAACACATCAGGGAAGCGAAGCCGCCGTATAGGAGGTGCTCAAATGGAGAGCTTTTGCTGTATCGGTACACAGCGCCCGCGAAGAAGAGACCTGCCATGGTCGGCATCATGGTGTTGCCGGCCCAGGAAGCGAGATTCGTGATTGCACCATTCAGACTCATCGTGTTTCCTCAAGCTGCCATTGCCTGGAAGAGTGAAAGCAAGCCGCTTACGCAAAGGAATGAGATCGCAGCGAAGATCATCCTCGTCCACGGTCTATGCCTGACAAAGTTGATGACGGCCCCTACGCATGCCAGCCCCGCAGCCGCTGGCATGATTTGGCCGACGATGTAGTTCCAAAGCGAGCTGAGCATGTCGGTTGCAGCGTATTGACCGCCCGAGTTCCATCCCTGCATCATTTGCACGGTTGCTGATAGAGACATCAGGAAGAGTGCGGCAATAATCGAAGCGAGCGGGTTTTCGCCTGCCGCTCCATCGAGCGTCGCCTTCAATACAAAGTAGGCGGCGATGATGGGTACCAGCTTCGCGACGACGATTTGTGTCACAAAATTCTTGAAGACTGTCTCCATGCTCGCAAGCCAGCTCGTACCGACCGACCCGCTTCCGGAGGGAACGGTGATGCCCTGTGCCGCAACCCATGACAAGAGTTGTGGAAGCGTCAAAAGAACGACGGTCCACACGATCCACTTTCCAACACGCCCGTTGACGTGAAAGTTAGTGCCTCCTTCATGCCGC
>JBEPUJ010000127.1:0-2294 GCA_041691575.1 Terriglobales bacterium
GCGCTTTGCGCTTTGACCGTCGATACGATGAGACAGAATCCGTCCAAAGTTCTGACCCTTCGAGCAAGCTCTCAGGGTGAATCGGCGTAAGCCGATTCAGTAAATCGCACCTTTGTGAAATGGGAGGAGTCGGTTTTTGAGGCCGGCCCTTCGCAACTTCACTCAGGGTCATCCCCTAAGGGGATGAAACGTGTAGTCCTACCCATTCGTGAGAAGGGCGGACTACTATGAGTGGCATGATCCGCACACCATAGCGGGTTGAGCCACTACTACTTTAGAAAGGAGGTGATCCAGCCGCAGGTTCTCCTACGGCTACCTTGTTACGACTTCACCCCAATCATGAATCACACCTTGGGCGGCTGCTTCCTTGCGGTTAGCGCACCGACTTCTAGTGCAACCCACTTTCGTGATGTGACGGGCGGTGTGTACAAGGCCCGGGAACGTATTCACGGCGTCGATCTGATACGCCATTACTAGCGATTCCGGCTTCATGCAGTCGAGTTGCAGACTGCAATCCGAACTGAGCAGAGTTTTTTCCGATTAGCTCCCCCTCACGGGTTGGCAACGGTTTGTGCCCTGCATTGTAACACGTGTGTAGCCCTGGACATAAAGGCCATGCGGACTTGACGTCATCCCCACCTTCCTCTCCGTTATCCGGAGCAGTCCACGTAGAGTTCCCTCCTTGCGGAGTGGCAACTACGTGCAGGGGTTGCGCTCGTTGCGGGACTTAACCCAACACCTCACGGCACGAGCTGACGACAGCCATGCAGCACCTGTCTCTGTGTTCTATTGCTAGAAAGCCTGATCTCTCAGGATGTCACAGGATGTCAAGCCCAGGTAAGGTTCTTCGCGTTGCGTCGAATTAAACCACATGCTCCACCGCTTGTGCGGGCCCCCGTCAATTCCTTTGAGTTTCAGCCTTGCGACCGTACTCCCCAGGCGGATTGTTTATCGCGTTAGCTTCGACACGGCAGGATTGGGTACCTGCCACATCAAGCAATCATCGTTTAGGGCTAGGACTACCAGGGTATCTAATCCTGTTTGCTCCCCTAGCTTTCGTTCCTCAGTGTCAGTTGCGATCCAGCCAGCCGCCTTCGCCACGGGTGTTCCTGCAGATATCTACGCATTTCACCGCTACACCTGCAATTCCACGCGCCTCTCCCACACTCAAGCACAGCAGTTTTGGAAGCAGCCTCTGGGTTGAGCCCAGAGATTTCACTCCCAACTTGCCGCACCGCCTACGAACCCTTTACACCCAGTAATTCCGAGCAACGCTGGCCCCCTACGTCTTACCGCGGCTGCTGGCACGTAGTTAGCCGGGGCTTCTTATACCCGTACCGTCAGTCCTCTTGCGAGGCATTCGTCCGGGTCGAAAGGGGTTTACACTCCGAAAAGCTTCATCCCCCACGCGGCGTCGCTGCATCAGGCTTTCGCCCATTGTGCAAGATTCCCCACTGCTGCCTCCCGTAGGAGTCTGGACCGTGTCTCAGTTCCAGTGTGGCTGGCCATCCTCTCAGACCAGCTAACGATCAAAGCCTTGGTGAGCCGTTACCTCACCAACTAGCTAATCGTGCGCGGGCTCCTCCTTCGACGCCTTACGGCTTTGAATCCATTGACCTAAGTCATCGGAATGTTATGCGGAATTAGCCTCGCTTTCGCGAGGTTATTCCCCATCGAAGGGCAGATTGCCCACGTGTTACGCACCCGTGCGCCGTGCGCCATCTGTATTGCTACAGACGCGCACTCGACTTGCATGTGTTAAGCACGCCGCCAGCGTTCGCTCTGAGCCAGGATCAAACTCTCGTTTGAAACTGGTAGCTTGGCGAAAAAAAATCCCGGGATTTGCATCCCAGGCAGCCTGCCAAGCAAATTATTGTCGCTCGATTTACTCAGACCATTCAGGCTCGAAAAGCGTGAATGGTTTCGAACGGATTCTGGCACATCGTATCGATTGTCAAAGAGCAAGACCTCCCTGTCCAGCAGAAAGGCGTACGCACAACTTGAAGAGTATCTCAGTACTATGACCGGATGTCAACCAGCATCGGCAGGATTTTCCACAGGCTCGGCCGGCGCGGATTGACTGTGTTTCTGCATGGTACGATGCGCGGCGGGAGTGATCGGTGACTCGAACGAAGGAAAATAATTTGGGTTTGCGGCGGCGTGGCGATGTGATGGCTCGGCTGCTTGGCGCGATAGAGCAGAGCGGGTTGCTGCGCGAAGGCGATCGCGTGGGCGTGGCGGTTTCGGGCGGCGCGGATTCGGTGGCGTTGCTGCTGTTGCTGCTAGAGCTGCAG
>JBEPUJ010000128.1:0-2290 GCA_041691575.1 Terriglobales bacterium
GTATAAGAGACAGGTTGAGCGCCCCTCGCCGGCCGGGTGCGACGTTCGCGAATATCGGGGTCGGTCGGAGCACTGGGACCACTTTCCAGCACTCAGGGCACGCCAATAACGAGGCTGGCGATTCCGATCAATACCGCCAAAGTTCAGTGGACGCCGAGCATGTACGCCAAGGCGGCTATTATGAGCAGAAGGCCGACACAGGAGAGAAACAGCATCACGTCCGAATTCAGCTTGATACCTTCGCGATTCATTAGGTTCTCGCCCGTTTTCGCGCTCGCCTTATTCGCCGGGAAATCGTCCATCTCACGACATCGGATCGGGGATGTGGATCTTCACGAGCGGGTGGCCAGCGGCGACAGACGCCCCACACCATGCGAGCGTGCTGCGGCACCAAAACGGCAATGGCATCCTCGTCCCGGCTTCCCAAGAAGCGGGCCAAGAGGTACGCGTCCATTCTGGCATAGCTCTTTGGGCTCTCTGCTCTTGACCGCCTTCCTATGATGCAGGTGCATCACGACGACACATCGCGAATTCCTCCACAGAACCACACCTCGACGACGCATCTGTGCCAAGCGCTCCATCGTTCTGAGCCACCTACTGCCAATCGCAACTTGAACCGGAACGATGGGGCTCTTGGCTCCATGGGCCACTCCTTCAATTGCTCCAGCGCGCCGGCTGGACGTGGATGTTCGTTATGCTCGTACCCAACGTGAGCTTGGAAATAGGGCAGTTGCGAAGGGACGCGCGGAACGGGCGTCTCTCGATCGAGCAGTTGCTGGATATTATCGAAGATCAGCAGAAGACAATTCGGCGTGAGAAGGCCACCAACCACCGCCTCACCGAGCGGCTGGCGCAGTACGAGCCCGAGGTCAAACAGGAGGGTACAAACCCGGCATCGGATACCGAGAAGCCGTCGGCCTCCTATAGCCTGGACGCGGAAACCAAACGACGCCAACGACGTCGCCGCAAGAAATCCCCGGGGCGTCAGCCGACGGAAGTCAAGTTCGCCGACGCCGAACGGTTCCAGGATGTTTATCCGGATGGCGTTCGTCGCCGCGATTGCCAACTGGTGCGGGAACGCGCCGTCTGGCGATTGGAGAAGGGCCGAGCCGTGCGTGTCGGCTACCGCATCTTCGCCGGTCCAGGTGGCAACGAGCCGCGCATTCCCGGCGTCACACCGCGTTGCGAATACGGCATCGAAATCTTGGTGGTGCTCGCGTTCTTGGTGTACCTCATCGGCATCTCGTTGGATAAGGCCTGTGCCGTGTTGGGGTTTTTCTGTCAGTTGCCGTTATCCAAGTCGCAGGCCGACGCCTTGCTGCGGCAACTGGCCCAGCATTGGGACGGCGAGTTCGACATCCTGTGCGACTTGCTGGCTCACGCCGCAGTGGTCTACATGGACGAAACCGGTTGGAAGGTGGGCACAAAAGGTTGTTCGTTGTGGGCCTTCGCTTCGAAGTTGCATCGCGTGTTCCTGTTCGGCTGCCACAAAGACGACCTCACGCTGGATGCGATGCTGCCGCCCGATGTGTTCGAGGGCATCGGCGTGAGCGATGACGCGGCCGTGTATCAAAACCGGTTCACGCAAGGGCAGAAGTGCTGGGCACATCTGTTGCGAAAGGCGATCAAGTTGGCGTTGCTGTATCCGAACGATGAAAAATATCGGCGCTTTCTGGATCGACTTTTGGAGATCTATCACGATGCCAAACGGTCGGCCTGTGATGGACGCTTGGGTGAGGAAGGCCGCAAACATCGCGTCTGCGAGTTGGAAGGTCGGCTGTGTGAATTACTTCAGCCGCACACAGGTGAGACGAGCGGGGAGATGTCGCCGCACGAGCGAGACTTCACGAACTTGGTGAAGGAGTTGGGTCGTTTGGTGATGGCCGAGGAGTTGTTCACGTTTGTGCTGGAACCCGAGGTGGAAGCGACGAACAACTTCATGGAACGTGAGTTGCGGAATCCAGCCTTGGATCGAAAAGCGGGCCGTACGAACAAGACCGCAGTAGGAGCGCATCGGCGAAGCGTGATCGTGAGCGTGCTGCAGTCGGTGCGAGCGAATCTGGAAAACTTCAGCCTGACGAGTGTGCTGGAAGAGATTGGCCGCTGGATGAAAGAAGGGATGAGCCTCTTCGCAAAGCAATGGCGAATGATCAACACCGCAGAAGCCGCCACTGCGAACACGGGCTAACTGGTCGCCTAAAGGAGATCGGGTCGCCTAAAGGAGATCGGGTCGCCGCCGTTCCGCGCCCGCCTGCGCGCTGCCGTCACTCCTTTACAATGGACGCGTACG
>JBEPUJ010000129.1:0-2186 GCA_041691575.1 Terriglobales bacterium
GGATAGCATCTTTCCTAAAGGTTCGTCACAGAAGGGTAAAGGAACATGATAATACTCGCTTCCCGGTGGCCAAAATAGCATTTCAAGAACTGAGTCAACCGCATCGTATACTTCTTCGGGGGAATTCTCTAGTTCCGCCCGCGCAATCTTACTCAATCGTGCCAAATCTCGGCCGAGTGGCCCATTGCGGAGTTGTTCAACAGACGGGGGTTCATGTTGTTTTCCAGTTAGCTTAAGATTGTATCTATACTCTTGGGAGTAAAACAATCGAAGGGCCTTGTCGATTGATTCCTGAAACGGGTCATCGGACTCATTGATGCGTTCCAACGGGAGATCAACAAGAGTTGATGAAGTAGTCGGGGTTGCTTGAGAAATGCTATTAGTGCGCTCATTCCCTGTAATTAACCTGTGAACCTCATTTGCAAAATCAACCATTGGTACCATCGCCATTGCATAATGTTGAGGCTCGTTCTCCGCGATTTCCTTGATAACTTCAAGGGCACGGTCGTCCAGAGTTACGGTTCCTGTTGCATCGTCTACATCAGCAACGACACCTTCGACTATTATCGGTGTTCCATCCGGGCGATTTGTAGCCCATCTCACCTTTCGCGCTGTCATCGCACTCCCTATACTGGATACATCACTGTTACAACTAGCAACTCGGTCGCGTTCTCTGCATCTTCATGGTTGAACGCTACAACGACACGGACGGCTGGAGTTGCCCCGTCTCAGTGGACAGTGAAAGACTATGCCACTAAGCCTTCGGTTGTCCACCTCCTTTCGTATGCAAGCGGTGACAGATACGCGAGCGCGGAGTGTCGTCGGTGGATGTTGTAGAACCCCTCGATGTAGTCGAACAGGGCAAGTCTGGCCGCGTTGCGCGTCGGGAAAGAGTGTCGAGCGAGCAGTTCGCATTCGAGGGTGGCAAAGAAACTCTCCGCCATCGCATTGTCGAAGCAATCCCCCCGACTGCCCATCGAGGCCGTCATCCCTGCCTCGCGCAACCGTCGCCCGAAGGCGAGGCTGGTGTATTGGCTCCCTTGGTCTGAGTGGTGAATGACTCCGTCGGGCCGTCGCTGCCAGAGCGCCATCTCGACCGCTTCGATGACCAACTCCGTGCGTATGCTGCCCAGAGGGCGCCCGTCCGCCATCGCCCAACCGACAATGCGCCGACGATAGGCGTCGAGTACCACCGCCAGATAAAGGAAGCCTGCCCAGGTCGGCACATAGGTAATATCGGCGACCCACAACCGATCCGGGGCAACAGCGACGAAGTCGCGTCGCACGAGGTCGGGAGCGGGCGCCATATCGCGATTGCGCCGGGTCGTGCGCGGCCCTTTGCGGCGGTGACATCCTTGCAGCCCGGCCACGCGGAGCAATCGGGCCACCCGCTTGCGCGAGCAGCAGACGCCCTCGTAGCGCAACTCCGCGTGGATGCGCGGCGCGCCATACCCTGCCCAGAGGGCACCCGCACGGCTCCGCTCGTGAATCGTCCGAATCCGCTCGGTGAGCATACGATTGCTCCGGGCTCGTGCCGATGCCGGTCGCTCGCGCCATGCGTAATAGCCGCTCCGGGAGACGCCGAGTAAACGGCACAGCAGGGCAATGGGATGATTCGCCTTCTCCGCCTCGACGAACGCGAACACCGCTAGCGGGTCGTGTCGCTCTCCCTGGCGAAGAAGGCTGCGGCTTTTTTTAGTATCTCCCGTTCCTGCTTGAGGATGCGGACCTCGCGCCTCAGTTGGGCCAGTTCGATGCGCTCGCTGGTCGTCAGGCCGTCGCGTGTGCCGCTGTCAACCTCCACCTGGTGGACCCAACTCCGCAGGGTGGGATCGGAGACGCCGAGATCCTTCGCAATCGTGGCAATGGATTTGTCGCCGCTGTGAACCAAACGGACGGCTTCGGTCTTGAAGGCGGGAGGATAGGGAGCATGAGGGTTCGGCATCGGGACACCTCCGTAGATTCGCTCGTCTGCAAATCATCGAGTGTCCACCTGAGCGGGTCAACTCCACTAAATCGTCCGTTAGGACTCCTTTTATGCTCTCTTAAAATGCGGTGTGAAAAGTGGAGTAGAAAAAACCATGTTCTGTACCACATTCCAGACCAGTTCTCGGGTCACTTTGACCTGAACTGACCTGAACCCGGAAATGGTCCACCTGATGCGTTAGTCTGCCGCCTCTTTCGGC
>JBEPUJ010000130.1:0-2172 GCA_041691575.1 Terriglobales bacterium
CACAAAGTTCCAAAACGAAGCCCCTATAACGTAAGCGTAGGCAAGCCCATATTTGAACTCTTGATGCGACTTGATGAGACGGCGCTGCTCGATCGAGTCCAGGGCAAGCAACACTAGCGGCAGGACTTCGATGAAAGAGAACATGGAGCCAACCGGAATCCACAGGTTCGGGCCGCCCGTCCAATAGAGATGATGGCCGGTGCCGAGCACGCCTCCGAGAAAGATAAGGATGACCTGGAAGTAGACAGCGCGTTCCGCCTGGTTGCGGGAGACGAGGCCGACGCCCATCAGGAGGTAGGCGCTCATCGTTCCGGCATAAAACTCGAACGATTGCTCCAGCCACATATGCGCGACCCACCAACGCCAGTATTCGGTGATGGTGAAGGACTTCTCGATCCCCGTCAGTGGGATCATTCCGAAGATGTAGAGAACGGAGATGTTGATCGTCGCGGCCCAGAGCAGGTGTTCCAGCCGGATGCGTCCGGTCCAGAAATGCCAGGCGGCATCCCGCCACAGAACACGGCTCGGCCAGAACGCGCGGCAAACCAGCCAACACCACATTACCAGCGCCAAGAAGAACGCTATCTGCCAGAAGCGTCCAATCTCCAGATACGGCAAGCCCTGATTGCCGAACCAGAACCAAAGGGCATTGATGACCCCCATGATCCCGAGATAGTTGCCGATTAATGCGCCGGCGACGACCACGAGTGAGACCCAAAACAGGATATCGACCAGCAGGGCTTGGTGCTTTGCTTCATATCCGCTGACCGCGGGGGCGATGAACAATCCCGAGCCGATCCAGGCGAATGCGATCCAGATCAGCGGCGCCTGAGTGTGCACGCTGCGCAGGAAATTGAATGGCAGAAACTCCCCGACCGGCACTCCGTAGAAGCTGGCGCGGTCGGTGTAGTAATGCCCCATGATCGTTCCGGCACCGATCTGCACCAACAGCATGGCCGCCACGAACACAAAATACTTGCCTGTCTTGCGTTGGCTTGGTGTCAGAGCCTGAAAGCCGCTCAACACGGGATCCATCGGCGAGACATCCGGATCCGACAGAAAGATCTTGTAGATGGCCAGTACGCCGCCAAACCCGAAGAACACGAAGCAGAAGCTCACCCACGTCCATATGAAGGTCGAAGTGGTGGGTGAGTTGCCGACAATCGGCTCGTAAGGCCAGTTTTGCGTCCAGGAGACGGTGCTATTCGGCCGATAGGCAACAGTGGTCAGGGCGGAATAGATCAGGAAATCCGCGGTATGCCCGGCGCTGACCGCGTCAAGGCTGCGCGCCTTGCTGTAGCCCTCGGAGGGGTCGCTTTGGAGTAATTTCGTCGCGATCGCCTCGCGGACGCTGCCAATAGCGCGTGCCAAAGCGGTGGATACAGTGACTTCACCTTGGGTCAGATCCACGCCGTGTAACTCCGCCTGCATATGCGAACGGATCGCGGCTTGCTTATCCGTATTGAGGGAGGCAAAGGGGTTGCCGGAGGCGGTCTGCGCGAGGTTGTCCTGGACAGCGATCGCCAGAGCCACGAGCGTGTCGGCGGTATAATCCGGTCCGAAGTACGATCCCATGCCGTAGAGGCTGCCATAGTCAATCAGGTCGGCCTTCTGGAAAGCGGCCTTGCCGGCGACGATGTTGTCGCCGGACATGACAAGCCCGCCGCCGATCGCCACAAATTGGTCTGGAAGCGGGGGTGCATCACGGTATTGCTGCCATGTTGCCAGTGCGATGATGATGAAGCAGGCGATTGCGGTTGCAAGCAGCACCCATTTCAACACGCGATTGACCGGATCGTAGTTCATCGCCTCATGCGTTTCCGGATGCAATATCGTCCGGACGCCGATGTGATAATGACCTTGGAGTTCGTCTTCGCCGAATTCGTCCATCGCCGCCGTTTCTCTCGATCGCTAACCGCACCCGCAAACCGTGATCGACCATTTGGGCGGTCAAGGATCCGGGTTGTGCAAGTTCGTTCAGTTTCCGGCAGTCTGCCGCTGTAAAGCCGTCACCTGCCGGTTGAATATTCTTTCACGCGACTGTGACCTTGCCGTGATCCTGCAGGCAGCCTCGGAAACTACTTAGAAACAAGGATTGGTTGCCCACAAATGGGTGTCCGCAAGCGATTGACGATGCCCGATGGCAGCACGCTTGATGTGGCTATTCCCGCC
>JBEPUJ010000131.1:0-2162 GCA_041691575.1 Terriglobales bacterium
TTGTAGACAGTCAGCGTTGTTACGTCCGAGCCCGGAGCGTTGTAGTTATTGACTCCAACATTGAGAGCGCTCATCGTACAGGCCGTGGGCATAGCCACAATGTTGCCTCCGATGGTGGTATTCCCTGTATAAGTTCCGGTGGAGTAGAGCGGCGAGAAGTAATAGTTCGTCCCTGGTGAACCCGACCCCGGATTTGTAAACTGCATGGCAAAGGAAACAGCGTTCACCCCGCCGCCACTGGCACCAGCAGGACCCGTGGCTCCGGTTGCGCCAGTTGCGCCGGTAGCGCCCGTGGGTCCTGTAGGTCCTGCTACTCCTGCTGGTCCTTGAGCTCCGGGAGACCCGGCAGCGCCCGTTGTTCCGGCCTGAGCGAGCAGCCCCCATTTCACATTGCTGATATCCGGCTGGAAACCCACGTTGCCTGCGACTAGAGAGATATAGCTGGAGCCATTGAACGAAACCGCGTCGCCCAGCGCATAGGTCGTCGCAATATTCCAGGCACCTTGGAAGCTGACCGGAGGCCCTTGCGGACCGGTTGCGCCAGTGGGACCAGCAGCGCCGGTGGCACCCGTTGCTCCAATAGGACCAGTAGCTCCGGTGGTACCGGTTGCACCGGTTGCACCGGTTGCACCGGCAGGTCCGGTATTTCCGTCAGGCCCTTGAATTCCCTGCGGCCCAATGGAGCCGGTCGCGCCGGTCGCACCGGCAGGGCCGACAGGACCGACAGGACCGACAAGTCCTTGAATCCCCTGCGGACCCAGGGGACCAATAGGACCGGTAGCTCCGATAAGCCCGGCGGAACCCGGCGCCCCGGCAGCCGCAAAGATCGACCAGAATGCGGGTGAGACATCGGGCTGATTTCCAACGCTCGAATCCTGCAGAGAGATATAGGTAGCGCCGTTGAACGTCACCGCATCGTTGGCAGCGTAGGTTGTGCCCGCGTTATAGACGTTGCGATAGACAACGCCGGCTCCGGCGGCCCCCGCAACTCCTGTCGGTCCAGCCGGTCCAGTGGGACCGGCGACTCCAGCAACGCCTTGAATTCCCTGAGGCCCGATTGATCCGGTCGGGCCGGCAACTCCCGCAGGACCAATTGGTCCCTGAATGCCTTGCGGCCCCGATAAACCGTTGGCACCGGCCGGCCCCACAGGGCCAGCCACTCCCGTAGAGCCTACAGGGCCAATCGGCCCGGCAACGCCCTGCGGTCCCTGCGATACCAGCGTTACATCGAGCCGCGCGGTATGGGAGGTCTCGTCATTCTCCTTGCTGTCGAAGAGCACATTGGCCGCACCGGACGCCAGCGCGAACCCCGTATCGTTGGCCGACGCAGTCAACCACGCCTGCACCTGCGCCGTCACGTCAATGGAGATAAACTGCCCGGGAGTCGAAACCGTAAGGCTGCCCAGAGAGCTCCCGATCGCCGGTGCCGTCGCCGCAGTCACGCTGTACTCGCCCCATGGCACCGATACCGGCGAAACCGTTACCGCACCCGCAGCGTTCACCCGGTTCACAAAGACCGTCAACAGTGCGCGGGACACCTGGGCCGAGGTCGTTCCGGCAGGCAGCGCCTTCAGATTGAACTGAAGGAAGGCGGTGTTGCCATTGCCGACATACAGATTCGAGATCGCCCCATAGTTGACCGATGCATGGGCCAAGCTGACGCTCGCATCGCCGCTCAAGGTCACATCAAGGGCGGAAGCGACATGAGCACTGAAAAACAATACACCGAGGAAAAGGGCGAGACGCACGAATCCAAATTGCTTCAAGAGACACACTCCTAAATAAGCGCATACGAATAGGCCTGAGAGGGCGCCATATCCTCACAGAGAGCCGGGGCAGAGAAGATCCAGAAGACAAGCAGAACCGTGCGCGTGCTCTTGGTGGCTACGTCGCAAGTTGAATCATGTCAATAGTTACGTTGCAACTCTATAACTAATGAGTCACGCTGACCCTACAACTTTAGCGTTAGTCGCTTAGCCCCGAGGTAATGGTCCTGCCGCATATAGAGCTTTTCGCAATCCACTCCGCCATGCAATCCCGCGACTATGCAAATCCGCCGCCAGCAAATCCATTCCGCCATGCATTCGAGGGTCGGACGAAGCCGTATTTGCTTCTAGGTGTGATGAGTCAAGAGGTTGTTGTCATCGAGCGGGGCTCTGCTG
>JBEPUJ010000132.1:0-2156 GCA_041691575.1 Terriglobales bacterium
GTGCCAGGCTGAGGCGCACCTGAATTCCCGGCAACGTGCGCGCGTATCCATTTGCGCAGCAGGTTCGCGTTCACCCCATGGGTCAACGCCATCTTCGCGACTGACACGCCCGGGCGCAAGCACGCTTCGACCAGCGCGCGCTTAGCGCGCGCATTGTAGACGCAGCGTCCATTTTGTTTCCTGCTGATCACCAGCCCCGCGATAGTCTCTGAGCGATTGTCTGTCACAAGTGTCCACCTCCATAACAAGTGGACACCATGCTCACACCCATCTTCTACAGTTAGCCGCCGTTTTGGGGGAGAGGCTTCACGTAAGTGGCCGATTTATATTGGGTTTGGGAACGGAGGGGCGAAGATCGTAGTGTCACGTTTAGCGCGATGCTGTGGTTGACATTCCTGGCGCATGAACGCAATATTGCGCGCATTATAGTGATGACACATCTGCGCGCTTGTTCATTCGTACCCAGACTAACGCCGACCGCACCTATCTGCTCCTGGTGGAGAACGAGCGCGTGGCGGGTCGCGTCCAGCAGAAGATCATTGCGCGACTTGGACGGCTCGACGAGCTGGTTAGAAGTGGCGAACTTGACCGTCTGCTGAAATCCCTTGGACGTTTCTCGGAGAAGTACGCGGTCCTTGGCGCCCACGCCCAAGGCGCAACGCTCAACACGCGCACCCGCATCGTGGGTCCTGCGCTGATCTTCGAGCGCTTGTGGCAAGAGTTGGGCATCGAGGAGGTGATCAACGAACTCGCGCACACCCGCCGCTTCGCCTTTGCGCTGGAGCGTGCGGTGTGGGTAACGGTACTGCACCGATTGTTCTCACCCGGCTCGGATCGAGCGGCGGAGAAGTGGAAGGCCGACTACGCGATTGCCGGGGCAGAGGAGTTGGAACTGCACCAGCTCTACCGCACCATGGGCTGGCTAGGTGAGCCGCTGGAAGCGCAGGCCAGCAATCAGCCGCTTGCACTACGCACGCGCAAGGATCTCATCGAGGAAGCGTTGTTTGCCCGCCGGCGCGACCTGTTCACGCAGCTCGACCTGGTGTTCTTCGACACCACCTCGATCTACTTCGAAGGCGAAGGCGGAGAGAGCTTGGGCGAGCACGGCCACAGCAAGGACCACCGGCCGGATCTGAAACAAATGGTGGTGGGCGTGGTGCTCGACGATTTGGGCCGCCCGCTCATGAGCCAGATGTGGCCGGGTAATACCGCCGATGTCACGAGCCTCGTTCCGGTAGTGGATCGGCTGCGCGCGCACTTCCACGTGAACGAGGTGTGCATCGTCGCCGACCGCGGCATGATCAGCGCCGCAACGATCGAGCAGATCAAGGCGCGCGGCTGGCGCTACATCCTGGGCGTGCGCATGCGCCGCTCGAACGAAGCCAACCAGGAGGTGCTGGCGCGCGCCGGACGCTATGAGGAAGTCTATCCCAAGAGCGAGAACCCGAAGGCGCCCTCGCCCTTGAAGGTCAAGGAGGTGTGGGTCGAGGATCGCCGCTACGTGGTGTGCGTGAACGAAGATCAAGCCACCAAAGACCGCTATGACCGCGAAGCCATCGTGAGCGCGCTTCAGGAGGCGCTCAAGCGCGGTGACAAACAACTGATCGGCAACCGCGGCTATCGCAAGTACGTCAAGAGTAGCGGCGAACGCTTCCAGATCGATCAGGGCAAGATCGAAGCGGAGGCACGCTTCGATGGCAAATGGGTTCTCACCACCAATACCGAACTCACCGCTCGGCAGATCGCGCTCAAGTACAAGCAGCTCTGGGAGGTGGAAGAAATCTTCCGCACGATGAAGAGCCAGCTTGCGACCCGCCCCATCTACCACAAGAGCAACGATACCATTCGCGGCCATGTGTTCTGCTCGTTCCTCGCGCTTCTGTTGCGCCACGAGTTGCAAACGCGGCTCGAACGGCACGGCTGGAAGCTCGAGTGGGCCCATATCATCCACGATCTCGATCGGCTGCAGGAAGTAGAACTGGAACTCGACGGCAAGGGCTATGTATTGCGCACCGAGGCAAAGGGAACGGTGGGTAAGGTGTCTCAGGCGACCGGCGTCGCGCTACCGCCCACGCTACGTATTCGCTGACCAACGATCGCCTGAGACCCGGCGCGGCGTGTCACTACGCCTGCCGGACTCTCGCAAGTTACTGAAC
>JBEPUJ010000133.1:0-2126 GCA_041691575.1 Terriglobales bacterium
TATTTCACGACCCCTCACCGGGGTGCTTTTCACCTTTCCCTCACGGTACTTGTTCACTATCGGTCACCAGGGAGTATTTAGGCTTAGGGGGTGGTCCCCCCAGATTCACACGGAATTTCACGGGCTCCGTGCTACTTGGGAACATGTCCCAGAGTCATTCAGGTTTCGCCTACAGGGGTCTCACCCTCTATGCCAACGCTTTCCAGACGTTTTCGGCTACCCAAATGATTTTTTACTCTGTGCTGGATCAGCAGTTCCAGCTGGACAGTCCCACAACCCCGACCATGCAACGCCTGCTGGCTATCACACATGATCGGTTTGGCCTGTTCCCTTTTCGCTCACCACTACTCAGGGAATCGCGGTTGCTTTCTCTTCCTGTGGGTACTGAGATGTTTCACTTCCCCACGTTACCTCCACCTGCCCTATGTGTTCAGGCAGGGGCGACGGGCCATTACGCTCCGCCGGGTTTCCCCATTCGGAAATCCTCGGATCAAGGTCTGGTTACCGACTCCCCGAGGCTTATCGCAGGTTCCTACGTCCTTCATCGGCTCCTGGTGCCAAGGCATCCACCGTGTGCCCTTATCAACTTGGCAACTACAGATGATGCTCGCGTCCACTGTGCAGTTCTCAAAATACGGGCGGTCCCGGTCCTCCTGCGCCGTGAGGCGGGAAGGTCCCGGTCCAAAGCCGAGGTGCAGCCCAATACAGCGGCCGTTCCCTCAGGACCCAACAGCGTGCTCGGCTCAGCCATACTCCTGACTAGCTTTCCGTCCCGTGAAGCAAGCAGCTGCTTGACGCAGCCACCCAGCGGGCGTACTAACCAGATTCGACAACATGACCGAACCGAATAACCAGTGCTCCACCAAAAAGCAGGCCACCTCGGCACGAACGTCCGAGAAATAGCCCTGGACGCGATCCCCGATTACTCGGCGAGCGCGCCAGTTGCTCCTTAGAAAGGAGGTGATCCAGCCGCACCTTCCGGTACGGCTACCTTGTTACGACTTCGTCCCAATCGCTGGCCCCACCTTCGACGGCTCCCTCCCTTACGGGTTAGGCCACCGGCTTCGGGTGTTGCTAACTTTCGTGACGTGACGGGCGGTGTGTACAAGGCCCGGGAACGTATTCACCGCGACGTTGCTGATTCGCGATTACTAGCGACTCCGACTTCATGGGGTCGAGTTGCAGACCCCAATCCGAACTGAGACCGGCTTTTTGGGATTCGCTCCACCTTGCGGTATCGCAGCCCTTTGTACCGGCCATTGTAGCATGTGTGCAGCCCTGGACATAAGGGGCATGATGACTTGACGTCATCCCCACCTTCCTCCGAGTTGACCCCGGCAGTCTCCCATGAGTCCCCGGCATTACCCGCTGGCAACATAGGACGAGGGTTGCGCTCGTTGCGGGACTTAACCCAACATCTCACGACACGAGCTGACGACAGCCATGCACCACCTGTACAGGACCCTTGCGGACACCACATCTCTGCGGCTTTTCCCTGTATGTCAAGCCTTGGTAAGGTTCTTCGCGTTGCGTCGAATTAAGCAACATGCTCCGCCGCTTGTGCGGGCCCCCGTCAATTCCTTTGAGTTTTAGCCTTGCGGCCGTACTCCCCAGGCGGGGCGCTTAATGCGTTAGCTGCGGCACGGAATCCGTGGAAGGACCCCACACCTAGCGCCCAACGTTTACGGCGTGGACTACCAGGGTATCTAATCCTGTTTGCTCCCCACGCTTTCGCTCCTCAGTGTCAGGTAAGGCCCAGAGAACCGCCTTCGCCACCGGTGTTCCTCCTGATATCTGCGCATTTCACCGCTACACCAGGAATTCCATTCTCCCCTACCTACCTCTAGTCTGCCCGTATCCACTGCAAGCCCAGGGTTAAGCCCTAGGTTTTCACAGCGGACGTAACAAACCACCTACGAGCTCTTTACGCCCAATAATTCCGGACAACGCTCGCGCCCTACGTGTTACCGCGGCTGCTGGCACGTAGTTAGCCGGCGCTTCTTCTGCAGGTACCGTCACTTTCGCTTCGTCCCTGCTGAAAGGGGTTTACAACCCGAAGGCATTCATCCCCCACGCGGCGTCGCTGCGTCAGGCTTTCGCCCATTGCGCAATATTCCCCACTGCTG
>JBEPUJ010000134.1:0-2122 GCA_041691575.1 Terriglobales bacterium
TTCTCAATCTGCTCGATCTGTCCCGTGCGCTTATTGGCCTTCGTCTCAATCACCTTCGGCATAGGCTGCGGAGCGCCCGTCTCGCCTGCCTGATAGCGCTTCAGGATCTGACTCCTACGGCGCATCTCGCCGAATACCACGTTACGCGGCAGGGGCTTCATCCACTGCTCGATGGGCGGAAGGATCTCCTTATACTGAGCCGCGCTCACCGGCACATGGACGATGCAACACTCGGGATGCAAGCGGTACCCCATAGCCTCAGCCGCGTGGTAGTAGGCAGAGATCTGGAAGTGCTGCTCCGGCTTTGGCCGGTTAATATCAAGAAACGAGACACCGTTTCCGGCAATCGTCTTGAAATCCCCGATTACCCATTCAGCCTCCGACAGCTTGCCATCTCCGAACTGTCCCACCATGATGTCGCAGCTACCCTCCCAACCCGGGGGGAGGCCCTCGCCCATCTTGACTTCCGTCTTGAACTCGATTCCCTCCCAGTCACCCGACTGTGCTCCACCCTCGATCCAAGCGTGGACTAGCGTGCCGATGAGGAGGCGCATAAGGCTCGCAGAGGACTGCGGCTTGGGGGGGATGTCGGGATCCATGTCGTGGCACATCGCGATCTCGCAGCCCGTATGACTAGAGGGGTGCAGGAGTCCGTCTGGCTTCTTACTCTTGTAGTGCATGTCCCAGCCCTCGTAGTTCTCCTCATGTAGGAGAGCCAGGAGCCACTGGGCGAACGGGAAATTATTGTGTAATCCTATCGGACTCACCTCCTTTGCTGTCACGTTTGGCTCGTTCCGCTCACGAACGTCCGCACTTCATTCCCGTGAAGCGCATCACCACGTAGCCCTTATTCGGCTTGAACTGCAACGTGCCTCGGCAGTAGATCACCGGGTTAGCCAAGGGGCGTGCCACAATTCGGCACACAACGGTGCCAGCTTTCCGCCCACACGACTGGATCTTGAAGTTGTAGAGCAATGGGCACTGTTGCGTCGTCTTGCCACACTGGCGCATTAAATCGCGTGCAATCGGAACAAAATCCTTCGCTGGAATCGGGAAGGGTATTGGAGCAACAGCCATCATGTCCTCAACTTTCGGCCATAGCCCGCCTTCGTAACGGGCTCGATGGGATCCTGGTCGGCAATCACTGCGAAGAGAAGGTCAAGCCGCTCACCGGGGGTAGCCTCACGGCACAAATGGTGAGCAACAACAGCCCTATCCAACAAGTCTGTTTCGTCATACTCAAATACCGGGTCATACTCAAAGGTTGCTTCAGCGAACCTTTCATCGTCTCGGCACCTGCGGAGAATCCTCCGGCCATAGCCAGTCTCTCGGGAGAGCTGCTTGAGCGGAACGCCTTCGGCCAACCTATCCCTGAAGGCCCGAATCTGGGACACCTTGAGGACTCCCCGAGTCTGGGGCGTCTTCTCTTCGGTAGACCAGCGCCAAAGAGTCGTCCTACCAACACCCAATTCTTGTTGGATAAAGGGTCTCTTGACTCCAAGCTCTAGCAATTCCAATGCTTTCTCTTTAATCTGTGGATCTAGATTGCAGTAAGCCATGTGGTAACCTCCTACTAGTAGGTGTATAAGGCGAGGCCGTGTAAGCCTCTCTAAGCGTCCATCCGTGGGTACCAAGGTCTCCGGTCATCTTGACTTCGGAAATGGCTTAGGAGCCGTTCTAGGTGCCTTAGAAGGTGCCTTAGACGCGGCGTGCGTAGAGCTTGACAACACCAGGGCCGTAAGATCGGCAACTAAACTCCAAATGGGCCGCTTGTTTCAGCCGCTCTAGTTGCTTCCGTCTCAGCGTTGCCCCGAGGATCCCCCGGAATTGCTCTACGGGTGCCCACTCGTCCGTTATTGAAGCGAACCACAGAGGGACTGCGGGGAGTGGGTCAGGCATAGTTCGGGTTCGCCCCGAGCAGGTTGTACGTGTCGATGAGATGGCCGCGAGTAATAAGGTCTGTGGCATGGCGACCAAACCATTCCGGCATGTGCCAGACGGCTCCCGTATCGAGCAGGAATTGCCACGCCTGGACGTGTTCCTCTTCCGAAGCCTGTACGTAGCCTTCAGCGATGCCTCTAGCGGTTAGGTGATCCATTAGAACTCCTTTGGCTATTCGGGA
>JBEPUJ010000135.1:0-2117 GCA_041691575.1 Terriglobales bacterium
TGTCCGGCGTCAACTATTTCTTTGGATTGACGACAACTATTTCTCCCGATCAACGACAACTACTCCTTAGCTCGTAGGCCAGGGGCGAAGCCCCGCGGCCGTCCGGGTTTGGTTTAAAAGATAAATAGGATTCGTCGCCGGAGCGGTGGGAATGTGGGAATCGCGGAGCGATTTCCAAGGGCGGTGGGAAGGGTGGAAAACCTGGGGTTGGTTTTCCAGGCTTTCCACGGCACCGGCATTTCCACAGCTCTGTTGTTTTTCGGTTTCTGTTTTGTGCTCCTGGTTATTCATCCGTTTCGCCTTGGCGTTCCGCTTGCTGATTCTTCTTGGCGTGTTCCACGCGGTAGCTCGGAATGTTCAGCTCGATGATTACGCTGTGGTGCACCAGCCGGTCGATCGCGGCGGCCGTCATCATCGCGTCCTTGAAGATCGCTTCCCATTTCGAGAACGGCAGATTGCTGGTCATCAGCACGCTGCCACGTTCGTAGCGCTCGGCCAACAATGTGAACACCACTTCCATGTCATCCCGGCTCTGCTGCAAGTACCCCAGATCGTCGATGATCAACCCATCAAAACGTCCCAGCCGTTTGATCTCCCGGCTCAATCGCAGGTCCCGCTTGGCGGCCAGGAGGTCTTGCATCAGCAACGCGCACTTGGTGAAGTGCATCTTGCGCTCCCGCACCACCACCAGTTCCTGAGCCAGGGCGGCCAGAAGATGGCTTTTCCCCGACCCGGGATTACCGAACACCAAAACGTTTTCTTTGCGGTCCAGGAAGCCGCCTTCCAGCAAGGTCCGAAACTGGCGGGCCGCTTTGGCCGGTAACCGCTTGAGATCGAAGTTTTGCAGCGACTTCTCCAGCGGCAGCGCCGAGGTTTTCAGCAGGCGTTGTACGCGCGTCTTGCGCCGCTGCTCGCATTCCCGCGAGATCACTTCCAGCAGATACTGCTCATAGCTCAGCGTTTCACGTTCCGCCCGCCGCGCCGTGTCTTCGTAGCACTGCCTCACCGTTGGCAGGTGCAGTTCCTTGAGGTGCCCGATCAGCGCCGGGCATACGTCGGCCTCCGCGCCCACTGCCGGGTTCATTGCCGCGCTCATTATTGAACCCCCATCTCAGTGCATAACTGGTCAAAGCTGGCCAGATCCACCGGCGCCACCTCCACCATCGTCACCGGCGTAATGGTGTCGAGTTTGGCCAGCAGTCCACAGATCAACTCCGCCGTGATCGCTACTTCCACCTTCCCATCCAGCAGTTCGCGCAAAGCCCCATCCACTTGGACTTCGCCCTGTTCTGCCGCCAGCTTCAGGATCTTCACGTACTCTTTGCTGCACCGGCCCGGCGTGGTTTCCTGCAGCGCGTCGTAAGCCATCCGAAACCGGCTGGTCGGAAACAGATCCTCTTGATACCGGTAGCTCTCAAACGCGCCCGGCTTGCGCACCAGCCATTCGATGATGTGCCGGTAGTCGATGCGATGCTTGCTCCGCCCGCGCAGACGCGGCAACTCCTCGACCTTCCTCTGCCCGTACCAAACTTCGACATGGTTGAGGTACAACCGCGCTTCCACCTGCGCACCAATCAGCCGGCTGTTGACCGAATACGCGTTCCGCTCCACGTGGATCAGACTGCCGGAGTCCACCTTCACCCGCTCGCGTTTGGCCGATTCCATTCGCCGGCCCGGCAACTCCCGCATCACCGCCAGCTCTTCGGCAACGCGGACTCGCCGGCCTGTGTTGCGTTGCACGAACAGGTTCTTCAGAAACTGTGCGTATTCAGCCAAGTCGAAAAAGTCGCGGCTTCCGCGCAGCAGCAGCGCTTGTTCCACTGCTCGCTTAAACCGGTGATGGCTTTGCTCGGCATCGCCGTTCTCATTCGGACTGGCCGGATTGGTGTGCTGCGGTTTCACCCCGTAGTAATTCATCAGCCCTGCGTAGCGCTGGTTGAACTCCTCCAGATTGCTCATATTATTTACCGCGCTCGACAGGCTATCGGTGCGGTGCTGCGCCGCCACGGCCCCCAACTCCCACACCGCGTTCTGCCATCCTTCGCTCAGGCTTTCCAGGCTTTCCGAATAGCAGATCGTGCCCGTCTCCCAGTTCGAGTACGTCAGCACGAAGTGAT
>JBEPUJ010000136.1:0-2112 GCA_041691575.1 Terriglobales bacterium
GCTCCGACAGCGATGCCCATGCCCGTGCTGAGCTGCATGACGGCGCTGAGGAAGCCGTTGGCCCGGCTCATTCTGCTGGATGGGATCTCGGTGTAGGCGAGGGTGGTCATGCAGGTGAACTCGAGCGACCGGAGTGAGCCGTGGACGGCCAGGATGGCGAGGATCACGATGATGGGCGTGGTGGGGCTGAGCGTGGCGCAGAGGGCCATCGATGCGGCGGTCATGAGTCCGTTGACGATGAGGAGGCGGCGGAAGCCGAAGCGGCGAAGGACCTGGACCACGAAGGCCTTCATGCTGAGGTCCCCTGCAAAGAGCGCGAGCAGGTAGAGGCCGGATTGAAAGGCGTTGAGGCCGAAGGCGATCTGAAACATCAGCGGCAGAAGGAACGGCAGTACAGAGACGGCGATGCGGAAGGCGCTGGCACCGTAGACCGAGAGCGCGTAGGTTTTGAGCTTGAGCGATTCGAGGTCGATGAGGGATGTGGCCGGCTTGCGGCGGGCTACGACGAAGGCCAGGACTCCGCTGAGCAGGCTGAGGGCGAGGAGGGTTGCGGGAGCCTGCCAATGGCCGCCGTCGGCGCCGAAGTTCTCCATGGCGTAGACGGTTCCGGTGGAGGCGAAGCCTGCGAGGAGAAAGGTGATCCAGTCGAAGGGATGTCTCTCTTCGGTGCGAACGTTTTCAATCAGGATTCCCGCCAGGATGAGGGCGATGATGCCGAGAGGAAGATTGAGGAAGAAGATCCAGTGCCAGCTTACGTAAGTGGTGATGAAGCCGCCGAGGGGAGGGCCGAGGACCAGAGCGGTGAGGCCGGGCCAGGTGATGTAGTTGATGGCCTGAGTGAGCCTGTCCTTCGGCGTGTTGCGCAGGACGATAAGGCGGCCGACAGGCACCATCATGGCTCCGCCGATGCCTTGCAGAACACGCGCCAGAGTGAACTGTGTGAGGTTGTGGGAGAGGCCGCAGAGGAGCGAGGCGAAGGTAAAGACGGCGATGGCCGTGGCGAAGACGGTGCGGGAGCCAAGGCGGTCGGCGGCCCAGCCGCTGATGGGAATGAAGACGGCGAGCGTGATGAGATAGGCGGTCATGCCAATGTTGAGGCTGACGGCGGTGGCGTGGAAGCTGTGCGCTATCTGCGGGAGAGCGGTGGCGATGATGGTGCCGTCGAGGTTCTCCATGAAGAGTGCTCCCGCAATGAGAGTGGTGACGTAGAGCGGGGAGCGATTCTTGTGCATGGATTTAGTTTACGAAGAAATGTGTTTGTGGCTCGAAATTCCTCGAGCCTGAAGCCGAAGGGGGCGACGTGGTCTCCTCCAAGATTACTGACGACAAGCCGACTTCAGGGGATCTATCCGTGCAGCGTGAAAATTATCGGCGCGTGTGTTCCCTTCATCCCCAATATTGGAGTGTTATTAAACTCGCTTCGTTAGGATTCGGAATGGCGGGATCGCGCAGGTTTCAACGGCCACCCTGATTTGATTCCCGCCGTGAACCTACTGATGCAATGAGAATCCAGACGGCAAAGCTGCCTCAAGATTGATTTGTTCTCCGGTGATGGGGTGGTGGAATTTCAGAAATTGGGCGTGCAGGAAATATCCTCCATCGCCCGGGAGGCCGGGGAGATTTTCAAGAGGCTGGCCGGTTACGCCGTACAGAGGATCGCCTACCAGGGGATGGCCGATGGATGCCAGATGGATTCTAATTTGATGAGGGCGGCCCGAATGTAGGCTTATCTCAAATGTTGTGGTGCTTGTAGTCCGTGAGATCACCTTCGCTGATGACTTTGACGGCTTGCTGCCTGGGTTGCCACCTGGGTTGGCGGCCCACACGGAACCGAGGAGCGGGTGCGGTACAAGGCCGATGGGTGTGAGAATTTCGTAGGCATCGTGCTGTGCAATGCCTTGAGCCAGCGCTCGGTAGATTTTTTGAATTCTGGGTGTGTTCCAGTTTGCGGATAGTTGAGAGGCCGCCTGCGGTGTTTTGGCGAAGAGGACGATGCCGGTAGTGGCTCGGCCCAACCGGTGAACAGGGTTTGCGTTGGGGGTTTGCTTTTGCACCAGGCGCAGGAGGGTGTTTTCCATGAAGCCGCCGCCGGGGAGGGTGGGCAGCCCGCTG
>JBEPUJ010000137.1:0-2111 GCA_041691575.1 Terriglobales bacterium
CTCATTTCGCGCCCTGCTCTCGATTCCACGCAGTTTGCGATGCCTCTCTCCAACACTCCCACTGCAGAGCTAGACGGAGTGGACGCCCAGGCGGTTGATGAGCTTGTTGTGCTGGTCGCGGCCGAGCGGCTTGGTCATGACGTCTGCCAGCATGTCCTCTGTCGGCACGTACTGGAGACAGATGTGGTTGGCCACCACTTGCTCACGGATGAAGTGATGGCGGATGTCGATGTGCTTGCTGCGAGCGTGGTGCTCAGGGTTCTTGCTGAGTGCGATGCTGCCTTGGCTATCCGTGTGGATGACGGTGGTGGGATGGCGTGCGACGCCGAGCTCGTGTAGTAGCTTCTGCCACCACAGCGCTTCGCGGGCTGCTTGCGCGGCTGCCATGTACTCGGCTTCGACAGACGAGAGCGCCACTGTGGGTTGCTTCTTCGACTGCCAGCTGACGGCGCCTCCTCCCAGCATGAACACGTAGCCGGTGATGGAGCGCCGGTCGTCGATGTTGGAGCCCCAGTCCGAGTCGCAGTAGCCGTCGAACAGGAGACTGGCGCCGGGCCGGCCACCGTAGGTGAGCTTGTAGCTCGTTGTGCCGCGGAGGTAGCGAAGCACGTGCTTGATGGTGTCCCAGTGGGGCTGTCCAGGGTTGCTGCTGAACTGACTGAGGGCAGCCACGGCGAAGGCCAGATCAGGCCTGGTGCCCATCATGGCGTACATCAGCGCTCCCACTGCGGACTGGTACTGTCGGATGAAGGCTGCGTCCTGCGTCGTGGGTGGCATCGGGCTGTCGGCCTTGGTGAGCCGGGCGTTGGTCGCCAAAGGCGTGGTCACTGCCTTGCAGTCCACCATCTCGAAGCGCTGCAGCACCTTGTGCACATACTCGCGCTGAGAGATGCTCAGCGTACGAGTGGCCCGGTTGCGGTCGATCTGGATGCCCAGGATGTAGTGCGCCTCTCCCAGGTCCGTCATGGAGAAGCGCTTGCACAGGTCTCTTTTCAGTGCAGAGAGCCCGTCCAGCGAGTTGGACAGCAGCAGGAGGTCGTCCACGTACAGAGCGACGAGGACGAGCAGGTCGCCTTTGCGCAGTTGATACACGCAGGTGTCAGCGGATAGGACCTTGCAGCCCATGTCGACGAGCGCGTGGTGGATCTTGTCGTACCATGCACGGCTGGCCTGCTTGAGACCATATAGACTCTTGCGCAGCTTGCAGACGAGGGTCTCCTGGCCTGGCATGACGAAGCCCTCTGGCTGCTTCATGTAGATGTCCTGCTCGAGGTCTCCGTTGAGGAAAGCCGTGCGCACGTCCATCTGGTGGATCTCCAGGTCATAGTGGGCTGCCATGCTGAGCAGCGCGCGGATGGTCGCGAACTTGGCCACGGGGGCGAACGTCTCCTCGTAGTCGATGCCCGGCTTCTGCGAGAAGCCCTTGGCCACGAGCCGCATCTTGTAGCGGTCGACGGAGCCGTCGGCTTTGCGCTTGATCTTGAATACCCATCTGCAGCCGATGGCTTGTCGGCTCGCTGGCAGAGGTGTCAGCGTCCACGTGCCCGCCTGCTGGATGGAGTCCATCTCATCCTTCGCTGCCAGCTCCCACTTGTCGCGGTCCGCACTGCTCATGGCCTCGGCGAAGGACGTGGGTTCCTCGGCATGGCCGAGCTGATTGACGGCAGTCAGGGCGGTGCTGGCGGTGTCGGATGGCGCCTGCCAGTCGCGGATGAATGCGTCGAAGGTGGGCAGAGCCAAGTTCGCCTGGTCGTGCTTGGCTTCTGCCTGAGCTTGGATGTCCCACGCCCTGCTGGATGCGTGGTGACGTGCTGACCTGCGCTGAGGTAGGGCTGGATTAGGTTCAGCAGCAGGCGAGGGGTTGGCGATGTGGCCTCCACTGCCCAACAGCTGTGACAGTGGAATGGTGTCTTCGACTGAGACGTGCGACTCGGTGTCCGAGTCATATTTCCCTTCCTGCCACTCGCCATGCTCAGGATCCGGGTCGTCGTCGAGGTCCACTAGGGACTGATGCGGCAGCTCAGCAGGAGTAGAAGGCAGCGCGCTGTGTCCGACGGATGAAACGTCAGTAATGTCCTGCCCCCCCTCGTCGGGCACCACCTGGGCTGCCT
>JBEPUJ010000138.1:0-2096 GCA_041691575.1 Terriglobales bacterium
GCAGAAGAGTTCTACGAGATCCTTTCGCTGCGCTTCAACATTCACATCGCTCGGGAACTGTGTCGAGACCACGTCGTGCATCTCGTCAACAGTGCTCCCCTGGAACGCTGGCTCGAACGTGCACGCATTGACTGGGAGCACGTCGATCATCTGCCTCCTACTCTCGGTCCCGGCATTATGGCGACCTTGCCCAGTGGGTGCGGGATGCCCGTGATCGACGGTAACCATCGCGCTGCACGGGCTCTACGGGATCGACATCAGTTCTTGCGTTCGTTCTTGGCGAATCGGAGACGTTGGAGTTGCTGCGCCGCAGCATGGGCCGTTCCATCGCCGACCACTCTTGGGAGCGGATGCTTCAATCCAAACCTCACCCCAACGATGTTCCAAAAGGAGAGATCTTATGAGCAGCCTCAAGGCAGAAGTACTTCTGCGCGAGTTCCAATACAACGGCGTCCGAATACCTGACCCTGGCCCCGAACTGACGGTGGACCAGGTTCGCGACCTTCTCACACCTGCATATCCTGAGATTGCGACGGCGTCGGTGAACGGCCCCGAAGATACCGGCTCCGCGCTGCGCTATACCTTCTCTCGAGCCATCGGAACCAAAGGCTAACGATGTCTGCGCCCAAGATGAGCCCACCCAGCATGAACCCGGAGGAGCTGATTGCGTGGTTCGCCGCGAAGGCGTCCGCGCCGCCTCCAGAGACAAGCCAAGCACTCGCGAGGCACCTCCAATGCAAAGAATCCATCGCACTTGCCCGGCTCGTGACCGAGGCCATCGACCGCTACACAACAAACAGCAGTCAGCTGCTCCCGGCTCCGACAGAGATACTGCCGCCCCTGGCGTAGCCACTCTCGCGCCGGCGTTTCCTCAGGCGTTGCCGTCCCTTGTCGGCCTTCCTACCGAATACAGCCACGAGTTCCGGGCAGAGATGGTGTATGACCTCTGCGCCGCACTGGTGCGGGAAGGGCTTGCAACCTGCGAGAGTTGGAAGACTTGCGGTGAGAATGCTCTCGTTTTCGCGAAACACGCGATCATGAGTGCCATCTGTGAAGACCGCTGGAACCTCTTGCAGCGCAACGTCGAGTATCACCTGGAAGTAAGCGACGTCGCCGAGCGAGAAGGCTTCGACGAGGCCATGGAACCTGGTCAATTGGCCGTGACGGTGGTTTGCAACGGATCTGGCTATGTGAAGATCGGACCGGCTATCGAGGCACTTGAAGCGGAAGAACCTGGATTGGGTGCGGCGTTCTACTGGACCCTCACGTATGCGCTCTATCGCGTGATGCGGGTCTACAACCACGACGACGCACTCCAATACGAAGAGCGCGTGCGGGAGTACGCCGACCAGGACGATGAGGAGAACAGGGGCCAGTACGAGTTTCCCGAGGTGGAGAAGGCGCTGCCCGAATGCATCCGGTTGAGCCTCAACAAGGACAATCATGATCGATGGAATCTTGATGCCCGCCGTCTCCTGCGCAGACATAGCCATGGGAGATATCGCTCGTGGATCGAACGGCTTCGTAAGCTCCAGCAGCTCTCGCGGATTCGCGTTCGAACCTCGTACAGTTTCATCGAAGAGGGCAACTACGATAGCCCGCCGTTACCGTCCCTGCTTGTGGCTTTCAAGGAGCAGGATGCCATCACAGCCTGCTTCGATGAAGAGGGCCAGTACATGCTCGAGGGAACTTCGGAGCCCGCCGTAGGCGTGGCCTTCCGTCCACACATCGTCGAAGAGGTGCGGCAGGCGGTGCGGATCGTGGAGCGCTTTGTCTTGTTCAACCACGAGCTCTACGAATTCATAGAAACCTTGCAAGAGTGGGAGAAACGCCATGCAGATCCATGTCTCGATCGGGGAGAACCATCGCTTCGAGCTGCGTGAAGCGCTGCTGGTTTATGGAGATCGCCAGAAGAGCTTTGTCACTCGTCACGATGTAACGCTCCAGAAGGACGCTCCACCTACGCTCGGGCCGGCACAGCCGCTCACCGTATCTTTCGTCGAGTCTCTGGTGCGCTCCCTGAGTGGAAGCTCGGGCGCTGAAGTCCTACCCGAAAACATCCTCGCGAAGAGCGACCGAATGATCGCATGGTGGAG
>JBEPUJ010000139.1:0-2083 GCA_041691575.1 Terriglobales bacterium
TGGTCGGCCGCTGCGACTTCGAGCTTGGTGAGTGTGATGTTAGCGCCGAGATCGATGTCGACGGCCCGATTGACGCTGTCGCTCACCTCGCCAGTGCCGCGTCCCCGCCTGATTATCAGCGCCTCCCCCTGGAGACACTCGCGGTAGGGAGCAGGGGGACCGAGAACGCGCTGCGTCTTGCTGAATCCAAGGGGGCGCGGTTCCTTCTCGCTTCAACAAGCGAGGTGTATGGGGACCCGGCAGTGCATCCGCAAACCGAAGAGTACTGGGGAAACGTAAACCCTATCGGTCCGAGGAGCGTCTACGACGAGGCGAAGAGATTTGCTGAGGCATTGACCTTCGCCTACAGAAATGCTCGAGGGCTCAACATAGGTGTCATAAGGATTTTCAACACATACGGTCCGCGCATGAGCGCACGCGACGGCCGGGTCGTGACAAATTTCATCACCCAGGCGCTCAACAGTGACCCTATAACAATCTACGGGGAAGGTAAGCAGACGCGTAGTTTCTGCTATGTCGACGACCTGATTCGTGGGATCGTCCGGATGATCGACTCAGCTGAGCCTGGACCGGTCAACCTCGGGAATCCCGAGGAGCTCACCATCGCTGACTTTGCGCAGCTCGTACTGCGGATCACGGGGTCTTCTTCGCCGATCGAGTACCGCCCGCTACCTGTGGATGACCCAGCACGCAGGTGCCCTGAAATCGGGCGCGCCAAGAGGGCACTGGGATGGCAGCCTGATGTGCCCGTCGCGGAAGGGATACGCCGGACCACTGAGTGGCTACTTTCCAGACCCGCAGAAGTCCGGCTCGCGTCGGCCGGAGTCCGGGAAGGCCGGTCGCGCGGGGCGGCCGGCTAGACCGTGCCTGGCCGGACTATTGTGCCCCGACGTCTGGGTGCTGGACCGACTCCGCCTTCCCAGCGTAATCGACCGATCCCGGGCTATTCCCCAAGCTAGCCAGATCCAGCCCGGCGCCAAGGAGGGGTGAGCCGGGGCGGAGGACGAAGCCATTCGTCCCGCCCGCCTGGCTCGCCCGCTTCTCCCGCAGGTTCAGCACGGGACCGACCATCCGCGGGTCGACTGAGAGTCCCGATGCACGGCCGGCCACGATTTCCTCCGAGCTGATCGTGCGCCATGCCGGCAGCGAATCATAGGAGATTGGGCCCCATGCTATTGACCAGGGACCGATGGCTGAGAAGTAGTCATTTCCCTGGAGCTTTGCCATCGCAGGCCGCAGAGCATAAGTGGCGGCGACGATAGGACCATAGTCAGTTGTGAAAATGTTGTTCCGCACGAGTATACCACGCACTTTCGCGCCTAGCCGCAGCGCTGGTGGCGACGGGGCGGCGCCAGATGCCATCACCACTGTGTTTTGATACACGTCCGCATTGGCTACTGCTCCGACGGCTGAGATTCCGCCGTAAACTACATTTCCGTCCCTAACGTCTCTGCTGCTGATGTTATAACGAATGATGTTGTCTTTCTGTGCCATGTTATTCAGTCCGCTGTACACCAGGAACCCGGTTCCGTCGTTGTCGTAGGAGAGGTTATACTGCAGGACTGAATCCGAAGTGTTCTGGTCGAGACCGAATCCGTTTCCGTCCACGCGGTTCCCTGTCCGGTTTTCGAACGAAAGACTGTGTTCTATGACAACGTCGTTGGAATCATAGGTCCAGATCCCGGCCGGCCCCCGGACGGCAGTGCTTTCGCCGCCGTTGTTGTCAGCCGTTGACCAGGCGACGGTGCCATCGCGTACGCTTCCCAGAACGATGCCATTACCAGTGTTCCGAACAGTATTATGCGGGTCGCCATGGTTCTGGGCCGCCACTACGTGCGACAGGTCCACATCTTGATTAGCGTATGTAGGGGATCCGGGATTGAACACCGGGCCGTAGCTCATGAGGCCGGAGTTAATGTTTCCCTCCAATACGCAATTAGTTACCCGCACATGACTGAAACCGGATCCGTTATTCTTGCCGCCGAAGGCGATGCCGGTAGCGAAGCCCTCGGCTCTGATATTGTTGATCATGACATGATCGAGCCTGTTCCCGGCGCGGAGGTCATTGTAAAGGCTGAGGCCC
>JBEPUJ010000140.1:0-2039 GCA_041691575.1 Terriglobales bacterium
AGGGTGTTGTGGAAGCGGCTGGAAATTTCTCCCGCTGCGATGCCGTTTGAGAGGTCCCTGACAATTGCGGCAATCATGGCTCGAAAGTCGATGATCGCGGGCTCACCGTCTTCGATGTTGAATTCATATCGCTGCTCGGATTGTGCTGCGGCGGTTTCGAGAGCGATCGCCGCGTGGCCTTCGAACGTGACTTCGGAAGTCAACCCTGTGAGGGCGGCAACGGCATCGAAGAGCCGGCCGCAGGAGGATGTTTCGACCGTATTCAGACGGCGCGAGAGCATGGAATCGACGACCGAGAGTTGATACTCGGGAATGTCGCGAAAACAGGGCAAATTGCGCGGCGCTTGATCGCCGAGAGCATCGCGCAGGTAGCTGAGCGCCATGCGCCAGGGTTGTCGGATGGCGGCGTCCCCGCCGGGGAGTGAGACATATCGAAAGTGAGCTCGGCGAATGAAGCCAGTGAGATTGACGGTAAGAAATTCCCCTCCCCAGATCTTGCCATCGAGGCCGTACCCGGTGCCATCGAATGCGACGCCGATGACATCGCCACTCAAATGGTTTTCCGCCATACAGCTGGCGATGTGTGCGTGGTGATGCTGCACGGCAATTTTGCGCTCGATATGGGAGGCGACGGCCATGCGGGTACTCATGTAATGAGGATGTAGATCGTAAGCGACGGCCTGCGGCGTGACACGGAAAAGACGCTTCATCTTAGAGAGCGTCTCCTCATAGAACTGCATGGTCTCGTAGTTTTGTAAGTCCCCAATGTGCTGGCTAAGAATGGCGTGGCCGTCTTTGGTAAGGCAGAAGGTGCTCTTCAGTTCGGCGCCATAGGCAAGGACCGGATCATCTGCAGTTTCGAGAGGAATGGTCTGCGGAGCAAAGCCGCGTGAACGGCGAAGGACGCGTTCGCGGCCCTCAAGGGTGCGGACCACCGAATCATCAACGCGGGTGGCGATCTCGCGGTTGTGCAGAAGAAACCAGTCGGCAATGCTGCCGAGTTGCAGCATTGCATCTGCGTTCGAGATCACAATGGGCTCTTCGCTGATATTGCCGCTGGTCATCACCAGCGCTGGGAAGACGGAATCCGTCTGCGGCGAATCACTGAAAAGCAGATAGTGCAGCGGGGTATATGGAAGCATCAGCCCCAGAGTGTTGTTGCCGGGAGCGATGCTGAGAGCGAGATTCGCTTCTAGCCGCCGGCGCAGGATGACGACGGGGCGACGCAGATGGCGGAGCGCAGCTTCATCTTCCGGGAAAATTTTGCACAGCGCACCGGCGGCGGCGATGTCGCGGGCCATGAGAGCAAAGGGCTTATGGGGGCGGTCCTTGCGGCGGCGGAGTTCGGCTACTGCGGTTTCATTGGTGGCGTCACACGCGAGCAGGAAGCCTCCGAGACCCTTGACTGCAAGAATCTTTCCTTCACGAAGAAGATCACGGGCATGATGAAGAATGGAGAGTGATTCTGTATCAGTAAAGGATTGCGGAACCATGGCTCCCCGCGGAAGAAGCGCGAGTGATGGTCCGCAGCGGGCGCAAGCATTCGGTTGTGCGTGGAAGCGGCGGTCATTGGGGTCGGCATACTCGACCGCGCATTCGCTGCACATCGTGAAGGCAGACATGGTGGTGTTGGGGCGGTCATACGGGATGCTATGGATGATGGTGTAGCGCGGCCCGCAGTGGGTGCAATTGGTAAACGGATAACCAAAGCGGCGATTGCGCGGATCGCCAAAGTCCTGCCAACAGGCATCGCAAGTACCAGCGTCCGACGGAACGAATGCAATTGCCCCCTCCTCTTCGCGGCTGGGAAGAATGGAGAAGCCGGCGAGTCCGCACGGGACGATATGTGACACGGTGACATCCAGGACCTCTGCGAGTTGCGGCGGCTCTGTCTTCAACATTTTCAAAAACACGTCGAGAGCGGTTTTACTGCCTTCAACCTCGATCGTGACGCCTGCCGTTGAGTTGAAGACGTGACCCGCAAGACCTAGCCTCTGCGCCAGCTTGTAGACAAAAGGGCGGAAGCCGACACCTTGCAC
>JBEPUJ010000141.1:0-2038 GCA_041691575.1 Terriglobales bacterium
CCGTAAGTGAACAAGCGTCAGAGGTGGATGCCTTGGCGTTGCAGGCCGAAGAAGGGCGTGGCGCACTGCGAAAAGCCCTGGGGAGCCGGAGAGCAGGCATTGATCCAGGGGTACCCGAATGGGGCAACCCGCCGGCCGTGATGGGCCGGCACTCCGCGTTGAATCTATAGGCGCGTGAGAGGGAACCGGGGGAACTGAAACATCTTAGTACCCCGAGGAATGGATATGTACTCCGCAAGTAGTGGCGAGCGAACGCGGACGAGCCTAAACCTGAACCATGCATAGGGCTGTGGCCGACGTGGTGCGGGGGTTGTGCGACCATTAGGACTGTCCCACAGGGCAGTCGCCGGAACAGCCGACTGTGAGCGGAACGCGACTGGAAAGCGCGGCCGTAGCGGGTGAGAGCCCCGTACGCGAAGCAGGACGGCGCCGGTGTGATGGGATCGCGAGTACGGCGGCGCCCGTGGAAGGCCGCCGGAAGCTGGGGAGACCACTCTCCAAGGCTAAGTACCTGCAACGACCGATAGCGGACGAGTACCGCGAGGGAACGGTGAAAAGCACCCCGGTGAGGGGAGTGAAAGAGACCCTGAAACCACTGACGTGCAAGCAGTCCGAGGGCAGCGTACGCAAGTACCGCCTGAGGGCGTGCCTATTGAAGAATGAACCGGCGAGTGTATATGCATGGCAAGGTTAAGCGACAGCCGTCGTGGAGCCGGAGCGAAAGCGAGTCCGAAGTGGGCGTGTTGAGTCGTGCATAACGGACCCGAAACCGCGTGAGCTAGCCATGGCCAGGGTGAAGCCGGGGTACGACCCGGTGGAGGCCCGAACCCACCACTGTTGCAAAAGTGGGGGATGAGCTGTGGTTAGGGGAGAAATTCCAACCGAACGCGGAGCTAGCTGGTTCTCCCCGAAATGCCTTTAGGGGCAGCCCTGGGACGCGCGCACGGGGGGTAGGGCGCTGGTTGAGCCAGGGGGTAGCCAACTACCTACCGAGCTTAGTCAAACCACAAATACCCGTGTGGGGCACCAGGAGTGAGACGGTGGGGGCTAAGCTTCATCGTCGAGAGGACAACAGACCAGACCGCCGGCTAAGGCCCCTAAGTGTGGGCTCAGTGGACAAGGATGTGGGACCGCGAAGACAACCAGGAGGTTGGCTTAGAAGCAGCCACCCTCGAACGAGTGCGTAATAGCTCACTGGTCCAGTGGTCCTGCGCCGAGAATGTATCGGGGCTCAAGCCCACCGCCGAAGCCGCGGATCATGGATTTATCCATGGTGGTAGGGGAGCGTCGTACGCCGCAGTGAAGCTCAAGTGGAAACGTGGGTGGAGCGCGTACGAGTGCGAATGCCGGTATGAGTAGCGTAAAATGCGAGTGAGAATCTTGCACACCGCAAGCCCAAGGGTTCCTGGGGCAGGATGATCCTCCCAGGGGTAGTCGGACCTAAGGCGAGGCCGAAGGGCGTAGTCGATGGACAGCAGGTCAACATTCCTGCACCGCACCGGTAACGTTATGAGCGATGGGGGGACGCGGGGGGGAACGGGAGCGCCACGTATTGGACAACGTGCGTGCCTATGCGTAGGGTGAGACGGTAGGGAAATCCGCCGAATCAAGACCTGAGGCGTGGGCGGAGGGCCGCCAGTGATGGCGTCCCGAAGACCCGATGCCCGTACCGCCAAGAAAAGCCCCTAGCCAGTGACCAGTGCGTCCGTACCGCAATCCGACGCTGGTGGGCCGGCAGACTTCTGCCAAGGTGAACGGGAGAACCTTCGCCAAGGAACTCGGCAACATGACCCCGTAACTTCGGGAGAAGGGGGGCCTTGGTCTGTCTCGGTCCAAGCGACCGGTACGGCGGACTGAGGCCGCAGTGAATAGGCCCAACCGACTGTTTACCAAAAACACAGGTCTCTGCGAACGCGATGAGCGGACGTATAGGGGCTGACGCCTGCCCAGTGCCGGAAGGTTAAGGGGAGAGGTGCAAGCTTTGAACCGAAGCCCCGGTGAACGGCGGCCGTAACTATAACGGTCCTAAGGTAGCGAA
>JBEPUJ010000142.1:0-2023 GCA_041691575.1 Terriglobales bacterium
CACGCCCCCAACAATGTTGCGAACGACCTTGTTGAGGGCTGTTTTCAAAAGGGCATGGACTGACTCGATACACGATGTGCACTTCACCCTCGTCGATCTCGACTTGCTTTACAAGTGATCGAATGATTTCTCGTTGCGTTGTCCATTCCGGTTCTTTGAGCTCCTCGCGGACGCGTGTCGCGAACTCCTCCAACTGGCCAATCACCAGACGCAACTCCGACTCTTGACTCTCCTCGTCGGCTGTCCGTTTCCGCTCGTCTTCCAGCCGCGAAAGCCGCTCGCGGGCCATGCCGATCCGCGGCTCGAATTCGGCCTTCTCCAACAATCCCTCGCCGTACGCATCAATCAGTCGTGAAATACTCTTCTTCACTTGCTGGATCAGCTTCATGACTTGATCCACCTCGCGGGTGCCGTCCGGTTTCGTCTTCCGTCGACGGCGTTCGTACTCGACGCGGACTCGCCCCGGCTCCGCCAGCAGGCCGCGAACGTCCGCCCAGACGGCCGCATCGAGCACGTCGGTGCGTACCTGTTTGTTCCAGCATAGCCTCTCCCCACCGAATCGATACGCGTCCGAGCCCGTGCATCGGTAGTAGGCATACGGGATCGGACCCTTGGCGGAAGCCCGGCTCGTGGGCTTGCCGTAGCATCCGTAGCCGCATCGCTTGCACACAACTAAACCTTGCAACAGGTACTGGCCTTTGGAAGGACGATCTCGCTTCCGTTGTCGATTCTCCTCGAGTTGGGCCTGGACCACGGCAAAAAGAGCCTCATCGACGATCGCAGGGACTGCAATGATAATTTGATCATCCACTCCTGTGTCGATTCGAGAAACTGGCCTCCTCGGATGCTGAGGGCGACCTCGCTGGGATCGAAGCTTCTGGGGCTTGAAGGGTCCGGAGCGAGTCTTGCCGAAGGCCGCCGTCCCCTTGAAGGCGGGATTCTTGAGGATCGCCCAGACGACCGAGCGATCCCAGGCGGATTTCCCCGTCCGGGTAGGCACGCCCTCACGATTCAAGCGGCGGCAGACTTCGCCGATGGAGCAACGGTCCTGGCCGACCCAAGCGAAGATCTTCTTCACCACTCTCGCCTCATCCGCCACGACCTGATAGCGCGCCTCCCCGTCCCCCTCGTGCTTGCCGACATAGCGATAGCCATAGGGCGCGCCGCTGAGCACGTTGACCGAGCCACGCCGGGCGGCATGCTGCTTGCCTCGCCGGCTCCGCTCAAGGATCTTGGCGCGTTCGTACTCGGCGATCATGCCCTGCACCTGGACCAGGAGGTTCTCGGCGGGCCCATGCCCGAGGGGATTGCAGAGGAAGACGACCTCGACGCCGCAATGCATGAATTCCTCCAATATGAGCACTTGATACGCATACTTGCGTGAAAAACGATCCGGATCGAGGACATAGAGGCGATCGATGGCGCCGGCGGCCGCCTGGTCCCTGAGCCGCTCGAGGTCCGGGCGGACCAGCGTGCTCCCGCTATAACCGTCGTCCACGAAGCGCAGCTCGGGATCGCACGCCAAGCCGTCGTCGTCGACGCGCCGAGTGACGGCCTCGATCTGACTGGCGATCGTGTCTTCCTTGGCCTGTTGTTCGGACGAGACCCTGGCATAGATCGCCACTCGGAGATGAGGTGTTACCATGACCGGTCAAGCTCCTGTGCCCGAGGATCGGGAGAGGTTGGTTCGCGTCGCGGTCTTCATGTGGTTGTCCGGTCGGTCCCGCTCCGCATTTGGACGTCGTGCAACGACCGGGACCAAGGCTTCATAGGCGGAAGCGATAACCTGGTTTTGAAGCCGCGTGAACTCGAAGTGTCGGGTGATGGGAAGGCTGAGCGCTTGCCTCCGTGGAGATGCAATCATGACAACTCCTCCGCGCCAGGACCGCGGCCGCCAGCCTGCCTTGGTTTCGGATCGGGTCGGGGCTTCCATCCTTGCCCGTACGTTGGTCGAAGCTGCGATCTGGAAATGACAGAATCGGGAATCAGGGACGATTTTGCAACATTGTTGGGGGCGTGATCA
>JBEPUJ010000143.1:0-2011 GCA_041691575.1 Terriglobales bacterium
GCAGCCGACGCCGTCGGCAAAGCCGCCGAAAGTGCGGCCCAAATCCTTGATAGTTCGCTCCCTGCCTTGGCCGGCTACGTGCGGCAGGCATCGCAATATACCAGCCAGTTTGCTGACAGCTTACGCGACAAGAAAGCGGAAGAGCTCCTGGCGACGGCAGTGACCTGGAGCAAGCAGCAGCCTCTTCTGACGATGGCGGGGGCGGCTGTATTGGGATTTGCTCTGTCACGCATCGTGAAGAGCGGGTTAGGCGACACCCCGGCTGCGGAGGCTGACGCTGCTACGTCTACAAACGGGCAGGCGAGCGGAGGCGATCATGAAAGCTGAGGGCGGTGGCCTCGTCCAAGCTGTCGGCGATACCATTTCCCGCGCTACCGAGCTCGTACAGCTCGAGTTCAGGCTCGCGAAGGTAGAACTCACGGAAAAGGCGACACTGCTTGGGTCTGGTTTGGCACTCGTGTTGTCCGGTGCGGTGCTGTTGACCGCGGCCCTCTTCCTCCTGCTTCAAGCAGCCGTCATAGGTCTCGTCGAGGCGGATGTTTCTCCTCTTGCCGCGACTTTGATTGTCGCCGCGATCGTAATCGCGATCGGCGCTGCGCTGATTTTGAGCGGCCGCAAGCAGCTCTCCCCGGAAACCTTGGTGCCCGACCGTACCCTCAACGACCTCAAGCGCGATGGCGCTGTTGTGAAGGAGAAACTGTCATGACTTCCAGCGCCCGCCTGCAGCACGAAGCCGACATGGCCCGCGCCGGCCTATCCTCCGCCCTCGACGAATTGCGTCAGAACGTGACCACCACCGCCCTGACAACGGGCGCCATGACCTTCGCCAAGGAAGGCAGCACCGCAGTGGCCCGCGCCGCCATAGACAAGGCGCTCGCCAGCCCCTTCGCCGCCATGCTGATCGGCGCCGGGATCGTGATGCTCTTGTCGACGGACAAGACTTCGCCGACCGGGGTTGTGGCGGACAAGGCGAACTCGACTCTTCATGACGCTGCCGGAATGCTCGGAAAGGTGGGTTCGAGCATTGCCGGCGCTGCCTCAACGGCGCTGTCTGCCGCCAAGGGCGCGTCGGCGACCGTCGGCGACACAACCAAAGGAACTGCAAACAGCGTCTCCTCCGTTGCCTCGCATGCCGCGGGCGCCGTTTCTTCGGCGGCATCGCAGGTAGCGGACAAGGCGACAGAAAGTTATGCAAAGGCCAAAGACATGGTCACCGAGGGACATGAACAGGGCGCCAAGACTTTGCAAGACGCTCAAAACTTGATCGCGAACACCAAGACCCGACTTGAGAAGTTCGCCGAGGAGCAACCGATCCTGGTCGCGGCGCTCGGCGTCGCTTTTGGCGCGGCGTTGGGCGCCAGCCTCCCCATCACTGATGCTGAGCGTCAATTCATGGGCGAGGCCAGCAAGAAGGTTGGTCAAAAAGGCACCGCACTTGCAAAACAGGTAGCGGACACCGTCACGGGCAAGCTTGGCGGAGAAGATATTGGTGCCAAGGTTAGCGAGATCGTAGGCGCTGCCACATCAACCGTTACTCAAGGATTGGCGAAGACCTAGGTCCGGGCCGGCCATTCATGGTGAAGCACATCAGTGGCAAGGACGTCATCATGCAAGTACTGGTCGTTCATTGCCATCCCCTGACAGAGAGCTACGATCATGCACTTTATAAAGTGATCGTTGAGGCGTTGAAAAAAAATGGTCATAGCGTTTATGCGATCGATCTCTATCGCGACGCATTCGATCCCGTGATGAGCGAAGCCGAACGTCGCACTTACATGACGAACGAATATGATCAGTCACGTTTTACTGACTACGCGGCGGCTTTGAAATCATCGCAAGCGCTCATTCTCTGCTTCCCCCATTGGTGGTTTTCCATGCCGGCAATGCTCAAAGGCTGGGTAGACCGTGTTTGGGGACCCGGGATTGCTTTCAGGTACGATCCAAAGGATCGGCACCTTGAGCCCGCTTTGTCCAATATTGGGCTTTTCGGTGTCGTAACCAGCTATGGTTC
>JBEPUJ010000144.1:0-1999 GCA_041691575.1 Terriglobales bacterium
ACTCGGCGGGGATATCCAGTGGGTCCTTGGCCTCCTCTTTCTCGGCCTGTTCCGCGCGGGTCATCAGCTCCTGCACTTCTAGTTCCAGTTGCGCGATCATCGCGCCAGCACGGGTGTAACTCACCGCAGCGTGCTTGCTGGCGTTGGCTTGGATCTTGGTGCCGTCGATGCTGACCGTGCCCACTTTGGTCAGGCGCAGGTGCTGGGCCAGTTGCAGCACCGTGACGAAGGCCGCCTTAAACGCCCGCTCGTTGGCCGAGCGAAACTCGCAAATCGAGGAATGATCCGGGTGATGATTCGCGCAGAGGTAACGCACCGCGAGGTCGCTGTGCGTCGCGGCCTCGATCGTCCTCGAGCCGAAGCGCCCAGTGGCGTAGGCATAAATCAACAGCGCCAGCATCATCGACGGCGGATACTGTTCGCTGCCGCTGCCGCGGGTGTTGAGCTTGAAGTCGGTCGTCGGAATCTGCTCCACCGCTTCCAAAATAAAATGCACGATGTGCCCAGCGGGCACCCACTCCCGCAAATCGTACGGCAAAAACATCGGCGTCTGGCGGTCCAAATCCACGGTGCGTACAGGCATGGCCTTTCGTGCTACACCGCGGGAATTACTCAATAATTTAGTGCGCGATTATTGCAAAATCTTCCGCGGAGAAGTCCGACAGCCTGCTAGTTCATTTGTTTTTCAGCAAACCGGACCGCGTTAGGCGCATTGTGCCCCGGCGCTGAGCGCTTGGGACACAATGCAAAACACAGCTGCATTCCATCGATGTCCGGTATCCGAGTTTGATAAAAATGTCTGAACGCGCGGAGCGGGGGGAGAATGGTCGCGGACGCCATATAGCGCCATTGCTCGGCACGGAGGCGCGAAAGTTGTGTTTCCCATCGCTCGCAGTCTGGGCTGCGCCGAATGCAAAATGCTTTGGGGCCCAAAATTTCGCGGGCTCCCCAGCTGCCCCGACAAGATCACTCCTGCTCGCGTGGCGGGGTTTTCGCGCACGGCGAGAGTGAAGATTGACGGCCTTGGAAATCCGTCGCCCGTAAACCGAGGCGGAAGGGCGTTTGCGGCATGGTTTATTTTCACCAACAAGCTCGTCGCCGCACGGCTATTTGGCTATAATTTTCCATTGGGAAAATCCTTGCGGAGACGATGGTGGCTGATGCGTTTTGCGCCCCGGCGTTGCAGGTGTTGCGAGACAATTGCCGGACGCGGCGGGACAGAATCGCGGCGAGGAGCCGGCGCTAACCCGCATCGCTCACAATTTTTTTGTGCCGTGGATAAATTTGGCGTAAGTGCGCGAAACTGCGCGCTGGCCTCGCCAGCGAGTCTTTAGCATAGGTTTTTCGCACGGTTTTCCGGGTTACGGGACGTTCTGGGCGGCGTTTGTCGGCAGCAGCGTCGGGCGATTTCGGCGGCGAGTTGGACGATTATTTTTCCGCTCAGTCGGGATCGGCCTAGGCGGCGAGTTGGGCATGGGCTTGAGCGAAGACGTGTTGCCGGGCGAAGGCACTGGCGAGGCGGACATGTACGCGGCGCACGGAGACGGTGACCTGCGCGGCGAGCTTGCGCAGTTGCAAACGAATAGTGCCCGCGGTGGCCGTCCCGAGCGTGGTGCCGGCGAGCCCGATCGAACGCAACCGTTCGAGGAGCAACTGCGCGAAACTGGCCAGCAGCAACCGCACCTCGTTCGAGGCGAAGCCCTGGCAGGAGAGGCGTTCGCCAAACAGATCGAATGGGTGCTCCTTGATCGCATTTTCCAGGTCTCCGCGACCGCAATAAATCTCCTCGTCCAGCGGCGTGGCCGGATGGGTTTCCGCTGGCAGGTTGGCCACGATGAAGCGGAGGTTGTCCTTGTCGCCGAGATATTCAGCTTTGCCGACGACGCGCCGCCGGCGGCTCCACAAATCGAGGGTGCGATAGTCCAGGTCGGCAAACTCGCGGGTGCGCCCGCCGCAGTGCACCGCCCGCTCCCGGACGCGCACAAGGGCAGGCCGGAGC
>JBEPUJ010000145.1:0-1998 GCA_041691575.1 Terriglobales bacterium
TTCTTGCGACCGACTTCAGCGCGTTTGTCGAATATGTATTTGGTTTGCTTCGGCCAGGCATCCCGTTCAAGCCGAACTGGCACATCGATGCGATGGCACACAAGGTGTCCCAGATCGCATCTGGCGAATTAAAGCGGCTGATCATTACTGTACCGCCACGCCATCTAAAGTCGATTATCGCCTCCGTCGCATTGCCCGCCTGGTATCTCGGTCACAACCCCTCGGAGCGGGTGGTTTGCGTTTCGTATTCAGCCGATTTGGCGAAGACCCACGCCAACGACTTTCGCCGCGTTGTCACGGATCCGATCTATCAGGCAATATTCCCAAAGATGGTTTTGGCACGTGAGACCGACAGCGAAATCCACACCACGCTGCGCGGACGGCGCTACGCCACCTCGATCCAGGGCACGCTGACTGGACGGGGCGGCAATCTGTTCATCATCGACGATCCACTCAAGCCGGCCGATGCCGTATCAGACGTAAGCCGCGAGCGCGTGCTTGACTGGTATCGCTCGACTCTGGTTACCCGGCCCGACGACAAGCAAGCTGCCCGCATCATGGTGGTGATGCAGCGGATCCATGTCGACGACCTCGTAGGTTATCTCATGGAAAACGACGCCGGCTTCGAAATTCTAAGTCTGCCTTCGGTTGCACAATCGACAAGCACTTTCGATCTAGGCAACGGCCGCACTCATACTCGCGAAAAGGGAGATCTGCTGCATCCCGCCCATGAACCGGCCGAAGTGCTGCGGGAAATCAAAAAGAGCATGGGGTCGATGCTGTTTTCGGCTCAGTACCAGCAGTCGCCCGAACCGGCAGGTGGCAAGATCATCAAGCGGAAAATGCTCCAATACTATTCGAAGATTGAACGCGAAGAGACCGACCGAATTGTCATGAGCTGGGACATTGCGCTTAGCGAAAAGGAAGCTGCGGACTACTCCGCTTGTGTCGTCCTGCTCAACCGCGGCGATTTGTATTATGTGATGGAAGTCATTCGCGGCAAGTTCCCATTCGACCAGTTGAAGGCGAAGATCATCGAGGTAAAGCAACGTTACGGAAGCAAGACCTCGCTTGTTATTGAGAACAGTGGCATCGCCATGGGCCTTATCCAGTCGTTGCGAGAGAAAAACATCAATGTCGTCGACTACAAGCCCAAAGGGGATAAGCAGGAACGCCTCATTTCTCAGATCGATCTGTTCCAGGGCGGATCGGTGTTGCTCCCCAAGGACGCGCCCTGGCTCGAAGAATTCGTTGCCGAGCTACTCTCATTTCCCGGCCGCCACGACGATCAGGTCGATGCGCTTGCTCAAGGACTCGCATGGCGACGCGAGCAATGGAGGCCACCGCTGGTTCAGCGCAGGACGATTGGAATGGGCGGTTAATCCGCTGCACCGCTGTGGCCGCGGCCTGAGCCATCGAATATTCAAGCTAAAGTCTACTTGCCCTCGCCTTCTGGTTGCGCTCGGATATAGCCCAAGCAAAACGTCCGTGATGCGGTTGGCTCAAAACGTTTCCCCTGACAGCCACAGCTCCACCTCCGCAGCCTCCAGGAACATTTCGTCAGTGTGAATAACCAGGATGTACCGCTTGTATGGACGACATTGTGCTGAAGCTTCGTCGCCACCGCGCCGACGTCGAGATCATCGGGCTTAACCAGGCCAGCGCCACGATGGTCGAATGTTTCGGCACGCATCACAAGCCAAATGCGCGGCCGAAAGCAGTGCACTGATTAAAAAGCAAGGCGTTGCCGACTTGGGCCAACTGGATGCATCAAGAGCGCGCGACCCTCGGCCCTCGGTGTCCGCCTTCAGATATCAGGCAAAAGTCACGCCGGAAACCGGGAGCACCTCAGTGCTAACGGGGAACAGGATGATGACTGCATGATTCTCTCTTTACAGGACTGTCGATCATAGTTTCGACGTTATCACCCTTATATGGCCGGACCTATCTGAACAGTCGTTCGAATGCGCCGATGTCCGCGCGAAATGAAGCCTGGCC
>JBEPUJ010000146.1:0-1996 GCA_041691575.1 Terriglobales bacterium
TCGACGGCTTTGCTGCGGTCCATCATCCCGCAAGCCGAGGAGTTCTTTGATGAGGAGTTGGAGGCGATATTGAGGGCGGGACCCGTCGGGAACTTCGAACTAAATTGAAGGTAGTGTCGGACCTTTCGCCCAGAACGCGTAGCTCCTATCAGATCTACTCGTTGATATCTCGTCATAGCACCTGTCCGATCTACGCTCGATTGTAGGCACTCGTATATCTCCGGTTCTGAGCAAAACTGCACTCTTCAGCGCTATGGAGCGGGCTAGTTTCGCTTTAGCTGCGCAGGCTCACCTTAGCTACTCAAGCTCTGTCCCGTAGAAGCCGTGCTCTATCGAGACAGCCGGTGCGCAGGAGAATCATCCCGATTCCTTCCACATACGCAGGGACAGTTGTCCCTTTCTCCGCTATCGGAGGATCGTTCTCCAGCCACACGACACGCCCGCGATGGAGACAGCCCTGGTTTGGTTGACCTTTCCTTCCAGATACATCTTCTGCCTCCGGATACGCCGTATCCTCGTTGATTACATATGTCTCTCTGTAACTATTCGGTCTCGTCATAGCTAGTGCCCCCATATACTCCCGATGCTGCCATGCAGATATCCGCAGTTCTGAGCAAAATGACTCAGCCTCACGATTTAGAAGCAGATAGTCTCAGCTTGACTTCTGATTCCGAAGTGGGGCTGAACACCGGTGACTTTATCCGGCAAACTTTGAGGGGCCAGATGGCTCAGACTACTCAGACCCTGGGTCGGGTTGGGAAAGGCACCTCATGGCGCAACCATCCATTCGAAGGCAATACAGAGATTTAACAGGGATCGCCATCGTTGAACCGCGGCCGCTGTCGATTCAGCCCATTGCTCTGCTGCCTTTGCCAACCCGCATCGCAGTGGTCGGAAACCATCTGCCGAGACAGTGCGGCATTGCGACCTTCACAACGGACCTGTGTGCGGCGATTGGGTCCGAATACAGCAGTCCAAGTCTTTTCGCAATTCCTATTAACGATCCCGAGTGTCACTACGAATATCCCGAACGAGTGAGACTGGAAATCGATCAGGACGATCCTTCGTCTTATGAACGGGCTGGCGAGTTCTTGAACTTTAACGGCAACGATCTTGTCTGCCTGCAACATGAATATGGCATTTTCGGGGGACGGGCGGGCGGCCACATCCTGAAGCTCATCCGCAAGTTGACGATGCCCCTGGTTGTGACGCTGCATACGGTACTGCGTACCCCGGACGGAGATCAGCGGGCAGTCCTTGCCGAGATTGCGACATGTGCAGATCGACTTATCGTCATGAGCCATCATGCGGCGTCGCTGCTGCATGAGGTCTATGGAGTTCCTGCGGACAAGATTGACGTGATCCCCCACGGGGTTCCGGATCTTCCGTTTACCGACCCGAGTTTCTTTAAGGATCGATTCGGCGTGGAAGGCAAGCAGGTGATACTGACGTTTGGCCTTTTATCACCGAATAAAGGGATCGAGAACGTGATCCGAGCCCTCCCCGCAATCCTCCAGGAACACCCCAAGGTGGTCTACATGGTCTCGGGTGCGACGCATCCCCACCTGAAGAAGAGGGAAGGGGAATCCTACCGGAGCAGCCTGCAGTCACTGGCCAAGGAACTCGGCGTTTCCGAACATGTGATCTTTCATAACCGCTTCGTCAGCGCTCAGGAGATGATCGAGCACGTAGGCGCCGCGGATATCTATGTAACTCCCTATCGCAACGAAGAGCAGGCAGTATCGGGAACTTTGGCTCTGGCAGTCGGGGCGGGCAAAGCAGTCATCTCGACGCCCTACTGGCATGCCAAGGAGCTGCTCGCAGACAAACGGGGCGTCCTGGTTCCTTTCGATGATCCTGCAGCGCTGGGCAGGGCTGCGATCGCCTTACTCGATGACCAGACTGAGCGTAACGCGATGCGTAAACATGCGTATCTGTATTCGCGGGGAACCACATGGCACGAGACGGCCCGTGCTTACATGGCCAGCTTTCAGCG
>JBEPUJ010000147.1:0-1992 GCA_041691575.1 Terriglobales bacterium
TTGACTACGCAACATAGGACGGGCTTTAGCCCCTGAGGGCATCTCTTGTGCTGGCTCAAGCAGCCCTCAGCGGCTGAAGCCGATTCATCTTGACTGCTAAACGTACGGCCTAAAGGCCGTACCCTGTGTGCCCAGCATGGGCAGAATCTAGTTGGAAGAAGGGAGCCGACCGGAGCCGATGACGGCAACCGTAGCGAAACGCAAGGCGTAGCCGTGAGGTGAAGCTGAAAGAAGCGTGTAGCAAACTCTCGACCGTAGGAACACGAACTGGCAGTGAGGCCGGGTGCGGGCGACAAGCTGGCAGGGAACAGCGAAGTCCAAAGGTCATCAAGACGCATCAGGTAAAGCCAGTCGGCGCGAGGGGACAGATTCTGCACCTTACCTGGGGAGAACTCCTCGACGCGAGTGGAGGAGAAGTCAGCCGAGGCCGTATTAGCGAAGAAGCCTGGTAATGCGGGTGGAGCGAAGGGCCGAAGGACGAAAGAACGGAGCTAAAGAAGGAACTGAAGCCGGAGCGAATCGGGACTCGAATGCGGGGAGGGGAGTGTTGTTTTGCGCCCCGGAGTGCGTGTAGGCAGAAGCGGTGCAGCCGCAGTGAGCCGAAGGCGGCGAGACCAAGCCGGAATTGCGGACCTTCCGAGAGAGAGCGATGTACGAGTTATTGATGGAAGAAGTAGTGAGGGAGGAGAACCGTCAGCGCGCCCTGGTCGCAGTACGACGCAACCGGGGAGCAGCGGGGATCGACCGGATGAAGACGACAGAACTGGAGAGTCATCTTCTGAGGCACTGGGGGAATATACGAGCGAAGCTACTGGCGGGAGCCTGGGTACCGACACCGGTGAGGCAGGTAGAGATACCGAAGCCGAACGGAGGGGTACGGAAGCTGGGCATACCAACGGTGATGGACCGGCTGATTCAGCAGATGCTGTTGCAAGTGCTGACACCGATTTTCGATCCGCAGTTCAGCGAGCACAGCTACGGTTTTCGCCCGGGGCGCAGCGCACAGGACGCCGTGCGAGCCGCACAGCACTATGCGCAGGGGGGGAAGGACTGGGTAGTGGATCTAGACATTACCAAGTTCTTCGACCAGGTCAATCATGACATTCTGCTGGGCCGGATGGGTCAATCGATCCGGGACAAACGGGTGTTGCACCTGATCGGGAAGTACCTGCGGCGGGGAGCGATGGTGGACGGGCTAGTGGAAGCCAGCGTGGAGGGGACGCCGCAAGGCGGTCCGCTGTCTCCACTGCTGGGAAACATCTATCTGGATGCCCTAGATAAAGAACTGGACCGGAGGGGGCACTGCTATTGCCGCTATGCCGATGACTGCAATATCTACGTAGGCAGTCAAGCGGCGGCGGAACGCACGCTGGCTTCGCTACAGGTCTGGATCGAGAAGCATCTGCGACTGAAGGTGAACGCTGCCAAGAGCGGAGCAGGGAGGGTATGGGAACGAAAGTTCCTGGGCTTTCGACTGGATCGGCAATGGCGGATCGGAGTAGCACCGGAAAGTATGGAACGATTCAAAGCAAAGGTACGGGAGATGTGGCGAGGCAACCAGAGTCGAACCAGCAAGGAGCTGCGAGACAGCTGGAGCCGTTATGTGCAGGGCTGGTGGGGATACTTCCGGCTAGCCGAGACGCGCGAACCCATTTTCCGACTGGAGGGCTGGATCCGACGACACGTCCGGAAGTGTTTCTGGCTGCGGTGGCACAACGCCATCGGGCGGGAACATGCGCTACGACGACTGGGACTGCGCGGTCGCGCCCTGCAAGGCGCCCATAGTTCGCGAGGCGCTTGGCGCATGGCCGGTTCAGGCTTGGTGCAACACGCACTCGCAAACTTGGTGCTGCGACGTTTCGGCTTCCTTATGCCATCACAACTTGCGGCTCGATAAGGCCGCTGCGTTCAACCGCCGGATGCGGAAAACCGCACGTCCGGTGGTGTGGGAGGCTGGCGGGGCGCAATCCCCGTCAGTCGACCCGATTCAAA
>JBEPUJ010000148.1:0-1986 GCA_041691575.1 Terriglobales bacterium
AGCCAAGGATGAGGAGCAGGCGAAAAAGGCGGCAGGCGTAATTGGCGACAAGAAGGACGCGGCGAAAAAGAAAACGGAAAAGCATGGGCTAGTCCCAAAACAAGCATGACTTAAAAATTAAAAATACACAATTTATGTAAGCATCTCTAGAAGTTAGAGACGTACCTTCTACAGCTCGGGGGTTTTGACCCCGTGTCGCTACCTCGAATTCTTCTCTGACATCGCCAACCCCCTTTCTTACCTCGATGGCCCATTCGGATCGGGGCATCCGGACCCCGACTTCAGTCGCTCAGCTTTCAGCACTGCCAGCACTCGTGCAGTCGCTCTACGAGTCGGAGAAAGACGCCTTGCCACGGGTTCCACGACAGAAACCGGTAGATCAACCGTCGGCCGCTCCGCACGATCTGACACGGCATTTGGATGAAAGCCGCACAGTACGTCGCGAACTCCATTCGCAAGAGCGTGCGTTTCTCGGCCTTGTGCTTGGCCTCATGCCGAGGCGCCACGGGTAAGAGCAGGGCGCTCCAGGCCTTGAGGCTCCACGCCAACGACCCCATCACCATATATGCCCAGTTGCTCACCAGGTCGTCCACGGGCGCCGTCAGTGCCCGAACTCCACTCTTGAGCTGGGCGATCAGGTTTTCCTGGTCGCAACGATCGTTGGCCGAGAACACGATCTCCTCCGCCGTCATCGTGCGGTCGTTGGTGATGTAAAACAAGTATCGATATTCCTCGAACAGTCGGTTCTGTCCTTTCTCGACCGCCACGAGCTTGCGGACGACGACCATTCGATAGCGCTTCTTGCAGGCGTGCGGTTTGTAGTCGAACTCCGCGACCATCTCCTCGATCAAGCGAATGTTCTCGTAGCCTCGCTCGCGAACGATCTCCTCTTTGACGCGTTCGGGTTTCTCGCGCGACTTGGTCTTGATATGATACTTTGGTGGCCGTTTCAGCAGGCTGTACGCCTCGGCGGGGAGCTCGTCGGCTCTGTCCTTGAGGCCGTCAGACGCCTCGTACCCGAAGATGAAGCGGATGTGACCGGTGGCATCCCAGCGATCCAGATGCTTCGTCTGAGCGAACTTGGTGTCCCCCCGCAACAGGATCTTGCGAAAGCCGGCTCGATCGCAAAGGTTGACGGCCTTGTCCAGATAGACATCGGCCAGTTCCTGCGAGGGGCGATTGCCACTACGATTGAACAAGAACAGTGGTTCAGCCGTGTTGGCCAGTGAGATCAAGAGCGGATGGTAACCGTACTGACCGTTGTAGGCGAAATCCATTCCCTGCTTGCACTCGGCGTCGCTGGGCACGATGGTGCCATCGGCGTCCACGATCGCCTCGTCGAAGAACTCGGACGGCTGCTGCGCCCAGACCCGCATACGGACTCGATTGAAGATGTCCATCAAGGTGATGACATCGGGCTCGGAGAACCGACGGCAGAAGTCCCCGGCGGTAGTCGGGTCGGGAATTCGTTGGGCTCCCAAGGCGTCGAGGTAGACCTCGTCGTTGCGCCGCAGTTCGAGGTGCTCGATTCGCTGGCCGCCGGCGAGGATGTTGAAGGCGATGTTCAGGACATGGTCGGATTCGTGGTAAGGAAGGTGACGCTTGAGCAATTGAAGGTCGCGGTCGATCTCCTTGACGAGCTCGATTCTCTGGACCATCTGAAAGATGGCGCCGATGCCGCCGGCGCAGAGTCCCCGGACGCGATTGGCATATTCGTAGTGAATATTGGTCGCGGTCATCATGGGTACAGGCCGCTCGGGAGCCGGGGAATTGTCGAGCCGTTTCTTAATTCGCCGTCGACCATCCTGGAAAATTCTCTTCTTGCGTGCCGCAGACTTTTTTCGGAAAGTAGCACTCACTCGAAAGCCCCCTTGTTTCGGAATAGTGAGGATGTGTTCGCACCTCCATTATTCCAAAAACTTGCGGGGTTTTCGAGCTTTTTCTGAGATTTTCCTCGGGCGGACTATAAATCACGCTTGATTCAGG
>JBEPUJ010000149.1:0-1952 GCA_041691575.1 Terriglobales bacterium
CAGTCGAGTAGCGGAGGGATAGGGACGCTACCTCCTCCGCCCTCTTCAAACCGGACGTGCGGATTTCCCGCATCCGGCTTACTCAAACCCTCTCGGTCATAGGCATGCACAGCGAGTCAACACCGAGACGCCCTCAACAACCGCAGGCCGTGGCGCTGCAGATGGGCATAGTACGTCTCCCCCGCCGGAGGCCGGAAGGGGCGTTGACTCCGACGTCGCAGGTGACGGGTCATCCGAGAGGTGACGTAGCCGTTGAGCTTCTTGAACGTCGCGGCGGGATAGCCGTGGCGGAAGTAGTTCCCCCAGCCCCCAAGGAACCGGTTCACTTCCCGGATCAGCTCCGGGATGGGAACATGACAACGCTGAGGACCCGTCAGTTCGCGAAGCTTGTCACGAGCGGCGGCTTGGGCCTTCGTCGAGGGCAGCACGTTCAGATAATCGCGATCGCGGCCATGAAGGTCACGGTCGTATCGCAACGTGAAACCCAGGAAGTTCAGGCTGGCTCCCGACTCTCGCATCTTAACGACTCGCGTCTTCTCGCGGTTGATCGTCAGCCGGAAGCGGCCTTCGAGCGTCCCTTCAATCCAGTGGATGAGCTGTCGGGATTGGTAGCGCGCCAGCACCACGAAGTCATCGGCGTACCGCACCAGCTTGGCGTTCGCCCAGCGGCCGGGACCGTCGCCTCGGACGAACAACTTCTCGAACCAGTGCAGGTAGAGATTCGCCAGCAACGGCGAGATCACCCCGCCTTGCGGCGTTCCCTGCGCGGGGCGAGTGAGTTGGCTTCGACCTCGGTCATCGGTCTCGGACACCGGAGCCTCCAACCACATGCGGATCAGTCTCAGGACCGAGCGGTCGGCGATCCTCCGTTCCAGGCACTTCATCAACGCATCATGAGGGATCGTGTCAAAGTACGACTTCAGGTCCGCGTCGTACACCTCCGTGAACCCGGAGGACAGATGCTCGCGGATCGCGTCGATCGCCTGATGCGCGTTCTTGCCCGGACGGAACCCGAAGGAGCTGTCCAGGAAGTCCGCCTCGAAGATCGGCTCGAGCACCAGCAGCGCCGCCGTTTGGACGATCCGATCTTTGACCGTGGGTATCCCCAGCGGTCGCGTCCGGCCGTCCGGTTTCGGGATGTGAACTCGCTTGACCGGTTGGGGCCGGTAGCGGTGGGTCCGCAATTCCTCGTGCAACCCGTCGAGAAAGGCGGCCGCGCCAGGGCCATCGACGATGGCCTGACACGACATGCCATCCACGCCGGGGGCGCCGTCTTTCTCGAGGACCAACCACCACGCGGCCGTCAACACGTCGCGCCGGTAGATCCGGTCGTACAGGGCGTAGAACCGGAATCGCGGCTCCTGCTTGGCCTTATGACCCAGCTTCCCTCTCAGTTCGGAGACCTTCGGCGGCAGGACCACGCCCGACTTCCTCTCCGGGAGTGCCGGCGATTGGCCGCGTGGCGCGGTGCCGTCGCGTCGTTCCGTAGTGGGACTCTCGTCCAAGCGGTCCTCCTCACTTCGCGAAGAAGCATGGATCTGACAGGGGGCCTTCGCTCCACGGAAGTTACTCCGCTTCCCCGCTACTACGCCCCCCTCCGACTCCCGATGAGGTCGCACCACGGTTATGTCTTCCCGTGGCCCGTTGAGCCGGTGTCATGCCCTGACGCCAACTCGCCCCGTCGGGCCTCTCAGGTTCCTCGATCGATCCTTCGACGCCCGCCGTCCCCTCTCACCCCGGAGAGTCCGGTCGCTGCGAGTGCTCGTTGCTTCGCGGCCGGTATCAGGCTTCACCCTCTCTGGAAGGATGGCCACTCCCATTCGTGTAACGAGGCCGAAACGGGTTCACGCCTTCGCATTACGGCTGACGCCTCCGCCTTCTCGGGCTTCGACGGCGAGGTCACCCTGCGCCGCCGCCGAGTCGGCTTCATGGCGAACGAGCAATTCCCATGG
>JBEPUJ010000150.1:0-1932 GCA_041691575.1 Terriglobales bacterium
TACTACTGTGTCATAAATCTATAATTGTCAGGGAGTTAGTGGCGCGTGAGCGGTAGTCTGAGAGGGGATGGCAGGTGCTCGGTCAGTCATAACGGGGCGGCACGGGGATGTTTACAGGATTGTTCGGCAGGCGATCGAGACGCGCTCGCCGATTTCCGCTGTTTATGACGGGCACCCGCGTCTGTTCTGTCCACACAGGTTGGGACGAAACAGGGAAGCACAACTGCGCGTGCTGTGTTATCAGTACGGCGGAACGAGCTGGAGCGGCCAAGACGCCGTGGCAGGAACGAATCTGGGTCCTGTCCAACTGCTCATTAACAGCGCGCTGAAGCCTCCGGGATCGCCGGACAACTGGCGCTGCATTGCGCTCGATAAGCTCAGTGGCGTGAAACTTCAGGAGGGCGCATGGCAGACGGCCCCAAACCATTCGCGCCCGGCGTCCTGTGTTATTGATGCTGATGTTGACGCCGAAGATTATCCGGACCGGAGTCCACAGCAGGGGCAGTAAGGAAGCTGGCGAAACAGGTAACGAGCAATAACCCTCCTTATTGTTGCGATGGAATGCGGGTTATGCCGCTCGGGACGAACGTGACGAGCCTCTTGGCCGGAAGCCTTCTGGCGGCCTGGCGGCGCGTAATCCAACATGACCGGCATGGGCTGAGGGGGAAAAACGGCTCCTCTCGGAAACCAGGAAGCCGTAAGCGGCGATACAGAGAGTGGCGTGGTGGTGAAATCCGCGCCAGCCGCGCCCTTCAAAGTGACCCAGTCCAAGTTCCTGTTTCAGCTCTTCATAATCACGTTCGATGATCCAGCGGTGTTTGGCGCGATGGACAAGGTCTGTGAGTGAGATATTCTCCGGCAGCGTGGAAAACCAGTATTTTGTGGGTTCGCTCTCTTCCTTCGGCCATTCGATCAGAAGCCATTCTTCCGGATGCGGTTCGGCTCGCCAGTAATCGCGATGCGCCGGGCGCACGCGGAGGAAGGCAAATCGGGAAGCGAGTTTCTTCTTAACTCCCTGCCTCCATGAAACGTTCTTCCAGGAATCTTCCGGCAGCGACAAGGCAAGGTCTTTCACCACGGTCGGCTGATGGTCCGGGTCTCGTTGCAGAAGCTTCGGAGGGCGGCCCAACCCTTTCCCCTTCGGCGCTGGCTTCGGCTGTTCGCCCGGTTTCCATACCGTGACCGAGCTTTGAATACCGGCTACGTACGGCAGGTGCCATTCGGTAAGCTGCTCCCGGAACTTCGCGTCATTGCCATAACCTGCGTCAGCCAACACCACGCCGGAGGGCAGGCCGCGTTCCTGCGCTAGTTTGATCTGATCCAGAGCGATCTGCGGTTTTGTCTGAAACTCAGTCTCTTCGGGTACGCCCGCCCTGTTCCGTCGTTCCTGATCACCGGCCCATGCCTCCGGAAGATATAAGCGAAACGCAACCGGCATGCTGGAACTTTCTGTCGTCACCGAAAGGCTCACCGCTACCCGGCAGTTATCTTGTTTACCAACTTGCCCGCAGTACTGACGCGCCACGCCAACCGAGTGCTGTCCCTTTTTCGGAAAACCGGTATCGTCCACCACCCAGGCAACAACCGGACCTTGTCGCAACATCGAAGGCAAAACTGTATCCAATGCCCGATCCAGCAAGAGTTCGTCGTTCCAGGGAGCCTCAGCCACCAAATGATGCAGGGACTGATGCATACGCCCCACATGATCGGGGTCAAGCCGTGCCGCCATCGGCTCAATACTCTTGCGCTCTCCCGGCAACAGCAATCCCGTGCAGTATGCCTTGAAAGGAACTATCCGATCCGCGTGTCCGGCCGCCTGCGCCAGGCTGTCGAGGTATCTGACGAGCCGTTTTTGTTGTGCGCCTGGCGCCCTCGTTGATCTGGCGTTCACAACAGCAACACTATATCATATTTTATGACACAGTAGTACTA
>JBEPUJ010000151.1:0-1912 GCA_041691575.1 Terriglobales bacterium
GACCTTGCGGCTGGGCCCGTTTCCAGTTCCTCCCCATAAGAACTGCTCATGAAGTTTTCCCTCAAGCAGCTCACCCAATGAAGTTCAGCGGAAGGGTTATGCGTCGTCTCGGTCATGGCGGCCACTTTCACGCGTATGTCGCCGCGCCGGGCAAGGGATGGATTTTCCAATCCCAGTACAACCCCAGCACGCCGTAGACATACTCGTTACTCCATCTCCGCCATCCGATGCTGGTCTTTCGCCGCCGCTTGCGTCGCGTCAGAAGGGTACGGATCTTCATCTCCAGATAATCGCGCACTTCGCTGAAGGCACGACTGGAATTGCCGACCCGGAAGTAGTTGACCCAGCCGGCCACGGCTGCGTTGACGCGGTTGACGATCACCGGCACGGGGGTGGCGCCCCCGTTCCGGATGATGTCCCGTATCTTGGCTTTCACGGCCTTTCGGGCCTTCTTCTTGGGGGTCATCTGGATTGTGTATCCGTCCTTCTTCCGTTTATGCACGCGGCGCAGGTCAAACCCGAGGAACCCGAAGGCTTCGCCCTTCAACGTGTCGACCATTTTGGTCTTCTCGCAGTTGAGCTCGACCCGCAGGGGTTCCAGTTGCTCCTGCAAGCGCTGCAGGGCCCGTTCGGCCCAGCCCCGCTTGCTCCAGTGCCCGCTGATGGTGATCACCATATCATCCGCGAAGCGGTGAAAGTTGATCGCCTCATAAGGCCCTTGTGCCGTTTTGCGGCGGAGGTCATCGAAGTACCAATCTACTTCGTTCAAGTAGATATTCGCAGCCAGCGGGCTGAGGGGACCGCCTTGTGGCACTCCCTTCTTTCCACCGGCTTTGATGATCAGCTTGACGAGGTGCAGGACTTTCGGGTCCTGCACCCTGCGTGCGATCTTGCCTAGCAGTACGTCGTGTCTAACATTATCGAAGTACTTGGCCAGATCGACGTCGATGACCGTTGTCATCCTGCGCATCAGGCTGCGCCTGACTTCCGCCAGGGCACGATGCGGCGACCGCCTGGGGCGGAATCCGTAGGAGTTTGGGCAGAAGTCAGCCTCGAAGATCGCTTCGAGGATTAGCTTCAGCGCTCCCTGCACCACGCGATCGCGGATGCAAGGAATCTGGAGCGTTCTGACCTTTCCCTGTTCCTTGGGGATGTCCACCCGGCGGTTAGGACGGGGTTTGTACCTGCCTGTTTCGAGGTCGTCCCTTATATCCGCAAGGAACTCGTCCAGTCCGGCAGTTTCGATGGTCTCAAATGTTTGACCGTCGATCCCGGCCGCACCGCCGTTCCTCTTGGCTATACGGTAGGCCTCCTCGAGCGTCTCCTTCCGTGTCACGTGGACGAAGATGCCCCAGAAGCGATGTGCCTTTTCCGACTTCGCCTTCCGATATATCCGCCGTCGCAGCTCCTGCAGCGCTATGGGTGCCTTTGTCATCTCACCCCTGCCTCGCTTTGACAAACGGAGTTCCTCATCGGTCCGGGCCCTTCCCTCCGGGCGCGTTTTGCTGCACGCCCATCGACAGTACCGTATGACCCGATCCGACTCCCTGACGCCTACCCTTCCATTTCCCACTCACGGTTATAGGAAGTGTCTCTTCGGCGAGATTTCGCCCGCCGGGCGTCGAGGGTCTCTCCAGTTGACACGCTGTCGTTCGCATCATGTCGCCGCTGATACCCCGCCGGTGAGGACCGCCGCTTCGGACTCCTTTCGTCGGTCCTTGCTGCCTTCGCGCGTTATCGACCGTCTCGGCCACCGGTAGATCATGTAACGAGGCTACGTCTGCGTTCACTTCACATTGCAACCTGATGCTTCGCGCATGCTCCTTTCGAGCATGTTGTCGGAGGGCTCCGCCGTCTTGCTTTCGCGCCACGGCGCCTCCCTTGCTTCGGAGCCTGAGTCTTTTGGCTCCGG
>JBEPUJ010000152.1:0-1898 GCA_041691575.1 Terriglobales bacterium
CTCTAGGCCTCAGTGTCTCATATGGAAGCATCCATTTCCGTGATAAAACTCACATCATGGAGGATAAGCTCAACATCTTCCTCTGTCTGGACTACAAAGTAGATTTGGTTCCGCTCAGCTTAAAGATCAGGTTTATTACCGACTCCAGCTACAGAAAACTCATCCGCCTTGATGAAACGATACACAAATCGAAAAAGGAAGTCGTAAAGAAACGGTTAAATATTGGTTAAATCTCAGAAAATACGTAACCATTATTTCAGGTGGGGTTAAGGACGTTTGGCGAGATGCTCCGGGTTCCGTCAGCAGAACGACCAGTTCCTCAAGCAGGGGCTCTATTTGGTTGGTCGCAGCTATGTGCTCCCTACCCCTAGCAGCCTGTCGGACTTAGCCGCACCAATGAGGTGAAATCGTCGAAATCTGGCTCAAAACGGCCGATTGGGGCAAAAAGACGCACCATTCCTCCCTGTTTTAGCTACAGTGGACGCAATACGGCCATACGCTTCAAATTCCACGCCAGGCACACCAGCGTCCATTCGTTCCTGACGTTCTCCAGACCCCGCAGCAGAAACTGCCGGAAACCCATCACCGACTTGACGATGCCGAACACCGGTTCGACGGTCTGCTTGCGTAGCGCGTAAGTCTGCCGGCCCGCCGGCGTTTTGAGCATGTGCTTCATGGTATCGACCGGACTGGCATTCGCCGCCAGCGGCGCCGTCTCGGTAAACCGTTCCTGCCAGGCAGGATGATGACCCTCGCGCCCCACCGCCATCAGCGGCGCGATTCCCGCCTCGACACAGGTCGCAACATTCTTCTCGCTAAAGTAGCCGTTGTCGACCAGAAGCGTATCCGGCTGATTCAGCCCCGCCGGCAGCGCCTGGACTTTCTCCACCATCGGCGCCACCTGTTCCTTGTCGTTGCCGGCATTGGTGACGTGCGGCGCCAGCACCAGCATCGTCTCGGTATCGACCACCGCTTGGGCGTTGTAGCACTGCTCAAAGCCTCCACCCGCCACCTTCATGATGCGAGACTCTTCATCGGTCAGGTTGATCTGATCCTCCGCACGTGGCCCGGGTTCGGGTGCCTTCGGCATCCGCCCGCCAGGCTTCTTGCCGGTCTCGGCCGCCTTGGCCGAGCGCGCCGCCCGCTTCGCTTCATACGCGGCTTGCTCCTGCTCGAAACGCTCCTTGGCGCGGGCCTCGATCCTGGCTTTCGCTTCGGCAATGGCGGCCAGCCGGTCTTCCCGACGCTTGATCTCGTCAGGCAGACTCACCCCATCGGGCACGGCGGACTGATCTGCCGCTTCGGCCAGCGTGAGCATCTCCCGCACTTCCGCTTTGAGCTGGGCCTCGATCTTCTCGGCGTGCCCATACGACAGGGCGCTGTGCCGGCTGGCGTTGGCGTGAATCTTCGAGCCGTCCAGGCTGACGGTGCCGAAGTTGGACAACTGGTTCTCGCGCGCAACTTGCAGCACTTGCACGAAGACGGATTGAAATTCCTCGCCAAAGCGCCGCCGAAAGGTGGCCAGGGTGTCGTGGTCCGGGTGGCGGTTGCAGGCAATGAACCGAAAGGCCAGCGAGTCGTACGTCGCCCGTTCGATCTTGCGGCTGGAGAAGCAGCCCGTGGCGTAGCCGTAGATCAGCAGCCCCAACAGCGTCGCCGGGTGGTAGGCGTCGCTGCCGCGTCCAGCATAGGCGCGCTCCAGCGTCGACAGGTCCAAACCCTCAATCACATCGACAACATAACGCGCCAGATGCGCTTGCGGCAACCACTCCTGTACCGACGGCGGTAGCAGGTAGTCCGTGTCTCGATCTATCGGGTGAAAAGCCATCATGCGGTTCCGTGAATTCAATGACTATGATTATGGCGTATTATTGAACGTGGAGGGGAAAGCCCGACAG
>JBEPUJ010000153.1:0-1890 GCA_041691575.1 Terriglobales bacterium
CACAAACAATACATCGACAAGAACGGACAGGACTTGCCGGAGATTCGGAATTGGAAATGGGGGAGCGTTTGAAACGGCGAAGAAGAGATCCTCGCGCACGCTTACCCAGCCTGCAGGCGATGAAAGCAGTACTCTCGGTTATCACCACGATCCGGATACCGAATTGTGAGGAAGTTTTCGCTGAGATAGTCGCCGTGACCCGAACGATACGCAGGGCTGGACCCGTTTCAGTGAACACCAACCCGCGGGTTCATTCTTACGGGGCCAGTTCCATGGATGGGTGGGGCCCCTGATGCTTGTGCAGCAACCCGCGCAGTCATCGGACTTCGTTGAGGCGAGGCTGGACGCGCTACAGCGTCACGCCTTCGACTATTTCCTGCATGAAACAAACTCTGCGAACGGTCTCGTCGCGGACAGCTCACAGCCGGGCGCGCCCGCAAGCATCGCCGCGGTGGGATTCGCGCTAGCGGCATATCCGGTTGGCGTTGAGCGCGGATGGATGACCCGCGCCGATGCGATCGCGCGCACGCTGGCGCTATTGCGGTTTTTCTGGACGAGTTCGCAGGGAACGGCAGCCAACGGCACCGGGTATAAAGGTTTCTACTACCACTTCCTCGACATGACCACTGGCCGCCGCGCCGGCCGGTGCGAATTGTCGACCGTCGATACCAGCTTTCTGCTCGCCGGCATGCTCGCTGCCGCCGCGTTTTTTGATCGAGACAGTGATGAGGAGCAGGAGATCCAGACCTTGGCCGACGCGCTCTATCGCCGAGCGGATTGGCCATGGGCGTGCAATGGCGGAGCGACCGTCACCCATGGGTGGATGCCCGAGAGCGGCTTTCTGCCCTATCGCTGGCAAGGTTACGACGAGGCAGTTCTCCTCTATTTGCTCGGGCTCGGATCGCCGACGTACCCCCTGCCGGTTGAGAGCTACGCAGCGTGGACCTCGACCTACCAGTGGAAGGAGATCTACGGCTACGAATTCATCTACGGCGGTCCGCTGTTCATCCATCAGTACTCGCACATCTGGGTCGATTTCCGTGGCATCCAGGATGCGTACGCGCGAGACAAAGGCCTCGACTATTGCGAGAACAGCCGCCGTGCAACGTACGTCCAGCGCGAGTACGCGATCCGCAATCCGCTCGGATTTGCCGGTTACGGAGAGAACTTCTGGGGGCTGACCGCGAGTGACGGACCCGGTTGGACGACGCGCAAGATCGACGGCATCGAGCGCTCGTTCTTCGACTATGTCGCCCGCGGCGCACCATACGGACCGGACGACGGGACCATCGCGCCGTGGGCCGTGGTCGCGTCGCTGCCGTTCGCTCCCGAAATCGTGCTGCCGACCGTGCGGCACTTTCAGGAGACGTATCCACAGGCGTCGGGCGAGTACTGCTTCAGGTGCAGCTTCAATCTGACTTTTCCGAATGAACCCGATGCCTCCCCTGGCTGGACGTCGCCCTACCACTTCGGGATCAACCTTGGCCCGGTCGTGCTGATGTGCGAGAACTACCGATCGGGGCTTCTCTGGCGGGTGATGCGCGCATGCCCCTACGTCGTCACCGGACTGCGGCGGGCGGGATTCACGAATGGGTGGCTATGACGACGATCGAACAGAATCAAAGTAGAGCGATTCTCCATATCGGCATGCCCACGTCCGTTGCGACTAATCAGCAGGTCGGACCTTGGCGCACCATGCACACCAGGGCGCATGCGGCTTCGCTCGCGCGTAGCGAATGGTGCGCCTCGCCGGCGAGATACACAGGCTACAGTACAGTTGTCCCGAGAAGCGAGAAGCCGGCAAAAATGAATCGTTGTCGGGCCTTCATGCAAATATTGCCCATCTCCCGCTTGGCCCATTGTCCAGTGCGGTCCGTAGGTCTTTCAATC
>JBEPUJ010000154.1:0-1867 GCA_041691575.1 Terriglobales bacterium
CCTTGATGAGGGTGATCCCACCTGTTTCCATGGCTACGTCCGTTCCCGTCCCCATAGCAATACCAACCTGCGCCTGGGCGAGTGCGGGCGCATCGTTGACGCCATCGCCGGCCATAGCTACGATCGCCCCGGCTGCCTGCAGCTTCTTCACTACCTCTGCTTTCTTCTCCGGGAGTACGTCGGCCTCGAAGTCGATTCCAAGTTTCTTGGCAACGGCGGCGGCCGTCTTCTGGTTGTCGCCAGTCACCATGACGACCTTAATGCCTTCCTTTTTAAGTTGCTCGATTGCCTCGGCGGTCGAGTCCTTTATCGGGTCGGAGACGGCGACGAAACCGGCACAACGCCCGTCAGAGGCGACGTACATGACAGTCTGCCCTTCGGCCTGAAGAGCCTCGGCCTTCTCTTTCAGAGCATCCGTCGATGCTCCGAGATCGTTCATGAGTGCGGCATTGCCGATGGAAATATTCTTGCCTTGAATGCTTCCGGTGACGCCTTTGCCGGTCACGGATTGAAAGCCGTCTACCGGTAGTAACTCGACTTTCTTCTCCTGGGCTGCGGCTAGGATGGCTGCCGCGAGTGGATGCTCGCTGGCTTTTTCGAGACTCGCCGTGAGTTGAAGGAGATTGGCTTCATCGAAGCCTTCCGCAGTTGCGAGCTCAGTCAGTACCGGCTTGCCGACTGTAAGCGTTCCCGTCTTATCGACGACCAGCGTGTTCACCTTCTCCAGAATCTCCAGGGCCTCTGCATTGCGGATAAGAATGCCTTCTCCGGCACCCCGGCCCGTTCCGACCATGATTGCCATCGGTGTTGCGAGCCCCAAGGCACATGGGCAGGCGATGATGAGGACCGCTACTGCATTGACGAGCGCGTGGGCGTAGTGAGGCTGCGGGCCATAGATTGCCCACACGATAAAAGTGATAACCGCTGATGCGAGTACCGCTGGCACGAAGTACGAAGCGACGGTATCCGCAAGCCGCTGGATTGGCGCTCGTGTCCGCTGTGCTTCGCTCACCATCTTTACGATCTGGGCTAAGAGGGTATCGGCACCGACGCGCTCGGTCTTCATAACGAAGCTGCCGGTGCCATTGATCGTGCCGCCGATAACCTTTGCGCCTTTCGCCTTCTCGACTGGGATCGGTTCCCCGCTTACCATCGACTCATCGACTGAGCTACTGCCTTCAGTCAACACTCCGTCTGTCGGAACTTTCTCGCCAGGACGAACTCTCAGGCTGTCGCCAACCTGGATCTGGTTCAGGTCTACATCCTGCTCCTGGCCGTTCGCCGCAATGCGTCGAGCGGTCTTGGGCGTGAGTCCCAGCAAAGCCTTGATGGCGCCGCTCGTCTGGCTGCGCGCCTTCAACTCCAGCACCTGGCCTAACAAGACGAGAACCGTAATGACGGCTGAGGCCTCGAAGTAGAGACCCAACTGGCCAGACATGTCCCGAAACGACGCAGGGAACAACTGCGGCATGAAGACCGCAACGAGGCTGTAGAGGTACGCAGACCCGGCCCCGATAGAGATAAGCGTAAACATGTTGAGGTTGCGGCTTACGATGGAAGCCCACCCCCGTTGAAAGAAAGGCCAGCCACCCCAAAGGACAACTGGGGTAGCGATGGCGAGTTCGAACCATCCCAGCAAGGAACCTTTTAGAAGCCCCTGGATCGGATGGCCCGGCAGGAAATCGGAGACCATTATGGCGAGCAGAGGCAGCGTCAAGGCTGCACTGATCCAGAATCGCCTCGTCATGCTGTCAAGTTCAGGATTGGCCTCGTTGACCGTGACGGTCATTGGTTCAAGCGCCATACCGCAGATCGGGCAGTTCCCTGGCTCATCTCGAATGATTTGAGGGTGCATGGGACAGGTGTA
>JBEPUJ010000155.1:0-1824 GCA_041691575.1 Terriglobales bacterium
CGGACCCTTCTATGAAAGTCTGTCACTCGTCAAGTGGTTATACGCGCTTTTCCCGAAAGTTTCGCCGCTGGTTGTCCCACTCTTCTATCCGAGCGTCGGCCGGAGGCCTTGCCCCAATGGGTGCTTCGAGACGGTTGAAGAGGACGACCCCATCTACAAACGAGCATCAAGCCCAAGGGTCCGTCGAGTCATCCTCCTCAGCCCGGGACGCAGCGGTGATTCTTCCCTCTCAAGGCGTATTGCATCTGTCTTTTCGACGTTCAGGCGACTTTCGTCAGTGTGATCGGCCCTCCCGAAACCTGGTGGAACAGCCAGCGGATCCAGCGGTTGCCGATCGCCGCCGCGACCACGCACGCCGGCTTGCCCACACCTCGCATTTGTGTCGCCAGCGCCTTCCAACGCGGGTCATATCGCATCAGCCGATGCGACGCCTCAATGATCGTGGCTCGCAGGTTCTCGTTACCCGCCTTGATCAGCCCCGCGTCGGCTTCTATGAAAGTCTGTCACTCGTCAAGTGGTTATACGCGCTTTTCCCGAAAGTTTCGCCGCTGGTTGTCCCACTCTTCTATCCGAGCGTCGGCCGGAGGCCTTGCCCCAATGGGTGCTTCGAGACGGTTGAAGAGGACGACCCCATCTACAAACGAGCATCAAGCCCAAGGGTCCGTCGAGTCATCCTCCTCAGCCCGGGACGCAGCGGTGATTCTTCCCTCTCAAGGCGTATTGCATCTGTCTTTTCGACGTTCAGGCGACTTTCGTCAGTGTGATCGGCCCTCCCGAAACCTGGTGGAACAGCCAGCGGATCCAGCGGTTGCCGATCGCCGCCGCGACCACGCACGCCGGCTTGCCCACACCTCGCATTTGTGTCGCCAGCGCCTTCCAACGCGGGTCATATCGCATCAGCCGATGCGACGCCTCAATGATCGTGGCTCGCAGGTTCTCGTTACCCGCCTTGATCAGCCCCGCGTCGGCTTGACGCTGCCCGCTGGAGGCGTTACGGGGCGACAAGCCACAATACCGAGACATTTGTTTACCCGTTGTGAACCGGTCGAACCGGCCGATTTCCGCACGCAGGCACCACGCAGTCACCTTCCCGATGCCTGGGAGCAAAAGCAGTTGGGCGACGACCGGGTCTTGTGCGGTGACCTCGGCCAACCGGCTCTCGACCTCGGCGATCGACCGGTCCAGTTCGCGGAGGTCGGCGATCAGGCGGTTGACGACCCAGCGTCCCTCGCTGCCCAACCCCTCGGCCGTCGGCAGCCAGGCCAGCCAGACGCGTCCCCAACGGCGGCTTCCCGGCTCGACGACCCGGGCGTCGCGCAGCAAGGCCGTGATCCGGAGCTTGGTCGACCGACGCTGATCGACGAGTTGCTGGCGATACCGGGTCAGGGTGCGCAGTTGCCGGACGTCCTCGGGAGCCAGCCAGACCTTGGGCAAGTAGCCGACGCGAACCAGGTCGGCGATCACGCGAGCGTCGGCCCAATCGGTCTTGTCGGGAGTCTGCTTCATCCGAGCGACGTAACCGGGGTGAGCCAGATTGATGATCCAGCCGTGCTTGGTCGCCAGTTCGTCGGCCAGATTGGCCGCTCCGGAGCACGCCTCAATGGCGGCCCGGACCTCTTGCCCATGCCCGGCGACGAAGGCCACGACGGCTTCCGCCCGATTCGGGCAAGAACGATTGGCCAGGATTTTGCCGGCAGGGTCCATGACGCACACCTGAATCGAATCCTTGTGGTAGTCGAGTCCGACGTAGACGGTTACCTTAGACATGGCTTGTTGCTCCGCTATGAAGATGGGTTGGATACACCTTCAGAGTAAACGCCGCGA
>JBEPUJ010000156.1:0-1820 GCA_041691575.1 Terriglobales bacterium
CGCGGGGAACCACATGGCACGAGACGGCCCGTGCTTACATGGCCAGCTTTCAGCGCGCGCGTCTGGAACGTACGCTGCGTCCGAGACCTTTGTTGAATTCTGTGTCCGGGCCTGAGCTTCATCCGCTGCCACCCTTGAACTTGACTCATCTCCGACGGCTGACGGATGACACCGGCATGTTGCAGCACGCGATCTTTTCTCTTCCTAACTTTCGCGAGGGCTATACCACCGACGATAACGCGAGGGCGCTCATTGTTGCGACATTGCTTCAGAAGTCTTCAGCGAGCGAAGCTGGCATTGCTGACGAGTTGTCGGATCGTTACACCGCCTTTCTCTGGCTCGCGATTCATCCAGATACGGGCAGGTTCAGGAACTTCCTTGGCTACGACCGAGGGTGGCTGGAAGATGTCGGCTCCGAAGACAGCCACGGCAGAGCGCTCTGGGCTTTGGGAACGGTGCTTTGTCATTCAAAGAATGCTGGGCTAAGGGGAGCTGCAGGAAGACTGTTTGAGAATGCCACTCCAGCAACGGAGAAATTCACGAGCCCTCGCGCATGGTCCTTTTGCCTGTTAGGCATGCAAGCTTATCTTGCATGCTTCCCCGGGGACCGGATGATCCAGAACGCACGCACGAACCTTGCTGAACGTCTGCTGGACGTGTACGAGCGCAGCAGTTCTCAAACGTGGCATTGGTTCGAAAAGAGCCTGTCTTACTCCAATGCGCGTCTACCGCAGGCACTGCTGAGCGTTGGCTGGCATCTCGATCACAAACGCATGAAGCAGGTCGGGTTTGAATCTCTCGAGTGGCTATGCGCTCATCAGCACCGGGAGGAGGATAACTTGTTCGTGCCGATTGGCTCCGATGGATTCTTCACCGAAGGAAGTGAAAAGGCCCGCTTCGATCAGCAGCCCGTGGAAGCCTGCGCGACGATCTCGGCCTGTTTAGAAGCCTACCGGCTGACAGCACAGGAGCGCTGGCTCGATGAAGCGTGGTGTGCTTTTCGATGGTTCCTCGGTCAAAATGACCTACAGATTGCCCTGTACGATCCGACCACGGGAGGCTGCCGAGATGGCTTGCACCCGGACCGAGTGAATGAGAACCAGGGTGCGGAATCGACCCTTTCCTACCTCATGGCCTTTCTGGAGATGCAAGAGATTTCATCCCTTACCTCCGAATCCAGTAGCAAGAAGAGGTTCACACCTTGAATACAGCAATTCTTCCGATCTCCTCTTCAGATGGCTCTGTCACAGAGTCTGCCTACGCGACGGTCCATGCCGATCATCCACTTTTCACCCGCCATTCGGCTAATCCGATTCTCAGCCGCATCGATTGGCCTTACCCAATCAATAGCGTATTCAACGCGGCCGCCGTGCGGTTGGAAGATGGGGAAACGTTGCTGCTTTGCCGAGTCGAGGACCGACGGGGGCTGTCGCATCTCTGTGCTGCTCGTTCGAAAAACGGAGTAGATGGTTGGCGCATCGATGCCGAGCCAACCCTTCTTCCGAGTCCTTCGCATCCTGAAGAGATATGGGGAATCGAAGATCCACGCATCACATACGTCCCCGAGCTAAAGCAATATGCCGTCGCATACACCTCATTTTCGCGAGGTGGCCCTGGCGTCTCGTTGGCGATGACCAAAGATTTCAGAACATTCGAACGCTGTGGTGTGGTGATGCAGCCTGAGGACAAGGATGCTGCCCTGTTCCCGCGCAAGATCGGTGGCCTCTGGACGCTTATCCACCGCCCCGTCACGACGCTGGGTGCCCACATGTGGCTCTCGTCCTCTCCAGATCTTACGTATTGGGGCAATCATCGCATCA
>JBEPUJ010000157.1:0-1791 GCA_041691575.1 Terriglobales bacterium
GCCCGAGTGGTGCACGTGCGCCCTGGATGCCTGGCAGACGGGGCAATGACCTTCTGCCACCGGTCCCGCGCAGGAAGCGCAGATCAGGTGTTCGCAGCTCATCTTGGTCCCCTCTATCCCGGCGGCTACCCGGGCCACTTCGCCGATGTTGGACGTTCCTGACCAGTTTCCCCCCTAGACTGGCCCGAGGCCAAACCGGGACGCTTCTTTCTCCCTGAGGTCGTCCGCAACATCGTCGAGCGCCGTGTGATGGGCCTGTGATCCACTTCGACAACGTCACCAAGATGTACCCGAACCAGAACCGTCCCGCCTTGGAGAACGTCAACCTCGACGTCGAAAAGGGCGAGTTTGTCTTCCTGGTCGGGCCATCTGGGTCGGGCAAATCCACCTTCCTCCGGCTGGTGCTGAAGGAAGAGCGGCCGACCGACGGCAGGATCCACGTCGCGGGCAAGGATCTCGCCCGGCTCACCAACTGGAAGGTCCCGCACCTGCGGCGCAGGATCGGCTGCGTGTTCCAGGACTTCCGGCTGCTGCCGAGCAAGAACGTCTACCAGAACATCGCTTTTGCCCTGGAAGTCATCGGCAAGCCGCGCCGGTTCATCCGCAAGGTCGTGCCCGAAGTGATCGACCTGGTCGGGCTGGAGGGCAAGCGGGACCGCATGCCCGACGAACTGTCGGGTGGGGAGCAGCAGCGGGTCGCCATGGCCCGCGCGTTCGTCAACCGCCCGATGATCTTGCTGGCCGACGAGCCCACCGGGAACATCGACCCGGCCACCTCCATCGGCATCATGAAGGTGCTCGACCGCATCAACCGGACGGGCACAACGGTCGTCATGGCCACGCACGACGCGGCGATCGTCGACTCGATGCGCAAGCGCGTGATCGAGCTGGAGTACGGCAAGGTGGTCCGCGACCAGTCCCGAGGGGTCTACGGTCAGGCGTACTGACCCGGCCCGACGAGGGAACTACCGAAGGATCGGCGAATGCGTGCGCAGTTTGTCTTCCATGAGGTCTGGATTGGCCTCCGGCGCAACCTGACCATGACGATCGCGCTGGTCGTGGTCGTCGCGATCAGCCTCTCGCTGCTGGGCACCGGCCTCCTGTTCGTCAAGCAGGTCGACAACACCAGGACCTACTGGCAGGGCCGGGTCCAGCTGTCCATCTACCTGTGCACCCAGACCAGCGTGAGCCCGCAGTGCACCAAGAACGGCCCGGCCACGCCGACCGAGCTGGCCTCGATCGAGCACAGCCTGAGGGCGCTGCCCCAGGTCGCCAGCGTCAGCTACGAGTCCCAGGCGCAGGCGTTCTCGCGGTTCAAGGCGGAGTTCTCGAAGAACCCGTCGTTCGTCAGCTCGGTGACCAAGGGTGACATCCCCGACTCCTTCCAGGTGAAGCTGCGCAACACCCAGACCGACTTCCCGGTGGTGGCGCAGACCGTCGACGGCGCGGCCGGCGTCGACCAGATCGTGGACGACTCCTCGATCCTGGACAAGTTCTACAAGCTGCTGAACGGCGCCAGGAACGCGGTGGTGATCATCGCGATCATCCTGATCATCGCCGCCATCCTGCTGGTCGCGAACACGATCCGGCTGTCCGCCTTCAACCGGCGCCGGGAGACCAGCATCATGCGCCTGGTCGGTGCGTCCAACTTCTATGTGCAGCTACCCTTCCTGGTCGAAGGTGTGATCGCGGGCATGTTCGGCTGGCTGGTCTCGGCGGGCTTGCTGATCGCGGTGAAGTCGCTGTGGCTGGATACGCTGCAGCAGTACTTCCCCTTCAACGTCCAGCTGA
>JBEPUJ010000158.1:0-1772 GCA_041691575.1 Terriglobales bacterium
GCTTCGCGATCCGCGAAGGCGGCCGTACCGTCGGCGCAGGTACCATCAGCGAGATTATCAAGTAGTTTCAGCGCCACAGCCGGGGGCAGGGAAGCCAGCCTCCGGCCACGTGGTTGCCATTCAAAATAAAGGGTTTCGCGGTGATAGCATGAAGTTTCCACGAAATCGGTTAGGATAAAGAGATGCGCGAAATCATTACATTGCAATGCCCCGAGTGCAAGAACAGGAACTACTCTACGACGAAGAACAAGAAGACGACCACTGGCCGACTCGAGTTCTCGAAGTTCTGCAACACCTGCCGCAAGCACACGGACCACAAAGAGACGAAGTAAGAGCAGCTTTTAGCCGTCACTTCCAGCTTTTTAGCTAAGAGCTGACAGCTTGGCTAAAAGGATCGACCGGGGGGAGTAAGCTCAACGGTTAAACTGTCGGTCTCCAAAACCGAACTTCTCGGTTCGAATCCGAGCTCCCCCGCCAGTTTGTCCGGCTTTAAGAGTCCGGACGCAGTAGCAGAATTCAGCAACACGAAGATTGAGGCAGCACTATGGCCAAGACAATAGCAGTAGCGGAAGAGACAACCACAGGATTGCAGTCGCTGAAGGCACAGCCGGAGCGCCTCGTCGCGTTTCTGAAGGAAGTGCGCAGCGAGATGCGCAAGGTCTGGTGGCCGGGCTTGCCCGAGGTACAGTCGACGACGATCGTGGTGATCGTCACCGTTTTCATCTTCGCGGGCTATTTCTGGCTGGTGGACAATATTATCGGACGTGCGATTGAAGCGTTGCTCCACGCACTGACCGGAAGCTAAGAGAGTTTCGACACACCGGCAGCATCCAGCAGAGAGAAGCAGACGATGCGCGAAGAAGGCATAACGATGGCAGCAGAAGAGCAGAATCTGGAAGAGCAGAATCCCGCGGTAGCCGGGGGCGAACCGTCCGTGGAGAATCCGGGAGAGCAGCTTGCTCCGCCGGTGAATGAGAACTTCAAGTGGTACATCATTCACGCCTACTCCGGGTTCGAGCGCAAGGTGCGCGAGTCGCTGGAGAGCCGCATCTCGGCGTTTGGCCTGCAGAACAAGATCGGCCGCATCATGATCCCGACCGAGCCGGTGACCGAGCTTCGCAACGGCAAGAAATACACCATCGAGCGCGTCTTCCTTCCGGGCTACGTTCTGGTCGAGATGGATCTCGACAACGATCTCTGGCACGTCATCAAGAACACGCCGCGGGTCACGGGCTTTCTGGGCACGGGCGACAATCCGGTTGCGCTTTCAGAGCAGGAGGTCAGTTCGATCCTCTTCCGCTCCGACTCGGCGAAGGACAAGCCTTCGATGAAGGTCAAGTTCGACAAGGGCGAGCAGGTCCGCATCAACGAGGGACCATTCGCCAACTTCACCGGCGCTGTCGACGATATCAACGAAGACAAGCAGACGTTGAAGGTGATGGTCAGCATCTTTGGCCGCTCCACCCCGGTCGAGATCGAGTTCTCGAAGGTGGACAAGGTCACGGAGTAACTACTTATCCTGCGGAAGCTGCGCAGGAGGAAGATTTCAGCAACACCATTCAGCAGCGGCCAAACCGACAGGCGAGGCCAGCGGCTAGAAGCATAAAGAGGATTTACCGCAATGGCACCGAAGAAGATTACTGGATACGTCAAGCTTCAGATCATGGCCGCCAAGGCCACACCCGCACCGCCGGTCGGCCCCGCGCTCGGCCAGGCGCAGGTCAACATCATGGAGTTCTGCAAGCAGTTCAACGAGCGCACCAAGGCTCCGG
>JBEPUJ010000159.1:0-1736 GCA_041691575.1 Terriglobales bacterium
CCTCACGACGGACAGGCTGTCAGTTTTTCGTTTTTTACTGCTTCGTTGCCATAGACGCCTCCGCGGGGGAGCGCTAATATCGCGACATGCAAAAACTCGCCCCCCATTCCGCAACCGACGCTACCCAGCAACATGGATTGTTTAGCCCCGCCGAAGTCGCCGAGGCCGTCCCTCCCGCTGTGGACTCCGGCATTCTCGCGGACGAACCGGCGCTCGTGGGCCAGCCGCGTGTGATCCGTCCGGAACGCCACCAAATCGAATTGCGGTGGCTTTCGCTCGACCAACTGTTGCCTCTCGATAACTCTGCGCGGGCGGTGTACGCATTTGTCGAGCAACTCGATCTCGCGGCGTTGTACGACCCGATTAAAGCCGTGGAGGGAGAACCCGGTCGCAACGCGAGCGACCCCCGCGTACTGTTCGCGCTGTGCCTGTACGCCACATTGGAAGGGATCAGCAGCGGCCGCGAAATCGCACGCCGCTGCACGGAGGGCATCCATCTTGATTTTCAATGGATCTGCGGCGGCGTGCCCGTGAACCGCGACATGATCTGCGCATTCCGTGTCAATCATGGCGAAGTGCTGAACCGGGTACTGACCGACAGCGTGGCGGCCTTGATGAAGGAAGGCTTGGTGGACCTGAACCTCGTTGCGCTGGACGGCATGCGTGTGCGGGCCAGTGCCGGCAAGAGTTCGTTTCGCCGCGAACCAACCCTCGAAGAATTGCACAAGACTGCGCAAGAGCAGGTGGACCGGTTGCATTGCGAAGCGATGGCAAAAGAGAACGCCGGCGTGGCAACTACCCGGCAAGACGCGGCTCGCAAACGGGCTGCGGAAGAGCGGGTCGAACGGATCCAGCAGGCGTTGATTAATGTGGCCACAATCGCAAAGTACAGAGAAGTCCGTAAAAAAGGGGATGGCCCGACGGCCCGTGCTTCGACGACTGATGCCGATGCGCGCACCATGAAGATGGCCAATGGAGGTTTCAACCCGGCGTTCAACGTGCAGTTCTGCACTGATACCCGCTCCCACATCATTGTGGGCGTGGACGTGAATAACATAGGTTCCGACGCGGGTCTGACGCCGCCCATGATCGACCAGGTCAAAGAAAGATACGATCGCGTGCCGGACGCGGTGCTGGTGGATGGCGGCTACTCGACGAAGGATGATATTGAATATTCCGCCGAAGAGGGGGTCACGCTGTATGCACCGGTGAAGGAAGAGAAGCAGAAGCAGGCGAAGGGAATAGACCCCTTTCAACCCATTGCGAAGGATTCGCCGGCGATGGCCGAGTGGCGGCAGCGGATGGGAAAGCCGGAGTCCAAAGAGATCTATAAAAAACGAGCCGCGACGGCGGAGTATTCGAATGCCCAGGCTCGCAATCACGGACTGCAGCAGTTTGTCGTACGCGGCACGGAAAAGGTGAAAGTGATTGCAACCTGGTACGCGCTTGCGTTGAATCTGATCCGAGGGACAGCCCTACGTGCCGCCGCAGCGGTAACCGCCATGGGAGAGGTGCGCGCTGCGGCAGCGACAGGAGGAGGATAAGAGAAAAACGGTAAGTTGGGTGGCTTGGCTAGTTGAAAAACTGGCTGAGCTCGCTCGTAATGGACTCGCGACGCGATCGCGCGGCGCACACGAGAGGATGGCCGACGGCTCGAAAAACAAAGCGGCCTCCCCTCAATTGGAGCCGGCTACGCCGGTGTCAGCCAAAGGTGCGGAAAACTGACAGCCTCGGAG
>JBEPUJ010000160.1:0-1724 GCA_041691575.1 Terriglobales bacterium
CCTTGGGCTGATGGCGTCTGCGGCCGAAGCAAGGTGTCGACATAACTATCCATCGGACCGGATCGGTTGGACGCTGCAGCGGCACCTTGGCCGGCTGCGCTAATGCCACTGGAAACCAAGCTGGTTGCTGGGGTCGCAAGGAGAATTGCGCCTATTACCGAGGCAAAGGCCCAAGATACAAAGCCGTGAGCCGTGTCGCGAAAGTACACCTCGTTTGAGTGGACGCCCACCCATCGATGTCTCAAGCGGCCTACGACGTGGCCGCCGATCGACGATGACAGCATGGCAACGACAATGAGATAGATTCCTGTTCCGATCTTGAAGGTCGTGGCAGATACGCCGGCGCCAGACCAAGGGGATACCACGGACAGTCCGAGGCCGACGCCGAATGCCAAGAGAACCAGGGTTAAGGCGCATGAGACGACGGCGCCCGCGGCAATGGCGCCCCACGATACGCCGGAGACAGACGGCTCACCGGCATCAGATGTCGGTTGCACGATTATAGTATCGATCATGGCTCACGTCCCCGGTTTGCTAAAATGCGTTCGTCGTGTGGCAACAATGTGCGGGTCAGGCAAAGGTTCCGTCGCATGTGGTGAGAGACGCCGCCGCACCTTTGCGAGATCGTCTTTCTCGCGCGAGGTAAGCGGCTTGCCAGCAACTCAGCGTTAGTCGGGGAGGGGTGTCGTCTCGCGCGTCTTTTAGACCGCGATTTTGGCGCTGTGCTGATGACTAAGGAACGTACCCAGCCCCGGCGGATTAAGCATTCCTCAGTTCCAGAGTTTTGGGGATGTCGGATGGCCAAAGCAACAAAAGCAAAGAACGCGTCGAGCGGCACAGTCACGGTACACGACCAGAAGCTCGCGCGAGGCGAGGGTGGCGAGCTACATCAGATTGCGTCGGGCGAAATCCCGCTGTTGACGACAGCCCAAGGGGGACCGGTTGCGGACGATCAGAACTCTCTGAAAATAGGTCCGCGTGGTCCAACGCTTCTTGAAGACTTTCATTTCCGGGAAAAGATCTTCCACTTTGACCACGAACGCATTCCCGAGCGGGTCGTCCATGCGCGGGGTTATGGCGCGCATGGCTATTTCGAGAACTACAAGCCTCTCTCGAAGTACACACGGGCCGATCTGTTCCAGCGCGCTGGCGAGCGGACGCCGGCATTTGTCAGGTTCTCGACGGTGGCCGGAAGCAAGGGATCGTTCGATCTCGCGCGCGATGTGCGGGGGTTTGCCGTCAAGCTTTATACCCAGGAAGGCAATTGGGACATTGTCGGCAACAACATGCCGATCTTCTTCATCCAGGATGCCATAAAGTTTCCGGACATGGTGCATGCGGTCAAGGAGGAGCCTGATCGCGCCTTCCCTCAAGCGCAGTCGGCGCACGATAACTTCTGGGACTTCATCAGCCTCACGCCTGAGAGCATGCACATGATCATGTGGATCATGTCCGATCGGGCAATTCCGAGATCGTTCCGCTTTATGGAGGGGTTCGGCGTCCATACATTCCGGCTCTTGAACGCCAAAGATGAGTCCACGTTCGTAAAATTTCACTGGAAACCCAAGCTGGGATTGCAGTCGGTTCTTTGGAACGAGGCCGTGAAGATCAATGGCGCTGACCCGGATTTCCATCGCCGCGACCTGTGGACCGCCATCCAGACCGGCAATTTCCCTGAATGGGAACTGCAGTTTCAGCTATTTGACCAAGACTTCGCTGACTCG
>JBEPUJ010000161.1:0-1719 GCA_041691575.1 Terriglobales bacterium
GGCGAGAATCTGATATTTTTAGACAGTACGATCGCCACATAGGCCAACTTTGGCACGGGAAGGGCGGCGCGCTGACCCGGTCGATCCCAACGTCAAACGATCGGATCGAAATTGCAGTTGTCAACCCGGCCGGTGAAAACGTCGGCCAAGGTCAGTTCAGGCCTTGCTGAGGGATACGATAGCCCGCGTACGATGAGTTCCGGGCTGAGGCTACTCCAGGCGGAATTATTGCCTTTGACAGCGACAGAAGCGGTTTGATCAAAAATTCCGGCAGATGGCGTCAGCTTGGGGTTGCAGCTGCGCGTTCGATGATCGGTGTTGCAGCGGAAAGCCAACTGCGCCAGTTGAGGGTAGTCTCGAATCGTGATTGAGAGGATTTCCGGAGTGCGGCGTATCGCGGCTGGTCCGACCATATTGTCCAGATGAGATCACCGTAGGCTTCGGCAGGCGCGTCAATTGGCAAGAGGTGCCCATTGATACCCTCGCGTACGACATCCGGAACGCCTCCTGTTTGCGTCGTGATGACAGGAACTCCAAACGAATTTGCCTCGGGGAAAACCATTGGAGAACAGTCTTGACGCGTAGGTACGAAAAGAAACGCTGCCTGCCGCATGATTCGATCGAACTTAAGGCGCCCCTCTTCAGTGCCTTTGTCGATGAAACCATGAACAATGATTGTATCGGTCGTCCGCTCAAGTTCCGGCGTGGCGCCGATGATATGAAGCTTAACGGGGTGTCCAGCCGCCGACAAGCTCTTCGCGGCCGCCACAGCAATCGCGCCGCCTTTTCGGTGCCAATCGACGCCAATAAAAACGAGGTGGCAGACATTGGTCCGAGGAGATTGATCCTGTGCAGCGACTTCCCGCGGAAGAACATTCGCTCCCCATGGAATGGCGTGAACGCGAGCTGGATCAGCTCCATAATCCTGGATCGCTGAACGGGCCGCCCACTCAGTCGAAAACAGGCATGCTCGAGATCTCAAAACAGACATTTTATCGAGCTTGAAAGCGTTGTCGGCCAGCACCTGCGACAGGTCCGAAAATTCCGAATAATAGTTGCACATCAGGGGCACTGTCGCATCTGAGACATGGATCGTCGGCAGTTGCTCCGCCAAGAACGCCGACAGGGGTGCATTTCCGATCGCAAAAGCGACGTCTATACGTTCCGCTGCAAGGCGCGCGGCAAGCTGTCTTGCGTTCCGCTGCGCCAGACCGTAGCTCCAGTATAATTCGATCCGACCCGCTGTTGCTTTTCTTGTTGCGCGCCGCAGGTAGCGAAACCACGCCGGCCTTGGAACACGCACCGGCAACAGGTCGGGAAATCTTGACTGCAATGTTTTTGTCATGAAATAGGGCGTACCCGACCACGTGCTCATATTCAGCGGATCGGCCGCCGCGACAACTGCCAATCTCATGGTGCCCTAACTCCCTGTGATCGAGCTTTCGTGAACAAGCGCAACACTGCTTGAGATCCTGCTCCAATGTAGGCAGCCGGCGGTGACAACGAGTCGCGCCTTGGCCCAACCAATTTCGGGGCTCGGGGGAATGTCCGGCGCCACAATTCTTGTTAATCTCATTAAGTTCGTGAGCTCGATCCTAATACTCTTACATTTAAATGTATGCTATCGAGCACGGAAAACTGGATGAGATACTTAATTAATTTTAATAACCGGAAATGATCTGGTGAGATGAAAAACGCTGCCGGAATTAACGCTTTTCC
>JBEPUJ010000162.1:0-1718 GCA_041691575.1 Terriglobales bacterium
TAACGATTCGGGGGCTTGGCTCGTGACGGGAAACCTCAAGCATTTCCCAGAGACATTGCGAGGTGACGTCAAGGTGCTTTCTCCAAGCGATTACCTGGCTCACTTAACAGCAGTTCGGTAGACATCCCCGAGAGAGTCTCCTGAGAGAGCACACCTTCCCGCATCGGTTCGCACCGCAGAAAAGGCCGATCAAGATCTCGCGGAAAGAGATGTTCCGAGCCTCAAAGAGAAACTAAAGGTCGTTTAGACCATATCCCTCCCAAACGGCAAAGATATGGCATAAATCACACCCGTCCAAATACGAATCATGGAGGTGCTTCGATGCGTTCTGTCGCACGCCTTAAGATGGGCTATTACCCGCTGCCGGAAAGCGAGGGAGTAAAGCTTCGTTCTCTCCTATCGTTCGCAGGTCAAGCATCAGTGATTGATCCTTGCGTCGGTCAAGGAACCGCCCTTCAACTCATCACCAGAGCGGCTTCGGTTCGCCACTATGGGGTGGAACTCGATGCGGACCGAGCACAAATCGCGAACTCGCGCGGCATTGAAACCATTCAGGGTAATGCCTTCGATGCTGTCACGAAACCCGAGTCCTTCTCTCTGCTCTACCTGAACCCGCCATACGATTCGGAGATTGGTTCGGTCGCCAACAATCGGATGGAACGGTTATTCCTCGATCACACCTACCGGTGGCTGGTGCCGGAGGGAGTGCTTATTCTGGTTATTCCGTTCGAGCGTCTCCACGAGTGCGCGGGAGTCCTGAGCTCCCACTTCGATAGTTTGAATGTATTGCGTATGACCGACCAGGAGTCGGTCCGATTTCGGCAGATCGCAGTGCTTGGGATACGCCGCAACATCCGAGGTACAGCCCTCGAAGACAATAGGCAGATGCTACAAAGCATCAGCCCTTATGGCAGCTTTCATGCTTTGCCAGAATTGACTCCGACTTCCTGTGCTCCATATCCGGTTCCGCTGTCTGGCGAAGCCACACTGAGTTATCGAGGACTGCCATACGATCTGCTCGAGGACCTGCTCTCGCAGTCCGGCGCCTGGAAGCAGACCATTCCTTTCCTCATGCCTCACGAAGATGTCGCGACCGGGCGACCCATCACTCCGCTGCATGGAGGCCATGTCGGACTGTTATGCACTGCGGGACTTTTGAACGGTGTATTCGGAGACGGCGAGGAACGGCATATCGCGCGATGGCGATCGGTTAAACACGTAACGACGTTCATTGAAGATGACGGCGATACGCAGATCGTCCACCACCGGGAGCGCTGGACCAATGAGCTGCGGCTGGTCTATGAGGACGGAAGAACGTTGAAGCTGACCGAGACGCCAGCGAAACCAGAAGGAGAGGCCGATGCAGAACGCACATCTGAGGCTCGGGCTGCTTGAATATCAACGCGCGACGGAGAAGATCTCAACACGCATTCGCGTCCGAGTGGATCGTTACGTCGGAGACGACCGAAAAGCTCATCTCCTGAGCGTCTTTGGCAACGACTCGGATATCGGTGCCATCACCGCAGCGGTCCATGAAAAGGCGACATTCACCCTGACCTTCCCAGACGGGACCAGCAAAGAGGTCACACTCGGAGAGAGCGTCTCCTGCTACAAGGGATCGATTGGTCTCGCGGATCGGAAACATCCTGTGCGCCACCTTGTAGCCGTATCGCAAGAGCTTCATGCCAACGGAGGCGTCGGCCGAACGATTCTACTGC
>JBEPUJ010000163.1:0-1707 GCA_041691575.1 Terriglobales bacterium
TCTAGTCGTCTAATATCGGCAACTTCTTTTCGAAAATGTCAAGTTTTTCAACTGGCTTTAGAAACTGGAAAAGCCTCATAAATAAGTTTGTCCATTTGAGTATCGACGCTGTCCAGAGCACGGCGCAACGGAAACGGCAGAACGGCATCTTTGGCCGTGAACATCGCCATGGCGGGGCGGAATACGCGGGCCTCCAATCGGGAGAACAACCGCGCCACTTTCCAGCCATAGGGAGTGACGAAGTAGCGGTTGGTGCCCGGAGGACGATAGATCAAGCCTTTGAGCCGGAGTCTTCTCAGATCGTAGGTCATCTGGTTAGAGGAGTAATCGGATACCTTCACTCCCAGCAGATCTGCGACGTGTCGCCGGAGATCGCGATTGCGAAAACCATCAATCAGGTGCTGAAACAGCGTGAGCGCCAGCAGCAGAGCCATCACTCGCGGTTGTCCAAACTTCAATGCCGGCGCCTTCTCACCGTCTTCGGTGACGGTCGGTTGCAACACTTTTTGGATGCTGTCGCCGCTCAGGCCACTGTTGTGGCTGACGCGTTCGACTTCCAGTAAGCGCCAGTTGATCTGACGTCCGATTTTCTGCAGGTAAGGCAGATTCGACAATCCTTTGTTGACTCCAAAATCGTTTGGGTTCCGGAACGTGCCTTCCGTGCGGCAGCCACGTCCTTCTTTGAAGTACTGCTTTAGATCGAAGTTCTTGTATTGGATGTGAAGGCTGGGATGTACGCCATCCTGGATCACGCGGGTGCGGAACTCGCCGGGGGTCTTCTTCGTCACCACCCGGTCAAAAACCAACTGCACCCGGTCGGGCCGCCCCAGGTCCAGGTTGTCGCGGATGATTTCTTCGAAGAACTCGCGGCCCCGCAACGGCCGGTCAAAGATCTGCGTGAGACTCACTTCCATCTGCCAGATCGACAGATTCCAGTCGTAGCCTGACTGCCGGTCTTCCGGCCGCAACGGCAACGGGATCCGCTCCAGCCATTTCCGGAACAACCGATCGATATCCTCCGGCCCCAGCGCATCGCAGATCTCCTGCAATTTCTTGGGATCGGCGCAGGACAGGAAGCCGTTGTCCAAGGCCTCGTAGGCGATCCCCTGCTGCTCCAACTGACGCTTGGCCGATTCGTGTCCGTTCAGGCACAGCTTGGTCGCCCAAGGTGCATAGCTGCACACTTTGATGAACAGCGGACCGAAGTCGGCGTCATCAATATAAAAGTAGTAGTGGTTCACGTACACGCTCTTGTCGCGCGTGAACTGGAACCGCCCGTCCACCTTCTTACCTTGGAAGGCCTGCGCTTTTTCCTGCGCCACACCGATGAAGACGATCCCGTCGCGGATGCCGCGCTGTTCCCGAATTTTGTTGGCGACCTTGTCCTTGCGCTCTTTGTGGTTGAACGTGTAGATCGGAATCTGTTGTCGTTCCGCCATCTCCTTTACTGCGTCGCGGAACTTCTCAGTCACCTGGCCCAGCACCACCGGCGATGGGATCGGCTTGCCTAACTGCTCTCGCATGAAGGTAACCAACCCACCCGAGGTCGCCAGCGGTCCGATGTACCCGTTCAGGTATAGCCGGTCCAGGCACTCTACTTCCAACGTGACGTGGTCTTTCAACAGCTCAGGGATATTCGCCATGACCGAGATTCTACAGAATTCCGATAGGGTTTTCTGGTCGGTTTGAGGTCGAAGACCTCGCTAG
>JBEPUJ010000164.1:0-1704 GCA_041691575.1 Terriglobales bacterium
TCGGAATCAAGAATCGTGTCGCCGGAATCGGGATTGACGATCGCACCAAGGTTCGGACCCGACTTCGCTTTGAGATAAGCGTGATCCCAGAAGTAGCCCAGCTTGGCTTTGTCCTTACCGGTAATGAAAAAGACCGGCCCTGGGAAGCGCTTGCGCCACTCGCTGCGGCCCATGCGCCGCATCTCTGCGAGAGTCAGGTGCTTGCCCTCGTACACTGTCCTGCCCTTGCTGAGCTTTACCTCGCAGATTCCGTGCTGCTTTTTGGGATCGCCCCCATTGCGCATGTCCTCGATCAGGAAGGTGCGGGCACGAGGAATGGTCAACAAGACCTCACGCGCCCACTTGTGGGTGATGTGGGAGGGGCACATGACCAGCGTGGTGCTCGGCTGCCCCGCAGCGAGAACGTGGATCGTTCCCAGAGCCATAAAAGTCTTCCCGGCTCCGCACTCTGCGACGATGCGCGCTGCCTTTGCCTTGCGCAGATACTTGGCTGTGCCAGTGATAGCGAGCCCTTGAGCCGGTAGCGCCTTACGCAGCAGGGTCGCAACAGCCGGCGCCACATGGTCTTTGGTGCTCTGAAGCGGCGGATAAGTCTCAAGGATGCGCGCGCCCAATTCTGCAGCGTGGGCGCGCAGGTAGTCGAAGGTGGTCTCCATAGAGCTACCTCATAAATTTGGATTGACCTGGTTCAGGGTGGTTGCAAATGCAAAAAGGGCGCTCCGAAGAGCGCACCCTAGTTCGGTACTGTTTGCGGACTAGCTGACAAGTTCAGTCCAGTTTTCGACGTCGAGCCCTTGCACCCGTCCGAACTCCCGAACATTGTTGGTCACCAGGATGAACCCGAGACAGCGGGCGTGCGCAGCAATGAATAAGTCGTTCGCACCGATCATGGTGCCGCTTACTTTGAGAGCTGCTCGTATCTGGGCATAATGGAGTGCGGCCTCGTCGGGATACTCCAAGACTTCGACGTGTCGTAGATAGGCATCAAGGGCGGTTTGATTTTGCTGCCGCTGCGGCGATACTTCGACCCCATACAGAAGTTCGGACTTAGTGATGACAGAGATGCACACCTCGCCGACGGGAACCTTCTGCAGCCTCCTCAAGACAGCGTCGTGAGAGCGCTTCATAATGTACGAAGAGATGTCCGTATCGAGCATGTAGGCCATCAGAGTTCGCGCTCCTGCATCGGCAAATCCTCGATCCCCTCCATGAATTCCTTCGAAGCCACAGGGCCTGAAGTCAGATAGACCGACCAATCCTTAGGGCGTGCGGAGAGAATCACGTCGTCACCTTGCTTGCGTATGAATACTTCGGACGTTGTGAACTGGAATTCCTTGGGTAACCGGACAGCCTGGCTTCGGTTGTTCATGAAAATCTTGGCAGTGCGTTGCATAAGATCCTCCGGAAGCTCTGGCATATACAGAAGTATATGCCAATTCGATGGCCCCTACAAGATCAGGTTTGAGCGGGATTCCTCGGTTGCCGGAACTGTCCGCAATACGTTACGAAGGGAGTAACGGGGCCACGCGATCGGTCCGTTCTTCTCCGGAAAGTTCAGCGTTCGGGAGCGCAGCCCATCCCCGATCCATTCAAGGATCTCCTCGGTCGTCGCCGAGAGAAGTACGGGTCGGCAGCCGATGCCGTCGATCTCCTTGATGCGATCTTCGTCTTCAACAACTCCGAGAACATGGTGCGCCCAGGCCG
>JBEPUJ010000165.1:0-1683 GCA_041691575.1 Terriglobales bacterium
ACCGGCGGGAGAATCGCGCAAATATTTACCGCATCGTGTCCAGCGCAACGTGTTCCGCTGCGTGCGCCGCCGATCTGCGGACGCACGTACAGAACAGGCGCCGCCTGCCACTTGCGCATTGCTGAAAACCCTCCCAGGTGAAGCCCGCGAACGCTCGTTTGCGGGCTACGCGCTTAGCATACGCAGGCACTGCAACGACGCGACAAATCCCCTTTCCCGCACCGTCACACCCTGAGCAGCGGTCATTTAAATTCAGATCACTTGGACAACACCCCGTCGCTATTGCTTACGCCAATCTAATCTCAAAGCCGCGCAAAATTAAATGACTATCCAACGTTGCGCGGACTTTAACGTATCCCTTTTTTGTTGTGAACAAACTTTAGATATAGTTTGCATTGCATTTTTTTGAACGCCTATTCGCGTAAGCAAATACGCTCGAATCTTATGAAATCGACAGATTTCGCCCATCGATTCGTCGCTGAGAAACGAACGAGCGGTACTTGTTGGTCGTATTTCTAGTGTCCTGTCCCGCAAATAATTGGCATAAGTAATGCATTCGTATTTGGTATCTTTGGGACGGAGATACCGCGATGAGAACAGGCAGGCCAAAGGCCGAATTGGTGGTCACGGACCTTGAACGGACGCAACTGACCGCCTTTGCGCGCAGTCGATCGCTGCCCGCGTCGCTCAGTGCGCGAGCGCACATCGTGCTCAGTAGCGCGGATGGTGAAGCCAACAGCGCGATCGCGAAGCGCATGAAGTTGACTAATGTCACGGTGGGCAAATGGCGAGCGCGCTTTATCGAGCGCCGGATCGCTGGTCTCTATGACGATGTGCGCCCCGGGCCGCCGCGCAGTATCGATGACGAACGGGTTTCCCATCTGATCAAGACCACGTTGCACACCAAACCGGTGGGCGGCGCGACTCATTGGAGCGTGCGTTCGGTGGCCGGCGAGACGGGCATCTCCAAGACCAGCGTCCACCGCTACTTCCAACTCTTCGGCTTGCAGCCGCACCGGTCCGAGAACTTCAAGCTGTCGACCGATCCGTTCTTCATCGAGAAGCTGCGCGATGTGGTCGGTCTCTACTTGAGCCCACCCGAGAACGCTCTGGTCTTGTGCGTCGATGAGAAGAGCCAGTGCCAAGCGCTTGAGCGGACCCAGCCGATGCTGCCGATGGGATTCGGCTATGTCGAAGGCGTGACTCATGACTACAAGCGTCATGGCACGACGACTCTGTTCGCCGCGCTCAACGTGCTCAACGGCGCAGTCCTGGCCAGCTGCAAGCCACGTCATCGACATCAGGAGTTCCTGTCCTTCCTGCGCGAGATCGACCGGGCCGTGCCGGCCGATCTGGAGGTCCATTGCGTCGTCGACAACTACGGCACGCATGCTCATCCCAAGGTCAAGGTGTGGCTCGCCTCTCGAGCGCGCTGGCACATGCACTTCATCCCGACCTACAGTTCTTGGCTCAATCAGGTCGAACGCTTCTTCGCGCTCATCACGGACAAAGCAATTCGCCGTGGATCGTTCACCAGCGTCAAGCAACTCGTCCAGCGAATCGATTACTTCGTCGCTCATCACAACGCCCAAGCACAACCGTTTCGATGGACCGCCACTGCCGATTCGATCTTGGAAAAACTTCATCGACTTTGCTCACGTATCAGCGGGACAGGACACTAGC
>JBEPUJ010000166.1:0-1665 GCA_041691575.1 Terriglobales bacterium
TTATGCTGCGACTGCAAGGACCACAGCGTTGCGCCAAAAATGGCTGCGACAACGATGCCCGCTGCCACTCCGAGCATCCGTCGATTAAGACGGGTGACGCGTCGGGGCGGCGCCCGTAACCTCAGCGCCTCAGGGCTTTCCTTGGACAGCGTCATGAGCCACTCGCCTTGGCAACGCCATCGGTGCGGCTGATGCGCACGCGCTGCGCCTTGTCTCCACCCAGACGCAGCTCGGCCGCGCCGAACAGCCGATCGACGATGTAATACGGCGCCCGATAGCGATAGTTGACGAGCTCGGCATTGCCATCGGTGCCTACGACAAACAGCGGCGGCAGCTCTCCCTGCGCGATACCGGGAGGAAACTGAATGTAGACGTGCTGGCCATCGTCAAAGGCACGCAGCGGTCGCCAGGGTGGCGTGTCCCCGCTGATGCCATAGCGGAACGCCAGGCGCTCCAGCGCGACACCTTGCGCCACCGGCGCAGCCTCGTCCGCACGCTTGGCTTGCGCTTTGAGGGTGGTCAAGCGATCGCGCGGGTAGTCCCACGACACCGATGCCATCCACGTTTGCTCCGTGGCTGTCAGCTCCAGTAGGTAGATGCGTTTGCTGGTGGTGATGACCAGGTTGGTCTTCAGGTTTGCCCTGACCGGCTTGATCAGCACGTGCACGCGCAATGCCGCACCACTGGCGCTGGTGGTATCGCCCACAATCCAGCGCACGGTGTCGCCCGCGGAGACACTGGTCAGTTCCTCACCTTCCTGCAGCATGACATCCGTCACACGACCCGGACTTGCGTACACCTGATAGAGCGCACCCTCGCTGTACGGCCAGACCTGAATCGCATTGAGGTAGCCTTCATGCGTCGGGGCGACGCGCGCGTCCGCATTGGCTTGCGCCACCCGATCTCGCGGATCCGGCGCTTCGGGAACCGGGGTCGGCCCCAAATCCATTGGCTTCAATTGACCCGGCAACGGCAGGGGTTGCGGAACACTGACCACAGATATTGGCTTGGGTGGTTCGGAAAGCGGCGTCGCCGCTATTGCATCGTCCAGACGGATTTCGGGCGCTGGTGCCGGCGCCGATGCACAACCTGCGGCGATGCAGGCCGCGAACACAATCAGGACATGCTGTCTCATGGTGATTTGCCTCCAGTAACCGAGCCCAGTTCCTTGGACCAGGCAATGCCGTTGACGTAGACCCCCAGTGGGTTTCGTCGCAAGCGCTCCTCGGTTCTTGGCGATTGAATGATGATAGACAGGATTGCCGTCCATCGCTCGGTCGTTGCGAGCGTGCCATGCTCATAGGTTCGTTCAATCCAGCGCACCTGGAATGACGAATCGCTGGCGCGCACTACGCTGGTCACCTCGACTGCGACCGAGGTCTGTCCAATGCGCGCAAACGGATCGTTGGCGCGCGCGTATTCGTTAAGCGTGGCCGCCCCCTGGTCCGTCGTGTAGCCGTATGCAGCCAGCCAGCTCTGGCGCACGATGACGGGATCTGTGGCGAGCGATCGCACGCTGGTGATGAAATGCGCGAGGTGAAATGCAATCTGCGCATCGGTTGGGTGATACGGGGTTGCGGCCTCACCCACCGCACGAATGTCGCCACTGCGGTCGACCTCCACCACGTAGGGCGTAACGATCGACTGCCCCGCGCGCCAGACGAG
>JBEPUJ010000167.1:0-1665 GCA_041691575.1 Terriglobales bacterium
GTCCGCGACGTCGATCCGGCGACACTGGCGGTCCTGCGCGACCGGGCCAGATCACTTGGCCAGTCGCTGTCGGGTTACCTGCGCGACCTGATGGACGCCGATGCCGCTGCGGAGACCAATGCCGAAGTCATCGCCCGGATAGCCCGTAACCGGGAACCAGTGGACGTGACCATGGACGACATTCTCGCCGCGCGCGACGAGGGACAGCGTTGAGCCTCACCTACGTCGTCGACTGCTCCCTGGTGGTCGACGCACTGTCCGCGCGGGGAGGAGATGACGTACTGCGGCAGCGACTGTCCGCGCCGCGCACGCTGCACGCCCCGCACCATCTCGACGTAGAGGTCGCGGCTACCGTCCGGGGGCTCGCGGCCGGGAAGAAGATCACCGACCACCGCGGAGAACAGATGCTGGCCGACTATGCCCGCCTGCGAATTACCCGCCATCCGGTCTGGCCGTATCATCCCCGGATGTGGGAACTGCGCCACAACCTAGGAGCGTACGACGCCGCGTACATCGCACTAGCCGAGGCACTCGGCTGTGAACTGCTGACCGGCGACGTCAAACTGAAGAACGCCCCCGGGCACCACGCGACAGTGATCGTCACCCGCTAGCAGTCCAGGGTGCCTGGACCGCCTTCCCCGCTCGCGCGCGCGGTCCTGCCACGACCAGCAACGTTTACCTGGTTGTGGGAGACCGAGGTGGCATCCCAGATCCGCCGTTCGGGACGGCCACGCGATCCTCGGCCGTTCAGGCTGATCGCGCTCAGAACGGACTGATCTGGCGCGCCGGATCACTTGCGGGTCTGCCGGAACGTCCGGATCTGCCGAAGAGCGGACGGGCAGATTATTGGGCGTGGGCGCCTTGGCATCGCCTCGACTCACTCGATGTCTTGTCGGGAGTACTGGTCGGGCAAGGACGGCCAGCGCTGCGATGCCCATTGCGACCAGGTCGCGTGCGCTGGCGGGACCGGCGGAATCTGAGAACCTCGCAGTTCCTCGTCGTCCGGTGCTTGGAATTGCGCCCGCCATTGCTCAAGTTCAACTTCGCTCATGTGGAATGTCTGATCGGGTGTAGTGGCGAACCGATTGGTGACACGCCTGCGTTGTTCCCCGGGATCAATCGGCAGGTAGACGACTTGGCTACGAGCACCGACGGTGCCAGCAATCCAACGCAGCGCTGACCGTTCGTCCTTGCCCCAGAAACCGAAGTCGAAGACGACATTGACGCCAAGCTGGGCAGCCCGCATGCCGAGCTGAACGAGCCTGCCCTCAACAAGGTCGCGCTTGTCAGGCGGGTTCTGATCGCCGAACAGCGAGATCTGCCACTCGTCGGGTGTCAAACGAAGCGCAGACTCGTTGGTCTCGAGTTCCTTCGCGTGCATCGTTTTCCCAGCGCCGGGAAGCCCCACCATCAAGTAAACGAGAGCGTACGGATCGGTGGGTTCGTTCTGCCCGAGCTTGTGTAACCCGGGGTATTTGCGTGTGCACATGCGCAGGCTCCTGATAGATGACAGGGGCCAGACAACGCGAGATGGCCGCCTGGCAGGAAGCCAGCGGCGCGGAACCCGAGGAACTTACCTACAGACTGTCCCAGCGCCGTCAGCGGAAACAGCTGGGACGAGTCACGGACGCGGCAGCACACATGCCCAGGATCCTATCGAATGAA
>JBEPUJ010000168.1:0-1664 GCA_041691575.1 Terriglobales bacterium
CTAGCAGTCCGTTGAAAAAGCCTGGTTGACGCTGCGGCGCGGTTGACGACAATTTCGGCGGTCGGACACGCACAGAGTCTCAGTGAAAGGATGCACCCATGGCGTTGGGTAGACGGAAGCATGAGCAGCAGGAAGCTTGGGTGGCCACGACCGACTTGCCAAAGTCGCCGGGCCACCCGTTCTACCGCAAGCTGAACCAACTCTTGGCCGAAGCCGACTTTGACTCGTGGCTGGAGACGCTTTGCCACTCTTACTACGCCGACCAGAAAGGCCGGCCATCAATTCCTCCTGGCACGTACTTCCGTATGATTTTGATCGGCTACTTTGAGGGCATCGCCTCGCAGCGTGGTATCGCCTGGCGTGCCAAGGACAGCCTTTCGATTCAGGAGTTCTTGGGCTGTGCGCCGACGGAAGAAACGCCCGACCACTCCAGCCTGACTCGCATTCACCAGCGGTTGCCGCAGGAAGTTCACGAAGCCATGTTTACCTTCGTGCTCGCGCTGGCCGCCGAGAAGAAACTGTTGGCCGGCACGACGGTGGCCGTCGATTCGACGATGCTGGAAGCCAACGCGGCCATGAAGAGCATCGAACGCAAGGACACGGGCGAGGACTGGAAAGAATATCTGCGACGGCTCGCCGAAGCGGCGGGCATCGAGAACCCGACGGACGAAGATCTGCGGCGGTTCGACAAAAAGCGGACGGACAAGAAGGTCTCGAACGATGATTGGCAGTCGCCGTCCGATCCCGACAGCCGCATTGCCAAGATGAAAGACGGCCGCACGCATCTGGCATACAAGGCCGAACACGTGGTCGATTTGAAGACCGACCTGGTGTTGGCGGCGGTCGTATACGAGGCCAATCGCGGCGATGCCGAGACGCTGGCGGAGAGTGTCGTACAAGCGCAGAAGAACATCATCGACGCCGACAGCCCGGCGAATATTCACGACGCGGCGGCCGACAAAGGATACCACTCGGCGGAGACGTTGGCCCTGATGAACGGGCCACTCGGTGTGCGAACCTACATCCCCGAGCCCAAGCGGAACTCGCGTTGGAAGTGGCACGCGCGACCCGCAGAGCAACGTTCGGCGGTGACCTCCAACTCGCGCAGGGTGCGGGGCGTGCGTGGCAAACGACTGCAACGCTTGAGAAGCGAGTTGACCGAACGGAGTTTCGCCCACGTCTGCGAGACGGGCGGAGCGCGGCGCTGTTGGCTGCGAGGCCTGGCCAAGGTGACGAAACGCTACCTGTTACAAGTCGCGGCCAGAAACCTGGGTTTGATCATGCGCAAGCTGTTCGGCATGGGCACGCCGCGAGGCTTGCAATCCGAGCGAGACACTTCGTCGCTTGTGTATCTTATCTATACTTTGTTAGCAACGCTGCGGATCGCGTTTCGGCGCGCATGGAACGATTTGGAAAGTCGCGCGGGCGCCGCACTTGAAAATCGCCGGCGACCGCTCCACCTCGCCACCGCCGCCTGAAAACACTGATTTTCAACGGACTGTTAAGGCACAGATGCCTACAATGACTATCAGGATCGGGCAAAGAACGATTGACACTTGGAATTAGACCATGGGTAAGGCAAACGACAACTATAGCAGCCTCCAAGGAATTGCCCGTCACGCGATGATCGAGGGCGGCCTAGATCCTGACTTTCCATCCGACGC
>JBEPUJ010000169.1:0-1650 GCA_041691575.1 Terriglobales bacterium
CAGCAGCAATTGAATGAAATCCAGCAGCAGAAGTCTGCACTGGATCAGGAAAAAACGGTGTTGGAAGAAACACTGAAGAAAACCCATGACGAAACCGAATCCCACAAACGATCTGCGGCGAGTGCTGTAGCCAAAGCTTCGCGGCTTGAGAAGGATATCGAGGCGGCAAATAGCGAGAAAACCGAATTGCGTACACGGCTTGACGAAGCAGTCAAACGGAACGAAGAATTGTCCGGTCAGCGCAAACAGCTGGAACAGGATCTGAAGAATACAACGGTTGCCCTTGCGAAGCAGGATGAGCAAAGGAAGCTTTGCGAAACGAATAACGACGAGCTTTATCGGATAGGCAGGGAACTGGCCGATTGGTATACCAGCAAGGGTGCCATGAATGCTATTCTGGAAGCAGAGCCCTTTACGCGGATGAAGCGTGTTGAAATGGAAAATCTCCTTGAAAATTATCGCGATAAGCTTGAGGGCCAGCACCTCGAACGTAAAATCAATTGAGATTGTTTTGGGCATTTGCGTGGCAGCAAAAACATATCGTAGGCTGGAAGAAAGATCATGACTGGGCGGTTTCAATGACCAAGTGCAAAAAGCGCGGCATGATGTTGCCTGAAATCGAAAGCGTCGGGGGTGAACAACTCTGCGGGACACCTGAAGCCCAGCGACTTTCGTGGCCGGGTGTTCAGTTTCCAGGCAATCGCATCCAGCTCTTCCTGGGTGAAGCCGCTCAGGTCGCTGCCCTTGGGCAGGTACTGCCGCAACAGGCCGTTGGTGTTCTCGTTGATTCCCCGTTGCCAGGGACTGTGCGGATCGGCAAAGTATACCTTTACCCCGGTAGCTTCAGTCAGCCGCTGATGCGCCGCCATTTCCCGGCCCTGATCGTAAGTCAGCGAAAGACGTTGTTGCGCCTCGATACGATTGAGCACATGGCTGAATCCGCTCAGAGCCGCGTCGGCACTGGCATTGTCCATCCTGGACAGCACCGTGAACAAGGTGGTGCGCTCCACCAGCGTACCGACGGCCGAGCGGTTATGCGCCCCCTTGATGAGATCGCCCTCCCAGTGCCCTGGCACCAATCGCTCTTCAATTTCAGGCGGGCGGTCATGAATGCTGACCATGTCTGGAATCTGTCCCCGCCGATCTTCGCCACGCGCACGTGGACGGCGCTTGGCATGACCGAAGCGCAACCAGCCAATCACTTCCGTGCGCAGCTCGCCACGCGGCATGGCGTAGATCGCGGTGTAGATGGTTTCGTGAGAAACCTGCAACGTAGGCGTTTCAGCATTCACGAGCGTCAGTGTGCCAGCAATCTGCTCGGGCGAGTAGCCCGCTTTCAGGTAGTGGATGACCTGATCCCACAATGCGGTTCCCGGCCGCAGGCGACGCGCAACGCGCGCTGTGACCGTGCAGGCATGGGCGCGCTTATGGGCAGCTTGGGCACGGTAGCCGCCTGCCACCGGAGGACGTCCAGGGTAGCGGCGCGCCTTCGGGCGAGCCCAACCGTTTCGACGGAGTTCGCGAGAAAGCGTCGATGCCGAACGATTCAACCCAAAGGCAATCGCCGCCGGTTTGATTCCCATCTCCAGTTGCGTTTGGATCAGCGTTCGCTCTTCAATACTCAACTGCTGGTAGATTTTTCCCATGCAA
>JBEPUJ010000170.1:0-1649 GCA_041691575.1 Terriglobales bacterium
CGCCCGATGATCGAGAGCTGGTCACCGCCGGCTCGGACTGTTCCGTGTGCCTCTGGGACGTCGCGACAGGTGAGCGGCGTTGGAAGCTCTCCGTTCAAGACGGCCCGGTCACGGCGTTGGCATTCTCGGCAGACGGAGCCACCCCCGCGTGTGGCGGCATGGGGACGATCCGCCTGTATCGGCTCGACGGCCCTGCGCGGGAGGCTTCCCGCTAGTGCTACAACGCGGAAGCGAAGCTTCATGAGGGTGTAACGCTTGGCGGTTTGTGTGGGCCTCGCATCTTAACGCGGTGGTGGGGTGGGACGAAATGCGGGCGGCGTCTCTTTTGGAGGGGCTTTCCGGTGTAGGTCCAGTTGAAGGGGTGAGCCATTGTCGTGTTGTAGTAGGTGATGAACTGTCGGAGCTGAGACTCGAGGTCGGGCACCGAGGTGAAGTTACCGCCGCGCAGGCACTTTCGGTGGACGATGCCGAAGAAGATTTCGATCTGGTTGAGCCACGAGCTGTGTTTGGGCAGGTAGACGAAGCGGATGCGGTGGCTGATCTCCGACAGGAACTCGCGCCGCGTCGTCATCGATTGGAGGATGCCGCGAACGCTTTTTTTCCCAGTGAGTCGTGCAGGCCGCATTCTTCGGCGACCCATTTGACCAGGCTCTCCGAGGCATGGGTATTCAGGTTGTCGACGACGAAAATCCATTCACCTGTCGGGTCGATGTTCACGGATCTCGCGATGTGTGCGACGAATTCCGGTTCGGTGCGGGTCGCCTCCAGCGTGGGGGAGATGATCTGGCCGGTCACCACATCGAGGCCGGCGGTCAGCGTGGTGGTGCCATGACGCGTGTATTCGAACTCCTGCTTGGTCACGCTGCCGGGTTGTGCGAGTTTGTCAGGGGCATTGCGTTCGAGGGCTTGAAGCGACGTCGCCTCATCCACGCTCACCGTGTGAGTGCCGTCGACCGCGGCCTTGAGCGGGGCATCGAGATAGGTCCGGCAGACCGTGGCGATCTCGCGCTCGAATCGAGCGGGGTCCTTCTCCGTCGTGGTGAGCCACATCTTCGAGCGATGCGGCTGAAGCGCCGCCTGCTTCAAGTAGCGGCCCACCTGCGCGACAGAAAGGCTCTCCACGATCTTGCGTTTGACCACCTCGTCTCGCAGTTCCCTGTGTGTCCAACGGGTGATCGGACGACCCGACAATTTCGGTGACTCACACGCCACGGCCAAGATCCGCGCGACTTGCTCGGCGGTCACTTTCCCGGGAGACCCCGACCGCGGCGAGTCGGCCAACACTTCGAGGATGGCTTCGCGGAGCCGGTGCGGCTCGGTGCATTCCCAAACACACAGCGAATCCCAAGCCTCACGCCACCGCTGTCGCCAGACACCGACTTGCTGTCGGTTCAGTCCCACCTCCACCGCGATCTGCTCGTTGAGCAGGCCCTGAACCCCTCGCACCAAGATCAACGCCCGCTGCACAATTCCCTTCGCCGCGGTGCGCGACCGACTGAGCTCCTGCAACACCGCCCACTGCCTCTCGCTCACCCTGACCTTTGCTGCTGTCCCTGGCATAAGTATCCTCCTTGCCTCACCAGCGAGGTCTGGGAGGAATACACAAATTCCCGCCTTGAAGAAAGGCCAGTTCTGTGTTGTGGCACTAG
>JBEPUJ010000171.1:0-1642 GCA_041691575.1 Terriglobales bacterium
GCCAACCGCCGCCTGTTCCGCGCCTACTTGCTCAAGGAGTCGCTCGCCGCGATCCTCGATGGCAAGCAGGTCCACGTCGCGCGTCGCAAGCTCGGCGAGTGGATCGGCTGGGCCTTCCGATCGCAGCTCGCGCCGTTTCGCCGTCTGGCCGCCACGATCCGCGATCATCTCGACGGCATCCTTGCGTACGTGCGCTCGCGCCTATCGAACGGACGCACCGAGGCGCTCAACGGCAAGGCGCGCACGATCACGCGGCGTGCGTATGGCTTGCACAGCGCCTCTGCCCTCATCGCCCTACTCAAGCTCTGCTGTTCAGGCATAGACCTCGAGCCGATTACGCTGCGCCCTGGAGCGACCCACTAAACCTGGAAGAGAGCGATAGTTCCGAGCAGCCTGGACGGCCATTAGGCCAGGATACGTTTGATAGAGCGCCGCGCGCTGTACCTCTTTCGGAGTACGACCAATGTAGCCCCCAGTAGGAATCTCCATGTCGACAATGAGAAGCTTGTACTTGTTACGCTCAGAGGCCTCAATCCGATCAACTCCGTCCTTGAGATCGGTGGCACTTTCAAATGCGTATCCTTGCGAAGCCAAGAATTCCGCGAGCCACTGAAGCTCGAAGGGCTGATCATCAATCACAAGGACCGTCGCACTCCTATTCAGCGCAGGTGCCTTGCGTGAACTACCGGCCGTCATGGTAGTAGCTCCTGATAGTGTACGACGAGAACTTGACGCGGAAGATCGTTTGTCTTGTCGCGGCCACGTGTTCGGCATCCATATCCGCGTCATGCACCTCGCGCAGAATCCTACGTGAGATGAACAGGCCAATACCCGTCCCCGGCACCACGTGCTCCTTCGCATCCTTGCCACGATAGCCCAACTCGAAGATCTTCTCTCGCTCGGACTGCTCGAACCCCAAGCCTGTTCCAATAATCTCCACGACCAAACCCGAACCACTTTTTGGCACCTTCGGCGTGATCGCAATATGGGTATTCGCGTCTCCGTACTTGATCCCATTCTCAAAGATATTCATGAAGACTTGCCGAAGGAGAGCCTTGTGGGCTTGAACCACATATTGGGTTTCTCGATCCGTTAGCGAGATCTTGATATTTCGAGTAAACCCGGACTCCTGATAGAACTGGATTGCTTCGATAATGACCTCAGGAAGCGAGCAGGGCAATCGCTCCTGAACTAGCTGATTCAGCCCAGAGGTGACGGAAAGCTGCGAGAGATACGCAAGGTTTCTGATAAGCTCGACAGCATGTTCGAGCTGCGCCCGCACGGAGGTGAGCTTTTGATGTCTTCGCTCTTCGGGAGTTGTTCCATCGATTACGTTGTCCAGCGTCCCCAGCACCCCATTGAGAGGATTGATGATCTGATGAACGAAGTTAGAGAGCATATGGATATCTACAAATTGTTCTTCATCAGCCATCTTTGCGCTCCAAGATCACTGTGTCGTCGGCAAGAACTCTAACGCCGATATTGGACCACACGGAGAGGTCGCGGAGGAGGTTCCTCGAACTTGCGAGAGTGGGTGACCAGGCGGCCCCTCCGGGGCGGAGCCCCATATGTCTCTGATACACAAAACCCCGCCCCCCAGCCCGCCACCCAGGGCGGTTTGCGGCGTCTGGGGGGAAAAAAA
>JBEPUJ010000172.1:0-1635 GCA_041691575.1 Terriglobales bacterium
CCTTCCAGACGGACCGTTCAGCTCGATCCGCACAAGATCATTAAATTATCCGCGCATGCGATGATTAAGGGTCAAAGTTCGACCAGCGTTCCCAAGCAATGCCTCGCGCCGAAACACAATTTTAAAATTTCTTCCAGATGTTTGAAACTAAATCGTTCTGTCCGCATTGGGACTTCAGTCCACGCCGGGTAATAACCGGCCATAACGAGAAATGATGGACGCAACAATTTTGCCGGTCTCTTGTTGCGACACCAACACATCGGTACGCGCTTACATCTAACTCGTTCTCGGCGTGAGCCACCGTTCGCTCCAATTTAAAGCCGCGGCCCAAGATCTTATGTGAAGTTTCAGCGCGTACCACAAACTGAAAGATTCACGTGCAATTGACTCCACAAATCGCTTTCGAAGGTTCGGCTTCATCGGATGCTGCGCGCTCGCAAATCATTGCTGAAATTGAGCGGCTGGAAGTTCACAACAAGCGGATTACGGGTTGTCGCGTTAAGGTGATCGCGCCTCATAACCATCGCCACGGTACCGGTTTTGAAGTCCACATTTGGCTTACAATGCCGCCCCATCAAAATATCGTCGTTGATCGCGCCCCGGCTAATGATAGACGACACGAATACGTAGAGGCGGCAATTGAAGATGCGTTCGCTTCTGCGAGGCGACAGGTCGATGACCTAGCCGCGCAATTAGTCGAAAGGGCCGAATTTCCCAACGATGGAACGGTCGTTCGCATAAAATGATCTCCTTTTTAGTTTCATATCACTCGCACGACAGAGCCTTGATCGCCTCATCCATGATCTGGTCCTAGACGCCAGCCAGCCGCCAGCGAACGAAGTGATTGTAACAAGTAGTGCGGGGACAAGTAGTTCTCCGGCAAGTCGCGCCTTTGCGCGCCTGAACGTAGGGCCCAACGATGTCATGAGCACGCGACGGTCATTTGTATGGCGAACGCCACGCGGTTGGCTCGGCAGCATCGGTCTGATCCGCAGAAGCGCTGAGTTCACAACGCATGATTGAGGTTCGGGTTTCGGAGCTTGAATCACCTCTCCAGCAGCACCTGCAACCTGCATTGGCAGTCGCTATGTTGCGAATACTCTGCATTTCGGCGTCAAGGCGAACATGACCGGCCGCCGCGAGCCCGTTGCGAATGACCCGAATTGGACATTGGCCCGTCTCGAAGACTCGTGATGTTGCTAACAGGGCGTAGCGCCGAAGACGGTCCGGCGTCAGACTACGCTCATGACCGCCGCTATCATCTATCTCGGTGAAATATTGGCAACCTCCTTGCCTGCAGTCGCCCTGCTAGCAATTTCAAATTCTCGAATGAGTGGAGGCACTGCGCTTTTCATCGGCGGCGTGGTTGGATGGACTCTTGCCGAGTATCTCGTTCACCGCTTTGTGCTGCATAGACTAGTGCCGTCCCAACACGGGCAATATCATGCCAACCCCGACGAGACAGTTCGCACGATCTTTTGGCAAATCTGGGCTTGTTTCGCTGTGGCCTATTTGATAGCCGGGGGAGCTTTTGTTGCTGGAGCGCTCATCGCATACGCTTGGTATCTTTTTGTGCATCACGGCGATCCAATTTTGGTTCGGCCGCGCGGCCTCGAACTGACGGTCCAGGACGTT
>JBEPUJ010000173.1:0-1627 GCA_041691575.1 Terriglobales bacterium
GAAACCCCGACACCGGCAGACTGGCGCGGTTCCGATCACTGGCCGCTGGACGGCGCGGGGGAAAGACTCTCAGTGCGGCTGAAGAGGTTGCGTACTACATGGAGTTCCCCTCCGAGTTCCACGAGCACGTTCACGGGGAAGACTCGGATCGGCCCCTTCATGTGTACGCGCTCACAGAGAACTATAAGCGGCTCCTCCCCGCGTACCGCGCCTTCAAGGAATCCCTCACTCGGCATGAGCTTCGAGTTGGGCGTGACTACAAGGAGCGGATCGCAGACAAGACGTTCGAGTTCGCTAACGGCTCGCTCATCGAGTTCCGCTCGGCAGACAACCCGGACTCTCTCCGTGGTGCCGGACTCGACATCCTCTGGATGGACGAGGCGGCCTTCATCCGCACCGACGACGCTTACCGCGTGGTCCGTCCTGCGCTGGCTGATAAGCAGGGTATCGTCATCAACACGACTACGCCGGATCGCCAGAACTGGTTCTACGAGACCTTCTGGAACGGCCCCGCGCTAGCCAACCCTAGGCACTTTCGCGTCTCCTACTGGTCGCTCGACAACCCACACTTCCCCGTGGAGGAGTGGGAGCAGGAGAAGGCCGACACACACCCGATGATCTTCGCCCAGGAGTACATGGCGAGCTTCGACGTGATGCGAGGCAACGCGCTCTCCGGGGACTGGCTCGACTACTTCACGGACGAGGACATCGCGGGGCTCGACTTGGAGAAGTACATCGGCGTGGACCCCGCCATTAGCTTGAGTGGGAACGCTGACCGCTTCGTCATCTCCTGCTTGGGGGTACACCGGAAGACGAATCAGGTCTACCTGCTCGACCAGTGGGCGGGGCGCATCCCGTTCCCGGATCAGGTGGATCTCATTAACGAGTGGTACATGCGCGCGGAGAATCAGCCCGTCTACGGGGTGGGCATCGAGTCCGTCGCGTATCAGGCAGCACTCGCCCAGCAGGTTGTGCGACTCGACTCGTTCGTACCCGTCTTGGACATTCAGGCTAAGGGCCGCAAGTTCGAGCGTATCCTGGGCATGTCGCCTCTCTTCAAGGCTAAGCGCATCCGCATTCGGCGCACTCAGACGGACTTTATCGATGAGTGGTTGAGCTTCGACCCGGACGATAAGCACGCGGCGGACGACTGCCTCGACTCGGTTGAGATAGCTCTACGGACAGCGGGAGTGCTCCTTACTCCGGGGGAGACACCTGAACCGACCGGCAACGATTGGCTTCCCACCACACTGAATAGTCAGGAGGCGTCCAGTAGGCGCTTCCAGAGGATGAGACAGACCAAGGGCGATGATAAAGCGCGCTGGTCTGAGTTCGATTACTCGATCTAGGAGAACGTAATGGCCGTCAAGAGGCTTCACGAGAATTTCGGTATTGGGGAGGACTCCTGTATTAGCGGACGACATCCCATGACGGAGCAGGATGTGATTAATGGAACCGAAGGAGTCTTTCTGGGGAGTAACCCTGAGTCTCCCAGCAAGGGGCTGTTCATTACTTTCTTCGAGGCGGACGAGATTGCCCAGAAGATTGGGTTCCCGCACATCGCCGTGTATGGCGAGCAGAAGCGTCTCATCGATGAGCAGGCCGCGCGCATCGCGGAACTTGAGCA
>JBEPUJ010000174.1:0-1626 GCA_041691575.1 Terriglobales bacterium
TTGGCATGCTACATTGCGTGCGCGCTCTGGGGTGTTGCGGAACCCGGCGTTCCGGGATGAATGCGTCCCGCGAACTCGCGATTATTTACCGTAATTGTTACCGATAACGAGAAGATGGCCTTCTCATTTCCGGGATGATTGTTGTTTCCACACGAACACTCATCCCGAGAGAAAAGGCCATCGCGTGCTATTTTGCCATTCATGCTGCGCGCCGTCAAGCCAGGATTCCGCGCTGGACTCCGCTAAGGCTGATAGCCCGGATATCTCCTGCCTCCTGGAAATGCTGGGATCGGTCGGCGATCCGCGGAAGCCGCGGGGACGGCAGTATCCGCTCGCATTCGTTCTCGCAGTCTGCGTGGTGGCGACGCTGGCCGGTGCGAAGAATTACACGGAAATCGCCAGGAGGGCGCGGGACATGCCCCAGCCGCTGCTGAGGAAGCTCGGCGCCAGATGGAACTGGTTCGCCCTCCGCTATCAGTGGCCGGGCATGTCGGTGATACGGAGCGTGCTGACCGGGACCGGCGGGGACGAACTCGACATGATAACAGGCAGATGGCTTTTCCGGCAGGCCAGGAAAGACGGCAGCGGAGAATTTCAGTTCGCGCTCGACGGGAAGGTAATGCGCGGTGCGTGGACTGACGAGAACGACCAGGTGACGCTCTTCTCCGCGATGATCCACCGCGAGGCCATCACGATCGCGCAGGTCATCGTGCCTGACGGGACCAACGAGATCACCCAGGTCACCGCGCTCCTGGAAGCGATGGAAATTCCCGGAGGAGGCCCGGCGCTCATCACGGTCGATGCCGCGCACACGCAGCGCGAGACAGCAGATGACATTCACAAGAACGGTATGGATTACCTGATGAGGGTCAAGGGAAACCAGCCGGCCCTGCAGAGGGAAGTATTCGGCAAAGTACTTCCGCTCCTTCAAGGTGAGCCGCATGATCTCGTCCGTGAGCACAGCCGGGGATATGTGAAGACATGGTCCTGCTGGATCACTAATGCAGCAGGGGCAGATTTCCCGCACGCGTCCCAGGCCGGGCTCATCCGCCGGGAGGTATTCGAGATATCCGGCACCAGGGTAAGTAAGGACGACGCGTTCATGCTCACCAGCAGGAATCAGGGGAAGATGACCGCAGCCGACCTGAACCGCCATGCCAGGAATCACTGGGGAATCGAGAACAAGAGTCATTATGTCCGGGACACCGCATACCGCGAGGACAGCTGCCAGGCATGGAAAGGAGAAGGCCCGCGCGCCCTCGCCTCACTCCGGAACCTCGCAATCGGGCTGATGCGGCTCAAAGGCGCGACCACCATTAAAGAAACCACGGAATGGATAGCAGGCAACCGTATGCGCGCACTCGACTTCATGACTACGTAGCGTCACATTGGTGGCGTTGAGTTACCTCGAAATGGCCCTGCACCCACACCCACTGGAATGGAAACGGGTGGCCCGGCAGGAATGATTAGTTCCCGGTGCCGATGATACCCGGGACCATCGTGCTTTCGCAGCCCAGTACCCGGAAAGGAGACATGACCTGCACAGATGAAAGCAAGGTGATCACTGACTACGCGATCTGTTCTGCCTGGATGCCGTTCTGGCCCCACCTGTCCCTGTGGTGCGGT
>JBEPUJ010000175.1:0-1624 GCA_041691575.1 Terriglobales bacterium
CTGACATGAAAATTGCGGTGACGTTGTCGCTCTGACTTGATGTTCTGGGGGATCAACATCGTGAGGCTGGGTTATCCGGTCTGTTGCAGGGGCTCGAGGGTGACTTGGTAGCCCAGGGATTCGAGCTGTTTGATGGCGCGGGTCTTGGTTTTGGCTGGTGCCTGCCGGGTGAAGTAGTCGGCTCCGGGGTCTTTGTAGAGTTCGCCGGTAGTGAGCATGTGCCAGGCGGCGGTGAGCATGGCGTGTTCGATCGCGACGAGTGCTTTGGACGGCCCGCGCCGGGCGGTGAGGCGGGAGTATTTCGCGGTGAAGTAGGTGTTCTTCGTCCGTGCTGCCGAGAGCGCGGCGATACCGAGGGCTCCTTTGAGGTAGCGGTTGCCGGGGCGTGTTTTGGTGGATTTAACCCGTCCGGCGGATTCGTTGGATCCCGGAGAGGTGCCGGCCCAGGAAGCCAGGTGTCCCGCCGTGGGGAACACGGTCATGTCGGCGCCGGTTTCGGCGATGAAGATCTCCGCGATGGTGGTGCTGAATCCCGGGATGCTGATCAGGAGTTCCCGGGCGAGACGAAAGGGCTCCGTCGCCGCCTCGATCCTGGCGCTCAGGTCCTCGATATCGGCGGTGTGGGCGTCGATCCGGTGCAGATAAAGTTCCGCCATGTAGCGGTGGTGGCTGCCGAACCGGCCAGTGAGCGCGTTGGTGAGCCCGGGGATCTTTGACCGCATCCTGCGCTGGGCGAGGTCTGCCAGGACCGCCGGGTCGTTCTGGCCCTCGATCATGGCCTGGAGCATGAGCCGTCCGGAGACCCCGGTGATGTCCGAGGCCACCGAGGAGAGCTTGATGCAGGCGTCCTCGGGGAGTTTCTCCAGCCTCTGGATCTCCCGGGTCCGTTCCCGGGTGATGACGGTGGCTGGCCCGGGTCAGGTCGCGCAGTTCACGGATCGGCGGCGGAGGCACGAACGAGGCTCGGACCAGCCCGTGGGCGCCCAGATCCGCGAGCCAAGCAGCGTCGGAGACATCGGTTTTGCGGCCCGGGACGTTTCTGGCATCACGGGCGTTGACCAGGATGACGTTCAATTCCTCGTCCTCGAGCAGGTAGTAGAAGGGACGCCAGTAATCACTGGTTGCTTCCATCACCACCAGACTCACCCGCTCCGTCAGCAGGTGTTCCTTCAGGTCCAGGATCTGTCCGGTCATCGCACCCCACGTGGTGACCGTCGACGCGGTTGCCCTGGCCCCCGCCCCTGGACACGGATACAGACCTTCGCATCCTTCTTCGAAATATCAATACCCGCGCACCGCGGATGCATCACTTCCATCTCGGATCACACTTCCCAGTCGTCCTGCAGGAATCAAGGTGCATGCGTTCCGGGGAAGGCCGATAAAACAACAAATCTGACATTCGTGCTCAAGGCAACAATCCACGGTCCCGCGGACAACAAAGCTGTGCCTCCTCCACCAAACTAGCCCACAGGCTCACCGGCACCATAGACGAATCGGGGTCGACCGAAACACACATCAAGTGTGTCCCAAGAGCCTCTGCCAGCACCAGAGATCCAGGGAACAGACGTGACGCGGACAAATTTTCCGTCCTCACGGCGGAGCGAAGCGCCCCTCAGAAACTAGC
>JBEPUJ010000176.1:0-1620 GCA_041691575.1 Terriglobales bacterium
CAAAGTAGGGCGCGCACCTCGGTCGAGGAGACGCCGTGTGAGGGTGTCTCGGGTCGGGTTTCGAGCCTCAAAGTGACCTGAAAGAGTGGATCAGGCCGCCTGAGCCAGGCCATTGAGCACGATTTGCCGCAATCCGGGCGCGAGTTTTCGGAAGCCGCCGCGATGACTGGGGATCGCCAAAACCCATTCCCTCCACAGCCACCGACGCACCGCCGTGATCGCGTCGGAGAAGGTCACGTCATGCTTTCCCGGCCAATCCACCATGCGGAACCGCGACCGACCTCCCGGCAACTCCGCATACATCCAAGCGACGACGGTATACAACCCCAACAGGCAGGGACCCACGCGCAGCACCGTGTTCCGACTCCAGCCACGCGTCGTCTCCACGCGGAGGTAGGAACGGACTTCCTCGAAGGTCGTCTCAATGTTCCACCTCGCGGTATAGATCTCAATCAACGATCGAACACTCATCGTCACGTCGGTGCTGAAGAAATAGCTGTCCCGGTGCGTCCCGCTCAGGTCGTGGACGAACACCCAGCGCAACTCCACCAGGGGGCGACTTTTCTTGTACCAGAGTCCGGTCCCCGTCACGGTCTCGACCCGGCGTTGGCCTCCGCCGTACCAGGCGACCTCCAGCGCCTGGCGTCGTGTGGTCTCTTCGACGACTTTGGCGGGGTCGGGAAGATCCGCCCCCTTGACCCGAGGACGTCCCTGACCCGAGTACTCCGGCACGGGTTCGACTAGATTGGCATTCGGGTAGAACAGGCTGACGAAGGTCAGCCGACGGGGAGTTCGCGCCGCCAGTTCCGCGAGTTCGTGGGTTGCATAGCCGCCGTCGGCGGTGACGATCCAGGTCCGATCCGGGAACCATCGCATCAGGACTCGGATCATCTGCCTGAGCAGTTGGGGCGGTGTTTTGTGCCGTTTTCCGCGTTTCGCGTTGTCCTCCTTGGATCGATAGAGCGCGACCAAGACAGGCAAGGCCCAGCGTCGGGTCGCCCAGGGGACGGGGACCAGGAGAGCCAGGACGACCCACTTATGTCCCCAGCGAAACGCGGTGTAGGAGTGAGTGGAGCGGACCGGGTCGCGATGACGCGCCTTGCCGAAGACATGAGGACCGGGATGCTCGGTGACCGTGTCGTCCCCGGCCAGAAGGATCGGTCCGCGCGGCACGAAGCGGTCGAGGACCACGGTCACAAAGCGACGTGCCAGGTGCGAGAGCGACCAGCGATCGCGCGAGAAGACTCGATGGTAACTGGTGGGGTGTCCGGGAGCCAGGGTGCCCAGGACGCGGAGCATGTTGGTGATCGTGCGCCCGCCCAGGGTGAGGATCGCGGCCAGGGCCAGGAGGACAAATCGACGATGGATCGGCCGCGAGAAGACCGACTCAAGAGGGTCGAAGACCTTGCGGATCTTGGAAGGAAGCCGCTGGTAATGCTGATCGAGTTGTCGCCGGGTCTTCCGCGCCTTCTTGGCCTGCTCACGTCGCAAGGCACGGAGCTGTTGTGTGACCTTGTGGTGGGAGAGTCGCGTGCGGGGTCGATCGGTTACACTGGACATGGCGGCCTCCTTGTGTGCGATCGAAGGGATGATTCCTACCCCTCATTGCACCAAGGAGGC
>JBEPUJ010000177.1:0-1618 GCA_041691575.1 Terriglobales bacterium
GGTGCTATCCGCGCGAGACGCAGGAGATGGTGTTCGATGCCCACGACCGGGCATTGCCGTCATTACGCTACTACAGAGATGTGATCCGGAACCAAATCTCGGAATCTGCATTGTCTATTGTGCGTCTCGTTTTTCCTCCTCAGGGTCTGGAAGCGCATACGGCCTCGGCAATCTTCGCCGAGGCCGTTTTTTTTAGATTTCCGCTGAAACTGGCTAATGATATGTCAGAAAATCGCCGATAGCGGGCAAAATCCAACTCGTACCGGGCAGAAGATGTTCGGTGCGGGAGAAGGCAAACAACAGCGAAGTGAAACCGCCCTATAGTCGTTCAGCTTTTTTGCTCCCGCTGCGATAGAATCGAGCGAAAGCGTTTCGTTCGCCCGAGCCAGACCGGGTCGCGACATGAAGGAACTGTCTCATGCTGGATAAAAAAAGGTGGTCGCCAGAAGAAGATGAACTGTTACGTAAGTTAGTGATTCAAGGCTATTCGGCTGCAGAAATCGCCACTGACCTCAAACGCTCCTTCCGCGCGATCAAGGCGAGAGCGCATGTAATCGGTATCCCTCTCGGCTATTATAAAGCGAAGCCCACCACGCCATCCGGGCCCGCATCCAACGCGATGCGGTTTCAAATGATAGAGGCCCAACCGGCAAAAAAGAACCCGTTAAAGCCGGACGGGTCTTAGTCTGGGCACGGGGTAACGGGCGTGAGCCATGTCTAGGTAGAGAATGGTTTCGAGCAGGTGGTGCTCTGCGAGCTCGTGCTTACGCGATCATCTACTTGGAAATAATATGCAACCGAACCTGCCGGTTCGTGCCCGGTTCTGTTGCTTGCAACTACGCATGCGCGGGTTAAAGCGTTGTTTTAGCCAATGAACACGATCAGAATGTCATGCCGTGGAGTCACGTTATGAAATCTGAACAATCCAAAAACCTAAAAATCGGGCAGCGCGTGGCTTGGCTTGGCAGTGCGGAAGATCAGGGCATAGTGATTACCAGCGACTGGTCTGGCGTGCAGATCGCGTGGGATAATGGGAAGCGCCAGTTCTATCACCACCACAACATGGATGAAGTCGAGGTTTGCGAAAGCTAATCGGCAATCGATTCTATGCCTGTCTTCCTCGGTTCGAAGTAAAACGACCCGGTTCACCGCCGGGTCGCTTCTTGTGAATTACTTCTGTTGCTGGCTCTTGGAATGCGCCTGGTCAGTATGCTGATGAGCCGTCTGTGAATGCTGCTTCGCGCTGGCCGCGTGCTCTTTTCCCTTGGCGTGATCCCCCTTGCCGTGGTGTTCGGCAGCCGAGCGATGCGCCTTCGCTGCATTTTCGTGATGCTCTGCAGCCTTGTTATGTTCATCTTTCGCCATTTTAAACTCTCTCTGTTTGCGCTCCCAGCGCAAACCAAATCCTCGGTCTCGCAATAGTTCCGGCGCGGTGCCTGCCGAAGCAGAATCTTTCCGACCGCGGCACCAGAAAGAACGCTATTGTTGGCATTCGAATAGTCGAAAAACGAGGTGGAGTTATGTCTGACCATCACGACGGACGGAAGATTGTTGCACACGTGTCGGACAAAAAAGACAAGCACAACGTCGATCAACCACCAGCAGAGGAAGATTTGGG
>JBEPUJ010000178.1:0-1610 GCA_041691575.1 Terriglobales bacterium
CCGGATAACTGGGTTTACTCTTTCGGATGATACAGCGGACGATCGATGGACGCATGACCGGCGCGAAACGTAGGTAGCGGAGACTCCGATCTGGCTGGGCCAACGGTATAGTTGAACCCAGAAAGCGGTCGATCTCGCCAGTTGAACCCAGCCCTTCACTTTACACCGCAGAATCAACTGATGTCGGAGAACCGCATTCTCCTCCTCAATTCCGCTCTTCGACTTGAGTGGCAAGGCGCCAAAACGGCCGGGACGAAGAGTTCGAACATGGTTCAGAGAGGTTAGATGCTTTCGCTAAAAGGGTTCAGCTATACGGTCGCGGTATCATTTACTCAAAGCCTATGAGAACAAAAAGGAGGGCAGCCGTAGCCACCCTCGTTTCGTGTCCAACTGCGTCATCCTTCGATGATGTAAACGATCTCGTGGGTACGAGGGCTCAGGATGATGTATCTGCCGCGAACCAAGATGAAATCATACCCACGCCATTCGGGGTAAATTTCAATAATTCGAGTGGGAAGTGGATAGAAGTGTACGGAGGCTGGCACTGTTGTGCCCACTGAAATGTTGAAGTTCACATTGGTAACTTCCGTGACCTTTTCCTGCTTGATCGCCGAGGAGATCTCAGTTCGCTTCGCCGCCGGGGGCGCAGCCACCGCGCTCTTTTGATCGGCGGCCGACGGCTTGGCATCGCCTTTCTTTGTGTCGGTCGAAGATTTGACTGCCCCGGCTTTCTGGTCGGTCGTGGAAGACTTGGAGTCCACCGCCGACGGCGCGGCCGCGCCCTTCGGTGCCTCCGCATCCTTTTTCATTTCGCCGGATTTCGGAGCCATCTTGTCCGATTGGGTGGTTTTCTTGTCGCGATCTGCCGGGAGATCGTTCGATGTGGTAGGAGCAGAACTTTCAGGGAGCGGCCTTTTAGCTGCTGGTGCAGTCTGTGGTGTGGTAGCCGGTGCATGTTGTTGCGTCGCAGCCGGCGGCGTAGCGCCCCCGCCAGAACTAGTTCCTTGTGCGAAAGCTAATCCGCTGCTCGCGACCAGCAGTGCCGTCGAAATTAAAAACCTGTGCTTCATGGACATCATTCTCCTTTAGCCCCGCAGTAGAACCGTTTCGACTTTGTGAAGTTCCCTCGGTTGCGATCTGTCCAGTCTGCACCCCCGCGCTTATCTCTTGCTCGGTGCGTCTGCCGCGATCGCCTCACCACTTTATGGCGCGGTATTATTATTCGCGTTTTCTGTGGGCCGCGCGGTTCCTATCGCGCTCGGCGCTTTGGCGGTTGGATGGCTGGAAAACCTGAACATCCTCACCCAATACCAAAGAAAATTCGAGGTCGCCGGCGCGGTGATTGCTTCTGGCCTCTATATGTTGAATGCCTATTACTTCTGGATTCCGTCGCTCGCTATGTAGGAGCAGCGCAACGGTTGCGATCTTAAAGCACGGCTCGGCTGCGAATACATGCTTGGTCCGGGCTCGATGGACAACGGACATCCAGAGCTCTACACATATCGGTGACGGTTCCCTGTTTGGGGATCAAAAGGGAATGCGGTGCGGGGATATCTTCCCCAATGCCGCGGCTGCCCCCGCAACTGTAAGCGGTGAATCTTCGTCACTAG
>JBEPUJ010000179.1:0-1595 GCA_041691575.1 Terriglobales bacterium
GCACTGGTCGAGAACTTTGTAGGCAGGAAGTCGGAAGGAAGAAATGGTCCTTTGGGCATGGGAATCTCCACGCAAAGAAAGGGTCAGCCGCGAGGCTGACCCTTTTCTCTGCCTGTTGATCGAAGCCGAAACAACTGGCCTCGTTGGAACTGTTCTCCCGCCTGCTACGCTACCACCGTTGTCGGCAGTTTGAGTAGGCCTCGAACGAGAGACGTCACCACGACGCGCTTCTAGCCGAATAACTTGAGCTGCGCGCCGTCCTGAGTTGCAGTTGGCCAGAGAGAAGCCTTTTTGCGCTTCTTCACCGTGACTGGAGGTTCGACAAGATGAATACCTGCCCACATGGGCGGAGGTTCGGGACCGATGAACGCAGGAAGGTCGAGCACCGGGGTAGATTCTTCCTCCACCTCAACGACAGAAGGGCACGGTTGCACCTTCTCGCGTTCGTGGTCCAACTCTCGCCAGATGGCATCGGCTGATGCGCCGACACCGGCCTTTTCGACCAACTCACGCGCCATCGCGCTCATCAGGTCCTCGTCGGCATCGAGCGATTGCAGTCCTTCGCCGGAGAACTTGCCTTCCATCATGAGCGCGACCAGCATCTTCTTGCCCATGAGACGGAGGCAAGTCTCCTGCATCGTGCCTGCGTAGGTGACGAACTTCACGCGTACTGCATTGCGTTGTCCGATCCGCCACGAGCGTCGGCTGGCTTGCCGCAAGGTATGCAGCGAATAGCCTGTCTCGTAGAAGTAAAGCGTAGGAAATGCCAGCAGATCGAGACCCGTTTCCACCAGCTTGGGGTGACAGATCACGACCTCGATACCGGCCTTCAGCTGCCGGTCATACCAGTCTTCGCGCTTGTCGGTCGGAACCGATGAGCGCAGGACCGCCACACGAAAGCCGGCCTGCAGCAGCATGGTCTGAAGCCGCAGCGTGACGTCTTTCTCTCCGGTGAAGGTGGCATAGATCTGGCACCGTCTGCCCTGGCGCAGTTCCTCCTTCACATCTGCGATCAGCTCCCGTTCCTTCGCATAGAGAACGTCCTGTGCCAGGTTCTCGGGGGCCGTGACCAGAAACTTTTCATACTCCTTCGTTGTCGGATCGAAGGCTCGCGCCCAAATCTCCTTGAAGCCATAGGGGTGATCGGGATAGAGGAGAAGCGTGTTGAGCAGGATGCTCATCAGGCTCTTGTTGCCGCGATGCGCCTGCATCGCGTTCCGGATGTCCTCCTCCAGTTGCTCGTAGGCTTTCTGAAGCACCTCGTCCATATCGACGGAGAGAACGCTCTCGTCGTAGCGCGGCAGATTGTCCGAGATGTCTTCGAGCGAGAGGAACGCCGTCGTGTTCATCAGGAACTTGCCGAAGAGCAACGGCGACGCTCCGGGCTTGCGAAGGACATGAATCGTCTTCTTGGTCGCTTTAGAGCACGCGTTGTCGGCTTCCTTGACCTTCTCGACGGTTTCGAGAACGCCGTACTGCTCTTGGAAGTCGCGCCGTCCCTGGCCGCCGTAAGCAAAGCCTTCGGCGACCATTACGCGGGGTTCCATGCGAAAGAAGATGTTGAAGAGGTCGTCGGCATAACCGCCCATGAGAGT
>JBEPUJ010000180.1:0-1584 GCA_041691575.1 Terriglobales bacterium
TTCTACTGTCTCGCTACGTCCGCAACTGATTTCTGAGCCGTGGCATGACTTTACGTGAGCGATGGTGATAGAGTCTGGCTTGCTCGATGCGACGCAACCAGCGAGTGCTTCGACGACAAAGCCCCGAAATCTCGTTCACCTTGAGATGGTCCTCGATCAACCCCGCCAGCAACTCACCCAACTGCGGCAACGTCAAAACCGGCGTCCCGATTTTTCCCCCTCCGCGTCTCCTGATTAAGGAACCACGCGGCCAGCAGCGACAGTGCTTGATGATGGTGCCAGCCTCGCCAGTTTCTCACCTGGTAGTCGGCCAACCCCGCCTCGCTCTTGGATCGACGGAAACACTCCTCAACTCGGTGCGCCGACTTCGTCACCCTCGCCAATTCTTTCAAAGGCTCATCGGGATCGGCATTTGACAAATAGTAATCATGCTTGAACTTGCCGTCGGATTGGGCCTCACGCGTGACGAACAACAACTCCTCCGGACCCGTCCCTCCGGTCTCGGTCCTCGCTTGCACCCGACGCTTGACCACCTCGATGACCAGCGGGCCCTTCTCGCCATCTCGTACCTCGATCCGCGTCCAGGCGTCCTCTGGCAAGGCCGCTCTCCAGCGATCCAGACGTAAGAATGAGCTCTTGGGATATCGCCCACGTCCCGAGTATTCCGGCGGCGGCACGTCCAGGTCTCGGACCAGCAGGTTCGAGGGGACCCCGAGCAAGTAACGCTCGCCTCGATCGCGTAATTTGCCTCGAAAACCCGAAGGACGGCCCATCTCGTCGTCCCCGGCGACCCAGGAGTGGGGCAGCGACTTGCCGCACTCCTGAAGCATCTCCAGGGCGAGTTGGTGGCGAGTCCGGAACTTCACCACCTTGGGCACGCCCGCCTCCTTGCGACGAGCCTTGTCGGTCGCCCATTCCTTGGGAAGATACAGACGCGTATTGACGAGAGTGTGTTCTTTCCGGGAGACATAGGCCATGTAGACGCCGACCTGGCAGTTCTCGATCTTGCCCATCCGGCCGCACCATTGCCGGATGACGCCGACCGACTTGGTCCCCTTCTTGGCGAACCCCGAGGGGTCGAAAACGATGACCGCGTCGGGTTCGCCGAGTTCCTCGCCGACCTGCTGGGCCAACGTGGCGAGCAGGGGTTGGTGGTCCCAAGGGATCGACCCGACGAAGTTTTGCAGACCCTGTCGTTGGCGATCATGGAGGTACGCGATCGCCTCGCCCGATTTCCGCGGAAGTTTGGAGAGCAGGCCGGTCAGATATTCGGCCGCATGACGCCGTTGCTCGGGTTGAAGGAGCGAGGCGGCGAAAGGCTCGACAAAACTTTCGAGGCGACCGGAGAGGCCCTGCATCAGTTCAGGCGAGACCTCGGCCTGGGCTAGCATCCGTTGAAGTTGAAGCTCGTATCGCCGTTCCATGATCGCCCCCGATCTCGCGTGGCTCCGTTATGGAAGCTAATGATGCAAGAACGGTTAGGCGATTTCAACCGCCCGAGACAGTAGAACTACGGCCGGGACATCATCGGCTCTGGACTCCGGCTCCGTGAACTCGCCATCACTCCTGACATGGTCGCCATGA
>JBEPUJ010000181.1:0-1570 GCA_041691575.1 Terriglobales bacterium
AGCGGGCAGCGTGGCGGCGGATGTGTGCGACGCGGGCCGATGATCGTGCGGGCCGACATCAGGATCGGCGAGCTGTCACCGCGTTCCTTAAGATATTGAGAAAACCACTAGTGTCCCAACGTTAATCGAAGAGATTCAATTGGTTGGCTGAATCCTCGATGCCGTTGTCGACGTTCATTCTTGAAAGTAGCTGATTTAGCGGCATGCGCTCGAACATGGTCAAGCTCAAGATTTGTAGGATTTGATAGAGACTTGCCGGGAGGTTGAGCCGTTTTTTGACGATGGCGACCAGCACATAGACCGAGACAGCGATCCAGATTTGAGTTTTGACTGCGTTCTCCGACGTGCCGAAGAAGACTTTGATACGAAGATGCTGCTTGATCCATTTGAAAAACAATTCGACCTGCCATCTGCAGCGATAGAGATCGGCGATGGTGATAGCCGGCAGCGCGAAGTTGTTGGTCAGAAACACCAGCCGTTTGCCGGTCGTGGGGTCTTTGAACTTGATGCGGCGCAATGGCGTGTCGAAGTCCTGACGCGAGTAGAACCCGGTGAGCACGATGGTCTGATCGCAAATCAACCCGGTGCTCCGATCGACCGGATGGGAATAGCGACGCTGGGCCTTGAGATTGGATTTGGCGCGCGTCACAAAGAAGCTGCCCGTCTCGTGCAGGCGATGCAGCCGTTCGAAGTCGATATAGCCGCGATCCATGACATAGAACGCGCCAGGCTCGGGCACCAACAGGTCGAGCACATTGACGTCGTGCAGTTTGCCGTCGCTGATGTGCAGGAACGTGGGAATGTTGCCGCGTAGGTCCAGGAGCGTGTGCAGCTTGATCGCCGCTTTGGTCGAGCGGAACGGTGCCCAAGGGAACACCGACAGGCACAGGTCGATGGTGCTGGCATCCAAGGCGTAGACCGCCTCTTTCAGATCGACACCAAAGGGATCCCCGGCATAAAGCCGGCGAGCGATGCCAATGAGCGATTGGGCCAAATCGGCGTAGACGCGCCAGTCGCGCACCGCGTTGGCATTGGCCAAGGTGTTGCGAGCAATGCTGCAGCGGATGCCCATGTGATAGAGCTTGCCCTCTTGCGCTCGAAGACACGCTTCGATGTCGCGTAGGCTCTCGCGATAGGTAAGCTGCGCAAAAGCCATGCACAGGTACTGGTCGAGGCAAGAGAATGTTTTGACTTTGTGCTCGCCTCCGTAACGCGCTACGCAACGACCAAACGTTGTGCGCGGCAGATGCTCCATGATCTGCGCGAACACCAGCTTGCCCATATTCATCAGCGCCACCCGCGAGTGAGTCCCTCGCAGGATGGCAAATGTCAGTGTCGCAGTTGAAATCGAAACCAGAACAGAGCATGATTTATCGATTGCGTTTCAAGGAGTTGCCGACGATCAATCGGTCAACGTTGGGACACCACTGAACTCAAATGGTAATTCAAGCCCTCGCCCAGGCACTTGAGGCGTTTTTAAAGGGATAACCACCCGCTCAGGTTCGGCGAGACCGGAGCCGACCGAAAACGCCATTAACCCGAGAGCAATCGCAAACCGCAGGCTCATATG
>JBEPUJ010000182.1:0-1568 GCA_041691575.1 Terriglobales bacterium
GCCAGATACTACAGCAGATACAGCTACGCCCATCTGGCGTACGAAGGCACCGCGACTTTTGCCATCACGCTGAAATCCGGCGCGACGATCACGTCGTTCGACATCAGCCCGCATAGTTATGGACTCAACCCCATTGCAACCAAGAGCGGTGCCACATTAACCTTCAATCTGCCGCAGGTCGACTCGCGTTATTTGGTCGTCAAGATCAGCACGAGTTCTGGAGCGCAAGAAATGCTAGTCATTGCGGCGGATCCTCAGGAAACGGGTGCGCCCTCGATTGGCGGCAACGTCGTCGACATCACGGCCTCGCCTTACAATGCGGACAAGACCGGTGGCAGCCTACTGACGTCCAAGATTCAGACGGCCATCAACGACCGGCACAATGCGGGCGGCGGCACGGTTTACTTCCCAGCGGGCGTCTATAAAATCAGCCACAACATCCTGCTGAAGGGCAACGTCACTCTTTACCTCGCCGCGGGTGCGGTGCTCAGGGGTTCCAGTAATTCCGGTGATTACACTTGGAGCACCACCGGTTCGCAACAAGGCGCGTGCAACATCGTCATGGATGGCAATTCCGACAATGTGGCAATCAGAGGCCGTGGCATGATTGACGGCAATTCCACGGTGTTAGAAACCAGTGGAGACAGCGGCCCTCATCGGAAGGGAATCATCAGCAGTGGAATGACCGGCACCCTCCGCCCCACCGCGATTACGCTGGAAGGCATCACCGTCAAGGATGCGACCACTTGGACCATTAACCTCGAAGACGCCAAGAATGTCATCGTTCAGAATGTTAAGATGTTGAATGACTACGACGTGATTCACAACGACGGCTATGACATCTGCGCGACCGACACGGCTACGGTGGACAACTGTCTGGCCGTAACGGGCGATGACTGCTTCTGCGCCAAGGCCACTTCGACCAATCCACTCGTCAACGTTACTTACAGTAATAGTGTCTCGTATGCTCTTCACGGCGCTGGCACCAAAGTGGGCGACCAAGCCGCTGGCGCGACCAACAATATCACGTTCTCAAACATCGATGTCGTCTCAGGCTATCGTGGCATGAGCATTTCGCATGACCAAGGGACCGCTGCCTACACGAATATCAACTTCTACGATGTGCGCGTCGAATCTATCCACAACATTGGCACGAGCGGAGAATTCCAGACGGCTCCTTTTCTCTTCTGGACTCTCAGCGGCGGCGCGGGCCCCGTCACCGGTGTGAAAGTGATCCGGTGTTACATCGAAAACACTGCTGGCATTAAGGGCCTCATCCAAGGCTATAATTCGAGCAGCAAGATTTCCAATGTAACCTTTGAGGGTCTCCAAATGGACGGCGTGGTGATCTCTGGCAGCAACTACACCTCGAAAGTCACCGTTGGTTCAAACGTATCAAGTGTGGCCAACTTCGCCACCGGCGGCGTTTACTCCCTCGTCAGCCAACACAGCGGTAAGGCGCTCGATAACGGCAATAGCCCTTCCAGCGATCCGACAGGCAAACCGGTGAATCAATGGACGGTTAATGGTGGCACCCAGCAGCAATGGACGATCACGGCCGTGGGTAA
>JBEPUJ010000183.1:0-1565 GCA_041691575.1 Terriglobales bacterium
CTAGCAGGCTGCGGAAAAACTGAGGATATCAGTGTTTTTTTCCCTACTTTTGGGTTCGCTGGTCTCTTTCATACAGTGGATGTTGCTTGGAAATTCTTACGAATCCAACTGCTCCCGCTTCCATCAACCGGCCTCGGGAGCCAACCGCCGCATCCTCACCAGGTTGAACGCCGCCGCCGACACCTCCAACAATTGCCGCAACTTCCATCGACCCACTACTCGGCTTCGACCCATCCCCGCCACCGACTTCAACCACCCAAAACACTCCTCCACCTTCTTCCGACATCGCTGACTCAAACGGTACCCTTCCGTAACCATTCGACGCTTCATCCGACGACGCGCCCGAATGCCCGGAAGTCGCTTCTTGTCCGTCACGGTCTTTGGGTTCGCGGGATCTTTCACCAGCGGGATGTGGGGTTCGATCTTGCGGCCCTCGAGTTTCCCAAAAAAGTCGCCGTCGTCGTAGCCCTTGTCGCCGCCCAACGTCTTGGGCTTGCGGTCGTGCGTCGTCTTCAGGTCGTCGAGCATGTCCAGCGTCGCCGTGCGTTCGGCCGTGCCATTGGCTTCCGTCGCGACGACCGTCACGATCAGGCCGTTGCGGTTCTCGGCGAGCACGTGCCCCATGTGCGAAAGCTTCGCCTCTTTCCCCTTCCCCTTGCGATAGAGTTTCGCCTCGGGGTCAGTCTGGCTCTCGTGCGTCTCGTTGGTCCGCTTTTGGCCGTGAAAATCGACGTCGGGGTTGCTGGGTTTGAAACCGTTGCCGTCGGGCGGATTCTGGTCCCTGTCGTTCGCCGCGTCTTTGGGCTGGAAACTTTTGACGCTGGCAAAGCTCTCGATGAGGGTGCCATCGACGCTGAAGTGCTCGCTGCACAACTCTTTCGCGATCGCCTCGGCGACGACGGCGTCGAAGAAGGCTTTGGTGAGGCCATGCGTGTCCAGGCGTTGGCGATTCTTGGTGAAGGTGGTGGCGTCGAAGGCGTCGTCGCTGGGTTGCATGTCGAGGAACCAGCGGAAGAGGAGGTTGAGGTCGACTTGTTCGCACAATTGACGTTCGCTGCGGACGGAGTAGAGGGCCATGAGGAGGAGGGCTTTGAGAAGCCGTTCGGGCGGCACGCTGGGGCGGCCGGTCGTGCTGTAGGCCGCTTCGAACTTGGCGTGGAGGGCGTCGAGGATACGATCGGCGCGTCGTTTGATGTCGCGGAGTGGGTGGTCGGCGCGGATGCGGTCTTCGACTTCGAAGGTGTGGAAAAGGGGCAATTGCCGATCGGCTTGTCCGCGCATGATTCTCTCCCGAGTTGCGATGGGTGGAGTTTAGCGCTATAAAAAACCCTGGCAACGTGAGTTTTTCCGCAGCCTGCTAGTGGAATAGCAATTGAGCCTTCCGCGAAGTTGGCTGTGATCGTGGCTTTCCCTCCGCTCAAGAATCCAGCGCTTCCATCTTTATAGACTGTTACAATTGAGTCGTTACTAGACGAATACTCAGGCTTCTGCTGCTTGCCATTTATTGTAATATGTCCGGCTTTGTTGCTCTTGAAAGTGCCGTCGCTACTGCGATACCCTACGGG
>JBEPUJ010000184.1:0-1556 GCA_041691575.1 Terriglobales bacterium
AGGCGAGCGACTGAGCCCGGTCCCAAGCCCTGAAAGCGTAGCAATTTCGCGTCCGATGCCTGACGGATTTCGCCAACCGTTTTGATGCCCGCATTGGTGAGCGCATTCGTAATTCTCGTGGAAAATCGGACGCTTTCGATTGATGTTCCATCTGGAAGGTCTGCGGCTGGATAAGACACCGGACCAGCCGCAGCCTCGCGTGCTAGCCGCGCGCTTCGCAAGCGCTCAAGGTTTTCATGAAAGGCCTTCTCGGCATCAGCATGGTCCGACATTGCCTCATGGGCTTCGCTCTCGCGCAGCGTTCTCCGCTCAGCGCTCGTGAGTCCAGCATCGGTGCTTTTCCGGGCGCCGCTCATCTCTTCGCCTTCAGCCCCAGCGTGCAGGGTCTTGCAGAATGATCCAAATGATAACGACCAGAGCTACAATAACTCCGATCTGGATGTTTAGCTTGCTCGGCCACTCCCGGCCTTTCACTCTGCCTTCTCCTTCTCCTTCAACCCGATCTCGACAAGAAGGCGGATGGCTTCGGGACGATCAAACATGACGTTCCGAGTCCTCAAGCTGCGTGCTCGACGGTACGATCGTCAGGCTCGCCCTTCAACAGTGAACGAACGTTGTTTGCAGCATCATAGATTTCGACCTGAAGCATCGGATAAGCCGACTTCAGCTTTCGACCCGCTACTTCTGCAGCGTCGAGAGTGTCAAATTCTGATTTGAAATGACCATCGACAACCGTTACGAACCCTTCTGTGGGAAGTCGGTCGGCTCGCCTTAATGTCTTCGGCCCGGATTCTTCGGCTAAGAGAATCGACTTTTTCATCATTTGGCCCTTTAAGATTGTGCAACAATTTTGTTCGGTCAAGCGCACGCCTGCGACGGTGCCTTGCAGGAGTGCGAGCGTCTGCAGGAGCGGTGCAGGTAGCGGCATGACACCGCATGTGTCCGGCTCGTGTCGGGGCGGCGAGATATGTCTCACGACTTCGCCCTGATTACAGGGTCGGACAGATGCTCCATTTAAAAGCAACAGACAAGATCAGCCAGCGCGCCAAACGCCTTTGTGAATATCGAAATGAACTTCGCCGTCGTCCCGCATCTTCAACAGCATCGACTGGCAATCGTCTTGGTTCTTGATATTGACCCGCTTCATCACATCGAAGATCTTCAACGGTTTTTCCCGAAGAGCTTCGACTATTTTTTGTCGATCAGTTTGCATATGAAGATTTGTCTCTCCTTGGTAATACATCGACTACGAATACCGTCCCTTGCGTTTAGGAATCTTATCGTGGCGGCTATGAAATCAATTCAGGGGCAGGCCGCTACTGGTATCTGGCGGCAACTGTAATGACTGCGCAGTTTTGAGACATGTCAACGGGACTTATAGTCGTTCACCGAGACCGCGTAAGGTTTTTTTCGTTGAATACACCCAGATCACGAAAGATTTTAAAAACACTCCTGTTCGGTGAGCTTGGTGTGGTCGCAATTTAGATGGCTTCGATGTGGTCCCGGAGCGGTTAGGCTTCCGCCGCGTTGTGGGCATGTCGGTCTTGATTTGGGTT
>JBEPUJ010000185.1:0-1551 GCA_041691575.1 Terriglobales bacterium
CTAGCAGCCTGTCGGACTGACGGTTGAAATTTGCGTGCAAAACTTTGGTAGGGGCTAAAGTTTCACGATGATTGACCCATTGGAATCGCGGATGATCTGTCTCATCCCCTCAGGCAGGGGCGAGGGCAAACATCCGTCTCACGTTCCAAGCCAGCGTTACCAAATTCCATTCGCCTTTGACCTTGTGCAATCCGCGTAAGGAGAATTGTCTGAACCCCATCACCGATTTGATGATACCGAACACTGGTTCCGGTATCTGCTTGCGCAGAGCATACAATCGTTTGCCTTCTCTTGTCGCCAGCCGATGCGCCATTGCCTCCATCGGCGAAGGGTTTTCTGGCGGCGGTGGGGCTTCCCCGAATCGCTCTTTCCAGCCCAGGTGATGGCGCTCACGGCCCAGGGAAATCAGCGGCGCAATCTTTGCTGCCTCGCACCGGCTCACATTCGCCTCGCTGAGATAGCCATTGTCAGCCAGAAGGGTTTGCGGCTTGCCCAACCTCTTGGGCAACGCGGAGAGTTTCTGCACCATCGGCGCAACTTGCCGTTTGTCATTGGCGTCCTGCACGACGTCTTGCGCCACCACCAGCATGCTCCCGGCTGCCACCACCGCCTGCGCGTTGTAGGACTGCTCGAAACCGCCGCCTGCGACTCTCATGATGCGCGATTCCTCATCGGTCAGGTTGACTTGGTCGGTGATGGTGGGGCCAGGCGTGGGCGGTGCAGGCGGCGGGCCTCCGGGTTTCTTTCCGGTGGCCCGGGCCTTTTCCTCGCGTGCGGCCATCTTCGCTGCATGCTCGGCAAGCTCTTGATCGAAGCGCTCCTGCGCGCGCGCTTCGATCGTGGCACGGGCCTCTTGAATGCGCGCAAGGCGCGCTTCGCGAATCGCCAGCTCTTCCGGAATAGACATCCCGTCAGGCACGTCCGCCCGGTCTTCGGATTCCGCCAGAGCGAGCAGCTCGGCCACTTCCTGCTTCAACTGTGCTTCGAGCTTGCCAGCGTGCTCATACGACAGCGCGCTGTGGCGGGAGGCATTGGCGTGAATCTTGGTGCCGTCGAGCGCTACCGTGCCGAGTTTGAGCATGCCCATCTCCCGTGCCAGCATCAGCACTTCGACAAAGAGACGCTCGATGTCCTTGAGAAACCGGCGCCGAAAGGTGGCAATGGTGTCGTGATCAGGGTGGTCGTTGGCAGCGATGAAGCGGAAGGCAACCGAGTCAAAGGTCGCGCATTCAATCTTGCGGCTGGAGAAGACGCCCGTGGCGTAGCCGTATACCAGGAGCGCAAGCAGCATCGCCGGGTGATAGGACGCCGAGCCCGATCCCCGATAGGCGCGGGTCATCCTGGACAGATCAAGTTTCTCGATCACCTCTACCACGAAGCGCGCCAGATGTCGTTCGGGTAACCATTCGTCCACCGAGGGCGGCAGCAGAAATCCGGTCATGCGGTCTATCGGGCGGAAGTTGCTCATGGCAGGCTCGCTATCGGTGTGAACTTGCTCACATTATCGCATTTCACAACATCAATCGGTTATTAAGTCCGACAGGCTGCTAG
>JBEPUJ010000186.1:0-1544 GCA_041691575.1 Terriglobales bacterium
AGCGGGGCAGCCCCAGCGGCCCACCTGTCCGTCAGGGCAGACTCCCATAGCTGTGCGCGGCGCAGTCCGGAGGTGTGAACGTGCGTCATTACCCACAGTCTCGCATGGACAGCGACGTCGACGATTACCACGGTGAGCAGGTGCCGGACCCCTACCGATGGCTCGAGACGACCTCCGATCCGGAAACCGCCCGTTGGATCGTGGCGCAGAACGAGGTCACCGAGGGCTTCCTGGCCGCTGTCCCGGCGCGGGAGTCGATCCGGGCGCTGGTCACTGCCATGTGGGATTATCCGAAGCTGACCGTGCCGTTCGAACGGGGCGGCCGGTGGTTCCAGTTCCGCAACCCAGGCTTGGACGCGCAGCCTGTGCTTTGCCTGCTGGACGAGCCCGGTGGTTCGGCCCGTCCGTTGCTGGATCCCAACACGCTGTCGGGGGACGGCACCACCGCGGTGAGCTCGGCAGATGTCAGCGATGATGGCTCGCTCCTGGCGTATGCGACGAGCGACGGTGGCTCCGACTGGATGACCTGGCGTATCCGGGATGTGGCGACCGGCCGCGACCTCGATGACGTGATCGAGTGGTCGAAGTTCTGCCGGGGCGCCTGGCGCGCCGACGGATCGGGCTTCTACTACTGCTCAATGCAGCCGACCGCAGTCGGTGCTGAATACCTAGAGTCCAACGCGCCAGGGCGGATTTTCCTGCACCGCCTCGGGAAGCCGCAGGCCGACGATGAGCTTTGTCTTCAGCGCACCGGAGGAGCCCGACTGGATTCCCTACGCGGAAGTCGGCGACGACGGCAGGTTCCTGATCATTACTGTCATGAAGGGTTCCGTCTTCGAGAACCAGCTGTTCGTCCTGGACTTGCGCGATCCGGAGGGGACCTGGTCGGCGCTGGTCGGGGACTTCGAGTCGTCCAACCAGGTGGTATCGAACGCGGGAGCGACCTTCTACCTGGTCACAGACTACGGAGCTGAACGCAAGCGGCTTGTCGCCGTGGACCTGGACCAGCCTGGCCGGGAAAATTGGCGCGAGATCATTGGCGAGGCGCCGGACACGCTGGTGAATGCTTGGTTCTTCGGAGGCTATTTCGTCTGCCATTACCTCAAAGACGCTCGCTCCGTCCTGCGCGTCCACGCCATCGACGGCGGTCACGTTCGCGACATCCCGTTGCCTGGTATTGCCTCGCTAAGCCTTGACCCGCACCTGAACTGGGCGCTCACCGGACGCGCGCAGTCCGACCTCGTGCACTTTGCCACCACGACCTTCACCGACCCGGGCTCGATCTGGTCGCACCGGTTGTCCACCGGCCAGACGGAGATCATCGAGCGGGCGGCTACTGCCATCGATCCGGGCAGCTACCTCACCGAACAGGTATTCGCCGACTCAGCGGATGGCACCAAGGTGCCGATGTTCCTGACCAGGCACCGGGATCTGGCGGCTGATGGTCAGGCACCGGCGTTGCTATATGCCTACGGCGGCTTCGATATCCCGATCACGCCCAGCTTCTCGCCTGAGATGGCGGCCTGGCTGGAGCGTGGCGGGGT
>JBEPUJ010000187.1:0-1540 GCA_041691575.1 Terriglobales bacterium
AATTAAGCCGCCGCCACTCAGGGACGATTGCTCGTGAATAACCCGACCCCGGCGGTCGGCATGAATGAGTAAAAAGAGACTTCCTGCTTCGTAGGGCCTCGAAGGCCATGATGGTTTTTCACAACCGTCAGCAGAAGAGGAAGTCTCCATGAACACTATAACCATCGGCGTGGACTTGGCAAAGAAAGCGTTTTCGACGTGCGCGGTGGATGGGCCCGGCCATGTGCTGCGGCGACAGGATATGCGGCGTGAGCCGTTTGGCTTGTGGCTGGCCCAAGTGCCTGCCGGCACGGTGGTGGCGATGGAGGCGTGCAGCGGTGCCCATTATTGGGCACGGTGCTGTCTGGAATACGGCCTGGTGCCACGCATCATCGCCGCGCAGTTGGTCAAGCCGTTTCGCAAGAGTCGGGCGGCCAAGAACGACCGCAACGATGCCGAGGCGATTGCCACGGCAGCACGCCAGGGCAACATGCGCTTCGTGCCGGTCAAGACGGTTGAGCAGCAGGTGCGATTGTGCTGGCACCGGGTGCGTGAAGGCTACAAAGTGGAAAGCCTGGCGATCGGCAACCGGATACGTGGCCTGATGGCCGAGTTCGGGGTGATCGTGGCGCAGAGCGAGCTGGCGCTGCGTCGCGTGCTGGGTGATCTGGAGGCGCAGGTCCGGTTACCGGCGCAGTTGAAGGAACTGTTGCGTGATCTGGCCGCCCACTGGGCGCAGTTGCGCGAGCGCATCGACGCGTGCGATGCACGTATCCAGACTCACGCGCGCGAGGACGAGCGGTGTGTGCGGCTACGCGCCCTAGTCGGCATTGGACCGATCACCGCCGATGCGGCGGTGGCCACGGTCGGCAACGCGCGCGAGTTCAAGCAGGGTCGGCAGATGGCCGCCTGGCTGGGTCTGGTGCCAACCCAGCACTCCAGCGGCGGGCGGGCACGCTTGGGTAAGATCAGCTGTCGCGGCGATGCGTACCTGCGCACGCTGCTGATCCAGGGCGCGCGCAGCAGTCTGCAACGGGCCAAGGCCGTGGCCACCGAAAAGGCCACGCCAGAACAACGATGGATACGCTCACTGGACGGGCGCATGCCGTTCGGCAAGGTGATCGTGGCCATCGCCAACAAACATGCGCGGCAGATCTGGGCGATGCTGGCCCACGCCGTGGACTACGATCCGCACGCCTGCCTACAGCATCGGATGCATCAACAGACCCACACCATCCACGCCGCCTAGAAACAGAGTTTCGATTCATCGTCAGCGCGATACGGTAGACAACAGGTCAGACCACCCCGGAGAGAACCTGACTAACTAGATGGACGTCCAAACGGTGCTTCGGCCGATCCCCGGGTCCCGGACAGTCCGATGAACGAACGAGGTCTTCGGGTGCGGTTTATACATAGGTCCGAGTCGGCAACATCGACTCAACAAGACCGGTTACGGAAATGCAGTCTGACATTCGTTGTACCCGCGCAGCACTGACACGCAGTACGCAACAGCAGTACAACACCATCACCAGCAGTGGCCCGAAAGCTCAGGGCAAAAGCG
>JBEPUJ010000188.1:0-1537 GCA_041691575.1 Terriglobales bacterium
CTAGCAGCCCGTTGAAAATGTCGGTTTCCAGCGAGCTCGCGCGACGTCGCTCGGCAACTGACGCTCGTGCCGACATGACAACCGTGATTGGCACGCCATGGATAGAAGGGCGGCGAGAAGGTTCCTGAGCGTCGTTGTCAGAAGATACAGAAGCAGCGCAAGGTCACCTTCGTTCTGTAAGCCTCTCGGCGTTCCCATTCCGAACAGCTTGCGCATGATCAAGCCCAGGTTCCGAGCCGCAACCTGGAGTAGATATCGTTTGGACACTTTGAGCATCCCGTGCAACCAACAGCGACGGGCGCCGCCCGTCTCGCACACGTGGGCGAAGCTTCGTTCGATCAACTCACTACGTCGTCGTTGAAGTTTCTTGCTCCGCGCGCCACGCACACGCCGATGGTTGGCCGTAATCGCTCGACGCTCGGCCGCGGACCGCTGGCTCCACTTCCACGGCTTCTTGCGCTTGGGTTCCGGAATGTACGTCCGGACTCCCAACGTCTCATTGACGGCCGCTAACGTCTGGGCCGCATGGTAGCCCTTGTCGGCCACTGCTTCTTCAATGTTCGCCGGATTCTCGGCTTGAATCACGTTGATTTGTGCCTGCACCACACTCTCAGCCAATGTCTCGGTGTCGGCTCGATCGGCCTCGTAGATCACTGCCGAGAGCACCAGATCCGTGTCCAGATCGACCACGTGCTCCGCCTTGTACGCCATGTGGGTCGTGCCGTCTTTCATGCGGGCAATGCGGCTATCCGGATCGTTCGGCGAGACCCACTCGTCGTTCGAGACTTTCTTGTCCTTGCGGGTTTTGTCGAAACGCCGCAGCTCTTCGTCAGTCGGGTTTTCCATACCCGCCTCCGCGGCCAAGCCACGCAGGTACGTTTTCCAGTCCTCGCCCGTGGCCCGGCGGACGATGCTCTTCATGGCCGCGTCGGCTTCGAGCATCGTTGAGTCGATGGCCACCGTCTTGCCGGCCAGTAGCTTCTTCTGCGCTGCAACCTTCAAAACAAACACGAACATCGCCTCATGCACTTCCAGCGGTAGGCGACCGTGAATCCGCGACAAGCTCGAATGGTCGGGCGTCTCCTCCTGGACCGGCAGGCCCAGGAATTCCGCCAACGAACGGCTGTCGCTGCACCGCCAGGCGATACCCCGCTGCGAGCTGATACCCTCGAAGTAGCCAACCAGAACCATGCGGAAGTACACGCCCGGCGGGATCGAGTCACGTCCCTGGTCGGCCGAGTAGTAAGGCGCGCACAGAGCTTCCAGCCATTCGTCGAAACCGGCTTCGGCAAGCAGCTTGTTCAGTTGCTTGTAAAACGGATGGCCGGGAGACTTGGGTAAATCCGTCGTCGCCACCCAAGCGGACTGCTGTTCGTGTTTGCGCTTACCCAGTGCCATGACCGTGCGTCCTTGCGGTGAAAGAAACCACGCAAGGACGGTAGAATACCATGTCCGTCAGTCGAGGAGAATTTCAACAGCCTGCTAGGCGACCGCACTCCCTAGGGGTCCCTGCTCGTGTTCTCGGGCGGGGGCCCTT
>JBEPUJ010000189.1:0-1534 GCA_041691575.1 Terriglobales bacterium
GACGGGCGTGCCGGGCATTAGGTCAACACCGATCGACGCAACGCAAGATCCCAACAACACCCGATGACGAGGGTTAGCATCCGGTGAGGACCGCATGTCGGTCGCTCCGGCTCAAGCGGCTTGATCGACGTGCCGTTTGAGGCTGGGCCAATTCCATGTATGGACGCTCCTCGATGTGCAAGGGATTTTTCTGACGGCGTACTGGTCGGGTGCGGTCATGTATTCGGCCCTTTGATGCAGCCGAGACACGGCCGCTGGCCCCGATGAAGTCCGCGAACCAACTCCCAATCAAAGCAGCGCGCTTTGAAGCGCCTGGAATTGGACGGGTCTGGTCGGTTCCCGGCACGACCGGTCTGCCATCAAGTCACATCCACCTGCAACCTCGTCAATTCGTGATCATGCTACGACTACTGGAGCAACTGGTCGAAACTCACGTTCCTGCGTGATCACGGCCCAGATGATCCGCGCTGTTTTGTTCGCCATTGCGACCGCGGCGATCTTGGCGGGCCGACGTACCAATAGGATAGCAAGCCAGCTCACGGATGGCGATTTGCTGCGTGCGTATCGGATCAGAGCACAAGATGAGACGACAAGCAGCTTTCTAATGTAACTGTCGCCCCATTGGTAATTCTCCCCAAGCGAGCCTTACCACCTGTCGAGCTTTGGCGCGGTACTAAGCCGAGCCAAGCTGCGAACTGCCGCCCATTTCGAAACTGCTTGCCGTCAACTAGGGACGCCGCAATGACCGAGGCGGTAATCGGACCCACGCCTGGAATGCTTTCGAGTCGGAGGCTGATCTTGTTCGACCGATGCCATTGCACGATCCTCTGATCCATGACAGTGAGGCGACCGACGGCTTCCTTGATCTGACCAACAAGCGACAGCAGCGCCTGCCGCGCGATGACCGGCAAGCGGGTCTGCTCGTTGCCGACGAGTCTCACCAATTCCGCTAACCCTGTTCTGCCCTGAGGCGCGACGATGCCAATCTCTCCCAACTGGCCACGAAGGGAATTGATCAACATCGTCTTCTGACGGATGAGTAACTCGCGTGTCCGGTGAAGCATCAGAACCGCTTGCTGCTCTTCTGTCTTTACCGCGACAAACCGCATCGTCGGCCTAGTCACAGCTTCACAGATTGCCTCGGCATCGGCAGCATCGTTCTTCTGTCGCTTGACGTAGGGCTTAACGTATTGAGGCGGCATTAACCGGACATCGTGGCCGAGAGCCGCGATCTGACGCGCCCAATGATGGGCGCCCGGGCACGCCTCCATACCTACCAGGCAAGGAGCCAATTGTTGCAGATAAGGAAGAAGCTGTTGCCGGCGTAGCTGACGCGATACTATGACTTTGCCGGCTGCGCCCACGCCATGAATCTGAAAGACGTTCTTGGCGATGTCGATTCCGATCGTAGCGATTTTCATTTCAATCTCCTTTGTGGAGCTTCAGTTTCGCTTTGGAGTCGAGGAGCGTCCACACCATCAGGGCAGCAGTTCGTCGAGCCTTTGAACAGGATGCCCGGCGATCCGTGCCAGAA
>JBEPUJ010000190.1:0-1526 GCA_041691575.1 Terriglobales bacterium
CGTAGCGCGGCAAAGCCGCAACCAAATGGAATAGGTGTTGCTCTCCGGTAAGGTGACGGTTTCTCACAGCCTCACCCACCAGAGAGCAACACCATGACATCTTTTCTACAACGGCTCGGCCTCAAGGTGCTAGGGGTTCTCAGCGGATTCGACCGTATTCGCGTGCGTGGCACGTTGCCGCGACTGAGCAACGTCGGAAGCTTCTTCCATTGGCTTGAAGCGGCACGCGTCCCGCTCAAGGATTTCCGCAAGTACACCGAGCACCGTACCGCACAACTCCGTGACACACTCGAAACCAAGGCCGCCGAGGGGGGACGTCCGGTGCAGTACCTCGCCGGCTACACCAACAAGGAAGCCTTGGTCCAGCAACATCTGGAACGCGATGGCGTCGCCTCCAGCGGCCTGGTGTGCACTTTCAGCACGCTGGAAACCTGTGTCTCTTACGATGTCTTCCGGAACTCCAAAACCCATTGTCTCGACTTGCGACGGCGGCCCCGCAAGTGCCTGCATTACTATTTCTATTTCCACGACCAACGGTTCGGGCTGACCGGACTGAGGCTCCAGTCCTGGTTCCCGTTCAACGCCCACGTCGTGCTCAACGGCCGGGAGTGGCTCGCTCGGGAGTTCGACAAAAAAGGCATCGGCTATCAGAAGCGGGACAATTGCTTTACCTGGATCGAGAACTTCGCGCGTGCCCAAAAACTGGCCGACCGTCAGTCGCGCATCAACTGGGAGGCCGAGTTGGATCGGTTGATGAAGCGGGTGCTCCCGCCGCGTCGGCTCTGGCTGCCGGAGGAGCACTACTACTGGACCGCCGACCAGACGGAGTGGGCCACCGACCTGGCGTTCCGGGATTCGGAGACCTTGGCCGAACTCTACCCGCAACTGATTCGTCGGGGCATCGAGTGCTTCCGCAGCGAAGACGTGCTGCGGTTCCTGGGACGGCGGTTGACTGCCTCGGGGCAGGTGCCGGCAACTCTGAAAGACGAGGTCACGAGCGACCTGAAGCACCGGCCCGAGGGAGTGCGGATCAAGCATCGGGCCGGCAAAAACACGGTCAAACTCTACGACAAGCAAGGGTCGGTGCTTCGGGTCGAGACGACGCTCAACGACGTCAAGGGTCTGAAGAGCTACCGAAGGATAGCGGACGACCCGGCAGGTCCGTGCCAATGGCGTCCGATGCGTAAAAGCGTTGTGGAGATGAGCCGCCGCGCGGAGTTGTCACAGGGTTCCAACGACCGCTACCTGGAAGCGTTGGGGACGGTGTCTCCGGAGGTTCCCCTGAATCGGGTGGTCGGTAAACTCTGCCGGCCGGTTGAGGTCGCGGGGCGTCGCCACCGGGCGTTGAACCCGCTGGCTGCGGACGATGCGAAGCTCTTGGAAGCTGTCGCTCGTGGCGAGTGGCTGGTCTGCGGCTTCCGCAACCGCGACATCCGCCATGTGCTCTTCGGCGATGCCCCCGACGAGGCGACTCGCCGTCGGGAGGCGTCGCGTGTGACCCGCATGTTGGGCCTTTTGCGTGCTCA
>JBEPUJ010000191.1:0-1525 GCA_041691575.1 Terriglobales bacterium
GTAGTGGAAGGTTGAAAAATCGGTGGCGGCTTCGGCGCTCGATGATGACGTATCATCGGGTTGTCAAAAAGCCCTTGCACAGGAGCCACCACCGATGTCTGAACCCTATCACGTCTTGACCCACCAGGACACCCGCGCAACCCTTGATTCCACGAACCTTGCCCAAGTCCTGGCCAAGGACGGCCAACTTCTGCTCCCCATGCTCGACCTCATCGAGAACGCGCAGGTCGCCATCGATGACCTCATCAACGTCATGGGACGCGCCACCATCGAAGCCGTACTCCTGATGAGCGCCGCTCAGGTCGCGGGACCCAAGCAGCAGGGGAAGAAGTCCGACCGCGACATCGCCTATCACGGCTCGCAGAAGGGACGGGTTGCCCTCAAGGAACGCGAACTGAGGATCGACAAGCCCAGGCTCAGGCGGAAGAATCCCAAGCCGGGAGAGCCGGGAGAGGTCGAAATCCCCGCCTACGAGGCGATGCGGGCCAACGGTCGCCTGGCCGATCGGATGCTCGAAATCCTGATCGCGGGGGTGTCGACACGACGTTATGAACATGTGATCCCCGAGATGGCCGAGACGGTCGGCGTCTCCAAGAGCCAGGTCTCCCGCGAGACGATCGACGCCGGAGAACGCCTGCTCAAGGAGCTCGCCGAGCGCGACTTCTCCCAACTCGACATCCTGGCCGTCTGGATCGACGGGATCCAGCTCGGCCCCTACCACGTGATCTGCGCCGTGGGCGTCGACGATCAAGGACATAAGCACGTTCTGGGAATCCGCGAAGGGGCCACGGAGAACGCCGTGGTCGCTTCGTCACTCCTGGAAGACCTGGCCAAGCGCGGTCTTGATCCCCGGCGTCGCCGCCTGTTCGTGATCGACGGCTCCAAAGCCCTGCGGAAGGCGATCGACCAGGTTTTCGGCGACAAGACCCCCGTGCAGCGGTGCCGCAATCACAAGCTCCGCAACGTGCTGGGCCACCTTCCCGAGGATCAGCACGACCAGGCCCGCTCCACGTTCAAGGCGGTGTTCAAACTCGACATGAAGGAGGGTATGGCGAAGCTCGAGCAATACGCGGGCTGGCTCGAACGAGCATGGCCCGGCGCGGCGAGTTCCTTGAGAGAAGGACTTGCAGAGATGTTCACGATCAATCGCCTTGGCCTTCCGGGCGAACTGCGTCGCTGCCTGGGGACGACGAACTTGATCGACAACGGCCATTCGGCGCTTCGCGACCGCGTGCGTCGGGTGAAGCACTGGCAAAGCGGGGCAATGGCATTACGCTGGGCTTCCGCCGCGCTCGACGCGATCTCACAAGGGTTCCGTCGGATCATGGGCTACCGACATCTGTGGATGCTCAAGGCCGCGTTGGATGAACCCTCTCGGGATCAGTCTCTTGTCGACCAAGCCAAAGCCGGATAACGTCGATTCCAGCCGGTGTCGCCACCGCAACCTTCCACTGAGTTCGGGACAACATCTGAGCACGCAAAAGGCCCAACATGCGGGTCACACGCGACGCCTCCCGACGGCGAG
>JBEPUJ010000192.1:0-1520 GCA_041691575.1 Terriglobales bacterium
CACCACAATTCCAGGATCGGTTGCTGGAGCTGCCATCCTTGTTATTTTCGCCATTCGCTTCGTTGTGTTTGTCGTTATAGCTGGCCCAATCGTTGAGCGTAAATCCGTCGTGTGCGGTGACGAAATTCACGCTGGCCCAGGCTCGCCGGCCCTGATGATTGAAGAGATCGCCGGACCCGGAAATGCGGGGCGCCAACTCCGCGACAGACGCTTCGCTTCGCCAAAAATCTCGCACGACGTCGCGAAACTTGTCGTTCCACTCCGCCCACCCCGGCGGAAAGCCCCCGACCTGATAACCGCCAGGTCCGCAGTCCCAAGGCTCTGCGATAAGTTTAACCGACGTCAGCACCGGATCTTGATCCACCGATTTGAGGAATCCACTCTGCTCATCAAAGCCGTAGATCTCTCTCGCCAGAATCGTCCCAAGATCGAAGCGAAAGCCGTCAATGTGAAGGTGCTCAACCCAATAGCGCAGGCTGTCGTTGACCATCTGGATGACGCGCGGATGGGATAGGTTGACCGTATTTCCCGTTCCCGTGTCGTTGATGTAGTAGCGCTTCTTGTCCGGCAGCAGACGATAGTAACTTGCGTTATCGATCCCTTTAAATGACAGGGTTGGCCCGAGTTCATTGCCTTCGGCCGTGTGATTGTAGACGACGTCTAGGATGACCTCGAGACCAGCCGCATGGAGGCGAGCCACCATTTCCTTGAATTCTCGGAGACTGTTCGGAACGTCAGACGCATAGCGGGGATCGGGCGCGAAGAAGCCGATGGTATTGTAGCCCCAATAATTCGTGAGCTTCTTCTCCAGCAAATTACTGTCATTGATGAAAGTATGAATCGGCAGAAGTTCGACAGAGGTGACGCCGAGCTCTTTGAGATAATCGACAATTGGTTGGCCCCCAAACCCTGCATACGTGCCGCGCAGCTTTTCCTCGAGACCGGGGTGCAGTTTGCTGAAACCTTTGACGTGGGCTTCATAGATGACCGTTTCATCCCAAGGGATACTCAACCTGCCAGCTTCGCCCTGCCAGTCGAAGCCGGGATCGACGACGACGCATTTGGGCATGAAAGGTGCGCTATCACGCTCGTCGAACGTGGCGTCGTCGCCGGTTTCCATCTTGTAGCCGAAAACCGCGGGATTCCACTTGAGGTCTCCCGCATGGGCGCGTGCGTAAGGATCGAGTAACAGTTTGTTGGGATTGAAGCGGTGGCCTTCGGCCGGCTCGTAAGGTCCGTGGACGCGATAGCCGTAAAATGTGCCGGGACCGACATCGGGCAGATATCCATGAAATACCTGGTTAGTGTATTCGGGCAATTCGATTCGTTGGGTTTCGTTTCCCGATGCATCGAAAAGGCAGACCTCAACCTTTAGGGCGTTGGCAGAAAAAATCGCGAAATTCGTTCCACGGCCGTCCCAATGCGCGCCTAGCGGATTGGGCAAGCCCTCCTTGACTGAAACAGATGACACGTAATCTCCAAATACTGTCTAACGCCTGTCGCAACTAACGAAGGCGCTA
>JBEPUJ010000193.1:0-1519 GCA_041691575.1 Terriglobales bacterium
GAATGACACTTACTTAAGCGGCACATTCCCGCGCCGCTAGCGCCAAGTGGCTGATTTGAAAGAGCGGCTGGCGGCCGGGCAAACTGTTGGTCCGACCCAAACAGATGGCCCACGAGGCCGCCAGCCGCCATGAACATTAATTGCCGATCGAGTCGGCCGCAACGTCACCGTATCCGACAGCGTTCGCGGGCTATTCACTCCTACGACTTCTTCAACGTGTTGACCGATCCTGATTTGCTGGACGTCGTCGATGAGCAGTTGCCCGCACATCGTGAACGGCTGTTCCCACCGACGACAACGTTGGCGCTGTTTATGGCTCAGACCTTGAACAGCGACGCTTCGTGTCAGGCGACGATAGACCGCCACGTCGTGGAACGGATCGCCAACGATTTGTCACCGTGCAGTACGGCCACGGGTGCGTATTGCAAGGCGCGGCAGCGCTTGCCGTTGACCATGGTGCGCTCGTTATTGCAGCACACCGGCAACTGGCTTACGGGCGAAGCCTCTGCTGCATGGCGATGGCAGGGGCGCGCTGTGAAGCTAGTGGATGGCACCACCATCACGATGCCCGATACCACCGACAACCAGTGGCGTTACCCGCAGCCGCGCACCCAGCAGCCAGGCCTGGGGTTCCCTGTCGCTCGGGTGGTCGCCCTATTGTGCCTGGGCACCGGCGCCGTCTTGGATACCGCACTGGGGCCTCAGGCCGGAAAGGAAGGTAGCGAGCACGCACTGTTCCACACGTTGCTGCCCAACATCGCCGCGGGCGACATTCTTCTCGCCGATCGTTACTACTGCTCCTACGTCATGATCGCTCTGCTGCGGGCGCGTGGTGCTGATGTCGTGTTCCAGCAACACCAGCGGCGGCGCACTGACTTCCGTAAAGGCCAGCAACTGGGCACGGTCGATCACGTGGTTGTGTGGAATAAGCCTGTAGAGAAGCCACACTGGCTCAGTCAGGAAGACTTCGATGAAGTACCCGAGACCATGCAATTGCGCGAAGCCCGCGTGGGCTCCAAAGTGCTTGTCAGCAGCTTGCTGGCGCCAGCTCACGGCAGTGCGCAAGGCCTGAAAGCGTTGTATGCACAGCGCTGGAACGTCGAGTTGGACTTACGCAACATCAAGACCACGTTGGGGTTGGATCGCCTGGTCTGCAAGACACCATCGATGAACGAAAAGCAGTGGTGCATCGGCCTGCTTGCCTACAACCTCATCCGGTTGCTGATGCTGCGCTCAGCCAAATGGGCGGACGTTCTGCCACGCCAATTGAGCTTCAAACACAGCATGCAACTGTGGCTGGCGTGGAGCCAGCGCGGCCTGCCTCCCGACGAATTGCAGATCGAACGCTTGCTGGCCCTGATTGCACAGCGCCGCGTCGGCCAAAGGCCCGGACGAATCGAACCCCGAGCCGTCAAACGAAGGCCTAAACCGTTGCCACTGCTCACTCAACCACGCGCCATCGCTCGCGAAAAAATTCGACGGTTTGGACATCCAAAGAGGCTTAAGTAAGTGCCATTCG
>JBEPUJ010000194.1:0-1516 GCA_041691575.1 Terriglobales bacterium
GGGTCTTCGTGGAATCGAGTGGGTAATTTTAGGAGCTGAAGCGACGGCAAATCGAGCTATTTCGGGGACATCTTGCCTTTTTGCCTGGCTCGAAATCTGACACAAATGATGGATGGCAAGAACATCGAAGCGCCGGCGGCGCATTTGGGATACGTATTCGTTTGGTGGCTTCCGCGCCAAGCCCGTTGTGCGCGGGATTTTCGGTGATCCGAAGGCACGCATAGTCACGCTGAAGCGGCGCTCAAAAAAACAGCATGCGGATGTTGTGGTCGTGTGCGGCTGGGCTGGTACGATCGCAAGGTGCGCAGGGTGCGCGATCTGTCGTGTGGTGACACGCGGATATTCCTGGAGCTGGAGGTGCGGCGCATCGAATGCCGCAACTGCGGCAAGGTGAAGCGCGAGCGGCTCGACTTCCTGGCGGACAATCCGCTCTACACGAAGCGCTTTGCGTATTTTGTCGGACGACGCTGTCGGCAGGCTTCGATCTCGGACGTGGCGAAAGAACTGGCGCTCGACTGGCACACCGTCAAGGCGCTGGAGATGCAATACATGGAAGCCCAGCTCGCACGTGCGGGCACGCCGGGCCCGCTGGTGATCGGGATCGATGAGATTGCGATCCGCAAGGGCCATACCTATCGGATCGTGGTGAGCGACCTGTTGCGACGTCGGCCGATCTGGTTTGGCGGCAAGGACCGATCGGAAGCCAGCATGGCGCAGTTCTATGCCTGGCTTGGCGACAAGAAGAGCGCGCGCATCCGGCTAGCCGTCATGGACATGTGGAAGCCGTTTCGGCTGGCAACGCAGGCACATGCGCCGAAAGCCGCCATTTTATTCGACAAGTTCCACATCATGCGCCACCTCGGCGAGGCCCTCGATACGGTTCGCAAGAGCGAGTACGCACGGCTCGTAGGCCGTGACCGGCGGTACATCAAGGGCCAGAAATACACCTTGCTCTCGCGGCGGGAGAACCTCACGCTCGACGGCAAGAAAGCACTGAAGACCTTGCTCGCTGCCAACAAGCGGCTCAACACGGCCTACATGCTGAAGGAGAGCTTCGGTGAACTCTGGAGTTACGAGCGTGAGGCCTGGGCCAGACGCTTCTTCGAAAATTGGCGCGCGAGCCTGAAGTGGCAGCGGCTCAAACCCTATGAAAAGTTTGCCGCTATGATCGAACGTCATTGGGACGGGATTGCCGCATACTGTCAGCCTGAGAACAAAGTCTCCCTCGGCTTTGTCGAGGGGATCAACAACAAGATCCGTGTGATCCAACGACGCGCCTATGGCCTGCGCAACGAAGACTACTTCCGGCTCAAGGTTCTGACCTGCATGCTGCCCGAACTATAACGGCCGAGCGCGGATCGGTCCCCCGACACACTCGATCATGCCGTCGTGCTCGCAGCCGTCAAGGACGCTTCGCGCCGCTAACGCGGTGGCCCGAAGGCGGGCCATCCTTGACCGCCGCTGCGCGCGTCGGCATGTCGCGCCTGCAGGTCGGGACGGAAGGATGGTGCCGATC
>JBEPUJ010000195.1:0-1514 GCA_041691575.1 Terriglobales bacterium
GCTTCGATGCCCCGCTATTCGGTCACCCAATCCTGGAAGCAGCGCGCAGGTCCGCACTTCCGGTCGGCTTCGTCGATTGGTCGGAGTCAACGTCCTCTCGAGAGATGGATCTGGCCATTCCGACAGCGGCCGATGACAATGCGATGACGAGGTCAGTTGCCGAGTGGCTGGAGCAGCTTTAGCGAACCCCAGACCCAGCGTTCCCTACAGTATTGATCCTGACGTGTGTTCCCGACAATTCCAGCATGTGCTGACCTAATTGTGGAAGCACGTTAGATCCGCAGAAACTGTAATTGCCACCGGACGAACTTCAGTGGCAGATCAATTCTGATAAACCGGATCGATGCCTGTCGGTGTCGTCGCTAAGCGCCCGTCCAGGGTCGGCAACCTTTAGTTTCTCAAACGCAACCGAGCGTTCTGCTATTCTTATGACTGATGTAAGGCTGACGGATGAGACGTGCTTGGATAGCGCATCAGTGAATAAAGCGAGTTGCTGAATGACGAACGATGGCGTGCGCTTCATTGGCATTTCCGAGTGCGGCAGTAAGCTCCAGCATAATTGACAAGAGTGCTGGCAACGAACGATTGAAGATTAAAGCGAATTCTGGACCGGTTGGTTATCGCGTCTGCGGTCGTGGGCGTCATAGTCAATCGCGAGGCAGTAACTCTCGGGCTGCAATCGCCACCGCCTCGAGCATTGTTTGCTCTTGAGGCTGCGAAAAGCCCCGCGGACATAGCCATCGTCGGCCTTCGCCCGCTTTGACGTCTGGGCGCCAGATCGGTAGGCTTTCTGAAAGGTACGTGGCAACACGGCACTCCCCAGGTGATGCGAGAGACAAGCGGCCGAGCTGCCATGTTTTAGAGATCTTGATTTTTCATTCTGAAGTGGGTGCCCAATGCCCCTATCCGTAAGAATCATAATTGCTGTCGTAATCGTCACCGGGCTCGTAATCCTGGTATTTCCGCCGAAGTCCGAACGGAGCGCACCTGTAGATAAAGAGGAGCCTCCGGACGAGTAGTCGTTTGGTCCGCTCTACGCAGCCTCGGCATCGTGAATTCGATTTCTCCACCGGACGGTTTCTCGAGGCCTCGACCGCCATAAATGATAACGAAATCACCAACCTCAAATTTCTGGCACTTATGTTGCTGAGGTTGACGGTAATGGTTCTCTGCAACACGTTCCCGCGATGGGGAGCTCACGGTAGGTTCGTTTCCACTGCTGGTCTCCCGGTCGTCCGGTACTGTTAAAATTCAATCCGCGGTCGAGCTGCTTCATCGTGAATTCGATCCCGCCGCCCCCGCAGCACGCCTCAGGTGGGACAGCTACGCGGCGGCAGGCCAGCGAGAAACGCCCTCGCCGTCTGACATGTTCGGTCCCAGGGCTGTGTGAAAGTTATCTGGGCATAGCCGTCGGCGGCCCTAGCCTGCGGGCGGGGAGGAACGTTTTACTGGTCCTTACACAGGCAGAACGTTCCACGGATTTACCAAACGATAGTGACGCGCGGACGACGGCG
>JBEPUJ010000196.1:0-1511 GCA_041691575.1 Terriglobales bacterium
GCTCTCAAGGGCAAGGTCGCCATCATCGAAGCCATTGAGCAGGACTTCGAGGATCAGGTACAGTTCGCCGTTGTACTCGATGACGATCCCGGCCGAGAGTTCGGTATGATGCGCCAACCCGGTCACCGCTTCTTCTATTCGCCCGAAGAGGTCGAGCCCGTCAACGAAGGAGAGTTCGTATGAACTCTTCAAGCCAACTGGGCAGAATCCTCGTCGCATGCGTCGGCAACATCTTCCTCGGCGATGACGGCTTTGGCGTCGAGGTTGCCCGTTCGCTCGCCTGCCGCACGCTATCACCCGACGTATTCGTAAAGGACTATGGTATCCGCGGCTTCGATCTCGCCTACGCCTTGCTCGAGCCCTGGGACGCCGTCATCCTCGTTGACGCCCTCCCGCGTAACGATGCACCCGGCACTCTCTACATTGTCGAACCAGATCTCTCGCGCATGGGAGATCCCGCGGCACCCGGCATGGAGATGAATCCACACGGCATGGATCCCGTCCGTGTGCTCAATCTCGCCCTTACGATGGGGCCCATCCTGGGACCCGTCTTCGTCGTCGGCTGCCAGCCCAATGACTTTGGCGATGAACTTGACGGTCGCATGGGCCTGTCCGAACGAGTGCTCGCTGCTGTCGAAGAAGCATCCAATATGGTGGAAGAGTTAGTAGCAAAGATCAGGGCAGGTGAAATGAGACCACAGCTGCAGGAAATTGGGGTAATACGGTAATTCAGTGATGAAAAGTAACGGAGGAAAGCCAATGACAGGGAAAATTATCTTGGGAGCAGTCGGTTTAATCATCATCGTCGTCGGAGTCATGACGGCTCCGGATCTCATGCGTTATATGAAGATCCGCTCCATGTAAGGAGCCTATGCACGAGCTCTCGATTGCCATCAGTATGATCGATCAAATCATCGAGGAGTGCGCAAGCCGAGGCTGCCTGGACGTGGAGACCGTTAATATGCGCCTGGGCATCTTCGCCGGCGTAGACAAGAATGCTCTCCTCTTCGCCTACTCGCTCGCCTGCGAAGGCACGCCACTCCAGGGATCGCACCTTGTCATTGAGACGGTGCCGCTGCTGGTTTATTGCCCACTCTGCGAACAGGAACGCACGCCGCCATCGGTCTATCAGATTTGCTGCCCGGTGTGTTTGACGCCGACGCCGGAGATTCTTACCGGCCGCGAGATGGAAGTGGCCTCACTGGAGGTGGCTGCATGAATACACGCATGGTGGAGGTCCGCGCGAAGGTCATGAAGCAGAACGATCTGCTGGCGCGCTCACTGCGCGAACGTTTTCAGCAGCACAACATCTGCGTCATCGGTCTCGTCTCCAGCCCGGGCTCGGGGAAGACGGCATTCCTTGAAAAACTTCTCGCTGGCCTTTCACACACTCACCGCGTCGCAGCGCTGGTGGGCGATCTCGCCACCGAGAACGATGCCGCTCGTCTACAACGCGCCACTCCGAATGTGAAGCAGATAACCACCGGCACCATCTGCCATCTCGACGCGTC